>NZ_BDHH01000003.1 GCF_001748365.1 Fusibacter sp. 3D3 | reverse complement strand
GGCTTTGACCATCTGATGCCAAGAGATATCTCGCTAAAGATATGATCTTCTGCGCAGTTCCGATGTCAGTGTTTGCATATAGGGTAGCATCTATTCCTGAAGCCTTGCCTATATGGTCTATAATATTCATCATGCCAACTCGCTTACGTGAGGCAATGATTTGATTCGTCTGAAAAGTAGTTTTTTTCAGAGTTTCATTTGATACATTTTCATGTTCATTTGACTTTATTGTTCGCTTTGGTCTTGTTGGTACTGAAATTTCTGTTCCTTTTGGAATTTTGGATACCAACTTAGTGGAAAGAACTTTATTATATTTTTTCACTGGATCATAAACGGTTTTTCGCTCAAGAACGTAGATATCTCCATTCTTCTGAGGACTATGAATGATGCGAGTTTTGACCTCGCCGGATGCTTTTGCTGGCATTTGGGGCACCTCCTAATTGAGTATATATAAATTATAACATATACTCAATTTAAAAATCAATAGGAAATGCAGTAAAATCAATAGTTTAAGCGCTGTTCAGTCAAAAAAATATGTACTTATTTGGATTTGAGTACATTAAATCAAACTTTTAGGTTCCAAGATAAATCTCCTGGATTTAAAGTGTAACCATCAAGCACAACTATTTTCATCTCTATTTCCCCTTATTTTTTATTCGGACCTTTTACTAAAATTATACCTATGATTCGTGTGTCCCAAGTTCCCTTTGCTTTAAATGAATCAAAGGCTAAATTTATTTGCACGCTCATTTAACTGACTTGCAATTTGATAAAGTGCCTTTGCCGATGATGCAGATGCATTCATGGCATCAATGATCCCAGTTACAATTGAGGTCACTTGCTCTGAACTTGAGGCATTTTCTTCTATCAATTGTCCCAGTTTAATGACATCCCCTGTCCCGGATTCTGTATTCTCTGCCTGTTCCGATGCGCCTTTGGCAATTTCTATTACATTTCTGGAAACATTTTCACCTGCAGTCACCGTATCGGATGAAATACCTTCTAACTCATGAGATGAACTTAAAACTTCTTTGGATACCTTTTGAATATCATCCACGAGACTTTGTAGATTCAATCGCATATGCTCAAACCCACTTGCCAATTTACCAATTTCAGTTCTATTTTGGATTAAGTTGGCATCTATTTGAATACTTAAATTACCCTCTTTTAATGCACTTGAGAATTCGGTCAATCTCACCAGAGGTTTTGAAATTTTTGTGCCCATAAATAGGGTCACGATAATGCTAAAGATCAGTGCAAGCATTAGAAACCCTAAAAAAACCCACATAAAGGAATACAGCGTTTTATTAATCGTCTCTTCCACAACTTGAGTACTAACACCAATAAAAATAATCCCTATCGTTTTACCCTCAGATATAATGGGCTCATATGCCCCTCCTAGTCTGCCACTTGATGCATTAGTTGTACAAAGTATTTACATTTTGATCTATTATACCTCAATTTACAATTTAAAATAACATTATGTATATAAAATAAGACAAAAGTATCATTTTGTAAGCGGCAAAGATCGATTTCAATCCAAAAAAAAAGAAACCGCTACTATTTTCATAAGCACGATCTCTTTTTATATTTAATTTAACCTGCACAATTGCGCATTAAAAGATTGTATAGATTTGAAATAATAAAGCTCTATTCTAATCCATTTTCCTAGAACATAGTTCTGACCAAGCTGGGAAAAACCCTGCATTGATGGCTGTATTCCTCGAGATAAGATGCGACATTTGGGTTCCGTAGAAGGGCACTATATCACGGCTTAATAACGCTTGTTTAATAATAGCAACTAAATTGGTCCCAATCCCTCTACCCTCATATTCTGGCAAAACATTGATCCCAATTTGATAGAGCCCTTCACAGTCTCGACTAGCACCCGCCATGCCCATGATGTGCTCACCATCCAAAGCGGCAACACCTATGACATCTGGTGAATCGGCTTCAAAGAGAAAGGCTTCATCGAAGCGTTCATCTCCCTCAAACTGTAAAATACCTTCTTGATCAAACCATTTTATTTCAGTTAATGGCTTGACTTCATTGCACTCTGGATTGGGAAGATAAAAATTTTGTGTCCGATCAATTTCATGACCGAACTCACCCAATTTTTGATCGATCGCCCTGAGCACAAAGAAGTCAAAAAGCCAGCTTGCATCCCTGCCCACCAGTTTTTCCTCAAGCCAAGGCTTGAGTTTTTCATCTGCACTTATGATCGCACGCCCACCGATACAGACGATTTTCAAAAAACAACCATCACTTTCATAGATGCGCCTGCCTTCTAATAATCTATTTTCAGCAATCGTATTGCCTTCTTTTTCAAAATCGGATATTTGACAGTTATAATCAAGAGCCAATTGTGCTTTTGCCTTTTCTATAATTTCTTTTTTAGTATACATATTTACAACATCCTTTCAGTATCTACTTTCTGTATAACGTCCTTTATTCTGCCGTTTGGACTCATATAGAGCCTCATCCGCATAATGTAAAAGCTCATCATAACCGAGTTCTGGACAGTCCATCCACATGATACCCGCTGAAATAGCGACGGTTTTCCGCATGCCATCGGGGAACTCAATAAATTGTTGCTCAATTTTTTCATAAAACGCAGTGACGCACCTTCGAATCGCATCTTTACTTTCAAAATCATAAAGCAGCATGACAAATTCGTCTCCGGATCTTCTGCCCAGCAACTTATGATCGTCATCTGTGATGGCTTGTAACCTTTCAACGGCATGGATAATATATTGATCCCCCCACTTATGC
Organism: Fusibacter sp. 3D3; assembly: GCF_001748365.1. Taxonomy (GTDB): domain Bacteria; phylum Bacillota; class Clostridia; order Peptostreptococcales; family Acidaminobacteraceae; genus Fusibacter_A. The sequence goes on along the minus strand of NZ_BDHH01000003.1, from coordinate 398,882 downwards.
CCATAAGAATCATTGATCATCTTCAAATTGTCCAAATCAAACATCAATAAGGCTGCTTCCCCAGAATGATCTGTTTGCACCCAAATTTCAAATTGCCATTGAAATCCCTTTCGATTGAGCAGTTTCGTCAACGGGTCCATATCACGATCAAGCTTAATCAAATTTTTCTCACGAATTTCATCAGTAACATCCATGACAACGCCATACATCAATTCTGCATCCTCAATCATCTTAATCTTCACCCAGCGTACAGGCTCTAGCATCAACCGATAGACATCGTTTTCATCTGGTTCTGGATGCTCCAGTATTGCATTAATCAATTTAATAAAGCTTTCTTTTGTCTCTAATCTTTCGGTCTCATGTGCTTCGAATTTTAAAATTGAATAGAAATAATCCGTCACAAAAACACGTCCTGTATTTAAATTGATTTCAAAAGCACCTATCGGCACATCGAACATCTCACTGATCCTAGAGAGCCTTGAAGCAGATGCCAACATCAATTTGTTGGTAAACTCCATCGTACTGGATAGCTCATCCAGTTCTAAAAGCCCTGTCGGTTCAAGATACATTATTTTGCTCTTATCGCTTTCTCTCACTTGCTTTGCAAGATTAATAATCGGCCTCGATACTTGATAACTGATCAATATCCCGCCGAAAATCCCCACGATGATCGAAGTCCAAAGTGACATCCAAAGAATTTGCTTGATTCGATTCACATAATTTAAAAGATAGTCTTCTCTCATTAATCCAATGAGGTACCATTGTTCATCCTCAAAAGGCGTATTGAACTGATAGAGCCCTATCTTTTCAACACTTGCGTATATGTTTTCAGAGCCTTTATGCGTCTTTAATTTGAATATATTTCTATCTTGATCCACTATACTCAAATCCAAAGGTTCCAAGCCCGAAATCAACCGTTTTTGTAGAGCGCCTTCCATGAAAACCGGTCTTAACAAACCGTCTGGACTGTCTCTATATGCGATCATGTAACCCAGTGAATCACGTGGTTGCAACTCCGACGCAGGAAAAAACTGAGTTAAGTAATTCAAAGTTATTTCCACACCAATTACCCCTTTAAGCGCTCCATTTACATCAAATAAGGGCATCGAATACGTTAGAACGGTTAGATCATCCTCTGACAGTTTAAAAGGCTTACTCCAATAACCTAAATAACTGGCTTTCGTCGTCAGCGGTGCATTTAAATACGGTTTAAAGTAAAAATCCCCATTGCCTTCTGTTAATTTTAAATTATATTGCCAAGTTTGATCAAGTGGAATTTTCAAACGCTTTGCAAGATCTGACGGTCCACAAATCATATAGAGATCATCATCACTTTGCAAGTTTGTAATGGGATCATAATCCCTTAAATACAGCGAAGGGTATTTATCCAATGCTCTATCTGCTGGTTCAAGAATCATATAAACGCCGGACACTTGAGTTGTTCTAAGCATCGCGATCAGCTCATCAACCACCTCATCAAAAATAACATCTGTCGATATACCTTCCTTAGAAAGTATTTTTGATATCGGGGATAAATAAGGTTCTAAATTAGTCCAACGATTTTTCATTTCACGCTGTACAAAGTCTTTTCTATTATTGACCTTCTCGTAAAAAGCTTGATAGGCATTATGCTCGGCTTGGTTTAAAACGCCTCCTACAATTAAACTGCCCACCAATAGAACCGTTTGGATCACAATAATGAGGACTACAAAAAATGTAAGTCTCGAAACAATGGACTTTTTATGCCATCTTATCTTTGTCATACCAACAGCCTTTCTACTTCTTCATTATCAGATCAGCTTCATGCAACATTTGCTCGTACCATTTTTCAAATTCTGCCTTTGATATCAAGGTCTCAATGACACTGTCTCGATCTTCGCCACCCGCTACGCGATTTTCAATCTGTTCCAAATCTCTAGCGGTTTTCTCATACAAATTTGTTTCAAGTAAAACTCTAATTTCATAGCTCCCGAGGAAAGGCTTGTTATTATAAAACGCATAATCCTTTAGCATTTTAGTCGTTGTGATGATTGAGGCCTTTATGGCAGGATTAGTCTGCTTTGTATGCTCTAGAGCTCCAAGCAATTTTGACTCATTTAAAGCTTCATTTTTAACAGGAAGATACCCTGTGGACACTGCGAATTTAAGATTTTGATCCGCTTCTGTAAACCATTTCAGAAAAAGCGAAGACGCATATTCATGTGCCTCGTCACTTTGTGAAATACACATACCAGCACCTTGTTGGATGGCGTAAGGTTCGCCTTCTTTAAAGTAGGGATATGGTAAAACTAATGGTTCAATTTTATAAACTTCTTGTTGACTAAAAGTTACCTCTGTTGGAAAGTATGCCGCCCCTGCAGTTGACCCAATATAAGCGAGCACCGTCCCCGTTTTAGCATCATCAGAACTAAATCGACCTGTTTTTGTAAAGTATCCTTTCACATAAGGCTTATAGTAATACTGCCATATATATTCGGCAATTTCAGGTGTTAGATTAAAAGTGGCATCACCACTCGAATAATCAAACATTTCCGATCCCATCTGCACGGCCACTTGAAGCATAAAATTGGCACTTGCATCAATTCCAAAAAAGCCTTTCCCAGTAGTTTCATAATAGGTCTTCGAGACATCATAAAGCCCTTCCCATGTGCTTAAATCCGCATTTGTAAAACCATTTTCAGAGGCAAATTTTTCCCAATAGTTCTTATTGACGAATAAATTTTCAGTCGACTTTGCAATTGGCACGATAAAAAATTGATTATTCGGTGAAAAACGACCTTCTTCTAAAAATTCTTGTCGATAGGCCTCTATTTCTTCTTTTGAAAAATACGTTTCTAAATGAACCAAGTTCGTAATCTGATTAACTCTGTAGGCGTTGTCAGGATAAGCTGCAAATATATCGGGCATAGGCGAGGACCCAATGGATTGATTTGCCGCATCGAATACAGCCGTTGCCAGCTGATTGACATCCCCTTGGCTCTTGGCCTCAACGACGATTCCCTGTTCCATACCCACAGTTTCATTAAATTCAGATACCAAATCATCGAAAGCTTCCTTAATATTACCATTGTAATAATGCCAAACGATTACAGTGATCGGCTTATTTGGATCTAATAAATTATTTTTCTCCAAGCGATTACTACACCCTGAAAAAATGGCTACCCCTAACATAAAAATAATGATCGTTCCATACCTAAATATTTTATTCATAGTGCCCCCTTTTAAAACCCCATTAAATTAACCCCTATCTGTTTTTATACCCCAATTTTAGTCGTATGAACATATATTAAAGTGTCAAAAGTCAAAAATTGAGTGCCCCTCTACCCTATGATGCGCTTACGAAAATCACACCACACAGCATATGGTAGAGCGTTCGTGGGAAACGGACTTTTGATACTCTAACCAACATCATCTCTTATCATAAATTTCTCAGACCTTTTTTTTATTTCTTTAACACTTTTTTAATTCTTTTTTGTTATTATAACTTAAAGAGACAAAAAATTGTGAAAAAACGGATACATTATAATTTATTTTATGAGGAGGAACAGCCATGATTATTACAACGACAAATCAAATCGAAGGCAGAGAAGTACTTGAATACAAAGGAATCGTGTTCGGCGAAGTCATAAATGGCGTGGATTTTGTGAAAGATTTTGCAGCAGGGCTCACCAATTTTTTTGGCGGACGCTCTAATTCATATGAGGGTGAACTTGTGGATGCAAGATCTGCTGCACTTAAAGAAATGGAAAGTCGTGCTCAAAAGTTAGGCGCAAATGCAATCATTGGTGTGGATATCGATTATGAAGTTTTAGGCACATCCAATAACATGCTTATGGTTACAGCGGCTGGAACTGCTGTGGTTATAAAATAGCCTACCTTATTTATTCGCAAAAAAGATGCCACCATAAAATCGTATTCATTGAAACGATTTTATGGTGGCATCTCTTATTTAGAGCTTATCTAAAGCCATTTTAAACTATGTGAATGGTCAGCCTTTTCTCCACGGATGGCTTGTCTAACTTAAAAACAACTTTAAAATTGCCGTGGCTAAAATCAGCATAAACGCACCACCAATTCTCGATGAAATTTGTGCAAAAGGCATGAGTTCCATTCTGTTACATGATGAGAGTACTGCAACATCTCCTGTTCCGCCCATGTTTGCCATACATAAGCCCCCTGTTATAGCGGCCTCTATTGGATAAAAACCCGTCATTTTACCCACAAAACCAGCACCAATAACCGATCCAAGCACTGTGAAAAACACAAGTACAACATAAGTGACCGATAAAGCACTTATAACAGCATTAAGATCGGTATAGGCTACCCCTATCCCTACTAAAAGTGCAGGTGTAAAGTTTGCCATTACAAATTTAAACCATTGCGCTGCACAATCTTCATACTGCTTGGGTATAACCCCTAAAGATTTTGCCACAGCCACAGCTATGATCATCAATGCATAGGAATGAATTGGAATAAACTTCTCTAAAATGATGCCTAGGATAAAAAACGTCGACGCAATCAACAAACCTATGCCCATTGATTTAAGATTGAGTTCACTACTTGCTTCATCCTCTTTAACATCGTTTTGATTGATCATCAACTTGCCATTGCCACTTAAATGCGTCATTTTCTTACCTATTCTATTGAGCAATCCTGCGATTACAATCGCCATAGCATTGCCAAGCGCAAGTGCCGGCACCATTTTAGAAAGAATCTCTCCAGGGTCTACAGCCAGTGCATCTCCAAAGATTTGAGATAGAGGCACTGCGCCAGCGCCCATGCCACCACCCATAATTGGCAATGCCACATAAAGTGCTGCTTCTTTGGCACCATAACCCATAAGGCCACCCACTAATGCTGCCAGTCCAAGGGCCGCAACAACACCGCCTAGGATGACAGGGAAGTATCTCAATGCCGCTTTGAGCAAGAGTTTCTTATCCATGCCTAAAATACTACCTGTTATAAGTGCCGCAATATAAAAACTCAAAAAACCCTCACCTTTAATAAAGTTCACCATAATATCTTTGGATGCCTCTGGAACGATTCCATAAGTGACTAGCGCTGCAGAACCAAAAATCACAACGATAGGACCTCCACCTAAATAATCCTTAACGATTGGCATTCTATTGCCGATTTCATTTAAAATCGCACCCATAATCATCATGATTGGAAATGCACCAATCATCCCCTGCGGGAGTACATCCATAAAAGATGCGCCTAATACAACCGCGGAAATCACTGTAAAAAGCACCACAGGAATCCCCATAATTTTATAACCTTGTCTCTCAACCAATTGTCCTGATAATGTAGCCTCACTTATACTCATCATAATCCCCCTTAACTCATATTCGTTTATATTCTGGCAACCCCTGTATCACGAGCTGCTTTAGCCACCGCACTTGCAACCCCTTTTGCAACTCTTGGGTCGAGTGGATTTGGAATTACATATTCACTTGAAAGTTCTTCAGGTGTTACAATGGATGCAATCGCCTTTGCAGCCGCAATTTTCATCTCTTCATTGATATCACTTGCTCTGACATCTAAAGCCCCTCTAAAAATGCCTGGAAATGCGAGCACATTGTTCACTTGGTTTGCAAAATCAGAACGACCTGATCCTACAACAGTTGCACCGCCTGCTTTGGCAACATCAGGCATAATTTCTGGAATTGGATTTGCCATAGCAAACACAATTGAACCCGAATTCATTTCAGAAATCATTTCTTTGGTCACTATATTCGGTGCAGATACGCCAATGAATATATCAGCACCTTTAAGTGCCTCTGTTAAATCGCCTTTTTGGTTTTGTTTATTGGTCATTTGTGCAAGGCTCTCCTTCAAATCATCGTTTTCAGGATTATCTCTGTATAGAATGCCCTCTAAACCGCAAACTAAAATATCGCCAGCACCCATATTGATGATCATCTTCGTAATTGCTGATCCAGCTGCCCCAGGACCGTTGACCACCACCTTAACCTCTTCCCATTGCTTTCCAACGACTTTGAGCGCATTGATAAGTCCTGCAACGACAACAATCGCCGTCCCGTGTTGGTCATCATGAAAAACCGGAATATCGAGTTCTGCCTTCAGTCTTTTTTCAATTTCAATGCACCTTGGCGCTGAAATATCTTCGAGATTAATGCCCCCAAAAGTAGGTGCAATTTGCTTTACCAAAGTCACAATTTCATCTACCTCTTTTGTATCAATGCACACTGGAAAAGCATCTACATCTGCAAAATTCTTAAAAAGCACCGCCTTGCCTTCCATAACAGGGAGTGCCGCTTCAGGCCCAATGTCTCCAAGACCTAAAACCGCCGTACCATCTGAAACAATTGCTACGAGATTGCCTTTAGAAGTATATTTATAAACATCTTCTTTATGCGCTGCAATTTTTCTGCAAGGTTCTGCAACGCCCGGCGTATACGCAATACTTAAATCGTGTTTGTCTTCGAGCTTGACCTTTGATACCACTGATATTTTGCCTTTTTTTGCCTCATGTAATTCAAGTGCCAATTTAGAATAATCCATTTACTACCCCTCAAATTTTTGACTTATTTCTGTTATTTAAGTGTACAGAATAATAAAGGAGCCGTCTGTTTATGTAAATATATCAACCGTTTTTTAAATAAAAAAAACTCTGATATATTATTATCAAAGTTTTTTACCTTGTCTTTATGATACGCTCTAGGTTAAGCCATCAGTGTGCTTCGTGAATTTTGGGCCTATTGGATTCTCATTCTATACTTAAAAGAAGGTCTACCTCTTGTCCCATAATGCATTTGTATCTCCATTTCTTCAAGCTGCGCCAAATACTCAAGATAGCGCCTAATCGTGACTTTAGAGACATCCAATCCTTCAGCAATGACCTCAATATCCACAAACTCATGCGCACAAACTTGAGCCGCTCTTCGAACGCGTTCTAAGGTCTTCGTGTGTAACCCCTTTGGCAATTCAATCAAGGGGATATCACGCTCTCGCATGAGCATTCGATCAATTTGACATTGCTCTACAACAGAACTTGAATCCAGCATCTCAACCCTGTTTTTATAATGTATCAAAGCTTTTTTGAGGCGTTCAAATTCAAAGGGCTTGACGAGATAATCGAACACGCCGTATTTAAGTGCCCTCTCCACTTGTTCAACATCCTTGGATGCTGTGACTAAGATCAAATCCGATGAAATGGAGGCATGCCGCATCTCTTCGATCAAGGTAAGACCATCCATTTTAGGCATATAAATGTCTAAAATCAAAAGATCTACGGTATTCTCTTTTAAAAATTCAAGCGCAGTAACACCATCACCAGCTATACCGATCACATCAAACCCCTCCGTATGATCAATAAATTTTCTGTGAATCTCAGCCAACATGGGATCATCTTCAACAACAAGCACCCTAATCATCTATATTGCCTCCTTTGGAATTATCACAGTGAAGGTACTACCCGCTCCAAGAGTGGAGTCCACTTCAATTTTACCACCCAGTCTTTTAATCGTTGCACTCACAATATCCAGTCCGATCCCGTTGCTCCCTGGTTTCGTTGTAACCCCTCGATTAAATATTTCAGATAGTCGTGCGGGTTCAATCCCCACGCCATTATCTGTGATCTGAATGGTAACCTCTGAACCAATATCATTGAGATAAACTTCTATACTGCCCTTCCCAAAATTCTTTTGTTTAATCGCCTCAATCGCATTTTCGATTAAGTTGCCCAAAATAATGATGAATGCTTGGTAGTTGAGTCCGTAGTCTAAAGCTTTTAAAGTGCTATCTTCCGACAGATGCAAATCAATATGTTCTTCTTTTGCCCTGTTCAGCTTACCGAGAAGCAATGCCCCTATCATTGGATTATCAATTTTTTCAAAGACCATTTCTTTTATGTTTTCTTGAGAATGTTTGAGCTCTAAAATATAATCCCTTGTAAGAGCATCATCACCGATCTCAATCAAGCCGATGATCACATGTAGTTTATTCATGAACTCATGCGTGTTTGCCCTTAAGGCTTCAACAATTTGCTTGACACCTGTAATTTCCTCTGCCATGGCAACCACTTCTGTATGATCTCTAAAAGTTGCAAGTGCCCCCACTATTTTTTCACCATCAAGAATAGGCACTCGATTCGTCATGATATTGGCCCCATTAATTTCCTGTCCCTTGTCATATTCTGCAATTCCCGTTTCGAGAACACGGGAGAGCTTAGTCGTTGGAAACAAAGTCATGACGTCTTTTCCAATCACATCATCATCTGAAAGTCTTAATATTTTTATAGCAGAATCGTTGATCATGGTGATCTTTTGATTTTCATCAATGGCAAGAATGCCTTCATGTAGAGATTTAATCATGGCATCCTTTTCATGGTACAGATGGACGATTTCATAAGGTTCAAGACCTAGTAAACTCTTTTTTATCACAATTGCCGTTCCAACGGCACCAAAGGTCCCCACGATGATGCCGATAAAAGTATAAATGAGAATGCTCTTCTCAATACTTTTACGCGCCACCACCACGTCATCAAACAAGTGCGCCGCCATGACAAATCCCACTTGTTTTGCCTCATAATAGACAGGTGCAAATACCCTCACAGATCGCCCCAAAGTCCCTGTCGCGATTGAAGCATACATTGCACCCTCTTCGATGACTCTCTGCTCATCACCACCTACGAAGGTTTCCCCTAATCGCGCCGCGTTGGGATGCCCATACCGAATACCGTCCATATCGGCTATGGTGATGATCTCAACATCTGTTAAACTTGCCAATTGCTTTTCAACATACGCTTGAATCGCTTTAGAAGATTTATGGTATAACCCTTCGCTTATAATAGAAGAATCCGCTAAAATACTTGCCACATTAAAAAGATTATTTTCTGTGATTTTTTCCATGCGCTTGAGCTCAAAACGACTCACAAAATAGCTGCTAATCCCTGTGGAAAAAACGATTAAGAAAATGATCACAATGGTTAACTTTTGTTGAAGCTTCATGTTTTTCAAACTCAAGTGCCCCCTAGGTCTGGATTTTTACTATGTGTTTATTTCTGGTCTATAGGATCGCATAAAGTTTTGATTTTAAATTTCGATTATATCTGTTTGTTAACTATTATATAACAAATTATGATGGTTATATAGATTTTACAGGGAGGTATTATTTTCAGCAGTATTCTGGGTGTCCGTTTTCTATCTGAATCCATGGACAATTCAAAAGTAAGTGGCATCCTTTTAACCTTTATAGGCGTGGTGGCGATGTGCGTGGTCTGCCTCTAGGGGGGGTTCTTTAGGAAACAGGGGTGAAATGTTGATTTTCAGCCCCGTTTTAAATACAAAGTTGATGGTGCGGGGTAATGGGTTTCCTGCATCGTCTGTCTCACCGATATAAGCTTCTTTAATCAGGGTTCTAAAGATTTCACCATCGAAGCTTTCCATGGTTTTCTTCTTTTCGAAGATCCGTTTGAAGCTAAGAAGCCTACTTCTGAAGTCCTCACCAAACTCGTTATTTTCATTATACGCCTGTAGTTCACCTTCTGCAATTTCAATCTTTTCAGAGACTTTAGCATACTTTTGGTCGTAAATGTCTTTGTTGATTTTTTGTTCTAACAGCAAGTCTACCAGTTGGTTTCGTTGATTGTGAAGCTTGTTTGTTTTGTCATTTAGCTTTTTTATTTCCTTTTCGTGCTCACGGTATTCAAGGCTTTTGGAAAGGTTCTCGATGAATTCGTCTGTAATTTTTTCATTATCTTTGCATAAGGCGTTAAAGGCTCTGACGAAAGATTGCTCCATGACTTCCTCCGGTATGGCTTTGGAATGTGGACAGACCTTCTTGCCTTTTTTTGCTGCATGGTGGCAGTACCAAACGAACTTTGGGTTCTTACCCGAAGTTTATTTTCTTCGGATGATGGTGCCACCACAGTATTTGCACTTCATGATATTGCTGAACGGGTAGTCCATACTGTGGCGATTGATCTTGCCATCGTTGGTGCGTCTGCTCCTTTTTTCTCTGATTTCTTGAGCCTTATTGAAAAGTTCTCTGGAGATAATGGGTTCGTGATGGTCTTTAATATAGTACCTGTCTTGCTCCCCAAAGTTGACAATTCGTTTTTTACTGATGGGGTCAACGGTATAGGTTTTACCCATGACCACATCTCCCACATATTTTTCATTTCTGATAATGCCAGCGATGGCACTGTCGTGCCAGTTGTCCATGCCCTTCTTGGTTTTGATACCCTTAGCTTCTAAATTTCTTGCTATGGTATGAGCACCAGCTCCTTCCACATATCTTTTGAATATGAATTTTACTATTTCGGCCTCTTCTTCATTGAGAATGAGCTTGCCGGTTTCAGTATTATAAAAATAACCCATACAAGAATTAAATCCGATCAACTCCCCTTGCTTGGCCTTCATTTTTAGTCCCATTTTAGTGTTTTGGGATATGGATTGCTTTCCCCTTGGGCGAGAGAAGACAATATAGTCAAGAGCAGTTCTCCGTTGAATGTTAGGGTATTAATGTTTTCCTTTTCAAAGCTAACGGCTACGCCAAGTTCTTTTAGCTCCCTCACGTGTTCCAAGGTGTCGATGGTATTTCGAGCGAATCTAGAGATACTTTTAGTGGTGGAATATCAGCCCTTTCAACAGTCGTCACTCCTAAAGTTTTCTTTTCTGCTGTTTTGTGGCTCACACATGCCCCAAATTTCGATTATAATCGGCATCAGGCATTGTGATGCCAATGGCTCTAGAAATTGCCACACAAGGGCAAGTAATCGCCTGTTTGATTTTTTCTCTGAATTTGATTAACCACGGCTCACTTCCACAGGGTCGAAAGGGTCATTATCTAGAGCACATGGAGAAGTCCTCTGATTATCGACACTATCGTCCCTCATGACAGAAAGAGAAATAATGCGTTTGCCATTACTCTTTTTGAAATCCGCATGGATAAAGCGTTTGCGAAGTTCATCAAGGTTCAGTCTGATGTATTTTGATGAAATTCTTGATGAAATTTGATCCCCACTTTGAACAGATAGCAGGGTCGATAATTCTGTTGGCGATCCAGTGTAACTATTTTTATCTTTCATAAAATCTGAAATGAGAAGCACAATGTCATGGAGCAATACATCTTTATTTTGAAAACTGTCCGATACCACTTCCCAGATGTTTTCTTCATTGTGTTTCAAAGAAATTTCACGGTACTCAATATCTCTGCCGACACAATAGAGCTTCGCTTGACCACTGCCACGAACATCTTCAGAAAGAATAAAGTTAGAATCAGCTGCACCTTGAATACCTGTTGTACCAGATATTCTGTTGAAGGGATCATTGTCATTTTCTTTTCTCAGATGATGAATGAGGAGAATGGCAATTCCAAGTTCATCTGCAATGTTTTTTAGAACAGATAAGTCACTATAGTCACTGGCATAGCTGTTGTCTGTAGACGAACCACAAATCATTTGCAGGGTGTCGATGATGATTAGAACACTTGCTGGATGCTCTTCTACAAAAGTTCTAATTCGCTCTTCTAGCTCACCGCCCAATGTTGCTTGTTCAGTGCAGAAATTAACGCCTGCAGATGCTTCGTCTGTAATTTCAAACAGTCTGTTTTGAATTCTGATTTGACTGTCTTCAAAACAGAGATATAAGGTATCACCTTGTTTCACTTTGTTGCCCCATATTGCTTCACCTTTTGAAACGGTAACGGCAAGCCATAAAGCAAGCCAGCTCTTCCCCACCTTTGGTGAACCGGCGAGAACATGAAGTCCATTGGATAACAGATTTTCAATGACAAATTCTAATGGTTGCAGTGGCATGGTCATTAATGTTTGACCATCGATGGTGTTGAATCGTTTTTTCATTTTGGTAACGCCTCCTTTAATTTTTAAGTTATTTTTTCTGAAGTTGAGAGAAACCCTTACTTTATAGGCATTGGTAACAACCTTTCGACAACCATTTGGAAAAAAGCGCCTCTACTTATTTCAACGATGAAACGCATAGTTGGACGAAAAATAATTTTGCCCCTTACTATTAAGGTGATTTTTAGGCACCCCTACAAAATTTTTCTTCTCATATACTTCAACGACGAGAAGTACAGTTGAGCGGAAAAATTTGCAACAAAAAAGATGCCCTCATAAACTTCCACGTTTAAAAGGGCATCTGCACACCTTGAAATACCATTATTATTTATACTAATCAGATTTGAGTTCACAAAAATCTAATATCTAAAATTCTGCTCTCATCTTATAATTTTTTACGTAATATTCTACAACATTACAAAAAGATGAATATTTTCCATCTGAATTTTTAGTGTTTAATTGTTGTAGTTCACTCTCCCATTCCTCTGAAGTTAGTTCCAGGCAATTGTACGCATCAATAGCAGCTTTTCTTAGACTTCTCAAAACAGGATTATCTAACCCCAATGTGTCGATAATCTCTTTTACTCCTAAGTTTTTACCTGGGAAAGCATCAATACTTCCATCTTCACTATAGATAAAACAATTGTCGCAGCAACTATTAGTAGGTGAAAAGGCTAAAATATTCTCTTTCTTTTTACTATCACAGTGTACAGGAAATTGTCTATTACCCCCTTCACGAGCTTTCTCGCCACCATCACAGGATAATAACATATTACTATATAATAACTGAGCATAATCAAATTTTCCTTGAGGTAATATATGCTCAATTTTCAAATGGTCGGTTATTTCTATCCTTTTTCCACAATAACAACACAAATAACCCTGTTCTTCAATCAATGCAATTTTCACAGCATCTTTGACTTCTTTATGCATATTACCAAAACAAACACCTGGGGTCTTCTTATATTCAATTAACTCCACAGGTTCAGTATTTTTCATGATATACTTCATTTCATTTTCAACCTCGCTAATAAGTGTTCCGCCGTTATAAAAAATGGATCATCTTTGGATAAGATTGATTTAAGAATATCATATCCGTGTATAGCATCCTCATACTTTCCATGAACAGCAGTATTTCTAAACTCTTTAATAGCTTTTTCAACTTCACTAGGTCTCTTACCCACTTCCATTATTTCTTCAAGAACTTCAGATACATCTCGATTAAATGTATCCACAGCAGGATTATAAGCATTTCCATCTTTAAGAATGATAATATTTTCTTTACTCATTTTTCCAAGCGTCAAAGGCGAATGTGTCGTAAACAGAACTTGACCTCTAATATCAATTTCACTAAGAATATCAACAAATTGTCTTTGCCAGTTCGGATGCAAATACGAATCGAATTCATCTAAAAGGAATAAGGCTTTGTAATCTTTAGTAATTTCAAGTACAGATAATAACTGAGCTAACTGTTTTTCACCCTCACTCAAACTTTTATAGCTGAACTTATCATTTCCTTTAATTACATCAAACTCAATATTATCAATAACGTCCGCCTGATCTAACACCTTAAATATTGTAAACAAGCCTATTGCACCAATAGTTTCATCTTTTAAGGCTTCAATATCCTCGATTATTATTTTTGATTTGTTATTATCGATTATTGAATATATGCCCTTTTGTGCCAAACTATTTAATTCTTTACCAACAGTACCTATCGCCCCCCAGAAATCATTAGACTTACCAGTCTTACTCCATTTGGGTTTTTTCAAATTAATCATTATCGGAGTACAGATTTCTTTTATATCAACAATATCGCATATTTTCTTGAAAATTTCAGTGTTATAAATGTAACTAGTCAGAAGGCTTGCACCAAAATCATCAACAGTCAAATAAGTCATGTACTTTAAGGCAATTTCTTCATCTTTTTTTAGTATCTTGTCAAATCTTTTATCAATACTCTCATCTGAGAATTGTTTTAAACGTTTAGTCTCTCCTGAGTAATATAAAAAAATCATTTTTGGTAATGCAAATACCACATCTTTTTTAGAAACTTTTTCCCCATTTTTAGAGACTAGTATTTGATCATCAGCATTGTTTATTTTAAATTTATTATCATCAATTACATACTTTATACAAAACCTAAAATCAATTGATGTACCATCATTCAATGCAGTTGAAAATATGACACTTAATGCTTCAAGAATATTGGATTTACCACTTCCATTGTTCCCAATAATCGAATTGACGGTTGAGCCTTCTTCAAAATAGATCTCAAGTTCATTTAAGTTTTTGTATCCGTTCAAATAAACATACTCCAATTTCATATAAGCTCACCTCCGTCCTCATCAAACATTTTTTTAAGTAACCGTTTAGCGCTCTCTTCATAAGGATCATTTGTACCAAGTTCACCACGGAAAGCAAGGGCTAGAATTGATTTTCTCATAAGGTCAATATTGTTAGCACTTTCTAACAATTCTCTAGACTGAATTTCTTTTTCCAAAACAATATCAAGAATTTTAACAATCTCATTTTGTTCTAAAATCGAAGGTAGAGGTAATAATATTGATTTAAGTTTATTAGCATTCACACCTGGTTGAGCAATACCTGAGCTTAATTCGGTTATCTGATTCCAATATAACTGTGATTGGAGAAATTTATACAAGAACTCTGATGAAATTAAATCCATTCGTTTGATATTAATTCTAATAAGATATGAAGCAAAAACTGCATCAACATCGTCGATTATCATATAACTCTTTCCTGTGGTTGCACCAGTTCGTGCTACTACAATATCTCCAATATTCAATTTGTATTTCAAATAATCGTCATCACTTATTGGACAGTACGGAACAGTTTCCCACATTACTATTCCATCTTGAATATCAGTAATTCTAAGAAATTTAGGGCCGACATTTTCATTTTGTGCGCTTTCAGTATACCCATATTTTGTGTTTGCATATTCACCCAACACCACTTCTTCCCAACTCTCCATCCCACCCCCATTCTCTTCACGCCATTTCTTAGTAAGTTCCCCACTAAAAGCCTTATGAAGAATGGCAGCCTTTCTATTTTCAAAGGAATCAAGGGCATCCTGAATAAGCACTTTTGCCTGATCCAACTTTTCAAAAAGACTTTCGATTCGGTCTACGATGCGTTGTTGTTCAGCGAGAGGAGGGAGGGGCGTTGGAAATGACAATAATTCACCCTCTGACACTCTAGGTAGATTTATCCCCTTAGAATTATTTACGGCATATTCGATCAATTCGTTTGTATCTAACAAATAATTTGCAAATTTTTCGATTGTTGTTTCTTTTGTGTCCAAAACTAGAATATCAGTTGAACATACACCGTTAAATGATACAATATCATGTTTGTTTAAGTATGGCCTCAATTTACCATATAGTATCTGCCCTTTATTAAAAACATTTTTAAGACTTTTTAAATGTGTAGCAGAGTCAAAACCTATAATACCCGCTCCACTTCCAATATGCTCTAATCCAATATATTTTAACTCGTCGTCATCAAACTCATCCAATTTTTCTTTACAGACATCTATACAACTAGACAAACGAGTCCAAACCCAATTCTCCGGCACCTTATAAGGCCTTTCACTCTCAGGTACCAAAGCCTGCTCCAACAACTCATCTGGAGTCAAATTCTGTTTTTTCTTAGTCATACCTACTTGCCCTCCAATGAACGGAGTTCTTTCACCACGCTTTGAATCAAATCTACTGCTTCTTCAAGCTTGGCAATAATCTCTTCACCGCTTTCAATTGGGTCTTGAAGATCTTCATAATCTAAAATACTGTCATCACGAATAAGTCCTAAGTCAAGGCTGTTGTTTTTCTCTGCAATTTGTTCTCTGGTAAAGCATTTGAATCGCTCATCCTCCACTTTAGTTCGGTCTTCAGCAGTATATGCTTTTATGAAATCCTCAAAATGTTCTTCTTTCAGCGCATTGGTTTTACCAAAGTTCTGCATATTGGTTCTCAGGTCATAGAACCATACATTTTTAGTATTGTTCTTTTCCTTTTTGCCTCTTGTAAAGAACAGCACGTTGGTTTTTACGCCTTGTGCATAGAAAATACCTGTAGGTAGTCTGAGAATGGTGTGTAAATTACACTTGTCCATTAAGTCTGCACGAATAGATGCACCATCACCATCTGCAAAGAGAACATTATCTGGTAGAATGACCGCCGCTCTTGCCTTACCATCAGCTTTTAAACTTCTATAAATATGTTGCAGGAAATTCAGCTGTTTGTTGGATGTCGGATAGGTCAGGTCGTCTCGTGTCACACGTTCACCACCCTTTTTCGTTCCAAACGGTGGATTAGTGAGTACCACATCAAAGTCCTTCATGACCTTACCTTGATTGGTTAAAGTATCTGCAAATAGAATTTTGCTGTCAACATCATGAAGCATGGCGTTCATTAATGCCAGTCTATGGGTTTCGTGAACAAGCTCACAACCTGTAAAGGCTTCTTTCTTCTGAAACTCTTGTTCTTCTATAGAGATGTCAAACAAGTCATCGGTTTGACTTTTTACATGCATATCGGCAGCAATCATAAAACCAAAGGTTCCACAGGCTGGGTCATTACACTTCTCACCTGCTTTTGGATCAATGAGTTTTGTCATAATGTTAATGAGTACGCGTGGTGTAAAGTATTGGCCAGCACCTGATTTTTTCTCATTGGCATTTTTTTCAAGAAGGCCTTCATAAAGATTTCCAAGGCCTTCTTCCTTTGCAGAATACCAATCTAGTGCATCAATAGAGGTGATGATTTTCTCAAGGTTTTTAGGCTCTTCAATATTAGATCTTGCGCCTGAATAGATTTCTCTGATTCTACCCGTGCATTCATCGCCTAAGTGGGTTAATAGCACATTATAGAATTTTTTTAGTTCTACCCCTTGTTTTTTAACAAGCTGTTCCCAACGGTACTGTTCTGGTATAGAACCTTCTGTACCTGTTTCTTTTGCCATTTTTAAAAATAAAATATAGGTTAACTCCGTGACATATTGATGATAAGTGATCCCATCGTCTCTAAGGACATTACACAGGTTCCATAGTTTAGCTACTATTTCTTGATTATTCATTATGCTACATTGCCTCCATCGTCATATAGATAGTCATTGAGTTCACCAATGATGTCTTCCAGTTGATTTTTAAAGATTTTGTTAATTTTGTCAAAGCCACCTGCTGTCTTGAAAGAACCTGCATTGAAAGTGTTTTTATCCAGTACAGTTTCCAGTAATAAGTTCTTTTCAATGCGGTCAATCCAACCTATTTCCATTTTGCTAAAGCTGTGGTTTTTCTTAAGCCTTTCCACTGCTTTTTTTATACGTTCTTCATGGCTTAAGAGTGAAGATCCAAGGGCTTGCTGACGAATTAGGCTAATGATGTCCGCAGCGATGTCTTCGTTTTTGAGTTCTTTCATAGCGGTGTTCAGCTGCTGCTCTGTGAATTTATGTCTATCCAGTTCCAATCTCAAACTTTTCAGACTCTCTCTAGTGAGTTCTTTTGGTCTGGTGCAGACAATATTAAGTGCAGCGATTTTATTCATATTCTCAGATATGAAAGTTTTGAATTCTTCCAAATAGTCTTCTGGTTTCTTGCCTTCTCCATAGCCTCTTTCATGACTGAGTAACCGATCTTCTTTATCTGAAATAACAATGGGTCTTCTGCCATTGTTTGTTCCTTCGTTTAAAATTTCAAACAGTCTTTGGTGTTTAAGAATATGATTTTTCGCCAGTTCTGTTGGCATTTCTTTGATCTGGTCTACAAACTGGGTTGGGCTTAATCCGCCTGACAAATCTACAAAATGCGCCATGGCCTTTTCATTTAAGTTTCGCTTCTTTCTTTGAAGCTTTGCCATAATCATGTCAATTTGATTATCAATCTGCTTTTCAGTGGGTAGTTCTTTAAGGCCATTAATCAAGTCTTCAAAACTGGTGCTTGGATTAGCGACTACCGGCTTCATGGTGTTCACTGGCTCTAAAGACTCATAAACACCAATAGGATCATAAATTTCAAAATGAGACTTGCCGATTGTTGGACAAAGTCTTGTGGCACGACCAATCATCTGTTCAAATAGAATTCTGGATTTTACCCTTCTTAAGAAAACAAGTGTGGTAATTTCCGGCACATCTATCCCTGTTGTAAGCAAATCCACAGTGACAACTATGTTAGGATACTTTTCATTTTTAAACTTCTTAATGGCTTCAAGTACCTTTTTCTTATTGCCACCACCTACGCTGCCAGTGATTTTCATAATGGCTTCGTTGTCCACGCCTTGAGGCTCATAGATTTCTTTCAGGATTTTAACAACCATGTCCGCATGACTATCATCAACAGCGTATATCAGCGTTTTTCCATCGCCTTCAGGGTCTAACTCATTGGCAATTTCCTCAAGAACCGTTTTGTTAAATGACTCGGTAATGACCTGACGATTGAATTTTTCTACATCAAATTTCAGTTCATCTTCTAGTTCATCACTATTGATAATTTCTCCGGTGACTGGGTCATAAATGGCTACTGTATCACCTTTTTCATAAGTGATGCCATTTTTGCTGAGTTCCGTCGTAATCGTGTGAGGTGCGTCGTGATCTACCAAATACCCTTCTATAACAGCTTCACGGTACGTGTAGTTAAATACAGGCTTCCCGAATATTTCGCTGGTATGTAGGGCAGGCGTGGCCGTTAAAGCAATTTTGACGGCCTCAAAATAATCTATAACTGAGCGATATTTACTGATGTAATCGTCCTGATTGCGATAAAGGATTTCATCGTCTGCCATTTCCTTATCAAGAATATAACCCCTGTGGGCTTCATCCACCACAATGAGGTCGTAATCAGACACCGCTGGCATGATGGTTTCTTCGTTATATAAAATCCTTTTAACCAAACTTTGTACCGTGGCTACTTGAATTTTAGTTTCTTTTTCAATATCCTTATCTTCAAGGTTCTTGATGTTATAAATCTCATCAAGGGTCATTAAGTCTTCAATCTTAACTTCCTTGAATACATCCTGAGCTTGTTCACCCAGTGCAGAGCGATCTACTAAAAACAGAATACGCTTAAAGCGATCTGTTTTTAAGAATCTATAAATCATACCGAGTACGGTTCTAGTCTTCCCTGTTCCTGTTGCCATAGAAAGTAAAATGGTGCTTCGACCTGCTATCACAGCTTTTTCTGCTGCTTCTATGGCACTGATTTGATAATCTCTTAAGTTGAGTCCATCTGGGTCACTTAAAAGGTCATAAGTCATGGTTTTCAAAGTAGAATTGGCTGCTTCAATATCTTTTTCTAGAAGCTCCATAATACCGTCTGGACTCATCCAACCTTGCTGTGCTTTTGGAATATTAGACGTTTGCCGCACATCAAGAAACCAGATGCCAGATTTAGTCTCCAGTTGTTTTAAATACTTTCGTCCATTGGTTGCGAATAGTAGTGGTACTTTATAATCGTTCCACTGATTCACAAGATATTCAGCATGTTCTTCTTTGATGGTCATGGAGTAGTCTTTGCATTGATAATCAAGGACAGAAGGAATATCCACCACCATGCGTTTGGCTTCAATGATGCCAACAAGTTTAAGTCCAATAAATAAAGCATAGTCTGCGTAGCCATGATCACCCACTTTTGAATTGGTTGGCCATTCGGAAATTGCAATATTTTTGCCCTTTTCTGGTCTTGTCCCTTTTGAGTATCTTAGATGGTTTGTGTCTGCTTCCCAACCCACTTTTCTAAGTTGATCGTCAATCAAATAGCGGGTTTCTTTCTCAGATAGTTTCATCATTTCAGCTGCTGTTGACGCACGTTTAGCCCTCTCCGACTTTGTAATAGTCATAGAAGGCTGCTGATTTTTCATTTGCTCTGAGAGCTTTTGAATGAGTGCTTCTTTTTCTTTCAGTAAGTTTTCATAATCATTATCTTTGCTTTGATCTTCTGGTAAAACAAATGCTTCTGGTTGGTACTGCCAATCACCATAGGTTTGCATAAACCAGATTGCGAGGCTATATGCCATTTCCATGAGCGTTACACAATCATCAAAGGAATCATAATTATTATGTACAGCTTTATTTCTTGTGGTTCTTAATGAATACAAAATATCATCTATGTTCTGTGAAATCAGCCCTTCTCTTTTGAGAAGTTTGATTCGATTGGCATGGGTATTTTCAAATTCAGGCGGTTCAATGCCATCTAACTGAAGCATTAAATTCACAATGATTTCACCAAATAGCCCAAGCTTGATTAAGCATGAGTTAGTATCTGAATATAGATAGTTTTCTGCTGTCCCCCCTAAGCCTGATAACACAGGGAAGGATTTGTTGAGGAATTCAAAGTTTGACTTCATTTCATCCGCTCCTTGGTTTACGAGTTTTGCTCGTTATTCTTCATCAGAATTATTCGGTAATTTACCAGATTGAGAAGCAATTTTCTTCTCTTGAGTTTTTACTCTTCTCTCCAGCTTTTTTATATCTTCCGATGCCGGAAGTTCCTCCGGTTTTATGCCTCGTTGCCCAAGCATCTCTCGAACAGTTCTGTTGTTTTGAACATGTTCATCTGTAATTGGAACCTCACCCTGTAAATCTTTTTCTTCAACATTATAATTTGTCATCTCAGTGGCTAGATTTTTTGCTGCAATAGTTAAAGTTGGAAGGAAGTCAGCCAAAGGGCGATTTTCTTTAATATTTAATTTATTTTTCATTTCTTGAGTGTTGTTTCCTCCAAATAATGCACTATCTCCTTTAGCACGAATACGCCCAAATCCCGAATCATCTACACCTCTTTCATAGATGTTTTGAGACAACCTTTTTTCTGATTCTTTCAGTCTGCCTCTTGCTTCCATTCGCTCAATGTAGGTGATTCTTTCTTCAATTACCTCTTGTTTCCTAGTCTGCACTGCAAAATAACTCTGCGCAAAAGCAATCTCTTCTTTTCTAGGATCGCCATTCATCGCAATCAAGTAACAAGAGTATCTCGTCAACATATAATCCTTTATACTTCTAGTTGATCCACTGCCTATCTGAACCATTTTCGTGACCTCACGAAAATGGTCTGTTGCTTCAATGCCAGATGTTGCACATGAATCTATTGAGCGAGAGATCGCTTTTTCAAAATTTTCCCATCTCTCATAACCCAAAAGAGGCATCAGATCTCTTGCAAACCAAAATTCAACATCCGAATATTCTTCTCTTTGAACAATTATGTCAAACTCTCTTTTGATTATACCAACTCTTTTTTTGTCCATTCTGTAACCTCCAAATTTATATGACTTGCTCCAATAATCAAATTAATTATTTATTAAAGAAGCACTTCCAAATAAGATTGAAGCTTTGCTTCTACCTTTAACATCTTGCCATATTCACAGAGCAAAGCAATATTCTTATCCTTTCTTCTGACATACTTTTTAAAAGCGTCGGTTATGATTTGAATATCTGTCTTGTTGTGCTTTCTCAAAATATCGCATAAGGTTCTTTCCATGTTATAACCCCTTACCACATTCCCAGCAGGGGTTTTTACCTCGACTACGCCAAGGTCATACAATTCCACAATGACACGGTTACACTTCACATTTTCGCCCTTCACAGTTGATATGTTGTAATTATGTGGAAAGGTCATTTGGAACTTAGCAGGCGTCCTGTCGGTTAAATCAAATAAATAAAGTGCAGTTGCTCCAGAATAAATACCTCGCTTATAGCGAGCTTGAAGATTATACATTTCGTCTTCCCATGATCCTGCCAGCTGATAAACGCCTCGTCCTGTCCGTTCTAGCAAGCCTGTATCCACCATATATTTGAGATTTCCACGCGAAATTCCTGATTTTGTTACTTCGGCAGCCGTTATGACACCATTATTCTTTTTAATCATTTCCATAATCAGCTCAGTACTGGCCATAACACACCTTCTCTCAAAAATAAAAAAGACCCTACGCATATAATTATGACCCTCTTATGCGTAAAAGTCAAAATGTTTTTACTGAAATTTCCTGTTCAAAACTTTCTGAGCAAAACTATGTTTTGAACTTTTTCTTTTGAAAATGTCAAATAATGATTTTTAAATTTAAATTTTTCTTATGCTCTAAAAAACATTTTAACAACCTTTGTTGCAACCTTAGGTACTTGCTTTAGCGCACCTTTCTTAATTGCTGCTCCACCACCGAGAATACCAATTCCTGTTAAGCAGGCTAAAATCTTTTCTTTTTTTTCTTTTCTTTTTTGATTGCATAGTAAGCAATATTTATTATGAAGCGCTAGGCCATTACAGCTCCTCTTTTTACACTTTTTATGTTCTTTATTACTCATAAGTATTTTCCTCCAGATATACAGACTTATCTTCGTTTATATTCTGAATAAAATCAGCACAATTATTGACTAATTTTAGAGGCATGGAATAGAACTCTTGCGGTACTGATTCACAATTCCCAGAGGAGTAAATCAAATCCCAAGCTAAATATTTGATTTTTTTATACTCAATTTCTTTTAGCAAAACTTGCTTAATAAAAGTTTCATGTTCTTTGACAATTGCGAGTTGCGCTTTTGGTTCTCCTAATGCTTGAAATGAATATAGCGATAATTGAACTGCATTATTCATTGCAATAACTGCCTTATTTATATCACAAACCATTTTTTCCATATCTTTTGCCTTGGGTGATTTTTCTCCACCAAGTGCAATAATGTCGGATTTTATTTGAAAAGCGAGTTCAGCTCGAGCTGCATTTGCGTCAAGAATTGCTTGCATAAGCATTTGGCGTCGTAAATTTCCATCAGATATTGCTAAAGCCTGTATATAACAACTTCTACTACTTAATAACTTTGCATGACGGTCATCCCGTTGCCCCTGAATCAGTCTACCAAAGTTATACTCACATGCTTCCGATATTTCTTTAAGCCCATTCGCAATTTGGTTTAATTGATTTTGCATAGATAGACACTGCATTGCTCCTGTAACATCCGTTGGAACTTGCTTAGTACCTAGTGGAATATCTTTTATTTTCTTGTGTATTCCATATTTTTTCCCATTTAGAACTGCGTCTTTAACAGTAGTCCTAATTTGCAAAAAAAACATATCTGAAGCATCTTTGCATGGAATCATTTCAGCAGTACCATTTTGAAGTGCTTGTTTAATTTCATCCGAGAGCAAATCAAGTCTTGGTATATATTCAGTTTTTGATTTCAAATCTTCAGCTACATTTTGTAATGCAGTAACCGAATCAATGAATTGTTCGATTTTGCTTAGCAAGTTTTCTGATGTTTCTCTTATCGCAAGAAATTGTAAATCATCCATTGTGTACCTCCCATGAATCATAAAAGCAATATCTTCTCAGTTAAAGTCGTTACATATATTGTAAGCATTCTATCTCAATAAGTCAAAATTATGTTTGTAACCAATTTAATTTCTGAAAAATTTCATTCTGTCTATCAATAAAAAGAGACTTTAATGCCCAAATCTCAAAAAATCTGAGCACAAAAGTCAAATCATTTTCACTAAATCCACACATTCACCGTCGTATGCCCACCATTACATTTCACCTTATTCCCTGCTGTCCCAATGCCATAAGCACTCTGTTTATTCCTCTTCTTAAAACTAAATAGCAGTTGCTTTCTATAAAAGTCCCCTCTCGGACTCCCGTCAGACATTACCTGATTTTCCGCAGTCCCACTACGCACTCTATGTGTATGGTGCCCCGCTAGGGGTGATTCTTCTACAACCTCTTCTCCATATGAATGGTCTTAGAAGCGTCATCATCTTCCTTCGTGATCTCAAACCCCATCTTTAACCAAAAATCAAACCCACCTGGAAGCGTTCGGTGTGTATGCAAATAGATCTGCTCATACGCACTCGCCTTGCAAAAGTAAACCATCTTATGAAAAAGTTCTGACCCAACGCCTTTTCTGCGCCACTTTGAGTCCAAGTAGCATCTGCCAATTTCTGCTGTTTTGCTTTCATTATAAAGGCCTTTGATGGACTCAAATCGATCCACAAAACGTTTCACTGCAATCGTGCCGATCAAATCATGATTTGTATTAAAGGCGCCCAAAATAAGATGATCGTCATCTTCAATATAAACCGATTCGAGGGCCATTATATCATGATGAAACACGGGATGCCTGTCCATATCAAAGAGTTGCTTTGCCATGCCAAATAAAAACGTCTGTGCTTTTTCCACATCTTCTTTGATTAAGGGTCTAATATAAAACGCTGCGCTCATACTGCCTCCAAAACTTCCTTAATTTTTTTCATGTTAAATACAGACTCTAAAAGCTTTCTTGTATAGGGGTTTACAGCACTTTCCACAATGTCATTTCCCTTTAAAACTTCCACAATCTCGCCTTGATACATCACATAAGTTCTGTCGCAAAGACGCTCCGCAAGCGCGAGATCATGTGTGATGAACAGTGTAGAAAATTGATTGTTTTTTTTAAAATTCATTAAGAGTTCAATGATCTGTTTTTGAAGCGATACATCAAGTGCCGATGTGGCTTCATCGCATATGATTAAATCTGGATTAATACCGATTGACCTTGCGATAACCACCCTTTGCAGTTCACCACCACTGAGTTCATGAGGATATTTGTTGATATATGTTTCGCATAATCCCACCATTTTAAGCAATTCAAGTGCGCGTTTATGCGCTTCGCTTTTCTTCATATTCTCATAGTGTATAAAGGACTCCGACAGATATGTGCCGATTTTCATCTTAGGGCTAAAGGTGCTCAATGGCTCTTGAAACACCATCTGGACTTTTCGGTAGTAAGCTTTAAGTTCTTTTTTGGA
This sequence comes from Fusibacter sp. 3D3, assembly GCF_001748365.1. Classification (GTDB taxonomy): domain Bacteria; phylum Bacillota; class Clostridia; order Peptostreptococcales; family Acidaminobacteraceae; genus Fusibacter_A. The sequence continues at coordinate 374,277 of NZ_BDHH01000003.1, read as the reverse complement.
TAAGCAAGTGATGTCTTTGCCCTTAAAAAAGATTTGCCCTTTTGTAGCTGGAATTAAGTGTACAATCAATTTTGCGAGAGTGCTTTTCCCAGAACCACTCTCGCCGACAATCCCCACACACTCCCCCGCTTTCACTTCGATATTAACCGCTTTCAGCACTTGTCTATTTTCGCCTGTATTGCCTTTGAACGTTTTATGGATTTCTTTCATTTCAAGGATCAAATTTGCATTCATATGCCATGTCCTTTCAAAACAGGTATTGCATCAAGCAACACTCTTGTATAGGCCTTTTGCGGCGCTAAAATAATCTTTGATTTGGTATCGAATTCGATGACTTTACCCGCTCTCATAACCATAATGCGATCTGATAGGGTTGCCGCATAACCGAGATTATGGGTTACAATGATAAAACTCGTTTCAAAATCATCTCGATAGGCCATGATCTCACTTGCAATTTGGTTCTGTGTCATGGCATCCAGCGCACTGGTTGGCTCATCGGCTATAATCAGCTTAGGTTCCATTACAAGCGCCATCGCAATTGCCACTCGCTGCTTCATGCCACCGCTGAGCTGATACGGATAAGCGTTCATAATTTGATCTATATCCTTAAAGTGCATCTTCTTGAGAACGCTTTTGACCTTCTGAATAGCTTCTGCTTTACTGATATTGCGATGACTTCTGATGCTCTCCAAAAACTGCTTGCCGATTCTAATAATGGGATTGAGATACGAACTTGGATTTTGAAAAATATAAGCGATTTCACTACCTCTCATATTGCGCCATTCTTCTTTGCTCAGTTTATTTAAGTCTCGATGATCAAAAAAACAGGTCTGCGAAGTGGCGCGAGCACCATCAGGAAGCAAATTGATGATACTTCTTGCAAGTGTCGTCTTGCCACTGCCACTCTCACCCACAATACTGACGATTTCTTTGTAGTCAATATTGAAATCGATTCCCTCTAAAACTGTTTTAAGACCATATGAAACTTTAATCTCTTTAATTTCAAGTAATTTTTCCATACGTTTATAACCATCCTATTCGCATCCCTATCTGAGTTTAACACCACTATTTCACTGTTATACGGTCATCGATATAGTAGATTTCCGAAATAAATCTGTAGACGCCGCCCACATTTTTGCGCGTAACCACATTGCCTTCTTGATAGTATAAAAAAAGCGATGCCACATCTTCGATTAACATTTCTGAACCTTTGATGCCAAGGCTTTCTCGTTCGCTTCGGGCATCTGTTTTTTCAAGCGTATCACAAAGGGTATCAAAAGCATCACTTGTATACTTCCCATAGTTGCCTGCACTGCCTGACTTGTAACTCGCCGTTAAAAAGTACTCTGGATCTGCCGACGGTGCTGATGTCCATCTTTCCCACAACATATCAAAATCCCCTGACTTGGCCATATCAGCGTAGTTTTCCACTTGAATAACTTCAAGTCCAAGCCCTATAGCCTTGTACTGCGATTGCATTGCGATACCGATGTTGTTTGCATCGATGCCGTGATTGGTCCTCGATACATATTTGAGAACGATGTTCTTGCCCTCAGATTCTCTAATGCCATCTCCATCTGTGTCTAAAAAGCCTTCGGCATCTAGCAATGCCATCGCTTGTTCTGGATTATAGGTGTAATAGTCATCCCCCTCATATCCAAAGGGTAAGCTGTCATTAAAGGGCCCCTTTGCTGGAATGCCACTTACAATTTGCGTTGCATAAGTTGCCTTGTCCATCCCATAACTCAACGCTTGTCTAAAAGCTTTATTGCGCATATAGGGTTTGTCCATGTTCAATCTCAAAATGAAAACTCTCAAGTTAGGCCCTTTGTAAACCACATAGTTTTCGTCGTTTTCAAAAATGCCTAAATCTTTGGATTGGATTTGCGTTGCAAGGTCAATTTCTCCAGATTGAAGTGCCATGGTTCTAATCGTCCCATCTTGGATATACTTTACATTGACCACATCCACAGCGATATCACCGCTCCAGTGATTCGCATTTTTTTCAAGTGTCATGCCAAGTGCTGGATCAAAATTCACGACTTTAAAAGCCCCTGTACAAATGGGTGCATATTTAAAGTTTTCGTCTTTAGCCGCTTCTGTGTCCACGATGATAAAAACAGGATCCGTCAGCTTGTTGATGAGTGAGGTCTCTGGGGCTAAAGTCTTAATCGTCAAAGTTTGACCTTCTGCTTCTATAACGTCCACACCAAACTTCACATCATCTCGATCTGATATTTCAAGCGCTCTCTCGATAGAAGCCTTACATGCTGCGGCATCCACAGGCTTTCCATTTTGAAACTTAGCATCCTCTCGAATACGAAACACCGTTGTCTTTTCATCAATTTGCTCATATGACGCTGCTAAGACCGATTTAAACTTTAAGTTTTCATCTATCTGAACCAAGTTTTCACCAATGCCACAGCGTGTTAATGCCCAGCCATTCCAACCTTCAGTCGGTTCTAGATTTGGATCTAGCCAAAAGATAGCCATGTTGAGTGTCTTAAGACCACTTTCAGCCTCGCTTGAAGACGATGTCGTTAAATCTGCTGATTCTACTGATTCTGCTGCTTTTCCCGATTCATTGACGTCTTGAGGCGCTGACCCGCAGGCTACAAAAATAAAACTCATTGTTAAAATTAATAAACTGATCATCCACTTTTTCATAAATTTCTCCTTAGTTTGATTGCATATTTTTAGGATCTAATAAATCTCTCATCCTGTCGCCCAAAATGTTAAATACACCTACCACTATGAAAATTGCAAGCCCTGGATAGAGCAAGAGCCAAGGGGCAGTCTGAATATATGCCTTGCCTTCACTGAGCATACTGCCCCATTCGGGTGTAGGCGGTTGTACCCCTAATCCCAAAAAAGAAAGACCCGCCAGTGCAAGCATCATCCCCCCGATATCCATTGCCAATTGAACGATCAATGGGGATATGATGTTGGGCAAAATATACCTGAAAATAAGATCAAGCCCCCACACGCCTGCCATCTTAGCCGATTGTATATACTCAGTATTTTTCACTGACATTACCAGCATTCTCGTAAGTCTTGCATATTTCGTCCACCAAATCACCGCTAGTGCCAAAATCGTATTGACAATACCAGGACCCAGTATGCCCACAACGGCTATTGCAAATACAATATCTGGAAAAGCTAAAACGGTATCCACTAATCGCATTAAGAGCATATCCATAAAGCCACCCGAAAGTGCAGCTATGAGGCCAATCGTCACACCCAATACAAATACTAAACTCAAAAGAAAAAAGGTCATGCCAAGGGACACTTTTGCCCCATGTAGAATACGTGAAAGGATACATCGCCCCACCTGATCCGTCCCGAATAAGTATGTACTGCTGGGTTTTTCTAAAATGTGCATGAAATTGGGCTCTAATGGATCATGTGGTGCAAATATAGGGGCTATCATTGCCAATAAAACGATGAGCAACGCTACAAAAATCACTATTTTCTGATGTCTTGTTTCGCATCCTGAACTTAACATCCTCACACCCCCGCTTCTTCTTTGAGCATGGGATAAAGCATTTGAGATACAATATCCACCATGTAATTGACCCCTACATATATAAAAGCCATAAACAGAACATAGGCCTGAAGAATTGGATAATCTCTATTCGTTATGGCATTCAGTGCCATGGTGCCAAGACCAGGCCATGAAAATATATTTTCTACAATCGCCGTACCCCCAATTAAAAAAGCAACCGATAATCCCAAAAGCGTCAATATACTCAGCATGGCATTGGGCAACACATGTCCCCAGATGATGCGATGCTCTCTAATCCCTCTTGCACGTGCACCGATCACATAATCCTTGGTATACTCGTCTAAAACTGCTGCACGTATCTGCCTAATGTATTTTCCTGTAAGTGGGATCGCAAGGGTAAGTGAAGGTAAAAATATGCTTGCAAATGCATATTGATCTGCGATCTTAAACCAATGCAGTTTAACAGCGAAACAATATATGAGTATGAGGCCTAGCCAAAAGGACGGCATCGAAATTGCTCCAAAAGACAATCCTCTAATCAAGTAATCTGCTATTTTATTTTGCTTAATCGCAGATAATATGCCCAAACTTAAAGATGTCGTCACAAGAATCAACAGTGCTCCAAATGCCAATCTAAACGTCATCCCAATGCGATGTGCAATGATCGTGATTACAGGTTTTTTAAATGCATACGACTCGCCTAAATCCCCTCTCAAAACATTTCTAAGCCACTTAAAATACTGAACTAAAAAGGTCTCATTTAGCCCCATCTCTGCTCTTGTCCTTTCAAGCAATTCTTCCGTGGGCATCGTATCATGGGACAAGAGCATAATCTCAGCTGGATCACTTGGACTTAAATGGGATAAACCGAACGTAAAAAACGAAACGGTCAACATAACCATCAACATTTGTAGGCTTCTGCTTATAAAATAACGCTTCATAAAAATCCCCTCCCTTCTGTTGCGTTAACCTCACTCCGTACATACCACTAAAAAAGTTTTTTGAAAAAGCTTGTTCTTATATGCGACTAAGACCACACTTCGCGTTAGGCTAAAGAGTATAAAAGCAAGCCATAACCCATGATTTCCCCACTTCGGAATCGCGAACATATAAGTCAATACAAATATGCCTAGCGCTATGATCAGCGAGTTTCTGACGGGTCCCGTAAAGGTGCTCCCTGTATAAATGCCATAGTAGACCATGCCAATGCCGATGACATAAGGGAAGATCACAATCCAAATAAAGTAAGTTTTGCAAAGCATGATGACACTTTCTATATTGGTAAATAACCCAATAATTCCACTTTGAAAAGCAACTGACACGCCTGATAATAAAAAGCAGAAAATAATTGTATAAAAACTGGAAATTTCCATTACCGCCTTAAAAGCACCTTGATTGCCCTCACCTACACTTTTCCCAGTATAAATACTAGAGGCATTTGAAAGACCATCAAATATATATGAAATGATATACTGAATTTGAAACAACACTGCATTTGCCGCCAATATATCAGTTCCGAGTTCTGAACCTTTATTCATGAACATATTGGTCATAATGAGCAAGCATGTGGTTCTGATCATAAGATCCCGATTAACACGCATCATATCTTTTATAGCCTGACGGTCCACCATGCCCTCCCAATATGCTTTCGCTTTCAACAGATCAATCTTCTTAGAAATCATGACACTCCCTAGTAAAAAACTATAAGCTTGTGAAATCAAAGTGGCATAAGCGACACCTGCGATGCCCATTTTAAAGTGGAGCACAAATACAGCATCAAGGACGATGTTAAGCACGTTCGCGCTGATCTGCAAAAAGAGTGTTTCTTTCACGTGCTTTCTGCCCATCAACCAACCGATGTTCACATAACCTATGAGTACACAAGGCGCTCCCCAAATAAGTATTCTAAAATAGGTCATCGCATATTCGATCACTTCCGAGTCTGGATTATAGATCAAAACAGCACCCTTTGCCAGAATCCCTTGAAAGAGTACAAAGACCAGTCCAACAATACCCGCAATCATCAGTGGTCTAAAGTAAGCATAGTAAGTGTCCGATGCTTTCTGACTCCCATAGGACTGTGCTGAAAAACTGGAAGTACTCACTCTTAAAAAACCAAAGAGCCAGTAAATGGTGTTAAAAATGACAGCGCCTATTGCCACACCCCCGATATACGCTGAATTATCCAATCTACCTATAATTGCAGTGTCTACTGCACCTAAAAGCGGCTGCGTTACGGTCGACAAAATTAAGGGAATTGCAAGTGATAAATAAGCTTTATGTGTCATTTGTGCGCTCCTATTTTTAATGATTTACACTAAAAAAGCCTCTCAGCATATGCTAAGAGACTTTTCCCATCTAAAAAGTAACTCAAATTAATTCGTCTGAAATAAATCCCCTTCCGACTAATCTCAACATAAAGGCAGGTCTCCTGACTTGTAGTTCATCCGCCTTCTAACCTTCCCAGATGTCATTGACATCCAGTGGTTTATTTAGAATTTGTCACTACTTACAGTGGTGGGTCCGTGCCGGATTTGAACCGGCTTTCCTATTCTCCTCTTTTCAGAGGCACCTTAATGCATTTTCTATTTAATTCTACATAGATTGTATGCTATGACGATTTATAGCCATAATTGTTATATACTTGTGTCTTTTATGATTATACAAATTAATTCGAAAAAAAACAATACTTTTCTTAGAAATCAAAGCGTCTACTCAGTCCGCTTCGCTACCTTCGTAACACTTGCACAATCCTATCGGATTGCATTCAGTGGGCGTTTGGACTCCCACTGAATTAGGCATATGAACCCCCACTTTGAGAAGTGGGGGACATCTCCTCAAGGGTTATATTGATGTTTTATCATTTATCCAATTTTTTCTCAAGGCATTTTTCATCGTTTCCACAAACTCAATGCCAAGGTTTGAAGCAATTTCTGCTTCTATTTTGGCTTTTATCTTTGACATTTCACAGCAAAATGCCTCCCCTTTTGGTGTCAAACCTAATAACTTATTCCGCTTATTAGCCTCGCTAGACTGAATAGAAATATAGCCATGATCCATTAATTTCAAAGTACATTTATGTGCTGCTTGCCTAGAAATATTAAGTTCTCTAGCACTTTCAGCCATTGTAATTTCTCGTTTACTCACCATTGCCAGCAAGTGGGATTCTGTATCATTTATAGTCTCGCTATTTTCTTCATGCCATAACCTTAATACTTCTTCTCTCAATTTTTTATGTTTTTCACTTAATAAATCCACAAGGGTTAACGCTTTTAAATATTCACTCATCTCTCTCTCCCCCTATTCTTTAATCACTGTAACCTGTTTAAACTTTTATTTTCAACTTAAAATGCAAAGTACTTAAAAAACACTAATATTAATTTTAGTCAACTTGGTTGACAAATATATTGTATCAATGCTATAATACATTGTCAACCAGATGAGCTGAATAAATTTCATTCGATATCATTTGGCAATATTTTATTTAAGGAGATCTATTTTGGGAAAAAATAAGAAAGAAAATTTTATATTCACGTTAATCTGCTGTTTCTTAATGGTTTTAGGGATGACTTTTTTCAACGTCATCTTAATGCAAGGGATTCATAACCTAAACTTTAAAGCTATTATGTTAGGCTTTATTCCTATTTTTTTTATTGCACTTGTCATGGACTGGTTTTTCGTCGGGAAAATGGCTAAATCAATTGCTGCAAAAGTATCTAAAGAACATTTCCCAATGATAATGAAGGTGCTTATTATTTCGTTTTTCATGGTTTGTGGTATGTGTCTCTCCATGACTCTGATCACTCTAATTTTGCATACTGGGATTTCTGCTCACCTACCAATCCTATTTGTTAACGCTCTATGGAAAAATTTCTTAGCGGCAATACTCCTTCAATTTATAATCGTTGGCCCTATCGCAAGGACAGTGTTTTTTAAAATGTTTCCTGTTAGAGCGCACTTTGAAGCACACTGATTATCATGTATAAAAAAGTCCTTAAACACTCTCATGCATTGAGATTATTTAAGGACTTCTTTGCTCTATTTTATGCTTTTGAAACTCTGAAAGCCCAAGAAGTGCTGTGGAAACTGCTGACATCCTAGTACTCGTATAAAGGCCTGAATCTATATCGTCTAGCGCCACCATTCTTGCTGCAACTCCATTTGTGTTTGGATTGCCTAAACGTGTGTACTTATAACCACTATCTCGCCCTGCAAAGCATTCTCCACCTTGATTGCAGTCATCAAAGACAAATGTCGATGTTTGATACAGTGGGCTCACATGAGCGCCAAATTGTTTATCGTGAATTGTACCATAGTGTATTGCTTTCGTATTAAATTTCATGTTTCTATCTCATCTTATGTCTTTTATCACTTTTATCGCCTTATTTTATACTTTTTACAGCATTGCTTAACTTCATTAAACCTTCTTCTAACATGGATTTTGGACAAGCTAAGTTAAGTCTCATAAAGCCTTCACCAGAATCGCCAAACCAATAACCGCTATCAAGGGCTAATTTTGCTTTGTTTATAAAAAGATCATCAAGTGCCTCATTTGAAAGCCCAAGTGTTTTACAATCAATCCACATCAAGTAAGTTGCTTCCATTGGCATAGGCTTTATTTCTTGGATATGCTTTTCGATGTAATGCTTTGCAAAAATAATATTACTTTCAATATAAGCCAAGAGTTCATCCACATAAGAAGCTCCTTGCTCATAGACAACTTGTGTCAATTCTCTACTGAAAACGTTGGATCTATTCAAATCTAATAAACCCAATTCTTCTCGATAAGTTTTCATCATATCACTGTTTTTAATAAGACAATAAGCGCTATGAAGCCCTGCGATGTTAAAAGTTTTACTAGGTGCTGTGCACACAATGACGTTCTCATCAAACTCAGGCCCTAATTTTCCCAATGAATAATGGACAGCGGGCTTATAAACAAGATCAAAATGAATTTCATCCGATATCAATAGGACCTTGTTTTCTTTGCAGATATGTGCGATTTTTAAAAGCTCTGCTTCTTTCCAAACACGGCCTACGGGATTATGCGGACTACAGAGTAGCATCATCGTGCAATCAGGGTCTTGTGCTTTTTGTCTTAAATCCTCAAAATCGATTTCATAACGGTCTCCGTTTAAAACCAAAACATTATCGGTTACCACACGTCTGTTTTTTTCGATAATCGCTTTAAAAGGATAGTATACTGGCGATTGAATGAGAATTTTTTCACCCGGTTTCGTAAACAGACGGATCATCATATTGAGTAAAAAAACGACGCCTGGTCCATACTCGAGATCACTCTTTTGAATCACGACACCATGTCTTTTATCTAGCCAATTTGCCACAGCATCATAATATTCAGGCATACGCTTCGTATAACCAAAAATCCCATGATTTACTCTCTCTTTTAAGGCATCTAACATAAACTGCGGTGCTTTAAACTCCATATCCGCAACCCAAAATGGCATTAAATCTGCTCTTCCAAACTTTAAATCCATTTCTTCATACTTAACAGAACTTGTATTGATTCGGTTTACTTTTTCGTCAAATTTAGACATAGATTCACTTACCTTTCTTTAATTGCTCTATTGATCTAACCCACTTTAACCTCTTGTAAGACTTCATAAGTGTCGTAGGCGCAATGCCATCCATATGAATCGTAGCCCCTCCTTGATCCCACGTGTGCCCCGCATAATAAGCATATGCAGTGAAGCATATTAAGAAATAAAAGATGGAAATAATAATAACAGAAGCTATAATGCCCGTTACAAAAAATATAAGTAATGCACTTTTAAGAATTTTGCCAAGTCTATTCATATTGGTCATCTTCGCAACCAACTTGAAAGACTAAAAAATACCAGTGGTACTACTGCTGTAAATATTAGATTCAAGAATATTTGACCAAAAGGCTTGAACATTTGAGTCTTTTCCTCCATAATCGCACCAATGATACAACCCGTAATGCTCCTCATTAATAGCAACGTCACAAATTGGTACTATTTGGAAAATGAACGTTTCGAAATAATCTCAGACATATTAACCTCCCCATATAATGTTTCTCTATCGACACCGACGCACTCATACTTAACGCAATTCTGATGCCAACTGTTAAGAAATCGTCATACGCATCTGGTAACCCACTTCTCACTAAAATATTGAAAACTTTTACACGTAAAAAAGGGTTAATGGGCGATTTAAAACGCCCTTTAACCCCTTTTGCAAAATAATTTGATTACATTCTTTTGCGGATGCCCTTTGACCCATTCTATCCCTTTAGGTGAAATCGTACTGCCACCTCTTCCCGAGCTTACAGATATTAACCCTTTATCCTTAAAGGTGTTCATAATGGCACGGATATCATATTCACTCATATAGAGCGCGGATTCAAAAGCCTTTTCAGAGATACGTCTTCTTCCCAATTGCTTTCGTCTTAAAAAACTGTCATATAATAACAAAAGTACAAATGATTCACGATCAGTCAATGCATCGACAATTTCAGCCCGAACGTCATCACTGAATTTACCACTGAACTCACCCTTAGTATACCTTTGCTTTGGCATATAATGTTTTCCTTGTATATCATCCATATAATGTGGTAAATCTTCCATTGAAATAAATGCTCTGCCTATATTTTTAAAAAACTCAATGCCCTTCTTGAGTTCTCTGATATCGTCTTTCCAATCATAGCCCTCGAAAAAGGCAATGACCTCATCTGATAATGAAAACGGATAACCTTCTTTACTCTTTATGGACTCCATCAAAACCGTTATATCTTCTATACGTTCTCTTAAAGCGGGTATGTGAAGTGGTAATTGAATCTATAAAAATGATCTTGTCTAAAATGACCCTTTTCCACTTCTCTTAGCAAATTCTTATTCGTAGCAGCAATCACTCTAAAATTGACTTTGATAATTTTATTGCCCCCGACGCGCATCACTTCTTTCTCTTGAATAACACGCAGTAATTTTGCTTGTAAATCTAAAAACAGCTTTCCAATTTCATCCAAAACAAAGTGCCATTGTGAATGACCTGAGCCGTGAGTTCTTTTCCAGTGCCGCTTTAACCTGCCCAGTTTTCTTCTCACAGCATCCCCTTTTTACTCTGCTTTTATGTACTGAAATGGTGTCATCCCTGTGGCCTTTTTAAACTCTTTTGAAAAATGCGCTTGATCGTAAAAACCGGCTTCTAGAGCAACCTTTACAAGATTATTTTCACTTTTCAATAAATGCTTTGCATGATTAACTTTTAGTTGTAACTGATAAGCACTAGGCGTCACATTATAAAGCCTTTTAAAGCGTCTTATAAGATTAAATTTATTAAAATCGAATTCAGTTGCAATTTCATCTAGACTTAAACTGTCTAAAAAATGTGCTTCTATATAAACTCTAATACGTTCCATCACAAGATCATGTTCTTTGGAAATGCGCACCTCAATAGAATCCACAATCGTATTGATGCAATCTATGATTTCAACTTCTTTTAAAAAGTCATCGCGTTCTGATTTTAAAATACTTGTGAGATTTTTGATCTTATTATATTCTGATTGCCCTAGTTTAGCAATTCCTATTTTTAAATCTGGACTTAAAGCATCCGCCAAAGCGTCCCTAAAACTGTCCTCTAAATAAATCATCGTAAAGGACCAATTATGAATATCTTTTGGCTGACAATTGTGAACGACATAAGGCATGATGATCACCGCATCCCCTTCGCCGAATTCATAGTCAACTTCATTAATGGTTAGAACGGTATCACCTTTTTCAATGATACCAATAGCGAGTTCCGAGTGTAAATGTGGCTTATAAGCATGAGGGTGCGAATCATTAATTTTCACTTCAATCATGTCATAAAAACGGGTGGTTTCAAATTTACTTTTGCCCATGAGTTCACCTTCTTTCTCATATTTGCATATAATCAGATTCATGCCTAATCAGATTCACACCTAATCACAGCCCATACATGCTCCTCTGTTATACGACGATGAGGAGATGGTTACACTTTTCGTATGCGTCCTACTTGAATCAAAGCACATACTCAGTCCGCTTCGCTACCTTCGTAACACTTGCACAATCCTATCGGATTGCATTCAGTGGGCGTTTGGACTCCCACTGAATTAGGCATATGAACCCCCACTTTGAAAAGTGTGGGACATCTCCTCAAGGGTTATATCAATTTTTCAAGAACCTTTAAATCATCTACCGTTAATGCCACTTGGAATCTATAACCGTCGAGCACTTTAATAGGCTTAAAATCGCTAAGTTCATGCTCAGGTGACACCACAAAATTTAGTTTGGCATCGCCTTTTGACACCATAGACACTTTTACATCTCTTGATTTCAGCTGGACAAGCTCATTGATGAGCGGCTCATGATGCTTTTCATTTTCAAGATTGGGGAAGTATCTCAATAGCGCAGAGCCTGAAAAAGTAGGTGACGGCATTTCCGCGTCTTCTTCATTTAAAAGCAATTGACTCTCAATATAGCGTTTCCCATTAACCGTTAATGTGGCGCCAAAGCGTCCTGCGGGAGCCGCTTTTGACTCTAGTGTAAACCCTTTGGAGATATGCGTTTCTCCAATTTGCTTTGGCCATCCTTGAATAAGACCTCTCAGAAAAGCCTTGTCTTGATCCACCCAAATATAGGGACAATATGCCATGGGTTCACCTTTGTAAGCTGCTGACATTAGGATAATCGTCTCTTTATATTGACTCTCGGCAGGATCTAGGTATTCTTCACCATACGCCGATGCATATTGCCAATCCACAAAATAGATGCAACATTTTGTGGATTCTAAAGTCAACGGTTCTGGTAAATAAGCTTCAATTAATGCTTGATCAGCTTCATATTCAACTGCAACCACATTGCCTACATAATGCCATGGTGGATGTGGTACTAGGCTTGCTGTACCCTTTGGCGTTCTTGGTAGTGTAAAACCTTTAATCATGATAGACCTCCTTTTATTGTAATAGCTTCTCAAAATAAAAGAGAGGCTATTTTAGTGTATCAAAGCGTATACTCAGTCCGCTTCACTACCTTCGTAACACTTGCACAATCCTATCGGATTGCATTCAGCGGGCGTTTGCACGCCCACTGAATTAGGCATATGAACCCCCACTTTGAGAAGTGGGGGACACCTCCTCAAGGGTTATTAAAAGAATTTTATCAGATTTGGACTAAATGCTATTGTATAAAATTGATTTTACTAAAAATTCAGAAATGTCCAGAGACTAATGAGATCATGCCCGTTAAAAGTTGCAATCTAAATATAAAAGAATTATGATTGAAAGAAAGAATATCTCATTTGAAAGTAGGTGAATGATTTGGTCGAAAGTAATAGAGTAGAGTTCAAAAGAGAGTTAAATGATAGTTTAGAAAAGGAAGTAGTAGGTTTCTTTAATTATCCCGAAGGTGGAGAACTCTACATTGGAATTACTGATGATGGAACTATTATCGGTCTTGAAAATACAGATGACATACAAAAAAGAATTGTAGATCGAATAAAGAACAATATTTACCCTTCAGTAATGGGTTTGTACGATGTTATAAATGTAACTATGGACGAAAAAAATGTTATAAAAATTGCAATATCTAGCGGTCCAGAAAAACCATACTATATCAAAAAATATGGCATGTCCCCTAATGGATGTTTTATGAGGGTCGGTACAACTGTTCAACAAATGCCAAAAGAAATAATTGATTCATTATATTCAAAACGTATTAGAAATTCACTAGGTCTGCTTACGTCTCCAAGACAAGATTTGACGTTTAAGCAACTTAAAATATTCTATGAAGAAAATGGATTTGATTTAAATTCTAAATTTTTAAAAAATTTAGAATTTTATACAGAAGATGCTCGATTTAATTACGCAGCCTATTTATTGGCTGACGAAAATGGTAATTCCATGAAGGTAGCAAAATATTCGGGGATAGATAAAGTTGACTTGATTGAAAATTCTGAATTTGGATATTGTTCATTAATAAAAGCAACCACAAATATTTTGAACAAGTTGGAAATTGAAAATATCACAAGAACAGAAATTACGTCAACAGTACGTAGAGAAAAGAGACTTGTTGATCCAACAGCCTTGAAAGAAGCTGTAATCAATGCAATTATCCATAATGACTATTCCAATGGGATTCCACCTTTATTTGAAATATTTTCAGATAGATTTGTTGTTACCTCCTCCGGTGGATTGCCCCAAGAATTAACTCATGAAGAGTTCTTTGAAGGCATTTCAGCTCCAAGAAATAAAGAACTTATGCGTGTATTTAGGGATCTCAAATTAGTTGAACAACTTGGTTCTGGTATTCAAAGAATACTAAATTCATATGATAAAAGTATATTCAAATTTAGTCCCAATTTTTTAATAGTAAGCTTTCAAGTTGAGAATGCGGGGAAGAATGCGGGGAAGAATGCGGGGAAGAATGCAGGGAAGAATGCAGGGAAGAATGTACTGAAATTAAATACAACCCAAATAAATATTATTGTGCTTATAAAAGAAAATAAATACATTACACAAGAAGAGATCGGTATAAAATTGGATAAAAATGTTAGCACTATCCAAAGAAATATGAAAAAATTACAAGAACAAAAATTAATAGAACGAATGGGTTCAGCAACCGACGGGTATTGGAAAATTTTATAGAATTTTTATTGGTTAGAGTGTCAAAAGTCAGTTTCGAATCAACCCTCTACCCTATGCTGTATCGCCTACTTCCCGTAAACGACATCATAGGGTAGAGGGTTGCTCAACTTTTGGATTTGACACTCTAACCATTATTGAATTTAATTAAATTTCACACCTTATAAGATCTTACTAAAAAACGCTTTCGTTCGCTCTTCCTTCGGATGATCAATCACATCTTCTGGTTTACCCTCTTCACAAATCACACCACCATCCATGAAAATCACACGGTCTCCCACTTCCTTCGCAAAGCCCACTTCATGTGTCACTACGATCATAGTCATGCCCTTTCTAGCCAGTTCTTTCATAACTTCTAGAACCTCTCCCACAAGCTCTGGATCAAGCGCAGAAGTGGGTTCATCAAAGAGCATAATCTTAGGTTTCATCGCAAGTGCTCTGGCAATGGCAACCCGCTGTTGTTGTCCCCCAGAAAGTCTAGAAGGATACTCATCTTTTTTATCAAAAAGACCGACCGATTTAAGCAGTTCTTCTGCCTCTTTAAGCGCTGTGGCTTCATCCACTTTTTTAACGAGCATAGGCGCCTTCATGACATTTTCAAGCGCTGTCAAGTGTGGGAACAGATTAAACCGCTGAAAGACCATGCCAAGTTCCATACAGAGTTCCTGTGCATGTTCTGGGCTAATCTTGATCATATCTTTGTCATTTTCTCTTTTATCTGCAAGTTCACCATCTATATAAATTTCACCAGAGGTAATGCGTTCTAAATGATTCATACACCTGAGCATGGTTGACTTACCAGAGCCACTGGCCCCTAAAATACAAACCACCTCATTCTCGCTAACCGAGAAATTAATGCCCTTTAAAACTTCTAATTTTCCAAACGATTTATGAACCTCTACCACCTTAATCATCTCTTTACTCATAAGCACCAACCTTCTTCTCAAGCTTATCAAATCCAAACTGAATGATAGAGGTCATCAGCAAATAAACGCATGCCGCATAGACGTAATAGATCCAATTTCCAGAAGAACTGCTCATGGTTTTAGTTGTTCTGAGAAGATCTGAAATCGCCACTGTGGAAGCAAGAGAAGTATCTTTGATCAACATGATAAATTCATTGCCAACAGAGGGTAACAGTCTTTTATAAGACTGAGGAATGATGATTTTAAACATGGCTTGATTATAGCTCATGCCTAAAGCTTTTGACGCCTCCAATTGTCCTTTATCGATGGATTCGATACCCGCTCTAAAGAACTCTGCCATATAGGCCGTTGAATTCAGACCAAAAGCGATAAAACATGCCATCAATGGGTTAATCGGAAAAGGACGCCCCAGTAGATCTTTGACGATCAAAGGCATCGCATAGTATATCATAAACAATTGTAGCAGTAACGGAGTCCCTCTAAAAAACCATACGTAAATCCATGAAACCTTATTGAGTATCTTGTTGTGGGATATGCGCCCTAGTGCTACCAACATACCAAATACTGTGCCTATTATAACGGCTACAACTGCAATGATGAGGGTATAGCCTGTCCCTTTTATGATCGCTTGAATTTGTACTTCATTTAACATTTTAGCTCCCCACCCTTTTATGGTCCTAATATTATTAAGATGACCTGCCACCACCAGTGACAGGTCATTAATTTACACCTATTCTTTTTACAGACACCCTCTATAGGTGCCGTAGAATGCACTTTCTATTCGATGACTTTAATTTCAGAATCAATATGAGTTGCAAAATCTGCCGAGAACCACTTTTGAGAAATCTCTGTCATTTTGCCACTATCTTGAAGTGCTTTTATGCCAGTATTGACTTTATCCAATAACGCTGTATTTTCTTTTGCAATGCAAACGCCAATAGGCTCATTCGATAAAAGATCCGACGTAATATTGAAAGAATCTGGGTCATTTGAAATGTAGAAACCACCAACTGAACTGTCTACTAAAATGTACTCTATTGAGCCACCTTTAAGTGCTGCAAAAGCTTCCATTACTGAATCAAATTGCGATAAAGTGATATCTGTACCATCAGCCATGAATTTTTTAGCTGCAATATCTGCAGTTGTCTCGAGCTGAACACCTACTTTTTTACCTGCTAATTGCTCAATAGAAGTCGCTTGTTCACCATCTGCTGCTGAAACGATTACAATCCCATTTGAAAGATATGGATTGGTCATTCCAAAACCCTCGATACGATCCGGTGTAATACTCACACAGGATATGATCATATCATACTGTCCAGTGTTTACGCCATTAAAGATCCCATCCCATGCTGTTGGGACATACTCGATTTCAACGCCCATTTCCTCAGCGAGTGCTTTTGCAAAGTCAATATCAAAACCAATTAAATCATTAGTAGCTTCGTCGTGATATTCAAAGGGTGGGTACGCATCGTCCGTTCCAACCTTAATCACTAATTTTTCTGACGGTGTCGTCGCTTCTGGTGTAGCCTCTGGTGCAGCTTCTGGTGCTGCCGCCTCATTCGTTGTCGCTTCTTGAGCTGGTACTGCTGGATCTGCAGCCTTTGCTTTAGAGGTGCATCCTGTAAATCCAACTGCAAGTAGCATAATCATAATCAACGCTAATATCTTTTTCATTATATCCCCCTCATTAATTTAAATACATGTTTAAGCATGTTTATTCAAGTCTTTTTATTAATATACTCGCATATTAATCAAATATCAAGTATTTTTTTCACATTTCACTTAAATAAACAAAGAAAAAGTATCAACCTCTGCTTATTTATACACAAACCTATTTTGCCGGAATGTATAAATATACATACATTGATACTTTTATATGCCTTTTACAATTGACGCTTTGCTAAAACGGCAATCTCATAAATATGCTTCGGTGTCGTTCTACAACATCCCCCTATGATCTGTGCACCTTTTTCATACCATTGCATCGCATCCACCGCATAATGTTCTGATGTAGAACAGCCGTGCCAAACCTTTTGCGTTGCATCATATTGTTCTCCAGAGTTTGGATAAACAACAATGGGTTTATCCGACCCCTTCCGAATGGCTTCTATTAAAGAGGTCATATACTCAAGCGCTGTACAGTTCACCCCTATAGCGGCAACTTGAGATTTGTCATTCAGCCATCTTGCACAGTCCTCGATCTTTTCACCACTGTTTATATGTGCTCCATCCTTTGCGCTAAAACTGATCCAAGCATACATATCTGGATGATTGCTAAGCACATCTACAATTGCCTGAGCTTCAAGAAGGCAAGGAATCGTTTCACAGGCTAAGATGTCTGGTGCGGCTTCTATTAGAGTCTGCATCCGCTTCTCATGAAACGCGGATAATGCCGCCCTATCAAGTCCATAATTGCCGCGATATTCCGAACCATCTGCGAGGTACGCCCCATAAGGCCCCACCGATGCTGCAACAAGCGGTTTTGGTCTCATCAGTTGATCCGCTTCATTTGACCAAAATTGATCTCTGACCTCTTTTGCAATTTCAACCGAAGATGCAATCAATCTGCCGGCCTCTGCTTCGCTGACGCCTCTTTTCATAAAGCCTTCATAAGTGGCTTGGTAACTTGCTGTGATCACACAATCTGCGCCAGCTCTGTAATAATCTTCGTGAACTGCCGCAATTAAGTCAGGATTTTCTATTAACACTTTAGCAGACCACAAGGGATCGTTGAGATCACAGCCCTTATGTTCAAGTTCAGTTGAAAATGCGCCATCCAAAATCATCATCGGGTAATCTTTTAAAATACGCTCTATTGGATTCATATCCCTCACTCCTTAAATAACGTTTCGATTTTTTCTAACTAACATACTATCATATTAGCCGTATAATTTCATCGTTATTCCTCAAGTTAATCTTTAGATTTTAGTTTGACTATGTGTCTGTTGAGGTATCCTTTAAATATAAAGGGGGAAATTGCTTATGACTTCTATATTTAAAAAATCTATTGAACTCAACATGAAGATTGAAAAATTCCTTGATATCATATCACAAAGTCTTCTACTCTTAGAAAAAGCCATCCACGCTTACCTCTCGGATGATTGCGAGACCTTTGAGAACACATTTGATCGCATATGCACTTTAGAGACTGAAGCAGACCATTTAGAATTCGAAATAAAAACAGCCCTCTATGTATTCATGCTGCTCCCCGATACCCGGGCCGATGTCCTCTCACTTGTGAAAAGCCTAGATAACATCATCGATGCCACTGAAGAAATCGCAAAAGAATTTCATATTCAAAAACCTATTTTCCCAAGTAGCCTAAATGAAAATATACTTGCCCTTATTGCTAACACCCTAAAATCAGCTGATTTTTTGCTCTTGGCTGCTAGGGCTTTTTTAAGTGAATTACACATGGCAGCTTCTCACATTAGTAAAGTCAAATTTTACGAACATGAAACAGATCTCTTAGAAGAAAAAATTAATTATGCCCTTTTCAACGATCAAATCGTATCTACTCTTGCCGAAAAAAGACAACTCAAAGAATTTACAAGTATGATTGCAGGCATCTCTGATGAAGCTGAATTAATCGGGGACAAACTTTCTATTTTCATCATAAAAAGAGAGATATAGGTGATTTTATGAATATGACTCTATTTTATATCTCAAGTGGCTTATTTCTCGGATGGTCTTTAGGGGCAAATGATGCGGCTAATCTCTTTGGCACTGCTGTTGGTGCTAAAGTCATTAAATTTAAAACTGCTGCTATAATCATGAGTATTTTTGTTATCATTGGTGCTGTTTCAAGTGGTGCTGGTGCCAGCCATACACTTGGCAAACTTGGCGATATCACTTCACTGCCTGGTGCTTTCATCGTTGCACTGGCTTCAGCTGTAACCGTTTTTATCATGACCACGTACGGGCTTCCAGTTTCAACTTCACAAGCCATCGTTGGCGCCATTATCGGTTGGAACCTCTTTTCTTCAAATCCAACAAGTGTCACGGTGCTCTCAAAGATTGTACTGACTTGGGTGTTATGCCCTTTGCTTGCCGCTGTCTTTTCAATCCTTTTTTATAAACTTTTCGTGCGAAAAACACAAAAGCTCAAACTCAACATTTTTATGAGGCATTACTATATCCGTATGGGCCTTATCATTGTCGGTGCCTTTGGCGCCTATTCTTTAGGTGCAAACAATATCGCAAATGTCATGGGTGTTTTTACAAACTCTATTGAATTTCCCCCGATTGATTTATACTTTTTTACGATAAGCAAAATTGAAGCACTCTTCTTTTTAGGTGCCATTGCCATTGCAGTAGGGATCTTTACTTATTCCCATAACGTCATGGCAACCGTTGGCAACAGTATTTATAAAATCTCACCCTCAAGTGCACTGATCGTGGTTTTATCGAGTTCCTTTGTGCTCTTCCTCTTTGGGTCCGTATCACTTCAGCATCTACTCATATCCCTTCATCTCCCCACAATTCCGCTCGTTCCCGTATCCAGCTCACAAGCTATCGTTGGTTCCATTATCGGAATCGGACTTGCAAGGGGGGACAAAAATATCAATTTGACTAAACTTCGCAATATCTCATTCGGATGGTTGCTCACACCTGTGCTTTCTTTAATCCTCTCATATGTCAGTTTGTTTTTTATGCAAAATGTGTTTATGCAAGCGGTTTATTGATGCTTCTAACAAATTTCAAAGCTTTTCAAAGTTATATGCCATCTAGATTATTGACATGAAAACAATTTTATACTATATATACTTATAATTAGTTAATTGACACGTGGAAGGATATATAGTATATTTTAGTAAAGTTTAGGAATGATTTTCTATATATAAAGATTAGAAATAGAATAAATAAAAAATTGATGATACAGTGTAGCTTATGAATGAAAAATAACTACACTGTATTTTAATGGGTCTATCAAAAGGTGAGGAGAATCAAAGATGAGACGGTTTAAACGGTCTATACTTTATATGATCATAATCAACACGATAATTTATATGCTCCTTATCGCTTTTCTGTCTTATGAGGCAAAACAAACCACCTATGACAGGTTATCAAATCAGCTTTATTTTGATAATATATTGATTCTGAATAATGCACAGGCTATTAATTGGGATAAGAAATCATACAAAGAGGCCCACAGAGTATATGTTGAAATTAATCCATATTGTCGCGCTTTAATAAAAGACACTTCAGACTGGATACCCCCTATGCGATCTGGATACTATCCGAGTGCAAACGGAGAGGGTCTCAAAGCAATAGTAGGTAAAAATATATACAATACGAAGGTCATAGAAAAAAATGGTGCTCACTGGATAGAATGCCTAGATCAAAAATTTGAAGTGACCGGCGTTGTTGGCACAGATTATATAACATCCTCGGATGATGTCGTTATTCTATTTGGATTTAACTTTGACGCGCTTAACCTTCTTGAGAAAACAATAGTAGTAGATACTGAAGACGCAAAATATGCAGACCTTATTTCAAAGGATCTTGCTGTAGAAAATCCTGAAGTATCTGTTCATCGAGGCACTATAAAAGGAACCGCTAGACTTACAAAAAGTTCTTATTTTTATAAGTTACTTTATACAGAGACTATTTTTCTGGCAATACTTACTTTGATCCTCTTTGGCAAGTACTTGCATGAGCAATACAAAAATACGCGCCAAGTGTATATGTTACTCGGCATCCCACTGTTTCGAGTAATTACATACGAAGCAGCAGAGGTATTTTTAGCTAATTTCATTTCGGTTACTGTATCTGTTTTTATAGGAGATTCAATGAGGTTATTTGAAACGAACCCGTTAGGAGCGTTGTTAAAGATCAGTGCTAATGTAACGCTTTTTTCATGTGCTTTGATTTTAATTTTCTTTTTTATAGATAGAATCCATGACGCAAACAAGGCGCACAAGGAAGGTTGGTGGCTTAAAAATGATACGCCGTGAAATTTATTATCATTATCGCGCCAACAAAATAATAATGGCTTCACTCATATGTCAGGCAACCCTTTTTTTTATATTCTTAGGGACATTCATAGCATTTTCAAGCGAGTTGAACAATGGTAGAGATAACCTTGAAAAAATATATGGCAACAAAGCTATCTATCAACTACTGGATGGCTATTTTGATCCAGATGAATTTTCTGAGTTTCTGGGACAGGAAAATGCGTTGAATACTTTAAAAAAATTTTACAACAAGCTGAACACAGCACATCATTTTCAGTATCTTTCAATGTTTAATCAAAGAATTACCGTTGAGGATCCACTGTCAAAATTCCCTGAAATTCAGGCAATGGATGGTGGAACAGCCAAAATAATTAATGCCTTTCAATTTAATAAGCAAGCATATGACTATTTTAATCTCGTTGTTGCAAAGGGCAAACCCTTTTCTCTAGAAGACTTTGAAGACAAGGGCGAAATAATGCCTGTTCTTATTGGCAGTAAATACGCAGAGTCTTTTGCTGTTGGAGATCATATCGTGGCATCGTATTATCAAAAGCATGTCATCCTTGAAGTGATAGGCATTTTAAAAGAAAACAGTTTGATCTATTTTAACACTGATCCAGAATTTTATTTAGACGAGTACATCATTTTGCCATATGTCAATTACGTCGATCCAAAAGCAGATTTTGAAGAAGAATTTCAAAAAATCGCTTATTTCGCCATGATCAATGGTTATATTTCAGTTGAAATCGGAGATGAATTTGCCCAAAATATGATGGCAGAGATTGAAGTTATTGCTCAACAAACAGGGTTTTACAACTACCAATTTATTGGGTCAAACCCCAATATTCAACCCTACAGAGGTTTGGTTAATGTCATCAATTTAAATTATACCCTTGTAAGATGGCTCTTTATTTTTTCTTTCTGTCTAAATGTAATCACAATATGCTTTCAGTTATATTTCATGCAAAAGAAGAGACTTACAGCATTGGCTGTACATTATTTAAACGGGGCATCGCTCTCTGATCTTGTGAAACAATTTAGTTGTGAAGTTATACTTATAATGCTCATTTCATTTACGATCAGCCATGTTGTATTGATGTATATTCTGAAAATTGCGAATACTCAAACATTTGCGTTTTTATTGATCATCACTATAGTGCTGACATTTAGTGTCTCTGTATTTCCAATTTATAAACTGATACATTCTGAACTGATGTCTCTACTAAACAACACGGAGGATTGCTCATGATAGAACCTATACTCAAATTAGAAAATATTAGCAAAAGCTTTAAGAGCGCTGGTCACACGCAAACGGTTTTAGAAAACGTAGCGCTACAGATACGCGAGGGCGAAATTGTTGGAATAAGAGGAAAAAGTGGCAGTGGAAAATCAACGTTGCTCAATATATTATCAGCAACGCTTATGGCGGATTCTGGAAAAATGATTTTCAAAGGGCAAGATCTGCATACGGTCACAAATAAAGAAAGAGCCAGATACAGAAGTTCTTGCGTGGGGTACATCCCCCAAAATTTGTATTTGCTCGATGATCGAAATGTCTTTAATAATATCGCTCTGCCATTGCAATATATGAAATTGGATAAAAAACATATTGAAAAACGCATTCATTCATTGTCTTCTGAATTGGGGATATTCGCGCTCCTAAAAAAAGAAATTCATATGCTTTCAGGAGGCGAAAAGCAAAGAGTGGCAATCTGTAGAGCAATTATAAAAAAATCAAAACTTTTATTTGCAGACGAACCGACCGGTTCGCTCGATGATGAAAATGAGGCATTGGTATTGGCTCTATTTCGCAGAATGCAAAATCAAGGAACGACGCTAGTCGTTGCAACTCACGACGATGTTGTTGTCAATATGTGCGATACAACGCACAAGCTTCAAATGAGGTAGATTGATACGCTGGCACACCTATTTTACAAAGTGTTCTCGAAATAATATCTCTCGGCAAAGGATAACGCTTCTTTTTAAAGGGTACGTCAGGAAGCGTATGATATTGATTTTGCCCGATCTGTCCTAGGTGTTTAATTAAAGCCTCACAAGCAATTACGCCCTGTGAGGCAATGGATTCAGATAGCGCAATCTTGGTGTAAAGTTTTTTCTCTGTGAGTAATGTGGATAACATGGCGTCCAAAACGCTTTTATCCACAAACTGTTCTAATAATTTTGCGCCTATGGTTCTATCCGTTGCCTCTTTTGAATTCAATAGCTGAAGAAGTGCTTCTTTTGAAAATGATCTATAAGCGTCTAATGCTTGATCTTCTATGTAACCTCTGGATTTTAATTGTGCCTTTGTGCTTTTCATTTGAACACGCCCTTTCTCCAATTACCATCTTATCCTACTAGGTCCAATATTTCAACAACTCGTAGACTTTTATGAATTTGCTCTTTACAAAAGCAATGTATAGTGGATATAATGATTTAAATGAGAACGATTATCATGTATTTCACACCCTCTAGGAGACCCCAATGCTTAACTCTATTAAAACGTTTCAAATGCTAACGCATATGCGCTTATTCCATTTATCTCATGACGCTTTAAAAAAATGCCCTTTCTTTAAATTTATTGCTTTATATTGAAATCTTATTATACATAAAATCAAAGAAAAAGAAGCCCCTCTGAGCTTCCTCTCTTACATCTTATCTTTTTTGGTTATTACTTATATCGATCTGAAAATGTATTCAACTCTTTAGCAGTTTGTTGAATATGCTCTAAATTCGATAAAATATCTTGAGTCAATGCCGCTTGTTCCTCGCTTACGGCACCAGTACTTTCAATTGCACGCGTAATCTCATTAACTGCACTGTTCATCTCTGAAATCATCTGTTGAATATTCTGGGCCGCTTTCTGAGACTGATCCGCTAACTTTCTCACTTCCTCCGCTACCACCGCAAAACCTCTTCCCTGTTCGCCAGCACGTGCCGCTTCAATGGCCGCATTTAATCCCAAAAGATTAGTTTGGTTGGCAATGCTCTTGATAAATTCAAGGATTTCAGAAGTATGCTTATTTTTATCTGATAACTCCTGTGCTTTTTGAATCGATAGTTGCCCGGATTCTGCAAGGCTTTCAGCGCTCTTAGAAACTTGTTCCACATCACTTGACGATCTTGCAATCAACGCGGTAAGCTCTCTAATATTTTCAACGAGCTTTTTATTGTCTTGCAAATCAATTCCAGAACTTAAAGTGCCAATGACTTCACCCTTAAGACCATAAATTGGCGTAAAAATCGTTTTAATGGGGATGCCATAAACTTCGGGTGGAATATCTGCATACGTATCCCTATTATAACGTGTACATTCTTCAATCGTCGTAATCCCTCTAATCGGTTTGCCCTCAGGTAAATCCAGTTCAAATTTTTTGGCACGATAATACCCCAAGTATTCATTTAAATCCGTTAACCCCACTGCCATATCTTCACGAACGATCCTGTTGAGATAGGGTAGGACAAGTTTAAATGCTGCCAAAATCTGTTCATTACTCTCAAAATCGCCTTTAATCTTCATTTCTTTTGCCATATGAGCCCACTCTTTCTTAACTTTTTTACACCCCTAATCTGAGTTTTGATACACACGCTTTTATTATATACCCCTTCTGGCTCTATGTAATTT
This sequence comes from Fusibacter sp. 3D3, assembly GCF_001748365.1. Taxonomy (GTDB): domain Bacteria; phylum Bacillota; class Clostridia; order Peptostreptococcales; family Acidaminobacteraceae; genus Fusibacter_A. The sequence goes on along the minus strand of NZ_BDHH01000003.1, from coordinate 349,622 downwards.
TTTTTGTTTCATTTTTGGTTAAGGTGTCAAAAGTGAGTTTCGCATTAACCCTCTACCCTATGCACTATGCACTATCGCGTACTTCCCGTAAACGACATCATAGGATAGAGGGTTACTCAACTTTTGGATTTGACACCCTAGCCATAGATAAAGTCACCCCAAACACCTTCTTAAAAAGAAAACCATGTGACCTAACGCGCTTTACAAAAACCCATAAGCAACTACCTCAGTACCCTTGCCTACACCAAGTGTCTCCACTTGATATAAAACAATTCCATCTTCCTCTGCGATGATCTCTTGTAATACATTATCCTTTATATCATGGATCTTTCCTAAAATTTCGCCTTTCCTAATTAAATCCCCTGGCTTTTTTTGGGGTTTCCAAAATCCAGAATATAAAGCAACAGGATACTTCGAACACGTCACATCTGAAATCTTTTCTTCCCGATGTCCTTTGAATTCAGAAGCTATTAAATCTAGTTCAGCTAAGACGGAGAGCACATCTTTTTTATACAAATCCACAACTTCTTCAGATTTCTCAAAAGCACCACCTCTTTCTATTAAAATAGACGGTTTACCAAGAATTCCTGAGTAACTATAAAACCCCGTCTTCGAAGAGGACTTCACCATGACAGAAACATTTAGACTCTGAGCCATTTTTTGCGCTTTTCTAACGACTTCATCACTAGCTTCACCTACATAATACACAAATGGCATCACCTTTTCATGGACATCACCACCGTGTAAATCCACGTGATAATCACATTTCTTCACAAGTTTTCGTTCTAACGTATACGCTATTTTTTGAGATAAAGTCCCTTCGGGATTTCCTGGGAACACACGATTGAGATTCAGACCATCTTCTGGAACCACTTGCTTTGAAAAATTATAAAATCCATTTGGATTACAAATAGGCACCACAATGACAGTACCCTTCACCTGAATAGATTCCAGATGAGTCATCACCTCAAAAGCGGCTAAAATAGAAGTGTCTTCTGCACCATGTACGCCAGCCGTTATTAGACAAGTCTCACCATCTCCATCACCAAACTCAAAAACATCCAAGCTCAATTGTGAATTTATAACATTCAAGGGATATGTTTTTATTATTTTTTCTGTATTCATGGGTTCTCCTCCATCATATCGTTTTTATAAAACTGCATTAAGGAGCTTATGCGCATAGACATCCCTCACTTCAGAAAGTCTTGACACCTCAATGCTCTCTGTAAACTCACCTTGATACAAAAATTTCACATAATCACAAAAATAGGTCACACTGGTCAAATCATGCGTTATAAAGATGTAAGTTAAGTTTAACGCTTCTTGAATATGCTTTAACAAATCCATGATTTGAACTTGAGTATGAGCGTCAAGCGCACTGACCGCTTCATCAAAAACAATGACTTTCGCTTGTGTTGCCAATGCCCTAGCAATACAAACTCTCTGAAGTTGTCCTCCACTGAGTTCGTGTGGAAAGCGATCTTTATAATCTTTAGACAGATTAACCCGTTCAAGTGCAGAGTCAATAGCCTTATCGTATTCTGATCTGTCTTTAAAATGCTCAACGCGAATCAAAGACTCAAGTATAATATCTCCAACAGTCATTCTAGGATTTGTCGACGACTTATAATCTTGAAATACCACACTCACCATGGGGGTTTTTTTGCGTTTACTCCGAATCCCCTTTTGATAAAGGAGATTTCCATCAATTGTAACTTGCCCTGAATCCGGCTTCAATAAACCACAAATTACTTTCCCAAGTGTACTTTTGCCACTGCCACTTTCTCCTAAAATCCCTAGGTTAATCCCCCTTGGCACTGAAAATGAAATGGACTTCAGGACGGTATTGCGATCAGACCCCAGAAGACTCGATTGGTTTTCTTTTTTAAAACTCACATAAACATCTCTGACTTCAATCATTCTGGAGACCTCTCTTTCAACGCTTCTAAATACTTTTGCCTTACACAACTTCGTGTTTTAATCAGCTGCCTTGTGTATGCATCATCAGCATGTTCCACAATTTCCTGTAAGCTGCCTTGATCCACAACACAGCCTTGATTCATCACCAATACTCTATCAGCGACATTTTCTATAACCCCTAAATCATGAGAGACAAAGAGGAGCGAAGTGCCGCCACGCTGTTTGATTTTTTGAAACTCCTTTATAATCTCATACTGTGTTATAGCGTCAATCGCCGTCGTGGGTTCGTCCGCAATGATTATATCTGGCTCAAGTGCCAGTGCAAGTCCAATCATAATCCGCTGAAGCATCCCCCCACTCAATTGATGTGGATATTTTTGCAGAACTTCCTCTGGATTTTGGATGCACATATACTCTAATATCGATAGACATTTCGCATGCATAGCCTCTTTTTTTAAAGTCAAATGCGCATGGAGTGTCTCTCTGATTTGTGCACCGATCTTAATTAGGGGATCAAAACACGCCATGGGTTGCTGCATGATCATCGCAATCTTACACCCTCTTATTTTTCTAAGCTCATTTTGAGACATTTTCATGAGATCATCTCCCTTGAAAAGTATTTCTCCCTCAACTGAAAAAGAAGCATCCAAAATTCCCACAATGGATTTCATCGTCAAGCTCTTGCCGCTGCCAGACTCCCCGAGAATACCGAGACACTCACCTTTGAAGAGCTCAAATTTGACACCCTTTATTATTTGCTGATGTTTATTTTTCTGTTTTAAATTGATCTGAAGTGCCTTTACTTCCAACAAGGGCTCATTCATTCAAACACCTCTTTCGGATCTAATACATCTCTCATAACGTCCCCGAGCATATTAAAAGCAGATACCATTAAAATAATAGCGATGCCTGGTGCGAACATTTGAACTGGATTTGTCATCATGACATTTTTAGCTTCACTGAGCATGGCGCCCCACTCGGGCATCGGTGCTTGAACCCCCAAGCCTAAAAACGACAAAGTGGAAATATTGATAATTGCCCAACCAATATCCAAAGTTGCTAAGACCACCAGTTCAGCAGAAATATTGGGAATTAGGTGTTTTCTTAAAATATAGCCCCCTGATGAACCCACACACTTTGAATAAAGAATATAATCCTTTTCGCGATATTGGAGCACTTTTGTACGAATCATTCGAGCATACCAAGCCCATTTGATAAAAACATTGGCTAAAATGACATTGATCATATTGACACCAAAGAGCGCAATCACTGCAAAGATCATGATTTGACTTGGAAAAGAAAGCATCACATCTACAATTCTCATGATGACTTCATCTACCCATCCCTTAAAGTAACCTGCCATGATGCCCATAAAAGCACCTAAAAAAATAGTCCCCAGCATCGTTAAAAGCGACAAGAAAAGTGTGGGTCTTATGCCATAGATCAATCTCGAAAGGATACATCGCCCCAAGTGGTCTGTCCCCAGTGGAAACGCAGCACTAAAAGGTTTAAATTTCATAATCAAATTCGTTTCATATGGATCATTTGGTGCAATAAACGGTGCAAAAATGCCCACAAGTGCCACCATTAATATAAAAAGCAACAAGCCCTTCGCTTGTTTTGATTTCCTTATGCGCGCTAATAAATTCATGATAAACTCCTAACTCTAGGATCTGCAACATGCTGAATAATATCAAAGATGAGATTAAAGACAACAAATAAGATGCCAATAAATAAAATATAAAGTTGAATCATAGGGTAATCTCTGTTAAAAATAGATTCTATACAGAGTTTTCCAATGCCCGGCCAAGCAAATACATTTTCCACAACAATCGTTCCGGATATCAATTGAGGGATGCTCATGCCTATGGCCACAATACAAGATTGAAGCGAATTTCTCAATATATGAAGCACTGAAATTCGCCATGGTTTTAGTCCTCTCACTTTAGCATAGGCCACGTAATCTTCCTTCATATTTTCAAGCATGTTGGTTCGGATCAACCGAATATAAGTAGAAATATAAGTCATTGCCACCGTAATCGACGGCATAATCAAATTTTTAAAACTACCGCTGCCGCTTGTAGGCAACCATTTCAGTTTATAACTCAGAAACCACATTAGTATAAGTCCAACCAAATAAGCTGGCATTGAGGTCGTTGAGAAAACAAAAACACGAGCCATCTTATCGAACCAACTGTCTTTATACACAGCGCAAAAAAAGCCTGTCGGAATACTGACAAGAATCACAATCAAAAGTGAACTCAATGCCAAAGTCACTGTAGCAGGTAAAGTTCTTGCAAATTCTCCTATAACAGTGCGCGTTGGATTCACGTAGCTCACACCAAAATCTAGTTGAATACAATCCTTAAGCCATCTAAAGTACCTTACCAAGTAAGGATCATCTAACCCAAGTTCAGCCCGAATCTCAGCAATCGCCGTTTCTGTTACAACAGGCGTCTGTCTCACTCTCAACACAACTTCCGCTGGATCCGAAGGGATTAGATTGATAAAAACAAAACACACAAACGTCACGACCAAAATCAACAAAACAGAGATCATCGTTCGTCTGATAATATAAAACGACATAAGCCCTCCATTAAAATATAGGGCCTCCATTTTGAGAAGGCCCTCCTTTAAAATTGCGTTTTAAAATTACTTTGCAAAATACATGTCCGCAAAGGGAACTTCGTACTGACTTTGTGTAAAACCAACACCTTCAAGGCCCTTTTTATAAATCGCTTTGTTGCATTCATAAGTTAAAGGTAGATAAAGTGCATCCTCGTGAAGACTCGTTAACACTTCAGAATAAAGCCTTTGTCTTTCTTCTTCTGAAGTTGAAACCATAATCTCACTAATCGTGCTATCGATTTCCGCCTTGTTATGCAAGCCCTGCTGTGCAGCAAAATCACCATATACAGGTCTTTGCATTGCGGCCAATGACGATTGAGGATCATAAGGCGTTCCCCAACTGATATTAAAGACCATATCAAAATTACCTGCCTTCATATTGTCCCTGTAAGATTGTTCCTCTTCACCTTTTATGGAAACCGCCATCCCCAATTGACTGTATTGAGATTGTAGGTACTCCGAAATAGTCTTTTCTGTTACGCTGTTGCTATTATAAAGCATTTCAAAAGCTAATTTTTGACCGTCTTTTGCCCTGATGCCATCACTGCCTAAAATCCAACCTGCGCCTTCCAGCAAACTAATCGCCTTATCTGTATCATATCCATATGCTTTCAGGCCTACATTACAGTAAGGCACTGTCTCTGCGAAGAGAAAATCAGCAGGCTTTTCAAGACCATAAAAGATACCCTCAGAAAGCATTTTTTTATCAGTGGCATATTGAATTGCCTTTCTCACTTCTATGTCACCTAAGACAGGACTACTAGAATTCATTAAAAGCTGCCTAGTAGACGTCGGTTCTGATAATGCAATTTCCATAGTTTCACTGCCAGCGTACTTGTTAATCGTATCTGCATCAATCATATTTTTACCATAGATCAAATCAATTTCATCATTTTCAAGCGCTAAAATTCTCGTTTGATTATCTGGGATGACCTTAACCGTAATGGTTTCAATCGCTGGTTTCTCTCCCCAATAGTTCGGGTTAGCTTCAAAGATAGCATATTCATCTATTTTAAATTCTTTTAGAACATATGGGCCTGTACCGATGTGTCCAAGCACACCATCCTTCGTATGGCCCTCTTTCATTGCCTTTGGAGAGATCATTGCAAACGGCCTAGTAACACCCAGTTCCGTCAACATTGGATAGTATGGTGCCGATAAGGTTATCTTGAAAGTGCTTTCATCAGGTGCTTCCACGCTCACAAGTAGGTTCATCATCTCAAGCCAAGTATGTCGCTCTTTATTCTCGATGATCGCATCAAAATTTGCTTTTATCGCATAGGCATCGCATATTTCACCATCAGAAAAATAAACACCTTCTCTCATTTTAAAAGTATACACCTTGCCATCTTCGCTTATTTCCCAGCTTTCAGCAAGTGCTGGCGCATAGCCATCAGCCGTTATCGTTATCAGTGTTTCATACAGCATCTCTTGAGCGTACATCTCACCAGCGTATAGGTGCGGATTTAGATCTCTGATATCTCTAAAATTTACAAAAACTAAATCTTTACGCACTTCTTTAACCACTGCGGCTTCCTCTTGTTCTGATGTTTCAACCGGTTTTGCTTCTGCCACTTCACTAGATTTACATCCTGTCAAAGCCATTATAATCAAAACCATTAATAAAATCCATGAAATGGATTTATGCTTTTTACTCATTTTCATACAGTTCCTCCTAATTGATAATCATTTTCAACAAGGATAACTATATCATACTCTTCACCGAGTCACAAATTCAATTCTGGAACTTCCTTGTTATAACAATTTGTTATAACGCACTTTCGAAAAGCCGCCTCAAATGTCTTATAAAATCGATTTCACTCGAACTCAACTGTAAATCATTGCGCATCATATAACCCACTTTAATGCATGAATTTGAATCTTCAATTGCGATTTTCTTAATTTCATTATCATGATAGTTGTGTTTCATAAAATCAATTCCCAGTGTACATAAGTCTGAATATTTAAGCATGTTCATCATCATATGATCGCTGTTGGTGTGAATAATATGCTTTATTTGATTCAATTTTATCACGCCATTGCTCAGTGCCTCTACATGTTCCATCATTGAGAAATAGTCCTTACTCCCCTGCACGAACCTCAAGTTTTCCAGATCCGAAAACTTAAGGCTTTCTTTGCTGTAAAAATCATGCGCTGGTCCTGCATATATACAGACTTTACAGCATCTCAACCTATGAAAAATCAAATTTTTCTTATTTAAAATCTGATTAAAGGTCCGCTCTTGATGCTCAGGATAAAAAACGACACCGATATTCACCGTTAAACCGTGCACATATTCGACAATTTTCTCAACTGTACCATTTAAAAACTTAATGTGTAAAGCTTTATCCGTCCTACCCATATAATAATCTGTAAGCATTCTTGAAATCATATTGCTCGGAAAAGTAGCCACCTTCAATTGATCGTAAACCACATCTTCAGCCATTTCTTCTACAATTCTAACGGTTTTCATTATATTTTTTGAATACTCATAAAGTTGGTCTCCAAAACCGGTTAAGACCACCCCTTTAGAAGTTCTATTCACAAGCCGAGTGCCAAGTTCGGTCTCTAAACGCTTTAGAACCTTGCTCACATTAGGCTGTGAAGTATAAAGCCTCTCTGCTGCTTTATTTAAGCTTTTGCACTCAATCACCGCTATAAAGTATTCCAACTGCTTTATTTCCATTAAAAACCTCATTCTGTTTCATATTTTTCTTGAAATTGATTATCAGTATCATCTTTATATCATTCAAAATAAATATAGTCAAGACTATTAATAGTCTTGACTATAGGTTTAAAAACTATATTCACTTTACAACATAACGTCTTCATGTCCTATGGATGATACAAATAAAGCACTACTTGGTACAATATCTATTATTTCAATCATAGACTCATAACTTACTGGCATACCGATTATATTTAAATCTGCATGTGTCGTAACAATATTTTCATGAAAAGACCCCAAAAGAACACGTACTTTCGTATTAACGGGCAATCTAGCATCTTCAACAAAAGTAAGCATTTTTTTCACCGTTTCTTCTTGTTCCGCTTCATTTCGAACAACTCTACACAAGTTAAGTTCTGCACCAAAGTTCCTTGAAAGCTGCAACGCACACAGAACGGCTAAATCATTATTGGGACTTTTGCTTCTCAGCCAAAGGTTTATTTTATTTTCTATGCCAAATCCCATTTTGGGATGAATCCACAGACAACAATAGGAGGTTTTTAAAAATTGGATGGATTTTATAATCTGCTTGAGTTTGTCTTGTTTCTCTTTATTATCACTCACCGTAAACAGAACGATATTCGGCGGCAAAAATGAACTTTTCATACACTGAAGCGTTGGTGCAATGATGGATTCAAAATCTGGAGATGTAATAATCGTCTTTTGAACAAAAATGCGCTTCTCTTTTAATGGATTTAAGACCCTTTCAATTTCTTTTTCAGTACTTTGATTCATAATCTGATTTTCTGTAGACGTAAGATAATATACCCGCCCTGAAGGATATGCGAGATTGTACACTATTTTTACAAGTCGTTTAAAATCTTCTGGCTTTTCTACTGGAATTGCAATTGAAGGTTTCCACAATCTCGGATGATATGGACTGCTGGATACTTTCTGTGCAGCCCATTCTGCAACAGATATAAATATACCGCCTCTAACATCTCCCCAAGGGGATACCAAATTTTTCGTCTTTAGATATGAATAGATCATACCAATGATTACAAATGTCACAATTGTAAATAGAGGATTAATCAGCAACATTACGGATAGACAACCCAACGCACCCATAATTGGCACAAGAATTGTCATCTTTAAGCTAGGTCTATAGCTTATAACACCTGTAAATTGTTCTAAGAACACGACAATGTTGATCATCCCATATGTCGTCAAAAAGAACATCGTAAGCAGTTCTGCCAAGCTATTGAGATTCCCCGCAACGATTACAATTAGGGAGATGATGGATGAGAGCATTATGGCATTTAAAGGTTCACCACTGGCCGTCTGCTTCCCTAAAATATTGCTAAAGGGGACCACTCTGTTTTCCGCAAGTGCCGATAAAGTCCTCGGTGCACTTACTAAAGTAGAAAGTGCCGACGAAAGCACGGCCCCCATGACCCCTGCAATGATAAGTCCTTTAACCCCCGCCAATTTGAATATGATCGAAGGATCCGTGAGCAACATTTCTTGTGTGGCTTGATGTGCAAACCAAAAAGCAACAAATAAATAGACCCCAAATCCAGTAAAAATAGCGGCAAGTGTCCCCTTAATAATGCTTTCTCTAGGATTCTCTAGATCCCCAGACATGGTTGCGCCTGTTAAAACACCTGTTACAGCGGGAAAGAAAATAGCGAATGTCTTCCAAAATTCGCTCATCTGAAAAGACCCTTTTAAGACAAGTGAACCTTCGTTTAAATTAGGACCTATAAAAAAAGAAATCAAGGATAATCCTACGGCCACTAATATGCCATATTGTAAACGGAAAGCCAGTTTGGCACTTTTCATTGAAATTGCCGACAAGACAAACCAAGTGCCTATGCCAACAGCAACTTGAGAATGATTTGGAAAAAATGTAATCCAAAGTTCACTAAAACCCGTTATATAAAAGGCAATAGAGAATGTTTGAGACAAATAAAGTGGAATGCCAATTGCACCACCCATCTCAAGCCCAAGCGATCTCGTGATGATGGCATACGCCCCACCAGAACCAATTTTAATATTGGTGAGCATAGACGACATTGATAGGGCTGTGGTGAGTGTAATCATATGGGCTAAAACGATAATGACTATTGTAGCAATAAGCCCTACATTTCCCACGACCCAGCCTAACCTTAGATAGAGTATAACGCCTAAAATGGTAAGTAATGTAGGGGTATAGACGCCCTCAAATGTTTTTAATCCTGCTTTTCGGTTCACTTCTGTCATTAAATCACCTGTCTCATTTTAATATTCGTATTTTCTCCCATTAGATTTGGTAGTTAAACAAGATGCCTGTTTTATCTATAATCATTTGAAACTCCGTCGAAATTCTATGATAATCTAAGAAATCAATTCGAAATGGAAAAGAAGCATCTTCAAAGGTTTCTCGTAAATCACTCATTTTTGACCACGACAATTTATCAGCCGCTTTAATTGCAAGGTCTAAATCTGAATGTGTATGAGACTTCCCATTGATTCTAGAACCAAACAATATGACCATCTCATCTTCTAAATGCTCAGAAAGCATTCTTTTTAGTTCAACTATTTCTTCTTGTGTGAGGTGAATTGCTTTACTCATTTTTAGCCTCAATCATCTGATATAAGTGTTTGGCATCTAAAAAAAATTCATCTGCCATCTCATAAATTTCTTCTGCAATCTCGTAATTGTACGTGTGAGATGTTGTATTTCTAAGCTCATGATATTTTACCCACGTATTAAAATCTAATATCAATTTATGTTCTAAAGCGTGCCTGAAAAGTTCTTTTCTCGATACACCATCCAATAGACCAGGCATGAGATTGAATTCCAACCATCTTTTCATAAACTTCCAACACAGTTCATATGTGAATTCAAAATTTTGAATAACACCAGCTTTAACCACATTTGATTCAACGGATGAAACTGGATTATTCAATCTCTCTTTTGCAAATCCAAGCGCATTCTCATATGATTTCAATGCTTTTTCAAGACTTGTTAAATCTAATTTCATATCGTTCCTCCACGTATCTTCATCATCTTATCACTTCGAGTACTGGGATACCGATTATGCTATCCATTAATTACAACTTCATGCGTTTATAAATCTAAGCCATTGAGTAATTCTTTTAATTTAATCAACTCTTCCTTTGAAAGCGTTATGCCCTTGCCCATCTTCTCATGTTCAGGGGCCCAATCTCTAAGATCATATTTAGGGGCTCTATCGTTCCAACTGATGAGGTTTAATTCTTTTGACCATCCCTTGTTGTTTTCAGAGATAGCGCCTATTGTTTCTGTAATTTCGTATTTTATTTCTGCCATGGTCTTGATCCTTTCTGATTTGAAATTTACTAGCTGTAAGCCTTGATTTTATATTTTTTTGGTTAGCGTGTCAAAATCTAGTTTCGCATAAACCCTCTACCCTATATAGTATCGCCTACTACTGGTAAACGACATCATAAGGTAGAGGGTTGCTTAACTATTGACACGCTAACTATTTTTTATTATTATAAACTTCTTTGACTAATTTATAAAGTCCCTTGTTTATAAAGTTTTTTATTTACTATAACCCTTATACTGTTTTACGATTTGGTCCATCACCCAGCTTGTTCTCGTTGCGATCTGTCCCTTACTTAGACTTTTGGGTATGCCCTTATGGTCCACTAAGTCTTATTTATTTTAAGTCATCTATTAATCGTTTACACTTGTGCTTTTACTTACATATTTTTGATTGGGACTGCTTGGACTATCAGGAATGGTCAACATCAGTTTCCCCTCTTCAAGAAGTGGTTTTAATATTGTTCTTCTAAAGTATTCACGATTTTTTAGTCCTAAATATGCTTGCATTTCGCCTCTTGTTCTAGGTTCTTTACAAAATTCAAGTAACAAATTCAACCGTTCTTCAACTTGGGGATTAGCTTGCGTGGTAGCTTGCGTGGTAGCTTGCGTGGTAGCTTGCGTGGTAGCTTGCGTGGTAGCTTCTTTTGTTCTAAAAACAATTTTAAAAACATCGCCTTCAACGAGCTCTGGTTCAAAACCAAAATATGAACTGCTGTATTTATAAATATTTCTAACACCTGATCCGAGTTCATCCACAAGGCCCATCTCTTTAAAAACTTTTGCTATGGTGGGATTTTTAGGATAAGGCGAAAAATTATTGGGATCAATAATACCATTTCCGTGAGGCTTATTCGCATTCTCTGTCAAAATCCGAGCATCGCCAATAATAAGTTTTGTTGGAAATGGATTGCTATAATCTCGATGTATAAGAATATTTGAAATCACCTCTCTGAATATTTTATCGCGAATACTGATTCGGACATCACCTTCTAAATAAAATGGATCAGGTAGATGCTTCACGACAAAAGCCGTCAAACGATCATAAGTTTCTATCAAATTCGTTCGGATGTCATCACGATCATCATAACGGTCCAAGTCTATTTTCCTAACAATGGCATCAACTCTATGATATGGCATTACCGACATAATCGTTTGATCTTTTCCGAAGATCAATATACACGCTAAATTAAATCCTTCTACATTATTTTTATAATCTATGCTGTAAAGCCCTGCACTTTTTAGAAGTTCTAAATCATTTAAATCTTTCCATGGATGATTAACATCTCTAAGTACAGCTCTTTTTCTTGCTTGAGCAATTAGGTCAGTCCGTAAATCCGACAATTGAACATACCTAAAAATATCATTTTCAAAGTGTGTTGATTGTTTTCTCTGGTAAAGTGCTGCCACTTGATTCGTATGATCTGTAATATTCATATCACCATCTTCATTTCGATCATAGATTCTACCACCGCACCTGTGTACTTGTGAACTCTCTGGTACAAAGATATAAAGCACTGCTTTTTCATTGATGTTATATTCTTCAATGCTTAGATAATAAGTTGGATTGATTTTATTGCCATTATTCATAACTGTAATAAATTCTTTTTTTATTTTTGGAATACTGTTTTGATCAACGCCTACGATTTCACCATTATCTTTTACGCCAAGCAGTATTTCGCCACCAAATCGATTTAAAAATGCACATACCGTTTCATATACATCTTTGTTCAATGCTTTCTGACTTTCTTTGAACTCGATCTTTAAACCTTCGCCTTGCTTAATGATATTTAATATTTTTTGAATCAAGCTTATCACCACCTATTATCATATTGCACTGTTTATAAAATGCGTTTTCTTTTATCCATACTTTTGAAAAATATCCTTTGTCAGCTTGGACAGTGGATGTTTTTGTAAATCATCTTCTTCAAAATAATTTCCCAAAATCAATCTCTTAACATCACTTTCAGATAAATTGTTCTCACTCCTGTTACCATCAAGCTTTCTGAAAAAGCCTTGCAAATCATCGTTATATGACTCATTATAGATTTTTATTCGCAAAATCAAATCATCGCAATAATCATCGTGAACTTTATACAACGCCTCTAATCCAAGTACCTTTTCATTTGTTTCGAATTTTTCACTTTTATAGGAAACTTTAACTTTATATTTACCGACGCTTCCGTCAAAACCATAATCAAAAATTAGGTGATCATCCGAAGATTTCATTTCATAGGGACTAATACCCATTTCATATACATGCTTGTTTTTATTACAGGAGGGACAAACAGGAATAAGATTATAAAATGACAAAGCTAAATAGGGATACTCACTTTTTGGATAAAAATGGTCTAATTGTGCGGTTCTAATGATAGAAGGGTTACCTTGCTTACTGGTCCGCTCAGTGTTTGTGATAAAGTTTCTATTGCAATAAGGACAAACCTTTAAGTTTAAGTCCTCAATTAATTTAAGTGCATTATAATCGTACGTTGAGAAATGCGTGTCTGAACTTGATGAAAATTTTGCGTAGATACACTCGAAATATTTTCCATGCTCATAATCACTTTCTCTTTTACCTTTATCCTTTCCATCTAATTTATAATCGGGATTATCTTCTACTAAATTCTTAATGTAGCTCAATTTTTCTGGTTTTGCAGTTATGAGACTTTTCAAATCAAATTCATCTTTGGTTATCTTTTGTACCCAACGCTCTAAATCATAATAACTATATTTGGTTTTACCTTTTTTTGTAATTATTTTCAAATGTTTCTCAATCACTGAATAATGATTCATAGCAGACTCTTCCTTAACTTTTATCGGAATCATATGTGCCCCCATATTTTTTAACCAGTTCATCCAATTCATTTCTAAATTCGTCTTTATTTTCAATTGTATCCATCTTTAGATGCAGACTATCTGATGAATCACTTTTATCTTTTGGAGCTCTTTTCTCCCACTCATGCTTGATTGCTTCAAATTTCATCTTTATCAGTGGTTCCCCTATTTGATCAATCAAGAATTGAATTTCATTCGGCCCAAACGCTCTCTTACTTAAACTTTTAGCAGACGATTCTAAGGGTTTTTCAAGAAAATGATACAATTTTATTAAAATATCATCTGCAAAAGTCCCTATCAAGCCATCTTCCATAAAAAAAGATTCTTTATACAAATTGTATATATTTTGAGCAAAAGTTTTAGGTTTCTCATCTGTAATGTTTTGTATTTTTGTTTTTTCTCCAATTATAGACTTTTTAAGAAAGATGACATGGTTAGAGGTCAAGTCTCCAGTGATAATGGGGGAATGCGTCGTCATGATCACATGTATACGACATCCTTCAAACGCTTTTAAGTCAAAGTATTTATTGAATATACTAATAAACCTCTGCTGCCATATTGGATGAAACGCATTATCAGGTTCATCTATGAGCAATATCATTGAAACCTCATTTTCGTCCTTTACCTTCTTTAAATTTTCAATCGCTAAGTTGATATTGGTGAATAGATTAATCATACTCTCTTGACCTGAACTGAAATAAAATGCTTCATTTTCTAGATAATACTTAACACTACTTGGCAATAAAATAAAAGCATTCTGATAATCCGTATTTTTTCTCATAATTAAATACTGGCGCATAAATTCCCCAGCGTCTTCTATTTTCAAATTAAGACTGCTTGAAGCGCTATCATACATTGAGTTAAATCGCTCTAAAATTACAACAAACGCCTTTGTTAAGGCCTCAATTTCTACTTGAATTGCGATATCATCATCATCCTCATTCTTAGAATAGAAATCCGCTATTCCAGTCTTATTAATCAAATTTTCAAAACAATCTTCTAATTCTTTTAACGCCACCTTAGCTGAAGCCACTTTTGAGAAGTCGCTTTGTAAATATTTTTTTACGATTGTTTCCACGCCGTTTTGATATTCTTTTTCTACATCATTTCTGTCCGTTTCAAAATCACCACTTTTCCCACGCTCTAAATATTTTGATGGCTTATATTTGCCTTCATTAATGATATGCTTTAAAAAATTAGGGAAGTTGATACAATTGTATAGCGAAAATATTAAATGTACGTTTAGTATCCATATCAAATTCGGTTTTCCTTTGAATGTCTTTAAAAGCTGACCTATCCATTCTTTAAGGCGTTGCTTATTCTGATATGTTTTTTGTGCGTTATTTAAGTTAGCGTAAAAACCAGAAAAGGCCACGCTGACATTATCCGGTGTTTCAATATCAAGTTCTAAATCTCCTTTTGCTAGAAACTCAATTTGATGAATCTTATGAATGAGTTTATAATTTGCCAAAGAAGATTTAATGTTGTTTTTAATAAAATTTTTATAATCTAAATAACCATCCAAGTTTCCAATGATACTTTCAAGAGAAAAATTCTGTTTATGACCATTTATTGAGCGTCCAGATCCTTCATTTATACTATCGTCAATAAAGTTTGGCATATAGATAACATTTGAAATTTCTTGTTTACTAGCTTCGTTTGTTTCCGCATTTGAAACTATATCAAGGATAAAACCTGTTCTCTTATGAGAAAATTTATAGGCGTTTGCAATTTTACTTGCTTTTTCATAATCAAATTTTAACGTTTCTATATCACAGCAAATCTCAATGCTATCTGATTTTTTTACGATCAATAAAATATCCTTGGTGACACTGCTACTCAAGACATCGGATATTGTATTTAGAATCGTTGTTTTACCCACACCATTTTCCCCAACGATCAAGTTAAAATTTATTATGGGAACTTTAAACAGGTTAACACACTCTAACTTTTCTAAACTTAACACATCATGCTCCAATTTAAAGCTAAATTCCTGCGATAAATTAATTTCTAACCCCGTTAAAAATGGATGCTTTATAAAGTTAATATACAGTAACTCTATTGTTTTCACGCTTACATTCCCCCTTTTAAGCTCATAACACAACGAACATAATCTTATTACTTATGTTTTTAAGACTACAAAAGTTAATATTTTTATGAATTACGTTTATCATCTTCTATAGTCTTTAAACTGATTTCCAATTTGAAAAAAGCTTGGAAATGTCCCTATACCATTTTACTTCGAATTATGCCAAGATCATTATAAATATCTTTTGTGAGTTTTGCTAAAGGTCTTTTATGAATGTTCACTTCTTCAATATAATTCCCATATAAAGCAATCAGCATCTCTTCTTTTGAACTGAAAAGCCCTTCATTATTTTCGTATATTTCTCCTATTAGAGCCTTCGTATAAATTTCTTTCTTTTTCATGATCTCTAGCACATAATCTTTATGCGTTCCATAAAGCGACTTCAAAGCCAAGTGTTCTACATTGTGCTCAAATTCCTGTGAATAATCCAGTTCAATTTCAAAGTTATCAACAGACGACATAAACTCATCGTTATTCGGATATATTATAAATCTCAAGTGTTTATCCGAATCTTCAATATCATAAATCGAAACATCAAACACCTCTTCCCCTTTAAGACTATTACAACAGGGACAAACTGGCATAAGATTATAAAAAGACAAAGCTAAGAGCGGATACACTGACTTTGGGTAAAAGTGTTCAATATGAGAAGTTACCCTGTTTTTGCCACTTTTTTTCCCAGTGGATATATAATTTCTGTTACAGTAAGGACAAACCGTCAATCCTAAATCAGATGTAAACTTATACTTATTGAGTCTATTATTATACCAATTGACAACACTTCTTAAGGGTTCCCTGTAGGCATACTTTTTTTTATCCGAGTCATATAGTTGCCACAGATGCGAATCGTCAATTCGTTTATTATCAATAATATTTTGAATCACTTTTAACCTACTGGGATCCGCTTTTATGACTGTCTCAAAATCATAATGCACACTGTTTATACTCCCGATCTCTTTTTTGACCCACTCATCCACTTGAGTGAATTTACTCATGCCCTTTTTGATATTACTAAAATGCACTTCATTGAGATAGTCCAAATAGTCCCTTTGTTTCAAAATATTTAATTGCTCATATTTTTCTTTAGGAATTCGAAGTGGAATCATAATTTTTCCTTTCTTTTAAAATATTCATTTTACTTTCTAAACGCTCTTTCTCTGCCTCCAACCTTTCAAGTTCTTTGTTTACATTTTTTATATTTCTATAATAGACAGTTTCAAGCAATTGCAATAATTTATTGCGAATGAGTTCCTCACCTATTAAATTTATTTCTAATTGATACAAACTAAAATCTTCATCACTCATTTCTTTTTCAGATCCTTGAATGCTTTTGATCTCATCTATTAATCTATTGATAAAATCTTTAGCATATGCACCCATCGTGGCTTTCATGAAAAAGCCTTTACTTAACAAAGTATGGATATTTTGACCAAAGGGCATAATTTCAACATCAGATTTAACATGAGTGACCTCTCCAAATCGTTCCAAATAAACGATACCATCTGATTTGACATCTGTAAGTATAAATGGAGAGTGCGTTGAAATGATAATTTGATACACGACACCTTCAGTCCTTATATCTCCTAAAAACAGAATCAGATCGTTAATAAAATTTCTAGAGAGCTCTGGGTGCATTCGCATTTCGGGCTCGTCTAGAAGCAAAATATAACTTTCTCTACTGCCAGTAAGCGTATTAAGTTGTTCATATAACGAAGCATACATCCCCAAAAGAGCATTTTCTCCATCACTCAATCGTTCAAACGCATGAGAAAAGAAATCTCCATACACTGTAAAGTTCTTATTCATGCTAGAATATTTTTTTTCATCCACACTCTTATTTAATAATGCAATTACAGCCCCAATATTATCAGCATCTCCCACATTGATTTCAAAGTAATCCTTATAAAATTCAATCTGTTCGTACGCTTTTAACATTGAATCAACAAGGTCTTCATAAGCGCCATATATATGGCGCCTATCCTCTTTCTCTTCAACAAAAAATTCGCAAATTATACCTATAAGAGTTCTATAATACGGTTTATACCGATCAAAGGTTTTTTCGACAGAAGAGATGCTTTCTAGATCCGTTTTACATTTAATTATTTTTTCTATATATTCAGGCTCTTTATTATCGCGGTCAATGATATGATAAAAAAACTTTTTTACAAACGCATCAAGTATTGTTAATGCATTGATGTCTTTATTATTTTCAAGGCCCTCAAAACTGATTAATTCTAGCTCTTTTTGACCCATATATTTTAAATCCAGTTCCCATTCATCGCCATAATAAATTCTCAAATAATAATTCTTATCTTTGAACAATTTCCTATCTTTATTTTTTAGATAGCTGTTTAGAAATCTAAATTGACTACTGACAAGGTTTGAACGAAAGGTTGCAACGCGCCTTGGAATCATAATATAAGTTTCATCGTCAAATTCTTGACTTCGTCTATCATAATATTTTGGATTCAATTTTTCTCGGAAAGATATGATACATCTCTTACCTTGCTCTTCCCTATAATCACCTGTAATCCTAATGCCATCACCTTCAAATTTTCCTATCTTATATTCGCCTAGTTTTATATTGGTATTATACTGATACTCAAATTGACCATCAACGTACTTACAAATAAAAGAAAACCAATACTTCTCTTTCCAGTATTCCTCTTCTATTGTCTGACCACCATGAAAGATCTCTTTAAAACGCTCTATATCATTGCCTTCCACACAATAAAGTGCTTCACCATTATCTTCACCATATTCATACACGAAAAAATAGGCAGAGTTCTTATCCACTCTTTGTAAATCTTCAGGCTTTTTGAATTTACTCCCTTTCCTCGGTTTATAGATCACTTCAAATTCTTCATTTTGTTTATTTCGATCCAACTTACGAAGACTAATCAGATCGATCAGATTTGTCTTTCCAACTCCATTTGCGCCTACAACTGCATTTATGCCAGAGATGTACTCTGGATATATACAAACGCTTTTAATATTCGCTACTATATTAAAACGATGCGTAGCTTTGTCATAAAAATACTTGCCATTGTTTAAGAAAGAAATTCCTTCCCTTTCAAAATTTCTGAATTTATCAATCCATATATAAACGAGTTTCATTTTCCCTCCACATCGTATGTATGAAGTAACAGACTCATACCATCTATGTTAATGTTAAAAATATTAAACTTTAGATTTTTTGATCTCATGCTTAAATTATAGCTTATTGAACTTTATTTATCCAATCGCTATTGCTAAAATAATAAATTTCTCATATGAAGCCGAACCAATCTAAAAACACCCTCAATTCCACCATTAGCAGAATTGAGAGTGCACTATAATTTTAAAGTATTTAGATGAATCTATAGGCTTTTTTCTTTTTCATAAATCAACTTTCCCACGTGATCAATATGTTCCCTTAATGCCACATTAGATATGGTTTTATAATCAAGGATATCAAAAAAATACGGCAGGGGTGATACTTCATTGAGCTCATCTAATACATCGTGTAAAATCGTATGCGTTATATTTTCACCAAATATTACAAGATCAACATCAGAACCTTTTTTATAATTGCCCATGGCTCTACTGCCAAAAATAGATGCATTTTTAATCTCGGGATGTTTTATAAGAGCGTTTCTAATGATTTCAATATCTAAATCTTTAAGACCAAACATTTAAAGCTCCTTTAGCAAACGCTCATAAAACTTTTTAAGTTCAGGAAAGAAAATGGTCTTGATATCATCAATCATCTTATCAGCCAATTGTTCATCATAAGTATGAACGGTGAGGTTGCGGACGGTTAATCCTTCTATCCAAACATGTCCGTTATCTATAAGACCGATTTGAAACGACTGTTTAATCGCTTCTCTAGGACTCTTAATTTCATAAGCTTCACTTTCCAAATAATCTTTCATAACTTTCCACGCCAATTCAAAAGCCATCTCAAAAAACTGAATCATACCGGCTTTTTCAATTTCTGATTCTATTTGCTGATCTGCATAACGTTCAAGCAATCTATAAGATTTCTCATAATTTTCAAATCTTTGTCGCCATCGAATCTCTTTTAAGTTGTCCAACAAAAAAATCACCAATCCTTCTAAAACATGATTAAATCCTATTAACTTCGTCTTAATTTCACTCTAATTATAACTTTATTAGCCCTAATAATCAATTCTATAAAGCCATTCTAGATTTTTGTATCTATCTATAATTTACATGCTATTCTGCCACAGTCTAAAAAACACCTATAAAAAAACTTTATCCTGTTAAATTTAACTTCATTCGTGTATTCTATAGTATATATGCACATTGCTTGCCCCATATGACTATAAGGTCAAAGTGTCTTCATAACCATCTATACATATCCATTATAAGGAGGCCAAAAATGATTCTCTGTATTGCTTTTGCTCCATGCAAGGTCAAATAGGACCGCAAGCATGGAGATCAATTAGGTCCTATTGAGACTTTGCATTTTAAATATTTTAACGCACTCGTTTGAGTGTCCAATATATTAAAAGGAGCAAAGTCAAAATGAATTCATTAAAAACAAGTCTTCGTGACTTAAAATATTTTATCATCTTATGGTTATCACAATCTTTTTCGGCTCTAGGCAGTGCCATGACGAATTTCGCACTGGTCATTTGGTCATATGAGCAATATGGTTCTGCATTGACCACTGCATTAATCGCGATATGTTCATATGCACCATATGTGCTCATGAGCATATTTGCAGGTGCTTTAAGTGATCGCTGGAACAAAAAAATAACGATGCTGGTCTGTGACACCTTTGCAGCATTCTGTACGATTTGCATTTTACTCCTGTTACAAATGGGCAAATTAGAGATTTGGCATATTTATGTTTTAAATGCCTTAAACGGTTTGATGAATACGGTTCAACAACCGTCAGCCGATGTTAGCATCAGCTTGTTGACACCGAAAAAGTATTATCAAAAAGTAAGTGGCATGAAAGCTTTTTCAAATTCGCTGACGAGCGTCCTCACTCCTGTTTTGGCAACTGCTTTATTTTCATTAGTAGGGATACATGCGGTCATTTGGTTTGACCTCTTTTCATTTGTTATTGCTTTTCTATGCCTTGTACTCTTTATAAAAATTCCAGAAATTAAATATAAAGATGAAACAAAAGAAACTTTACTTGAGTCCACAAAGTCAGGCTTAAAGTACTTAATAGAAAATCGAGGCATTCTAGATTTAATCCTTTTTTTAGCAGGCATAAACCTAATTGCCTCTATGTACAATGCAGCGCTCCCAGCCATGATCCTTTCAAAAGATAACGGCGGTGAAATCGGCCTTGGTGTTGTGAATGCCAGCATTGGCATTGCGACTTTAGTCGGTAGCGTGATCGTTTCCATATTACCAGCACCTAAAAGCAGAGTAAGGGTAATTTGTAATACCCTTTTGTTTTCAATGAGCACGGAAAATTTCTTTTTAGCATTTGGCAACTCTATTCCCTTATGGTCCATCGGGGCTGTTTTGGGATGGCTTTTCATTCCGATGATGGGCGCGAATATGGATGTGCTCTTTAGAAATCATATTCCCATCGAAATGCAAGGAAGAGTTTATGCCGCAAGAAATACACTTCAATTTTTTACAATCCCAATAGGTTATTTTCTTGGTGGGTTTTTGGTAGATCAGGTATTCGAACCTTTTATGAAATACCAAAGTTCAAGTATTTTGAATACCTTGTTTGGAGAAGGCAAGGGTTCTGGAGCCGCATTCCTATTCCTATTTCTAGCGTTCGCTGGTATTGGCGTCTGTTTGTTTTTTAGAAGGGATAGACATCTCTGGCACTTGGAAGAATATCCAGATAAATGTTCTTCTGTAAATGCGAATGAGTTCATAGAAATAGCTGAATAAACTATGCTTTTATCAGAATAATAATATCCTAAAAAAATCCCCTACCCACTCATTTATATGGAGTAGATAGGGGCTTTCTTCTATTTAAGCCTATCTTTCCAGTCTAATTAAGCCGTAATTCGTTCCAAATAAGCCAACTTCCTTATTTTAAAGTTGCACTCTGATATACTCTATTTGTGTTAATGGCAAGCAAAATTGTTATTTTTAGGGAGGTGCGAAGATCTAAAATCACCTAACTGATGAAGAAATAATTGCACTGCTAAGAAGTGGCATAGAATTTGAAATTGTATCTCAAAACAAAAATGTCAAAAGTACATATTTGAACACGTCTCAAAGCTTTATGAAATTATCAGCTGGGGCAATTCCACAAAACTTACAAGGTGTATTTGAAATTATGATTTTAGGTACCTTAATAACTGTTAAAATCGGATCAGATGCGATAGAATTAGGTGGTAAAATAATAAAAGCAGGAGATGCTTTATTTGATACGGTATTACATGAAGTCGATAACTTCATATTTGCTAAAAGTAATCCTACTGGTCGAAGAGTAAAGGATGTTCAAAAAAGATTGAAAAAAGAAGGTTTTGAAAAAGTCTCAAACAATGGCGGCTCTCATGAAAGATGGATTGATTCTAATGGTCATAGAGTGACTGTACCAAACCATGGGTCAAATACCGAATTGGGTCTAGATACTCTAAATTCAATTTGGAAACAGGCTGGATGGAAATAAATTTTGAAAGGCATTTAATTATGAAAAAATTTAAAATTGAAGGCTATATAGATCCTATAAATATAACAAATGAATTTTTCGTATTTAAGATTTGTGATGAATTTTATAACGGCATTTATCACAAATTTATGGATTTTATTGAGTCAAATGAGTGGGAGTTTGGTGGTGGTATAAGAACTCTAGTTCCTAATGCAGATTTGTTAGGCTATATTACGACTAGCGAAGATATTAGTATTAGTCAAGTTAGGGAGAGCTTGTTAAACCATATGGCGGATAATGACGTCCTGTTTAAAGGTGATATATCTGAATTAAAAGATAAAGTATAAATAAACGATAACCATAACAAAATTCATTAAATCCAATAATATTCATAAAAAGCCCCTACCCACTCATTTACACTGAGTTGATAGGGGCTTTTTTATAAATATTTCTTTAAACACGGTCAACAATCTCTCTGACTAAGCTCTAGTCTTACTCTTATGCATATAATAAAATGGAAGTCCTATAAGCGTGATCACGATCCCAATTATGGCACTTTGCATATCGCCAAGGAAAGTACTCACAACCACATAGAGTCCGCCAATGATGCCCACAAGCGGGATTATAGGATATAAAGGCACTCTATAAGTCGTCACCAAGTGACTGTGTTTCTTTCTCAATATAAAGATCCCACCAACTGCCATGATAAAGAAGACCCACACCATAAACATTGCAAGGTTTGTCAACATTTCAAACGATCCAGTGAGGACATAAAGCGATGCTAAAACACCTTGAAATAATAAAACATTCGTCGGTGTATCAAATTTAGGATCAATTTTGCCAAGAACCTTTGAAAAAGGCAACATATTATCTTGTGCCATGGCAAACGGAATTCTAACGCCTGTCATCAAATAACCATTTAATGCACCCAAGATTGAGACCATAATGCCCACTGAAATAAAACGCGCACCAAAGCTACCAAAAAGACTCACAGCAGCATCTGTAGTCACTTGTTTCGACGCGATTACAATATCGTATTTAAGTACATTGATGATCGCCGTGTTGATTAAAATATAAACACTGATGATGATTAGAAGACCAAAGATAATCGCCCTCGGTAAGTCCTTACTGGGGTTTTTCATCTCTCCAGCCATGTTGCCCACACCAACCCAACCATCATAAGCCCAAAGCGTTCCCAAAATCGCAACGCCAAATCCAGTGAGGTTAAATACACCTTGCGTCGTATCCGCAATCGCTGAAATGCCAGAAGCTTTTCCCATAATTAGGCCCGCAACAATGATAATTGCAATAGGAATGAGCTTTCCAATTGTCGCCACAAGTTGCAATTTTGCGCCTAATTGTGTAGACAATACATTCAAAATAATAATAAAGAAAATAAAAAAAATAGCGCATAATTTTTGAGTTAATGCACTCATAGGCACAAAAAAAGTGGCTTGAGTTACCAAAACAATTGCAAGCGCCGCACTGACACCTGGCACATATAAAATAGATTGCATCCATCCAAATAGAAAGGCGATGCGATCATCATATAACACTTTTAGATAGGCAAAAACCCCACCGGTCTCTGGAATCGCTGTTGCAATTTCAGAAATCGTAAGTGCGGATGCCATGGTGATAAGGCCACCTACAATCCAAGCCATAATGCCCCATAAAGGAGAACCCGCGTTTGAGTAAACAGGTGTTGCTTTAAAGAAAATTCCCGATCCAATGACAACGCCTACAACCATAGTCATTGCTTCAAATAATCCAATACTTTTTTTCAAAGTATTATGTTCCATTTAGTCACCTCATAAAGTATTTTTTAGGCACAACATTGCCATTTTACCAGAGGCCTAATTCCGCGTCAATCTTTTTAAATTTTGCACATTACGCACTACCGCTCTTTTACAAAAGTAATATGCCTCTTATTGTCCGTATTTATGACTTTTAAGCCCACCTTTTTTGCGATGTATTCAAAAGTCTTTGGTGTATAAAAAGAAATATGTGTAGAGTCTCTAATGTAATGCCAACTGAGAAAACGAGACTCTTCGTTTGGATGAAATAAAGTCATTATCGCCAAAACAGCATCATCCTTCATCCATTTAGCAAAGTTTTCAAAATGAGGCATCGGATTTTTAAGATGTTCCACAACTTCTGTTGAGGTTACCAAATCGTATGTTTTGCCTATATGCGTTTTCTCTTTTGCATAGAAGAGGTCGTATATGTCCATTTCGTAGCCGTAGTCTCTTTCAAGGATTTGTGCCAATACAGGTGATGGACCGCTTCCAAAATCAAAGGCTTTTTTGCCATCACCTGCATATTTTATAACCGCACCCTCTATAAAGTTTTTAAAAAAAGCCACATACCTAGAATCTTCAATTGAATTGTTATGGCACTCATAGATGCGAAACTCTTCTTCTACTGATACATGATCGTTTTCATCTTTTGAAATAAATTCACATTTTTTACATTTGTGATAATCCCCAAATTTCGGGTGCTTTATTAAAATTGTCTCTGAATTACATATTCCACAGTTAAGATACATATTCTCGCCTTTCTATAGATTCTTGATAATACGCTATACTATCTTTAAGCCCTATGAGCGCAATGCGATGCATCGCCCTAGTCATTGCCACATACATGAGTTTAATATCTAAGGCTTCTACTTGATAGGTTTCATGAAGCGTGGTAATAATCACCGCATCGAATTCAAGTCCTTTTGCCAAGTGTGCAGGAATCACTAAAATTCTGTGGTCAAAATGAAGCGTTTTTTCATCGATCAAAGCCATATGAAATGCTTCTTCTTGTTTTTTTATAAGTTTAAAGACTGCCTCAGCCTCTTGTGTGGATTTGGTGATAATCGCCATGGTTGTCAACTTCTCAGATTGCCACTTTTTTACTTGTAAAATGATTTCACAGATGATTTCAGAAGCCGTCTCCAAGAAGTTCAAAATTGGCTTCACGCCATGTCTAACCACTGGCTTTGCCTTGATGATATCAGGCATTTTCAATTGGCTTAAAACATAATTGGCCTCATCCATGATTTCTATGGTCGTTCTATAGCTTTGCTCCAAAGTCAAATAATTGGTTTGAGTTTTAAAAATATGCTGATTGAGATAGTCCCAATTCTCTATGGAGCGATACATATGGATCGCTTGAGATAAATCTCCCAGTATTGTAAAACGCTCTGTATTAAGCACCTGACGTAAAACATAGAACTGAAAATCACTAAAGTCTTGAGCTTCATCTATAACCACCATTCGAACGGCTAAGTCATCTTCTAATCCATAAGTTTTACTTTTCAAATAGACCAGCGCCGCTAAATCCTCAAGTTCATAAATTTTCTTTTCATTTTTATATGCAAGTGTTTTAATATAGGTTAATGCTTCTGAAAAAGTATCATCCACAGCATATTGATGGATATTCTTTTGAAACTCCAAGTAGAAACCCAATAGATCATTGTTTAAAAACTGATCCATGTATTTTTTCACTGCTGTCTTTGAAATTTTAGACAGTTTATCCATTTTAAAATCTCGTGTTTCCATGAGCGATACGATTTTTAGTCGTCTTGCCTCAGAAGGGGGTTCTCGTTCAAGGATTTGATCGATTTCTGAGGTGATGTCACCCTCAATTTGCTTTATAATTTCTTTTGCTCGGGTTCTCGTTAAATTTGAGAGGTATTTTTTTATTCTTTCCACGCGCTTGAGCAAAGGCTGATACTCATAGGCTTCAAAAAAAAGCGCTTCTATCTCAGTTGAGCGCATCAGTAAAATATCATCTAAATAATAATCATGCCCTGGTAGAATTCTAGTCTCCAGCATCGCCAGATATTTATCCAACATCGATTTCATGATCATGCCATTTTTAAGTGCTGCTGCAGTTTTTAAAGTATGCTTTTCGTCTGTGCTCATTGCATCAGAATCTGTACGAATCAGCTCATTGAGCTTAATACTACTGTCTGTCATTTTAAGTTTTTTGCCGATGAGCTGATGCATTAAATCAATATAAGTGGTTTGCTTAACCTTATTGGCACCAAGTTCTGGCAACACACTTGAAATATAATCTAAAAAAAGCGTATTGGGCGCTATGATCATAAATGCCTCAGGTGAAAATTTATCCGCATACGTATAGATTAAATACGCAATACGATGTAAGGCGATGGTGGTTTTCCCACTCCCCGCTACCCCCTGAACGATCAGCGGCTTATCTATATCTGCTCTTATAATTTGATTTTGCTCGGCTTGTATGGTAGAGACAATATCTTTAAGCTTCTCCCCTGCATGACCTTCTAAAGAGGCTTGCAAAAACGTATCTGTCGTGGAAATGTCCACATCCATAAACGAAACCAATTCACCTTCTTCAATCGTGTATTGCCTTTTAGTAATTAACTCAATGGTATGTTCCTCATGAGCTGCCGTATAGCTTGCTTTTCCAAGTCGTCCATCATAGTAAACACTGGCAATCGGCGTTCTCCAATCGATGACGAGTGGTATTTCCATGCTCTCATCAAACAAAGAAACTTTACCAATGTAAAGCTTCTCTTGAAATGCCTTTCCATTTTGTTTGATATCCATCCTTGCAAAGTAAGGTTTCTTTCGTGCATATAGAAGCATCTCAAAATTTTTCTCAAGTTCATCCAATAGTTTCGAGTTTAACATAATACTGGAATAACTCAAACTGCTGTCTAGAAAATCCAGATGGATATAGGCATCCTTAATATCTTCTTTAAATTTGATCCGATTCTCCACAACAGTGCCAATCGTGTTCTCTAGATATGTTTTTGTCTCTTCGAGTCTTTCCTTTTCTTCTGAAAAATCTTTATGGTTATTTTTAGGCATTCATTTAATCCTTTCCTGTTTTGTTCACTTCCTGTTTTGTTCACTTTCTCATATTCAAAGGTTCCCTTTTTAGTCCACTGATCTATGTATATTGTTTTCCTTTTTCATCAAAGCGAATCTTTTCCATTATAACACAGAATCATTAAATGCCAAACATTAGGCTGAACATCTCTGCTCTTTACCGGACGACTAATGCTCTAAATAGAGTTCGGGGGTCAAAAAAGAGCAACCCCCTACCTATTGATGCACTTACGAGAAGTACGCGCTACAACATAGGGTAGAGGGTTTGTGTTAAACTGGATTTTGACACACTATCACAATATTATAAATCAAGCACAATTTGCTGAGTTCTAATTTGATCTGCTAACAATTTTACATTGGCTTCAATCTTGTCAATGATTAATTTAAAGGCTTCATCAGATTTCCCACTTGGATCATCTAAGCCCCAATCCGCCTCATATTGACTTGGTAAGAAAGGACATATGACATTACAGCCCATTTTGATAACAATATCTACCTCTGGAATTTCAGTGAGCAGTTTTGAAGATTGGGTTTTTTCCATATCAATTTTATAGAGATCTTTAATTAATCTTACAGCGTCTTGATTGATCTGCGGCTTCATTTCAGTGCCCGCTGAATAACTTTCAAAGACATCTCCTGCGAAATGTTTACCAAGTGCCTCTGCCATTTGGCTTCTACAAGAATTGTGGACACAAATAAATGCAACTTTTGGTTTTCTACTCATATTTTTTACGCTCCTCTTATACTTTATTTTTTAGGGGTTCAAACCAGCCTTTAGTCGAGTTTGCAATCTTTACAAGGATAAGCATAACAGGCACCTCCACCAAAACGCCTACAATTGTTGCAAGTGCAACAGGACTCGTCGCCCCAAATAGTGAAATGGCAACTGCCACTGCTAATTCAAAGAAATTGGATGCGCCAATCATACCCGCTGGTGCAGCGATATCATGGGGCAATTTAAGTGCTTTACTTGCCAAATAGGCAATGAAGAAAATTAGGAAAGTTTGAATGGTAAGTGGAATTGCAATCAACAAAATATGCAACGGATTGTTTAGAATTACATTGCCTTGGAATGAGAAAATAATGATCAAAGTCAATAGCAAACCACCAATGGTAATGTTATTGAACTTGGGAATGAATACGTTTTGAAAATATTCAAGTCCTTTATGCTTGGTAATAACATTTCTGGTGAGCACACCTGCACTCAAAGGCACTACAACAAACAACACCACCGAAAGAATTAACGTATCCCAAGGTATAGACACACCACCAACGCCAAGTAGGAATGCGACAATCGGTGTAAACGCCACAAGTATGATTAAATCGTTGGTTGCAACCTGAACCACTGTATACGCTGGATTTCCTTTTGTTAAATGGCTCCAAACAAAAACCATTGCCGTACACGGCGCAGCTCCTAGTAAAATCGCGCCTGCTAAATAATCCTTTGCCAAGTCCTTAGGAATGAAACCCTTAAATACAACAAAGAAAAAGAAATAAGCTATGCCAAACATGGTAAAAGGTTTAATCAGCCAGTTTGTAATCCATGTTACAAAAAGACCTTTTGGATTCTTACCCACATACTTTACACTATGAAAATCAACTTTGAGCATCATTGGATAAATCATTAACCAGATTAAAATCGCAATAGGGATAGAGACTTTTGCATACTCAAATTTGCCTAAAAAAGTAGGGATTGCTGGTAAAAATCTGCCGATCATAACGCCTACCACCATGCAAAGTGCCACCCAAACCGTCAAATATTTCTCAAAAAAACTAATGCCTTGTAATTTTTCTTTGCTCATAACTGACCTCCTCGTATTTCACATAATTTAACAGTAACTAGAAGCGTTACAAGAACAATCTTCTGTATATTATTCATTATGACCACTTCCTTTATAAAATTTGTGTCCTCCAGATAAATTGAAAACCGATTTAAACCCTTTATTAATGAGGATATTCTGAGCCGCATTTCCAGTAACACCTTTATTGCAATAAGTCACTGTTGGTTTTTCAGGGTCTAGTTTTTTTAAAGCTACCCTCAATTCAGCATGCGGTATATGGATTGCCCCTTTCACATGCCCTTTGGTTTCAAAATCCTCAAGACTTCTTGCATCAATGATTTGATAAGCCGTTTCACCGCTACACACTTCCTCTGATGTGATGATCTTTCTACCTCTGTTTATAGCGTTATCCAAAATCATACCCGTATAGTGGACAGGGTCTTTTGTTGTGGAAAAAGGCGGTGCATAAGCCAAATCCAAATGAAATAGTTCCTCGACTTTCGCTTTATAAGTAATCAAAGTAGCAAACACATCAATGCGTTTATCCACACCTGTAGTCCCGATAATTTGAACGCCTAATAATCGCTGTGAAGCTCTATCTGCTATGGCCTTGATCACCATCTCTTCGCCATGAAAATAACTTGGCTTATCTGGTTTTATATTGTGTGATATTTCAATGTCATATCCCTCATCTCGCGCTTCCTTTTCAGATAAGCCTGTGGAAGCAATTGTTAAATCAAATAATTTAAAAATCCCTGTGCTCAAATTCCCTTGATATTCGAGTAAGCCTCCTGTTAGTGCATCTCCAGCAATTCGGCCTGTTTTATTAGCGGTTGATCCCAGCGGTCTGTATACGGGCTTATTGGTAATCGCAGAGTATGTTTCAATACAATCCCCACAAGCGTAAATATCAGAGACATTTGTCTTCATCTGTTTATCCACTTTAATAGCGCCTGTTTTGCCAAGTTCTATGCCTATTGTAGTCGCTAATACCGTATTGGGTCTAACGCCAGTTGCCATCACGACGAGATCGGCCTTTAAAGTATTGCCGCCATTAAGGGTTATCTGTTCTGCTTCTATTTTAGCAATACTTTGCGACTTGATGATTTTTATACCCTTTTGTACGAGTGTCTTTTCAAGAAACATAGCCATATCTTGATCTAAATTAGGGGTGATCTTATTTGCAACCTCTACTATGGTTACTTCTATATTTTGATGCATCAAGTTTTCGAGCACTTCAAACCCTATAAAGCCAGTTCCAGCAATTACTGCATGTTTCGGTTTTTTTACATCGATAAAATGCTTAATCGCAATGGCGTTTTGAACATTTCTAAGGCAAAAAACATGTTCCGAATCAATGCCCTCTACACGAGGAACAAATGGGATAGCTCCTGTTGCAAACACAAGCTTATCGTATGTGTCCGCAAATACGCTTCCCGTTGAAAGATCTTTTACCAAAAGCGATTTTTGTTCTGGATAAATTTCTAAAACTTCATGTAAAGTCTTAACCTCTATATCGTATTTTTTCTTAAAAAAACGGGCATCTCTCGGTGTGAGTTCTTCAATCGCTTCAATCTCTCCGCCAATATAATAGGGTAGCCCACAACCCGAGTAGGAGATATCTTGATCTTTTTCATAAATCACGATTTCAGCTTGGTCGTCATTTCTTCTAGCCTTAGCTGCTGCCGAAGTTCCCGCTGCAACAGCACCAATCACCACAATCCTCATCTTATACCCCCACTTCACAGATACACTGTATCTGCTCACTGTATTTTTTTGTTAATAACTGCTTTAATTTTTCACCTGCCGCTACAGCACCTTGATTAGATAAAGCATAATAGGACCACTTTTTATCTCTTCTGACTTCAACCACACCACTTTCAACCAATATCTTCATATGATGGGACAGTGTTGATTGACAAATAGGGAGTTCATCTTGTAATGTACAACCACATTTTTCACCCGTTTGAAGTAGCTCCAGTATTTTCAATCGATTTTCATCGCAAAACGCTTTAAAAATTTTAACATTTAATTCATACTGTTCAGACACATTTACCTCCTCATATCGAAATTTATCAATGCGTTTAGTTTATTATACTATTCAAATCGAAATTTATCAATATGTATTGTTTGACTTTTTCAAAATGTTGCCGATTTCATATTGACAAAAGAAAACAGCAGGTGTAATATGAACGTATCCCCATATGTGCATATGTGGATTTAATTAAATAACATTGAAAATTTGCACAGGTGAAAGGAGTTGCTTATGAATCAATTGACCAATATATTCAAATTACTCTCGGATGACACGAGATTGAGAATGATTTTACTCCTGTACCAACAGGATTTATGCGTTTGCGAAATCAGCGGCATTTTAAATGCGCCCCAACCCAGAATCTCTAAAAATCTATCTAAGCTTAGAGATCTAAATCTTGTCCTGGATGAACGCAGAGAGAAATTTGTTTTCTATACACTTAAAAAGGACAATCTACTTTTAACACAAACGCTTAAGCAAATTTTGGATGAAATTGAACTCTATCCTCAAATTCTCAGAGACTCTGAAAACCTTGTGGATAAAGAACAGTTTCTCAATCAAAGCTGTCTAATTTGTGAATAAATAATAATAATAATAATAATAAAGGAGAATCACTTATATGTATATTTTCGAATGGCTTAACAACCAACTCTTAAAAATGGAATGGCTATCAAATCTCGTTAAATTGCTTGTGGAAAACGTATTCGGATTAAGCATCTCAGATCGATTGGGGGGCAGCATTCATTTCTTTATTTACGATGTCATCAAAATTTTTATTTTGCTTTCTGTTTTAATTTTTTCAATTTCATACATTCAAAGCTTTTTTCCGCCTGAAAGAACGCGTAAAATTCTTGGACGATTTAATGGCATTACTGCCAATATTCTTGGTGCTTTACTTGGAACCATAACACCATTTTGTTCATGTTCCTCTATTCCAATTTTTATTGGCTTTACAAGTGCAGGTCTTCCAATCGGTGTTACGTTTTCATTTTTAATCTCATCCCCTCTGGTAGATTTGGCTTCTGTACTTTTACTTGCCAGCATCTTTAACTGGAAAATTGCTTTTGCATATGTCGTTGTTGGTCTTGTTCTTGCCGTAATTGGGGGATCACTCATCAGCAAAATGAAGCTCGAAAAGTATGTTGAATCCTTTGTCTATAGCAACAAAGTCATGGACGTCGAGCAAGAAGAACTCACTGTTAAAGATCGTGTGCATTATTCCAGAGAACAAGTGATCGAAATCATTCAAAAAGTTTGGCTCTATATTTTGATCGGTGTCGGCATTGGCGCTGCAATTCACAACTGGATACCTGAACCTGTTATATCTGCAGTATTAGGACAAGATAAATGGTATTCAGTTCTCCTCGCAACGATTGTGGGTGTTCCCATGTATGCAGATATATTCGGAACACTTCCTATTGCCGAAGCACTTGTCCTTAAAGGCGTTGGCATTGGTACTGCATTAGCCTTTATGATGGCTGTCACAGCACTTTCGCTTCCGTCGATGATTCTTCTCAAAAAAGTAGTAAAAACAAAACTTTTGCTTACTTTTGCTGGCATTGTCACTATCGGTATCTTAATCATTGGTTACACCTTCAATGCCTTTGGTTATCTGCTCATTTAACTTTAAAGAGGAGTTTTCACATGAACAATAAAAACAAAATGATTATGCTTTTAGGCTTGATGGCCTTTTTGGCAAATGGTGACAACTATGCCGCTGCACCACTCATCCTAAATATTGCAGGTGACCTCAATCTCACGATTGATGTCGCTGCACTTTCAGTAACTGCTTATATGCTCTCTTTTGGGGTATTTACTCTTATATTCGGTCCCCTTTCTGATCGCTTTGGGAAGGTTAAAATCATCAACATCGCTGCCCTTGGAACAGCTGTATTTAGCATGTTGGGCGCTTTCGCCTTCAATCTGCCATCATTGATCTTTTTCAGAGCTATGAATGGCGCTTTCGGGGCTGGTATTTTCCCAGTGACGATGGCTCTTGTTGGGCAAAGTTTTGATAATGAAAACCGCCATAAAGCCCTTGGCAAAGTCATGGGCCTTATGTTCCTTGGCGGCGCTACTGCAACTGCCATCGGCGGTGCACTGGCTTATTTTGGCTCATGGCGAATCGTCTACCTCGTCTATGGTCTTGGTGAACTCATTTTAGCAGTTGTAATGCTCAAAACGCTTGAAAGAGATCAACCAGTGGTCAATGAGCTCAATTTCTTTAAAGCCTATAAAGAGCCCCTTATGAATTACCGTTTTATGAGACTTGTAATCACTATTTTCTTTGTAGGTTTTAGCGTATTTGGAAGCTTCACCTACTCTGGAAAACTTCTACAAGACGTAACAGGATACAATATATTTATCGTCGGTCTAATACTCTCATTATTTGGTGTTGGCACCGTCATCGGTGGTCGGATTGCCCCCCAACTTAAAAAAACCCTTAAGCATGGTTTCCTCATATCTGCTGGTGTAATAGGTGGCATTTCCCTCTTTGCACTTTCTGCCTATTCAAACGTATGGATTCTTGGACTTGGTTTATTTGGCTTTGGTGTTGCCTTTATATTCTTGCAGTCGACACTTATTTCAGCTGCTCAGGAAAAGTTGCCAAAAATGCGTGGCACTGCAATGTCTTTAGCCTCATTCAACATGTTTGTCGGTGGTGCAGTTGGCACCAGTTTCAATGGTATGATCATGAAAACATCTGGTCCACAGACGATATTTTACAATGCCGCTTATGTCATCTTTATTGTAGGCATCCTCGCGGCTCTGTTTATCGCAAGATTTGAGATGCGAAAGAGTCAAGGCTACTATAAATAATGCAGCGTTATGCTGTCGATCTACTGAGAAAGCGGGTGATCTCTTGAACATTGCCTTATATATAATCACATTCATACTCTTAATAATCTCTTATTCAAAGGATAAAAAAAAGACAAAGACAGCTGTTAAGAAAGCTTGGAAAGCTTTTGAAAATATACTCCCCGAATTTCTGGTTGTTATACTGCTCGTCGGTATATTACTCGCTGTTATTAATCCACAATTGATTTCAAAAATCATTGGTGCAAATTCTGGATGGTTCGGTGTTATACTTGCATCCATTATTGGATCCATCACTTTAATTCCAGGTTTTATAGCCTTTCCCACTGCGGCTCTACTTCTTAAAGGGGGCGCTGGCTACATGCAAATAGGGGCTTTTATCTCTACACTCATGATGGTGGGGATCGTGACGCTTCCCGTTGAGATCAAGTATTTTGGAAAAAGAACGACCTATATGCGCAATATTTTAGCCTTTATCTTTTCCCTTTTCGTCGCTGGAATCATCGGATGGGTGGTGACAATCTTATGAAAAATTCAATCAAAAGGTACAGAAGTTTTTTAAGCGTTCTTACTGGGCTAATTGTACTTACTCTAATAAATCGAGAAGTCGGGTTAAAAGCGCTTAGCGTCACTGCCTATTCTTTTAAAGAAATGGTTACAGTCATTCCACCCATTTTTCTTTTGCTCGGTCTGCTGGATGTTTGGGTTCCAAGAGAAACTATGGTAAAATATATGGGTGAGGGCTCTGGTCTTAAAGGCATACTGCTTGCGCTTTTTATCGGTTCTGCAGCAGCTGGACCGCTATATGGGGCTTTTCCAATAGCTGCCGTCTTTATGAAAAAAGGAGTCTCTTTTAAGAACGTTCTCATATTTATCGGTGCGTGGTCCACAACGAAAATTCCCATGTTTTTATTTGAAATGGCATCTTTGGGTGCAAAGTTTGCGGTTACGAGACTTTTAATTGATATTCCAGGCATCATAATCATTGCCTATGTGCTTTCAAAAATCATACCACAAAATGAAGTGAAAGTGCTTTATGAAAAAGCAGCGGCAAGTGAATAAGATCATATAAATTATTTTTAATTTCAGGAGGTTCTTAGAATGTCAAAAAAATGGTATCCTGTCATCAACTCTGAAACTTGTATCGAATGCGGTGCTTGTATTGAAAAATGCTCTCATGGCGTATATGGAAAAAATGTCACTCAGCCTGCTGTCATCAATCCAGATGGGTGCATCGATGGTTGTAGAGGCTGTCAAAAGTTATGCCCAACAGAGTCCATCGATTATGTTGGGGATGTTGGACAAGAATCAAGCTGTAATTGTAACTGTACGTGTATATAAACCACTACTATGAGGAGGATTATTTATGATTATTAAAGTATTAGGCACAGGTTGTGCAAGCTGTAAGAAACTCGAAGCGCATACACTTGAAGCTGTAAAGGAACTTGGTATTGATGCACAAATCGAAAAAATTGAAGATGTTCAGGGCATCATGGCCTACGGTGTGATGAAGACGCCTGCACTTGTGGTGGATGAACAAGTTAAAGTGATGGGGCGTGTGCCTTCAGTTGCTGATATCAAGCAATTACTAAAATAAGAAAAAAGCAGCAATTTATGAGAAATTTCATGAATTGTTGCTTTTTTTATAGAAACATGATCGTCTACAGCCACGCCATCAAAGCGTATACTCAGTCCGCTTCGCTACCTTCGTAACACTTGCACAATCCTATCGGATTGCATTCAGTGGGCGTTTGCACGCCCACTGAATTAGGAACATGTCAATCTAAATTGTATTTGCTCTTAAGGTCTTCAATTAAACCGAGCACATTCGCCTTAATTTGATCTCTTACCACTCTCGTTTTCTCAAGACGTTCTTCCTCAGTGCCTTCAAAAGAAGAAGGATCATCTAAACTCCAATGGATCATTTCTCTAACGCCTGGAAAAATAGGACACTTTTGGCCACTCGATTCATCACAAACCGTAACAACATAAGTGTATAATTTATGGTTTTTAAAAAATTCAAAAACACTATTGACTTCATTCTTTGAAATATCAATTCCAATTTCGTCCATAACCTTCACAGCCAAAGGATTTAAGGTTCCTTTTTCTATACCTGCGCTTTCCGCGATTGCAAAAGCTGCGCCATAGTCATTTAAAAATGCTTCTGCCATTTGACTTCTGGCCGAATTATGAACGCATACAAATAAAATTTTAACGGGCTTCATAAAACCTCCTATAAAAATATGATGTCACATCGACAATGTTCGATTTGTATTATTGTATCATCATACTGTCAAATTAAAAAAAGGTTTATGTTAAATCTGTGTAAAATCCTCTAATGCGCCCTAAACAGCCTTTAATAGATCATCATTTCATGCCACCTCTGCGTCTATTACAGCTTCCACCGCCACATTCCTTTTCTTGCCCTTCACAAAGTTTATAATCGCCACCCTCAATTCTAAGCGTTTTCCCATTCACTAGGGACTCTGCTATTTTTCTTCTTGCTTCGACGTATATCCCTTGAACCGTGGTACGTGCAACATTCATTTGAGCCGCACACTCTTCTTGTGTAAAACCTTCCAAATCTATCAATCGAATCGTTTCGTATTCATCAACTGTCATCGTAATAACGAGGTCTTCATTCAGCAATACGTTTAGTGGCCCGTATTCGTTACTTTCTGGAAGCTTGCATACTTTCCGCCACTTTCTGGGTCTAGCCATTCACTCTACCTCCTCCAACTTATCCATAAACATTCTATTCATCTTAAATTATAAAGTATTTAGGGCATATGTCAATAATTGCATTTGATTAATTACTGATATATGCCTTAAATGGTTGTATCAAAATAAGGCCATAATAACTTACCTTATGACCTTACAAAGATAAAACTCTACTTTATGCACTTTTGACTTTTGAAAGTGTGTCAAAAGCCAGTTTCGCACGAACTCACTATTCGCCGCATGTATCATGATGCTGATGCTCATGACAAACAGAGCCTGTGGATTTTAAATCTCCCGCTAAATACGATTGTGCAGCTTCTACTGCTGTGCCTTGAGCTCCGATGATGACTTCAATATTTTTTTCATTGAAGATATCAATGGCACCACCGCCCATGCCCCCAGAAATGATCACATTGACGCCTAACTCATTGAGATAGTTCGGTAAAAACCCTGGTTTATGTCCTGGATTCGGGACTTTTTCGCTTTTGATAATTTTTTGATTTTCCGTGTGATAAATATGAAATACTTCACAATGTCCAAAATGTCCTGTTACAACTTCACCATTACTTGCTACTGCAATCTTCATAAACTGCCTCCTCTGATTTCTGATTCTAATCGTTGACTGTACGTCATTATGCCCGAAACGCTTGAAGCCTGTGCCGTTAATGCGACAATATCCTCACGGTTAATGTGTTCTAACGAAAATTTTCGGTTAAGCGCCATAAGCTGCTGAAGCCCAGTTGTAACGCGCTCCATGTAAGAATAAAGCCCAATTGCACCTGGCGGTAGATCACATGCCGCCTCACCTACGATTTTTTTAAGCCTTTTTACGCCTTCAAATACACTTTCGATACTGTCGCCATAACGCTCATATTCTTTTGGCACATTTCCTGCCAAAATCGATTCACCTACTAATTTTCCAACTGTTGCCGCTGCCATGGCTGCTCGACCAATCCCCACAAACTGGATAAAGGGTGCGCCTAATGCCAAGCCTTTAAACACATGATCTTCCGTTGAAAAACCGCCTGTAATCGCCACTTGAGGTAGATAATAACCCTTCGTATCCATTGCTTTCAAGAGATCATAGACCATGCTTTCAAGAGATACCGTTGGTGCACCCCATTCGTTCATCATTTTAACAGGGCTATTGCCAGTGCCACCACTTGCACCATCAAAAGTCACTAAATCTACTTCTGAAAGAGATGCCACTTTTAAAATCGTAATCAAGTCTTTAGGGTCATAAGGACCTGTTTTAAAACAAATGTGTTCAGCGCCTAATTGTCTCAGTTCCAAAACACGCTTTTTAAGGGAATCCTCTGTCCACATGGGCAGTTTACCAATCTTTTCAAACGTTTGACCGATGCCTTTTTTATAATCTTCTGCAATTTTTTCATCTGACGGATCGGGATAAATCAAATAGCCCATTGATTGATAACGGAGCGCTTCTTCTATAGACTTCACGCGCCCCATGCCCTGAATGCCCTTTGCGGCTTGACCAAATTTTAATTCAACGGATTTTACCCCTAATTGAGTGATGGCGTATTCAAGCACACCAAGGTTTTCATCATCTACATTGGCCTGAAGGATAATTTCCCCATAGCCATGATAATGTCTTCTGAAAGATTGAACCATCTCTTCTAAAAGTGGTGATTCAACCACTTTTCCAGCTTCTAATTTTAAATTGGGGTCTTTTGCGACAACATCTTCACCAATAACCACCAATACACCTGCAAGTGCTGCGCCTGCAAAATAGTCTTTCCAATTAAGCTTGGCCATTGCAGGCAATATAATAGGTGCCTTTAAAAGTATTTTTTGCTTGTTTCCAAATGTGATCTCCGTATCTGCTTTTGGGAAAGTGGCTTTCTCTGAATCCGCCTCACATCCCCAAGCGCCGAAGACCCTGCCGTTGATATTGAAGTGAGAGAAATCCAATGGATATATTTTTTCAGAAGCAAATTGGTAAACATCTGTCGCAAAAGGATAGATTGCTTCGGATCCCCTTATCGCTGAGAGACCAATCTCACACGGCCCAGTACAATTTGATGTACATACCGAACACATCCCAGAGGGCGAAGTCAAATGATTGGGTGTT
Source organism: Fusibacter sp. 3D3 (assembly GCF_001748365.1). GTDB lineage: Bacteria > Bacillota > Clostridia > Peptostreptococcales > Acidaminobacteraceae > Fusibacter_A. Next base: position 311,245 of record NZ_BDHH01000003.1, on the reverse strand, counting down.
CGCATATGTGTGTTTGTAAGTGCACTGCCTAAAGATTTGCTATAAGACATGTCACTACCCCCTACTGATTTTAAACAAAGTGTTTTCTTCTTTTAAAAGCATCGCCATTGATGCTTCGTAAACTAATTTAACAGCTATCTTGGCAGCACAATCTACGTTGGCTATGCTTAACCCTGCATTAACTGCTTTTACAACCTCTGAATCAAATGGTATTTTACCTACAAAATCAAGCCCCATTTCTTTGCAATAGGCTTCAATTTTCTCGGATAAACCTACATTAGTGTCGAATTTATTGATACACACCGCAATTTTAGGCTGAAAGATTTTGGCTGTCTCCACAATCCGCTTCATATCACTAATTCCAGAAACGGATGGCTCTGCAACAATCAAAACCATATCTACACCACTAATCGATGAAATCACTGGACATCCAATGCCAGGAGACCCATCTATAATAGCAAAATCAACACCTTCAATGCCTTCTATAGCTGCTTTCAATTTTTTCTTCACTTCTGTTACCAACATGCCACTGGTACCACTGCCCATTTTCAACTGCGCTGTCGAAAAAGTGGCCATCCCTCTAAAAACCTTTAAATCACCTGCTTTTGCTGGCCGCATTTCGATAGCATTTACCGGACACATGCGCTCGCAAACACCACACCCCTCACAGGCCATTGCATCCACCACATAAGCCTCTTTATGACTAATGGCATCAAATCTACAATGTGTTTGACATAAGCCACAATTCATACAGAGCCTCTGATTGATCACCGCTTTATCCATCCCAAAGTAATCAAAATGATCTTCTTGATCAAAACCTCTTTTAACGAGGTGAAGATTAGGTGCATCGACATCACAATCCGCAAAGGCTTTCGCATTTGAAAACTTAATAAATGCAGATGCAACTGTCGTCTTGCCAGTGCCACCTTTACCACTTAAAATCAGTAATTGCTTCATCTGGACACCTCTTTTTCAATTTTATTGAGAATGACCTTAAATAAATCAGAGTATTCAGCACTCACTCTGGTTACAATGGTCCCATTCGAGTTAATTGCGCCTAAATTTTTATCAAACGGAATTCGCCCAATAATGGGAATATTGTTGCTCGCGCAAAAATCCTCTGACGGATTTTCACCCTCAATGCATTTATTCAGAACACAACCAAACGGTTTATTAAAAAGCTTTACGAGTTCATATACCATGCTGAGATTATGACTTCCAAATAAGGTTGGTTCTGCTATGAGCACACAATAATCTGCATCTTTTATACTTTCCATCACCATACAGGAACTACCCGGTGGACAATCAATCACGGTGCTTACAGCATCCCATTTATTGAGATTAAGTAATTCTTTAATGATGGGGATGCCAGTTTCCTCGCCCGTATTTAATCGCCCCGTCATCACTTTAACGTTATTAGACTGTCCCGATTCGATGACACCGATCACTTTATCTTTTTCTTTGATGGCGTGTTCTGGACAAATCAAACTACATCCCCCGCAAGAATGACAAATTGAGTCAAAGACCTTCACTTTTTGATTGATAAATGCAAGTGCATTAAATTTACAAAATTCAACACAGGCTCTACAACCAATGCATTTATCGTAATCCACTACAGGAATTTTAACTAAAATTTCTTTTGTAACCCTATCTTCTGGTTTAAAAAAAAGGTGCCCATTGGGTTCTTCAACATCACAATCTATGTAGACGGACCTCTCAAAGACAGATGCTAAATTGACTGAAACAAGTGTCTTCCCTGTGCCACCTTTCCCACTTAGAACTGCAATTTTCATACAGACCCTCCGATTCTAACGATGTTGATGTAAGCCTGCGTGAACTTCTGTAAGCGCGGACAATCCATTTTGCTTAAACAATTCAATGTTCTCTTTTATAGAGGTACCATTGGTCTTATAAATCGTCACACCTGCCTCAACAAGCACTTCAGAAGCATTTTCACCACATCTTGGTGTCAATAAAGCATTTACTGCTTGATCCACTACTGCTTGTGCCGCTTTTATACCTGCGCCACCTTGGCTCGCTGCTGCACTGTTATCCAGAAATGAATGTACTTCATCTTCTGTATTGTAAATTAGAAAATAAGGTGTTCTACCAAAAGACACACATACTGTTGAATCTAAATGCTTATCCTCTACGGGAATTGCAATTTTCATATATTTCCTCCTACTGTTTTAGGCATATGCCAGTTACATTTTCATTATACTCTATTATAGGCATATGTCAATAACACAGATAAAATCATTCTCTCAACTTCCTCTAAAAATTTATTATAGTTTAAAAAATAATCTCAAATAGTTATTGACATATGTCATATACAAGGTATAATAGAATCATAAGCGACATATGTCAACAACTAAAGGAGGTGATATTATGCCAAGAAGAGATGGAACAGGACCAATGAGCGCAGGCGCATTGACAGGAAGAGGTTTAGGCAATTGTAAAACTGCTGAAAATGAAACTCAAAACACTGCCAATCAATCTGTAGTCACACCTGCAAGAGGACAAGGCCGTGGAAGAAATTGCACGGGTGGTCAAAAAGGTGGTCAAGGTCAAGGTCAAGGTCAAGGTCAAGGTCAAGGTCAAGGTCAAGGTCAAAGCCGAGGCCAAGGTTGTGGTAAAAATAACGGCAGAAGATTTGGTCGAAATGCGAACAACCAATAGGATGTGCGTGTAAAAACTTAATCTGTTGATCCACATTGCTAAAAATCCCCCAGTCATATTTAAACTGGGGGATTTCTCTATAAATTGGGCCAACTCATGTCTGCTTACTTCACACTTATTGAACTTAAATCACTGAAATTGCCACCTCATAGCCTGCATGTACAGCATCGCCTACTTTACCCACTTCTTCACAATCTCCAATAAAATGTGTTTCAATATCGCCTGTCATAGCCTTGACTAATATCACAGCCTCTTTATTTGGCATCATTCCAAGCGAGTAAACACAAGTGTCAGCAGTAATTTTTTTGACTTTATCCTCGCACTTAATGACAAGACCATCCTCTTCAAAAGAAAGCACCTTGGCATTTAAAATTTGCTTAACACAGCGTTTATCCATTTCATCTAAAAGTGCATTTCTATAGTACCCAAAAGTTTCAAACGCCATCATATGCTGCATGTCCACCACAGTAACCTCATGACCATGGTTTGCTAAATGAAGCCCCACTTCACAGCCCACAAGACCACCCCCTGCAATCACGACTTTCTTTCCTATTTTATCCATGTTTTTATAGGTGTCCAGTGCATTAAAGGCTTTATCTATGCCCTTAATATTAGGTTTTACAGGATATGCACCTATTCCAACAATAATTTGATCGGGCTCAACCTCTGTAATAATTTCTTTTGAGCAAGGTTCATTCATACGAATATCTACTGCAGACGCTTTAACTTCTTGGACCAATAGGTTTTTAAAGTTTCTCAGATCTATTTTATCTTCATCAAAATCCGTAAAGTTGATAATGCCACCGAGTTGATCTGTCTTTTCAATTAAAACGACATCGTGTCCTCTTTGAGTTGCCGTAAGAGACGCTTGTAAACCTGCAATTCCAGCGCCTACAACGAGTATCTTTTTCTTTGACTCTGGCGTCGGTTGCTGATCTTCATACCATCTAAAACCCGAATTTGGATTGATCGCACAGCGTCCCATGGAAGCTGGACTGTATATTTTTTTGACTGCTTCAGGCGAGAGGCCTTTTTCCCAAAGTGGCACATCTGTTTTATGCTCGCAGAAACCTGGATAGCATGAGAAACAACGCACACATTTTCTAATAGAGTCTTCTTGTCCACTAAATGCTTTATTTGGAAATTCTGGATCAGCAAATCCTTGACGCCCTAATGCCACAAAATCCACTTTGCCAGCCTCGATGATTTTATCTGCAAACGCTGGATCGTTGATGCCCCCGATGACAGCCACTTTTGAATGCTTTACAGCCGCTTTTACTTTTGCAGCATGTTCTACATTTACGCCGTGTTCATCAAAAAAATCTGAAAAAGTTTGCGTCATATTACCAGCCCACTTCAAGCCATTTGACACGTGAATAATATCCACCAGACCATCAATCTCTTTGCAAAATGCTACCATGTGATCGATGGTCATACCGCCTTCAATCCCATCTTCAGCAGACATTCTAAATTCTATAATCATATCCTCGCCAACACCCTCGCGTACCGCCTTTATGATTTTTTTAGGAAAACGCGCTCTATTAACCATACTGCCGCCGTATTCATCTGTTCTGTGATTCGTCATTGGAGAAACAAATTGCTGAATATTAAAGCCATGTCCACCATGGAGTAATACACCATCAAAACCGCAAGCACGAGCAAATTTTGATATTTTTGTATAATCTGCGCAGATTTTAGCCATCATTTCTTCATTCAGCGCATTGACTTTTACACCATCTTTACGCACGTATTCATCTGGTCCCCAAGGTTCGTATGGCGCTTTTGTTTCAGCAACAGCGCCTTCATGAGAAAATTCTAAATAGGCCAGTGCACCATACTTTTTAATCCGATCCGCATATGCCTTTACCTTTTTAAAATCCTCACCAGAATAATCCTCCATATCAATATCACGTTCCATAAAAAGAGTTGTTCCTTCTTGATTGTTCACAGGCAATTCTCCTGTTGAAACAGCTGCAAACCCGCCTTTGGCTCTATTTTCAACCATGCGATAGACATTCTCCGCAATTTCAGGAATAAAAAAAACAGAATGTGCAAACAGCGTTGGGGCAGCAATAAGTCTGTTGCGATAAACTTTACCTCTAATGGTCATCGGTTTTTCTAGATACTTAAATTGACTCATAATAGACTCCTTTTTCCTTAAATTCGCAGTGAGCCGTCTTCACGATTGAAGCGCATTACGATTATCATTTCTTTAAATCTATTGTACTGTTATCTAATTAACAAAGTCCAATTCTGTTTTTTTATTTAATCATTCCAATTCGTAATCCTTGATGATAAACTATAAAAAAAGACATTTTAGTGTTATGTATTGGGGGCGTTACTTTTTATGTATAAGATCAATTTTGAAGAAGTCCTGATTTTTCTAACGGTTGCTGAACACAAGCACTTTAGCAAGGCGGCTCAGATCCTCTATATTTCTCAACCCACTGTGACTAAATGGATTATTCACCTTGAATCGGAACTCGGGTTGACACTCTTTAAACGGAATAGCAAATCCGTCACCCTAACCCCCGCTGGGGAACAACTCTATCGTCAATGGAAAGATTTATATGCATCTTTTCATACCAGCATAAAGGATGTCAAACTCAGCATACAAGCAGAGCAATCTACACTAACCATAGGCGCTCTATATGGCTTTAATTTTGAAAACACACTTTTTGAATGTATTAGTGAATTCGAAAATCAGTATTCAAATATTAAAATTGACTTTAATATTTACCCTTTCTCAGAATTAAACGAAAAGGTCAATAAACTTGATGTATGCTTCTCAACAAATTTTGAAACAGAAAATCTCACAGGATTTCATCAATTTTTAATCGATAAAATAGATCTATTCCTTGCTGTTTCCAAAGATAATCCGCTATCCAATCGTCCTTTTGTACGACCTGAAGAAATCAAAGATGAAATATTTTTTGTTTTTTCTACGCAAACTTCTCCTACAGGGCTAAAACACATTGAAGCAGCTTTTAAAAAACATCATATTACGCCTAATCTCGTAGTTGTAGATAATATTCCGAGCCAGCATATGAAGATTCTCCGAAACAAGGGGGTCTCGATTACAAATAAGCACTTTATAAAAGGGTATGAAGATGTCATAACGCTCATTGAATTAAAAGACTTTCCCGTTGAACTCTACCATGTGTGTGTCTATAATCCGAAAAGTGCCTCAAAAACAGCTCAACTATTTTATGATTTTATGACTGCCTACACATTAAAAAAACGTCAATCCACTGAAGATCAACGCTTTCTTTAAAGTCTATTATGATTTAGGAGGCTCATTGGCTCTTATGGGTTCATTTATGAAGCTTTGCGCAATTTTTCCTGCTTTGTCCGCTCGACAAATCTACCCATGATAAAGGCCATGATCCCCACACCGATACCCGTTTGCACGCAGAATAATAAGCTTTCAACCTCGCCAGGAATCTCACCGTGAATCCAAGTCTCCATAACGGGTGTAAACCAAGGTTCATACTCTGTACCTGTAATCTCAGAGATCGCCACACTTCCCGCGTCATCAGAGCCACCAAATTCAGCCCCTTTAAGTACAAACAATGGGACGATGGCAATCAATAATGCGACGACTAACAAAATAACAACTGTCAATTTCTTATTTTTCATTACTGCTCACCTACCTTTAAGAAGCCAATACCTCTTAATTCTGATGCCGCATACGTTTCAAGACCAATAATAACGAGAACGCTTAAAATACCTTCAATAATTGCAAGTGGCAGTTGTGTGGGTGCAAATACAGCTAGGAATTTTGCCGCTGATACTTGTACGCCACCTACTTGTGAAGGGTATGCAAGTGCCAGTTGTAAACTGGTTACACAATAAGTAAATAGATCTCCAAAAGAGGCTGCTAAAAAAACGCTTACATATTTGTTCACTTTTAGCTTGGTACACAATTTGTAGAGTCCAAAAGACACGAGCGGACCTGCAATTGCCATAGAAAATGTATTTGCTCCAAGAGTGGTTAAGCCTCCATGAGCCAGTAAAACAGCCTGAAAAATAAGAACGATAATGCCTAAAATACTCACAGAGCTGGCACCGAGTAAAATGGCCCCAAGACCAGTACCCGTCATATGCGAACAACTGCCTGTTACCGATGGAATCTTCAATGATGAAACCACAAAAATAAAGGCCCCTGCCATTGCAATAAGCGTTATGGATCTGCGATCATTTTCAATCGTTTTCTTTAAAGCAAAATAACCCATTGCTAAAAACGGGATACAAATAGCGCCCCATGCAATAGAAAATGCCGGTGGCAAATAGCCTTCCATAATGTGCATTGCATTTGTTACTGGTGTAATCCCAAAAACAAATGCCATTGCAATAGAAGCCGTTAAAATCATTTTCTGTCTGAAATTCATTCGTTTCTTTCCTCCCTCACTATTTTTTTATATGGTTCTAAGCTAAATTGCTCAGAAGAATAACATTGTTCTCAACCACCGCTTTAAACGCTTCAGTCGTTTTAGGGTATACCGCTGTGTCTTCTAGGAGTTCATTTTGTACGAGCATTTCATACAGCTCAAGCAACATCGGCTTTTTTAGATTTGCCTGTTTCAAAATAGGCTGATCTTTAAAAATTTCTAGCGGTGTACCATCTGCTATTATTTTACCGGCGTTGAAGACAAGCACACGTTCTGCCCATCTATACGCCAAATCCACATCGTGCGTGGAAAGTAGCATCGTTTTGCCTTCGCTACCAAGCTTGGCGAGAACCTCTTCTAGCATCTTGGCATTTAAAGGATCCAACGCTGCTGTTGGCTCATCAAATATGATGATTTCCGGCTTCATCGAAAGAATGCTGGCTATACTCACGCGCTTTTTCTCACCGCCACTGAGGTAATGCGGCGGGCGATCCTTAAAATCTGTAATATTCATATAAGTTAAGGCTTCCTCCACGCGTTCATGCACTTCTTCAATCGGTAATTTCAAGTTCATAGGGCCAAACCCAACTTCGGCTCTAACCGTAGATGTTACAATCTGATTATCAGCATCCTGAAAGACAATGCCAATGTTTTTTCGAAGTTCCTTTAAAGTCTTCTTCGTGACAAGGGTATCTCTGTAAGTAATTTTCCCGTGCTCAGGTGTAAAGACGCCATTCATATTTAAAAAGAACGTCGACTTTCCAGATCCATTAGAACCCATAACTGCAATCTTCTCACCTTCATGTATATCCACACTGACATCCTCTAATGCGACTTTTCCATTCCAGTAGGCATAATGTAAATTTTCTACCTTTAATATCGTTTTCTTCATAACAACTCCTTACAGATGTGTATAGTGCCAAATGATGATTAAAGTCACCATAAATACACCTGCTTTTATAATCAACTTTTTATCAACGGCCTTTACTTCTTCATAAAATATAAAATCACCGTCGTAACATCTGGATTCCATCGCATCATAATAGGCATTTGCTTTTTTCATTGAAATGACAAGCAGATTTGCGCCTATATTTCCAAAAGTTGAACAAGATGTCCTAAAATCGCAATTGCCAAGTCTAGAATCCGCCGCATTTTTCATTTTAGTTGAAACTTCTAATAAAATAAAAATATACCGATAGATCATATTCATCAGCTCAATCACGAGCTTTGGCACATGCGCTTTTCGCAGTACAGATATGATTTCGGATGATGGTGTTGATAGCGTCATCATCTGAAGCGCACTGATTGCCGCAAAGACCTTTAACATCAGATATAAACCTGTTTTGAGCATTGCATTTGAAGTAAATATATATCCAAAACCGATTGGCAAATCGTATAACCCCGTGGGCACTTTTGAAAAATCAAAGATAATCGCCACAATACTGAGCAGAATAAAAGTGATTGGAATGGCAAGCACTCTTAAGTATTCACGCAAGGGTAGTTTCCCTTTAACAATCGTTATATAGGCCATCGCCGCAATCACGAACATCGAAACGTACGGATTATCCAGCGCGATGCAAAGTACCAACGTCATCATCGAAAAAGAAACTTTAAAAGTCGGATTCCAGTGCTTAATCTTAGAAGCGTAGGCATAATAATCAATTGAAACACCTTCGCCATGGTTGTGTCTAAATTTATACCTATGAGAATGTCCCGCTTGATTTGGATTGAAAAAACGCCAGTTGACGGCACTCCATAAAATAGAAACCATTATAAATATTGTGCCGATAACGACAATTTTCTCCATTAATATATGCCTTTCTCTTGTGCTTTCGCCCCTACGCATTGCAATATGACAAAAATAAAAACCTCTTAAACAAACGTCAAGAGGTTTTGTAACCCAATAAAATAAAGCTACACTATAAAACATCCCCTCCATCTTCCGTAGAGTCATTGATGATACAGAATAGGCAGGCTTTCTGACTCAAGCGTCATCACCTTTTCCACCTTCCCGGTTTCCCAGTGGTATTTTGGAAAAGATTCTTCTTTTACAGCGGCGGGACCGTGAGAGACTTACACTCTCTTTCCTTTTAATAGTTGATTCTATGATCAACGGCACCTATTCTAAATATTAAATTCACTACCTATTATAGAGAAAAGTTAAAGAAATAACAATACATTTTTTATCTGCTTTATCTTAATCTTATGTTAATGCAGGTTCATTTATAAAAAAATTCTATGCACTTGTAGATCTATACGAATTATATGCGACAAATCACTTTTCTAAAACTAAAGACACTAGCGCTTCCACTTCTTTGAAATAGTAATCCGAATTCTGCCTCATATAGGCTTCTATACTTGGTATCATATGCGACCAACCTGCACATGCAAAGTCAACGCCACAGCTTCTTGCCATATCGAGTCCTGGTTTTAAATCGTCCACCATGAGCAAATCAGTCTTATTGAGATTAAATCTTTTCATAATCGCTTCTAATGGATAGGGATTCGGTTTTCTTTGATGTGCTTCATACTCCCATCCGAAAACCATATCCGGTTCTATGTTTAAAGTCTTTTGATAATCCCTTAAAATGCGATTTTTTTCAGAATGGGATACCACACAAATATACCCTCCCGATGCTTTAAAATTTAAAATCAAATCTGAAAAGCCCTCATAAAACTGTGGTATGACACTTCCAGTGTACTGCCTCCATATCTCTTGTTGTCCTTTGACTTCATCATCTGTGTACTTTAGAATAACTCTGCACAAGTTATCAAATCCAGGATCAAAACAATAACGCACAAATTCTTCAAGTGTATAAGGAGTTACTTCGGGACGCAGCACCTTCATCGCTTCAATAAATGAAGGATAGTGAATGGTTGGTGTGCTCTTAACCACAGTGTCATCATGATCTAAGACTAAACATCTATATTTCATTGAACGAACGCCTCCTATGTCTGTTTTAATCATATTTGAGACCTCTTCGATGTCTCAAACCGTTTTTCGCTGACACCTTTCAGCGGCTGAACATTCCGCTTCAAGTCTTTTGGCTCAAATCTTATAATCTATTTAATCATATTTGAGCCCTCTTCGATGTCTCCAATTAAAAGTTTGAATGTTCAAAAAGATCATTTCAACTTTTATCTATAATCATTAAAAAATTTTGCCACGACTCCAACAAGCTCATCTTCTGCACCCCAATTGAAGTTAAAAAATATCCCTTGTCCACCGCCAGAACCAATAGCTGAAACAAATAGTGCCTCTTCATCACTCACCACGGTAACACTCAGACTTGCTCTGCTGGAATTTCTCATAAAATATTTATCGTATGCTCTAACCATAACTTTAGTATTTCCAAATTCATGATGACTCTCATCTACCAAATTCATACTCACAGCACTATCCATAATATGTTTATGTAAATCTGTGGTAATCTTATCAAACTCACCTATTAATGTCTTTTCGAATTTAGCCATTTTTTTAGCCTCCCATTTTATACGTTTTTATCCTTTAATTATCTGATAATCATTTACTGATTATGAGTCTTAAAAACACCTCTCCTCTATTTTAGCATTTGTCCTTCCCTTAACCTAGACTCTGCATTTATTTTAATCCTTAATTAAGGTTCTCTTAATATCTTAGAATTAGACATTGCTTCCTTAAACTTGTTGCAGTATAATTTAATGAGTATATGAAAAGAGGTATTTTTGTGAGTGTGTGCGTTCTTAACTAATTAAATTTAATAAGCATTCTAAGAGACTTGAAGCATCCAATCCATTTGGATTATTTGTGATACAGTTTTTTGGAGTGCACTTAGTTTAAGAACACGCGTAGCGCATCTGATAAAAAATTGTCTTTTCATATAATATAACCCCTTGAGAATCCGATAGGATTGTGCAAGGGTTACGAAGGTAGCGAAGCGAACTGAGTATACGCTTTGATACTGAAAAAAGTTTTATTATATTTTAAGATTATATTATCTCTATTACTTGCTATTAACGCCGTGCTTTGCGCGGTTTTTTTGTGCAATAAATAGAGCATAATAAATGTCATTATGAAGCCACCGGTGTACTTTGAGCCTGTGGCTTTATTTAATTTTAAGGAGGAAAAATATGTTAAGTGTAAAAAGAGAATACGCCCTTGCGTATTCAAAAGGAAAAAAGGCTGTCTTAACGATCACCGAAAATACAATCGCTAAAATGGAGAGTGACTAGAATGATCAATTATATAGAAGAAGTTGAAAAAAAGATTACCTTAGATGAAGGGATCATAGCAATTGAACAATTTTTGATTAACGTATACTTTGAAAGTCCAATATCCAACAAAGTATTGGCAAGGCAACTTTGCCTACCGATCCCGTTAATCATAAATTACGTCATCACATTAAGCATAATGGTTGACGCTTTTTCAGGGGTATGTTATATTTAAAAAAATTGAATCAATTGATATTAAGTGATAACTAAAAGGGAATCAGGTGAGAATCCTGAGCGATCCGGTCACTGTAATCAGGGAGTGAAATCTTCAAAACCATTGTGTGGAAACATATGAGAAGGGAAGATGAAACGTTGATCTGTAAGTCAGGAAACCTGCTTAATATTGGGAGATGAAGCCTCCGTGAAAGGCATTACATCTATTGGCTCTACGAGCCTTTTTGTTAATGCCTGTTTGGATAAATTAGGTTGCCTTTGGTTAGGCCCCTATTTTTATACATTCAGGTATTTTTATTTAAAAGACACGGATTTTTTATGCTTCATTCTCTTTTTTTGATTTATCGCTGGCTAAATTGCCAAAATCCGTTTTGCATAACCCCTCTACCCTCATCTATATCGCGTCCTTTCCATAAGCGCATCATGGGGTAACGGGCTGCTCAACTTTTGTCACTTTAACGCCCACTATTTTTCACTAAAATTTGAAAGGATTAAAAGAAAGATTATGAAGAAAAAAATGGTATTATGGTTGCTTGTTATTGGCGTTCTTTTCACCTTAACAGCTTGTGCGCAAGGCAAAACTGAAAATGCAGTACCTGAAAAAACACCCGAATCCACCACTGTTCAAACAGAACAAGAGAGCCCATCAAAAAATCCTGAAATCAATCCAGATGATGAAATCGTCCTAGGGGATTACAGAAATATTGCACCTGGGCTAGAGGACGCTTATTATTGCAGCGTTATTTTATACGTCTGGGAGCCTCTAATTACAATGAATGAAAAGGGTGAACCCACAGCGAAACTCGCAACAAGTTGGGAAATGTCTGATGATGCAATGACTTGGACGTTTCACCTAAGAGAAGGTGTTACATTTCATGATGGCGAAAGCTTTAATGCCGATACTGTCCTTTACAACTTTGACAGAATGCGCTCTGAAATTAAAAAATCAGGTTTCTACAGTTTAAACATCGATAGTTTTTACCCTAATCTTGAAGATGCTAAAAAAATAGATCCTTACACGATTCAGCTTACCTTTACAAAACCCGCACCTAGTCTTTTATACACTATGACTAACTTTGGAAGTGCTATGTTTAGCCCTAAAGGCTTTGATGAGGCTTACAATTTCACTGGCATCGCACAAGGAACAGGTCCTTTCAAAATCACTGAGAATGTAAAAGATCAATATGTTCTCCTTGAAAGAAACGATCAATACTGGGGTGAAAAGGCAAAAGCTAAAACGATTCGCGTCAAAACCATTCCAGATGTCAACACAAGATTCTCAGCAATGAAATCAGGTGAAATTATGGGGGTTATTGATCTAAAAGCGATTACCGCCTCTTTGGCAACAGAACTTATCAAGGATGATCATTTCGATATCACCACTACAAATTCAACAATGATTGACTTCCTATGCCTCAATGGCAAAAGTGCCCCTTTTGATGATATTAGAATGAGAAAAGCGGTTAGTCTTTTAATCGATCGCGACAGTATTGTTCAAAACATCTATCTCGGGTATGCCTCTCCAACTACCAACATTTTAAATTACAGCACCCCCTTTTATAAAGAATTGCCTGTGTCACACGATGTCAACCAAGCAAAAACACTTGCACAAGAAGTTTTAGGGGATAACCGCGTAAGCATAAAATATCTTATTCAACAGGATAATTCAGAACAAAAGGCAGAAGCAGAATATATTGCTGCGATTTTACCTGAAATTGGTATTGATGTTTCCATTGAATCCTATGATTGGGCCACCATAAAATCCATGATGCAAGAAGGTCAATACGGCATCGCCAGAGCTCAACAAGGTTTATCTAACATGGAGGCGATCACGATCTTCAAGCGGTTTATGCTCTCAAGCGGGGACCAAAATATCAATTATAGCCTAGTCTGTGACGATCCTTTAGTGGACAGCCTCATCGAAAGTGCCGATGCTGAACTGGATATGGCGAAAAGACAAGCCATCTATGACCAATTACAAGAAATTTCTGCGGAAACACAACCTGTCTTACCTTTATTTAATGAAAAAACACTTTTAGTCTACAACAAAAAAATAACGGGTTTTAAAGCACAAATTTACGGCTTGAATTTACCCGATATCGGTTGGCATCAAGGTGAGTTAAGTCAATGATAAAATATATACTAAAACGCATTTTGTCTATTGTGCCCGTCTTAATCGGCATCAGCATTATTGCGTTTGCACTGGGTCTCCTCACACCAGGAGACCCTGCCTCTATGGCACTTGGACTTGATGGCGTCTCTGAAATAACACCTGAACTTCTCCTTTTAAAACAACAAGAGCTTGGATTAGATCAGTCTCCGATCATCCAATATATCAACTGGGCCTCCAAGGCTCTACAGGGTGATTTAGGCTATTCTTATATGGACGATGCCTCTGTAACGGGTGAACTCTTAAGGCGATTACCAGTCACGCTTAAATTAGCAGGCTATGCACTCGTTTGGATTGTCTTATTTGGCATTCTTTCTGGACTATGCTCTGCTGCCTATGTGAATCGATTTCAAGACAATATGACGAAACTGATCACCAATGTCATGCTCTCCTTTCCTGCATTTTGGCTTGGCATTTTACTGATCATTATTTTTGGTGAAACCCTTAAAATACTGCCAACCAGTGGCTATGGCGGCTTAAAATACATGATCCTACCTTCAATGACACTCGCATGTGCAGATATTGCTATGACAAGCAGATTAACGCGTTCCTCCTTGCTCACAGAGTTTGGCAAACAATATATGTTGGCCGCAGACGCCAAGGGTATATCTCGTTTTAAGGTGATTTTTAGCCACGCTTTACCCAACGCCATCACGCCGATTATCGTACTGATTGGCAATTTCATGGGCGGCATTTTAGGGGGTTCTGTTATTGTTGAAAACATATTTGCATTGCCTGGAATCGGGAGTTTGGTTTTAAATGCTATTCACAATAGAGACTATCCCATGATTCAAGGTTATGTTATTTTTTCTGGTCTTGTATATGTTTTTATCACGCTTATGATAGATCTTATATGCGCAGGCTTAAACCCAAAAATGCGATCGGGAGGGTTTAGATGAATAAAAGCAAACACCTATTGGGCTGGTTGGGCATCACAATGCTCTTGTCGATCATCTGCATAAGTCTTTTGGCACCCGTGATCGCACCTTATGAACCTAACTCTGTTAATATGAAAGCCTCTCTAAATCCGCCTTCAATGACGCATCTTCTTGGGACCGATGTTTTAGGGAGAGATATTTTCAGTCGCATACTATTCGGGGGGCGCAGTTCCATGCTCATGGCGCTTACAGCAACAGTATTCTCTATGCTTCTTGGCATGTTCATAGGTACTTTAGCAGGCTACTACGGTGGATTTTGGGATAATTTTATCATGGTGGGCATCAATATCTTTCAAGGCCTACCGGGCACCAGTCTCATGATTGCGCTTGCAGGTATTTTAGGGCCAAGTTTTAAAAGCTTGATCATTGGTCTTATTCTAACGGGCTGGACAGGATTTGCCAGAATCGTAAGGGCGGAAACACAAAGGCTCAAAGGCGAAAACTATATCGAAGGGCTCAAATGTCTCGGTGTAAAAGACAGTAGAATCATGTGGCGACACATCATTCCCAATATGAAAGGCAATGCCATCATTCTCTTTACTACAAGGGCTGGCCGCAGCTTACTGGCTATTTCAGGACTGAGCTTTTTAGGACTTGGCATCCAACCGCCAACACCCGATTGGAGTGTCATGATCAGCGATGCCCGTATGAATTTTAGACTTGCACCCAATCTCATCATTGCACCTGGGCTTTGTATTTTTTTACTCCTCCTGAGCATCAATTTGGTGGGTGATATGATGCGAGATGTATTTGATAAGAAATCAGATGAAGCAGGGGGTTACTAATGGCAAACCATATTCACATGAATCAACTCTCTGTACACTTTCCAGTAAATAACGGCGTTGTCAAAGCGGTGGACCAAGTGGATCTCACCATGCATGAAGGCGAGATCACCGGCATTATTGGTGAAAGTGGCTGTGGTAAATCTGTACTCGGCATGGCGCTCATGGGCCTTTTGCCAAGATACGCCAAGACCGATGGTGAAATTTGGTTTCAAGAAGAAAATTTGATGCGCATCAGCAAAAAAAAGATGAGAAATATCAGAGGTAGAGGCATTGGTTTGATTCCTCAAAATCCTGCTGATTCGTTAAATCCCGTTAGAAAAATAAAGACTCAACTTCTTGAATCCATCAGATTGGCTAAAATAACGCCCAAAGATGCAAAACACAAACTTGAAACCTTACTTGTGAATTTTGGATTTGATAAAGCACAAGTGCCCCGTATTCAAAACGCCTACCCATATGAACTCAGTGGTGGCATGCAGCAAAGAGTCGTTTCAGCTATGGGCATCGCTTCTAATCCCCAGTGGATTCTTGCCGATGAACCGTCCAAAGGCTTGGATTGGGCTTTAAGGACACAGCTATATGCAAGTTTGGAACTGGTTAGAAAAAGTACCTCTGGTATGATTATTATCACGCACGATTTGATATTGGCAGAAACGCTATGTGACAGTGTCGCAGTGATGTACAGTGGTGAAATCATTGAAAAGGGCAAAAACATCTTAAAAAAGCCCAGACATCCTTACACACAGGGCCTTTTAAATTCACTCCCGAGTAATGGTATGAAATCGATGGCTGGCATTGCCCCTTCACCACAAGAACAGCTGGTAGGTTGTAAATTCGCAAAACGTTGCCCTCACAGAATGGAAAGATGTCTTAACGAACACCCCGTTGCCTTTGGGAACGCAATTGAAATGGTAAGGTGCTTTTTATATGATTGAGTTAAAAAATGTTTATAAAACGTATAACAAAAATGAGTCTCAAGCCGTTCTTGACGGCATCAGTTTCAAAGTTAAAGAGGGCACAACGCTAGGCATTATGGGTCAAAGCGGTAGCGGTAAAAGTACTATTGCTAAAATATTACTCCTTTTGGAGCCCATGAATTCTGGAGAGCTCTACTACGCTGGAGAAAAAATCAATCCTAAAAATCAAAATATAATGCGCCATTATCGCCAAAACGTACAATATATTTCCCAGCATCCCGAGTCTTTTTTTGATCCCACTTGGAAGCTTGGGCAAAGTATAAAAGAAATCATACAGATACACAAAATGGGCAACCAAGCACATACGCGCTTAGAGATTCTTTTATCACAAGTGAAATTAAATGACCATGTGCTTGATCGCTATCCCTATCAAGTAAGCGGCGGCGAAATACAACGTCTCGCCTTATGTAGAGCACTGCTCTTAAATCCTAGAGTCCTCATTTTAGATGAAGTGACTTCTATGCTCGATGTCTCTGTTCAAGCTCAAATCTTATCTATCTTAAAGGAGATTCAAACCGAAACGGGTATGACTTATCTCATGATTTCTCATGATTATGAAGTGCTCAATTGGTTTACAGAGCATATTAAAGTTCTAACAAATGGCAAATTAGGTGACTTCAGACTTCCTGCAATCAAAGCGTCTACCCTATTTCAATTCTAAAAATTTAGAATTTTCATTTTTCCGATTTCTAATTTTTCAGAAACAAACACACCCTTTGTTTTAGCGCATTCTCATAGCAAATACCGCTGATTTCAGCCCATCGTCATTCTATTATTTTAGAATTTGAATCTCAAATAATTGAACTGATCTAACGGTACATTTCGGTATTTTCAATATTTAGGGTCAAATAAAGCGATCGTCATCCTTTTTGGCACCACAATTGCAATGTTTTATTGGGCTGAGTTGTTCAACATACTTCGTACTCAGAATTAATTTAAATCTCATATTAGACGAGGAGGTCTGAACATGCTTATTCACGACGAGGCATACTTCAATGCCATAAAGACAACATTTGACTCATATGCATTAGCTTTTCCAAGTGCAACCGTTATACTAGACGATCTTGAGAGACATTTAATCGTTAAGAACTCTGCCGCGTTTGAGTTAAATATAAAAGAAGGAGCCATTCCACCTGAGGGCGGTGCCGTTAAACGTGCTCTAAGAGAAAAAAGGGAACAAACCGTTGTTTATCCAAAAGAAAAGTACGGCGTTCCAGTGACGATTACCAGCACGCCATTGATCAACAGGGAAAGTGGACACGTTGTCGGCGTCCTTACCGTGGGCATTTCCAGAGAAAACGAAGAAAATGTACTTGAAATGTCTCGAAAATTGCATGATTTTTCAGAGGCACTCTCCACATCCTCCGAAGAGCTTTCTGGAAGTATGGAAGAAATCGCCGCAAATGCGCAAGTGATCAACCATAAAATTGACTACATAAATAAAGAGTTTGAAAGGCTCGACGTGGTTATAGAATATATCAAATCTGTTGCAAACACCACTAATCTGCTGGGTTTAAATGCATCCATAGAAGCTGCCAGAGCAGGAGAACACGGTAGAGGTTTCTCCATCGTGGCTGGTGAAATTCGAAAACTCGCCGAAAACAGCAAAGCGTCTTCTGGCGAAATCAATGACACGCTCAAACGCATTGCTGGAGATATGACTGAAATCAGAGAAATCGCCAAAGGTTATGCTTTAATCAGCGAAATGCAAGCCACACAAACAGAAGAAATCGTTAAAAACATTTACGAACTCAAAGCCCTTTCGGTAGATCTCACCGAGCTCTCTACTAAGATCTAAACCACAATCAGCCCGATCACTAACGCATAAAAATAGCGGTAAGCCCCTCAAGGCATTTCGATTTTACCATAACTCTATTTTTTCAAGCAAATAATAAAGAATCTTCTTCCGTTTGGTGATGATTTGTCCTTCCAAAGTCATACCGACTTTTAGGGTGGACGCTTCACCTTTATAAGACACAAGAGGCCTATTGTGGACTTGCGCCTCAACTAAATAGTAACTGTTTCCTGTTGTGAGATCATAGCTTGAATCTGCATTAATGTGATCAATTTCGCCTTGAAGCATGCCGTATTCTTTATAAGGCAAGGCTTCAAACTTAAATTTGACCGAATCACCCTCATGAATTTGTCCAATATCGCGATTGCGCACAGATAGCTGAATTTTCAAGTCATCTTCGCCCATGGGGACGATTGTGCCCAGTGTGGAACCCATGCTGATCTGATCTCCAACCACATAGTTTTGTGCCATGTTCAATATGCCCTCTATAGGACTTCTCACTGAAGCACTTTCGATACTGAGATTGATGCTTTCTATAGAATCATTCAATTTGTCAATCTGCACCTTGTGTGCTTCAATGTTGCTGTTGAATTTTATCAACTGTTCATTTTCATAGTAGGAATACCCTGCACCGGTCTGCGATTCTGGTATCAATTTACTGAGTTCCAGTTGGTATTGAATCAGATCATTATTTGCGTTTTCTATTGCAGACTTATAACTTAACTGAATTTCATTCTTATATTTGTCCAATGCATTTTGGGTCTTTAAATACTTATTTTGGGCCTCTTTTAGCTCATTTTCTGAAACACTTCCCACCTCATAGAGCGCGGACATCGAATCGTAATCCACTTTACATTTCAGATTTTGAGTTTCTAAATCGCTTATATTAAATGTATAATCTAAATATTTTAAAGCGAACTCATCCTTTTGCTTAAAACAATTTTGATTCTTGTTGATGGATTCTAACAGCTGTTCATAGCCGTTGATCGTTTTTTGATAGGTCTCTATTCTCTTCGTATAGCTGTCAATACTCTCTCGAATCTTCAAGAGCTCCATTTCAAATTGTTCATATTTTTGATAATCCTCTGATTCACTCTGAGAATCGAATAAATTCATTTTCTTCAAAATAGAATCTCTTAATGTTTCTGTTGATTTCATTTCCAACTGTGTTTTTTCAAGTTCTTTTACAAGACTTTGTTTTTGAATCTGGAGCGCTTCATGGTCAATCGTAAAAATCAGCTCATTCTGCTTAACCGTTTCGCCGTTTTTAAAATTCATTTCCAAAAGTTTGCCACTAATTTTAGAAGTGAGCGTACTCACACCAGCGGAAGGCCTTACGATACCATTTGCTTTTACCACAATATCGATCTCTCCAAAGTAAGTCCAGATAACTGCTACAGTAACCAAAGTCATACAGAAATAAATAAACCAAATTGCAAACGGTTTAGGTTTGTTTGCCATGAGTTCTTTAGAATCACTCAAGTCTGAAAAATGACTGATAATCCCTTTCATGATGCAATGCCCTCCTGACTTGATGCATTATCCCCATAAAATTCTGGGAGTTGATCCTTCCACATCTCATAGTACTTGCCGTTTCTATTGATGAGATCCTTATGATTTCCAAACTCTATGATCTCGCCTTTTTCCATGACATAAATCGTATCGCATTTCATAATGGTACTGAGCCTATGCGCGATTATGAGGGTTGTGATCCCTTTTCCAGCCGTATTGATGGTCTTTTCAATTGCTTTTTCTGTGATAGAATCCAGACTGCTGGTGGCCTCGTCTAATATCAAAATATCAGGAGCCTTTAAAATGGCACGTGCAATAGACAAGCGCTGTCTTTGTCCACCTGACAAGTTTGCGCCATTTTCTTCAAGGCGCGTGCTGTATCTCAGTGGTAGCTCGTTTATAAAATCATGCGCTTTAGCAAGTTTAGTCGCACTAATAATTTCGTCCATGGTTTTGCCACTTGTTCCAAGTCTTAGGTTTGCTTCGATTGTACCACTAAATAAAAATGTCTCTTGAGGGACATATGCGATTCGCTCTCTTAAGACTTCCACTGAAATATCCTTGATATTGTTGTCGTGGATCAATATTTCTCCTTTTTCAGGTGAATAAAGATCCAAAAGCAACTTCACCAAAGTGGTCTTTCCAGAACCACTCTCGCCAACCAGTGCTATACGCTCACCTGATTTAATTTGCATGTTGATATTTTTTAAAGTTTTATCCCGTGTTCCATATCTAAAATCGATATTTTTCAGTTCGATATTGCCACTTAAACTTATGGGCTTCATTTTTCGATTGTCATTTTCAGCTTTTTCTATTTCAAGATCGAGGATCTCTCCTAATCGATCTGATGCCACTATCGCCGTCTGCATCATCGGTTGGAGGTTGATCAAATTCTTAACGGGATCCGTAAAATAAGCGAGCAAAGCATTAAAAACCAATAATTGTCCAATGGTCAAATCGCCTCGCAACACATTTAAGGCACCGATCCACAAAATAACGATGCCTCCCACTGATCCCACCAGTCCAATCAGCGCACCCATTACATTGCTTATGAGCCCCATCTTAAAGGTCGTCTTCAGAAGCCTTATAAATAAAAATTCTGTCTTATATTTAGAATCTCTCTCCGCATTAAAGGCTTTAACCGTTTCAATGCCGTTTAAACTCTCAATCAAGTAGGACGTCAATTCAGAATTTTCCTCCATTTGCTTGCGATTGATTTCTCGAATGGGTTTATTGAACGCATAAACGAGCACGCCATAAATGATCAGCATGATCACTGCAATCCCAAACAAAGAGGCGTTATAACTGTATAGGATGATGCCGCCGCCAATCGCCATAAGTGTATCGATCATAATCGTCAGTGTGGCACCTGAAATGGCGGCTCTTATCTTCCCCGCATCCATAAATCTTGAAATAATCTCACCGACTTTACGTGTCCCGAAAAAATTCATAGGCAAATCTAAGACATGGTTGTAGTATCCAAGGATCATAGGAATATCAATGCGTTGACTTAAATAAAGCAGCAAATAACTTCTAAATGAATTCAAAATGATTTTAAAGACACTGAGCAATATAATCCCTATCGAAATCACGTGAAGTGAATTCAATAGGCCATAGGGTAAAATATCATCTAATAAGAATTTAAAGTAAAATGCCCCCAATATCCCTAAGAATGTGTAGAGTAATGATGCGAGAAATACATGCATCACTAGGTTCTTTTGAGGTACGAGCAAACCAAAAAAACGCTTAAAAATCCCCTGTGTCATATCACCTTTTTCAAACTTTACATCAGGCACTAATAGGATTAAAACACCTGTCCATAATTTCATAAAATCATCAGGCGCATAGGTTATTAGCCCTTTTGCAGGATCCGCTACGATTATTTTTTCTTTCGAAATTTTATGTATAACCATATAGTGTAGGAGCGACCCTTCCACGATCACGTGCGCAATGGCTGGAAGTGGAAATTCTGAAAAGAGTGCTGCTCTATCCCCTTTGACCCCTTTCGCCGAAAAACCCAGTTCCTCCGCTGCCTTTATAACGCCATAGGCATTGGTCCCCTGTTTATCTGTTCCCGCGATTTCTCGAATTCTCGTTATGGGTATTTTAAGGCCATACTGCTTTGAGACGGTTGCAAGACATGCCGCACCACAGTCTGTTGTATCGTACTGCTTGACGCAATGGAATTTATCTTTTATAAAAATCATGAAGTCCTCCGTATTGATTTTGAATTTTTAATCTTATGGACACCTATTGGACACATAAAAAATGTAATATAGTATATGAATAGGATATGCCCGTCATCAAGATAACATATCTATTCTGCTTTTACAATAGTTAACATGTATTTTATTCTTTTTTTTACTTTTTTTGTTTTTACTATTGACACGTCATTTCCCATCTGGTACCATAAAATTAATCTTGTGGCAATTATTCTAGAAAATATTGTTACAGATTCAAAATCAATTTAAGTTACATAACGCATGCATTAGTAATGAGAAATTAGAAAAATGATATTTTATGGAGGTACAACAGATGTTTAAAGAATTAGAAATGGATGAAATGATGGATGTGAATGGCGGTAATGTTTTAGATACGGTTGCAGATGTAGCAAACCGTGCAATGGATACTATCTTCGAAAGCGCTGGGGCTGCTGCAGGGGGAGCTATCGGATTTGCAGCAAGTTCAGGTCCAAACTACAAAACTGAGAAAACTATCGGTACAGTCGCTGGAACAGCTGTTGGCGCTGCTGTAGGAAGTTCAATTGGCGGTTCAATTTCTGATGCTATTCAAGAAAAATTTGGATGGAATTAGTATTCATTAATCCTAATTTACAACTTAATTTAAAGAAAATGCATGCATATTCTAAAATCATGGTGCATTTTCTTCTCTTTTATCGTGTCCTTGGAGGGGCAATCACATGATTAATAAAATAATTCAAAAATTAAATATGTCTCCTTTAATGATTATTTTTATTTATTTGTTAACTTCAGCATGGCTCATCCTTAATAGCTATATTTTGATCACTAGGGGAATACACATTGATACTATACTCTTTTTGATCTTTAGTTTCCTTTTTACATTTTTCATCATTAAATTAATTGATCTTCTTTTCAAGGCAATCAAATTTGAAAGTAAGTTCAATGATATGCTCGATCATATTCGAAAATGAAGGAGAAAATGCCCGCATAAAAGTAATTTCTTTTATGTGGGCATTCTTTCATGTGGAGGTACAACAGATGTTTAAAGCATTAGAAATGGATAAAATGATGGATGTGAATGGTGGTAATGTTATAGATACGGTTTCAGATATAACAACCCGTGCAATGGATACGTTCTTTGAAAGTGTAGGTGCCTTTGTTGGTGGGAGTATTGGATTTGCAGCAAGTTCAGGTCCAAACTACAAAACTGAGAAAACTATCGGTACAGTCGCTGGAACAGCTGTTGGCGCTGCTGTAGGAAGTTCAATTGGCGGTTCAATTTCTGATGCTATTCAAGAAAAATTGGGATGGAATTAGTATTCATTAATCCAAATTTGCAACTTAATTTAGAGAAAATGCATGCATAGTCTAAAATCAGAGTGCATTTTCTTCTCTTTTATCGTGTCCTTGGAGGGGCAAAATCATGATTAATAAACTAATTCAAAAATTAAATATGTCTCCCTTAATGATTATTCTTATTTATCTATGTATTCCAGCTTGGCTCATCCCTAATAGCTATATTTTGATCACTAGGGGAATACACATTGATACTATACTCATTTTGATATCTAGTTTTCTTTTTACAATTGTTTTTGTTAAATTAATTGATCTTCTTCTCAAGGCAATCAAATTTGAAAGTAAGTTCAATGATATGCTCGATCATATTCGAAAATGAAATAAGAAAATGTCCGCATAAAAGTAATTTCTTTTATGTGGGCATTCTTTCATTTCACTAAAAAGCAACAACCTCTTACGACTTTTCATTACCAGTTCACTCATAACGCCTATTTTAGGACCTCCAAAAATGCCACTGAATTTTATACTGATGGAGAAAGTACTCAAAATCCTAGTAATGATGATCCAAATAGATTTGCTAGAGATGCAGTTATCGTTATTTCTGTTGGTGGCGCAGTGGCATGTAGCGCAGGTCCACTGGGTGCAGGAGTGGTGACCAGTATTCTATGTGGGGAGACAGAATGCTCAACACTATTGACTAAAAACGTATTTGTTAAAATTTTAATCTTACGGACACCTATTGGACACACAAAATTGTAATATAGTGTATGAATAGGATATGCCCGCCATCAAGATAACATATCTATTCTGCATTTACAACAGTTGACATGTATTTTATTCTATTTTTTACTTTTTTTGTTTTTGCTATTGATATATCATTTCCCATCTGATACCATAAAATTAATCTTGTGGCAGTTATTCTAGAAAATATTGTTACAGATTCAAAATCAATTTAAGTTACATAACGCATGCATTAGTAATGAGAAATTAGAAAAATGATATTTTATGGAGGTACAACAGATGTTTAAAGAATTAGAAATGGATGAAATGATGGATGTGAATGGCGGAGCTACTTCATCCGATATGGGCGATGGAACTGGAAATACAGTAGATAGAGGATTTGTTAGCAACATGAAATCTGGACTTGAATCTTATTGGAAAGAATCTAGAGAATATTTACCTAAAATTGGGCACGTATCTACAGGGGACCATTATGGAGTTGGTACTAATGTAATTTCGAACAAAGAAAGATCTGGCGGTAGTTTACAAATTGGAAATCACGAATTTAACATAACATTTAAAAACTAATGCGTTAATTTTTCACCAAGGCGCAGTCATTCTATAAAATTAGTTATAGGATACTGTGCCTTATTCTTTAATAAGAGAGGCTTATACTATAATGATTGATTTTCTTAAGTCCCGCAGAAGCAATGATTTCTTACTGCTTTTTTTTAGTTGTGCCATTATAACTGCTGTTTTAGTGCCGTCAACAATGCCGCTGAATTTTTTGATAGCTGCGATGGTTATGATCATTTATTTAATTTCTATGTTTTTTACAAAAAAATATATCGCTACAGAAGTTGAACACCCTTTTAAGCGTATTCTTTATTTGAGTATCACTCTCCTATTTTTAAAGAATATCGTTTTTTCCGCGACTGAGCTTGCGCCTAATATAAGAAATGGCATTTTTGTGGAAGGGCAATTGGCACTCCTAGCACTACTCATTCCAATTAATTTCTTTCTATTCTATTTCTGTTTGGAAATGGGGTTTTCTATAGCTGAATTAGGCTTTAAATTTACAAATATAAAGTTTGGAAAAACGATCATCATGATCATTACGACGATAAGTCTTTGTTATTTATTAATGCGGCTCAATCATAAGCAAATACTTGTGCCTCAAATAGGTACAACTTCATTCCTAATCAGTTTTTTAATCGCTATTATTGTACCCGCTTTCACAGAAGAAGTCTTGGTTCGCGGCGTGTTTCTCACGCAATTATTAGAATCTACTTCAAATTTAAAGTCTAAGCATTTAAGGATGATGCTTATTATTTCACTCGATTCATTTTTCTTTATTATTTTGCACTCATGGCTCTATATTGGTCATTTCAATTGGCTAGTGGGCGCTATTGTCATCTCCATTTTCGGTTGTATCTCAAGATTTTATACGGGAAATATTATCTATGCTATTACTTTACATGCTTTTGTGAATACTATTTTAACTTGGTAAGTGCAACTATAGCAAATCATTTATAATAAAATGTAGACTTATAACAATAGAAGGGATAAGAAGTGTCGACTTCATATTATCTCTGTTATCTATTTAGAAAAGGGAAAAGCTAAAGAATGAACCAAAACCTTAATGCTCTAAAAATAGTTTTTATTGTATCCAACCGTATGTGTACATTATAAAACTTATACAATAGCTATTAGTAGGTGTAATATATTCACATTATCATCTGGTATTAGTAACGTGATTTCCAATAGATTGGCTTTAGGCGTTTCTTTTGTTATAATATTGACCATTACTCTTATTATGATGCTTTCCTTTATAATTAAAAGAATTAGAAATGGATGAAATGATGGATGTGAATGGTGGAAGTTTTTCTGATATTCTGGGAGCGATTGTTGAAGCATTTAAAGGTGCTGCAGAGGCAGTTACTTCAGATAGTTTTAAAAAAGCTTTTGGAGGAGTCATGAAAATTACAGTAGGATCTGTTGGAATGATTGCTAGTCCCTCTGCTCCGTTTAGGGCAGAAAGATCGTCAATTAGTATAATAGATGGTTGGGATATGATAAAAGAAGCTGGTGGATATTAATTAGAACTACTTAATTGACAATATAGAGTTAATTATTATATATTGTCAATTTTCTTTGTCTTTTTCTTTTTCAAATTCACATTATCCCTTTTAAGAAAGTATTATTGACCAATTTTGAGTTGTCTTTGATTTGGTGCTATAAAATTTATGGCGCTATCCCTAGATTATATAGCGTTTCAACCATGATAGCGTGCCGAATAAACTCTCTGTTATCTAAAATGAAGTGTTTTTCTTTAGTATTTGACTTTGATTCCACTCCTATTTATCATAGGAGTGGATATCTTTTTTAGTATAACAAATCCTTGCAAGAATAAGTTCTGTTTGTGGTTCTTAATCAGAACATATTTTTTTCAATTAATGTCTTTTAAGAAAGGTGAAGTTCTATGAAATATAAATTCAAAAAAATAATATCATTTTTTATATTGATTCCATTTTTACCTATTATTCTTTTTTTTGTGATTTTCCTTTCATCTTTATCACTAATAGATTTTATTGAGATGATCGGCTTAAATTTCGACATAATTCCATTGAAGAAAAAAAGATAGTAATTCTCACTTACATTATCTACTTACAAGACATTGTTTTATAACAAATTAAAGCCAAGTCGCTATATTTCCATTATATAATCAAAATTGTACTATTAATATAAGCAGATACCGACTTGAATATGCATGTGCATGTGCTATGTTAGTATGAATCCAAAAGTTGTTTTATTTTCAACATTACACCACTTATAGATATAAGGAGCATAGATCATGAAGCTATTACATATATTTTCGAAGCTATACGCTGTATTTATCGGCATTCTATTCCTATTTATGGTTTTTACAATGGAACAAACCTTGTTGAGTCAAGTCGGTAATATTATGATGCTCATCGCATGCTTAAGAATTATAATTTTAGGCACACCTCTAGACCTTCTAAAAAATCTGTTTTGGAAGTATTTTTTCTATTGTTTTGTGAGTTTTGAAATCGTTAATGAGTTGATCATAAGCCCCTTAATTTTACATCATTCTCTAGAATTAAACACTTTAATAGGATTCTTGATTGTTCTACCAATTTTTATTTTTTTGTATAAGAGCATCTCCAGAAAAGAAAACTAGAATATATGTTTAACCCAACATATATGTTATGCTTACAACGATTCTATTCAGGAGAAAATCTAATTCACGCGGGAATGAAGGTTTAGAGCATTAGGCATGGATGTGAATGGTGGAGCTGCAGCCAATATGGGCGACGAAACTAGAAATACAGTGAATAGAGGGTTTGTTAGCAACATGAAATCTGGACTTGAATCTTATTGGAAATAATCTAGAGAATATTTACCTAAAGTTGAGCACGTATTACAGGGGACCATTACAGAGTTGGTACTAATGTAATTTCAGTTCTTGGAGGGGCAATCACATGATTAATAAAATAATTCAAAAATTAAATATGTCTCCTTTAATGATTATTTTTATTTATTTGTTAACTTCAGCATGGCTCATCTTTAATTTCTGTATTTTGATCACTAGAGGAATACACATTGATACTATACTCTTTTTGATCTTTAGTTTCCTTTTAACATTTTTCATCATTAAATTAATTGATCTTCTTTTCAAGGCAATCAAATTTGAAAGTAAGTTCAATGATATGCTCGATCATATTCGAAAATGAAATAAGAAAATGTCCGCATAAATAACATTTGGAGCAACTGCTGCTATAACTGCGGTATCTGGTGGCGCACCAATTGCTGTTGCAGTATCTGGAATTATTGCAGAAGCGGCTTGACAAGCTTATAACGCAATTAACTAAAGTTTAGCCAATATTGTATTGCAAATACTACAGTATCTAGAGATAGATATTATTATGATCATACAGGAGGAAATTGTAATGGGAAAAAAAATGTATGCATTATTTTTTCGTGCCGCTATAGTATCTCTTGGCGTAAATATTATTTTGTTCTTTATGATTACAGGCAGACATTATATTTTTTTCTCGCTTTCCAACTTATTGCTGTATTTAGCCTTATTTTTAATATACTCAATTGTTTTTATCATCGAGTATAAACTTAAGAAGGAGAATTAAACACTTTCAAAGATATTGCTAAGATAAATACACTGTACACATATCACCATCTTCCATCCACGATATCAAAGCTGCTGATATATATGAATACCAAGAAACTATTAAAAATTCTGATAATTATGATGTTATTAATTTATTAAAAAGTAACC
Source organism: Fusibacter sp. 3D3 (assembly GCF_001748365.1). Classification (GTDB taxonomy): domain Bacteria; phylum Bacillota; class Clostridia; order Peptostreptococcales; family Acidaminobacteraceae; genus Fusibacter_A. The sequence continues at coordinate 283,041 of NZ_BDHH01000003.1, read as the reverse complement.
CCCAAGAAATTGGCATCGTTTACAACTATCTTGATCCTCAATTGGCTGTTAAGACCGATTGGAAAACCGTGGCTAAAACAAATCCATCTCTAAAGATCATCGATCAATTTGATCAAGGACACTCTGTGCCACCGGATTCATTTAAAAAAGCGGTCTACTACTTAATCGAACAGACAAAATAGTCAATCATTGTCCGTCAAAACTTTGTTTTGCCAGACACGTCCTCGTCTAACCGCTTTGAGCAGGCTGAATATTCCTGCCTCTAAGCTGGACGAAAACTAATGATCTACAATAAACAAGCGCTATGCAAATCATCTAAAAACAATTTGCATAGCGCTTACTTATAATTCTATTAAGAGGGGGAAGATTACAATGTTAAATGACAGATATACTGCCTCAAGTGCGTATAGGTAACGTGTATCTGACCATCCGCACTTTGTTTAATCGAAGGATATGAAAATTCGGGCTCACCATCATAGCCGTCTTTAGTGATTAAAATCTTTTCAATCGACCATGTCATGCCTGCATCTTTGGATATTCCAAGTACAAGCGGTGACCTTCTCACGCCCCAAACTGCACTGGGTTTATCCGATGCCTTTACACCAGTGGTATCCATATCCGTTTTTTCAAACCAAGGCGGTCGATTCTCTGCTGGTGGTGCCATCTCCTTGTTGACATTGTTAAAAACCATGGCGAGATCGCCATTTAAAAGCTTTGTACACTGAATTGAAGCGTTATTATTCGGCAGTGTCGTGGGTTTTGGAAGGTGCCAGCACTTGCCACCATCTGTTGACACCGTCATATAAATGGCATCCGCTCTTCTACTTCTAAAAAACCCGATAAGTTTCTCCTCATCCAAAGCCACAAGCGTCATATGCACCAACCCTTGACTGCCTTCAATGAGCGTCTCCGTCCAAGTTTTACCGCCATCTATCGACCGCTTAATGACACTATAATCATCCCCTAAAAAGCCCGTTTCTGACTTTAAACAATAGTAGGCCGGCAATAAAATAGTGCCGTTTTCCAAAACAACGGGTGGATTTCTGACAAAAATACCCGATTCGTCAAAGAGGTCTTCTATAGCACCCCATGTCCGCCCATAATCTGTGGATTTTCGCCATCTAACCACCGCTGTATCTTGATGAATGCCAACCTGAGCCGTGTAAATCAGCCAGATGATTCCAGGTTCAAGTTCAAACAAAATTGGGTTCTGCTCGGAGCGTTCAGAATCATCGGATAAGATATGAGGTATTTCCCAATCCACCGCATCTTTTTTAAGGCGTGAACATTGTATTGAAATATCGGATTTGCCTTCACAACTTCCGCCAAACCATACACATAATAGTTCTCCATTGCTTAAAGACAAAATATTGGAAGCATGATTATGCGGAAATAAAGTCGGAATTTTTTTGATTACCATGAAAATACGCCTCCATTTTTATCCATTGGTTATGCTGGTAACTTCAAAACAATTTTAGTGAAAGTCAGTGGGATTTCAGTATGCCTAACAGGTCTATGACCATCATGTGGATAAGCGATGTAGAACATCCCTTCAGAGATGAGCATATGATGCTTGGTCTCACCTGCTAAATACTCGGCATCCTTTTCAGGATTATAAGGTATCTCCACTGTTAAATCTGCAAGTTCTTCCCATGCGATTTCTTCACTGCCCTTGACGATGATTTGAATATCAATATACTTTCGATGTGCTTCAAACAAGCCCTCTGACATGGGTTTCGTCTCTCCCTTTTGGACCATGAAAAAACCACCCTCAAACTCATAACGACCCGTTTCTAATTTTTCCATCTGTTCACGGATCGCCTTGAGCCCCTTATCAAAATTCTGGATAAGGGGTTTATAAAAATGAATGTTGTGCCATTGATCAATAATCATATCCTACACTCCCATAGTGTCTATGCCATAACACTTACACGTTTATATTTTTTAGACAAGACATAAAATACCCCTATCAACGCCGCGCCAACAGTGCCGCCCACAATTGAAATTAGAGCATGTGGTATGATGATTGAAATCGCTGTGATAAAAAACAGCGCTCTTATAAAGAAATTGTCTACAGGTACAAAGAGATAACCCGTTACGCCTGCCGCTAAAAAGATAATGCCATAAGAAAGAACCGCAACTGCAAAAGCCGTATCAAGGAGCGTGCCTTCAATTAAGAGAATTTCTGGTTGAAAAACAAACACATAAGGCACAAGGAACGCGACAAAGGCATACCCAAAGGCTGTCCACCCAGTCTTCCAAGAACTTGCACCCGCAATCCCAGCGGCCGTAAATGACGCAAGGCATACAGGCGGTGTAATTTGTGCCACAACACCAAAGTAGAAAATAAACATATTTGCTGGTAGCGCTGGAATACCAAGGTTGATAAGCGTCGTTCCAAATAAAATATTGGCAATAAGATAGGCTGCAACGGTTGGAAGTGCCATCCCAAGTAGCAAACAGCCCGCCATAGCAAAGACAAGCGCAAGTGCTATATTGGAATTGCCTGTATTGGCGATTATTTTAGTGAGTTTATTGGCAACCCCTGATTGAACCACGATACCGATCATAATCCCACACGCAGCAGTTGGAATTGTAATATTAGCCGCTTGTTTAATGCCATCAAGTGCCGCATCGACCAGCTGTTTAAAGCTCATTCGAGTCTTTTTAGAAATAAAGCTCACACCTATTGCTAAAACCGTACCCACAAGTGCCGCTCTCGTTAAAGAGCCCCCCTTGAGGATAATCGCAACTAAGGCCACTATTGGAAATAATTGATAAAGTCTTGGCAAAACAGGATCAGAGACATATTTTACAGATTCATCTGCAGAGACCATTGCTTTTCTTTTCGCTAAGAAATGTACCAGTAGAAAAACAGAACCGTAGTACGCCAATGCTGGAATCAATGCAGCCGCTGCAATTTTCAAGTAACTCACACCGATCATTTCAGCCATGATAAAGGCCCCAACGCCCATAATCGGTGGCATAATTTGTCCGCCTGTTGATGCAACAGCTTCTATTGAAGCGGCTTGGTGAGGTTCATAACCCGATTTTTTCATAAGTGGAATCGTCATAACACCTGTTGTTGAAACATTGGCAACAGCACTACCCGAAATCATACCCATGAGACCACTAGAGAGTACAGCCGCTTTCGCAGGTCCACCCACTGTTTTGTCACTGAGTTTCATGCCAAGATCAATCAGCACTTGCCCACCGCCACATACCGAGAAAAAAGCACCGAATATTAAAAAGTAAAACAGTGTATTCATGGATGCCGTTAATGGGGACCCTAAAATACCATTGACATCCATGACCATCACTTCACCAAAACCTTGCCATGACATGCCTCTAAACTTGAAAATGCCTGATATTTTTTGTCCTAAAAATGCATAGGCGATGAAAAAACAGATAAACAAGAATAAATTGAGGCCCATGGTGCGTCTCACCGCTTCCATGACCACAAATACGATTGCATATGCCGCTATAAGATCTGCACTGGACATGGTATCCACATTGTAGATTCGGTTTTGTAAATATTCCAAATTCGTTGTGAAATAGTAAGCAATATAGATGAGCATGATCACTAAAATGCCATCATATAACCAGCCTAACGCTTTAGTTGACTTTTTTTTGCATTTGCTTGCCATTGGTTTGAACATAAATGTTGCCAATAGACCAAAGCATAAGTGATACGGCACTTGTAACCAACGATCTAATGGTCTAACCAATGCAATATAGAGTTGAAAAAGTAAAAAACAAGCTGAAATTCCAATTAATAAAGCATATCTCCACGTTGGTAGGGGTTCTTTAACTTCTACCACATCAGCGTTGATATCCTTGGGCTTGGTATTTGTCATTCATTTATCCTCCAATTGTATAAAACAAAATGTGATGATGAGAACTGTGGTTTTTTGCCACAGCTCTCATTATAAATTGCTGTCGGTTTATTTCATGTAGCCCATTTCCTTGAAGTATCTTTCAGCACCTGGATGAAGTGCAACGCCACCCACTTTTTCTGGTTCCCAGCAAGTTTCGGGACGGAATGGTTCAAGTGAAGCGAATACTGTCACAAGTTGATCTCTATTTTCACACATGATTTTAGTCAACTGATACACGACTTCTTCATCTAAATCTGCTTTGACAAATAAACAGTCTGGTGTTCCCGCATTCACAAGTTCCTCGGTTTGACCTTTCCAAGAGTTTGGTGCAATAATCACACGTTGGAATCCTTTTTCTTTTACAAAATGGTCAATAGTTGCTTCTTCCCATTGTAAAAATTTCACTTTACTGGTCATTGCAATTTCCTGCATTGTTGAAGAGTTTACAGAAGTATGGTCAAGCATAAAATCAAGTTTTCCATCTTTAACCATAGCTGAAAGGTCTGATCCCCCGCCATGAACCACGTCGCCACCCCAAGCTTTGATATCCTCTTCAGTGGCGCCCATGTAGTTTAATAGAATTTGAACCACTTCGTTGTCCATAGAGCCCACCGGACTACAACCAATTCTGATTGGTAACTTTTGTCTAATCGCTTCTTCAATTGTGGTGACCTTGTACTTGTCTATAAAATCTTGAGTCAAAAAGTTAACTGCTGATACTGCCGATAATTCTCCAAGCATTGCTCTGTAATCACTTGTTGGTGCTTTGCCAAGTGTCCCTGTTTCCATAGCCCATCTTGCTGGCGCACCGTTGATAAATGCGATATCCGCTTTACCATTTTCGAATAGATAAGGCGCACCCATACCCCCTGGAGAGATCGGTTGTACATCCACAGTCCCTAACCCTTGATCTTCCCACATCTTTCCTAATTCTGCTGATATATTGTAGTTGCTGGTACCCACTTCAAATGTAGCAAAGAGCACATTTGCTTTTAAATCCAACTTTGAATCTGCTGGTGTTGCTTCAGGTGTAGTTGCTGGTGCCGCTGCTTCAGGTGCCGCTGCTTCAGGTGTCGCCGTTGGTGCCGGTGTTTCCGCAGCTTTTTCTCCCCCACAAGCCACTAAGCTAAAAGAGATCATAGCCACTAACCCAAGTGCTAAAACGCTTTTCTTTAATCCAAACATGTCTTACTCCTCCATATTCTTTACTTTTTACTTTTACTTTTAGCCAACATTATGCCATATTCAATTGCATTTTCAAGGCTCAATTCACTTGCCATGCCCGTTCCCGCTTGATCAAACGCAGTACCATGATCCACAGACGCGCGTACAATAGGTAATCCTAAAGTAATATTCACGCCAGATACTGCATCCCATTTGCCTGCGTCTTGATTATATACAAACCCGACGACTTTGAGCGGTATGTGCCCTTGGTCGTGGTACATAGCCACAACAATATCATACCAACCCCCTTTTGCTTTTGAAAATATCGTGTCGGGTGGCACAGGGCCACAGGCGTCGATACCTTCCGAGATTGCTGACTCAATCGCCGGTATGATTTCATCCATTTCTTCTCTACCAAATAACCCATTTTCTCCACTGTGAGGATTCAGCCCCGCAACACCCACTTTTGGATTTTCAATCCCCAAATCCTTACAAGCTTGATGTGCAATTCGAATCACTTCCAGTACGCGATCCTTTTTAACGCGATCACAGGCCTCTCTTAATGAGATATGTGTGGAAACATGCACCACACGCAAATTTTCGTGTGCGAGCATCATGGTGTACTTTTTAGTGCCCGTTAATGCTGCATATATTTCTGTATGACCAGAGTAGTGATGTCCTGCTGCATTGATGGCTTCTTTGTTAAAAGCATTGGTCACCGTAGCCTCTACATCTCCCGCCAAAGCGAGTTCAATAACCTTTTTAACATATTGAAATGCGGCTTCTCCAGCCATCAAAGAGATGCGCCCTCTTTCGAGTTTAGAGACATCCACCAGTTTCATATCATACACATCAATCGTTCCATGCTCAAATTTAGCCTGTGAAACCGACTCAACTGCATGAATGATGATATCTGCTCTACCAATGATTTTCGCTGCCGCCTTCATCACGTCTACATCTCCAATGACAATCGGGTGACAGCTCTCGTAGATGCTTTTTTTCGCAAGCGCCTTCACTGTGATTTCAGGACCAATACTTGCGGGATCACCCATTGTGATGCCAACGATTAATTTATCAGCCATATGTCCTCCCTAGAGCATTCCTAATGCTTTGTTTTCATCAAGCACTTTTTTCAAAGCTTCGATGCCTTCTTCTGGTACCTGATTAAAAGGTGCGCGACATTTGCCCACTGGATAGCCCAAAAGGCCCACAGCTGTTTTGACGATTGTATTTGGATTGCCATATTTAAAGCAACCTCTGAAAGAGCGAATGCTGTCTTGAGCTTTGCGCGCTTTCTCCAGATCCCCTGCTTTAAAATAATCGTAGATAGAAGCCATCGTTTCAGGATAAACATTTGCACAGCCTGCGATACCCCCTGCGCCTCCTGCTAAAAGATTCCAAAGTATTAAAGAATCATTGCCCGAGAGTACAGCAAAATCCTTGTCATCCTGAGTTGCTTCTATATATTGAAGCATATTGTCAAAGTTTCCACTACTGTCTTTGACACCGATGATATTGGCAATTTTACTGAGTTTAGCCACAGTCGCTGGTGCGATAGAATTGCCTGTTCTCGCCGGAATGTTATAAAGCACAATGGGCATGTCCACGGCTTCAGCGATGCTTTTATAGTGCTCATAGATTTCATTTTGAGACGCTAAGGCAAATGACGGTGTGATTATAGATAAAATATCCGCACCTACCGTTTTAGCCATCAAAGATTGGCGAATGGTATCCTTTGTGCCAATACAGCCTGTGCCTGCATATACAGGAACGCGTCCATTGACTTCATCCACTACGATCTTCAAAACTTGTTCTTTTTCAGCTTCACTGAGTATATAACCCTCACCATTTGTTCCAAAGGGAAACATACCGTGTACCCCAGCTTCGATTTGACGATTGATTTGGACTCTAAGCTCTGTTTCGTTGATACTCTCATCTGCATGCATCGGTGTGATTAATGCGGGGATAATCCCTTTAATCTCAATCATGATAACCTCCAAGTCATTTTTTAAAGCCCTTCTATTTTAAAGCAATTCTAAATACAATGCTCTGGCATCTTCTGCTCTAACTTCTCTTCTATTATTGACAAGCAATCTCTGTACAGCCATTCCAGATGCCACCAATTCTTCTAAATCCGATTTGGGTACATTATAATCACTCAAACGGGTTGGAATATCCAAGTGTTTGACGATCTCATCTAACCGATTCACAAGCCATTTTGATTTCTCATCTTCGGTCTTCGCCTCACCCTTCACATGAACACGATCATAAGCTTTTGCAAATAAATCTTTACACATGGGTTCGTTAAACTTCATCACCGGCACAAGCATCATGGCATTAGACACGCCATGCGGAATATGATATTTCCCGCCTAGTGGATAGGACAGCGCATGTACGGCTGTGGTTCCAGCAGTTGCGATCGCAACACCTGCATAAAACGAAGCTAAGAGCATTGCGTTTTTTGCATCCATTGCCTCAGCATCATCACAGGCCGCTTCTATATTATTGAGTATCAAATCCAGTGCCTCCAGTGCAAACAGATCACTAAAGGGATTTGCTTTTTTAGAGGTAAAGCATTCAATGGCATGCGCTAAAGCATCCACACCCGTCGCCGCCGCAATTTTTCTCGGCAATTTCTTAATCATTTCCGCATCTAAAATCACATAATCTGAAATCATGGCTTCATTGACAATGCCTACTTTTAACGCCTTTTCTGGAACGAGCACAATGCTGTTTGGCGTCGCTTCAGAACCCGTCCCTGCTGTTGTTGGAATCATAAGCGTTTTAACACATTTCTTAGCCATCGAAGGGTTCTCTAATAGATCCCTCACACCGTATTGATCCGTCATCAGTATAGACGCTAATTTGGCGATATCCATTACGCTGCCACCGCCCACTGCGATTATGAAATCAGCGTTCATCACTTTAAAACGATCAATCGTCTCCTGTGCTTCATCACAACTGGGTTCCACAGGCAACTCATCTAAAAGCTCATATGGAATCCCCGTTTTCTCAATCCAAGCAAGTGGCAATTCAAGAAGTCCTGCCCCCACAATCCCCTTATCCGTAAATATTACAATTTTAGTAACTTCTTTATTCAATATAGACGTTATATTTTCAAGGGCGCCTACACCGCTATAGACAACATGTGGCATTTTTAAAGCATATTGTGTCATCATACTGCTGCCTCCTTAATTTCTTCAATCAGGGTCTGTGCTAAATTAACCAACAATTGCTCATCTCCAAAACCACCTGATTTAGATAAAATTTCATACTGTTTTTCTTTAATTTGAATATTGGACAAGACCGTGCCAGGTTCAATTTCATAGAGTGGTGTTATTTCAGATATTTGTACCTGATTCATAAAACCCAATAAAGTATCTCCACCCGTAAGCATAATCGTGCTCTCTAAACCTTCTGAAACGAGCATTTTTGCTACTCTACCAAGCGTTTTTGTGATGCGTAGCCTCACTTCATCTAACGCAATGTTATTTTGTATGGCATAATCAAGTGTCCTCGTTTCATCTAGCACATCATTGCTGTCAATAATGCATTTAGGATTATTAAAACAAATGGCTTTCCAACTTTCAAATGCTCTTTTGCCCTGTTCCGTCTCAAGATAACCCTCTGATAACTTTTGCTCAGCAGAAAGACGTATTCTATGGAAACCCTTCTGCTCTGCATAATCCAGTTGCGCTCTTGTAATCGGGTTGACACTGCCGCAAACCACTAAAAAACGGCTCTTATTTTTAGAAATCGGTTTTACTTTTCCAGATAAATTTAATATTTTAGGCAGTACAGAAGCAAATCCTGCGCAGCCTGCCATGAGGTGAAGCTCATCTCTTTTATAGAGTTTTTCAGCAATTTCTTGTAATGCCTTATCCGTCTCTGCATCATAGACGATGATAGACGGTTCCCCTTTCGGTACAATCTGATCTACATTTTCAACAACATTTACAGGCATCTGACTCTGCATTGAAATCATTTCCGAAACAGAGGAATTTGTAACGGGTTCAAAAGGATCTTTGCCGAACACACTTTGATGCACTAAAACATCGTCTATGTAGTGTATCCCTTTTTTAGTGATGCGATTTAATCTTGGTAATGCCGGTATAAAGTGAAGATGAGATCCCTTAGCTGCCTCTAACATTGCAGTCAGTTCACTGCCAATATTGCCACGCAATGCAGAATCTGTCTTTTTAAAAAGGTAAGCAATTTCATGCTTACAAGCTCTATCCACAATTTTATAGACGACTTCGTAAGCTTGATCTGATTGAAGATGTCGTGTCTCCGCATTGATGACCAACACCTCAATGGCTTGATCCATATTTTCAAAGGTGTAATCCGCATCCATCACAACTCTTGTAATTGCACCACATGAGGCAAACTGTACTGCCGTATCTAAAGCGCCTGTGAAATCATCCGCTATTATCAGCAACTTCACCATTTAATGTCTCCCTTCAAGTGCAGTGTTTCTTTTTGTAACACTTCTTTCTAAATTTCTTATCGTTTGTTTCATTTTATAGAATATATTTCTCAATCGCAACAAATTCGCCACATAATTTTGTTTATATTTGAAACATAAACGTATTTCTATGGTATATTTTATTTTATTATGTTAAAATCGTTTCATTAAGAAACAACTATTAAGGAGACTGCTATGATTCATAAGAAGATAAAAATTTTAGGCGTCGCACCTTATGAAGGCATGAAATCTATGATGCTAAAATTAGCTGCAAAACGCGAAGATATCGATTTAACTGTATTTGTGGGTGATCTAAACGAAGGTGTTGAGATCGCCAAAAGAAACTTTCACAGCAATTTCGATGTGATCATTTCTAGGGGCGGTACTGCCGAGATGATCAGCGAAGCCACCAGTGTGCCACTCATCGAAATCAATTTATCCGTCTACGATATTTTAAGGTCTTTAAAACTCGCCGAAAATTATTCTGATCGTTATGCAATCGTAGGGTATCCCAGCATCACAGGGAACGCTCAACTCTTATGCGACTTACTCCAATATAAGATCGATATATTTACAATCCATAGCATAGACGAGGTGCAAAGTACTTTAGAAGATCTCAAAACACAGGGTTATCGAATGATTCTTTGCGATATGATCACCACAACAATCGCTAAGAAACTCGGCCTTAACGCCATGCTCATCACTTCTGGCGAGGAGAGCATTATGAGCGCTTTTGATCAAGCTACGAAGCTCTTTAAAAGTTATGTCAGCATCAAAGAAGATAATCGTTTTCTGGAAGATATCATACGCAGTCACAGCGGAAGCACAGTCGTTTTTGATACGGACAAAAACCTCGTTTTTTCTTCTGTCGAGAGCGAACACTTCGATCAAATCGTCGAAATTTTAAAAGCGGAAATCGATGAAACCCTATCTTCCGAAACACACAAATGCTTTAAAACGATTAACGAGCACTTGTTTACGATTACAAGCAAAAAAATCCTCAACAGACAAACGGCTTACGCGGTTTTTTACTTTACCTCAGAACACGCACCCTCTGCAAGAAGCAAATACGGCATTAAATACTCCAACCGAAGCGAAGTTGAAGATTCATTTTTCAACAGTTTTTACAGCGTGACAAACACCGCCAACGAAGCACGTTCCAACTTAGAACAATTAAGCGCCAATTCAGCACCCATCATGGTCGTTGGCGAAGGCGGCACTGGCAAAACGCAAATCGCGCGCCTTTTATATACTCAAAGTCCCTCAGCGCAAAATCCTTTTATCACTATAGATTGTACTGTGATCAACGACAAAGGCTGGAGTTTTTTGACGAATCATCACAATTCACCTTTAAACGATACGCAGAACACACTGTTTTTTAAAGACCTTCACGTCCTTTCAGAAGCTAGGTGTAAGCACTTATTGGAAATGATCCGCGATGTCAACGTCCATAAGCAGAATAAGCTCATCTTCTCTTATGCCGTTAAAAATTTGGACAAAGCGCCAAATGCAGTTATAGAATACCTCAACCAGCTCTACTGTATGAGCATTCAATTACAGCCACTTAAAGAACGTACAAATGAAATACCAACCCTTTCAAGTTTATATTTAAACACACTCAACCTAAAACTCGCCAAGCAGCTCATTGGTTTTGAACCCGAAGCGCTATCACGACTTCAAGCCTATCACTGGCCTTATAATTACACTCAGTTTAAACGCGTCCTTGAAGAAATGGCCGTAATAACTGCAACGCCTTACATCACCGCTGCCACAGTGCAAAGTGTGCTCGAAAAAGAAAAATCAGATGCCTTAGACACCATGAGTTCGAAATCAGAAACCAAAGGCGTATTTTGCTACGATATTCACCTCAATCGAACACTCGATGAAATCAATCACGATATCATCTCACTCTATTTAGAACAGTCAGGTGGCAACCACAGCACCACAGCCAAACGATTAGGCATTAGTCGTACGACCTTGTGGCGGTATTTAAAATAAGTTGTGCAAAAGTAGAACAAGGGAAGCCCCCAAACAAATAACCACCCGCTAAACGGGTGGTTATTTGTTTGGGGGCTGATTTTCTTTTTTTGCCATGTGATATTACCTAACAAAAGGTACACCTCTGAATTTTTTTGAAACGCTCAAGCATAAAAAATCGGCATACATTTTAGTATACCGACTTTCCTATAAGGCTGTCTATTTCCAAACAGCATTTTTTTGGTTTCAATAGTGAAGAGCAGTTTCATCACGACAGATTATCCCACAAACTCTCCCATGGACTCAATCGTTTCAAGCTCAATCGCCTCTTCAGGCAATTTTTCAATGCTAAATCCAGTAAATCCATAAATTGCCGAAATAATCGGATTGATGTAGTTCAGGAAGCAGTAAGGTACATAAGTCCAAGGTGCCAAACCAAGCGTGATCATCATATATGCACCGCAAGAACTCCACGGAACTAAAGGCGAAGCAAGAGTCCCTGCATCTTCTAAAGCTCTTGAAAGGTTTTTAGGATGCAGTCGCCTTTGTGCATAAGCATCTTTATACATTCTACCTGGAATAACGATAGATAAGTACTGATCGCCTGCAATGAAGACAATGCCATAACATGAAATCAAAGTTGCAAGAATCACCTGACCATCCGTTTTTGCTCTCGCCAATATATGACAAGCAATGACGTTGAGCATACCTGTTTTCTCCATAACCCCGCCGAAAATCATGGCACAAAGCGTCAACGAAGTGGTCCACATCATACTCTGCATACCGCCACCTGTTAACAAATCATCAATGGCTGGATTTCCTGTGATGCTTGTAAATCCATTGTTTGCAATGTCGATCAAATCTTTAAGTCCAGCGCCTTGGAAAATCACCGCAAAGACCAACCCGACCACACTGGCAACAAAGAGTCCAGGAATCGCCGGAATACGGAAGATCACCATGCCGATGACCATACAGGGCACTAAAAGTAAGATCGGACTGATATAAAACATATCTTGCATGGTGCCAAGCAAACTATTGATCGCACCTGTATCCAGTTCGCCACCTGCATAACGCATCCCAATAATTCCAAAGAGAATGATGGAAATAATCGCACTTGGAATCGTTGTATAGAGCATATGTCTAATGTGATCAAACAAGTTCGCACCTGCCATGGCTGGAGCTAAGTTCGTCGTATCCGAAAGCGGAGACATTTTATCGCCAAGATAAGACCCTGAAATAATAGCGCCACCTATTATAGGCACCGCAACGCCTAGAGCGGTTCCAATGCTCATTAAAGCGATCCCAACAGTAGCAACCGTAGACCAAGAACTGCCCGTTGCCACAGATACAACTGCACAAATGAGAAATGCAGCTACTAAAAAATATTGCGGTGATAGGATTTGAAGTCCGTAATAAACCATAGTCGGGATGATCCCCGCCTTAATCCAAATACCCACTAAAATACCGATAATCAAAATGATAATGATCGCACCCATAGACATTTTTATGGTCTCAACAATGCCCTCTTCAATTTCCTCCCACGAGTAGTTTAAAAGGTACATCGCAACGCCCGCCGCAACCATCGCCGAAGTAATTAAAGGGATATGCGGTTCCCCTAGTTCATAAACCACCAAAGTCAGTATCAGACTTACCGCTAAAAACAAGACTGGGATCATTGCAATCCACAGCGTCGCTTCTTTCTTTTCTTTCTTCACCTTTTGTGCGCTCTTATCTCCCACTTGACACCTCCAATTCTTATTTGTTGCCCCACTTAATTATAATTAAAGTATCTCAAGGTTCTCCCTCTTACCCCGATACTTATAATTCATCAAGAATCCGTTCGAATTCCCCTATTATATCCTCTATATGCTCAAGTCCTGTGGAAATTCTCATAAGCCCTTCTGGAAGCCCCGCTTCTTTGCGTTCAGCAGCAGTCATGCCACTGTGTGTGATCGTCGTATCACAAAGACTTGTGGTATAAGTGCCAAGACTGGCCACAATTTCAGAGAGCTGCGCCTTTTCTACAAACTTAGCGATATGCTCATAGCTGCCCATATCCACAGCCAACATGCCTCCATAAAGCCCCTTGTTAAAATATTTTTTGGCTTCTGCATGATCCGGAAACGAAGGCAAACCTGGATAGTAAACCTTACCCGTCTTAGGATGGTTGTCTAAAAACGTCGCCAGCTTCATTGCGTTATGGCTATGACGTTCCACGCGAAGATCAAGCGTCCTCATACTTCTCATGAGCAACCAGACATCAAAAGGACTAATGGTCGGACCAAAAGTATGCGACAAATCAACAACTCTGTCAATCACCTCTTTACTGCCCAAAACGATACCCGCCATGATATCACTGTGACCATTCATAAATTTAGTGGCACTATAAACCACAATATCAGCGCCATGTTTAATCGGCTGGCATACGATCGGTGTGGCAAACGTATTGTCTATGATCAATTTCGCACCATGTTGATGCGCCACATCCGCGATCTTCCCAATATCGATCACTTCAATCATGGGATTGCTAATCGTCTCCATGTAAACCATTTTTGTATTTGCTTTAAAATAGGGCGCCAAATCCACCTTCTTAAAATCAACAAAAGTTACTTCTACCCCTAAATTTTCGCCCAGCTCAGTCTTTAAGAATTTAAAAACATTGCCATAAATAACGCTATTCGCTATAATATGATCTCCTGATTTTACCTGAGAAAGAATCGCCATCGTTATAGCCGCCATACCCGAAGCATAGACATCACACGCTTCCGCGCCTTCAATTGCAAGCAGTATTTCCTTCAAAGCATCTGCAGTTGGGTTGCCGTAACTGCCATATAGGTATCCATCTTCTCTATTGTAACAAATATCATTACAGATGTCTGAATCTTCAAAACTATAAGCTGAACTCATATAAATGGGCATAACCTTCGGTTTTGAAGTCGTCGGAATATTTTTGTATGCCCCTAAATGGGTTAATTGTGTCATAAATTTGTCTTCCATGATTTCCCCTCCTGTTTCCTGTTGTCAATTTCATCATAAAGCCTAGAACGATATGAAAGTCAATACTCTTTTTTTCATTTGATTGAATAGTCAGAAAACATTATAATAAACCTAAATCTATGATATTATTTATGAAAAATCAATTTTCAATTAGAAAGGATTCCATATGAAAGATCAATTTTCAATCGGCGAAGTCTCTAGCATCTTCAACATATCCGTCCACTCACTGCGTCATTACCATAAGATCGGGCTAATCGTTCCCAGTTGTATTGACGCCGAAACAGGCTACAGGCACTACACCTTCGATCAATTTCAATTCATTAGCCGCTTTAAATATTTAAGGTCTATAGGCCTTTCATTAGAACAAATCAAGCACGTTTTTGACACTGGAAAATCAGAAGATTTAAAGTTGATACTCGCCGATATTAAAGCACAAAAACAAAAAGAGCTTCTCGCCATTCAAGATCTCTTTGCTAAAATCGATTTTATAACGGATTATTACTCCTTTAACGAAGTGGACGATACGCTCAATCTCATTTATAAAAAATCATTCCCCGAACGCTACCTTTTCACCTCCGATCGAAATCAAACTTCCATAGAAAGCATGGACATCAGTTTACACCGAAAATTATTCGCAGAAAAAAATAAGGAGATCAGCTTCATGAGGCAATTCAGCTATGTCCTCGACTTTGATGCTCTGATGCAAAACGTCTTTAAACCGCTTTGTACAAGCGTCTTACTCAACAGTACAAACAAAGTCAATCCAGACGATCTCGCTGTTTTGCCCGCGGGTGATTATGTCTGCTTTTGCACGCATATTCTCAATGAAGGCTTTGACATTACGCCACTTATGACCTATGCCAATAGGAAAAGAGAACAAAGACCCACCATTGTCCTCGCTATGGAATACGAAGATCATCTCCACGAATATTACAACGCCCTTTATGAACTTCAACTTTTTTATCCGTCAAAAACTCTATAACTATTCTAGAGTTTTTGCTTTTTCTTTAAAAAATACGCAACTTGATAATATTCAATCTCATACCCCTTCTCTTTCAAAACTCTTGAAATGCGTCTCGGGCCAAGACCTTCAGCGTGTAACTGACCAATATAGATTTCCAAATCACCTTCGATGACATTTTTCACTTCATTAATTTCATCTGCTCTAAAGGGCGCCTGCTCCTCTAAGATTTCAAAAGGGATGTGCTGCACTTCCACATACGTATTAATTTGCGCTCTGCCTTTGATATCATCAATAAGAGGCGCCGCGGCATCAATGCTAAAGTTGATGATATCCCTAAACTGTCTAATATTTCTCGGATACTTTGCCTTCAATAAGAGTTGTACGGCCTCACTTGAAAAATAGACAAAGTACTTGATGTTGTGAATCTTTTCAACTGCTTTTTCATAGTTTTTTATAAAGTGTTTGAGCAGAAGGCTCTTCTCTTCATAGCTCCGCTCATCTAATGACGGCACATATATTTCATATTGCGCCAGTCTCTGATAGAGCTCTGGCAAGAGCTCCGTTTTCAGATCCCTTGTTGAAGCTGCTATGATGATGACATCTACCCTAAATTCCTTGACCCCGCCGATTCGCCTAATCTTTCCCGATTCAATCACCTTAAGCAGCAAGTTTTGATAATGATCCAGTGCATGTGCCTCATCCAAGAAGAGAATGCCACCGTTCGCTTGTTCAAAGAGCCCTCGCTTTTCTTTTGATCCCGTATAGGCGCCTACTTCACTGCCAAAGATTTCAACTGCTGCAATATCTGGATTTGTAAACTGAGCGCAGTTCACTTCAACGAGAGGGGCTTCCGGACTAATCACTCCGATTTGTTTTGCATAGTCAAAGATAAGATTTGCAAGCATAGTCTTACCTGTTCCCGATTGCCCCGTTATGATCGAATGTCTCGGTCCCCCTAAAGACCCCACCGTTCTCTTCGCCTTAATCAACACATGTTCAAGACTGCCCGTATTGCCTATGATCTCCAAAATATTTTCATTGGATTTATTGAGTTCTAGATGGAGCTCTAAAAATGAAATGCGCTTATTGAGATCCTCAATATCACGAATATCTTTAAAGATGGAATACGCACCTACGAATTCACCCGATTTAAAAAGAGGATAAGAATTGACAACGTACTTCTTATTCCCGATGTAATGAATTTTTTGATCTAGGACGGGCTTTTGACTCTGAAGCACTTGAAGTAAAACCGCTTCTTCATAGAACTCTGAGATATGCTTGCCAGCCATATAAACCTTAGTGGAATTCGCATAGTCAGCAGACACCTTGTTGACATAAAGGATAAAACCTTCTTTATCAACAATGTTGATGCCATCATTTGCACTGTCCATCACTTCAACGATCAATTCGTTTTGAAATAAATCTGCTCTCGAAAGATGCATGCGCGTTCCTCCCCTAGTATAGATTACAACGTTTGTCTAACGTTATTATAACATCGATTACAACACTTTTTCAACACACAAATAATCAAGGCGTTCCAAAGAGCCTCTTTACACTTTGGCACGTTAGTTGCATTATGGTATACCACAACACACAAAACCTTTCCAAATAAAGGAGGCTGAAACATGTCAAAACTAACTGAGATAAGATGGCACGGTCGTGGTGGACAAGGGGCCAAAACAGCGTCATTACTGCTGGCTGATGCTGCATTTAACACAGGTCAGTACGTTCAAGGATTTCCCGAGTACGGTCCAGAGAGAATGGGTGCACCTATTACAGCCTATAATCGCATTAGCGATACCAAGATCAGGGTTCACTCCAATATCTACGAGCCCGATTTTGTAGTCGTAGTGGACGAGACGCTTCTGGCATCTATCGATGTCACTGCTGGTCTCAAAAAATCTGGTGCCATCATCATCAACACACCAAAGACACCAGATGAAGTTCGTAAATATCTTAATGGATATGAAGGTTCTATTTGTACCATTGATGCCGTTTCTATTTCTGAAAAAACACTTGGCAAAAACTTTCCTAACACGCCCATGCTGGGTGCTGTTGTTAAAGTCAGTGGCATCATGGATCCAGAACAATTTCTTGAAGATATGAAAGCATCATTTGCCCATAAATTTGCAACAAAACCACAAGTGATCGAAGGCAATGTGGCCGCACTAAAAATGGCGATGCAGGAGGTAAAAGGCATATGAAAAATAAAGCAGGTCAATTAATCACGCCTGAAATTTCTTGGAAAGAGATCACCCCAGGGGGTACCGTTTACGAAAGCGGCACTGCGCACCAGTTTAAAACAGGGGACTGGCGCACAATGATCCCTCAATTTAAACCAGAAAATTGTAAACAATGTCTACTTTGTGCACCCGTTTGTCCAGACAGTTCAATCCCAGTATCAGGTGGCAAACGTCTTGATTTTGACTTTGACCACTGCAAAGGCTGTGGCATCTGCTTCAAGGTTTGTCCTTTTGGTGCCATTGATTTTGCAAAAGAAGAAAAATAGGAGGAAACCCATGACCATAAGAGATAGATTATCCGGAAATGAAGCAGTTGCAATTGCTATGAAGCAGATTAATCCAGACGTAATGCCTGCGTTTCCGATTACACCTTCAACAGAGATTCCACAGTACTTTTCACAATATGTCGCTAATGGCGAAGTAGACACCGTCTTTATTCCCGTAGAATCCGAACACAGTGCGATGTCTGCCTGTATTGGCTCTGAAGGTGCTGGTGCCCGTACTTTTACAGCGACCTCATCGTGCGGCCTTGCTTTAATGCACGAGATGCTCTATGTGGCGTCATCTTCTAGACTCCCAATCACACTTGCTTGTGTAAACAGAGCTCTTACAGGTCCAATCAACATTAACAACGACCACAGTGACTCTATGGGATCAAGAGATGCCGGTTGGATCCAAATTTACAGTGAAAACAATCAAGAAGCTTACGATAACTTCATCCAAGCGGTTAAGATCGCAGAACATAAAGATATTATGCTTCCAGCGATGGTTTGTCAAGATGGTTTCATCACAAGCCACGCCGTTGAAAATATAGAACTGATTGAAGATGCAAAAGTAAAAGCGTTTGTAGGCGAATACGAGCCTGAAGACTTCTTGTTAAATCCAAATAGCCCCATTGCAATCGGACCCTATGATACGGCTAGTTTCTACATTGAACACAAAAGACAACAAGCTGAAGCCATGATCAAAGTTAAAGAAATTGCACTTGAAGTTGCTGCAGAATTTGAAAAAATATCAGGTAGAAAGTACGGTCTATTCGAGACTTATGAATTGGAAGATGCCGATACAGCACTCGTGATTATCAATTCAACTGCAGGCACTGCAAAAGATGCCATTGACAAGCTCAGAGCTGAAGGCAAAAAAGTAGGCCTTTTAAAAATCAGACTGTTCAGACCCTTCCCAAGAGAAGAAATTGCTGAAGCATTAAAACATATCAAAGCGATCGCTGTTATGGATAAATGCGAAGGTTTCTCAGCCGCTGGCGGCCCACTTTTTGCAGAAGTGCGCTCTGCACTTTATGATTTAAACGAAAAACCAATGACAGTCAACTACATTTACGGCCTCGGTGGTCGTGATGTGAGAACAACCGATATTGAAAGCGTTTATTCAGATCTAGATACAATCGTAGAATCAGGTAAAGCAGGCGACACGTACAGATACCTTGGTGTTAGAGAATAGGAGGTCAAGCTTATGGCTTATAATTTTAAAGATGAAATGTGTAAACCTGAACGTTTGACAGGCGGACATAGAATGTGCGCTGGCTGTGGTGCACCCGTGGCAGTCAGAGGTGTTTTAAGAGCACTTAAAGAGGAAGACCAAGCGGTTATTGGCAATGCCACAGGTTGCCTTGAAGTTTCCACTTTTATGTATCCTTACACCGCTTGGAAGGATTCCTTTATTCACAGCGCTTTCGAAAATGCAGGCGCAACTATAAGTGGTGTTGAAGCCGCTTATAACGCAAAGAAAAAAAGAGGCAAACTGGATGACACTTATAAATTCATCGCTTTTGGTGGTGATGGTGGTACTTATGATATCGGATTCCAATCCCTTTCCGGTGCCATGGAAAGAGGTCATGACATGGTTTATGTTTGCTATGACAACGGCGCTTACATGAACACTGGTATTCAGCGTTCTTCTGCAACCCCTAAGTTCGCAGATACAACCACGAGTCCTGCCGGTACTGAAATTCCTGGCAAATCTCAAAACAGAAAAGACTTAGCAGACATCATGGCGGCACACAATATCCCATACGTGGCACAGACGACTTTTGTTAAGAACTTCAAAGACCTTCATGAAAAATCTGAGAAGGCCATTTATACAGAAGGCGCTGCCTTTTTAAATGTCCTTGCACCATGTCCACGTGGCTGGCGATACGATGAATCTGACCTTATGGAAATATGTCGATTAGCGGTAGAGACTTGTTATTGGCCACTCTTTGAGGTTATAAATGGCGAGTGGAAACTCTCTTATAAACCTAAAAACAAACTCCCAATTGAAGATTTCTTAAGACCTCAAGGTCGCTTCAAGCACGTCTTCAAACCGGGTAATGAATATATGATCGAAGACATCCAAGCAGAAGTAGATCGCAAATGGAATCAATTACTTCAAAAATGCGGTGAACTATAGTTTAAATCTCCTTTAAATTATGAAAAAGCAACGCCCTCAAACACAATCGGCTCACCACCGTGTGTTTTGAGGGCGTTGTTTATTTTAGTTACAATAAAGGCATATGTAATGCAATTAGTCTCTCTATGATAGAATTCATTCAAACGCAGTTAAAAAATTATTCTAATATATATGTCATAAAAACATACAAAATAAAGAGCACACACAATACAACATCTATATAAACAAGATTTATAATTTTAACACGTTCAAAATTATAACCTTTTAAATAAAAAAAAGTGTCCTTCACTATTGATGCTAAAAGATAAATGCCGATAATATAATAATTTGACGAAATCGGTGTATTGATTATCAATAAGAGCGCTGGCAGTAAAATTACAGCGGAAAGAATGGTATAAAGCATTTTAATTTTATAAGTCATGGTACCTCCTTCTATACTTTTTGTAATCATTTTGATTTTACTTAAGTTTAGCCTTCTAAAACGCATCTGTAAACCCGATTTTAATCCTTATTTGATAATTGGGGTTAGGAATATAAAAAAAGTATTGACAAAATATATAGTTATATATACACTAAGTATAGTTTAATATACATTACATAAACATGATCACTCTTCTATGATCTTATTTTCAAGAAGACAGTTAGAGACACTCGGATCCACTACAGAAGAAATGCGCCATATGAAAGTGTCCAAATTTATGAGACGCACAGCCCTATACAACAGACTGTATGAATTCCTAATAAACCCGTATTGGAGGTGATTAAAACTATGAAACTTGGAAACAACATCCGGAAATATCGGTTCGAGCATGGTGAATTAACTCAACAAGAACTCGCCAATGAAGTAAATGTCACAAGGCTGACCATACACTCAATAGAGACCGGCAAATTCATGCCATCAACACTCCTTGCTATTAAGCTCGCGATGTTTTTCGGAAAAACCGTTGAAGAAATTTTCTATATTATTAAGGATGAAGACTAGGAGGGATCGTCATATGAAATTTATAAATCGTCTTTCTACAGTACTGAGCATTATAATGCTTTGTCTAATTGCTGGTAATATTCTACTACTGTCAGACATAAAAACTGCAATACAGACAGGATCTGCCATTCAAGAATGGATGAGCTTTACAGTTGCTATTTTTCTGATCATTATTGGGTTGTCACATCTATTTGCGATACTGAATTCTGTTAAACTGTTTTTGCATTTCAGAAATGATAGTCTCTTGAGATCTGCTACTTTCGTTATATGCTTTTTCTCACTATTTCTTTTAGCTGTGGATGTCATGATGTTGAGCGATATAGGCCACGAATATATAGCGGGCTATGACACTACCGACGAATGGCGCATCGTATTTGCTGGGCATGCCGTTCATGTAGTCTTTGCTCTGCTTCTACTGTTTCAATGCATTGCAGCAAACAGACTTATTTCAAAAAATTCTGAACTGACAACTGCCGTTAAGGATGAAGCACTTTTCCTAACCGTTACCCAAATTGGTATCGTATCGGCAATCTTGGGATTAATCTGTTTATTCCTACTCAGTGGGGCAGGTCTTCCTCAGAAGCATTTAGGCGGTTTGTATTTCCTATTATGCATCGTTTTCATACTCCCTTATGGTCTGGCCACTGGTTACTGGTTCTTTACAAAGAGAAAGGAATATCCCGCGGATTGGTATGACGAGAAACAGTTTGCAGACATATCGCTAGGGGCGTTCGTTACGCTTTTGTCCACAATATTTATCGCACTTGTGATTTATTGCCTTTTAACTTTTAGAATCATAGACATCAATACTTCACTCTGGTTTCCAGAGTACTTTATGTTGAGTTTATTACTCTTTTCTGGGAGTACTTTATATCTGAGCAAAAGAGTTTAAGATGAATCTCTTTAGTGCAAATAAATCAATTCAAAATTGCTTTTAATCAAAGTTTAAAATTACATCTTGAATCGATCCAAGCTTTAGTTAATGGCAACTTAAGCTACCTTGATAAATTTGATGAAGAGGGTTATTTATCCGAAAAAGATTACCTCTCTATGATTGATAATCAGTTATCCACTATCGTGATATTTCAGCACATGGAGTCTTTGGATCAATTAATGCCAAAACCCAACGAACAATATATTGGTGTCAATAGAAGTTATCAAAGTAGTGCGATGAACGCTCGATACTATAATTTTGAGTATGAAAAGAACAGATACAAAGCGGTTAGATTATTTTTATACTCCGGAAGTACACATTTCCCCTCTGAAGAGTAAATGTTAAACCTACCACCTCATTGTCCGTCGAAACTTCGTTTCACCTGACCCGTGCTCGTCTAACCGCTTAGAGCAGGTTGAAAACTCCTGCCTCTAAGCTGGACGAAAACTAATGATTTTAATCAAAACGCGCTATCCAAAGACTCACTGGATAGCGCGTTACTTATTTAATGCTCCTATTCTCTTTTATACACGACATTTCTTTTATCAAACTTCATTTCTATGATCCTATTTCAGCCGTGTGATCACTTCTCCATCATCACATTTCGATCATCTCCGCTTTGATCTTTTTAGAAATCTTCTGAATCGCTTTGATGATTTGAGGCAGATCACCCGTTAAGAGTTTTCTATATAGAGCAGGTTGTATTGGAAAGATCAAAAGAGGATTGCGATTTTTTTTGAAAAAATCAGGTAGAAGATTTTTGGAGAACCCCTATCTGAAGTTGAGTGCGAGATTGTTAGGTTAAGGTTTTTTAAGCGGTATAAACAGATGAGCGTGACAAAAATGCATTATTCGAATAAGCAGTAAAACAAAATTTAAACTAAGAATCTTTTTCATTTTTCCTCTTCGGATAAAAAACCTAAATATGTAATTATTGAATAATAGCATCTTAACTATACATAAATGTCAATATAAAACAAAAAACATTAACATTTCAATTTCTGAATTATTAATGTTTTTCAGACATATTAACAAAATATAAAATCGGCTACTTTTTAGTAACTGAGTAAATCATAGCGCCACTAACTGCACCGTTAATTAAAACCATCATAATAATCAACAACGTTATACCACTGGGTATATAATGATTAATATCTGTATAGAATTCTGAAGATAAACCATCTAAATAAAAACTGATATTTGAGAGCAGTATAGTTAATATAACGGAGATAACAACTAAATTAAAGTTTAATAACCCTAAAAAAATGTAAAAAATAGATTTGTCTTTCATCAATACAATTTCCTCCTAATCAAGTTTTTTGTTCAAATAAAAAATAATATGATATATTTGTATTAATCATACATTTATTATATTAATTAGTATTATTATAGCTCTTATTTTGATTATATGCAAACAAATTACATTAATTGAAAATCATTTCTCCCTTTTACGTTTTTTATGCTATCTTTATATCATAGAAGTCTATAAAAAAAATCATAGTCTCAAATCAAATTTTCAAAGCAAAACAATCAAGGCATCCGGCGAGGCTGCTGAGAAAGTCACCTAAATATGAAACCATATCGTAAGAAATTATAGTATGGTTTTTTTTGCAAAAAGGAATTTCTCTTTGATGTCGAATTGGTATAATGGTAACAACACCAAATGTAAAACTGTTAAAAGTGTTTTTGATCCATATGGGATTCATTTGACTACAGTAGGTCATTATCTAAAAGCGGTTCCAAGAGTTCAAAATGACGCCGAATCAAATATATTAGGTCGAAAAAAATAGCAGTCCGTTGGGATTATAGTGTCGTGAGCACCGGCATAAATGACAGCGTTGGAGTACCTACTTACACTTACACTAGCAGCTTTACAAATACATTTTAGTACACCGTACACTAAAACAAAAGGATAAGACAATGAAAAAGAATTTAAAATTTCTAGTAATATTCATCATTCTAGGGCTTTCAATATACGGTTACACGAAGAGCGTTGAGTTATCAACCTATAAAACTTCATTAAATCAAAGTCTAATCATGCATTTTGAATACATTCTAAAATTAGCAGATGCAAATTTAAATTACCTTGATCAATATGAGCGCGAAGGATTTTTATCCCTTGATGACTATCAAAAGTTCAGACACAATCATACACAGATTTTTGTTACATTTCAAACGATTGAATCATTCGATCTATTTTTGGATGACCCAAAAGATTCTGTAAGAACGAAAAGAAGCGATCAATGCTTTTACATGAAAGATTATTTGCAGAGATTTGTATATGAGGATAGCAAGTATGAAGATAATTCAGATGAATATCTGAGAAGTTATTGCAATCAAGTTAAAGATACGCTTTTATTATTAATTGAGAAAAAGACGGCTTCAAAATGGGATGATGATGTTCATGAATTTTTACATTCAGGAAATAAATTAGTCGAAATAGATTAGCACTGCCAAGGAAGTACACATTCCCTTCCATCTGAAGATTAAATTTCAAACCTACCACCTCATTGTCCGTCGAAACTTCGTTTCACCTGACCTGTGCTCGTCTAACAGCTTAGAGCAGGTTGAAAACTCCTGCCTCTAAGCTGGACGAAAACTAATGATTTTAATCAAAACGCGCTATCCAAAGACTCACTGGATAGCGCGTTACTTATTTAATGCTCCTATTCTCTTTTATACACGACATTTCTTTTATCAAACTTCATTTCTATGATCCTATTTCAGCCGTGCGATCACTTCTCCATCATCACATTTCGACCATCTCCGCTTTGATCTTTTTAGAAATCTTCTGAACCGCTTTGATGATTTGAGGTAAATCACCCGTCAGAAGTTTTCGATCCTGCATCACCGTCTTTCCGTGAATCATGGAAAAGACCACATCTTGAGGGTAAGCCCCATACACAAGTGCCGAGTAATAATCGTAGATCGGTTGCAAATGCGGTGCAATGGTATCAATAATGATGACATCTGCCAGTTTACCCACTTCAAGCGAACCTACTTTTGCATCCATGTGAATGGCTTTTGCCCCTAAAATCGTGCCCATCTCCACCACTTCACGCGCCGTAAGAACTGTATTATCCTTCTCATTTATCTTTTGAACCTTAGCCACTTGATCCAAAAGACCGATGACATCAAGCGTATTGCCGCTCATGGGCCCATCTGTGCCAAGACCGACCTTCACGCCTCGCTTCAGCATCTCGTTTACTGGTGACACAGGACGTCCACTCTTTGCATTTGCTGCGACGCAGTGCACCACACCCACATCATGCTTTGCTAAAAGTGCAAAGTCAGCTTCATCCGCATACACCACATGTGCTGCAATTAGCTTATTGTTTAACACGCCGATATGATCCAAGTATTGAACTGGCGACAGCTGATACACCTCTCTAAATTTTGAAATTTCGTAAGCCATTTCAGAAACATGCATCAGTACAGGCACATCAAGTTCTTTTGAAATTTCACAGATTTCTTTTAAATGCGCTTCATCGTTAGAATAAGTGGCATGAGGTGCAAGCGCTGGCGTGATCAAATCATCACCACGCCATTTTTCGATAAGCGCTTTGGCGTGCATTATACCCTCGTAGGGCAACTGTGCATCTGGTGCAATTCGATCTATAATCGTCTCACCCACGATGGCACGCATGCCCATTTCCTTAGCAGCCTTTGCCACCTCATCCTCGAAATAGTACATATCTACAAAAGTGGTTACACCACCCAAAATCATTTCAGCAATGCCCAGCATAGCCCCTTTGCGCACATAATTTTCACAGATTAACCGGTCTTCAAGCGGAAATAGAAACCGCTGTAGTCGATTGGGAACATCTTCACCTAGCGTTCTGAAAACGGACATCGACACATGTCCATGACCATTTATAAAACCCGGCATGATGATGCCGCCACGTGCATCTATCATTTCTTCAAACTCATACCCGCCCATTAAAGCCTCATTGCCCAAAGCCACAATGCGAGCCCCTTCAATAACGACTGCCCCATTTTCTATAATTTCACCTGATGCGTTCATGGTTAAAACCACACCATTGTAAATGCATTTATAACTCAATTCTGATTACCGCCTTCCTAAAGTACATCTCTAACCACTAGGCAATCGCACTATCCAAGCTGTCGTTTTTTCCGCATAAGTTCTCTTTTATTATTGACGATCGAAATCACAATAAAGCCTAAAATCGTAATCACGTATGGAATCATGTGTATAAATTCAACAGGAATCTGAACGGATTGAAGGTAATTGGATAAAGTATCGGCAAATCCAAATAATAACGACGCAAAAAGGGCACCCACGGAAGAATTCCCTGCAATCGCTCTGGCTGCCAGTGCAATGTACCCACGTCCAGCCGTCATCCCCGCCGAGAACCACGACATATAACCCATAGATAGAAAAGCACCACCGATCCCCGCTAAAACACCGCTCAATACAAGTGCAATGATCTTAATCTTAAAGACATCAATTCCAACCGAATCCGCAGATTCTGGTGCTTCGCCAACCGCACGAATCCTAAGCCCCAGCGCTGTATGATTAAATAGTATATGCACCATCACAATACAGACGAGCACCAAATAGGTCAAGACATTATGCCCCGATAAAACAGACCCTACCACAGGTAAATCCGCTATAAACGGAATATCGATATTGGGAAGCACCTTACTGTTTAAAGAAGTTGAAATCCCTTTATCCCCTGTAATTGTAGTGAGTAAAAAAATCGTGCCACCTGCACTTAAAATATTAATTGCAATCCCAGTCAAAACGATGTTACTCTTCATTTTCAGTGCAAAATAAGCGAGCAATGCGCCGAGTAAAGCCCCAGACACCATGGATGCCAAGAGTCCAATCCAAGCATTTTGAGTAAATGCACTGAAAAGCACACCCATCAGAGCACCCGTTAACATGGTGCCTTCAATACCAATATTGATGGCGCCTGCTCTACTGGCAATCACAGCCCCTAAAGTTGCGTATAAAATCGGCGTTGTTACACGAATTACTGCGAACCAAAAGGCATCATTCCAAATCATATGCATAATCATATCCATCTTCTCTACCCCTCCAAGTTTGCTGTAATATATTTATCTTTCGCTACCTTATTTTCGGATTTTAAGCGCCATTTGGCTAAGAAATGTTCTGCCGCAATGAGCAAAATAATCACCGCTTGAATAATGGAGATGATCTGATTATCCACATCACTTCTTCTGGACATTAAATCCGCACCAATTCTAAGATAAGAGAGGAAGAAAGCCGCAAACGGTACATATTTAGGATTGTTCTTTGTGAGTAATGCAATAATAACACCATCCCATGCATACGAAGGCGGTGAATCCCATATAAAGCGTTTATACATCCCAGACATTTCAATCGCACCACCTACTCCTGCAAGCGTTCCCGCAATAAATTGCGATACCACTAACACTTTAGCCGTATTGATGCCTGAGTACTTGGCAAAATTAAGGTTATCTCCCACAATTCTCAGTTCATAACCCCATTTGGTTTTATAAATATAGAAGTAGACCAAAACCACAGATGCCATTGCGATCAAAAATCCCGCGTGCAATCTTGTCCCCTCAAGAATGCCTGGCAATGCAAATGTCGGACTAAATTTATAAGATGCAAATACACTTGCCTGCGGATCTCTTAAAAAATAGTTGATAATATAAAGCCCCAAGAAGTAAAAGATATAATTCATCATCAATGAAGAAACCAGCTCATTCGCTTGCCACTTAATTTTAATAATCCCTGGTAAAACCCCAATAAAACCGCCGACAATACCTGCAATTGCCATTGCCACAAAGGGATGTAGCCCAAAAGGCATCACGAATTTAATCGCAACAAACGCAGCAGCCACCGCACCCATATAGAAGCAACCGTCTGCAATCAAACTGAAATTTTTAGATTGGTAAACGATACAAAGCGAGAGCCCAGTAAAGGTTAAGGGGACCATCATTTCCAGTACATTGGAAAAATATTTTAACTTTTCAAAGGGGGCAAATAGAAAAACACTCAAACTGTAAAGCGGTGTTTCACTTGTGATTAAGATAAGCAACGCGGAAACGCCAATCGCAATAATAAGCGCCAGTAAAATCCGCAAAAGTTCAAATAAATCTACATGATGCTTCCACTTACGCATGACACGCCCTCCTTATCTCCTCAGTCGTTTGTGTTTTCACCCCTAGCATATAAAGTCCCATCTCTTCCTCTGTGATCTCACTGGCATCTGGGAAATAGCCCACAATGTGACCTGAATTCATCACAATCAAAGAATCGCTAAGAGATAAGATCTCATTTAAATCCGCAGAAGCAAGCAAAACTGCATTGCCACTACTTCTTCTCTCTATTATTTTTTTGCGAATAAATTCAATCGCACCCACATCAATCCCCCGTGTCGGCTGATTGATCACCAAGAGTTCACTGTCCGAGCTAAACTCACGACCGACAACTACTTTTTGAATATTACCACCCGAAAGGCCACTCATCAAAGTTTTTTCATCTTCTGTTTTAACATTAAACGATGAAATTAAAGCCCTCGCAAATTCTGAAATCTTCTTGTAATCTAGTAAAAATTTGTTTTTGACAAAAGGGGCATTGTCGTACTTATCCGCAATTAAGTTAGCCGCAATATCCATTTTGGGGGCAATCCCAGTTTCCATACGATCTTCAGGGATATGTGCAACGCCCAACTGACGAATTTTTTTGATCCCTAACTTGGAAATTGGTTGCTGCCTTACATAAATTTCACCTGTTGCAGGCTTCTTCATCCCCGTGACAAGTTCTATTAGTTCAGACTGACCATTGCCTTCGATGCCAGCAATTCCTAGTATTTCGCCTTTTCTAATACTAAAAGATACTTTATTCACTGCCGTCTTGCCGAGTTCATCCACATAAGTAACGTCCTTTACATCAAGGAATGTCTCTCCCACATGCTTTTCAGGCTTATCAATATCGAGTTTCACATCACGCCCTACCATGAGCCTTGAGATTTCCTGTTCCGTAACTTTGTCCACTTCGTAGACGCCCACAGATCGCCCATCTCTCATGATGGTCATACGATCACAGAGTTTCTTGATTTCATGAAGTTTATGAGAAATAAAAACGATCGTGTGCCCTGATTGCTTTAAAAGTTTAAGCTGTTCGAAGAGTTCTACAATCTCTTGTGGTGTTAAAACCGCCGTGGGTTCATCTAAGATAATGATTTTTGCGCCTCGGTATAAAGCTTTTAAGATTTCCACTTTTTGCTTTTGAGATACCGAAATATCCCGCACCTTCACATGAGCATCAATTGCCAGCTTGTACTTTTCAGCAAGTGCTTTGGTTACTTCAATCGCCTTTTTCTGATCTAAAAAAAACTTGCCTTTTATTTCACTGCCAAGAACAATGTTTTCAGCTACCGTTAAGCTTGGCACTAACATAAAATGTTGATGCACCATGCCAATACCGTAATTCAAGGCATCTTGAGAGGATTTCATCACAATAGGGCTTTCCTTTAAATAAATCATGCCCTCCGTTGGTCTTTGCATCCCAAAGAGAATCTTCATCAACGTTGATTTACCCGCACCATTTTCACCTACAAGTGCATGAATTTCGCCTTCTTTAAGTGAAAAATCGACTTGGTAATTTGCAACGACCCCACCTGGGTAAATTTTAGTGATTTTGTCCATTTTAATGATTTCAGCCACTTTGCACTCACACCCTTTCAAATCCATATTAACAACTGATGCCTTCACGTCTTTGTATTCAAGTTTATTACCCCAGTTTACAGATGCATATTCAATAAAGAAGCTTGCAGAGTTGCAAGCTTCTTTTATTATAGAGTTCTTATTAACGGTTATTGTACAGAAGCTTTAATTGCACTGAGTGTGTCTGAATCCATTCCAATAGCAGATGGTACAACAATCGTGCCTTCAATCACTTGTTTCTTTAAATCTTCAACCTTATCCACAACCGCTTGAGGGACAACGCTTGTTGCTGGATCGTAAGTTGCAAGACCAACGCCATTATTTTCAAGACCGATTTCCTCAACTTTACCAAGCGGAAGCGTGCCTTCAAAGTACATATCTGCTGCTCTTAAAAGTGAATTATCCACGCGTTTAAGTGCAGAAGTGAAAATTCTAGCCGCTTTTTCAGGGCTATCTGCAAAAAGTGCCGCTTGATCCGAATCTACGCCAATCGCGTAAGCATTCGCTTCATTCGCCGCTTCAATTTGACCTAAACCTGCTCGACCTGCAACATTAAAGCCAATATCCACACTTTGATTTTGATATTGAATCAGTGCAAGCTCTTTGCCTTTCGCTGCATCACTGTATGAATCGATGTATGAAATATCCACTTTCATCTCTTCATCAATGTATTTTGCGCCTTCAATATAGCCGACTAAGAAATCGTTGACAACCGGAATATCCATTGCGCCTAAAAAGCCGATTTTTTTATCTGGATTGATGTTCTCGATCTCTGTCATCGTTGTCATTTGAGCTGCAAAAGCACCCGCTAAGAAACCCGCTTCATTTTGTTTATACGTAATGGAATAAACATTATTAAGGCCGTCAATCCCTTCATAATCCACTGCTGTATCAAATAAAACATAAGTCTTATCCGGATAAAGTGGTGCGACTTCTTCGACAGGTTCTTTCATATGGAAAGTGCCTGTTACAATGACATTCCAATCTTCATCTGAAACGTCTTCAAGCGTTGGAATGAATTTTGTTTTATCAGAACCCATTTCAATCGTCTTAATTTCTACTTTGTCACCGTACTTTTCTTTAATCATGTCCATACCCGCTTGTGATGAATCATGGAACGATTTATCGCCAAGTGAACCTGAAACCAAAAGCACTATTTTCGTCACTTCTGCTGGAGCTGGTATTGCTTCTGGTGCTGGTGCTGCTGCCTCTGAAGCGGTTTCCGCTGGTGTTGCTTCGTTTGTGCTCGCTGCGGGTTTAGAACCACATGCAACCATTACCGTTGCCAGTGCAAGCACGAGTATCATACTTAAAATTTTCTTCATTTTCTTATTTTCCTCCTACATTTTAAACAATATCTGCTATATAAAGTACCCCCTTAGTCAGTGGCACTAATATACTCCTTCTTTTATTTTAAACTAGACTTTAATTTCATATCCAATAAGCCATTTTTAAGCCAACGTTCCACATAACCCGCCTTTGTATCCGAAGGTGGATTGTCTTCAATAATCTTTCTTGCCAGTGCCGCATCATCGCAAAGTAAGTCATATAGCGTCATCACAATGGCTTTTGCCGGTGTAATATAAGCCATCTCCTCATCTACGACGCAAAAGTTCGGCCCGTGAATATTGCCACTGAAACCACTGAAACCAAATTGAATTGTAGGTAAAATGGCGCTTAAGTCACCAATGTCACCCGATGCTGTGGATTCGAATCCATCGATGATGTTTTCTTCTCCGATTAAAGTCCCTAGGTTTTGCTTCACGACAGCAGATAAATCTGCACATTGATGAAAGGGTAAAAAGCCAACCGCGTCGATAATTTCACATGTGGCACCTACTGCATAAGCGCCTGCATCAAATGCACGATTTACCTTATAATTCGCCTCCACAAGAGCTTCAAGTGAGTTGCCCCTGACCATGGCTTCTAAAACGACTTTACCCGGAATACTGTTTACCGTTTCGCCACCTTCTTTAATAATGGCATGTACACGAATTTTATAGGACTCATGAAAAGTTTCTCGTTGTGCATTCACTGCACTGAGGCCAATCGTCGCGGCGTTTAAAGCATTTATCCCAAGATGAGGCTGCGCTCCTGCATGTGCGGTTTGCCCATGATAGATGATTTGTTTTGAAATAAAACCGTTTAAAGTCGCATTCACATCCGCTTTTTGACCTTCTACACCGCCCATACTATGGCAAGAAATCACAAGATCCACATCATCAAAGATCCCCTTTGAGATCATATCTTGTTTACCTGAATAATATGAAATTTGACCTGCTTTAACAAGCGTTTTACGATATTCTAAATCTGTAAACTCCTCTGCAGGTGTTCCTATTATAGTGATTCTGCCACCCGTTTTTTCGAGCATCCCCGTTTCAGCGATCGCCTTCATCACACCCAGCATAATCGCAACTTGATTTGAGTGTGCACAGGCATGAGCTGCATGTTGATCTTTTGATGCAAAGGGATGCCCGAATGTTGGAATGGCATCCATTTCTGCAATCAAACAGATATTAATACCTGCTTTACCCAGCATACCTCGAAGACCCGTTACAGATATCTCATTTTCAACTTCAATTCCGATCTGATTTAAGTAGGCTGTCATTTTCTCAGCCGTCCCAAATTCTTTAAAACCCAGTTCAGGATTCCTAAAAATAGTATTGCCTATATCTATAATTTCTGCTTTATGTTTTTCAATGGCGGTCACTAGTAATTCTTTCATTATAAAACTCCTTATCTTTGAGAAATCGGTTCCTTAATGTTCGTAACTTCATTTTATTTTTACATCTTAATTTTTTATTAATTATCGTCAAAGCATTGTTTTATAAACACTTACGCGTATATTTGATTTAATGGTTTCGCCAAGTCTCATATTTCTTCTTTTTGAGGGACCGGTTTCTATGCTATGATTATAGCATCTCAACATATTTCCGTAAAGTCATATTTAGTCAGAGTGTCAAAGTCAAAAATTGAGCAACCCTTTAATCGATTAATCATCAGGAGGCATTCATGAACATCAAAGATGTTGCAAAACTCGCTAAGGTTTCTAAATCAACTGTTTCGAGAGTTCTAAACACTCCAGAGCGTGTAAATGCCGAAATGCGTCAACGGGTTTTAGAAGTTGTCAGAGAAACCGGTTATCGGCCGAATGCCCTCGCAAAGGAATTGGTCATAAAAGAGACACGATTGATCGGTGTCATCGTCCCTCGCATCAATACAAATGTTTTCGCAGATATTGTAGAAGGCATCACACTGCGTTTATCTGAAAATGGGTACAATGTGATCTTACTCTGCTCCAAGGCAGATGAAGCCATAGAAATAAGTCATTTTGAATTTTTACAAAAAAAACAAGTGGATGGCATTATTTTCTTTCCAGGAAATATGACGCTCGCTTTAAGACATCTGATCAATACGCTTACGACACCACTGATCATCTTAGGGCTAGACGACCCGCTGATCAAAAGAAGTGCAGTCTCTTATGATGAGTATAAATCCTCCAAAGCAATCGTTGAACACTTCATAAGCCAAGGACACAAACAAATTGCCTTTATTGGCATCGACAAAGAACGCTCCCCAGTGGGACAAGAACGTAAACTGGGCTATATGGATGCACTTAAAACACATGGCGTTCCACTAATTCAAAATTATATTTATGAAGGCTCTTTTGAGCTTCAATCTGGTTTTAAGGGTGCCTCATCTATATTTTCAAATTCTGAAATACCGCCTACTGCTATCTTTGCGGCTACCGACTACTTAGCCATTGGTGCTATTAACTATCTTACAAGCCACGGTCTATCCGTTCCCGAAGACGTTTCTGTCGCAGGATTTGACGATCTTGAAATTTCAGTATACTTTAATCCCTCTATTACCTCTATCAAATTTGATTATTTTCATTCTGGGGAAGTTGCTGCTCAATTCGTTGTTGAGAACATTCACGAGCCTTCAATTATACGAAAGTACATGCTGGGTTTCCAAATCATAAATCGCGAAAGTACTCAGCGCAAACCCTGATGCAAAATAAAACTCATAGAAGACATTCCATTTACCTCACCACAAGAAAAATCCGTTCCATTTAAATTTGATTTTAAATGGAACGGATTTTGACTGAATAGCATGTTTTCAGTTGCTTTATGCGCATCACAGGATCAAGGTATAAAGTTTTTTCTAATATTCGACATGCATCAGCGTAAGTGCATCCGCACCCGCTTTATGTCCTACAAATTTCGTATCTTGAGCCATTAAAGCTTGTTCCACTGCATTTATTGGAAGCTGTCCAAGCCCCACCTGAACTAATGTCCCCACCATCAACCGTTCCATATTGAGCAAAAATCCACTGGCGGTTAACGTTATGATGATTTCATGTTCTGTGTCCTCTACGTCCAGTGCAAAGACTTCTTTAACTGGATTTTTCACTTTCTTATTGGTTGTAAAAGCCGAAAAATCATGTTCCCCTAAAAAATCTTTTGCTGCCTTTTGAATCTTAGCGACATCTAGTAATTGATTCATGAGATTGACATATTGTCTCTCAAATAGAGGTCTATTAGGTGCATCTTTTTTCCACAAATGGTACTCATAAGTCACTTTTTTTGAAAGGTATCGACTGTGAAATCGCTCATCTACAGCCTCTATGGATAAGACAATAATATCATCCGTCAAATATTTTTCAAAGTAATCCAAGAGCTCTTTTTCAGTTAATCGCTCATCAACCGCTTTAAAGTTAACGATTTGGCCGGTCGCATGTACACCCGCATCTGTGCTCACCGCACCGATCACTTCCACTTCTTTTTCATAAAGCTTTAATAAAATAGCTTCAAGTTTGCCTTGTATGCTCTTTTCCGTATCGTCCTTTATCGTATTAAAGCCTTTGTACTTCCTGCCATCATATGCAATGCACATTTTATAATTTTGCATTGAAATTCTCCTCTTCTTAATTGAGTTCAGCAACACTCTACGAAGCTATCAAAGCGTATACTCAGTCCGCTTCGCTATCTCCGTAACCCCCTCGCAATCCTCTCGGATTGCATTCAGTGGACGTTTGGGCTCCCACTGAACCGAGAATAAGAACCCCCCACTTTAAAAAGTGAGGGACTTCTCCTCAAGAGTTATATTAACCGTTTCTATGCAAATAGTAAAGCAGAAACCCCATTTATATTTTGAATAAGGATACCGAGCGATCTAGTTCTGTGATCAACTCATTTAGACCCTTGATCACCTCGATTATCTGTTTAACCTCTTCTCTACCTAACTGTGCCGTTGCGCTCACCTGCTCTGCAGCAGCAGCAGATTCTTCAGTAACCGCTGAAATATTTTCAATAGCATTCAACACTTGATTCATACTTTCAACAACAAGAACATTATAAACGCTTAGGCTCTCAATTGAACCACTCACTTCTTTTGCTGATTTTTCTATGTCACTGAAAATATGAGAACTCTCCTCAATCAATACTTTAGAGTCTTTTGACTTTTCCAGTGTTACATCCATCATATTTTGAGTGTTTGCAATCAGTTTTTCTATTTCTCCAATCGTACTCTGAATCTCCGATGTAGCATCTGAACTTTGTTCTGCAAGCTTTCTGACCTCATTAGCGACCACTGCAAATCCTTTTCCTGACTCTCCGGCCCTTGCTGCTTCTATGTCAACCCATAACCCGCAACGCCTTCTTCTATTCCTGCAACGGTTTCCTTTTTGTCGTTGGCATCATTTACGGTAAACCTGAAATCTTTAAGCGAATCGCCGTATTTTTCTAATTTGTGTAATCGCAAGAACGACGTGGAGTCCGGTAAATGAAATTGAAATTGAGCAACCTGTGTTTGAATAGATTCATACACAGGAAGCAGTAACTGTGTAAGTCCTGCTCTATCCTTTTTATAAAATAGAGTTTGAACCTCAGGATTATTGGCAATGCCCATCACGGCAATTTTAAGGTTCTCAACTTCTGTCATTTGATTGGCCCTGATAGATTCATAGAGCGTTTCTACAAATGTTATTTCTCCCTCTTTAATACGCTCACTGCTTTGAATATAAACAAAGACAAGAATTACTGTAAAAATCATCACAAGCATCACAGAAATAATCAAAGTCAATTTCGTTTTGAGTTTCATATGAATCAGCACACAACGCACACATTTATTGCGAATTTGACACAACTCAATATTTATGATAAAGTTTTAAGGAATAGTATGATCAGAAATACGTGAAGTAAGCTATTTGAGTAATTGAATTTCGAGCATGGATACGCTTTTAGTGGATTGGTGTAAGCTTTTCGGTAAATGAAATCATAGCGGAAAAACAAGTATTAGAACTGGGGTCTGGTTAGGACGGAAACGTCATGACCTTTGCTACAATTATGTGGTATAAAATGAGCTTATTGCGAAATTTAGGCACTCTAACTCTATTGAAAAATAGAGCTAGAGTGCCTTATTTATTATCTATTTTCCAGTTTAAAAGAAGAACTGGAAATTGTATTTTCAAGGAGGAAAAAAATGAGAAAAAAGAAAATTGCATTAAAAAGAAAAACTATTTTGAAAAGGATGACATTAGGATTACTCGTGAGTATGATGCTACTGACACTGTTTGGATGTCAATCTAAAACAGAAACCACCTACGACAAAGTCGCATCTTCAAAAGAGATGACCTTTGCCATGACAGGCGCTTATCCCCCATTCAATTTTATAGACAGCGATGGCAATCTCACTGGATTTGATATCGATATCGCCAATGCTTTAGCTGAACAATTAGGTGTTAAGGCCGTACCGATTACGACTGCTTGGGATGGTATTCTAGGCGGATTAACCAGCAAGCGTTTCGATACCATTATCGGCAGTATGGCCATTACCGAGGCACGCCTAGAAAAAGTAAACTTCACAAGCCCATACTATTATGACGGTGCCCAATTCTTTGTGCCCACCGATTCCAATATTGAGAACTTAGATGCATTACAAGAGGGCATCGTGGGTGTTGTAACCGGTACAACTTTCCACGATATGCTAAAAGAAAAAGAGAATATAGCCGACATCATGCAATTTGAAAGTGATGTGGATAATTTCATGGCACTTGGACAAGGGCGTATGGACGGTTTAGTAACTGGAAAATTTGTGGGTTTACAGGCCCCTGAGAAATACGATGTAGATATCAAACCCGCAGGTACAATGCTCTATGCAGAAGAAATTGGGATTGCCGTCAGAAAAGACGACACGGTTTTACTTGAGAAACTCAATGCAGCACTTGCAACAATTATTGAAAATGGCACTTACCAAGAAATCAGTGAAAAGTGGTTTGGCGTCAACATATTAGAACAATAGGGTGACTTAAATGACAGTATTTTTAGAACACTTAACCCTATTTTACGATCAAATGATTTCATTTTTTGAAGTCGCTTTAAAATTTGCACCTAAATTTTTACCTGCAGTTGGATTAACTTTGCAGCTCTCTGTTTTTTCAATATTTTTGGGTACAATCTTTGGCTTACTTGTGATGCTCTTAAAGCTCACACGCCTCAAAATTTTAGAGAAAATAACAGATATTTATATCTCCATCGTAAGAGGGACCCCATTGCTCTTACAACTCTATTTCATTTTTTACGGTCTGCCTATGCTTGGATTGAAATTCAGCGGTTTTACATCCGCTTGTATCGGCCTTGCATTCCACAGTGGTGCTTATATCAGTGAGATCTTCAGAGGCGCGCTCAATGCGGTTCATCCTGGTCAAGTAGAGGCTGGAAAAGCCATCGGCATGAACAGACTCCAGATTTTTTACTACATCACACTGCCTCAGGCTGTAAAACAAGCCATACCGGCACTGGGCAACCAATTTATTATTGCGGTTAAAGATTCTTCACTTGCCAGTGTTATCACCATTACTGAGACCATGCTCATTGCAAGGCAATTCGTTGCAGCAACCTATGATCCTTTTCCAATCTTATTCGTGGCAGGTTGCTATTACTACTTGATCATTACACTCCTCAGCTTTGCTCTGAAAATTGTTGAAAGGAGGTTAAGTGTCAATGAACGATAAAATTGTCTTAGAAATCAAAAATCTTCATAAGCACTTTGGCGACCTTGAAGTTCTAAAAGGGATTGATCTTGAAGTCTATGAAGGCGAAGTGATCAGTATCATCGGCGGCAGCGGTTCTGGGAAAAGTACGATGCTCCGTTGTATTAACGGCCTTGAAAAACGTAACAAGGGCGAAATAATATTTGAAGGTGAGAATGTCAAACACGGTCAAAAAGGCTTTATAAAATTACGAGAGCGCATTGGCATGGTATTTCAACATTTCTACCTCTTTCCTCACAAAAAAATCATTGAGAACATCACTTTAGGCCCTCGTGTCGTTCAAAATATTTCCAAGGCAGAAGCAACTGAACAGGCGCTTAAATTACTCAAAAAAGTAGGGCTCGAAGATAAAGCAAAGGTTTACCCTGCCATGCTCTCTGGCGGTCAGAAACAGCGCGTGGCTATTGCACGCGCACTGGCGATGAAACCGGATATCATGCTGTTCGACGAACCGACTTCTGCACTTGATCCAGAACTCGTTGGCGAAGTTTTACAAGTTATTCAGCAGCTGGCTAAAGAAGGGATGACCATGCTCATTGTTACGCATGAGATGGGCTTCGCACGTGAAGTGTCCGATCGCGTCATCTTTGTAAATGAAGGTCAAATCGCCGAAATGGGCACACCCGAAGAAATCTTTGAAAATCCAAAAGATGAAAATTTAAAACGATTTATTCAAAGTATTTATTAAATCCAAATTAAGGTTCTCGTATTAAAAGAGCCCTCAAGCGCATGAATCATCTTCTGCTCTGAGGGCTTTTTTTAGTTGTATGCCACTTGTTTTAGGATAGATAAACAACTTGATTTCTGCCCTTTTCTTTAGCGAGATAAACCGCGCTATCGACTCTTTTAAATAGGTCCACATAGCTTTCCGCTGACTTATACACTGTAACACCAAAGCTTGCCGTTATTTTCAAGTCGTTATCGAAGATATTATTTTCTATTTTACGCCTCAGTGCCTCAGCGATTTCAATAGCTTCTTCATCACTGGTATTTGGTAATAAAATAATGAATTCTTCGCCACCCCAACGGGCAAAATCATCTGACGCCCTTACATTATCCGCCATAATTTCAGCAAGTTTTTTTAAAACCATATCACCTACAGAGTGTCCATATTGATCATTTACATGCTTAAAAAAATCAATATCAAACATAATGATGGCCATTACCGTTTGATCCCGAATCGTTCTGTCTTGCGCTCTAATTGCCAATGCCTCAAAATATCGCCTATTGTGACACCCTGTCAAAGCATCCTCAGAATTCATTTTTTCAAGTTCACTATTTAAGTTTTGAATTTCTAATGCTTGTTTGTATTTTTTTACACTAAACCATGAAAATAGCCCTGCGCTTATCATCCCAACCAAATAAAAGACAGCGTGCATCATTTTAAAATCGGGATTTTCTTTCAGTGACATTTGAATGACCCATTGACCACCAGGGACTGATATAGTGCTTTCTGATTTAAATGCACCACCATAAGGCCCCTTTTCATAAATAACAGATTGTTCTTTATAATCTGGATTATTGCCTAAAACTCTATAATGGTATTCATCTTCATCAACGAAATCGTCAAATCCAATATCTTCTACTTCTATTACAACTATTGAAAATCCCCAAAATATTTTTTTAGACGCTTGACTCGTAAAAATCGGTCTCCTAGCAATAATCGCCTTTTTGCCATTTTGTATTAAAGTGATGGGCCCAATAAAAATCAATTCTTCCGTTTCAATAGCGAGCTTAGCCCCATCATCTCGATTCTTATCTTCAAGCAAATTGTGGCCAATCGCTTTTTCATTGCCCTCTAAAGGATATATGAAACTGACGATGCCATTAGGTGCAAGTTGTACAGAAGAGATCCCTGGTTCGACCTCATAAATGCGTGGTGCCCAGTCATCAAATTTTGCTACATTATAATCCGTGAGTTCCAATATGATTTTTAACGTATCCACAACATAAATTTTACGCATGATGCTTTCTTGTATTAATTGTGCACTCTTTTGGGCATGCTGATTGAGTTCGCTATTACGCGACTTATCATGCGCATCAGAATAGTACTGAAATGAAAATTCCGTGAGCAAAAAAATAATGATGATCCCTATAACGACATACAGATAATCATATCTATCGCCAATCTTTACTTTTTTCATAGATTTCATATCTTTGTACAATAAATTGTACCCTTCCATCAAATTTCACATAAAATGATTATGTAGTTAGGATTTCAAAAGGCCCTCAATAAACGTTTTCATACAACCTATATGAGAGATGTTCCTATCCGTATATGCCATTATAACATGAGTACGCTTCTCCTAAAAGTATAATGGCATCGTCTATTTCATCAAGTGCCATATGTCCATATCCAAGAAAGATGTCATTATTGGCTCTTTTCTCATGTGGATTCGGATTAGAACAATAAAAAGAAATAGGGTATACCGCAATACCTGCATGTTTTGCACGCATAATGAGATCATTTTCAGAAAAGGGCAATATGATGCGAAGTGCCAAATTCACACCTGCTCGATCCCCAATAATATAAGCGTGTTCACCAAAGACTTCTCGAATGGCATTTACTATCTTTTGATGTTTTTTCCCATAAAGTGTTCGCAGTTTTCTGATATGTTTTTCAAATAAGCCACATTTCATGAATTCTGCTATGGTAAGTTGATGTAGCTTGGATACAGTTTGATTATAATAACATCCGATTTCAGCAAACGCATTTGCTAGCTTACAAGGTAAGACCATATAGCCCACATGCATTGCCGGAAACAACGTTTTAGAAAAAGTGCCCATATAGATCACTTGATCAAATTGGTCCAAACTGAACATCGTTGGCACTGGATGAATATTGTATCGGTACTCACTGTCATAATCGTCTTCAATGATATAGGTCTCTCGATTTTTTGCCCAGTTCAATAAAGTAAGTCTCTCCGACACATTCAAAAGACCTCCCATAGGATGTTGGTTTGAAGGCGTTAGATAGATGATAGAAAGTTTCTGCTCAATGCTCTTAAGCGCTGAAATATCAAAGACATTATCTTTTAAGGGAATCGGTATGATCTCACATGCATTCCATTCAAAAGCTTTTCTAACCGCTGTAAATCCGGGGTCCTCAACCGCTACGTTTAACGGTTTCTCATCCCTCAATATGAGGCAAAGCAAACTAATCAGCGTTTGTGTCCCCGCCCCTAGAAGGATTTGGTCTGGATGACACTGTACGCCCCTTGATCTTTTTAGGTAAACTGAGATTTCACGCCGAAAGGCTAATTCCCCGCGTGGATCTGAGTACATCAAAATTTCTCGATTTTCTCTGTTCATTACATTTTGTGCAATTTCATTCCACTTTTTAAAAGGAAATGCATCGCGTTCAACAGAGCCTGGTTTGAAATCATATTTTATGTCTGATCTGATCAAATGCAAACTTTCAAATTCATTTATACGCATTGAGCGGATATCATTTAAATCCTTAGAGTAGTCAAGCTGTGCCACATTATCCAATTCAGATACAAAATAACCGCTGCCTTTTTTACTAAAAATATAGCCCTCGGACAACAGTTGCAAATACGCCATTTCAATCGTGTTACGGCTCACGCAAAGCGATCGTTTGAGTTGCATGACGGACATCAACTTTGTATGCGGCCTAAATACGCCACTTAGTATAGCCTTTCTATAACCTTCATATATTTGAATATACAATGGTATATCACTCTTTCTGCATAATTCTATGTAGATATCCACAAAATCTCCCCCTATTAAATTAGAAAAACCATCCCTTTCTATAGGGATAGTTTTATTGTATAATTCTATCAGATTAACGGTTATCTTTCAATTGACTTTGTGAAGATCACCAACAACATTTTCATAAAGGAGGTTCACCATGTTCAATTTAAGTGCTTTTTTATCCTATGTTTTTGTGGTTACTTTTACACCTGGACCCAATAATATCATGTCCATGGCAAACGCCAGTCGAGTGGGTTATAAAAAAACATTAAGATTTATATTAGGTGTCACTACGGGGTTCTTCTTCATAATGCTCCTATCGAGTTGTTTCAATATCCTTCTAGCGGCATTCATGCCAAAAATCAATCATTTTATGAGTATTATAGGTGCACTTTACATGCTCTACTTAGCTTTGAACATCATGGGCTTTCGGATAAAGAAAACGCCTCATGAGGATTTTATGGGTGAAAACAGCGATTCAGCCTTAAACTCATATAAATCCGGTATGTTGCTTCAATTCATCAATCCAAAAGTAATCCTCTATGGTATTACACTCACTTCCAATTTTATAATCCCTTATTTTAACTTAACCTACCAACTCGTGTTCTTTTCCATATTTTTAGCAATGGTCGCTTTTACCTCTAATTCGTGCTGGGCCGTATTTGGCTCACTTTTTAATAAATTTCTCTCAAAATATGAGAAACTTTTCAATTTATCGATGGGCTTATTACTCATCTACAGTGCCTTGATGATTTCTGGAATACTGCATTAAAGTGTTATGGGCATTCTTTTTTTCATGCTCATATCTCAATGTCTTTAAAAAGCTCATAATATTTTTTGATATGTTCAAGTTCCAACCAGTTTTTAATCTCAACGGGGTCACTATCAAAATCATAGATTTTTGCCCCTTCAATCGAAAGCAAAAAAGGCGAATGCGTGGACATGATAATTTGACAGCCGAAATATCTCACCGCTTCTTCTATAAAGGATTTCAGTTTCAACTGCATTTTTGGAGACAGGCTGTTTTCTGGCTCATCCAAAAGAAAAAGACCCTTTTCTGTGATCTTCTCTGTAAAGTATTTAAAAGCATTTTCGCCATTAGATCGACTTCTTATATTAGAGATTAGATTTTCTCTGATATATCGAGATTGTGTCTTACTTCTCGTTTGATTCACCATTTTAAGGCGCTCATAATCTTCTAAGGAGTTCATCTTAAAATCTGAATACTTAGCCTCTAAATAACCTTCAAACATATCCGTCCGCTTTTGATCAATGCCGAGATTCAAATTTCTGATATTCAGTGCATAATCGAAAACATCATCACTTGTGATAATTGCACTATGTTCTGGGATGTGCGCTTCTATTCTGTGATCACAATACTTTAAATAAGCCTCAAAAAAGTTGGACTGATTGAAGACGGATTCTCTTTTTAAGCCCAATTTTTCTGCAATCACATTTAAGGCTGTGGTTTTACCAGAGCCATTGCCCCCATATAGAATTGTAATGGGTTCAAAATCAAGCTGCAAATCTTCAGGATAAGCGAATACCTGAAAAGGATAAAAAGTATTGTAACATTGCCTTTTTATCTCTATAAAAAAATTAAACTCTCTATCCTTACTTGGCAAAATGAATTTTTCTAAATAGATCAACGGTTGCCTCCTATACGTGTACACCACTGAAACTTATTGATCCGCTTATTTTCATACATCAATGCATCAATCTTTCTCTGAAAATCTTCAAGACTCATATGAGCCTTGTAATCATACACTGCATAGCCCATACTCAGTTCTACTTTATAGGGATTAAGACTCAATTCATTATAGTTTTTAACACGTTCTTTTATTTCACAAACAAGCACGGCAAGTTCATTTTCATCAGATATATCCACTACAGCA
Source organism: Fusibacter sp. 3D3 (assembly GCF_001748365.1). Taxonomy (GTDB): domain Bacteria; phylum Bacillota; class Clostridia; order Peptostreptococcales; family Acidaminobacteraceae; genus Fusibacter_A. The sequence continues at coordinate 239,683 of NZ_BDHH01000003.1, read as the reverse complement.
CAAAACTCATCACCCCCAAATCGAGCGATGAAATCATTTGGTCTCAAAGATTCTCGTATCAATTGTGCCGAAATCTCAAGGACTAAATCCCCTACATTATGTCCAAAGGTATCATTTATGCACTTAAAATCATCCAAATCAATGAGTATCGCTGAAAACGTTCGATCCGCTGTGCTCTTATTGATTTTTTCCTGTAGATAACTTTGTAATTTCTTTCGATTATACACACCTGTTAAATAATCCATGTGGATACTGTGGTTTTGAATGTTCAAAAATACGATGAGCAGAGACAAGACAACGCAATTGAGCATTAAGGATATGCCGTAAAAAAAAGTTTGAAGCACTATGGCTATAAGCGGCGGAATAGGGAAAAATAAAAGGGATAAAAAGGCTTTCTTATCAACCGCTTTGCCGTGCAAAACAGTTAACGAAAAGGCTAATAACATAATGCCCAGTGTGATGGCTTCACACAGTATAAAAAGTGGCCCTCTATGATAAATGTTACCTGAATCCATATAATAATACCAGCCATTAAACTGAGAAATCGTTAAAAAAACCACGTTAGTTACATTAAAGACTACAATTAGGCGTATTACATTTCGAGGCTTTCTCTGATTTTTAAACAACTGGAAGTAAACATATAAAAGCCACAATGATGGCAAAACTGGACTGAGCAAAAAAACAAAAAAATTAGCGGCATGATTAATCACAGGATAGAAGGTCCCAGGATTACCATCAAACCGACCAAAGATATCTGCCACAAGCATGGCAATAGTTAGGTTGAGCATAATCACATAGAGTTTGTTCTGAACAGTTTCTAACTGAGTATATCGCCATACATAACGCCCCAAAATGATTAACAATAGTATAGAATATATATTGATGATTGCGTTACTGATCAAGTTCATCTGGTTGCTCCCAATTTGCTGCATCTTTTAGTTTTATCTTATGTTTATGACTTGAACTTGTCAATACACAATTCTAAAGGCTTGATCTTAGTTTTATCTCTATTATGTGTTAAGCTTCATTCAACTGGGTATGTCTTCAAATAAACTGCTGCATCCGCAAGGCACATCGGTCTTGCGTAATAATAACCTTGTACTCGATCGCACCCCATTTCTCTTAAGATATCCACTTGTTCTTTAGTTTCTACACCTTCTGCAATAACTGTCTTGCCAAGATTGTGGACAATTTCAATAATACTCTTTGTAAGCAGCATTTGTGCTTCATAAATAGCCACATCTTTGATAAATTCTCTATCGATTTTAACCACATCTATAGGGAGATGTCTCAAATAATTCAACGAGGAATAACCCGTCCCAAAGTCATCTAAATGAATTTCAATGCCTTTGTCTCTAAGCGATTTTAACTTTTTCAGGTGCGTCTCCGAAATTTCAAGGAGGCTACTTTCCGTAAGTTCTATTACAATTTGATTTGGATTAATATTGCATGCCTCTAATACCTTCATAAAGTCATCGTCAAAATCGGCTCTTGTCAGTTCAATCGCAGATACATTTACAGCAATTTTTACGCTCGAATATGACATTTCAGCAAAATACTGAATGTCATCACACGCTTGCTTTAAAACCCATTGGCCAATTCGATGAATGATCCCCAGACGTTCTGCCACAGGAATAAAATCCAAAGGCGAAATCATATGACCGTCTTCTTTCTCCCATCTTATTAAACCTTCAAACCCACAAATGACTTCCTTGTCCAAATTAATTTGGGGTTGTAAAAAAAGTCGAAATTCATTTTTTTCAAGCGCATGACGGATGTGCTTTTGCATCTCTAAAATTTCTTCGGTACCAGAATGCATAAAATCATTATAGACAATTGCACGTGCACGACCAGCTTCTTTTGCCTTATACATCGCAATGTCCGCTTTACGTATCAACTCGTTTGCTGAACGTCCTTGTTCTGGAAACTTTACAATGCCGATACTACACGTTAAGTAAAATTCTTGTTGCTCCACATAAACAGCCTCTTCAATCACCCCAAATAGACGATTAATGAACAACTGATCCATTTCATGATTGGGATTAGATTCATGCACAATCAGAACAAACTCATCCCCGCCAAGGCGATTTGCAATCACTTGGTCACTTTCCATCCGTTTCAATCTTTCCCCGATGATGCAGAGTACCGCATCTCCCGTTAAGTGCCCTCTTGAATCATTTATATATTTAAATTGATCCAAGTCGATGAAATACAATGCCCCTGAAACGGCCCGATCTGCAATCAAATGGTTTAATGCACGATACATGGCAATACGGTTATTGAGTCCTGTCAAGATATCACTGTAAGCAAGCTCTTTATAACGTTGCTCACTCTCACTTAACTGTTGTCTGCTTTGACTGAGCAATTGATTTTGCTCCCTTAGCTCCTCCTCAGATGACATCAATTCTTCAAATAAGCCAGAGAGTTCTAAGTTTTTACCCCGAAGCTTCAGCTCTACGAGCCTGCGCCTATGATTATCAAATACTAAAGCCACCACAATCACCATAAGGAAACTGAGCCCCAGCGCAAGTGGCACTAAAAGCGTGCGGTATTGCTCGTAAAGCGTCAGAGGACTGTTGATGATTATCGTTTCCTCTGGCAATACAGCCATGTTCAGATTAAACTTTTTCATGATATTATAATCCACCACATACTGATTGGGTCGCTCCAATATCAGTGAATCCACTGGCATTGGATCACCATTAATAATATTGACAGCAGCTTCAGCCGCAATACGACCTTGTTTCTCATAGGACTTCATGTATCCGCCCAAAAGACCTTTGCCCACACCACCGATAGTGGGCCTGAAAACAGGTACATTTGCATATTGTGCCAAAATCGCAATGGCTTCATTCATTGTATAGACATTTTCATCTGCATCTACCATCATCGTCATGTAAATAAGGATTTGATTTTGTTTGATGCCTTGTAACCATAACTGAAATGCCTCTAAAGAATACTCTGAAAAATTAACGATAGAAAAAGTCATATCTGGAAACATTTCTCGATACTTTAAATAGCTCTTCGAATCCCCAATGCCTGTTGTCGTTCTATCCGTGACAATCAAGAACTCATCTGCTTCTGGTTGCAATGCTTTCGCTAAATCAAGATTTTCCTTAATGGACGTGGTTTCATAGAGCCCATAAAAACCCTTTATCGCCGCGGCTTCATTAACCCTATCAGAATCATTGATTCCGAAGAACACCACAGAAGCTTCTTTGACCAAGGCTTCACGATGATCTATCAAAAATTTCAAAGCATTATCGTCACTTACTAAGATGACGTCATAGGGCTCACCGTGATCCAAGCGATACTTTAAAAAGTTATAATAGTGCTCATAATTCTCAGCATCATCAAATCGTTTGGTGTCCATATACTCAATATCAAGGGCTATGCCTTCTGCCTCTAAAACCGCTCTCACGCCATCCAGTTGCTCAGGAACTGTGTCGTATGCCCAATTGTAAGAATTAATAAAAAGTACGCGATGCGCCTCAGTAGCAAAGTTAATCACTGTGTCCGTCAGGTTCCCCAAAATGATACTCATGATAAGTGATAATATAAACCCTTTTTTCATTATTTTTATCATGTTACACCCGTCCCTTATCTTATCGTATTTCTATTATACCCATTTAAAGCATTTACTATGTACCCTTTTTTTACGTGTAATATCAAGACAAGACCCGCACCCCTTCTACCCTAAGCCTAAAAGGCCATACTTCGGTAAGTGCAAGAACACGCTTAACACATGAATTGACTATTAAAATCTATAGCGTATAATAGGGGTGTAACAGATTGCTTAATTCATAATTGTAAGGAAGAAGATAGGAGCGCGTAAATCATGAAACGGTTATTTTATAATGGGAAAATTGCATCTCTCGATTCAAACAATACTTTTTATGAAGCGATTGGCATTAAGGATAGCAAGATTATTTTTTTAGGTTTAGATACAGAGGCTCAAGCCACCAAATCGGAATACGACGAAAGGATTGACCTTCATGGTAAGACCGTAGTCCCTGGATTTAACGATAGCCATATTCATTTGTTAAACACGGGTTATGCCATGACCATGCTCAATCTGGATCCGTTTAACTCTATCGAAAATATAATCGACGGTACACTGGCATTTATTAAGACGCATGCTTTTTCTAGCGAGATGTGGTTATTGGGCCGTGGTTGGAATCAGGACAAGCTCAAGGAAAAAAGATATCCCACTCGAGCAGATTTAGATCGCATTTCTCACACGATTCCTATTATTTTTACGAGAGCTTGTGGGCACATTGCGGTCTGTAATACTGTGGCACTCAATACAATTGGAATGAATTCACTTGATACTCATGATGAAAATATAAATACGGACAAAGGGTTATTTCAAGAAGACGCACTCAATGCGCTATATGCAGCTGTCCCCTCTCCGAGTAAAGATGAAATTAAAGACATGATTTTGAAGGCTTCTAACGCACTGCTTAAACAAGGGGTCACCTCTGTACAGTCCGATGATCTATGTTGTATGCCCGATCGTGACTATGAAAAAGTCCTTCAAGCCTATCATGAATTAAATCATGAAAAAAAACTACCTGTAAGAGTTTATCAGCAATGCCTCTTTTTTGAAGAATCTGATTTCGAAGCGTTTGCAAAGAAGCACTACAGAACAGGACAAGGGGATGCCTTTTTCAAGATTGGTCCCGTTAAACTGCTTTTGGATGGTTCTTTAGGTGCGCGAACGGCTCTACTGCGTGAGCCCTACAGTGATGATCTTCTAAATTCAGGGATTGCCTGTTTTGAGCAGAACGAGCTCAACCGCCTAATTCAGCGCACTCAACACTATGGATTCCAAGTTGCTGCACATTGTATTGGCGATAAGGCAATGGATATGTTTGTCGAAGCATTAAAAAATGTGCCCTCATTTAACAAAGAGGCTGATCATCGACATGGGATTGTTCATGCTCAAGTGATGACGCCCGATATTATACGTTCTATGTCCGATCTTCATCTGCTTGCTTACATTCAACCTATTTTCTTAGATTATGATCTTCATATTGTTGATAATCGCCTCTCGCATCGTGCCAATAATGCATATGCGTTTAAAACAATGCTTGAATCTAATATAAAACTTTGTTTTGGAACCGATGCACCTGTGGTTGACTATAATCCATTTGAAAACATATACACCGCAGTTGTCCGTAAGGATTTAAACAATCAACCTGAAACACCTTATTTAATCACTGAATGCCTTACTGTTAATGAAGCCTTGAAGGCCTATACCCTCAACGGTGCGTATAGTGCTTTTGAAGAACTGTATAAGGGCACTTTAGAACTCGGCAAATTAGCGGATTTTGTTATTATAGATCAAGATATTTTCAGCATAGATCCCATTGAAATTAAAAATATTTCCATCCTAATGACCGTACTGGATGGTCAAATTGCATACGAGCAGATATAGATCTGGAAATATCAGCATAAAAGGAGGTCCACCATGCATCACAAGATCATAATTGATGACAAAATGCAAAAGGGCTTTTATTATCTCACCGAAGAAATCGGCAAGCATTTTGATCCTGAATTTTTACCAGAATTATCCCCACAGGAAATGCTTGAACTCGGTGTTTTTGGTGGCAAGTATATGACAGATTGCCTTGATGAATTTCCAAAAGAATGGTTTGAAAATGCAAAGTTATCACCTAAATTCAAAGATATCGAATTGAATTATTTTAAAGTTGATGCCTCTCTCCCCTTAAAAACATGGGCAGATAAGGGCTGGATTCACCCTGTCGACCCACGCGGCTGGTTCCAGTGGTATTGTCGTTATTACTACGGAAGACGTCTTCCAGAAGAAGATCAGCGCCAAATTAAAAGATGGAAAGCTATAAGAAGACATGTTGGCGCCATCAGAAAGAATTGTGAGCCCCAAAATTTAGAGTGTAGAAGAAAGCAGAGACAAGCCCTGTTGCATTGGGCTTATGACAGTAGGAAAATCTGAAATGTACTCTTAGGCTGTTTTGCATTTCTATAGCACATTTCAGCTGTTTTTATAATTTTTTAATTGGGAAGAACATATACGCTTGGCCGTTCAATTCTTTATATTGCCTAAAAACTCCATTTCACTGCTCTCTAAATTCATGCGTGTATAACTGATTTCGTGTTCACTATAAGTGGACAAAATTATTTTCCCTGCATGAATTTCAAAAGTTATGGATATATAGGGATAACGCCCCTCTGCATCTACTTGGTTATCATACGTAAAGCGTATTTTTTTATCTGTACCGTCTATGCTCACTGAACACAAGTATGAAGACACGAGTTCATCAGACCTTGAGGATTCACCCTGATCATCTGTATAGTGGATCGTTTCTGAAGCATATCCATTGTAATAAATATACCCTTGATCAATGACCACATACTCAAAACTAGATAGCCAATCCTCTTCTAATCGCTCACACTGATCCACTATAGTGGAGATGCCAGAAGATCTGTTGTAAACTGCTAAATATTCAAACTTTCCATCATCACTTTTAAAGGTATATGCGATGAACTCAAGGTCTTTAAAACAGACTTGTTCAATGGCTATTGCTTTTTGCTTCAAAGCTGTTACTTGGTCTTCATCTAGTTTCAGTGCTTCCGAAACGATCACCTTATCCGCGCGCTTATCTTCTATTTGTTCTCGATCAAAGGCATTCCTTATGCTAAATGTCTTTAACTTTAAAGGGGCTTCAATTTCTATTTCAAACTCTAAATCAAAGGCAGTCCAAGATTCTCCCCTTTGCATCATAATTTCATCATTTTCACTGTTATAACTTCTCTTCCCAACCCTTGTATCATAATTATTTTGTCGATATTGTGTGATATAGGGCCCTTGTCCATACGTTTCTTCTGAGGCGATCAAATACCAGTCGCCATTTCTATAGCTATAAGTACGATCCTCTGACCACTTCCAAGAACTACCGCCATAGGCATGCGTTGAAAAATTTCCATTTTCTACACTAAGAGGCAGATAGGGATCGCCAAATACACCGCCCTCAAATTGAGTTCTTATCAAGTTTTCATCTTGAAAACTCAATTTAAAAGACGTATCACCACTGTTTTCAATTGCAAATAGTAGGCGTGGCGAGTCATAAATATCATCTGGTGTCATATCGGAACCGTCCACTTCAAGAACTCCAATCACATCCATAAACCCGTCGTTATTAAAATCCACGTTTATGGAGTCCATCAATTTCCAACCCTTTGGAACAAATGCCTCTATCGTCTTCCCTTCAGCGGGCAACAAATCAATTTCATCAGATTCTGTCGATTCTAAAGGCCTCTTTTCTTCAGACTCATTTTGTGTTCTCCTCATGATGTTCTGCTCTGATCAACTCGTGGCGCTTAACAAATGTGCCACTGGATGATTTTCATTTTTTTCACAAGCTTCTCTTTTTTACTGCCTTTTCAATACGCTCTAAGGCTTCTTTTAAAATAGACCTCGGGCAGGCCGCATTAATGCGCTCATAGCCTTCGCCACCTTCGCCAAAGATATAGCCTTCATCAAGCGCAAGTTTTACTTCTGTTTGCATCCACGTCTCAAGTTCCTCTGGGTTCATACCCAATCGGCTCATGTCCAGCCATGCAAGATAAGTGGCTTCGGGTTTAACAAACGTAATTTCTGGTAGGCGTGTCTTAACAAAATCATCTATATAATCCATATTGGCTTCAATATATTCTAAAACTTCACCTAACCAAGCTTCGCCTTCACCATATGCTGATTTTTGGGCCACAATCCCAAACGTATTCGGATGTCTAATAGCGTTATTTTCAAGAATCGTCTGATAGGCCATTCTGATATGCGCATCTGGTATAACGATATTGGAAATCTGTAGACCTGCGATGTTAAATGTCTTTGAAGGTGCCATACAAGTGATTGAATGCGCTGCAAATGCTTTTGAAAGACTCGCAAAAGGAATATGCTTATAACCATTCATTATAAGATCTGAGTGAATTTCATCAGACACAACCAAGACATCATTTGCCAAGCAGATTTCACCTATTCTCTCCAGTTCCTCTTTTCTCCAGACACGACCGATGGGATTGTGGGGGCTGCATAAAATAAAGAGCTTCACTCTCGGGTCTTTTGCTTTAGTCTCAAAATCTTCATAGTCCATCACGTATTGATCGCCTTCACGCTTAAGTGGATTCGTCACGACTTGAGCGCCATTATTTAAAATTGCTTGAGCAAAAGGGTAGTAAACAGGATTTTGAATGATGACTTTATCCCCTGTGTGACAAAATGCCTGAACGATATAATTCACAGCGGGGACGATTCCAGGGGTATAGCAGATCCATTCGCGCTGGATTTCCCACTGATTTCGGCGTTTATTCCAATCCATAAAGACCTCGTAATACGAATCATCACCATCAGAGTAACCAAATATGCCATGTTCTGCGCGTTTTAAAATAGCGTTTACAACGACGTCTGGACATTTAAAATCCATATCTGCCACCCAAAGTGGCAACACATCCTCTGATTTAAACATTTCTTTCAATACACTTGGCTCATACTTAATCGCATTGGTATTTTGTCTATCAATGACTTCGTCAAAATTGTATTTCATACTGTATCCTCCTGCAATATGCCATTTTATTTTACTATATCACTATACTACAGGTAAAACAATCCGGCTCTTGAATCTCTAGCAAACCTTCCCAGGATTCAGTAACCCTTTGGGATCAAAAGCATATTTGATACTTTTAAGTAGATTCATGTAGACATCACCTTGTTGTGCTCTTAAATAAGGCAGTTTGGCGTAGCCTATGCCATGTTCTCCTGAAACGTGCCCCCCTAATTCAGCGGCTCTTTTGTATAATAAATCAAAAGCTTCTCCAAGCTTTTCTTTATAGACTGCATCAGAATATTGATCTTTAAGCACATACACATGAAGATTGCCATCACCAGCATGCCCAAAACTCGCAATTCTGATATCTACACTCTGCTCAACCTCTTTTGTAAATTTAACAAACTGTGCAACCTGATTCCTAGGCACAACGACGTCACATTCATCCATCTCTGTTGTTGAAGCTTTAATCCCTTCAAGGAACGCCCCTCTTGCTGACCAAATGGATTCTTGACGCTCTTGAGTATCAGAAATAAAAATATCCAGTGCACCACCCTCTAAACATACCTCTGCCACTTTTTCGTAAATGCGCTCTACTTCATCATACGAATTGCCATCGAAAGTCAATAAAAGATAGGCATCTGATGAAGCATCCGGAAATTGCTTACCTAGAAAATCTTCGGCATTTTTAATAACGCGTCTTTCCATATACTCAATCGCTGTTGGAATAAACTTGGATTTGATGATCATGGGAACCGTTTCAACAGCTTGTTCTAGGGTTGGAAACGGCACCAATAAACTGATTGCAACCTTTGGTAAGGGTAAAAGCTTTAAAATCGCTTTCGTTATAACCCCCAGCGTCCCCTCAGAGCCAACAATCAAATCTTTAATACTATATCCAGAAGAATTCTTGACGACTTTACCCCCTACCTCAATGATATCGCCATTCATGAGGACCACTTCTAGTCCCCTGACAAAGTCTCGTGTAACGCCATATTTAACGGCTCTCATCCCCCCAGCATTGGTTGAAATATTGCCGCCAATTGTCGCTGATTTTTCACCTGGATCTGGTGGATAAAATAAATCTTCAGCCTCGACATACTTTGAAATCTCCATTAAAAGGACGCCCGGTTCAACCGTTAAAGTGAGATTTTCCTTATCCAGTTCAAGGAAATGATCCATCTTCACAGTGGAAATCATCAGTCCACCATGAATTGCAACGCTGGCACCCACTAGCCCTGTCCCTTGGCCTCTAGGCGTTACTGGGATATTATTTTCATAACAATACTTGAGCAAACTGGATATTTCCTGTGCATTAATCACTTCAACAACAACGTCTGGATATTGATGAACACCCGCAAGTTCATCTTTTGAATAGTCTTCATGAATTTCATCACCGACAAATAGACGAGACTTTGGCATAACGGATTGGAAAAATTCTATATCCTGTTGATCTATTTTTTTATAAGTCACTTGCATCTCAACCTCCTACGCTCTCTCGTTTTCAATGCGCTCAATAAGTTTTGGAAGTACTTCATAAATATCCCCTACGATGGCATAGTGTGCCGTATTAAATATAGAAGCTTCTTTATCTATATTGATCGCCATTATTTGATCTGCACCCTTCATGCCAGCCACGAACTGAACAGAGCCAGAAACACCACAAGTGATAATGAGTTTAGGTCTCACGGTACGCCCGCTGAGACCGATTTGAAGTTTGGCATCCATCCAGCCTTTTTCGATCAAAGGTCTCGTACTTGCCACTCTGGCATCCAGAAGATCCGCCAGTTTAAAGGCCATATTGAGATCTTCTTTCTTTTTAAAAGCAGAGCCTACAACGACAATCACTTCAGCATCTTCAATACTCTCTGATTTTTCTTTAGCGTGAACTTCAAGTACATCAATCTGAGACTTCAATAAACTTTGGTCCAAAGTACACTTTGTAATTTTTCCAAAAGGCGTTTTAATCATTTCTGGTGCATCGAAAATTTTATATCTCACCGTTGCAAATTGGGGTCTATGATTGGGCGTGTGAATATGTGCCATGATATTACCTCCAAAAGCAGGTCTAATTTGATCTAAATCCGTATTCTCTTGAACGTCTAAAAAAGTACAATCCGCTGTGAGCCCTGTTCTAAACCGTGCTGCAAGCCTAGGTGCCAGTGATCTTCCGATAGTTGTTCCACCCACAAGGACAATGCTCGGCTTATGTGCTAAAATGTAATCTTCAAAACAAGCTGCATAGGGTTCAATTCGAAAGTTTTCAAGTGCCACATCATCGTATAAAAACACTTCATCCACACCATATTTTAAGATTTGTTCTGCAGCGTGCTCCATATGACTGCCCATAAGCACCGCATGGACTGGGTGATTGATTTTCTCCGCTAGTGCTCTTGCTTTGCCAATGAGCTCAAATGATACTGGGTGGATATTGCCTTCAACATGGTCCATATAAACGGCAACGCCTTTCCATTCCTCTTTATGAATGCCCCTTATTTGCGCTTCAACAAACTCAAAGATTTCTGGTGCTTGCTTCACACAGAGCTTGCACATTTTACAGCCACTGTTAATGCTTAACTTAGAATCCATGTATTCAATTGCATTAAAGGGACATAATTTTATCAGTTTATCTGGTGATTTCACATATTCATCGTGAATAAGAATTTTCGCCATCTTGTCCTCCTAAATAAACTTTGATCGCATTAACGATTCAAATATTTGATGGGTTAAAATATCACTATTCCCTTCCCAAATCTCATGTGCATCATTTCCTATTGGTGGAAATATGCGCTTCACTTGAGTCGGCGAACCATTTAGGCCATACTTCATTTCATCTTGATCTTCTAGATCTTTTAATGCAAAATATTGAATGTTGAAATGGGCTGTTGCCTTTTTCAATTTATAAGATGGCAGTCTGGGTTGAAAAATACCTTTTTCCACTGTTATGAGACACGGGAACTTGACTCTAGCCACTTCAACAGTCTGTGGCATATCCATTTCCACGGTAATATGGGCATCCGTCACTTCAATAATCTTCAGGACATTGGCGATGTGTGGCATGTCTAAGAATTCTGCCATTTCTGGTCCCACCTGTGCAGTATCACCATCTGTTGTCATCTTGCCGCATATAATTACATCTGGTTTACAGAATTTTCGAGTCCCTTGAGCTAATGTATATGCGGTAGCCCAGACATCCGATCCCGCAAATTTTCGATCACTTAGAATCGCACCACGATCTGCCCCCATCATAAAGGCTTCCTTGATGATCCGCTCTGCTTGTGCTGGTCCCATGGTCATTACGTTCACGGTTGCACCATACTTTTCTTTTAAGATCATTGCACTTTCAAGTGCATACAAGTCATATGGATTCATTTTGGATGCGACACCATCGCGTTTTAAGACACCCGTTACTGCGTCAATTTCTACCTGTGTGGTTCCTGGAACTTGTTTGATACACACTAATATTTCCATAACGCCTCTCCTTTGAATATGGATTTTCAATTTAGATATTGATCCTTCGCAAATTATTTCAACAAAACATATTCGGTCTTATGGTCTGCTGGTCTTACCACTTTAATAAATGATAGCATTTCCCATCTTATTTTTCTATAATTATTTAAATATTCACATATTTTTTACATCATAAAAGGAGCCTTTACGCTTCTAGAGGACTAGATTTGTAAAAGCTCCTACGCTTTTTTGATATTAAATTTTGATATTGAATCATGATAGTAAATTATGGGGCCTTGTTATTGAGATCGACTTCGAACCACCATCGCAAAATGTTCTTTCATATTTAAGGCAGCCTCTTCACTCCTACCCGCTATGATGGCTTCCTCTATTTTACAATGTTGAAGCAACAGCACGCCAGAATCTTGATCCCAAACATTTATAGAGTGTCGCGCTTCTTCTATAAAGTTCTTCAATATAGCCTGAATCGCACGCATCATAGTATCGATTAGAACATTATGAGAGGCTTCCGCTATTATAATGTGAAATTGTTGGTCCAATTGGGAGAGTTCTTCTTCTGATGTTGCTGATTTGAAGGCTTCTATCAGTGCGATGAAAGCTACTTTTTGCTCTTCTGTGATTCTTATCGCCGCAAGACGTGCGGCTTCTACTTCTATAACCGTTCGAATCTCCAGTATTTCGTCAAAATTACCGCCACCTAACTTAAACATCAGCGATATTGGCTCAATCCAGTTTGATCTTTTATAGTCTCCTATAAAATTGCCACCGCCTTGACGGCATTCCACAACGCCAAGTATTTCAAGGCTTCTAATTGCTTCCCTGATAGACGCACGAGATGCACTGAATTGTTCCGCTAGAACGCGTTCTGAGGGTAATTTGTCTCCAGTTTTCAATTTTCCAGATAGGATCATCGCTTGAATTTGCTCTATGATCATTTCATATATTTTTTTAGTCTTTACAGGTTGAAACAAAACTTGCACCACCTTTATGTTGAATGTATTGTTGCAAAGAGTGTATACAAGTTTATTATACCAAAATTTTGAAGCCTTATATATCCCCAAATTATTCTTGCTCGTGCGTTCCTATAATCGTCAAATTCTAAAATCGGTATAACCGCATTCTTATCAATTGCTTGAAACTTTATTTTTTTTGACTTTTATTCAATGCAGATAACCTTCGATAGAACGTTCGTCTTGATATGCCCAAATAGGCCGCAGTCCTTGTTCTATTATTATTACAGAGCCTTAAGGCTTCCTCAATATCACATGACTCAACGATATGCATGCCATCTCTTACTCGACTCGGTCTAATCATGGGTTGTTCTAAAACATCATCAAAGGCTAAATATCGATTAATATCCTCACGTGTAATCAAATCACTCCGCTGAGTGCTAATGATGCCTTCTAGCATATTTTGAAGTTCTCTGACATTCCCTGGCCAATCATAAGATGTGATAAAAGCCTTGGCTGAGTCTGACAAATTAATTTCAGCTCTTTGATGCCGTTTGCATATTTGTTCCATAAAAGAAGTCGCCAAAAGGATTACATCCCCCGAACGCTGTCTAAGCGGCGGTATATGAATCCGTACAATCCCAAGGCGGTAAAATAAATCCTCTCTAAATAGCCCTTGCCAAATTAATTTTTTTAAATCTTTATTCGTCGCTGCAATAATGTGAACATCAACATTTATAGGCGTATTTCCACCAATTTTCATAAAACTTTTTTCTTCTAAGACACGGAGCAAAAATGCTTGTAAATCTAAAGGCATATCCCCTATTTCATCTAAGAAAAGCGTCCCTTGATTGGCCATTTCAAATTTTCCAATATTACCACCTTTCTTAGCGCCTGTAAAAGCACCCTCTTCATAACCAAAGAGCTCACTGCTGATAAGTTCTTTAGAAAAAGAAGCACAATTCAATGCGACAAACGGCTGAAAGCGCCTATGACTTTCATTGTGTATCGCCTGTGCCAAAATATCTTTACCTACGCCGCTTTCCCCTAGCAAAAGAATTTGACTACTTGATTTTGAAGCAACTTTACATTTATCAATAGTTGTTAAAAATGCATCGCTCTTCCCTAATATTTCGTTAAATGTCATCCTTGCTGTATTCACAGAGTACTTTGATAAAAGTGTATTAATGCGTTTGATAGAATTGATTGCAATAATCAAACCATCCATATGAAATTTATTTTCTTTAAAGGCATAAGTACTAATGGTGAGCCCTATTTGCATGCCATTGATATTAAGATGGATATTAATATCATTTACTATTTTCTTTTCATTAACAATGGTAAAAAATTCACTATTTTCATCAGAATCAGGGATCACCGCTTCGAGAAATTCATAATGGACACTCCTACTTCTAAGTCCTAAAATATGGAAAACTTCTTTGCTCATGGTCAAAATACGATTTTCCCCATTTGACTGATCTAACGAAATAATGCCGTATCCTTCAATTATGCCCGTGCTAATTTCTGTAATATCTAACCAAAACATCTGAAGTTCAATGAGCCGAGAGATTGTCATAGCCAGATTAGATAAATAAGGACTACGCTCATCATAGCTCGTCATCACAACAACACTTCCAAGTTTTATACCATTATCAAGCCCCACATGTGCCAAATAGCATGCTGTATCCAATAGAAATTTCGGGTAATTTTCAGGACCAATAAGTGAAGTGCGCTTATTCAGTTTTGAGCCAAGTGAGAAAATATTAGTGCCAATTTTGTCAGAGCGCCAAATACTCCCAACTTCAATATGATGTGCATGAGCCCATGTTAAAAAACTACCTTTCCCATACAGTTTAAGTAAACAACCCTCATTGTCAAAAATAGCAACTCCTATCTGATCATTTTTAGATGTTTTCTCCAAGTTTTTGATAACGCTATTGGCGTAGACATACAATTTTCGTGAATGTTGTTTTGATTTTTGATAAGCAGAGGGAGCCAGTTTTGGAGGCAATACATTTTTAAAGTCAATATGGTTTTGATCATCTTCTTTCCACATGATCTGCAACTCTTCCCGCAGTTCTAATCGGTTACTTTCTTCTTGATGCAATGTCATCCATTTATCCCGTAACAAATCATTCATGATTCACCTCAGCACCTTTATCTTGTATTCACACTTGATACAATATCATTGTATCACTAACGCACTCAACATCTCAACACATCTGATCCTTGCGGAACAAAAACTAACAATCAATGGAAAGTGCTTTCCAAAAAGGTAGCATTATCCATTGATTGACTGTTTGACTCATTGCTCGACCCATTAAAAGGTATCAATTTGACCTATAACCCCTGTTAAGACAAGAGTCCTGCCGTTTTTGCTTCGTCTAATAAACCCGCTCTAAAGTCTGGATGTGCAATCTTGATCATTGCAAGAACACGATCTCTAATCGGCTTATTATATAAATGAGCAATCCCATATTCCGTAACCACATACATAACATCTGCTCTTGGCGTTGTAACAATTTCACCATCTGGCAAATTTAAGCTAATTGTAGACTTAATACTGCCATCTTTATTATTGACTGTTGCAGGTAGGCAAATAAAGCTTTTTCCACCTTCTGAAACACTTGCACCACGTACATAATCCAATTGCCCACCTGTTGAACTGTATTGAAAATGCCCTAAAGATTCCGAGCAAACTTGACCTGTCAAATCCACCATCAAGCAGGCATTGATGGAGATAAAATCTTTATTCTTCCCAATCTCAAATGGATTGTTAACATAACTGATCGGTGCAAGTTCTACTTTACCTTCGCCAACAAAATCATAAAGTTCCGTGCTTCCTAGTCCGAAAGCTGCTAATATTTTGCCACTTATAACGCCTTTTTTAGCGAGATAAACCATTGAGTCTGTAAACATTTCTGTGTGCACTGATAAATTTTGCTTACCTTCAAGCCCATAGCCCACTGCGTTTGCAAGACCACCCAATCCAACTTGTATGGTCGCACCATCCGGTATATGAGGCAATAACAAATCTGCTATTTTGCGATCAATGTCTGAAATTGGTGGTTGAGGTAATACTGGTAATTCATGATCATATTCACAAATGCAATCTACTTCGCTCACATGAATTCTATGCTTTACACCTTTAACCTTAGGTTGAAATTTATTGACTTGAACAATTTTTTTTGTTGCCATCTCTGCCACTTCACCATTGACAACAACACCCATAGGACCATAGTACATATAACCTTCTTCATCAGGCTCAGAAACATCCGCCAAAAGCGTATTCACTTCATAATGTTCTCTTAATGTTCTTGCAATATTAGAAAGATGAATAGAGTTAACATTGACATTGCCAGTCTTATAAAATTGTCTTTCAAAAGCACCATAGAATATCGTGTGAAAATTGAGATGTCCGATATAGTCTTTTGACTTCAGAAATTTATAAGGATAAAGTGCCATTGCTGTGATCAGATCCACATTTTCAAGTGATTCATATCGATCTCCAATCGCTTCCAAAAGTTGAATTGGTGCTGAAGAACAAGCTCCAAACCATGCTGTATCACCCGATTCAATTAAAGATGCCGCTTTTTCAATAGAAACTAATTTTTCTTGATATATTGCTTCCCATTTCATAATAGAGCCTCCTAAAATTTTATACGATTTCAAATAATGTTCCCCTTATTTCTCACCTTAAAAGACAAATTCATTATCCAAATAAAGGTTTTCGCTTTTCTACAAATGCTGAAACACCTTCTTTGAAATCCGAAGATTGGCTACAAGCACTTTGTGCCATAACTTCAGCTTTAATATATGATTCAAAATCAGCAAATTGACTTTGATAAATAAGTTCTTTCATATACTTATAGGATTGCGCTGGCCCTGAAGCAATTTTTTGCGCCATCTTTGCCGTCGCCTCTTCCAGTTCTTCTTTTGAACAAACTTCACTTACAAAACCAAGCATTTGTGCTTCTTTAGCAAGTACAGGTTTGCCTGTCATCCCCAATTGAATTGCACGGTTTACGCCCACTGCCCTGCCCAATAGATAAAGACCTCCAGCATCTGGAATCAATCCAATATTTACAAATGCTTGTATGAATTTAGTATCC
The DNA here is from genome assembly GCF_001748365.1 of Fusibacter sp. 3D3. GTDB lineage: Bacteria > Bacillota > Clostridia > Peptostreptococcales > Acidaminobacteraceae > Fusibacter_A. The sequence goes on along the minus strand of NZ_BDHH01000003.1, from coordinate 222,565 downwards.
TCACTTGCAATACAGAAATCACAAGCAAGTGCAATATTAAACGCGGCACCTGCCACAGCATTATGCACAGAAGCAATAACGGGTTTTGGAAACTTCTTGATGGCTACAGAAATAAGAGCAATCTTCTGAACACCGCTTTCCAAATCAAGGTCTCCTGACTTGATTCCTTTGTACATCATGCCAATATCTCCACCAGCACTAAAAGCAGGACCATTACCTTTTATAACGACAACGCGAATTGACGCGTCTGCCTCTGCCTTTTCCAGTGCCGTTAGAACATCGTCGATCATCAATTCGTCAAACGCATTGAGATTTTTAGGACTATTGAGTGCTATGACTGCAACTGAATCATTCACTTCATAGCTAATTTTTGAAAATGTCATTATCTTCCCCTCCTTCTAATCATCTAATCTTTCAAATACTGCTGCTGCACCCATGCCACCGCCGATACACATGCTTACCAACCCGTATTGTTGCTTTCTTTTTTCCATCTCTGACAACAATTTAATGGTAAGATAAGCTCCCGTGCATCCGAGCGGATGTCCCAGGGCAATGGCACCACCATTGACATTGACAATTTCCTTATTGAGACCTAACGTCTTAATACAAGCTAAACTCTGTGATGCAAAAGCTTCATTGAGTTCAATAAGTTCAATGGATTCTAGTTTTATATTTGCAATTTTTAAAGCTTTTGGAATCGCCTTAATAGGACCGATGCCCATAATCTTTGGATCGACACCAGCCACCGCAAAACTGACAAACTTGGCAATGGGTTTTAAGCCAAGCGCGGTTGCTTTCTCTTTGCTCATAAGAAGCACAAAAGCTGCGCCATCGCTCATTTGTGATGCGTTACCCGCGGTAACAGTCCCGTCCTGTTTAAAAATTGTCTTGAGCTTTGAAAGTGATTCAACAGTCACATCAGTTCTAACACCTTCATCCATTGTAAATTTAAAAGATGTGATCACTGGCATTCCATTCTCATCTTTTCCCATGCGCTCGGCATCAATCGGAATAATTTCTGACTCAAATTTGTGGGCTTCAATTGCATCAAGTGCTCTCTTATGACTTTCAGCGGCAAATGCATCTTGTTCTGCTCGGCTGATATCATAAGCTTTTGATACGTTTTCCGCAGTAAGCCCCATTGAGATATATGCCGATGGATTGAGCTCGATAAGTTCTGGATCAGGGTGGTACATATTGCCCCCAATTGGGACTACACTCATCATTTCAATGCCACCTGCCATAATGCAATCAGCTTGTCCAGCGATAATGCTATTCGCTGCTGTCGCAATGGTTTGAAGTCCTGATGAACAGAATCGATTAACCGTTTGAGCTGGCACATCATCAGGCAATCCAGCCTTTAATCCGATAATTCTTGCAATATTAATGCCTTGCTCACCTTCTGGAAAGGCACAGCCTACAATAAAATCATCTATCTCTTTTAAATCAAATGAAGGCACTTTCGAAATAACGCCTTTTAAAACCTGTGCACCAATAGATTCTGGTCGAGTCTTGCTGAGGCTCCCTTTTGGTGCCTTTCCAATTGGCGACCGCCCCATTGCCACAATAACTGCTTCTCTCATTTTTATCACTCCCTAATTTCGCAATGGTTTTCCTCTTGTCAACATATGTCGAATGCGTTCTTGGGTCTTCGCTTCACCACAAAGACTTAAAAATATTTCTCTTTCTAAGTCCAGAATTGTTTCTTCGTTCATTACCGTATTGGATAGAACATTGCCACCGGTTAAAATATAAGCGACTTTTTCTGCAAGCATGCCGTCATATGCCGATATAAAATGACCGTCTACCATCTGCATAATCTCCAGCTTAATCGCTGCGAATCCCGTTTTACCAGTCATGTTGATCGGTGTCTTCAAATTACCCATGTAGGCCGTCTGTGAAAGCTTTATGACTTCATTTTTAGCATCTGTCAGTTGTAAATCTGCATTCATATTAAAGACGTCTCCCAATCGCACAAACCCTAGTTTTTTAGCATCGTAACCACTGCTAGAAACTTTGGCCATAGCAATATTTCGCCAAATCCGTTTAACATGAGTAACGCGTTCTGCTAATGGTGCTTTGTCCATATCTAACATTGCTCTTGCAAGTAACTCTTTACAGCCACCACCACCAGGTATAAGGCCTACCCCAAGTTCAACGAGCCCCATATACGTTTCCGCTGTAACCACTTGACGATGTGCATGCAATGCCATTTCAGCACCGCCACCTAAGGTCATGCCTCTTGGTGCCGATACAACGGGTTTATGGCAATACTTTAAAGCGAGATTTGCATATTGAAAATCATGAATAAGCGTTTCAAGTGCCTTCCAAGCCTTTTTCTCTGCAAGTTCCCCAATCAAGGCCAGATCTGCACCCGCAGAAAAGTTTTTAGATTGATTGCCAATTACCAAACCTTTAAAATCACCATTTTCAACAATTTCAACTGATTTGTTAATCATTTCTATTACGCCGCGATTAACCGTATTGCCCTTGGTTTTGAAGGTAAGACAAGCAACGCCATCCCCTAAATCCACAAGTGAGGCATCCTCATTTGATCTTAAAATAGTATCAGACTTGCGATCCAAGACAATATAAGATTTCGTCTCATCAATATCTTCATAAAAAGTCTTATGGCCTGCCTCAAGGTGCTTTATAACCCATTCAGGTACCGCTTCACCTTCAGCTTGCATACGCTTAACGGTTTTTGAAACACCTAGAGCATCCCATATTTCAAAAGGTCCTAACTGCCAGTTAAAGCCCCATTTCATGCCGTTATCGATTTCAGTAACACGATCTGCTATTTCAGGCATACAATAAGCACTGTAGAGTAAATTTGCTTTAATCACATCCCAGATAAAATGCTGTTCTTCCGCATCACCCCATACTACCAAATTAAGCTTTTCTGCTAATGTGTCACCTTCTTTAACGACCTTCATAATATCAAGTTCTACTTTTGAAATTTCTGTATAAGATTCAGTATCACAATCCCATACACTTTTTACAACACCTTGAGCGGTCTTTTGTTTTTTATAAAAACCATTGCCAACTTTATCGCCGTAGTAACCCATTGATGCTAATTTTCTGACATAATCCGGTACACGATAAACTTTGGCCTCATAAGTTGACGTGATATTATTCATCACATTGTCTGCCACATGCAAAAGTATATCCAGACCCACCATATCGATGGTTTTAAACGTCGCCGTCTTAGGTCTTCCAATAATCTCACCACTGAGCATGTCCGACTTTGGAATACTATATTGATACTTTTCGGCAAGCTGCATCACAGCAACATTAGCCTGTGCTCCAATCCTATTGGCAATAAAATTTGGTGTATCTTTTGCATATACAACGCCTTTCCCTAGAAGCTTTGTCGCATATACCGTCATAAAATCAACAATAGACGGTGCTGTTTCGGCAGTCGGAATAATTTCGAATAGTTTCATGTAGCGCGGTGGGTTAAAAAAGTGTGTCCCTAAAAATCGTTTTTTAAATTCTTCGTCAAATGGTTCCGCAATTTTTCGAATAGAAACACCCGATGTGTTCGATGATATAATGGTTTTTTCTCCTATATAGGGCCTCATTTTTTTAAAGAGTTGTTGTTTTACTTCTAATTCTTCTAAGACAACTTCCAATACCCAGTCACAATCTTTTAAAAGTGATAAATCATCTTCAATATTTCCAGTGGTAATAAGATCACCAAAGTCTTTGTGATAAATGGCACGATTTCTTGGGTTCAATACTTTTTCCTTACCAGCTACGGCAAATTTATCTCGAAATACTTTGTCCGAATTCGACAGCCCTTTTTCTATCTCTTCTGGACTCAGTTCATTCGGTAAAATATCCAACAAAATGACTGGCGTTCCAGTCCCTGCGATTAATGCGGCAATGCTGGCACCCATAACACCTGCACCAATAATCGCAACTCGGTTCATTTGATATTGCATCCGTTTCACTTCCTTTATTAGATTTTGATACACCATTCTATAACGCAATATGGATGCCAATATTAAAAATGCCTCCTAGGTGTTGAAGTTCCTATGTTCATAAAGTTATACAAAACCGTGCCACATCGTGCCAATTGTGTGCGGTTGTGCCTTGTGGCACAATTTTGGCACAGTTTTGTTTCAATTTAAAATAAGATTGCGCCCATGCTGGGCACACCATAAAAAAACTTCCATCCCAAAAGGAATAGAAGTTTTACGAGTATTTTTATTATTAACTTAAAGGCCTAAATCTTCATCACTTAGCAATACTTCTACAGCTAGGCCCATCATAAATGCCCACAGCGTCACAATGCCTTTACAACGCTCTCTGAACTTCTACAATCATAACACTGCTCTTCTCGAATTAAACAAGGTGTTTTTTATGCCTAACTGGATGATCACACAAAAACACATCCATGATAAATGAACTGCTATTAATTTTATATCTTATTACTCTATACAACGTACAAACACTTTAAACAGCTCTGCCTCACCACTTTGGCCATATCGATAAGGCACTAAGGCATATCCTGAAACTTTATAAAGACCTACGCCTTCGCCAAACTTTATGATGGCGTCAAATTGGGTATCTTTAATTTCTATACTCTGAGAATTGATTTCAACAAACTGCTGACTTGTTTCATCCAGCTTTTTAATTTCTACTCTCATATAATTATTGTCTGCACCTGTTAGTTCCCCTAATAAAGGAATTTCACTTTCTGCCGTTTCAACATAACCCTGCAACGGTTTAGAAATTTTAATCCATGTGAACGGTCCTATCATATTCTCGAGATTAAGGCTGTTCAACTCATAATCTGGTGTGATATTCTTAATCGTTTTTAACATTAATATGCGCCCGTCATATACCACCGTCATTTCCAGTTCATTATGACCACTTGCTAGCATTACACTTGCTTGATGCACAAACTTACCGGTTTCCATATCCGAATGTCCGCTCATATTGCTGTGTAAATCTAATGTCTTATTGTAAACGAAACAATTATACGCACTTGGGTCATCATCTATACTAGAATGTATCGTGAACTGTTCCCCCATGATCTCATAAATCCCATAATCTTTCACGGTGTAATCTGAATAGGTCAAATGTAGATTTCCAGTTTGTTCATCCCATGCTTTCCGTAAACCAAATACAAAATCAGCATCCAAATCACTGATATAAAGCACACCTTTTTTTTCAATAGGTTTTATATCTAGATCATCTGTTTGATATAAAAGCCCTGAAAAATACCGCTGAACTTTACTGGTCTTCCCATTAACTTTGAAACTGTAGTTGTCTTTTTGAATGGTAAAGACAGGCTCATTTTTAGTACCACCTTCTGTAATGTTGTATCCCAATTTTCTAGCTAGGAATTCAAGCGATATCATCGCAAACTGATTATTAAAACCCACTTCTTCGCCTTCAAAATAGTATTTTTGATCCTCAAAATTGAGATCTAAATTAACTGTTGCTATTTTTTCAATTTTGATGGCACAATTGTCAGTTTTATCGTCTTCTGCCACAGTGGTTTCTCCGCTTGCAGGCACATTAGATGTAAAACGGATTGTCCGTGCGTTCGGATTCCACTGAACATCTCCCCATACAGCTAAATCACTTACAAGAATCGCTGTGCTCCCATCAATATTATAGGCCTGAACGTTTTCGCCATCGATATAAGTTTTAATATCCGTATATAGTACATCCCCCAATTTTTTACCCACAACAATCTTTTCAGATTTATTGACAGCCAGTGGTTTTATGTTTCTTTTATTATTTCTAGTAACAATCAATGTTTTCTCTACAGGATTCCAAACCACATCAAAGCCATAGTTTCTCAAGTCTTCTGCTACCACAACGGTGTAGCCACTAATATTCATAGAGGGTATTGGAAACCCGTCAATAGTGGCTTCTATATCGGTCTCAAGAACTTGATCCACGACAGCCCCTACAGATACTTGACCTGCATAAGTTAACGGTGAGATACACAGACAAAGTAATAACATCATTAAGATTTTCATATTCATAATCATACTCCTTATTCTTTTCGTTTTTATTATAAGCTCAAAAGCCTGAAAGCCTCTACTTATAAGGACATTCACTTTTTAATGCTTCATATGCTACACACATGAATACGCCTCCCTTGTAATTTAAAGCTAAGCCTTTAACAATCTATATTATAATTTTATCATTTTGAGCCGCTTTTTTCTCAATAAATTAGAATTGGCTAAAATTTATAAACTCTTTATTTTTTTTACGGGAGATTTCATGATAGAACCAAATCAAACTTAATTCTATTTGAACCTTCTCCTAATTAAAAAAACACAATCTCCCTTCAAGATTAATTCAGTAGGGGGATTGTGTTTTTGTGCTTCACTTAAATGAACTTAAATTGACCTAAATAGACTTAAATTTCTTGCAGCCTTCTATTCTTCAAATATGACGACCACTTCTTTAGTGCTATTGATCCCATTTACGGTGCAGTTTAAGTTTTCTGCAGCAAATTTAACTGGCACAAATGTACGTCCATTTTTAGAAACAGGTGCAACATCCTTTTGGGTACTCACTTTTTTGCCTTGTCTTTTTAATGAATTCCCAAGTTCATATAACCTCTCTAAAATCCGATTCATGGCTCCGATTTATTTCTTGTATATCTGATTTCCTATTTTTCATCTAAGATATTTAAAATCTCATTGGGCATGGTTTGAGGTCTACAGAAACGTTTATGAAGGATTTTTCGATCACCTAAGCCTTCAATTTGCTTTGGCACCTCTATACCTGTTTGATGGGAGAGTTCTGCAATAAGATTTAGTTCGTCAGTCTCTGTTTGACCAAACAAGGCTTTGTAAACACTGCCTGTAAATTTAAAAGGACTCGCTGTTGATAGAATCACACTTTTGCTCTCATCGTCTGTTGCTTTAACATAGTCTTCATAGACCTTGTAGGCTACAGCTGTATGGGTATCAAGTAGATATCCCTCTTCTTCATAGACTTTTTTAACCGTTTGGCTCGTGTCCGATTCTGAGCAGTAAGATGACCAAAATTGGTCTTTGATTTTTGCCTTGATTTCATCAGTCACTTCATATTTTTTATTTTTTTTGAGTTGGTCCATGAGTTCTGCCACATAGGCGTTATCTTTATCGCTCATAAAATAAAGCAATCTTTCAAGGTTACTTGAGATCAAAATATCCATTGAAGGCGACATCGTTTTCTTAAAGTCCCTATTGATGTCATAAACCCCTGTATTTAGAAAGTCATATAAGACGTTATTTTCATTAGCCGCACAAATGAGTTTACCCACCGGTAAACCTAAAGTCTTAGCAAAGTAGCCCGCAAGAATATTACCGAAATTACCTGTTGGAATGACAAAGTTAATCTTGTCCCCTAACTTAATCTGATCTTTTTTCACCATATCAGCATAAGTCGAAAAATAGTATGAAATTTGAGGCACAAGTCTCCCAATATTGATAGAATTAGCTGATGAAAATTTCATGCCCTTAGCAGACAATTTCGCTCTTAAGTCTTGATCATTAAAAATCGCTTTAACCGCTGATTGAGCATCATCAAAGTTACCTTCTACAGCGACCACATGGGTATTGGCACCATCTGTTGTTAGCATTTGCATTTCTTGAACCTTGCTGACACCATCATTAGGATAAAAGACAATAATTTGAGTACCCTCAACGTCTTTAAAGCCTTCAAGTGCCGCTTTTCCAGTATCACCAGAAGTCGCTGTTAAAATGACAATCTCTTCTTTCATGCGACAATTGCTTTGCGCCTTTTTCATCAAATGCGGCAAAATAGATAGGGCAATATCTTTAAAGGCAATGGTCGACCCATGGAAAAGCTCCATAATATAAGTCTCTCCCACTTTTTTTACAGGGACAATCTCAGGATCATCAAACTTGCTATCATAAGCCTTCATAACTGAATCGTTAATCTGTTCTTCTGAGAAATCAGTAAAAAAAAGACTCAAGACTTTTTTAGCCGTTTCATGAAAATTAAGGCTACACATTTCTTTAATATCAAGACCAAGCCCGTCAATTTCTCTTGGTACGAATAAACCACCATCATCTGAAAGACCTTTAACAACTGCTTCTGATGGGCGTACATTTACACGATTATCTCGTGTACTTTCGTATTTTAAACTCATGATTCCCTCCACATAAAAGCTTCTATAGTAGATGTTAATTTTTATCTACATATTACGTTGTTAATTATAATATACCGCTTTTTCAATAATTACAAGTCCATTATTATAAATAGGAATCGGAATTTTACGCTTTTAATAGGTTGTCGCTTCACGGCGGACAATTCAAATTAAAATAATTATACTTTTTTGATGGGCATGTTTTTAGATGTTATCACTTGTTTATAAAAAAAGTCCCGATCAAATTTTCTGCTCAGAACTTTTTTAAGGTATTAATTATTTTATGATTTTTTAAGATCACCCAATTACATTTCTTCAACTGCTGTTTTTCCAGCGATTCTACCAAACGTAAAAATATCGGTGAGTGCATTACCCCCAAGACGGTTGCCCGCATGAATGCCACCTGCAACTTCTCCAGCAGCATATAGATTTTTAATTGGATTGCCTTTTTCATCTAATACACGGGTAGAGGTATCAATTTTTAACCCGCCCATTGTATGGTGAACAGCTGGTTTTCTTGGTGTTGCATAAAAAGGTGCTTTTTCTACTTTTAAGCTGAACGTATCTTTGTGGAATTCAGGATCTGCACCCGCATCAACATATGAATTGTATTTTCTTACAGTGTCCGCAAGAATATCTGGATTCATACCGACTTTTTCAGCAAGTTCTTCAATTGTATCTGCTTTAAAGAGTGTTCCTGCTGCCACTTGGAGCTCTAATTTTTCCTCGCTTGTATTGGCAGCTGTTTTCTTGATTTCACTGTCCGCGATAAGGTAGAATAACCCACCTTGCTCAATCGCCGCTTTGGTTAATACATCTCTGCCCGAGAACTCGTTGATAAATCTCTTACCTTCTGTATTAACGATGACGAAGTTTTCTGGCGGCACTTGAATACCGCTGAAGAGTTCGCCAGTTTCTGGGTCAGCTACTGGCATCATCTGTGTAAAGCCCATGCCTGTAAGTGCGGCGCCCACTGATTGACCAAGTAAAATCCCATCGCCAGTCATTGCATATGAGTTTGTCGTTCTGATATTATCGTCAATTTCTTGCCAGTAGGTGTTGTATGCTTTAAGCATTTTGGTATTAGCACCGAAACCGCCACTTGCAAGTACCACTTTTTTAGCATGGATTGTAATCTTTTGACCATTCTCTCCTGTTGCAATCACACCTTTAATTTCGCCATCCTCTAGGATGAATTCTTTTACAGGACTATCTGTAATGATTTTGCCTGAGTTCGCTTCAACATAGTCTCTTAGGGCTAAAATAAATGCAGTCCCATAGCTCTTAACAGGCTTATGTCCACGACGCCACAATGCGCCTACTGGTGCAAAAACGATACTTTTATCATATGCAACACCGATTTCTTCAAGCCATTTGACACTTTCAAGCGCACGGTCGGTCATAATTTTTACCAGGTCATATTGACCATAGATATTATTGCCATGAAGGTCAGTTCGCTTACCACCAAAATAAGTCTGCATTCTATGAAGTAACGGTGAATCAAAAAGGTGTCCTTTTACATCTGCAAACTTTTCTTTATAGGCTTCAAATTCTTTCTTTAGGGCTCTAAAATCTTCTAAATACTCAGCGTGAATCTGATTTTCATCAGTAGAAAGTAAATGCTCTATAGTCGTTCTCTCACCAGGATTTTCCTCAAATCCAGTTTGCCACTCTGGGTCAGCTGCATTGACTGGACCACCTGAACGGATAGTATTACCACCCACTGCTGGGTATTTTTCAATAACAATTGTATCTGCACCCTTTTGAAGGGCTGTTGCCGCAGCACTGAGACCCGCGCCACCGCCACCTACGACGACGACGTCACAAGTGTACTCTTCATCCTCTTTGTTTAGAGCACTTGGTGGTTTAGGGCGTCTTTTTAAGATATCAGGGTTAACACCTGCAAGTTTAATCGCTTTCGCAACGCCATCAAGTACGGCATTACTCGTTTCTGAAGCACCTGAAATCGCATCTACATTAAGCGTTTGCCCTTCGAGGATTCGATCTGGAATTCTTATGAAAACAACATCTGCAAGGCCTTCTGTCTCACCTTCTCTGTCAATTTCTATAGTCTCAATACGCTTTTCGCTGAAAGTCACCTTCATCGGTAGACTACCACCATGTCCTAGTGTACTTACCTCATAATCACCTGGGTTAAACTCAAACGCTTCCTCTTCATTTAAAAGGTTTGCAATTTTTGAAAAACGCATAAAACGCAAGAAACAAATTTCTAGGAAATCAATCGTTCTTTCGCTATTGAGGTCGCCGTTTTCATCAAAAGCCTTGTGGGTATTCCCAAGTAAGAATTCATAACCCGGCATCACATTAGCATCGACACCTGGTGCATCTAAAATCTGGCGAAGATGTAATTGTGCACGTGATGACCCTTGTACATCTCTTGACGCTCCAAGAACCATTACAGGCTTTCCTACTAGAGGATGAAGCTCAAAGCTAAGCCATTCAATAAGGCTTTTGAGGCTTGATGGAATTGAGTGGTTATACTCTGGCGTTGCAATAATCACCCCATCACACTCAGTGATTTTATCATTAAACATCTGTAGAATTTCTGTATTGGATTGGTCATCTGATTGGTTAAACATTGGGACATCTGCTATGTCCATAATTTCAATTTCAGCTTTTTCTTTAAAATACTTTTTCATAAACTGAAGGAGTGAACGGTTATATGATTTTTTCGCACTCGTTCCAGCAATCGCAATAAATTTCATCATGTTCTCTCCTATTCTTGCCAAGTAAATTTTTTATCTTTATTAATGACTGCTTTTTCCGCTAGTAACTCGGAAGTAATTTTTGTAAAAAGTAAAAACTCTCTAAAGACTTCATTGAGTTCTGCTCGTTTTTCAGGGTATTTTAGCTTCCCAGCATAATCAAATGCGTCTTGTGATTTTCCAAGAAGAAACTCACTGCTCGGCATGATTCTCGCTGCAAGTTCAGGTGAATCAAGAATTTGTCTGAGGTGAGCCTGTGCTCTAGAAGACCCCAATATCCCATGAGATGCCCCTACGATTAAAACGGGTTTGTCTTTAAGCACCTGACTTGTATAACTGATCCATTCAAGTGCACTTTTTAATACTGCAGGAATAGCATGGTCATATTCTGGTGTTGCGAGTATAACCCCATCAGCCTCCATGATTTTTTCTGATAATTCTACGACAGTTTCAGGCACATTGTCATCTTCTGGCTCATAAAAGGCAGGTAATGCCTTGATTTCACAAAGCGCTATATCAGCATCATTTACAAAGTGCTTTTGCATGAATTGAAGCAACATACGATTCGTCGACACATCCGCATTCGTGCCTACAATTGCTAAATATTTCATTGGTTTCCCCTTTCAGTATGGAAATAATATTCTATTACATCTAATTGATATAATTTTAACACATTCATAAAATTCTATCTAATAGTTATATATTGAACTTTGATAACAAATTTGTTATCATCAATCATAAACAAAATCTATCATCACTTAGCAAGAGGCGGTATATATGTCACAAAATAGCCCACAGAACACCCTATATTATATCGACGCTATACTTAAGTACAGCAATTATGGTAAGGCAGCCAAGGCACTTTACGTCTCTCAACCCTACCTAACACAGGTTATCAAACGCGTCGAAAAGCAACTTGAATGTGAACTCATTAACAGGAGTGAACTCCCTTATCGCCTAACCGAACAAGGTAAAATATATTATGAATACTTAACCTCATTAGAAAATCGTTATTCGAGATTTCTACGTGAAATATCAGCTATTGCCAATCTTGGTAAGCAAGTGATTAAAATTGGAATTCTCCCTAGTCTTGGCACTTACCTCTTGCCGTTATTGCTTCCTCATTTTTTAAAAAACTATCCGGACTGTAAGCTTGAGCTCTCTGAAGATTTACCTGAAAAAAATGAGAAACGCGCATTAAGCGGAGAACTGGATTTTTGGATTGGACAAAATTCTAGAAACATCTCTCCAAATCTGAGTTCGACCATTTTAGGCAAAAACAGCTACAGTGCCATTATCCCGCGCTCGTGTACGCTCTATAGAGAAGGTGTTGCAATTATTGATGAAGGGATTTATGACATGAAAACCTTACTCTGCCAAAACCTCATTTTAACCCGTAAGGGGTCTTCCATAAGAAGCCAAATAGATCAGCTTTTGAGCGTTTATAAAATCACGCCTAAAATTATCCTTGAAAGCACTGAAATTCACACCATTCAAAAGCTTGCTATAAATGATATGGGCTTGACCTTCATCCCTGAGAGCATTATCGTAGCGCCCTGTCCAGAAAAATACAATCTCTACCAGGTGCCAGTAGATGAACTGAGTTTGGATTTTTTTATAGCATATCACTCAGACCGGCCGCTCTCAGAAATAGATTTGGCACTTATAAATGCGTTCTCTATTGGCGCAGAAAACGATTTGAATTCAGGAGAATAAGATGGAAACTTCTAAAAAAACACTTTATCTCATGGGAACGGTCATTAAGCTATATTTAATAAGTGAGCGCGCTGAAGCCCTTTTAGATGAGGCTTCAAAGATGCTTAGTACATTCGAACAGGTCTTTAGTGCCAACAGCGACAGTTCACCACTTGCCAACCTAAAAGAGACTGCTTATAAAGTGCCTCAAAAGGTGACTTCAGATTTATTTGAGCTCATAAAGATCGGAAAAGCACACAGCCAAGCAGATGATAGTCTCTTAAATATTGCAATTGGACCCCTTACAAGACTGTGGCATATTGGATTTGAAGATGCATGTGTCCCTAGCCACGAAGAGATTGAAGCTGTGCTCGGCCTTATAAAAGCAGAACACATCTCCCTAGATGAAGAACACAAGACTGTTTTTTTTGAGAAAGAAGGCATGACAATAGACCTCGGCGCCATTGCCAAGGGCTATTTCTGTGATAAAATTATGGCTTTTTTTAAAGAAAACAGGGCTGTTTCAGCGATGGTGGATTTAGGGGGCAACGTACTCGTCTATGGCGATTCACCTAAAGGAAATGCCAAGTGGCAAGTGGGTATCCAAAACCCATTTCTACCTAGAGGCAATTTGGTTGCCAGTGTCAGCGTTAAAAACCAATCGGTGGTCACTTCAGGGATTTATGAGCGCATCTTTAAAATTGATGGAAAGACCTACCACCATATTTTCGACAGTAAAACGGGTTACCCTATAAAAACCAATATCGCCTCTCTGACGATCATTGCTGATAAGTCCCTTGATTGCGATCTCTACACGACAAAATTCTTTGGCCTTGATGTCAGTACTATTTTACAAAAGGTAAATCATATTGAGGGCATGGCGGCTATCGTCATCACTACAGATGGCAGGATGGCACATACCCATAATCTTAAAGGGAAAATACAATACAATAACATTTGAACCTTAGTTCAATAACAAAAGAAGACACAGCGTACTGGGCTATAAAACTCCAGTTGATTAAGCAAGCACTCCTTTATATAAAATAAACACGCAGAAAGATTGTTGTCTTGACCGATTGTATAAATCCCTCGATAACCGTTTTCGACAGCTATTTTCTTGCCCTCAACCAGCAATAGATTTCCTATTCCATGACCTCGATATTCATTACATACTTTTAAGTCAACAAGATATAAGTATTGGAGCAAATCATGCCTATAAACCGCAAGTCCTACACACTTTCCGCACTCATTATAGGCTCCAACAAAGAAACACTCTTTTTTTAGTGCATCAAAATCGTAGTTCTCATTTGGAAATGTCATCTCGCTAATTTTATCTTTCTCAAATTTTAAAGTTGTGTAGGCCCATTTGCTACCATCGTAGGTAGGTATCATTTTTTTTGGAAATGCTTCTAGTTACCTAAAAAAAATTTGATAATACCTATTTTTTCTAATACAATGCTTGTAGACGACACAAAAAATCAAAAGGTTGGTCACATATGAAAGTTATGATTATCGGAGCAGGAAAATTAGGTAAAAAAATAGCAGCTGCACTCAATGGTGAAATACACGTAACACTAATGGACAACAATCCTTTAGTTTTAGATCGCTTAAAAGATCATATGGATGTATTAACAGTACATGCAAATGGTGCTAGAAAAGACATATTGGAAGAAATGAATATTGAAACTTATGATTTAACCATAGCTGTTACCAGCAGCGATGAAGCCAACATTCTCATTAGTTCCATGTCAAAAAATCTAGGTTCTAAACGCAGCATCGCTCGAATCAGGAATCCAGAGTACGCTTCACAACTTGACTTTTTTAAGAAACACTACAACATTGATTACGTTATCAATCCTGAGCTATCCACTGCGAATATGATACTGCGCTATTTAATGGAAAGCTACACTTTCTATTTTGATGATTACGCAAAGGGAAAAGTTTCAGTTGTAAACTTTAATATTAAAAATATTTCAAACTTTGTTAACAAGTCAATTAGTGATCTTGATCACTTAGACGATCTGGTAATCGCAGCTATTTCACGTAATGGAAATATTATCATTCCACATGGTGATACTATTTTGCAGGAAAACGACACTATTTATGTTGTTGGACAACGTAATAAAATTCACGGTTTAGCAAAAGTATTGAAATCTTCAGTCGACAATAAAAACATTCGTAAAGTCATGATTCTAGGTGGCAGTAAAATCGGATACTACCTTGCAAAATCTCTCACTAAAAAAGGGGTCAGTGTTAAAATCATTGAATCTGATTTAGACCGCTGCAAAGAGCTTTCTGAACTGCTACCAAATAACGCTCTCATCATACACGGTGAAGGAACGGATATTGATTTGCTAGAAGAAGATTTGGCTGACATGGATGCCTTCATCGGTTGTACAGGCTTTGATGAAGAAAATCTATTCATGTCTTTACGTGCAAAGCAACTCAATATAGGCAAAGTTATTGCTAAGATATCAAGACAAAGTTATGTCCATATTATCGAAAAGCTTGGAATCGATATGGCTATAAACCCTGTAAATATTACAGCCAGTGATATTCTTAAATACATCCGCGGCGGTAGAGTTGCTGCTGTTTCTTTGTTACTCGGTGGACAAGCAGAGGTCATGGAAATTATTGCCGATAAAAATTTGTCCATTATTAACAAACCACTAAAAAGTCTCAAGTTATCGCAAGGTATTATAATCGGCGCTATTGTCCATAAAGGCAACGTGATTATTCCACATGGTGAATCTAAAATCCAAGCCGGTGATAGAGTTGTCATATTCTCCATACTAGAGAAGGTACCTAAACTAAAAGCACTCCTGCAGTTAAAGGATGGGCTCTAATGAATAAACGCATAATTGTAAAAGTTCTTGGATATTTATTATTAATCCTAGCACTCAGTATGATTATTCCACTGCTTATTGCCGTTTCAAAGCAGCAATATGATATGATCCCATTCGCATTGAGTATTGGTATTACAGCACTTACAGGCGCTGGAATGTCTCAGATACCCATAAAAGGTAAGACCAAGATTAAAACACGAGATGGCCTCGCCATAGTGACTTTAGGTTGGCTTCTAGCATCAGCTTTTGGAGCCTTGCCATTTTATATTTCAGGCAGCATCCCAAGTTATGTGGATGCATTTTTCGAAACAGTTTCTGGATTTACCACAACGGGTGCAACCATAATAAACAATATTGAAGTCTTGCCAATGGGCATATTATTCTGGAGGTCCTTCACCCACTGGATTGGAGGCATGGGCATTCTTGTAGTGGCAATCGCCATTCTTCCTATGATGGGTTCTGGTGGTTTTCATGTTTTCAAAGCAGAAAGTCCAGGGCCTGTAGCTGATAGAATTGTTCCTCGTATTAAGGATACTGCTAAAATTCTGTATGTCACATACATCATCATTTCTTTGGCTGAATTTGTTCTGCTTCTTATAGGTGGCATGACCCCATTTGAGTCCGCAGTACACACCTTTGCTACTTTGGGCACCGGTGGATTTTCTACCAGAAATGCTAGTATTGGTGGATTTAACAACTCATATATTTATATCGTAATTTCTATTTTCATGATGATGTCAGGCACAAACTTCTCACTTTACTATGACGTGTATAAAGGTAAATGGCGCGATGTGCTTCGCAACAGCGAACTGAAATTTTACGTAGGCATTATTTTTGCATCGGTTCTTGCCATTACAATTAACATGAATATGAATCTTTATCACAACTGGTTTGAGTCCTTCCAGCACGCATTCTTTCAAGTAACCTCACTCATAACAACAACTGGTTACACATCCTTTGATTATGAACAGTGGACGACATTTTCAAAAGCAATACTATTTATGCTCATGTTTATTGGTGGTAGTGCCGGTTCAACGGGTGGTTCCATCAAGGTGGTTCGAATACTTGCCCTAATCAAACTTGTCCGTCGTGAATTTACGCGCATACTACACCCTAGATCCGTAGTAGCAGTAAAATTAAACAATCAAGCTGTTCCAGAAAATGTCCTTCTAAATATAGCAAGCTTCTTTATGTTATATGTACTCATATTCGTATTTGGAACAATGCTGATCTCATTTGAAGGTGTTAGTATGCTAAGTGCAAGCAGTGCTGTTGCAGCAACACTGGGCAACATTGGACCTGGTTTTGATTTCGTAGGTCCAACGAATACGTACTCGGAATTCTCAAATGCAGGTAAGCTCTTATTATCGTTCTTTATGCTTCTTGGTCGACTTGAATTATTTACAGTACTTGCACTATTGTCACCAAAGTTCTGGAGACAATAATCGATTAAAACAGATTTTGCTTATAAATTAGATTTTATATGGCAATTTGATATCCATTGACTTGCATGTCTATATGAAATACAATCAAACCGAAGAATTGTTTACCCGACAGGTAAATATTTCTTGTTCAGAGGATAATTTTTCTGCTTTGTCTGTCCAGCAATTTGCTCAACAAATATCATTGCCTGCAGGAATAGTTGTTGGTAGACTGCAACATGATGGGTATGTGCCATTTACAAACCTAAACAAAATGAAAATTAAACTAAATCAGTTTAATCAACTCATTATAGCCTAAGGCAAAGGATCACTCCAATGCCGAAGGCTATTTTTTTGTGTGAATTACATATCAAAGCCTTTACCGTTATTTATGATACGGTTCAGCGTGCTGTAATAGACTGCGGTTTTTTCTAGGTATTGAAATTTTTCATTTCTCACTTTACACGCCATTGATTAAAGCTTAAAATGACTTGGTTACTGCAAATCCTCAATGATACCAAAAGTATATAAACAGCTATACCATTGATATGATTATGGTTATAGCTGTTTTCTTCTATATACTCACCTTGGAGTCTTTATATTGTCATCCTACCTTGCATTGACTTGGCAATTAGTTTATACTACCAATTTCTTCTTCGCTAATGCTGCTCAGTATTACAGGAGCTGTATCGAATGAGCCATTGTACCTCATCTCCCGATTTAATTTGCAACTCGAGATTTTGCTTCTTAGTTCATTCATAGTTCTAGCGCCAAATAAAGGCATAATTTTTTCACAATATTTTTTTGACTTTAACTTTTGCCACATCGGCTGGTTACGTAAACAATGGTAGTAAGTTTGTGGGAACCATCCCCATCTATCTTCAGCCATCCCCAAAACTTCTGACATCTGATAAAGAACTACATCTGCATTTGATAATGTTTCTTTTGTGATAATTGGTTTCTTCTCTCGTTTCACTAAAATCTCACTAGTTAGTGAATAGAATTTAGGGTTTTCACATTTGGGCTTACATACTTCTTCTATAGTTCTAAGATAAAACCGAAACTTAACGAACGTGTGGTCTTTCAACTGCTTATCGTGAAAGTACTCACGTAAAAAATATGAGTGTGTTAAGATTTTATATAATGTTTCGTATTTTTCATAGTGTAGACAAATAGCCGTAGTACAAATAAACAGTTCCCATAAAGCAAAATTGTATATTTCAAACTCTGCATCACTATATGAACTTCTTCCAATAGTGTTATGTGTTTCATTGTAAAGCTGTTCAAATAATGAAGGTACAATGTCTTCAACAGAAAAATCATTATAAATGAGTGCTTCTAAGAACTCGATATAAAGGTCACGAACTATTTTTTCTTCATCAATTTGAATTAGTAATGCTTCATCATAAGACACTTTATCATTCTTTGGAATAGCTAGTAGTGCTGAACAAAATTCATCCTTGGCTTTTCTTATTAAAAAGTCAATTTTAGTTTGGCTGTCACTCTTGTTACCTCGAATTTGCTTAATTACATCTCTTATTGCTGATAAATCAATTGACTCATCTTCTAACCACTCAGGGACAGCACCTATAGCAGGCTTACGATATAACGGCTTATTGTGTATTGCTCGTAATAATTTTTCGTAATTTGCTTCATAACCATCATCTTCAAGTGAGAGGTCTATATAAATTCTTGATTTAATATATGCAGGACAATATGCCTTTAAGTTTTCATCAGTCTCGAAAATTACAGGTATAAACTTATCTTGTTCCATATTTCCATATATCTCAGGTGAGATGATGACCGTTTCATCACCAACACCACCGGCTCTACTGTTAGCTTTTTCGGTGTATACTTTATCACAAATAATTAGAACCTTAGTGACCTCAGGATTGTTAACAGATTGTTCCATAAAAGCATATTTATCTTGCCCTTCTTTCAAATCCCATTTGTCTAAAATAACATCAACACCGTTTGCTAGTAAGCGTTCTGCTAATTCAAGAACTTTTTCAGAACTTGACCACGAATAAGATATAAATATTTTCGGATTTGTTGCACCACTCATAGTATTGACCTCCCTTTATAAATCAATCTCTTGGACCTAAAAACTTGTCCCCATTAAGATGTACCATATGCTCTGGCATATCAGCTATCCAAACCTCTGTCTCCCATGACAAAGACTCTGAGAACTTCTTGTAGATTGCAAAGTTGAGAAATGCTGTGATGTATATCTTGCCGCACTTAACACTTGTTGTCATTTCGTTGATTTCTATAAAACTATAGATAACTTTGTAAAATCCGTAGTAGAGTTCATCTTAATAAATGATAATACTAAGCTAATTGAAATACAGTCAACTTAGACAGTTTAATTATTATTTTAGAAAAGGAGACTATCCCTCTTCTTTTAGTCTTTCTTTAGAGCAGCATCTTTTTGAATTGCTTCAAATGACTCTGACTTAATAAAACCCTCAAGGTCATCATCAATCCTTTTTATAATCTTCTCTTTCTGTTTCTCGCTCAAGTTATCTGATTTACCTTTTACTCTATTCATAATGTCAATCAACTCGTTACCACAAACACTTTGAATTATCTGATTTAAAGCTTCAATTCGACCAATTCCATTGATAATCTGAGTATTTTCCCAAACTTCTAACTTTCCCTTTTTATATAAAGTGAAAAGGACAATTCCCATCATATTGGTAATTGTTGCAAGAGTTCCTTCTGTTTTATTAAAGAAAGTGTAGCTAGTTTCACCTCGGTGAAATGTTGAATGCGGTTTTACTTCCTTTGGCATATTACTAAACTCTTTAATATCATCGAAGAAAAAAATGTGGTTCTCTATTCCTTCAACATTATTAGTTTTACCTAACAAATACTTTTTTATCTCGCTTTCTTTTTCAATAAAACAATTTAATGTATCTAGGTCAATCCCAACCTGCTCAGGATTTTGCACAAAGTCCAATATATCTTGATATAGGCTACGCCAACTTATTGAAGTTAGTAAGTAGTATAAATCTTCATCATAATCAAATTCTTTCACACTATTTTTTTGATATGGATAAAAAAAGTGATTTGCAAACTTAGTTTCCTTCTTGCTGAATAAATCCTCGCACTCTCCACAAAGCATATAATGCTTCTCACTATCCTGTATGACAGCATTAGGATTCTCAATACTTCTAATTTCTCCGTGGGCAGTTTTTTTCAAATGACGCATTACAAACTTTGGTATAATATGACTTTCTTCAAGCTCTCTAAAATTACCACATAATGCGCACGCTCTGACTGGTCTCACGCTAGATTTCCCCATAATTCCCCCTATGATTTATCTACATTTAGCAATCTGATAAATGGTCATATTCTGGTCATAGCTTTCAACATCCAATAAATCAAATACTTAGTTCTGTTCCTCAATATGAACACGCTCAATCTCTTCCTAGACTATTTCAAGAATAAAATTCCGTATGTCCCTACTTATGATACGGTTCCCCCTTCATAATCCTAAACCCACGATAAACCTGCTCCAATAGCACCACCTTCATAAGTTGATGTGGAAACGTCATCTCCGAAAACGAAAGTGCAAAATTCGACCGATTGAGCACAAGGTTTGAAAGTCCTAAACTCCCACCGATCACAAATACCACATCTGAATTGCCTTCTAACCCAAGTGCCGCCATTTTTTCCGAAAGCCCCTCTGATGTAAGCTGTTTCCCTTTAATCTCAAGCGTAATCACATACTGAGTTTCTTTAATTTTACTCAGAATCCGCCGTCCTTCTTTATCTTTGATCTGTTCCATTTCCTTCTCACTCAGTATCTCTGGCGCCTTCTCATCCGGTACCTCGATCATCTGGAGTGAACAGTACTTCGTAAGCCGCTTTGCGTACTCATCAATTGCACCCATAAAATATTTCTCTTTAATCTTACCCACCGTTATAAGGGTTATCCTCATTTCATAATTCCTTTCATCTGTTATCCGATTGATTCCATTATATCAAATTCCGACCACCTTCAACAGAAGAGAACTTCAAATGAAACAAAAACACCTTCAGCAAAAGCGATAAGCTTCCACCAAAGGTGTTTAATTTGGTCTGCAAGTCCCCCCTTTTAACCTCACACCTAAAAGGGGGATTCGCACATCCTTCATGACCTAGAAATTAAAGTCATCAATGTTGTTGATATCAAAGATTGTTCTTTCTGGCATTAAAACGATTCCAGAATCATCTGCTAAATACTCGTAGTTGAGTACTGAGTTAGGCATAATTTCTACTTCGCCAACAGTTGGAATATCAATCTTGTCACCTACTACAAAATCATTACCCGCTGCTAACCAGTATGCAATATAAGCACCCATAGCGCCTTGAACTTCACAATCCCATAATCCGAATTGTTTTAAAGTACCGTCTTTAATAAAATCTCTCATAGAACTTGGTGTTGCAAAACCAGTGATAATCACATCTTCAGCGCTTTTTCCTAAGTTTTTAGCCGCTTGTGCCATACCCGGAAGTGCCGTTGAATCCGGACAAATGATCGCATCAATATCAGCGTAAGTGTTGAGAATTGACTCGCCTACTTGGATTGATTTTTGAGCATCTGACTCACCGTATTCAGTCGTTACAAGTGTCCACTTAGGGAATTCTGCAGCAACATAAGTTTTAGCGGCTTCAACCCATGAGTTCTGATCTGTAACCGTCGGGCTTGAGTAGAAAAATGCAAATTTGATTTCTGCGTTTTTAGCATCGTCGATTTGATCTGCTACCATATCCACAAGCATTTTGCCAAGTTGATCTGGCGTGCCTTGACTTACCATGATTGAACGGTATTCAGGGTTTACATCTGAATCCCAAGTAACGACTTTGATCCCTGAATCTGCCGCCGATTTAAGGGCTTCGTTTAAACCATCTGGTGAATTTGATGAAACTGCGATTGCGTTGTAACCTTGGTTAACCGCACTGTTGATCACTTGAACTTGATCTGCTACAGTTGCATTGGTTGTGCCATCATATTTACATTCAAAGCCTACTTCTTTAGCGATCGCTTGAGCACCTGCATTTGCAGATTCAAAGAACATATTACCTGTTAACTTTGGAATAAACACAACAGAAACATCTGCTGGATCCACTGTAGTCACAGTTGATTCAGGTGTTGTTGCTGGTGTCGCTGCTGGTGTTGCCGCAGGTTCTGCTGCAGGCGTTGCTGCAGGTGCTTTCCCACAACCTACCATTACAACAAGGACTAAAAGCATAATCGCTACCGATGATAAATATTTTCTCTTCATTAAGCATATTCTCCTCTCCATATTTTATATATGAGCCTCTCAGTAATTCTGAGGGGCAATATATACACCAAAATACATTGAAACCTTATAACTTTACCAAGACACTTTGACGCTCTGATGATTTAACTCTTTTCTGGTAAAAACCGCCGTTTGATCTTAGAGAAAACCTTACCGCCACTGAAATAACTCTTTATGGCCACCGATACCACGAGTAAAATGCCTATCCCTATGCCCACATACTGCGTTGATAACCCTGCCATTTGAAGTCCTAAAGTCATAAGACCAATAATAACGCTTGCAAGTGCAGTCCCTATAATAGAACCCTCTCCGCCCGTTATTGCAGTGCCGCCGAGCACCACTGCTGTGATCACAGAAAGCGTAAGTGTTGCACCGTGATCTGCCCTTGATGAACTGAGATAAGAAGTAATGTACATCCCTGAAATCGCTGCCCCCATACCCACTAACATATGAGCACTTAAGATGATCAGCTTTGTATTAATCCCTGAGAATTCAGCTGCTTTACGATTGATCCCGGTAAGATAAACGCGTCTGCCATAAGTGGTTTTATGAAGCAATAGATACGCCACTATGATTAAAAATGCGAAAATGAGTAAGGAACTTGGAATACCGCCTAAATTACCATGTCCCAGTTCTCTAAAGCTATCTGGGAAACCACCGATGCCTTCTGCCGCGCTGATACCAGAGAATCCAATGATCACAAGCGAAGCCCCTGCATATAAAAAGCTCGTTCCCAGAGTGGCCACCATGGCTTGAACACCTACAAAAGCAATTAAATAACCATTAAACGCACCACATATGGCACCCACTATGATGGCAATCACCAACGCCATCCAAATATTGAAGCCAAGTTCTTGCCACAAAAGGCCCATAACCACTGAACTCAGCCCCACCACAGAGCCCATAGATATATCAATACCACCTGTGATGATGACAAAAGTCATAAATAACGCAATAATGGCCACCGTCACAAAATCATTTGCACTGTTGAGCAGTACTTTTATCTTTAAAAATCGAGGATTCATCATGCCAAAGAGTATAATTTCCATGATGAGAAAAATCACCAAAGACACTTCCCATTTTGCTTTAAACTGTTTTATTTTATGCATCATTGACCATTACCTCCTACAAATGTTGATTCTGTAGAGATATGAGCGTCCTTAGAATCCTTAGAATCTTCAACAGACTTATCCAAACACTGTGCTCTTGCTGAAAGTCTCTGTTTTCGTGCTTTTTCTTCAAAATATTTATGAATGAGTACATCTGAAACCACAATGAGAATTAACAGTGTCCCTTGAATCGATTTATTCCAAAAAGAAGGGACCTTTAAAAAGATGAGCGCTGAATTAATCGCTGTCATAATCAAAGCGCCAATACTTGAACCCACCACAGAACCTACACCACCGCTGAGGCTTACACCCCCGAGAACACATGCTGCTATGGCCACCATTTCGATATCCACACCTGTGTTACTGGTCACAAATCCCACTTGAGATGCAAAGATCACACCTGCAATGGATGCACAAAGACCCGATAGGACATAGGCGATTACGATCATTTTCTTAGCGGGTATCCCCACGAGAATTGAGCCTTCTAAATTGTCCCCTATAGCCGCGAAATACTTGCCCGTTCTCGCTTTGGAAAAATAAAACTGAACTAAAATCGTCGTGATAATCGCCAATATAAAGTAGATATTAACATGTGCAAAGTTTGCTTGAGATGCCATTTTAAAAGCATCCGGTAAATTCTCAACCCATTTACCATCTGTGTAAACGATCATCACACCTCGAATGATACCGAGCATGCCCAGCGTCATGATAATCGCTGGTACTTTGACGATGGCCACACCTACACCGTTCATTAAACCAATGAGGAGGCCGATGAGAATCGCAACCACTATAGCCACTGGCACACTTGTGCCGCCTCGGATCATCGTGGCAGAAACCGCAGCCGCAATGCCAAGGGTGCCACCTACTGAAACATCGATACCGCCTGTTAGCAGCACAAAGGTCATGCCTATCGCTAAAAATATATAGAGCACACTGCCCTTTAATACCGTCGTTATACTTTGAGCGTTCATAAAATCTGGATTT
Organism: Fusibacter sp. 3D3; assembly: GCF_001748365.1. Classification (GTDB taxonomy): domain Bacteria; phylum Bacillota; class Clostridia; order Peptostreptococcales; family Acidaminobacteraceae; genus Fusibacter_A. The sequence continues at coordinate 198,362 of NZ_BDHH01000003.1, read as the reverse complement.
CTAAGACCTACACCTAAAAACAAGATCACCAAAAATGCAAGTGCTGTGATTTCTCTCTTTTCAAATATCTTTTTTATAATCAACATGATACGAACAATCACCTTCCTTTTACCGCATAAAACGATTTTGTTAACAACCAAACGCCGCTTGTGTTAAAGCATCCAGCGTAATTTCTGCCTTTGAAAGTACCACATCATTGGTCCCATGATACATGACCGCAGCTCGATCTGCCAATTCATGTATCTCTTCAAAATCTGAAGAAATGAGCAGAATGGCAAGCCCCAACTTTTTAAGTTCGTAGATGATTTTATAGACATCTCCACGCGCACCTGCATCGATGCCCCTTGTCGGTTCGTCTAATAGGATCACCTTAGGGTTGGAAGAAAGCGTCCGTCCTATAACCACTTTCTGTTGATTCCCGCCAGATAAGGATTTTAAAGTTTGATCTTGTCCTGTCACTTTGATTCTAAAATCATCAATGTATTTCTGCGTCACAGATTTCTCTTCTTTTTTATTGATAAACACTTTACTGAGTCTACTTAATATAGAAGAAGTCGTATTCAGTCTTACATCTGCCATGGCAAATATGCCATTTAGATGACGGTCTTCTGGCACATAATTGAGCCCTTTCTCCACAATCTCATTTGTGTTAAAGCCTTTAATGCTCTTCCCAAGAAGTTCAACCTCACCACTGAGAATTTCACCTTTGCCAAAAATCGCTTCTGCAAGTTCTGTTCTACCAGATCCCACGACACCAGCAAGTCCGAGTATCTCGCCTTCATACACCGAAAAGGAAACCTTGTTAAAACCATACCCTGTGAGTGCTTCAAGTTTTAAAACAGGCATTTTCGTATAATCCACGGTACACGCTTCACGATTGTTTTTCGCATGCACCATATTATCAGGCATCAGGCCTTTAATCAGCATTTCTTTCGTGAAATTGGCTACAGGACCACTCACTGTGATTTCGCCATCTCTAAGAATGACCACATGAGATGCCACCTCAAAGACTTCTGTAAGCCGGTGTGTTATATAGAGCATGCCGATACCTTTTTCTTTAAGCGTCATCATGAGCTTAAAAAAAGATTGAATTTCATTAAATGTCAATGTAGAAGTGGGCTCATCTAGGATTAAAATTTTGGCCTCTCTGAGTAACCCTCTCAGTATTTCTACTAACTGCTGTTCCGCAATGGAAAGTGTCGCCGCCTTTCTTGATAAGGCAATATCCCATCCGAGTTGTTTGATCAACGCTCTCAGTTTCGCCGAAAGCACAGCTTTGTTCTCGTTAAAGCCAATGACCACATTTTCTTCAACAGTCATATTGGGAAAAAGCAAAGGTTCTTGCGGGACTAAATAAATGCCCTTTTCAAGTGCTACAGAAGGTGAACTCATGTTGACTTTTTCACCTTCTATGAAGATTTCACCGCGATCAAGTGGGTAAATTCCCATGAGAATTTTCATTAAAGTGCTTTTACCCGCACCATTACCCCCTATGATTGCAACAACTTCACCAACAGATAGTTCTAACGATGCACCTTTTAATACGGCGTTATCTCCGAATGACTTATAGACCTCATGCAATTTCATAAGAGATTTATTTGCACTCATATGATTTACCTCCAACTTCTATAGTTATCTTGGTTAATGCGAATCCCCTAGATACTAACACATCCCGAATCTAGATCTTTTGTTTTGAATCGAATCATTTGTTTTATTTAAAATCTTTTGTTTGAAAAGGTATCTTTTGTTTATTCTGAAATCTTTTGTTAAGCATGCGTTAAGTTATCATGAATCTTTCATTAACTCTATAATATTTCAAATGACTAGGCCTTGTCAATGCTTTTTTGTTTTGCTTTGCTTATTACCACCTATTGACACTATCCAAAAGCATTGATATAATATTTTTAAGCAAACATTTTATCGATATTCAAACATTTGTTTATACTTATTTCATTTGCAATTTTTTATAAATCCATCTATTAAGGAGAATCGTCATGTACGAAGATAATTTGGTTTACAAAGTAACTTGGTTTTATTACGCCGACAATATGACTCAACAAGAAATCGCTGATCATTTAGGCATTTCAAGAATGCGCGTCGTCAAGCTTCTCAATCAAGCGAAAAGTGATGGCATCATCAAATTCAAGATGGATCCAGATGCTAAAGCCCGCATAGATTTAGAACAATCCCTCATAAAGCAATTCAATTTAGAAGATGTTTTCGTGGTCCCTTCAACGCCGAACAACGTCAATGAAAATATCGCTAAGGGCGCCGCACAATATATAGAAGAAAAAGTTGAAGCCAATGCTTATATAAACATTGGCTACGGAGACACCATCTCTCGAACGATCAACCATTTGATTTATTCACTTGAAAAGCCAATTTCACTGGTTACTTTATCAGGTGGTGTTGCGCATTACACTTCTGCAATCGTTGCGGGCACACGCAAAAGAAGTTCTACAAGCATTACACCCGATATACACATTCTACCCGCACCCTTATTTGCATCTTCCGAGCAGGTTGCAGAAATCTTTTTAAATGAAAAGAGTGTCAAAAATGTATTAGACATGACCAACCTCTCTCACATGTCTGTGGTGGGTATTGGTTCCGTCTCTAACACAGCAACGATCTTTAAATACGGCATCGCAAATCCCGACGATTTAATATTACTTCAAATGCAAGGTGCTGTTGGCGATATACTCAGCCAATTCTACGATAAAAACGGCAAAATTTTAGATTCTAGCGTTCACAAGAAGTTGATTAGCATCAAACTTGACACCCTAAGATCTTCTCACAAAACCATAGGTGTCGCAGGTGGCAAAGAAAAAATTCAAGCCATCTACTCCGCATTAATTGGCGGCTACATCGATGTCCTCATTACAGATGAAGACACAGCGGAGTCGCTGATCACCTTTAAAAACAGTTAAAACGAATGCATCGCATTTAATATTTTTATCTATTAAGAAAGGGGCTATCATGAAGCAATATCTCATGGCAATCGATGCCGGCACTGGCAGTGTCAGAACCGTCATTTTTGATCAGAGTTTTAAACAGATCAGCGTTGCACAAAAAGAATGGACACACAAAGAGGACCCTAGATACGAGGGTGCTATCGATTTCGATGTGGCACATAATACCAAGTTGCTATTTGAAACCATCCATGAAGCTTTAGAAAATGCAGGTCTCAAAGGCAACGAAATCGCTGCAATCTCCACCACAAGCATGCGCGAAGCCTTTGTGCTCTACAACAAGGCAGGTCAAGAAATTTGGGCTGTATCCAACGTAGATTCCAGAGCATCAAAAGAAGTTTACGCATTAAAAGCTTTTTCTGAGACCATCGAAGAAGACGTCTATAAAGCCTCTGGTCAAACCTTTGCACTCGGTGCTATTCCAAGACTGCTCTGGGTTAAAAACAATTTGCCAGAGGTTTACGCAGAAACGGCGTCCATGACAATGCTTAACGATTGGATCATTTATAAATTGACAGGCATTTTATCTGTAGAACCTTCAAACGGCTCAACGACTGGGATTTTAAATACACACAAAAGACAGTGGGATCCTAAAATCATCGAAAGTTGTGGCTTAAAAAAAACCATGTATCCACCTGTTTACGAAAGCGGAACCGTCGTGGGGCTTATTACGAAAGAGATTGCCACTTTAACAGGATTAAGTCCAAACTGTAAAGTAGTTGTCGGTGGTGGAGATGTGCAAATGGGATGCGTCGGTCTAGGCGTCACAGGTTCTAATCAAGCAGCACTTTTAGGCGGAAGCTTTTGGCAACTTGAATACAACACAGCTGCACCACATATCGATGAAAAAGGGCTTATCCGCGTGAATTGTCATGCCACACCAGATATGTGGCAACAAGAACTCATCACTTTCTATCCTGGTCTTGTGATGAGATGGTTTAGAGACGCCTTTTGCGACTGTGAAGTCGAAACAGCGAAAGCGACAGGTCAAAACGTCTACGATATTTTAAACGAAAAAGCGAAGGCCATTCCGGTGGGTGCATATGGCGTCATGTGTTCATTTTCAAGCGTTATGGATTATAAAAACTGGCGGCATCCATCACCTTGTTTTACGAATTTTGGCATCGATCCCGAAAAATACAACAAGGCCACTTTCTATAGAAGCATTTTGGAAAATGCGGCATTGGTCACACTGGGGCACAAAAAAATAATCGAAGAATGCTTCGGCCATTTTCCAGAGACCATCACCTTTGCTTCTGGTGCTTCTAACAGTCCGCTCTGGTGTCAAATCGTAGCGGATGTACTGGGCGTGACCGTTCAAGTCCCTGTTATAAAGGAATCCACCGCTCTAGGGGCTGCTTTTTGCGCCGCAGTGGGTATCGGTTGGCTTGAAACTTTAGAAAGTGCAAAAGAATATGTCCTCATTGAAAATACTTTTACACCTCATACAGAAAATCATGAAAAGTACCAAATTATATACGAAAACTGGAAAAAGCTTTCGAATGCACAACAAGAAAACAGCGATGCAGGGTTCTTAACGCACATGTGGCGTGCGCCTGGCATCTAAAAGTTAGTGATCCTAAAATTAAAATAAAAGAGGTGAAGAAATGGTAAAGGTAAACGAATCCGAACGAGAATATCGGTTTGGAGATAGTGGCCCAAAGTACTTGAGAAGAGGTCCACATCTCAGCAGCGGTGTTGTCGTCTTTAAACCAGGACAAGATTTTCAAGGTCATCATCATAAAATTATGGAAGAAAGCTTTCTCATCATTGAAGGCGAACTTGATTTTTATATAGACGATGTTCTTGTGAAATGTGTTCAAGGCGACTTGATTACAGCTGAACCTGGAGAAACACACTATATTATAAACAACAGCACTTCAAATGCAAAAGCTGTATTTATGCTCGCACCGTTCCAAGATCAAGATAAGTACGTTCAAGAATAAAGCATTATGAATCGTCATAATGCATAAGATTAAAGGAGGCAAACTCATGGCAGATAAAGATGGTATTTTAGAAGCGAAAAATTACGGCATAGGCATCGAACAAAACTCTGATGGTTTTTATGTAAAAGGGGCTGGTCATTACAGCTGGGGCATGAAATCCAGACTCAGCAAAGTTTTCAATCCAGTTTCAGGCAAATCATTAATGCTTGCATTTGATCACGGCTACTTTTTAGGCCCAACATCAGGCCTTGAAAGACTTGACCTCAACATTCCACCACTTGCAGAGTATATCGACTGTTTCATGGGCACACGTGGTGGTATGACCACCTGCATTAACCCAACACTCACTGGCAACAAGGCAATTGCACTTAGAGTGACTTCAGGCTCTTCTATATTAGATGAGGATCTCAGTGACGAAATCATCTCCGTGGACATCGCTGAAGCGATTAGAATGAATGCAGATTTAATGGCGAGCCAAGTCTTTATCGGTGCACCCAACCAAAGAAAATCAATTGAAAATCTTTCGAAGGTCATCAACTCGGGCAACACTTATGGCGTTCCTACAATGGGCGTTGTTGCTGTTGGAAAAGACATGGAGAGAAATGCAAAATACTTTAGACTAGCAACGCGTATTATCGCTGAAGTGGGTGCACAAGTTGTCAAATGTTATTACTGTGATGATTTTGAAAGTGTCATCGCAGCATGTCCTGTACCAATCGTTATCGCTGGTGGCAAAAAGATTCCAGAATCAGAAGCACTTGAAATGTGCTACAATGCGATTTCAATGGGTGCTGCTGGTGTGGATATGGGCAGAAACATCTTCCAATCTGAAGATCCAACTGCGATGGTTCAGGCCGTTCGCGCTATTGTCCACAATGGCATTGATCACAAAGAAGCACTTGAAATGTTCAATACTTTAAAAGCACAAAAGTAATTTTTTAAACCGTTATCATCCCCTGATATCAATAGAACCTCTTATCTCGTTGTTTAAGATAAGAGGTTCATTTTTTGTTTTACTCAATTTTTGGAGATCGAATCTCGCCCTTTGTTCTAATTGACTTGGATTTTTCGCACTATTCATGATGAAATCGTACAATCTTATAGATCTTATTTTCTTTCACGTAAAGACGATAGCCCTCACCCTCAAACACCGTATTGACTTTATTTCTAAAGACCGACTCAACACCATGAGCAAGGATTATCAACTCGTCTAAATCGCATGGTGGATTGCTCACCTTCCCATCCGATACAGCTCTTTTAAAAAGCGCTATATTAATAGCCACCCAATCCTTTGGCACAGCGCTCTTTTTCATACGATTACAGGGTTTACAGCAAGTGACTAGGTTAAAAAATTCTTCTGTCCCGCCCAAGCTCTTCGGAAAGTAATGATCCAATGTCGTCCGATTCAGTCGAATCAATTTACCACAGTGATAGCACTTTCCTTGGTCACGTGTATAAACATATGCCTTGATTGTTTTCTTGTGAATCACGATGCCTCCTCTATCGTTTTAACAACATTTCTATATGCGGAATATCATCTTCTAGATATTCATCTGAAACCGATTCAAATCCAAGGCCCGTGTAAAAATCAAGCAAATAAGCTTGTGCCGAGATTCTAATCCACTCAATATGTCTAACCGTTTTAATAAACGAAATCGCCTCTTCCATGATCTTTTTCCCCAGACCTTGACCTCTACCCTGCTCGCTGACCACAACTCTTCCAATTGACGTTTCTTCGTAACTGACACCTGCATCCAATATTCTTAAATAACCCAGCAATTCCCCCGCGTCACCTTTGCACATTAAATGATAGGCTTTTCGATCTTTACCATCAATATCTTGATAAAGGCATTTTTGTTCCATCACAAAAACCTCAAATCGCAATTGCATCACATCGTAGAGTTCATTAATCGTCAAATCATCAAATCTTTTAATCACACATTTCATAAGTATGCCCCCCAAAAGCTAAATCAAAACCAAATATTTCATTTCATTAATAGTTACTACTATTTTATCTTTATTTCCCACGATTTGTAAAGGATTTTGTGATATTCGCACCTTTATAATCACCATAAAATCAGAAGATTGATCAGAATACTTGTGTTTTTATATTGTTCACGGTTTCTTATTAGCTCTTTAACACTCTGTTAATCCCACCTTAACAAGTATACAGTATTATAAAGAAGTCGAAAGGAACTCCCCTCCTTGAGACCTAAACTGCCAATTTCAAATTATTGATAAATTGCCAAGCAACAAAACGCTTACTCATTGACACGTCCCCCCGTGTCAACTCCCCTCCAACAACGACTAACATAAAGGAAAAAGACTCTCATCCCCCGAGAGTCTTTTTTCATTTCTAATATTGAGTTAGAGTATCAAAACGCCAAGTAACTCTCAAAGACCTCACGCACGCGTTCAAAGAGATAATCTGCTTTTTTGAGATACGCCGCATGATCTTTCACAAGTTCATCCAACAGCGCTTGATCATCAAGCTCATAATAACCGATAAATCTCAAATTGACGCAGACATCGTGAAGTGCCTTTGCCACCATCTGAAAGGCATCTAATAGATTGTTCAACTGCTTCAAATCTTCTTTTTTCGGCATTAAAAGGCAATGAATGTAACGGATTTTTTTTGCCAACATTCTTTTAGCATGGATTGATTTCTCAACATTTTCTTGATCAAAAGCAGATCTCTCCACAAAGACTTCGAAGAGTTCAGCTTGTCGCATCTTCTCGAACTCATCATAGGCTTTCAATTCCATGTTCTGTTTAATATGAATTTCAAAGGTCCCAAAAGTAGCCTCCTTCATTTTCTCCGCATTTGCCCTGAGCGTATCTTTCAAAGGCGCTTTTATTTTATTAATTTTAACAACGGTCGCTTCATTCATGATATGTCCATAACTTTCTTCAAAAACATCCAATTCTCGAATAAGTGAAGTTGCATTAAAATGCATTTTAGATATTTTATCTAAAGTTGTATAGTCTGCGTTTTTAATAAAGGGCTCATAAAAAAATAAAATGGCTCTAAATCGTCTTATGCTTTCACGATACTCATGGATGCCCTTGTGGCTAAAATCACTTTCAAGCATCTTTGCAAAATATAAATCAATATCCTCTAAATGTTTTTTTAAATTTTGGGGAATCCGCGTTTCAGATTTCATATTGCCTCCATCTATAAGTATTTTTTGGAAAACTCAAGTTTGAGTAAGATAAACGTTTCAAGATCATTCATATGTTAAAGGTCAGTTGTTCGAACTGATCCGACGTCTCTTTGGAACTGTAAAAATTCATTTTTGTGGCAAGACCAAGTTCTGCACAGGTTTCATAGAAGACTTTATAGAGCAGCTTGTGTTGTTCAGGTTTTACGCTATAACTTGAATTATAACGTCTTTCGTATTTTGACTTTAGTCCTGGAAAATGCACCTCTAACTTCTTATAGTAATATTCTCTGGACCCTTCTCTCAGAGTTAAACCCATGGCGCCGATCACATATTTTGCACCATTAGCCTTTGCGGCAACGAGAATTTGCCTTATATTTTCAGGATTGTCATTAATGTAGGGTAGAATGGGCATCAAAGTTACCCCAGTATACACCCCAGCATCCGACAATTTTTTCATCGCCTCAAATCGTTTAGAACTCACTGGTGCATGGGGTTCTAACACACTTGCCAAATCGTCATCGTACGTTGTTATGGTGAAAGAAACCGCTGCGTAAATACTGCTGATCTTACGAAGCAGTTCAATATCCCTTACCACCAGATCACTTTTAGTAATGATGTGTATGGGAAACCGATAGGCACATATGATCTCAAGTGCACCTCTTGTAAGCTGATATTGCGCTTCTAGAGGCATATAGGGATCGTTCATAGAACCAAATCCGATTGTGCCTTTATTGCGTTTCCCTGCAAGCGCCTTCTCGAGAAGTTCGAGTGCATTCTCCTTCACATAAATATGATCTAGTGCATCCATTCGATAACAAGCACTCCTAGAATCACAATAAATGCAGCCGTGTTGGCAGCCTCTATAAAGATTCATATTATAGCGCAATCCAAACCAAGTATCAGCACCTTCTTTAATTGAGCTCAATATAGCTTTTGACTGTATCAGATCTGCTTTTTGATTTTCTAACATACTCCGCACAACTCCATTTCAGCATTAGGGGCTCACATTGATTTTCTAAACGGTTACCATATTATACCCTATTTAGAACACTTTTTTACGATTTCTTACGATTTTTAACCCGGTTTTAATATAAATAGTGTAATATGAAGTAAGTTACTTATAAATTGACAAAGGGGATCTATATGCTAAAAGAAAAACGTAAATTTATCGAATATGTCATTGTCGTGTGTATCGCTACCTTTCTAACGGTTTGGCTCATTATGGACCGGGCTGGTGTGATGTCTATTTTTTCTAAATTTTTAAATGTCCTCACCCCTTTCTTCATTGGTTTTGCAATTGCCTATATATTAAATCAGCCCATAACTAAGTTGGAGAAAAGATTTAAAATAAAGCGCATATATGTTATTTTGATAACCTATTTGGCACTTCTGCTCATCTTGACCATTTTTTCAGTGAGTCTGGTTCCAAAGATATATGACAATGGCTCTAAGCTCATTTCGGATATCTCCAAATGGGGGGAGCAAATTCCAGCACAACTTCAGTCTTATGATTTCGGTGCTTATGACACCATCATCTACGACAACCTCAGTAAGGGTGCAGAACTTTTATCGAAATTCAGCAATCTCTTGCTCACTAACATTATCGAGGGCCTTGTGGGCTTCGCGCTTGTATTCTTCAACATCATTCTTGGCATTATCATCTCGATTTACATGTTAGCAGATAAAGACTCGCTTAAAAAAAGTTTTACCCAATTGATCCATGCATTTATTTCCAAGAAAAAAGCATCTCCATTCTTTGACTTTTTAGGCGATGTCAACAATGTTTTTTCACACTTCTTGACGGGTCTCATTGTGGAAGCATTTATCATCGGCATTTTGGCTTTCGTCGGTTTCAGTATTTTAGGTGTGAAGTATGCCATTGTCTTGGGTTTCATCATATGCCTCACCAATGTGATTCCCTACTTTGGACCTTTTATCGGTGCTGTACCCGCCATACTCACCACCTTTATGTACGATCCCGTAAAAGCGCTCTGGGTTGCTATTTTCATAGTCATTTTACAACAAGTTGACGGTTCCATAGTAGGCCCAAAAGTCATGGGCAATTATATCGGTTTAAAACCCATTTGGATTATTTTATCGATCTCCATCGGCGGGGGCTTTGGCGGTCTACTCGGCATATTGCTTGCGATCCCGCTCGGTGCTATCGCCAAAATTCTCATTATGAAATTTATAGAAAAGCGTGAAGCACACCAAAAAATGCCTCAGCAAGGTTAGAGGCATTAGATTTAGCCGTTAAATTTAGACGTATTAGATAAAAAATCATATCATAAAAAAGATGCCTCAGGATTGCATTTTTCAAAATGCGCTTCCTTGAGGCATCTTTTTTTATGCCATATCGATCATGATGTAATTATTAATTAAAACAAAATGTGCAAAGGTCCCTGCTAGAATAAAAAGATGAAAAATCTCGTGAAATCCAAATTTGCCAATCTTGATCTTTTCAGACTTCGTTGCATAAAAGATAGAACCAATGGTATAGAAGATTCCGCCTAACACCAGCCATAAGAATCCATTAAGCGGCAATGCTTTAAACAGTGGATAAATGAATATAATGCTGATCCACCCTAGAAACAGATACATGCCAGCCGATAACCATCTCGGCATGTGGATGAACAATACTTTCATAACAATGCCGACAATTGCAAGTGCCCAAACTGCTATTAAAAGTGAATTTCCAAGCGTGCCTTTAAGTGCCGTCAAGCAAATAGGTGTATAAGTCCCCGCGATGAGCACAAAGATCATGGCATGGTCCAATTTACGTAACCTCAGTATAATTTCGTTTTTACCATTAAACCAATGGTATATTGTTGACGCACTATAAAGTGCAATCATGCTCATTCCAAATATGATGCCTCCAACTAAGTAAACAACATTTTGTTTCATGACGGCATTGACAATCATCACCACTAGGCCAACAAAGGACATAACAATGCCCACAAGATGAGTCAATGTATTGATAGGTTCTCTCATACGAGCCTCCTTATGAATTTAGAATTAAAAACGTTTTATGTAGTATCGATTACTACATCTGGCTATATTGATATATTACCACGTTGTATTCTATATTTCAATACTTTTTTATGTTATACTATTGTTAAATATAAAAACATGAGGTGACACCATGAAAATCCAAACTGAGCTTATGAATTTCGATACAATTGATAGCAACGATATCCCTGAGATTCAGCTTTACATGGATCAAGTCCTTGAATTTTTCGAAACAAAATTAGGCGCGAACAAACGTACCGATAAAGAGTTGATCTTCACTAAAACCATGATTAATAATTATGTCAAGGCGGAAGTCATCCCTTCACCTCTAAAGAAAAAATACTCCAAAGAAGCCATTATGGATCTTACTATGGTCTACACTTTCAAGCAGGTTCTTTCTCTGCAGGATACTCAGTCGCTTATTAAAGCACTCAATCAAATTGAAGATGAACCCTATAATCACTTTAGGCAAATTGAAGAGGCCATTCTAATAGCGCTTAAAGAAACTTATAAAAGTGGCGCCTTCAGTTCTAATGAAGCGCTGATTTCTCAAATCGTAGCCTTAACACTTGAGGCTTCCATAAAAAAAAGGCTCGCCGAAAAGTTATTAGATCAACTTTTAAGTTCTGATTCTAAATGATACTTTTTGAGTTTATCATAGAATGTAGATTTAGATAATCCAAGCTGTATCATGGCCTCTCGATTGTTTTCAGCATTTTTAATCGTCTCCCTAATAACTTGGCTTTCATAAGCTTCAAGACGTGCTTTCAAATTTATCCCATCCGCCACACTTTTGGTTTCATCTGCCAACATACTGATGTGCTCAGGGTAGATAACATTCGTTTTACTGATTGCAAGTGCTCTTTCAAGCACATTTTCAAGCTCACGAATATTGCCCTGCCAAGGATGATTTAACAAGCGACTAAAGGCCTCGCCCGATAGTGGCTTTTCTTTTATATCCAGTCTCACGCTAATCTTCTTCATCAAGTCATTGATGATAGGGTAGAGATCCTCACGACGCTCTGCCAGAGAGGGCATATGAATCGGGAAAACATGGATTCGATAATAGAGATCTTCTCGAAACCGTCCCTCCTGTACCGCTTCGTATAGCGATCGATTCGTAGCTGTGATAACCCTTACACTTGCTGTTGTAGGCACACTAGAACCAATCTTATAAAACTTTTTGCTCTGCAAAACTTGCAAGAGTTTTACCTGTATTTCAAGCGGGATCTCACCAATTTCATCTAAAAACAGAGTCCCTTGATCCGCCATTTCGAAATAGCCCTTTTTGCCTCTTCGGTCAGCACCAGTAAAGGCGCCTCTTTCATATCCAAAGAGCTCACTTTCAAATAAGCCATGCGGAATTGCTGCACAGTTTACTTCCACAAATTCTCCCGTCAAATGACTATGTTCGTGAATCAAACGCGCCAAATAAGTTTTACCTGTACCGCTCTCACCAGTGATCAGTACATTGGATTTGATCTCAGTTGCTCTATTGGCCAAGTACTTTACATTGCGAATACTACTGCTGTTGCCAATAAAATCACTGAACTTTTCAAGCGCTTCTTGATCTGTTGACAAGTCCGACTGCGCTTTTAAGGCTTCAATACTTTTCAAAAGTTCATTGCGTTCTGTCAAGAGACCACTCATTTCAGATAAATCACTCAACTTAATGAGCACACCTTCTAAATGAGCTTCTTCAAAAATAGGGGTTAATCGACAATTCATCGGCCTGTGATTTACATCTAAAAAGAACGAACTCGAAGAAAAGACTTTGCTTTCGTCAATGTATTCAAGCGCTCTAAAGAGTTGCTCAGATTCGAAAAGTTTTGATAAAAGCATCCCTTCTACGACCAAACCCTTTTCCTTATTGCCTTTAGGTCTAAAAGTGCCCCCTTCTAATATTTCTAAAATACTTTCTTTTCTAATCGTATAACCTTTATCTTGAAAAAACTTGATTTGCCCCGTCTCACCATTGACGATCACCATGTGACCATATGCTTTTGCGTACCGTTGTTCAAAGACATCTGAATTAATCTGAATGCACATTATCTTCTCAACTTGCTCAATCTTACAGTGAATCTGGTTTCCGAGAAATTTAACTTTTAACTCTAGCAAGTCCAATAATTCGGACTGAGACCATATTTTATGGACACCCTTGATCTGAGGATGTCCATATATGCCCACGGCAATCAAAGCTTCCTTCTGATTGAGCTCTGGCATTTCACATCCGATTGTTTTTAGGATCGCTTCATTGAGCGGTCCATCATCAAGTCCAAACCGATTTGTCATCAAAATAACCAGATCACCTTTTTCCAGTTTACCCGCGGGGTGATGACGTTCACTTTTCAACGAAATACCGGTAATTTCCTTCGCTTTTTCATTAAAAAAAACAATCTCTTTGCGTTTATTTAAATAGATAATCCCCTCATCTATTTCATCTAATATCCTAATGGTTAAATCCTGTTTCATAAAACGCCTCTTTCTCGGACACTCTTATGGGTTCCATTATATTGAATCCCGTTAATTCAATCAAGCTTTTTCTATGAAATGATCTCATTTTTATACTTTGGCATCTAACTTGCATTTAGTATAAGCAAACCTAAAATTTATATGCACCAAATATTAAACCCTATACAAGTCTCAACTTTGGAGGAAATTATGCATCAACACATTACGATTAAAGATCAAAAAATATTCATTGAGGGGTGCGATGCTCTAACACTTGCCCAAACTTATAAAACACCTTTATATGTCCTTTCAGAAACCACGATCCGCGAAAAATTTCGAGAAATCAGAACTCAATTTCTTGAAAAACATCCAAATACAATTGCCGCTTATGCGAGCAAAGCTTTTTTAACCACAGCTTTTGTTAAAATTGTAGCGCAAGAAGGCTTCCATATGGACGTCGTCTCTGGCGGAGAACTCTTTACTGCACTTAACGCTCAGTTTCCCATGGAGCGCATTATCTTTCACGGCAACAATAAATCTAAAGAAGAACTGGAAATGGCCGTTCTCAACAAGGTTGGGCGTATCGTTGTGGACAATACACACGAACTTGAAGTTCTAGCCTCAATTGCAAAAGCGCATCAAATCGAAATGAACATACTCTTTAGAATTACACCCGGTGTTAACAGTTCAACACACGACTATATCGCCACAGGTAAAAAAGACTCTAAGTTTGGCATCTCACTTGATGATTTCGTCATTATGCCCGCAATAGAAACGGCTATTAAAGCACCTTTTTTAAATTTCTTAGGGTTTCATTTTCACGTGGGCTCACAAATCTTTGATCACACTTCACACGTCGTTGCCACTCAAATAGCACTTGATCTCATCAAACGTGTAAAAGCAGATTATAATTATGACATCACAGAACTCAATACAGGTGGCGGTTTTGGCATCAAATATACAGATACCTGCACGCCACAGAGCATTGGTTACTTCACAGATGCCATCGTAGACACAATTGATCAATACTGCATGGCAAACCATCTGGTTCGACCAAAAATTTGCATCGAACCGGGTCGCTTCATCGTTGGCGAAGCTGGAACGACACTTTATACGGTGGGGTCTGTTAAGGACATTAAAGATCTTAAAACTTATGTCGCTGTGGATGGTGGCATGACGGATAACATAAGACCCGCACTCTATCAAGCAAAATATACCGCACTACTTGCCAACAAACCACTTGACCCCGCAGCAGGTGAAGTGACATTATGCGGAAAATGCTGCGAATCGGGCGATCTTCTCGTGGAGCACTTGCCTCTACCAAAGGCAACATCAGGTGATGTCGTTGCTGTTTTTAGCACAGGTGCCTATAACTATTCCATGGCATCACACTATAACAAGCATGTGGTGCCTGCGGTTGTTTTAGTTTCTGGCGCAAATGCATACGAGATTGTCGAGCGAGAAACGTACGAAGATCTCGTAAGACATGATGTTATTCCACCGCACTTAAATCAAATATAAGCTCAGATACAAAACCCCCTCAGTTCCACTTTTCTAAAATGCTCAACCCGAGCGCTTTGAAAATGGCCTTGAGGGGGTTTTATATGTGCTTCATTATTCTGTGATTTGATTTAAGAATTCTAAACTTGATTTGAGGATCAGTTCTTGCTGTGTGTCCCTATCAATATCTGGAATCGAATCTCCTTTTTGAGGTCCGTAGTCCCCAAATTGAGCATGGTTACCACCTTCTACCTCATAATATTTCGTATTTTCAGGTAGGAAAACTTTATTTTCAAGCAGTTTATCAATCCCCATGTCTTTAGAACCATAAATTGAAGCCACAGGTATTTGCGCATCCCTTAAAGAATACTTCTCACCACTTGGATAAGAAGCCCAAAGCAATAACCCTTTAAGACGGGAACTCGGATAATGCTTCACATAACTTGCTGCCATAGCACCTCCTAAAGAATGACCTGCTATGATCCAATCTTTATCGGTTCTATCCTTTAATATTTTACTTGCCGCATTCATATCAAAAACAGCCAAATTCATCGGCATTTTTACTTCAATCACTTCGTAGCCATTTTTTGCAAGTTTCATGAGCATAGGTGCATACGCTTCTGGCGCTACCTTGCCTCCCGGATAGAAGATTATCCCTACTGGTTTCACTTCACCCGTTGGAAAAAAGACAATATTTTTACCACTTAACACCTTTACCTCGCTATTGCTGATCATATCATCCAGCGCCGAAGACATAGGACTGTAGCCTATAAGTGTCCATATATAAAATCCCGATCCCAAGATCATCAGGCCTATAATCACGATTATTAACAATCTCTTCAAGACTTTATTCACACAAAATCCTCCTCTTTTTCACAACTAATCAGACTCTTTTGTGGATAAAAGGGCACTTACCCACAGGTTATCCACAATTTCATGCCTTTGCATTCATGTTATCAACAGCACTAGAATTTCAACAAGTTGTATCTCCAAAGCCAAATCAACAACAATATGTTGAGTATACCCTGTACTCTAAAGATAAAAATCATCAATCCAGTCCATCTAAAATCGGTGCTTCCTCTTTGAATCATAATCCAATTTGGAATTATCAACACTATCCCCACCACGCTAAAGATTCTAATCCAATTGATCACTGTCATCGTATTAAATATAACATCCCACGAATTGTAATTCACACCTGCATAGAGAATTAGACCTATTAAAATGGACGTGACAAGAGTGGATATCAGAATAACAGTTCTAGGGGTATCATGAATTCTATTGATCTTCATAGTTTGCCATTTTGACATGAGTACCAAAAGACTGAGTATATTAAAAAGCGTCGTAACGATGAGCAATACGATCTCCACTATTAAACTCTGATAAAAAGGGGTTCTCTTATAGATGATGTTATCAATAATAAGATATTTTAAGCGTCCAAGGTCATCGAGTTTAAAGGTCGCATAGGTTTGTGTTTCCTCACAATAGAAGCTATTTGGTGCATAGGGTATATATTTTGACTTGTCAATATAAAAGCCATCTTGCTTGTTTATAACACGAATTTGATGAATAATTTGAGTTAATTTTTCAGCTGTTTCGTTAGACGCATTAACTGGCGTGAAAGCGCCAATATATTTGTTAAGGGCTGGTTCTAAATAGCCCACTTTGGTTTCTATATTCCGAGTCCCTAAATAGGCTTTTATGAGTTTTGATGTGAGCGTGGACCTCAGCTCAGTACTATCCGAATTATAGACCATAAACATGGCAAATTTTTCTTTGGGAATCACCAAAAGGCGCGCATTAATGCCTGGCGTTCCACCATCTTGAAAATAAACCTCATGTCCTTCTATGTTCATGATACTAAATCCATAACTTCTTCCCGAACTCAATTCATCGTTTCGAACTTGTCTCGATAGAAATTGGTCCATAATCACTGAATTTTTCCCTGCTGTGAGTACGTTTAAAAATTGTCCCATTTCGGACATTGTGGTCAGAAAATCATCTGATGGCAGAAGCCGCGCTTGATACCCTCTTGTTTTGGTTTTAACGCCGCCGAAGACATTATAACCCGATATCAGATGCACATCCTCAATCTTTTCCTGATTTAACATTTTACCAGAAATACTCATGCCAAATTGCTGTGAAACAACACTTGAAAGATAAGCTTCATAGGACATGTCCGTAAGAGATTCAACAAGAAGTCCTGCCAATACTGAGTTCACATTCGAATAGACCGAGTAAAGATCAGGTGCCACCGCCGCATCAAATTTATACAATTTCATAAACCGATCTGCCTCATCACTAAATGCCCCCACCACCTTAATGGCATCTGGATTAAGACTTGGACGCTTGTTAAGCGCAGTACCCGCCTTCACACTTGCCAGCCCCGTAGTATGTGTCAAAACATTTTTAAAAGTGAGATTTGCAAAACTAGGATGTGCTTCCACATACCCCTTAGATAGATAAGGACCAATGAGATCGTCTGCTTTTATGCCCTTTAAATTCATGGCTTCAACCAGCGCATAAGCAGTGAAGGTCTTTGAGATAGAACCCGTCTGAACCACGGTATGCTCCAGGTCCATCTGCTCTTGACTTGATAAATCAGACATCCCCTTTGCGATCTCAAATCGAGAGGCACCCTCTACAGCAATATTAACCATTATACCTGGTACGTTATACTGTATCATTTCAACTTGAATGAGATTTTCAAGTGCTTCTACGCTATTTTCTTCCCCTTCAGCAAAGCTCAAAAGCAGCTGAATTGTCACCATAATCCCAATAAGACCTACGATTACAAACTTTTTCAAAGCGGTTCCCCTTATCTATAAAAAGCCAATTACGGCATTATTCTTACATCAACTGTCATGGTGATTATAACAGATTTTTGAGTATTAATCATGAAAATTCTATTAAATTTCGTATAAGTGTCCCCTTCATAAAAAAACACCCTATAAAACAAACTGCGTTCTATAGGGTATCTATTAAATTTTACTCTATTATACTTCACTTACTTGATTTTGCTTTTTTTTAGATATTGCCATCAAAATACCTAAAAGAATAGACAGAAATGCAGAAACTAACACCTGAAATTCTGTAGGCAATAAAAATACAATCGTATGACATGGAATCCAAATCCATATACAGGTGGTCAGCCAAGAGAATTTTACGATGACTTTCCAATCTATTTGCTCTATCATTTCATCTATGTTGAATTTCAAATTTCGATGTTTCATGAAATGATCCACACACAAATCACCAAATTTATGATAAATATACATCATCGGTCCAAATGTGAGATTCATGACTGCACTCCCAAAGAATGCTTGTGCGATTTTAACCCCCGCAAAAGGTAGTTTACCCACATTTTGAGCAACTTCTGCACCACCTGTAAAAATTGTGAATACAAGCGCTATCATCATGCCTATAATGCCCCATACCACTGCCTTTAATAAAAACCCAACCGGTATTCTCCACTCTCCTGTAAGAATTCGTACACCGAGCAAATCTCCCATGGACGCTAAGATTGCGAACTTGATAAAACCACCTAAATAAGGATGTGTCTTTGTTACTTCTAGAAATAAAGTTCTGGATGTGGGCACCACAAGCATCACAATCCAAATGGTTAGTGCAAGCGCCCACAACAAATCGCCTTTAATCTTTCTCATATGAATTTTCCCTCGTTTTTAATTTCATTATAATTCTGATGCCGTATTAAAACCTGCATGAATAGCGGTAAAAACATTCCCAATTTCATCACAGTCACCAATAACATAGACTTCTGTTTGAGGGAGTTCAGTGCTCAATTCTGCAACTGTATTTTTAAGTGGTCTCATACCTACAGCAAACGCCACCGTATCTGCCTCATAATTTTGCCACTCAAATCTACTGTTGATTGTTCTAATCCCTTTATCTGTAATGGATTCTAATTTTGTATTTGTAACTACTCTAACTTTATGCTTTGCCATTAAAGACTGAAGTGAAAATTTATTAATCAGTGCTGCGCCATTTAAAAGGGCTTCTGTGCCCTGCATCTCAACTAAAGTAACCTCTTTACCTTCCATAGCAAGTGCAACTGCTGACTCAGCACCTGTAAGGCCGCCACCTATAATGATGACTTTTTGACCCACCTCTGCTCTGCCGCAGTCTATATCCCCAGCCCAGTGAACATGTGGTAAATCAGCACCTGGTACATTTGGCATAATAGGAGTGCCTCCGACTGCGATTATTAAAGCATCCGGTTTGAGCTCTCTAACGACCTCTGGTGTCACTTCTCTATTTAAAACAACCTTTGCATTGCTTTTAAGTGTTTGAGCGATCAACCATTCTCTAAAGTTTTCGAGATCCTTTTTGAAAACGATATCTGCTGCATGATTTAAAGTCCCACCCAATTTATCATTTTTTTCAAAGAGATGCACTTCATGGCCTCTTTCAAGTGCAGTTAACGCAGCTTGCATCCCAGCAGGACCACCACCAACGATCATGACCTTTTTAAGTTCATCTGCCTTGCCTACTTTACCATTTGGATAGTATTTTTCTCTGCCATTCACTGGATTTACGGTACATCTTGTTTTCTTAAAAAATGCCGATCTGCCACAACACGTGTTACAACGCACACAAGGTCTAATATCCTCTGATTTTCCTTGAGCAGCTTTTCTCATAAATTCAGGATCTGATACAAAGGGTCTCGCCATTGCCACGAAGTCCACTTTGCCCCTTGCGAGAATCTCTTCAGCATTATCTAAATTCATGACAGAACCAACTGTTGTAATGTAAAGATCCTCGCCAAATTCTGCTTTCATTCTTTCTGCATAATGGACATTTAACATATAAGGCACATAAAGCGGTTGAATCATATATTGGATGGTAAACGGATTTGGAAGTAGTCCCACAGATACATGTAAGATGTCAATTTTATTTTTGATCATGTGCACAAATTTAACGACATCTTCAAAAACCATACCGCCTTCAACGAGTTCTTCTGCACTAATTCTATATTCAATAATGAATTTTTCTCCAACTCTTTTCCTAACGGCGTCTAATAATTCGATGCAAAAACGTGCTCTATTTTCAAAGCTCCCACCATAACGATCCACACGTTTATTCACATAAGGTGAGAGAAACTGTGAAGGCAGCATCCCATGTGCACCGTGAATCATCGCCATCTTAAAACCACTGTCTTTACATCTGCCTGCTGCATCTGCATAATCCTGAATGGTTTTATTGATAAGTGATATGCTCATTTCTTCCACTTCACCTGGTTGTCTTCCTTGAAGTTTAGAGAAGAACTCATCAATTTCAGCAGGTTTAGGTGTAGAACTTACCGGTTTTAAACCTTTAGTTGCCAAATTCATAGAATTTGCAAAACGACCACCGTGATTAAGTTCCACAGAAACAAGCGCACCATATCTTTGGATTTCATTTGCCAAATCATCAAGGCCCATTTTGACATTATCATCACCTAAGTTAAGTTGACCTTCATGATCCATAGCATGTTCCCAGTTGATCGCCGAATCCCCTATCGTCACAATACCTGCGCCACCTTTTGCAAAGGGCCTGTAGAATTCAATGAGTTCATCCGTTACCCAACCTTCTGGTGTCGCCATACAAGGCACCATTGGCGCGGTTTGAATTCTGTTCTTAAACGTGACGCCTTTGATCGTAATGGGACTAAATACATGAGCATATTTGTTCATAATAAAACCTCCCAAAATTTGATAAATTTTTATCTATCTATTCTAAGATCAGTTTATCCCTTTTTCAGTTTTAATAGAAATACTTATAGGGCATCATAATCATTCCTAAAAGGCATAATTCGAGTGACCCTAAATTGCGTTCAAATTTCAGGCAAAAAAAAACAACCCTCAAATTACTTTAAGGATTTGTTTAAGTTTCTATACTACCCATCTGTTTCAAAACATAGTTGTTGAACACAGCCACAATTGGCGACCTATTTTCAACACGCCATGCCATGACCACACTGAGAAAATCGTCTTTTAAAATACACCTTCTAAAATTGGCCTTTCTAAAAATCCGAATATGATCATCTGTTAACGCAATACCTTCACCAGCTTCTATTGTCAAAAGTTGAGATTCAACATTAGGCATATGTCTAACCTTTCTGGGCACAAACCCATAACTTTTACACAGAGCGATCACATCATCATAACCATTTGGCGACTCCTCGCGCTCAAGCATTATAAACGTTTCCGCTTTAAAATCAGATAAGGATAAGCCTTCTTTATTCGCCAATGGATGGTGGATTGACATTAAAATACAAGTACTACTCTTATAAATTTCATCCCAAATAATACCTGGTTTTTGATCAATCTCAAACGAAAGCGTCAAAATCGTATCCAAATCACCGGAATCCAATTTTTGCCTCAACTTTTTAAACCCGTGCCTCTCAATAACAATTTCTACCAAAGGATATATTTTCTTAAAGTCATGGATGATTTGATTTAGAAAAACACCCGTATCCATAACATCATAACATCCAATTCTAAGCATACTACCAGATTCCAACATAGGGTCAACACATTTTTGAAGTGCTTGGTCTATTTTCCCTATAACGCCATTTATTTCATTGAATAAAATTATACCTTCGGCCGTTAACCGTACATCGCGTTTGGTTCGATAAAATAAATTGACGCCTAGCTTTTTTTCCATATGCGAAATTTGTTTACTCAAAGAAGGTTGAGAAGTATATAAGCGCTTTGCAGCTTCAGTAAAGTTTAAATACTCTGCCACTGCCAAAAAGTATTCTATTTGAAGAAGTGTTACACCTTTGAAACTCATATTTTTATCCCCATCAAAATAAACTTAAAAACCTGCTATAACATCCTCTGAAAGTTTCTTGATGATTTCCACTGCTAAATCAATGGATGCTTTGTAGTCGGTAATCGCTGAAAAGCCATAATGTGTATGGGCATATCTCACAGGTGTCCCCAGTACAATACAAGGTACATCGAGCACTTGTGTCTGAATTAAAGCACCGTTTGTGCCGCCACCTTCTCTAACCGCTTCTTGGAAGGGTATCTCACTTGCTTTAGCAATCTCTTTTGCCAATTTTACAAATCTCGGATTCGAAACCATGGTCTTGTCCACATGTCTGATTTGGGTGCCCTTTTTAAGTGCCCCTTGTGCATCAAATGCATCTCTAAACGTATCATCTGCTGGCGTCCCCTCAAAGACAATCGCAAGATCAGGTTCGATTATTTGCGCATTGACCTTGGCGCCTCTACCACCGATTTCCTCTTGAACAGAAATCGCACCGACCACATCTATGGCAAGATCAAGACCCTCAATTGCCTTGAGCACTTCCACAACGCAACCACAGCCCAAGCGATTATCAAATGCTTTTCCGAGCATAATTCCTGTCTTTTCATTGTAAGAAAAGGTCACATCTGGCACGATTGGTGCACCAATCTCTATTTTATAGACATTGACAGCTTCCTCATACGATGAGGCCCCTACATCAATTACCATTTCACTGATAGGCATGAGCGCCTCTGCGCCCGTGCTAAAATGAGGCGGTTTCGATGCGACTATCCCTTCAATATAGAGACCTTCCGCATTTTTAATTCTCATTTTATGTGCAGCGACATTTTGAGCAGACCATGAACCATTTGAAATAAATTTAAGGGTTCCATTGGGCCTAATGGATTGCACGATGAACGCCACTTCATCGGAATGACCGTCTAGCATTAATATGGGCTTGTCGCCATGATGATTTTTTCTCAGGAGAATCAGATTTCTCATGGTATCTTCCTGAATATCAAACCGATCTCCTACATAATTTCGGATCACTGCATTTACATCATCTTCAAAGCCTGGTGCACCATATGCATTTGACAATAATTCTATAAATTTTATATTCATCCTACACCTCCAATTTCATAGCAACTTGTAAGTTTTCCCGACTTTATCTCTATAGGTTAAATCCAAATTAATATCGATACCATCCCTGATGCCCGCTTCTTCTAAGATGCCCCTCACCGTCTCAAAGGCCAATTCCGGAAAATTATTTTCTTTACTCAAATGCGCCAAAAGAACGTGTTTTACTTTGCCAAATTCAATGATTTCTTTAGAGATATAACCCGCATCCTCATTGGACAAGTGACCATACTCACTAAGAATACGCCTCTTTAGATACATAGGATATGGCCCCACTTTGAGCATTTCAATATCATGGTTTGACTCAATCATTAAAAGATCACTGTCCTTGAACTTTTCCACAACCTCATCCGAGATCGTACCAAGGTCCGTTGCAATAGCTACCTTTTTATGCCCATGCATAAAGGCATAACAAAGTGGATCCACTGCATCATGCGAAATTCTTGCCGATTGTACAAGAATATCTCCAATTTCAAGGTTATCGATCCGGTCATATACATGTAATAAAGCTGAGTCGATTTCTCCGATTTTGTGTTTTAGCGCTTCCCATGTCTTTTCGGTCACATAGAGCGGTATTCTATGTCGCCTCATTAAAACACCCACACCACTGATATGGTCTGCATGTTCATGTGTCAACAAAATACCATTGACGTGATTGATATCCACGTCCATATTGCTGAGCGAATTTTTAATATACCGTCCGCTCATCCCCGCATCTACAAGAAGTTTCGTCTTATCTGATGCTATGAACTGACAATTACCTGAACTCCCACTGGCTAATGAACAAAAATAAAGTGACATATTGCCTCTTTCTATTGCGAATCAGAAACAGCTTGAACATAGTAGTTTTCACCGGTTTCCAATTTTATTTTATAATAAGGTAGCGCTTCTCCAGATACGAGGTCGCTCACCAGCAAACTGCTATCATTGAGTTTATAACCAATGGCAATTTCAGAAATTACATCCTCTTTTTTAAAATTTGCCATCAGCTCATATAGAGCTCTATCTACTGAAATTATATCATATTTTGATTGAGAGTTGTTATCCAGAATATTTAACCATTTGCGTTTATAGCCTACAAGTTCATCGTCCTTAAACACAAAAATCATGGAAGAATCATCTAAGAAATAAGTCTTGTAAATTTGTTTTACACACACATACGTCAATTGACCTTCCGTTGTAAAGTGCTCAAAAACATAATTTTCATCCACGTTTAAAGACTTTAAAAACTGCTCACATGTAGATTTTATACTTTCTGAATTGCTTAAAAGCGAAAAAGGCGTTTTGATTTCCATGTCAAACAAATCTTTTTTGGGTCTATAGACATTGAGAAAATATTCAATTGTGGTTCCCGTTAAGAGCACCGTTTTATCTTTACTGGAATATTGGCTGCCATCATACTCATAATCATCACCTAAAATTACTTTTAACGCCTCGTCACCGTAGGTATCGTATTCTACGTTTAGAGATTCTATTTTATCGGGGAACCTTAAACTCTTAGGGGATATCGTTATGCCTTTTTTCTCATAGAGTGCACGTATATTGTCTATTTTTTCTGACTGTTCCCTTTGAAAGGTCCTTTGTTCGTTGACAATCATAAATCCTAAAAGGGCATTTGTCACCACTAGGACCATGATTAAAATCGTCTTAATTTTTGGCCAATCCATAATACTTCCTCATCTATATGACGTCATAATATTCCCTGTGTAAGCATCGAAAATATAAGTTCTACCGCTGATATTAACGGCCCACACAGGAACCATGTGCGTCTCATCTAACTGATAGTAGTTCATCTCAATGCTTGAGATTGCACTGCGAATAGAAAAATAATATTGAATACTGTTCATTGATGCATCATAAATATTATTGTCTTGTAAATAATAAATGCTGACCTCTAAAAAATTACTCGTGATGCATTCATCTATATCATACATTTTATCATAATCTAAAGCACGTTCTAAAATGGCATCTCCAATATAGGATTTCACATTTTTGGTAATATAAATAACTTGATCCCCTTTGACGACGACTTTGATATCTGCATCTAAGCTATTTTGAGGAACCACCTCATAATTACCTAGTTTGTAATTAAATGAAAAGGTCTGCACCACAATGCCACTCTCTAATTCTGAACGGTATTTTATAAGATTGACGCCACTTGGCAAAATACCAAATTGTTCTAAATTTCCACATGCAAGTGATAATGCCTTTGCCACAGAAATACGCGTTTTTTCATTCACACTATACTTCTGATTGTAAGAAACCACACCTTCTGGGGTAACCGTTAACGCTTTATCGCCATAACCATACATGAAAATCACTGACCCGTTAATATCTTCAAGTCTTTTGATGAAATCAAAGCGATTTCCAAAAACAGCTTTTGCAATGGTTCTAATTTGATCATCAAATTGAGCAGAATCGAGGTTGACTTCAGTTTGAACCTGTAAATTCGGGACGAGATAATCATATTGATAGGGAATTAAGGTGTAATTCATATAGTTTTCATTTTCGCTCACGGTGCTCTCAAGGCTAAATCGATCACTCACCTTTCGATATTCTATATATTCCCTAGATTTAATGCTCTCAATTAATGCTGGAATATCGTGTGTATAAGTCTTACTCTTAACTTTGTAATACTGATTCGATCTACCATCTCGCAAATAGAGTTCTCGAGTCTGGTCACTGACGATCAGATATTCTATGGGTATGATTTCTTCCATTTCTTTTGGGACATCTTCTATGCCATAGAGTACTGCTAAGTCTGAAAAACGCAACTCAAGAGGCATCTTCAGCAAAATACTCTTAGTCGAAAATGCCTCTACATATGTTTTTTCATCGATAGATTCAAAGGTCTCATAGTTACTTAATGCAGAAAAAATATAGGGCTGAACATTCTCCCAAATCTGATTGCGAACCGTTTGGTCATAAACCTTGGTATATGACATACCCCCAAAGCTAATAAAATAACTTTGGGGGTTTATATACGCATTGATATCAACCGTTTGTAATGCGCTTTCACTATTTTTAGAAGCATTTGTCTTTAAGCCGTCGTACAATACCCACCTGCTTAAAATAATCGACATGAAGATTAAGCTAATGAGAGCTATGGATTTGATACGCTCTTTCAAAGTGTTTCTCCTTATTTTGCTGTATTATCGTTGACACTAATCGTAGGTGAAATCATTTTCAAAGTATCGTCTTCCTTAACCACTTCGAAAACCATCTCTTTGATAAAAATATTATTTTCATCCATGAATCTCAACTTGTACTTTCCAATCTCAAGTTTGCCAACCTCTTTTAAATAACTCGGTTTTGCAATTTGATCTTTATACAGTTCAACTTCAAATAAGCTCAAGTAAGCGGCTTGTATCTGTTCAAAAGCCTTTAGCTTTTCAGAAAGTGCAACCTTATTAGAAGTCCACGTTTTATATGCTTTCTTAACTTCATCACTTGCCTTAATGAGGCCTGCTTCAGTTAATGATTCTAATTTATATTTTTTACTCGCCGATGTAATCTCTGCTTTTAAAGCCTCTAATTTTTCAACGGATTGAAAGTAGTTGTTAATGATTTCTGTCTCTACTTTATAATCAGCACTATTCTCTTGATTTTTAAGACCGGTATCTGCAACAATATAAAGTGCAGAAGGTGATTCTTTTAAAAGCGCGCTCGATGAAAGTTTTATAATGGGCACATTTAAGTTCTTATCTAATGCATCTGCAAAGGGAAGTTTATCTTCCAGCTTCACAAGCGATAACGTCAGTGGATGTTCTTGAACACTTGTTTTTGCTTTAACACTGATATTTACGTTTAAGAAAACCGATTTATTCGCATAGAGTACATCTGACAAAGGCTCTCCAATGATGAGTTCATCAGCGGAAATCAGAGGTGTCTGTTTGGTCTCAAAACCAAATGACATTCCTATATTCAATATGATCAATAGGCTTATCGCCACACTCACTAATTTACGTCCCATTTAAAAATCCTCCAGCCTTTTACCCTCAAAATACGCAATGTACAAATTTATTATACAACACGTATATTACAGGCAGGTTACATAAGATTTAAAATGACATTACACGTTAAAAGTTTCTTGAAAAGGTAAAGAGATTGTGACTTTTGTCCCAAGCCCATATTCTGAAGTAATTGTAATTTTTCCATGATGTGCTTCGATGATTTCCTTGGCAATTGAGAGCCCCAGACCCGTTCCACCAAGTGCTCGAGACCTTGCCTTATCCACTCTGTAGAAACGCTCATAGATTCTCTCAAGATCTTCTTCAGGAATACCCATGCCCGTGTCCGTAACGACGATATCAAACCACTCATGCGATTCACCCACTCTGAGATCAATTTCAATTTGACCGCCATCACCAGTGTATTTAATCGCATTGGAGAGGATATTGAGAACCACCTGTTCGATCTTGTCGTAATCAATGATCGCAATCATAGGAATTTCTGGCAACTGCTTGATAAGGGTTTGATGCTTTTGATCCGCTGTGACCTTTACTTTAAAAACACAACTATTTATCATTTGATTAAGGTTATATTCATTCTTCTTGAGTCTAACCGCATCGGAGTCAAAATTACTCAGTTCTAATAAATCTCTTACCAAACGAGACATTCTATCTGCTTCCGTATTGACAACTTCTAAAAAGGTCCTTTGAAGCTCTGGATCATCCACACCATCCAATATGGTCTCCGTATAACTCTTGATACTGGTGAGTGGGGTTTTGAGTTCATGTGATACATTTGCCACGAACTCTCTTCGCATGTTGTCCAGACGCTCTTCTTCAGTGATGTCTTGAAGCACAAAAACAGCACCCACTTTTACAGCTCTCTCGTCCAAAAATGGTGCAAAATTTACTTTTAAAACGCGTTTGTTATATTTGACGTTTTTAGTGCCTATACCACTATTCAATTTTCCAGAATTGTATATCGACATCAGATCGCCTATGATATCTTGGTCTAAATCTTCATCAATTCCCAAAAGTTTTAAAGCTTTCGGATTGTGATGGATGACTTCACCCTCTTCATTGATGGCAACGAGACCGTCTTCCATATAATTGATAATCGCTTCAAGCTTACTTTTTTCACGCGAAACTTCACGAATATTTTTTTTGAGTTCTAATGTCAAAAAATTAAAGGTTTTAGATAGAGTTCCAATTTCGTCGTCTGAACGGACTTCAACGACCTGATCAAAATTACCTTCAGCCAACTTGGAAACTTTTATCGTAATGTCATTAATAGGATCTGTGATGCTCTTTGAAATGATAAAACTGATGATAACAGTCACCACAAGTGACGTCAATATCGCCTGCAGTATAATCATACGCGTCTTATTAAGACTTGTATAAATGTCCAAAAGATCATATCTAAGGTACATGAGCCCCACAAGTTCGCCTGAGAACATAATGGGGTATACTTTATCTTTCGTCCTGACGCTCTCAGAAATTTGAATGTTCTTTTCTACTTTCTGACCTAATAGACCATCAATCACAAGGGCATCATCTAATATATCCGAAAGATCACCATTAAAGTTTTCAGAGCTTGACGCAATGATTTGTTGAGCCTCAGCGTCTATTATGAATATTTCCTCTCTCAGTCCGATATCTGCATGATTATCAATTGATGCTTGTATAAGTGCTTTATCACCCACTAAATCACCATCTTCAATTTTAGATAGCTCAGATATCATAATCTGAGCTATATCATCTAATCTTTCCGATGCAATATTGAGGTTGTAATCCTCAAATGATTGTATAATAAAGATCCCTGCGATAATCATGGCAATGAACACAAGCAAGAAATAAATAATTGTAAATCGTGATCTTATGCTTGTAAACATTAAGCCCCCTCAAACGCTTTTCTTAGTTCTTTTTAAAATAATAGCCCACACCACGTTTAGTCATGATATAAGTAGGTTCACTTGAATCATCTTCTACTTTTTCTCTAAGGCGTCTCACCGTAACATCTACGGTTCTGATATCACCAAAGTATTCATAGCCCCAAACATCTTTTAAAAGTTGCTCTCTGGTAAAGATTTGATTGGATTGTGTGGCTAAGAATTTTAAGAGTTCAAATTCTCTTAAAGTGAGTTCAATCACTTCATTCTCTTTTTTGACCTCATATCGGTCAAGATCTATATGCAGTTTACCTGCAGCGACGACATTACTGCCGCTTGAATCTACATCCAGAAATTCAACTCTTCTGATATTGGCCTTCACACGGGCAATCAATTCTCTCATTCCAAATGGTTTCGTGATATAATCATCCGCACCCAGTTCAAAGCCAAGTACTTTATCCACTTCTTCTTCTTTTGCCGTTAACATAATGATGGGCATATTAAAGCTTTCTCTAATTTTCCTGCAAACTTGAAACCCGTCTAATTTAGGTAACATTACATCTAATAACACTAAATCTGGTTGAAACTGATAGACCTTTTTAAGTGCTTCATCACCATCAAATGCGGTCTCAATTTCATAGCCTTCTTTTGATAAATTAAATTTAATGATATCCGAAATTGGTTTTTCATCATCTACAATCAAAATCTTTTTACTCATGTTTTCGCCCCCTTATCGTGCTTATAATCCATTTATATCTCTCATTTTCTAATTAGTTTTTTTTACAACTACTCACATTATATCTTATTACAGTAAAGGTTTAAAGTCTTTAAAAAAAGGAAGTATAGCCTACGCTAATACTTCCTTATTCTCAATTTAAAACGTTACATAGTTCCTCGGATTTTGAGGCACGCCGTTTTTGCGAACTTCAAAGTGCAAATGAGGTCCAGTACTTCTCCCCGTATTGCCACTTTTCGCAATAACTTGCCCCTTAAAAACCTTCTCCCCTTTACTCACAGACAACTTACTGTTGTGCGCATAAAGCGTCGATATATTATTGCCATGATCTACGATCAAGTAATTCCCATATGAACTGCTATAACCTGCAAAAGTGACAACGCCACCATCAGCAGCCTTAATATCTGATCCAACAGGTAATCCAACATCAATACCTTCGTGACGCTTGCCCCATCTCCATCCAAACTCAGAAGTAACAGCACCCCTTGAGGTTGGTTTTGACAATACACCTGTACCCATTTTAGGCGGTGGATCTTTAGTGCCTTTATAA
This sequence comes from Fusibacter sp. 3D3, assembly GCF_001748365.1. Lineage (GTDB taxonomy): Bacteria > Bacillota > Clostridia > Peptostreptococcales > Acidaminobacteraceae > Fusibacter_A. The sequence goes on along the minus strand of NZ_BDHH01000003.1, from coordinate 168,305 downwards.
ACCACTTTGTCAATCGGTTCAGCAATAACCGATTCTTCAACGATTATTCGACCAATTTCTCTACCATTTTGGCGTGTAATTTTTGCCACAACAGCTTTTTCGCCAAGCACACCTTTTACTTTGGTCTTCGTTTCTTCTTTATAAAGAGAACTTGTTTCTTCATAAGTTACATTAAAAGGCATTTCTGTGTTATAAGCCGCTTGTTCAACCGTACAGACACTAATCAAGGGTCTTGGTACAACCAAACTTATTTTTTGCCCGATTTGTAAGGTTTCTGGTTTAACATCTGGATTTGCTTTTTCAAGATCAGAAGGATTGACGCCATAATAATTAGCGATTACCCAGTAATTCTCACCTTTTTGTACTTCATGTAATTTTTCTTCTTTTGTGCCTTTTACAATAAACGCAAGCGTTGGTTCTAGTTCATCATATCCACCAAATTGAATGATGTTTACATAACCTTTGCTCACTTCAACTTTTTCATTAAAAAAGGCTTCCAAAATTTCGACTGCAGCATTGTTGGTATACATGTTTTTAAGATTATCTAAGAGCTGATTTGCTTCAGCCTCTGTTTTAAAATTGGTCAAAACTTTACCATTGGCTTTTACTTGATAAGATTCTAAACATGCAAAACCCAAATTTTCAATGTATGGCTTCTCCAAAAGTGGTTCTAACGATTCCAGAGTATTATTTATAGAAACATAATGTGCTTCTCCAGTTGCTAAATCTATCGTTGGTGCCTTATGGATATGTGTCCATGCATAACTGCCACCTGCTACAACTACAATTCCAGTCAAGACAGAAATTGCTACAATTTTGTGTGCATTAAACAACTCTAGAGATTTATTCCCAGCCGCTAACGCACGTTCTTTAAAATCTTCACTAGAAAACTTGAAAGAAAAACCTTTTGTTCCCGAAGTCAATTTGGATGTTCCTTTTCCTGATTTTGAACTCGCGCTTTTATAGTACGGGTTCGCATTCTGCTTTTTTAATGCTTTAGATACTCTAATCCTCATTGTGTTTGGAATAGATTTCCAATCTTTTGACTTGACGTAGTTCACAAGTTTATTGAATCCCACCATCAGCATATATACAGGATAAAACAGCATCGCAACGATTCTCGCGATCCATTCAAGGGCTTGTTCTTTTCTTTTGACTTTCTGATTACCCTTTATATAATACTTTTGAGGTGTATGCTTATAGACCTGTTTCTGATACGTTCGATTTTCATTTTGTTTCCCCATCCTATACTCCTTCTAAGTAAGCGGTTTTGTATCATCTCTCTCTAACTCTACAAAAATACCAATTTCATTATATCACATGCTGAAATATAGATAAATGCTTTAATTTCTTAAATTTTTCGAAAATCGTACGATCTACAACATATTGATTTACAATCCGTTCATATTACAACATCATGGGGTTTTGTTTGATAAAAAAAATAATAGAGCGCTTTATATCATTTTAAGATAGTGTCTATATAGGGGGCTTTATGCTATAATATGGCTACATTGACAGGTGAAATCAAAAGCATTATAGGAGGAAAAAATGGGTTTTTATCGAAAAATACCGTCATTTGATATAGGTGAACTGAATATCGAAAATTTGTTTATTACGGATTTCCTCCCCATTGCCAGTGGCACGTATGTCAAAGTTTATCTAATGGGTCTTTTATTTTCTAAAGAAGAAAATACAAACTACCGATTTGATAATGCAGTTCTTGCCAATATGTTAAAATTGCCGCTTGAAGATATCCACGAAGCTTGGATCTATTGGGAAGGCAAAAAACTCATATCAAGGCATTTTCACGAAGATCAAACCGCTTATGATGTGGAATTTCTCTCTTTAAGAGAGCTCTATATTCTCGATAATTTCGTCTCGAAATCAGCGGCACCTTCTAAAGAAGCCTCTGCAAAGAATGCAACTTTTGTTAAAGAAAACGAGAAATTCAAAGCCCTGTGTACCCGTATTGAAAAAATCATTGCTACCCCTTTAAAACATACCGACTACAGAAAAATCAATGATTTTTATACGCATTATTATAAAAATGCCGACATTATCGTCAGAGCTTTTGAATACAATTATATCGAAAGAAATATTAGAAATATCAAGGCAATCGATTCTCTTTTGAACAGTTGGCTTGATCAAGGATTGAGTACAATCGACGCGATTAATAAATCCATCGAAATGTCCACAAGTCGATTTAAAGTTTATAAAGAAGTCCTGCATCTATTGGGCATGTCTTTTAGAATGGCGAATCAAGCGGAAAAAGAAGCGATCAATCGATGGCTCGATGAGTACCATTTTGAACCAAAGGATCTATACGAATTGATCAAGAATTTTTCAAAGAGTACCATGAATATGAATTTCAATTACATCGAAACGCGACTAAAAGATTTGTGCTCTAAAAACATTTTAACTTTTGAGGCTTATAAACAAACGGCAAAACCAGAAAATACAGATTCTCAAAAATCAGTTCCCGCTAAATCGCGTAAGAAACAATACACAATAGAAAAAGAGCGCACTTACTCAGAGGATGAGCTTGAAGCGCTACTCCTTCGAAAAGGCAAAAACTCCAAATAAGTGAGGTCAATGTTTATGAACACTTCCAATCCCTACCGAGAAATATTTGAAAATTACAAACGTCAACAAGAAGCCAATAAGCACGATCGTAAAATCAGAAAAATGATGCTTTACGAAAGATTTCCAAGGCTTCAAGAAATTGATCTCCACATGAGTCAAATAGGCGCTGAAATTTCTAAGGCTATTATGAAATCACCACACGATGCCGAAATTATGCTTCAAGAATTAAAACTCTCTTTAGATACTTTAAAATCAGAAAAAGCGATGATCATGATCAACAACAACATACCCTCAAATTACCTCGAATTACAGCCTAAATGTTCCAAGTGTAGCGATTCAGGTTACCTTGAAACCAATGAACGCTGTTCTTGCTTTAACCAAAAGCTCATCAGCGTGGCTTATCAAATGTCCAATATTGAAACCCAAATGGAAAAACAAAACTTCGAACACTTTAACCTCAAAGTTTTCTCTAATGAGCCTCTTCCAAAAGAAACCCTTACTCAACGTGAAAACATGATGCGTATTTTATCTGAAAGTGAAGCCTTTGTGCAGTCTTTTCCCAATAATAAAAACCTTCTATTCTTTGGTTCAAGTGGTCTTGGCAAGACTTATCTATGTAATGCCATTGCTAAATCACTCTTAGACAAAGGGTTTTCGGTCATCTATCAAACCCCTTTTGGAATCATTAATATTCTAGAGAAAAAGACTTTTACCGATAAAGACAATGAATTTATTCAGATGGCATACAATCAACTTTTTAACTGCGATTTACTGATCATAGATGACCTCGGTACAGAGACTGCCAATAATTTTACCATCAACGAATTTTACAACATCCTCAATACACGCATTATCAACGAAAAGAGTGTCATTATATCCACTAACATCAAGCTCTCCGAAATGGCTTCTTTCTATAATGATCGGATTGACTCGCGTATCAAAGGCCATTTTCAACTCATTAAGTTTTATGGCCCAGATGTCAGATGGGAAGTTTAATCGAATTTTCCAAAGCATGTACAGCGCTATCCCTAATGTAAAATTCAATCAATTGCATTCAACGTCTCAAAAAGGACCTTTCCAAAATGACTTAAAATCATTTTGGAAAAGTCCTTTTTGAATTGTTACAAAAAAGTTTTTTTTTATGGTAAATCCTATTGACCAGCATAAATGTATTCTGTATAATTGTATACAATTATAATGTATACAAAGGAGGCGTACCCTATGAAATCACTATTTGATAAAATAATCGATGCTCACCTCATCTCAAAGACAGAGGATGAAATTTGTATCAAAGTCCATCAGACACTGACACAAGACACGACTGGAACCATGGCCTATCTCCAACTTGAAGCCATGCAAATCGAAAAAGTTGCCACCGAACTTTCGGTTGCCTATATTGATCACAATACACTCCAAACGGTCACAGAAAATGCCGATGATCATGAATACATCCGCTCGTGTGCAGATCGATTCGGTATCGTGCTCTCAAAAGCAGGTAGCGGTATCTGCCATCAAGTTCACCTTGAGCGCTTTGCTAAGCCGACAAAAGTGTTGCTGGGATCAGATAGCCATACGCCCACAGCAGGTGGCATTGGCATGCTTGCCATAGGTGCTGGTGGTCTCGATGTTGCCACTGCCATGGCGACAGGTAAATACTTTATCAGAAATCCTAAAAAAATGAAAATTCAGCTTGATGGCATCCCTGCACCTGGAGTCACTGCCAAAGATATCATCTTGGCAATCCTCCAAAAGCTTACAGTTAAAGGTGGTGTTGGCTACATCATCGAATACGGTGGTACTGGCGTCCGCTCACTTGATGTTCCAGATCGTGCCGTGCTTACGAATATGGGCGCAGAACTTGGCGCGACAACGTCCATATTTCCAAGTGATTCGATCACACATGCCTTCTTAAAAAGACAAAATCGAGAAGATGACTTTACCCCTTTATACGCTGAGGAGGATGCTCAGTATGATGATACGCTTATCCTCAATCTCAGTGAAATGATACCAATGGTGGCAAAGCCACATGCGCCAGATAACGTGACTTCCGTTTCCGAAATAGAGGGTTTAAAAGTAAACCAAGTGGCTATTGGCAGCTGTACAAATGCATCATTTTCAGATCTGATGCAAGTTTCAGCACTTTTAAAAGGCAAACAAATAGCAGCACACGTCAGCCTTTCCATAACACCAGGATCAAGCAATGTATACTCTATGCTCGCCGAAAACGGTGCGCTTTCAGATATGATTAAATCAGGCGCGCGAATTCTCGAGCCCTCTTGTGGCCCTTGTATCGGTATGGGACAAGCACCTATCAGCGATGGCGTTTCACTTAGAACTTTTAATCGTAACTTTAAAGGGCGATGTGGAACACCTTCTGCTGGCGTTTATCTAGTGAGTCCGCTGACCGCTGCATTATCGGCAATTGCAGGCCAAGTCACTGTTCCAAAAACAACTCAGACGATTGAACTGCCTAAGCGGTTTACCACTAACGACAGCTTCTTAGTTCAACCCACTTGTAAAGGCGAAATCGTAAGAGGCCCAAACATCAAACCTTTACCCGCTAGTTTCGATGTCAGAGATTTAAAAATAGTGACCGTGGGCCTTATTACAGAAGACAATATCACCACAGATGACATTGTGCCATCAACTTCTAGTTTATTGCCATTTCGCTCGAATATCCCTTATCTTTCGGAGTACTGTTTTATTGGCATAGATCCTGAGTTTCCTAAAAGATGCCAAAGCATTGATGACGTACTCATCATTGGCGGTAAAAATTATGGCCAAGGCTCCAGCAGAGAACACGCTGCACTGGTGCCCCTCTACCTAAAAGTAAGGGTTGTTTTGGCAAAATCATTTGCAAGAATTCATAGATCTAATCTGATCAATGCTGGAATTGTACCCCTCGTATTTAATACACCAGAGGATTACGATCACATTACACCAGATATGGCATTCGAAGTTCACGATCTTGAATCTGCCATTTTAGAGGGCACAGATGTTTCGCTTTCAAACAACACCCTCACACTCAAAGCCCATTTTGTTGGCTCTGCTCGTGAGCGTCAAATACTTTTAAACCAAGGCTACTTAAACTACATCAAAAATGGAGGTTTGACATGAAAATTACATTAATCAAAGGGGATGGTATCGGACCAGAAGTCTCCGGCAGTGCCAAAGCCATTATAGATGCAGCACTTGATCTTTATAGTGATATAAAAATAGACTGGGAGATTTTCGACATTGTGGACGGACAGCTCAGCGATGCCCTTTTCAAGAGTCTTGAGGCCAACAAAGTGGCTATAAAGGGTCCCATTACAACGCCTATCGGGTTTGGATTTAAAAGCATAAACGTCTTCCTAAGACAAAAATACAACCTCTACGCCAATGTGAGACCCATAAAAAAAATCATCCCGACTCGATATGATGAACCTATTGATCTCGTCATTTTTAGAGAGAACACAGAGGGTCTTTATGCAGGCATAGAACATGTTATTTCTGAAGATCACATCGTGGCCGAAAAAGTCACGACTAGAAAGGCCTCTACAAAGATTGCCGTATCCGCTTTTGAGCATGCACTTAAAATTAACGCTTCATCGATCACTGTGGTTCATAAAGCCAATATTTTGAAACAGTGTGATGGCCTCTTTTTAGAGTCCGTAAGGGCTGTAGCAAAAAAATATCCAACGGTTGCATTAAAAGAAATGATTGTCGATAACACGGCGATGCAAATGGTCATGAAACCTTCCCAATTTGGCATTTTGGTTACGACGAACCTTTATGGCGATATTTTATCCGACCTTGCAGCAGGCCTTATTGGAGGCCTTGGACTTGCGCCTTCTGCCAACATTGGTGAAGATATGGCAATCTTTGAACCGGTTCACGGTAGCGCACCAGACATCGCTGGTCAAAACTTGGCCAATCCAACGGCTTGTATACTCTCAGGCGTCCTAATGCTTGAACATCTTGGTCAAATGAAAGCGGCAGATGCCATCACCAAAGCCATCACCGCCGTTTTAGATCATGTGGATACAAGGACTAAAGACCTCGGAGGCACTCTAACCACTTCCGAGTTCACGGATGCAGTTATAAAAAAACTTTAGTAAATGGTTAGGGTGTCCAAAAGTTGAGCAACCCTCTACCCTATGATGTCGTTTACGAGAAGTACGCGATACAGCATAGGGTAGAGGGTTAATGCGAAACTGACTTTTGACACCCTAACCGTAAATGTAATGTATAAGGAGGTGTCACCGTGGGCTTTACCGATGTCTTTACTCAAGCAATACCCACTCAAAGTACGGATTTAAATCAATTAAAACTCACTAATCAGCACTTAGTGGATCTCACCAATCAAAATAATGTTATTGCACCCGAAAATTTCAAACGTTTTGATATTAAGCATGGCCTTAGAAATAGCAACGGCACTGGAGTCCTCGTTGGTATTACTGGCATTAGTGATGTTCATGGCTACCAACTGGTCGACGGCGAAAAGCGTCCAGATGAAGGGCGCCTCTATTATAGAGGGATTGATCTGTATGATATCGTCAGTAAGAATGCCTCTAATGGCAAAAGATTATTTGAAGAAACGATTTTTTTGCTGCTCTTTGGTCAATTGCCAAACGCACAAGAGCTTGCTGACTTCAATCATATGATCGATGCCTATAGACAACTGCCACAAGGTTTTACGGAAAATATGATCCTCAAAATTCCGAGCAATGATATCATGAACAAACTTCAGAGAAGTATTTTGGTTTTATATTCACACGATAAACACCCCGACGAACTTGCAGTTGAGAATCTCATCCTTCAGTGCATCAAACTCATAGCAAGGGTGCCGACAATTGTATCCTATGGTTATCAAGCGAAACGTCACTATTTTGACCATAAAAGTCTCTTTATACACGCGCCAAAAGAAGGTGTTGGCACTGCCGAGAACATTCTTCACATGATCAGAAGTGATAATCAATATACAGAAACGGAAGCGTCTACACTTGATTTGGCGCTTGTGCTTCACGCCGATCACGGTGGTGGTAACAATTCAGCATTTGCAGTACATGTAGTCTCATCCAGTGGCACAGACACTTATTCTGCTATCACTGCTGCCATTGGATCCCTTAAAGGCCCAAAACACGGTGGCGCCAATAATCGCGTCAGAGATATGATGCTCGATCTCAACCAGAATGTTTCAGATATCGGCAATGCGGCCGAAATTAGAGCTTATCTTGAAAAAGTCGTCGATAAAAAAGCCTATGATGTCTCTGGTCTAATCTATGGCCTTGGACATGCCGTCTACACGATATCCGATCCAAGGGCTGTTATTTTAAAAGAAAAGGCAAGACAACTCGCGGCTGAAAAAGGCAAGTTAAAATTGTTTTCACTTTATGAAAATGTAGAACTCATCGGTCTTGAACTCTTGAGAAATAAAAAAGGCCTTGATTTTAGCATCTGTGCAAATGTGGATTTATACTCTGGGCTCGTATACCAGTTACTGGATATTCCTGAAGAACTCTATACCCCTCTGTTTGCAGTAGCACGTATGGCGGGTTGGTGTGCTCATCGCATTGAGCAGGTGATGAGTGACACCAAGATTATCAGACCCGCTTATGTTTGCCCTCATCAACGCCAAGACTATACGCCTATGGCGGATCGGAAATAAAAAAGGTGAGTTAATACGTTTCAAAGCGTATCAACTCACCTTTTTTCTATCTCCGCTCCTTGAGAATCACTTCACGATTTATCGGAAGCTTGATCGTAAAAGTGGTCCCTTCTTCTATCTCCGATACAATTTCGATTTCACCCCTGAGCTGATTGACGCGTTCATAGAGGCCTAAGAGCCCAAAAGAAGTGTGCTTAATCTTTATTTTTTTTAAAGTCTCTTCAAGATTGAATCCCGTACCATTATCTGCGATCATCAGTCTAAGGTACACGGAACCGTATTCAAGTTCGATACTGACTTGACTCGCTTTAGCATGTTTTCTGACATTATTGAGGATTTCTTGTACCAACCTAAAAACAGCGACTTGTATAATACTTTCCACTGGAGAGATCATTTTTTGGATACGCGTCTTAACGGTAATCTGATTTTCTTTCCCATAATTCATTGCATAGGTCTCAATCGTTTCATTGAGACCTATATCCTCCAGTGACATCGGTCTCAGATCTTGAATTATATCTCTTACTTCTTTCAGCGCCTTCTTTGTGGCCTCTTTCATTTCGCCGAGCTCCTTCATGCCCTTTTCAAAATCATTTCTAATGATGCGCTCACAGAAATCTGCCTTCATGACGATAGAAGCAATTTGTTGAGCAGGACCATCGTGAATGTCTCTTGAAATTCTTTTGCGTTCCGTTTCCTGTGATTCTAAAATTTTCACCCCAAGAATCATACTGTCCGCATTCATATCCTCAATTGCCGAAAAAATTTCACCTTTCAGGTAAGTCACCGCTATGGTCACTTGACGCACGACATGTTCTGCATTTTGAATGTTCTTCATAGAACGTTTCATGGAAATCTCAAGCATGGAACGCCTTGTTTTTAAAAGTTCTTCTTCTTTTTGTATAGAAGTGAATTCAATTCTCACATCGGCTGCTCTCTCATAAGCTTGTTTAATATCTTCTTCCGTATGAGTCTTAAAAGCCTTTGAAATATTTGCCAAATTATTTCTTGCCATTTTGTCTTTTATGGATAATCGATCCGATTCACTGATTACACGCTCTATTTCTCTTTTAAGGTTTTCGAGTTCTACTTTCAGAAGATCGTATTCTTCTCTGGCAGTCTCAACAATGTCAAGCAGTTGATCTCTACTTTCATTTATAGCCTGTATCGTCTTCGTCATGATGCCTTGCACATCACCTATATTAATCTCCTTGCTTTCCATGTCTTTCACCTCTTCGCACGATTTATACCCCAAACTTTGCTTGCGCATCTTACCCAAACTTTGCTTGCGCATCTTAAATGAAGTCTTACAGCCCTATTGCAACTTAAAAATAGCTCCCCCATTATCACAATATGTAATCATTGAGGAAGCTAGTACCTTAATATTTGTATTTAATTATATCACATTTTATGGTTTTGTTTAATCAAGCCTTAGTTCTATTTAATCTAGGCCTCTTTCTACTTAATAAATATCGCCTCGAATAATCGTTTGGCTTCTCTTTGGTCCAACAGAAATAATTTTTGCAGGTATGCCAACGAGTTCTTCGATACGTTTGATATAGTTTTGAGCATTTACAGGTAATTTCTCGAATGTGTCACATTCAGAGATGTCTTCTTGCCATCCTGGTAGCGTTTCATAAATCGGCTTGCACTGGCCAAGGACATTGAGGCTCGCTGGGAAATTGTTTATGATCTCACCATTGTAATCATACCCCGTACAGATTTTAAGTTCTTCAAAACCCGAAAGCACATCTATGAGCATTAAAGCGATACAAGTCATGCCATTAACGCGTTGTGAGTATTTAACCATGACGGTATCAAGCCAACCACATCTTCTCGGTCTACCCGTAACCGTGCCAAACTCTCTACCTCTTTCGCGAATCAGATCGCCCACTGCATTATCGAGTTCCGTAACGAATGGCCCCTTGCCAACTCTAGTCGTATAAGCTTTAGTGATGCCAACAACTTCGTTGATTTCATTTGGACCGATACCTGAGCCAATCGTAAATCCACCTGATGTCGGATGTGAACTGGTGACGTATGGGTAAGTGCCATAGTCAAGGTCTAGTAAGGTCCCTTGAGCACCCTCAAGCAAAACCTTTTTACCTGCTCTTAATGCTTCATATACAATTACAGAAGTATCTCTAACAAAAGGTTTGATTGCTGCTGCATAAGCATGGTACTGTTTCACAGTTGCGTCTATATCAAGTGGCTCGCCACCATAAATTTTAGTGATGATCTCATTTTTTGCTGCCATTTGCGGTCTAAAAATCTTTTCAAAGAAAGGGGGATCAATAAAATCGCAAATTCTAATGCCACTTCTTTCTACTTTATCCATGTAGCAAGGACCGATCCCGTTTTTAGTGGTGCCGATCATATCCGCACCTCTTGCTTCTTCAGCAAGTCTATCTATTTCTCTATGGTAAGGGAATACCACATGTGCTCTATCTGAAACTCTAATAGAGGAAACATCAATGCCCTTTTCTTTTAAGCCTTCAATTTCTTTTAAAAATCCCTCTGGATCAAACACAACACCATTACCAATAACGTTAATCGTATCTTTGTTTAAAATGCCTGATGGAATTAATCGCAGTGCGTACTTTTTGTCTTCAACAACCACAGTATGTCCTGCATTGTTTCCACCTTGACCACGTACAACAACATCAGCCTGTTTTGAAAGATAGTCGATGACTTTTCCTTTTCCCTCGTCGCCCCATTGTGCGCCTACAATAACAACAGTTGACATAAAAACACCTCACTTTATATAATCAGTCATTTTCAAAGCCTAATTGCCTCAAAAGCGTGACTTTAATAGCATATCCAATTATTCCATAGTCATATTAACAGAATGGTCCCACAAAGTCAATTGAATAACGAATTATTTTACATCATAAATATTTATAATTCGTTATTCAAAGCGTATACTCAGTCCGCTTCGCTGCCTTCGTAACACTTGCACAATCCTATCGGATTGCATTCAGTGGGCGTTTCTGAATTAGGCAGATGAACCCCCACTTTGAGAAGTGGGGGACATCTCCTCAAGGGTTATACAAACGAATTTTATTTATAAAGACGGCTCCAAGTGCTTTCTCAATATGAGGTTTTACAGAAAAATGATTTCTATAATCCACATAGGTCTTCACGGCTTTTTTTTCATCCACTTCATTTTTAGGGTTCAAATAAGCTCTTATGAGGATATTTTTAGGTGTGTGTTCCAAATCTATGAATTCAAGCATCTGCGTTTCATAAGACATCACTTCAAGCGCTGTCGTTCTAAGGGTATCTGTCACCAAAGTCGCAAATTTATCTCTAATGACACCATGTCTTAAAAGCGGTTCAAGATCAGGCTGTTTGATCTGATTAAAGAGTTCGTGTTGACAGCACGGCACTGCAAAAATCACTTTGGCATGCCAAGCACAAGCTTTTCCCAGCGCTTCATCTGTGGCAGTGTCACAAGCATGAAGTGAAACCACCAGATCTACATTGCCTTCGTATTGATAATCTTTAATGTCGCCCAGTTCAAATCTGAGGCCACTGTAGTTTAAATCCTTTGCCACTTGATTGCAATAGTCGATGACATCTTCTTTTAGATCAAGCCCTGTAATTGCCACTTGAAAACCCTTTTGAATCACCAAGTAGTAGTACAGTGCAAAAGTCAAATAGGCTTTACCACATCCAAAATCAATGATTCTAATAGGGCCATCGTCTCGCTTTAGAATATCAATTGCATCTTCTATAAATTCTAAATATTTGTTGAGTTGCTTGAATTTATCGTATTTTTTCTTATAAACTTTTCCAGACGCATCCATCACACCAAGGGCCTGTAAAAAATCACAAGGCACCCCATCTTTAAGGATATAATGCTTTTCCCTATTATGGGATAACGTCATTTCAAATTTAGTAGGCGCTTTCCTGAGCAATGTGCCCTTCCCCTTTTTACTAAAAAGAATTTGATAATCATATGCTGATGTGAACACAATCCCTTGTTTAAAATACGCCCCTAAAATTTCGCTGAGTATCCCAAGCAGGATTTCACCTTCTACATTTTCATGTTTTACTTTCTGCTCATAAAAATAAGAAATATGGTAAAGATACTTTTCTTTAATGACCACAGGTTTTATTTCAACTTTTTGATAAGTCTTTTCGACACCCTTTTTAACATTGCTCAACACCATCTGTATCACTTTTTCTTCATCAATAAGGGTTTTACAAAGTGCCATGATTGTATCCATCGTCATCCTCTTTTCCTATTTTTTTCAGCCGTTATTATTTTACAGCGATTCTTTTGGAAACACAAGTTTTATGATTTAGTGTATAATGGAAGAAGTGAATTAAATCTATTTCTGGGGTGATTGTTTTGCCAGATTTTTGGAGTCATCAAATTGCCGCTAAAAAAGCATATGCACTGTATGTACCCTTTAAAAACTCAACTCTTTTTTTTGAAGGTGATTTGTTGAAAGACTACTACTTTGGTGCTCAGGGGCCTGATTTTTACTATTATATCAATCAGAAAAAACCTTTTTCAAAAAGACATTACAGCGCTCTAGGGACCTATTTTCATCTCCATGGTGTCTACAAGACGCTTAGAATGTTGGTTAAACACGCCCTTACAAGCAATCTACCGTCAGTAAGAGCTTATGTTGCAGGTTACTTGACGCACTATGTGCTAGATGCCGAGTGCCATCCACAAATCTGCGCTCATGCCCCCAGTTCAAGGGCCCATAAAGTTTATGAACTCGCTTTAGATGCACTCTGTGTCAAGCATTATGAACATGTATCCATTCATACTATGACGATAACCGCCTATAAAGATCATACCACTGAGTATTTGGAAGATTTATGGAGACCTATACTGACTTCATTATCTTTAGAGTCCACGATTTTAAGCAAAGACTTTCTGTCTGCTTATGGTGATATGTTGACTGTACAAGAGGTATTACGCTCTGATCTCATAGGTAAGAATCCATGGATTCAAAATTTTTCAAAACTATTTAAATACGATTTGTCACAATTAATGTATCCAAGGCATTTTACAGAAAATGAACTTAAAATGCTTCAATTTGATGACTTCAACGATCACTTTATCCGTGGCATTGAACGTTCAGCCATTATGTTAAAAAAGTTTGAAGCTTTATATATAAAAGATTTATCCACAGAAGCTTTTCTTGAGTGGCTTGTAACAAGCGACTATCTGGGAGAGCCTATAAAAGACGGAGGTAAACATTATGACTTTTGAAAAAACAGTTCAAATTTTTAAAGATGACATTATTAAATCAACCCAAGAACTCGTCCAAATTAAGAGTGTCAAAACGCCCGCTGTAGGTGACATGCCATTTGGGAAAGGCATTCAAGATGCACTTGAATACACCTTGTCTCTTGGAAAGTCTCTAGGTTTTAAAACCAAAAATGTCGACAATCATGCGGGTTATATTGAATTCGGAGAAGGTAAAGAGATGGTTGGGATCTTGTGTCATCTTGATGTTGTACCCGAAGGCGATCACTGGACATACGCACCTTTTAGCGCTACAATTGCAGATGATAAAATTTATGGCAGAGGCGCCATCGATGATAAAGGGCCTGTCATAGCAAGTCTATATGCGATGAAATCACTTAAGGACATCGGTATCGTCCCTAAGAAAAGAATCCGTCTAATTCTTGGAACTGATGAGGAAAGCGGCGGCAAATGTATGGCCTACTACTTAAAGCACGAGGAAGTGCCAACAGTTTCCTTTAGTCCCGATGCCGACTTCCCAGTGATTCATGGCGAGATGGGTATCGTGGTTTTTAAACTTGAAAAAACCTTTACGGATAAATGTGATGACGGGGGCATCAAAGTTTTAAGCGTAAAAGGGGGCAATGCACCTAATATGGTCCCTGATTATGCAGAAGTTCGCCTTATTGAAAATCACCCTATTGAAGCAATTTTAAAAGCCTTTAACGCCACAAACGGCACTCAGATTGAGTATATAAAAGAAGATACTTTTACAACTTTAAAATCTCATGGTGTTTCAGCACATGGCAGCACACCTGAAAAAGGTAAAAATGCAATCTCCGCACTGATTCAGTTTTTAGATTTAGTGGATTTAGAAATCGGAGATCAATCCAACTTCATTCGTTTTTTAAGCAGGACGATTGGTTCGGAAACCAATGGTGAAAGCTTTGGCATCGGTCTAAAAGATGAGTACAATGAATTGGTTTTCAATCTCGGTCTTATTGATATTGATGAAAACCAAGGTTCCATCACCGTCAACGCCAGATATCCTATTACAATAAAAGAGAAACTTGTAAGAGCGGGTGTCGAAGGTACGCTTCAAAATACAGGCATTGAAATCACAAAGTGGGCTGGCAAAGAACCGCTATTCTTTAAACCCAATCATCCCCTTGTGAAAACGCTGATGAAAGTCTATCGCGAACACACAGGTGATCTCGACTCTAAGCCGATAACCATAGGCGGCGGGACTTATGCCAGAAGCATGCCCAACTCAGTAGCATTTGGCGCATTGTTTCCAGGCAAAGCGGACACCATGCACCAAAGAGATGAGCACATTGAAATTAGAGATCTTCTAAAGATCACCGAAATATATGCATCTGCTCTTTATGAACTCTTAAATCTGTAAAATCGTATAAAAATAATCAAAGAGGCGTTGCCAACACGCATGTGTGCAATGCCTCTTTTTAGAGGATTGTTCTTAAAAGTATTGATCTCTAGAGGATTGATCTTAAATACGTTCTAAAATCTTCAGAAAGTTCTTCATTTCTTAGGGCATACTCCACAGTCGCCTTTAAGTACCCTAACTTATCGCCTGTATCATATCGCTTCCCTTCAAATTCATAAGCATAAATTTCTTTGTGGTCCAAAAGTAATCGAAGTGCATCTGTCAGCTGAATTTCATCGCCTTTCCCCGGAGGTGTTTTTTCAATCATCTCAAAGATATCGGATGTTAAAATGTATCGTCCCATAATGGCGATGTTTGAGGGTGCCTCATCGATGCTTGGTTTCTCAA
Source organism: Fusibacter sp. 3D3 (assembly GCF_001748365.1). Lineage (GTDB taxonomy): Bacteria > Bacillota > Clostridia > Peptostreptococcales > Acidaminobacteraceae > Fusibacter_A. Next base: position 153,071 of record NZ_BDHH01000003.1, on the reverse strand, counting down.
CTAAGTTTTTGACTTCATATAAAGCATCATCTACTTTAAGACCATCTACGATGCCGTATTTATTGACTTGGTCCTTAGGCACCGATTGCACACCGATGATTGTACTCTCATACTTTTCATACATATCTGCAAGCTGTTTAATGCATGGCGTATTCGAATAGACGAGGTCATCTCCTAATAAAAGTGCGAAAGGTTCATCCCCTACAAAGGTCTTTGCACAGTAAACGGCATGGCCAAGTCCCTTTGCATCCCTTTGACGCACATAATGAATGTTCGCCATGTTCGAAACGCGCTCCGTTAAATCAAACAGGTCTTCCTTATGCTTATCTTTTAAAAGCAATTCAAGCTCAGGAGAACGGTCAAAATAATTCGGGATCTCCTCTTTATTTCTACCAATAATAATGAGTATATCTTCAATCCCAGCATCAATTAATTCCTCAACGTTGTAGTGAATTGCTGGACGGTCTACGATGGTCAACATTTCTTTAGGCATTGACTTTGTCGCGGGTAAAAATCTTGTTCCAAATCCAGCTGCAGGTATTACGGCTTTTCTAACTTTCATCGTTTGGTCACTCCTCCCAAAAATTTTGAATGATTTCTTTTGAAGTTTCTCTACGAGCTGTGGTATGTCCCCAGTCTCTTGGTAAAAGTCTTCTATAATAGCGGTTGGACAGTCGTTTATCGAGCAAGATGATAACGCCACGATCTGTTTCACTCCTTATGACCCGGCCTGCACCTTGCATGACTTTGTTGATGCCAGGATACTGATAAGCAAATTCAAAACCTTGTTGATTGTACGCATCAAAATAAGACTTGATCAGATTGTTTTCAAAACTCATCATGGGTAGTCCCACACCTATAAGCGCAACCCCTATGAGCAAATTTCCAGTGAGATCAATCCCTTCTGAAAAAACACCCCCAAGAACCGCAAAGCATATAAGTGATTTTCCCCTATGAACTTCTCCCATCTCCTCATATGTGTTTCTGAGGTTTTGATGGTGCACAAATTGATAGAGAAAAGCCTCTTTGTCTTGATCATCCATTTCACGCTCTTGAATCATTATATCAAATGCCATCTCGTATTGGGCTATAAATAAATCCGTCACATGTTTTAAGTATGTGTAAGAAGGCAAAAAAACCATATAATTACCCACTCTACTCATACCCATATTATAAAGATAATCACAGATTGGAGAAAGCGCTGATTCTCGATCTTTGTATTTTACAGAAATATCTTCACTAAAGAGCACCAATTTCCGATTCGGATCAAACGGAGAAGGTAACTTTAATTTTTTGGCGCCCTCGTCCCCTGAAAGGATCTTTTGATAGTAGTCAAGTGGCGACAATGTGGCCGAAAAGAAAATCGTCGCTCTGCTGTTGTTTATAAATCGCATAAGCTGAGATGCCGGATTAATACAAAAAAGCTTAAAGGTTGTTTTAACGGTATGCCCTTCTGTGATATAGAAAAGAAACCCCTCATCGTAGAGTTCACTAATTCTCAAATAAGTCAGAATTTCAAAGTAGAAATCTAGCACTAAATCGTATATCTCAGAACCTTGACTTTTAATAAGCCATTTTTCAAGTATCGTAGAACGTCTTTTAAGCTGTGTGTAAATGTCCGCAACTTCATCCTTATCCACATAAATGCCCTCTTCATCGCATCGCTTACGAATCTCAAGCATCATCTTATTAATCCCATCAATCTGCTTCATAAGAGATTTGTCATATGCTTTAAGCTCATTTTTAATGGCCATCACTTTATCTTTGTGCAGTTCAGCAGAATACATCGTTCTCGCACGATCCACGAGGTTATGTGCCTCATCTACTAAAAAGGCAAAACTCTCTGTGGGGGCATCAAAAAAACGCCTTAAATAAACTCTGGGATCAAAGGCATAATTGTAGTCACAAATAATCACATCTGAAAAAAGTGCCACATCTAGCGAAAATTCATATGGGCATATCTGATGCTTTTGTGCAAAAATTTCAACCGTATCCCGACTGAGTACCACATCTTCGTGAAGCAAATCCCAAAGTGCATCATTGCATCTATCAAAATGACCTTTTGCATAGGGACATTTATCTGGATAACAAGTGGTTTGATCTAAAAAACAGATTTTATCCTTTGCCGTCAAAGTCAACGCTTTCAACTTTAGCGCATGACCACTGTGATTATGAAGGCCCTTTAAAGTATCCTCAGCCACCTTCTTAGTAATCGTTTTAGCACTCAAATAAAAAATTTTATCAACTAAGCCTTCATTCATGGCTTTTAAGGTCGGGAAAAGAGAGGAAATGGTCTTGCCAATACCCGTTGGTGCTTCTATAAAAGCATTTTGTCCATTTTTAAACGCATTATAGACACTAACCGCCATTTCTCTTTGACCCTTGCGATAACTTGCAAATGGAAAAGTCAAATCACTCAAGCTATCATTACGCTTTTTTTGCCAATTCTTTCTATAAATTACCCATTTTTTATACCGCTCCACAGTCTCTTCAAAAAAGGCAACGAGTACTTTGCGTTCGTAAGGTACTTTTATGCGCTTAACGCTTAAGGATTCAAAGTCAGCATAGGTGAGTTGAATGACGACTTCATCCAGACCCTCCGCTTCACAAAATATCGCACCATATACTTTCGCTTGTGCCCAGTGAAGAGGGTATGTATGTTCATCAATATCTTCTAAAAAAGCACTTGTACTTTTGATTTCATCAATGGTGAAACCTGCTTCTGTCCTGAGTATGCCATCCGCTCTACCACTGACCACAAGCTCAATTGGCGTTTGATCATAAGGATCTATAAATTCAAACTTTTTTTGCAAAAAAACTTCTTTTTCATAGTCAACGCCTTGTGAGTTCTGTATACGCTGATGAATGCGTGTGCCGTCAGCAGCTCTAGACTTACCTTGAAATCTCAAATCCAAATCACCACTTCTATACACAAACTCCACAAGACCTCTTACAGATATCTTGCTCAAATATTGATCTGCCATTATTAACTCACCTTTATCAGTATAATGCATCTCAATTGGTCTTTGATTAGAAATACATTAAAATTTATTTGTGAACACGTGTTCGTTCTATTGTATCAAAAAAAGAGAAAAAGAGCCATAGCTTTAAGTATGACTCTTTTTGAGCATTTGCATTATGGGTTGGTTCTTTTTTAACAGGCCTTTTAATTATTTAAGGCCACATATTTTTTCTCTCTGCTGAGTACAGATCTTGAATACGTTGTGGAATACGTCTGATTCAGTGCATAATACTTTTTAAGGTTATTTGGACCTCTGTTGTATTCAGATAGAATCCTTTCAAAATTTGAACCATGAGAATTCATGAGAATATCCAAATATTTCACACCCAAGGCTATGTTGTAATCTGCATCAAAGATGCGGTCTGGATCATACGTTAAGCCAAGTTCGTTCCCGTACTCTGTCGCCAGCCATTTCTCTGTACCCGGTATGATCTGCATAAGACCCCTGTCTTGATCTGCTCCAACTAAATCTTCATCAAAATTACTCTCGATTTCCATGATGGAGAGTATTAAAGATACCGGCACATCATACTGGTCTGAATATTTTACAAGTGCAAGTGCACTCTCTGAATCCAGTGGTGTCTCATCCACTATTTTTTGACTTCTTTCCAGTTGAGATGAATCAAACTCAGTAAAATCGATGAACTTTGACAACCGCTTAAATTCATCGACCATGCCTGATTGGTTTGACAAAGTCATTTTTGCACTTTCCAAAGATGCTGTTAGTGATTCAATTTTATTTTCTTGTTCCGTTATTTGTGATGTTAATAATGCATGCTCGTTTTCGTAAGTTTCGATTTTTTGTGCCGCTTTGATCTGCTGGAAAGCCAACATGATCACAATGAATAGTAGCGTAATAAAAGCACCATAAAAAATCTTTTGCCTTGCTTCCATGATATCAACCTTTCTTAAAAAAATGAAAACATAGCTACGCGCTATGTTTGTTTTGACTTTTCAAATTATAACACACACCTTGAGTCTGTCAATTAAGAAAATGTAACTTATGTTGTTAACCACTAAACAACTAATCGTTTTTCCTTAATCTTACACCTTGGAATCTGTTGATATCACTCGTCTTATATGAAATTATTCAAAATAGTTCATTTTAGCTTTATATGTTTTATACAATACCATTTCCATATTTGCCCATTTCAAAATAAAAGACAACGCCTTCTACAGTATTTTCAACCCCAAAGATTGCCTGATGCTGCTCCAATATCTCCTTTACTATGGCAAGACCAAGCCCACTTCCGCCCAGTACTTTTGACCTAGATTCATCTACTTTATAAAATTTATCCCAAACTCTATCCAATTGCTCATTGGATAATGGTGCACATTCATTTTGGATTGAAAAGCGAATGCGCCTTTCGGCAACACTTGTTTTAATTTCAATTGTCGTATTAGACTTTCCATATCGCACAGCATTCGATACAAAATTCGCCACAACGCGCTCAATTTTACGATAGTCACCAAAAACTTGATCGTATTCGCATTGTTCGAAGGCAAAATTCATCCCTTTCTCCAGGGCAAAATGCGTCTGTTTTAAAATGACATTTTCTATCAACACGTTGATTTTAAAGATCTCTAGCTCAAGTCTATACGCGCCCGTTTGAAGTTTTGAAAGTTCAAGCATATCTTTAACCAGAGCTTCTATGGTGGTGATCTCTTCTAATATAACACCTGAATAATAATCCACGTCATTTTCCACAATGCCATCTTGTAGGCCCTCTGTAAAGGCTCTAATGACACCAATTGGTGTTTTAAGTTCATGAGAGATATTACGAATAAACTCTTTTCTCATGTTTTCAAGTTTTCGATCTTTTTCAAGATCATCAAGCAGTTTGGCGTTCGCATCATTTAAGGCTTTAATGCTGCTTTCCAAATTATAAGAAAGTTGATTTAAACTCCTTGATAATCCACCAATTTCATCATTATGCTTAATTTCAATATACTCATTGAAATCAAAATCAGCCATCTTCTGTGCTTTTTGCTCAAGTTCAATCAAAGGATTTGAAATCATTTTAGAGAATATAAACAAAAATATGGCACCGATGAGCAGAGAGCCTGTGATTAGAACAGGATAGAAGTCTGAAAGCGCTTGAGTGGCTTCTATAATGGGTTGCTGTTGAGTCATTATAAAGATACTTTTAAGCCCTTTACGATTAGAAGGGAACACCTTTACAATTTGTTTCTTTCCAGACATTTTTTCAGTATATATGAAGCTTTCATCATCAATGACACCACTTTTAGGTGTAAAGTAGTAGTAATCCACTACACCCGCAATTCCCGTGTAATCCACACCAAAAATAAGATCCTGTAAATCTGGAATATTAAAACGAATAACAGTTCCCTCTACTTCATCCACTTTTAATCGATCATTAAGCCGTGGCTCAATCACATTAAAGACCATAACATCATTTAAAGTCATTTGCATCAGCGTGATGTTTTTCTTCTGATCACCCCAAAGATAGCCCTTTACTACAATTCGATCTCCAGCGTGGACATCCAGTTTCATGTAATCTGACTTCTGTAATACATTGTTTAATTGAACCTCATAAACCCGACCCTTATCATTCAATATGAAAATCTTATATTTACTTTCATTAATAATGCCGTAGTAATTGTCAATCATGGCCATTTTGATGTCATTTTGATTTTCAAAATACTGAATATTTTGCTCTAACTCTGCTTGACTCCAATCAGAAGACTCATATAATGCCATAAAGTCAAAGTACTTTTCATCAATATCATTAATTTTGCGTTCAAAATAATATTCTTCAAAAGACTTTAATTGAAGTTTAAATGCCACAGATACAAAGAATACTAAAAACAGGGTTGTCAAGACAAAAAGTCTAACCACGACACTTGATCGTTTCATCTATTTCACCTCAAATTTATAACCAAGTTTGACAATTGTTTTAATCGCATCACTACTATGTGGCAACTTTTTACGCAGTTTTTTAATATGAGTGTCCACTGTGCGGTAATCCCCATAGTAATCATAACCCCAAACCTTGTTGAGTATCGTTTCACGAGTAAGTACTGCATTTCTATTTTCAACGAGCAAAAGTAGTAGATCGTATTCTTTGGGACTCAATTTAACTTCTTTTCCCATATCATAAACTTCATAATTTTCTTTATAAATTTTTAAACCGCTAATTTGGATGTAGTCTTGAGCCTCTGTTTTATTGCCTAGCCGCTTAAGGAGTGCATTTACTCGTGCCACAAGCACTTTAGGGCTAAAGGGCTTAGTCACATATTCATCAGCACCACAGTCGAACCCCTTAATCTTATCTTCATCATCATCTCTTGCCGTAAGCATGATGACAAGTGCATCCGAAAAGGTCCTGATCTGCTTACAAGCCTCAAAGCCATTGAGTTCAGGCATCATAACATCCATCAAAATCACGTCCACAGATTCCATTTTCACCAGTTCAATTGCAGCTCGTCCATTTTCAGCTTCAAGCACTTTAAAACCCTCCGCTATAAAATATTTGACGATTATCTCTCTGAGCCGTCTTTCGTCTTCCACGACCATTATGGTATACATATCCTATCACCTACTTTTTAATATGCTTAATATACTCTCTTTCGTAAGCCACGATCAATTTTTGAAGTGATTTTATTTCTACATGAGTATAAAGCCAGTCAAAATCTGCCTCCGCATAATTTTCACCTAAGGATACCTTTATTTTATCGGCCAAAACCTCTTGGATATAGTTTTCAACAATGGGATTTATGATTGCATTTAAGGCATCGTCATCCTCACCACCACTTACTTCTGATTTGATTTGGTTGAAAATATCATCGTGGTAATCAACGACATCAAAGACTCTCATATCCGATTGAAGCTTCTTTAATATAATATCAAGTTGTTCTTCAGTAACAGGTTCCTCTACGCGCGTTTCTTCAACTTCTTCTGGAGTCACGGTCTTCGTTTTGACTGTTTCTTGACCACATCCCGTTATAAGCGCTACTAGGACCACTGTAGAAAAAAAGATTCTCTTTAAGCGTTTAAAACTTTTTCCGTTCATCTTCACCCCTATTTTTCTCCATTATTTCTGTTGATTTTTATAGGCTTGCATTTTCATGATGCGATTGGTGTTGATCTGGCTTCTTTCCATTTCCACTTCTTCTGCTTTTATGACCGCAGAATCTTTTTTCTGTAATTCGTTAATCAGGACGCTGATGGTATCTGACATCTGTGATAATTTTGCGATTTTATACTTCCTCTTAATAAGTTCAAGATCATTGCTTGCAAACCCGAGTATAATATTCGCTTCCTTAAAGCTTATTTTTTCTTCGATCAGGCTTATCACTTGGTCTACTAAAGATTGTTTAGTCTCTTTTACACTGACAAAAGGTTTTAATTCACTGGCTACAAACTCATCACTACCCATTAAATAAGCTGCAAGCCTTTGACGTCTTTCAGTTTCTTCATCAATCTTTGAAGGTGGCACTTTGTTTAAATTGGACTTTGCCATAGATTGGAAATCATCTGCTCCTGTGGATTGATTCTCGTCATATAGAGGTTTAAAAAAGCCTTCTAAAAACTCTTCAGTCTCTACTTTTAAAGCTTCTCTGATATCGCCCACTTCGATCACTTCTCTATTGGGTGATATGATATTACTCTCCCTGCGCTGAATAAACTCGCCCTCGTAATAAGCGGATTCCCCTTTTAAGTAACCCTTTTGGTTAAGCGACTCGAAGGCAAGCTTTGCCCTTACAGTAGAACATCCCATATAATTGCCAAGGACTTCTGAAGTCAGTTTAGAATCTTCTTCCATATTGAGTAAGATTAATAAACACATCTTTTCATAGATGTCTAAATCATCATCTTTTAACACCGTATTTAATGTATCTTTAAACTCTATCGTCACGGTTATTCTCCTCCCGTTTCCATTATAAAATTCATTTTCTAGTTCAAGACATTAAATGTCTTTATACCATTATATCGGGAGTTATGCACTTTATCTAGGTTTTCTCAGATTTAATTTTATGTAGAGGCTATTTGACATCCCATAACCACTGAAATATAATCATTATAAGATATAAAACAACAAAGAGGTACAACTATGGATAAAGAAATACGCTGGCATCAGCGCTATGAGAATTTAACCAAAGCATATAAACAATTTAAGGAAGCTATTGATCGATATGAGGAACTCTCTAAACTCGAAAAAGAAGGCTTAATTCAGAGATTTGAGTACACTTTTGAACTCTCATGGAAGACACTTAAAGATTTTCTTGAATCAAAAGAAGTCCCTGCCAATTTTCCCAGAGAAGTTATAAAATCAGCCTTTCACTATGAAATTATAAAAGAGGGCGACATTTGGATGGACATGCTCGAAAAACGAAATCTTTTGGTATACACTTATGATGAAGAACGCTTTGAGTTTGCAGTTAAAATGATAAAAGAGTCTTATGCAGAAGCCATCAAACAAGTCTTTGACTATTTAGGTGAACAATTATGAATTTTGGACTGTCTGACAAAAGTCTCAATATGATTATTAATGCGATTAAAGCTTGCCCTAATCTCGAAAAAGCGGCTAAGCGTCCAGCTCAACGAAGAATTGCCTTTGCCCTATTATTTTGATGTGCTTCATTATGAATCTCTAACAAGCGACAGCATGAGGCAGCATATTGATCAATATGCTAAAACTATTTTTCACAGAAGCACATAGTTTAAAAAATATAACCTATTTGTAATTATCAAAAAACTCGGTAGTTCTCTAAAATTAGAGCAGCTCACCGAGTTTTATTTTGGCTTATAAGAGGATAACGGTGTCCGACACTTTTTTGGGAAGTAACGCCCTTGGCCTTTACTGTATCCGTTCATTTTGCTACATTTGTTCTGTCAAATCAGGAGTTACTTCCGGTTGGGGTGTGCAACTCTTTATGCAAGTCTATGTCAACATAAATATGGTCTTCCTTGCGCTTATTCATTTGCATTTTCCTCCTGTCAAGATTTTCGCTTACGCGAAAACTGCTTGCGCCACCCTTGTTCGTCGGGTCCTCTTTTGGCAACCGAATTACAACCGGGGCTGATAAGTCTCTCTCTTGGAATTACATCCTCTGACAACCAAGGGGATACGTCAGTACTTTTGTTTTGCAAAAGTCACTCACTTTGTTCGTGCCCCCACTTCTTTACGGGACTAGGTGGGTAAGTATTATTGGGTCTGGGAGAACCAGTCCCGTAGCAAGAGTACGCCCTGTCAGAAACAGGTAACTTCTGGAAATAGGCTTAACTATCTCGAAGTCGTGTGTGTGATATTAACTCTGGTTCAACTCGATTACAAGTCAAACTTTGAGGAAAATGTTGAAAACACTGTGATTCATAAATAATAACAGCAGAGAAAGAAAAGTATTAAAACCTTTTTCTTCTCTGCTGTTGATTGATAATTATTGATTTAGTTCTGGTCAGTCCAGCTAGGATTTCGGAGAAACCGTCGCCCCCCTTAAATCCCCCAGTTGCGTCCCAGTTTACCACAGACAAAAATAACCGTCAAGGGTGGGTTCACCATGAACCGAGGGGTAGCAGAAATGACATTTAGTCTAGATGATTGAGGGCAGAACTTTTAGCTGAGAAGTAATGCTGTTTTTAAACTTAAACCATTGGCATCACTAGGATAAGAGATTATCTTGCCTTTGTATGCCCCACGTTCGCCCTGTGTCGCCCTTTCTATTCCTCAGCCGAGCAAGGATGCCATTGAGGATTATCAAAGCCGAATTTGGGGCTTTGTGACCGATTGTTTTGTGAGCAGCCATTCAACCTGATAGAGACTAAAACATTGCCGTTACTGGCGTCTGAGTTTATTCGCCCATCTGTCGCACACGTTCGCCCTGTGTGGCGTTTACCCATCCCATGTAGAGTAAAGATACCACTGGGGATGAGAACCGCCTGTTTGGGGCGAATTTGGCGAGCGTTCCACTTCGCCTTTTTAGGGCAAAACCAGTGACTGCTCGAATATTATTTCGGTGCGGGATAAAGCCGCGTGGTCGCCTTGCGCCTGCGACAAAGCACAAACGCCGGCAATGCCGACGTTTGTAAGATGCTTATGACGTGGTCGAAATGACCCGTTGTGTATCAGATGGGTGGTCGGAAGTGCTCAACAACCGCCATTTAAAGCCATAGCATAGGTGATATCTACGTGTCAATTCGAACTTGTGACTCTATCGATTTTTAATTTTCTTATAGAGTTCGTAGAACTTTAGCAATTCAATACCAAGCGAATCGCTGAAATCCCAAGAATCTACAATGAACCTTGGATAACTTGGCACAAATTGATTCGAATCCCTGATATTGTTCATTTTATTCAAATCAAAAATTATAGTTTTTAGTTGTTGATTTGATTTATCTTTCAGACCTTTTCTCACTAAATCCATTTCGCTTTCAACAGTTTGAATTAATTCGATATACTTATCTTCAAACTCTTTCACTCTTATCATTTTGACAACGCCTCCAAACTGTTAATATACCATTGCTTAGCTCCTCCTACATACTGCGAACCATGCTGTAGTTGAGGGGCTGCATTACCTGTAATCATTGATGTTCCGCTTTTAACCTGAAATTGTTGTAATCCAGACATGGAATTCCACTGATTTGGCAATGCTAAATTGTTTCTGTTTGTAGTAGGTGAAAAAGTCTCAAACAAGTATCTACCTTTTTCTTTAGCATCCCCACCATAGAATCTAATACCATATGTTGCATCGCCAGCGGTCTCCATTTTTATGGTTCGTACGTCAAACGATTCGAGGATCTGTTTTCTGTACTCTCGTGGAACATTTTGAGATTTGAGGAATTCTGAAGCTTCTTTGACTCCTGCATATACATCATTCCCTATTCCTGTCCCACCCTCAAAAACACCATCAATTTGCTTTATTTCTTTCCCAGCAAACATTTGCAAATCAAACCTAGCGATTATTGGACTTTTCTTAGCTACATCATCTAATCCCGCACCAGATAACGATTTCATCGCATTTTTTATTGGATCTACGCTGTTTTTTACTACCGTTCCTACTTCATCTGCACATTTTACTGCGCCTATTACTGGAATTAGTCCCACAACATCTAATGCCGTTTGACCTGCATGACCCCATGACCATTCCCAATGAGTAAGGTCATAACCAACATCTCTTAAATCTGCTGGTAAATCTACGCCTAAAAGGCCAATTGCAATTTGACCTACAGTTCCTAATAAGGTCACATCATCAGTGAAATTTCCTTTGATAATTTGATTCAATGACTTTGCTAGATAATTTTTTGTTCCCTCTACAATTGATGGAAGCTTATTCTTTACAAATGAAACTACATTCGTTTTTACAGCTGATGCAACTCCTATTCCGAAGTTCCTTACACTATTGAATGTATTTTTCACACCTGAGCCAATATTACTACCTAGTGTTTTAACACCTTTTACAACATTTGATCCAAGTGTCTTGGTGCTCTCGATGACACTACTGCCAAACTTCTTAGCTGTACTAAAGGCACTTTTCACGCCTGAGCCAATATGACTACCAAGTGTTTTGACACCTTTTACAACATTTGATCCAAGTGTCTTGGTACTCTCGATGACACTACTGCCAAACTTCTTAGCTGTACTAAAGGCACTTTTCACACCTGAATTTAGCTTACTTCCAAATGATTTTACACTACTAAATGCCTTCTCTGCCTTACTTTTAAACTGGCTTCCAAAGCTCTTTGCTGTTTTACTGATGCTATTTCCAAAACTCTTTATGCCACTAAATGCTTTTGAGAACCCTGATTGGGTTTGACTGCTTACGCTTTTAGCCACATTACTGCCAAATTGCTTAACACTATTATAACTCTTTGTGACAATACTTTTTGTGTTTTTTGCAAAACTTGTCACCGTTTGCCGCGATTTGAGTGCAAACCTTGAGACTGAGGTCTTCATCTTATCTAATGATGAACTTACACCCGATCTAATGGTTGCTCCAAATTTGCTCACATTTGATTTTGCCGTGCTTACTGTGGATTTCAGCTTTGTAAATGATGCTTTGATACTGGATGCCACACTTCTTGTTGCTTTATAAGTTTTATTCACCACAGATTGGGTTGCTTTTTGGGCAACACTCGATACTTTTTTTACCGCTGTATTTACATATTTCGTCGTGTTACTTACTATTTTACCTATTTTCTTTGTGGTATTACCTATCGCTGTTTTGATTGCATTTTTTGTCGAACTGCTAAATCGACTTGTGACATTACTGACGACTTTTTTAGCCGTACTTGATATTGTTTTCGTTGCTTTTTGATACGTGTTTCTCACAGATGTATTGACTTTTGATACCGTATTTTTCACCGTGCTTGTTACGCGACTTACTGTGCTTTTGATGGTTTCCTTGGCCTTTTGTGCAAAACTTTTACTCACTGGTTTTGAAGGCGTGCGTGCTGGTGGTGATTTCTTTACCACACTTGTTGCTCGGGTTACCTTGCTTGAAGCCGACTTTGCACCACTACTTGATGGTTTACTGGTGGCTTTTGTCGTGGATTTGCTTGCCGAGGGTTTGCTTGAGGTGCTTTTACTTGTGCTCGCCTTACTGTAGCTTGGCTTACTCGGTTTGCTTGGTTTACTCACCTTACTGGGTTCTTTTGTACTCTTGCTTGTGCTACGCGATACTTTTTCATAGCTGCTTCGAGTACTTTTTGAAATCTTCGAGCTTGATTTACTATATGCCGCAAACGACATACTTGATGGCGCATAGGAACTCATTGTCATGAGTAAAAATGCCACCAACGTAATCTTGCTGATGATTCGATTCCATTTGTGATTTGTAAATAGAATCATACTTGTCCTCCTTATTTTTTTTATTCAAAAAGGGGCTTAACCCTGTTTTGATACAAATAATTCAGCTGCATCTATCGATGTGTTTTTTGGGGCTTTATTGTATTTTATAAACACAACAACCGATACTAATGCCGAGACAAATGCTAAGCTTGTAAACATGGAACCTACTCCAGATAATGCAACCCCCACCATGCCTAAAAGTTCCATTAGGATTAATACTTTTAGACCTGTTAGTTTTCGCTCTGATATCATTAAGAGACATTTTAGAATAATGCCAAAGCGTATCCATTTGCCAACGATCACTGCAAATGGAACGACATGACCCATTGCACTTTGATTCCAGTCATTTCCCAACAAAAAGATCGCCAATATCATGACAATGTAGATCCCAATTCGATTGCTCTGATAAGGATTTGACCAGGTCTTGCCTGTGGTGTCTTTTACTTTACCTGCCAGTTTCTCTCCTAGACTTAATACTGAGATTTTTTTAGATAAAACAACATGGTAAAGCACAACCACTATCAAATCTAAAAGCAGAACACTTTGGGCTAATTTTGGACCCATTATGCTCTTATGGGTAAAGCTTGAAATTGTTGCTAATAACCCTGTAACGATTATGCTGAAAAAGTAAAAATCCATTACACCTGCGAATATAGGATGTGGTTTATCCAGATTCATTGCTTTATTGCTCTTACTCTTTTTTTCTTTCATGGTTTCCTCCTGATTTTCAAGTACTATTCTTCGAATGTTTTCCATCTTGTAAAGGCATCTTCGCTCATTGTAAAGGCATCATAGGACTTATCATAAAGTTTATAGGCCTCATCTAGGTTGGCTGTTACAATGCCTTCCCCTAGAAATTCATAGCCCTGCCTTAGAGCATCGATCCCCAGTATAAGCTCATTATGCATTGATTTAACATAATCATTTTTAGGTTGAATGGACTGAGCACTCATCTCTAGTTGATCTATTGCTTCAAGCGACTCAACTACTTGTAGTTTCTGAGCTTCTAAATACTGCGTTTCATCTGCGGATTCGTATTTTGATTCAAATGCAGCTTGTTTCTGACCAATTTCATCAATCTTTTCAATCATTAAATAGGCTTTAATGGTTTTCATATAATCCGCTGTTGCCTTTTGGTCACTTTGTGCACACCCTGTCATTAATAAGAGTAATAATACACTCATTAAGAGTAGGTTTTTTTTATTTTTCATAAGGCAGCCCTATGGGGTTACAACCGAATTCCATTCGGTAATAGCTAAATTGCCATTATTTAATGCCTCTATTGCTTCAGCGTTCAAGCGACTTGATTCAGCCTCATCTTCTTCGAGAAAAGATTGGTGAATAAGGTCAAAACCATTAGCCACATTATCTATCCCTAATTTTAGATTTTCATGAACAACTACTAGAGCTTCATCTGTTACAACGATTGCATTTGCACTTTCTTTAGCTGTTTTCAATTCTGCTTGAATAAGCTCAATCATCTCAAACAGCTTGTCGTTATAACCTTCTGCATTTGGATCCGGATTATCGACACTAAAAGCTGCCGCCATCGAATTTACAGCCTCTACACTTGAATTAAGATTGGAAGATTCTAGAATTTCAACATAAGCATTCATCGCTTTCTCTTCCTCTGATGCACATCCTGCAAACACCACTAAACTGAACAATAATAACCCTGACATCTTTAAAATTCTTTTCATCTTTACGCTCCTTTTAATTAGCCATCTACTTTACAGATCGCTTTTGAATATATCGTTACTTCATTGATCCCTAATATTTTTGAAAAATGTACTGGAACAGTTCTTTGAGAGTAAACCTCAACGATATTGGGTTTAATTGGGTCCGCCTCAACACTAATCAGGATTGCATCTGGCAGATTATAGAGCAGTACATATTCTATATAATCAGCCGCATCCTCTATGATGATCTCTACCTCTCCGGTTTCATCAAAATAGTCATTATCTACTGCAAGTATTGCTGAATCCGAAGCTTGCATTGTCGCTTCATCAAGACCAATCTTAGAATAAACCACATAACCACAATCGATAATCAAGCCTGCAAATGCAAGCAAAACAAACATCATCATAATTGAGATCAGTGCAGTCGCCCCTTTTTCTTCTTTGACAAAATCATGCCACTTATTTCCTTTTGACATCCCTTACACCCCTTGGCTAAACATATCAATCATAGAGAAAATCATTGGTCCAAGCAGAAAGATTACCATAGCAGGAAATACTAACAGTAATAGCGGCAAAA
This sequence comes from Fusibacter sp. 3D3, assembly GCF_001748365.1. GTDB lineage: Bacteria > Bacillota > Clostridia > Peptostreptococcales > Acidaminobacteraceae > Fusibacter_A. The sequence goes on along the minus strand of NZ_BDHH01000003.1, from coordinate 137,984 downwards.
ATAATTTCATTGAAGCTTTTTCGGCAAGCTCTTTTGCAAGCGATTTTCTAATGTTCCAACTATTCTCAGCATGTTCCTTAACGATCTTTGCAATCCCGCTATTCCCTTTTTCAAGGCCTTGAATCATGGATGAAACGAAGTAATTAACTTCATCCACGTTTGTACGTAACGCCATATTCTCTAAAGCTTCTGCATTGGTTAGTCCTAAGTGCATTTCTTCAGTTGTTATTTGAATTTCCACAGCCAATGCGTTATTAGGATTTTTAGCAATCTCTTCCATAGCCTGTGTGATATTTAATCCTGCTTCCATCAAAATAGAAAATAGACTCAATACATAGGGCACACTTTTTCGAATTGCTAGTTTTCTTTTTTTTACTTTACCATCAAGCCATTGATTAGGCACTAAATAACCCATAACACTCCCAAGAATCAAGCAAATTAATGTCAACATGTCCTTACTATGATAATAATGAAATCCAAAATATAAGCCTGTAATACCTGTGATGATCACCTTGAGATAGACAAAATCTTCTGGACTTATCATCTTACTCATATTGGCATAATCTAATTTTTCTTTAATTTGAAAGCGCTTTTCAGGCAATATCTTGATGTTGATAATGCGTCGGAGTTTCCGCGCTAATTTCACTAACTGTCTGAGCACCTTATTTTCAATATTGTCATTTGTCAGCTTTTTTTTCTTTTCATTAAATCGCCCTAAAGCACCTCTTTGCTTAAAAAATTGAGTAGGAAACAATAAAACAAAAAATAAGAGTCCGATTGAAATTGCTATAATCAGTTTCATATTGTCTCCTTAAATATCAATATTGATGATTTTTTTGCCTATAAAAAAATTGGCAATTAACATAATCACGCCTAGCGTTGCCAGCAATTTTCCTAAAGGCTTATCATACATTGGATCAAGATACTTAGGAGAAAATAGCATCAAAAGTCCTAGCAGTATAAGTGGCATAAAGGTCAAGAGCTTTGCTTCTGATCTCTTTCCAGCAGTAAGTGTCATAATATCTCTTTTCACATCAATTCTATCCCCTATGACTTCTGTTACATTTGCAAGGACTTCTGTCATGTTGCCACCTTTTTCATGAATGATAACGGCTGAGTTCACAAAAGTATCAACGTCTTCTAATTTCACTCGATTCTTAAAATCATTGAGCACTTTGTCAATCGGCTGACCTAACTGTAAGTCAGATACTATTTTTTCCCACTCTTCAAGAAGTGCATTGTTTTTTTGATGTCTATAAATTCTTTTAAGGTCCTCTAGACACCTCTCAAGTGAAGTCTGAAAAGAATTGCCTGCTTTAAGTGAGTTGGACACAGACTGCATTGCATCTTTGAATTGTATATTCATTTCATGTTTTCTCTTCTGTTTGCGTTCACGTTCCACATATTTAGGATAAAAATAACCCAATATGCCCACTAGAAGCGAAAGCCAAATATTTTTGAGCATAATAAACGAGACTAAAGAGAGAACGATTAACATAACAATTGGGTTATTCAGCAAATGAGTTTGTTTTGATTTGCTACTCGTTTTTTTCTTTTGTAATTTGCGTAATTGAGTCTCCCCTTTGAGAAGTCTTAATGTTTTTTCTGTTGTCCCTTTTTTTACATCTATCCCAAAATAAATTTCATATACAGCCATGATTGAGAAAAAGGCAGCCATAGAAAAACTGAATATAATCATACTCATAAGGCACCTTCATTTATAAAGGGACTTTCATAGTTAAAAATACCAGTGGCGTGAAATTTTTTGGTTATCGCTATGCTATTCCCTTGATATAAAAGTGCACCCTCAGTAGGCGCTTGATTCTGTTCTAAATAGCGTTCTTCATATTTGAAAATATCTTGTGTAACAATGTCTTCGCCATTCATACCTATGACCTCAATGATCTCCACCACTTTTCTCGAACCATCTCTCATCTTACTCAGGTGAACAATAAAATCCACAGCAGAAGCAATTTGTTGACGAATGGCTCTTACCGGAAGCTCCATTCCCGCCATAAGCACCATCGTTTCAAGTCTCATAAGCATATCTTGCGCAGAGTTCGCATGGCCTGTGGACAAGGACCCATCATGACCCGTATTCATGGCTTGAAGCATGTCTAAGGCTTCTCCCCCTCTTACTTCTCCAATGACGATTTGATCTGGTCGCATTCTAAGCGCTGACTTCACCAATTTACGCATTGTGATTTCACCTTTACCTTCTAGATTCGGCGGCCTTGTTTCAAGCCGAACAAGGTTTTGGACTTGGTTAAATTTAAGTTCTGCTGAATCTTCAACCGTAATCACTCTTGAGTCATTTGCAATAAACATACTTAAAGCATTTAAGAAAGTCGTTTTACCAGAACCCGTTCCTCCTGAAACAATAATATTATGTCTTGCCCTTACCATTTTTTCTAGAAGCTCAGACACTTCAGGCGTCAAAGTTCCTTTTTCAATAAGAGATGCCATGTTAAAAGGGCGCTCTGGAAACTTTCTTATGGTTACAGTTGTACCACTTAGTGATATGATGCCTAGTACGATATTTACTCTTGAGCCATCAGGTAACCGAGCATCTACAATTGGATCACTTTCATCCACTTTTCTGTTGATTGGTGACACAATTCGATCGATTACAAACCTTAAATCTTTCTCAGATTCAAACTCTACATAGTGCCCGTTAGGATCTATTGCTCTGGTAATCTTGCCACTTTTCTCAATAAATATATTTTTGCGCCCATTGATCATGATTTCGGTTACTTCAGAGTCTTTTAGAAAAGGTTCAATCACACCAAATCCGAACATATTTTGCATGAGTTGTTCTAACATCTCATGTTTTTCATTTTGAGAAAAAAAGAAAGCAGAATACTCTTTCTCCACAAGTGTATCTATAATCCGCCATCCGATCGCTTTAACTTGCTTCTCAAGGTCTCCTTGTGAAAACTCATCTCTAAGGTCAGAGATACTTTCTTTTGCTTTGTGGATAACTTCGTTTATTTTAGTTTTACGGAGTTTTGTATCGATTGTTAACCCTTTTGAATTATGCTGATCTGCCTCTATCCTCATCTTGTTGTTTAAATAATGTTCAATACTCACTTTTTAAACCCCCATTTTTTCTTAGGATTTTTATTTATAAGGCATAATTTATGCGCAAGCTCTGAAAAAACTTCATTTGTTTTATTGTGATTTTGTAGAGTAATGGGGATGCCCTCATTTACGTTATATTTTATCCACTTCTCCTCTTTAATCACACCGACTAAGGGCATCTGCATCTCAATTTCAAGTTCTTCGTTTGTAAACCCAAGATGCTTTGAAAATCGATTGACAATCAGTACACATTTTTGAGATACACCCACTGTTTTTAAGATTTCCTTTACCTGAATCAACTTCCAGCTTGAAATAATATCTGGGGTAGAAACCAAAACGACTTTATCGCAATCATCAAATATAGAAAGATTTCTCTCACAAATTTCTGTTGAAGTGTCATAAATAACAACATCATAGCCTAAGTTTCTAATCACACTTTGGATTCTCCCCACTTCTGCCGATCGCATCTTCTCCATTTTAATCAGTGAAGAGGACATTAAAATATCGAATTCACAAGTTTCTTGTTGGTATTTGTAAAAACACTCTTCGTGTACATGACTTAAATCTTGTTGATCCATTTCCACCTCAAGTCTTTCAAGTAATTTTGAAAAACCACCATGAACATTAGGCACATGAAGCATTGCGCCAATACTGCCAATTTGGGCCATGTCTACGAGTAAGACTTTCTTATTGGCTTTCGTATATTGAATTGCCAAATTAATTGCAATGGTACTCTTCCCAGAACCACCTTGTGGTGAATAAACACAAAGGTGAATTGTATCTTCTTCCTTGATCACCGTTTTCAGTGCTTCTCTTTTCTGAATAATATTTTCCTTAAAATCTTCAAATAGCTTTTCAGCCAATGCATTTGATGAGCCAAATTTGTAATGCACATTATAACCCAAAGTCTGAGCTAAACGCGTTTTTTCATCCACATATTTATCTGTTATCAGCAATACTTTTCCTGAAAAGTGTTTTTCTATAGTCTCGCTAAATTTTTTTAAATCTTTGATTTTTTCGATCTGTATAATGACCACATTAAACTCTGAGAGCTTATCTTGGTCAATATGATCTTCTTGAACAGGTTCAATGTTGAGCAATCCGTTATATGATTTCTCAAGTGTCATCAATTGATCCAATATAAGATTGTCATAATCCACTATCAAAAGTCGTGTAGGTGCTCTCATCAATTTGCTCCTTCTTCATTTACTGCTAAAGTTTCTCTTATTTTTGATTTTGTGTTTTCATCTAAATTACTGCTGTTTACTTCTTGCAATATTTTTTTTACATCTTCTTTGCGTTGTGCTTCTTGAATAGAATCACTATTGCCAAGTAACCTAAACAGATTGTCTTTTTCAGTATCCGATAAGACGCTGCTATTAATGGCATTTTCTACATTGCTAAATGCATCCAAAGAACTGGATTGCGGTGTTTGTGCGTCAATGAGCTCATAGATGCTTAATTTAACATTATTTGGTATGTTGCTTGACTCAATAATAACTTTTGCCTTTGCTAAGTCAATTTCGCCTTCAAGTGATTTTATAAGTCCTGATTTTATATCTTTAGACAATACCTCATCATTTGAAATAGAAGATATAAGTCCTTCAATTTCATCCACATCTGTCATTGGTGGCTCGGCTGAAAGCTGATATACATGTATAGCTGCTAATGGATCCGTATCTCCTTCCAAAGGATTTAAAATAAGATCAATAACGCCATTGCGTTTTGCAACCGCTAAATAAAGACATTCCTCTGGTGTTGCCATAAGAACATATTGTTTTTTATTGCCGTTAAGTTGTGCGGCATTCTCACTTGATGGCGAAATAATTTTAAAGATCTGAATATGCTGGAGCATCAAATTTGAATAAAGACCGCCAGTACTTTCGTCTGAAGAAGTAAAAATAATATCTACGAAATCCCCTGGTTTAAGTTGCTCCGCTACCGCACCTGTAGAATCGACTTCTATACTAATAATCCGCTTGTCATAAGGAATAAAGTATGCGTCGTCAACCTTTCCGTCATAGTTAAGTGCAATGGCTTTTTCATCATTCATAAGTAAATTGTCTGGCGTTCTTTGAATCGGTTGTTCTTTGCTAAACGCATTTCTTACAATACTTCCTCTTAGTTCACTTATCTGAGAAGCAGCATATGGAAAAAAGCGTTGCTTTTCATCTTTATCTATTTTCACTACTTTAAGATCTGCACTTTCTAATAATGTATACGCTTCAATATCGTGAGCTGCAACCACAATCGGAACCTCACTTTCAAGGGTTCCTAAAAACTGAAAAGTGCTAAATCCTGCAATAATGGCAAAAATAATTGCAATTACAATTTTAAGTTTTACTTTTTTTAACATTCAACACCTCAACTTCTAATTTATGACACAAGTCGTCGTGTAACTGAGATTATACTCACTTTTATCAAAGATCTCTCCCGTTAATGGAAATATATATCTAAATTTATAACTCACTTTTACGCTGACAAGTCCACCCTCCAAATATATATCCACATCTCTATCTGTTCCGTTGATGCCATTATTCAATATATTGTATGCGGCATTTTTTATCATGGTCACTTTGGTTTCATCATTATAGGATTCATCATTAATTACGTAAGAAGCTGTGCGCGCTGCCTGGCTAGATGCAAGTACCAAAAGTGTTTGCGTATAAATCATCATGCCTATTGTTATCGTCGCTAAGATAATCAAAAGCAACACTGGCAAAACAACTGCAAATTCTACAACGGCTTGTCCCTTTTCATCATTTATAATTTTTAGTTTCATGACTGCTCCAGAATATCATCTAATTTTACAGGGTTCACATACGCTCTAATATATTTTTTATTCATGACTTTATAAATTAAATAGCCTAGGCCTAGCGCAATTACGATCCCAATGATGAAAGAAATCATATCAAGTGGGGGCGCTAGAATAAAATAGAGTCCTATGGCTAAATAGAGACCATAGCAGCCTTTTATTAACCCTTTGCCATATTCATTTTGTTTTTTCATTAAAAATATTTGAATCAGTGTTAACTGAACCGTAAAACCATAGAGATCACCCATAACATTATCCAGTAGATCAAAATTGGTATAGTAGATCATTCCGATTATTAAGCTCGAAATTGAGAGACCAAGCCATCCGTAAAAGTATCTGACATCAAATTGATTTGTTCTAATCTGTAGGATCATCTTAAATACAATACTAAATCCAACGAGATAGAATAGAAAAACCAAACTTTCAAGTGATATATCATCTACAAAGCTTAAACCGACAGCTACCGCAAAATATAGAATCCACATGTTTTTTATAAATTGCTCTGAAACTTGTTTATTTTGAATCTTTTTAATGATCAAATTAATAAGCATTCCTATAAAAACTAGCATTATAATACCTGTACCTAAAGCCATTATTTCACACCTCTTTTAATCTGTAATGGACGAATACCAATACTCTACATAATCATAAGCCTGGTTGAGTTGTTCACCTGCAATCTCGAATTCATCTCTATTTCGATTGATATATGCATTAAACAATATCACTGATCCAACCTCCATACTGTTAAGTGCCTCTATCAGCAAAGCATTAATTTCTATGATTTCCTCATTATCAAGTTCAATAGTCGCTAACCGCATCTGCAAATCTTCAATTAAAATTTGAGTATCTTCATAATGCTTATTGAACTCTATATCTTCTATTGAGTAATTTTTATCCTCAAGATAATTACCAATTTCAGTGTAATAATCAGAAAGCTCATCCGTTGCCACTTCCAGATCCTCCACAAAAAACAGGTTGTATAATTGAACATTAAGATAAAAACTTAGATCTTGTTCAAAATCGTCGTTTACAATAAGAACAATTCCTATAATAAGAACTGCTAGAATAGCTGTTAATAAAAAGGCAATTAATTTTTTCATTAAATTCCTCCGTTATAGTACTGTATTTAAAATTGGTCCACAGACCCAATACCAAATTAGTCCAATTCCAATGGGTAGTGCATAGGGAATTGATGACTGAACTAGAGGTGTTTCATTAGCTATCCCTTCTATATTACCTTGGTAAATTAAACATACTATTTGGTTTTTTATCTTGATCAAGCTGCGTTTCAGCTCACCCGTTTTTATCATAACAGCAAATGAAAAGACCCCTCCTGCAATTGCCATATATATATAAACATTTAAAATTGCTGAAAAACCCAAAAAACACCCGATCATCATTAGAAGCTTTACATCTCCGCCGCCTAAATAGCCCAGCAAAAAAGGCACAATCATAAGCACAAAACCAAATATAAAGCCTGATCCACTATAGATTATGCCTGTTAAGCCGCGAATGCCCACACTAAAACATATTCCTGATAGGATTCCAACTAATATGAGTTTATTATTGATTCGCCTTGATTTAATATCTGTTATTATTGCAATTGCCACCAGAGCCACTAGTAGGCACTTCGGTATAACTTCAAGTAATTGCATCATGAACCTGTTGTGCCTTTTATAGCATTCGTGATATCTGTAAACATTTTGACAATTGCATCTTTAAACAGCCCCAATGTCACAATAACAGCAATAACAACAATTCCTAGTACCAAACCATATTCACTTAATGCTTGTCCCTGCTCATCTTTAATTATTTTTTTAATAACTCCCATTTTTATCTCTCCTTTTCATATTTTTTATTTTTTTCCATGCTTAGTTGAATAAAAAAATGGGAAGTCTCCTTCTCGCCATTCAACTTTTTTTGAGATCGAGTTTCTCTTTTTTATCACAACCCTATTTGGACTATATTTGACATCCCATAACCACTGAAATATAATCATTATAAGATATAAAACATTTAAAGAGGTACAACTATGAATAAAGAAATACGTTGGCATCAGCGCTATGAGAATTTAACAATAGCATATAAACAATTTATGGAAGCTATTGATCGGGATGCCAAAACGATTTTTCAAAGAAGCGCATACATTAAAAAAACTCGGTAGCCCTCTAAACGGAGAGAGTCACCGAGTTTTATTTTGGCTAATAAGAGGATTTTCCTCTTATTACTTAATACCTATTACTTATTCCACGATCACCTTATGGAATACTTTCTTGCCTTTACGGATCATAAGCGCATTGTCTTCAAACATCTCCAGTGTGATATTCATGGCAAAATCACCCACCACTTCATCTTTAACAGTGATCCCGTTTTGAGCTACAAGTCTTTTACCTTCACCTTTTGAAGCAATGAGTTCTAAACGCATAAGCAAGTCCAAAAGAGGCATACCATCGCTAAAATCACTTGCTTTTAAAGTAGTTGACGGGATATTTTCACTATCGCCACCTCCAGCGAACAAAGCTTGAGCTGCATCAAGTGCCTTTTGAGCTTCTGCTTCACCATGAATAATCTTCGTAAATTCAAACGCTAAAATTTCTTTCGCCTTATTGATCTGGGCACCTTCAAGTGCCCCTAATCTTCTGACCTCATCCATAGGAATAAATGTCAAGAGCCTTAAGCAATTTTCAACATCTGCATCTTCAACATTTCTAAGGTATTGAAAGAGTTCATAAGGTGAGGTTTTATCCGGATCGATCCAAATCGCACCGCTTTCCGTTTTACCCATCTTTTTGCCTTCACTTGTGAGTAAAAGTTTAAAGGTTAAGCCGTAGACTTGTTCTTGCTCCATACGTCTAACGAGGTCCACACCTGCGATGATGTTAGACCACTGATCGTTACCCCCCAGTTGCATTTTACATTTATACCTTCTATTGAGTTCTAAAAAGTCATAAGCTTGCATGATCATGTAGTTGAATTCTAAAAAGCTCAATCCCTTTTCAAGTCTTTGCTTAAAACACTCCGCTGTCAGCATTCTATTTACAGAGAATTTGCTGCCAATCTCCCTGATAAACGGAATATAGCTGAGTTCATCTAACCAGTCTGCATTGTTGGCAATGTAGCCATTTTCACCATCAAGATTTAAATATTTTTCCATTTGAACTCTTAACTTGTCACCATTTTCAATGATTTGCTCTGGTGTGAGCATTTTTCTCATATCTGTTTTACCAGATGGATCACCGATTTTAGAAGTACCACCACCCACAAGGGCTATCGGTTTATGCCCTGCCTTTTGCATGTGCATCATCACCATAATTTGAATAAAATGCCCTAAATGCAAGCTGTCCGCAGTTGGGTCAAACCCAATATAGAAAGGAACCCTTTCCTTACTGAGTAGTTCTTTTACCTCTTCTTCATGTGTCACTTGTTCGATGTAGCCACGTTCAAGTAAAATATCGTATACATTTTCCATTTTATCACCTCATCATTTATTTATGCTTGCTATTGAATCACCCAATTTGTGTATAAAAAAAACACGGATTATGCTCTCCTAAAGGACGAGAATACCCGTGTTACCACCTTAATTCGTGTTATCAAAATGAAACAACACCTCAAACTGTTTAACGCCCAGCATGCGTAGCAATTTCTCACTATGGCTCACGACCCGTAATTCAAGTATAAATCTCTATGATGCTCCCACCAAATGCATCACTCTCTTAAACCAAAATTTAAACTCTACTCTAATCACTTAAACGCCTATATATTATTTCGTTACAATTAACAATAATATAAACGAATTCTGTCTAAATGTCAATCGTCACTTGAAGCATTTTAATTTATTCTAAGATCTCCACATTGATCCCACGATCTTTGATGAGATTTACAAAATCATTGCCCACTCTTACAAGAGGTCTCGTCGGATAATTGACATCTATAAAGACAATGACACCCTCTTGTCCATTTGAAAGTTTGACTTTCTTACCCAAATAGTACTCTGACAGTTTTTTTATAAATACATAACAGACTTTCGAATCAAAGAGCTTGCCACTGGACCAAGACAAATAATCTGCTGCCAAAATTGGAGAAATTCCTTTTTTATAAGGTCTATCCGTGATCAGAGCATCAAATACATCACATACCATAATGATTTTGGCATAATCGTGAATCTGATTTTCCCTTAATCGAAGCGGATAGCCACTACCATCCATCCGCTCATGATGGTGAAGTGCAGCGTATTTAATGTTACTCGAAACCCCTTTTGTCTTTAGCAAAATACTATATCCAAATTGAGCGTGTTTTTTTATGAGCTCAAATTCCTCTAAATTCACTTGTGTTGGTTTTTTTAGGATAAAATCAGGGACATTTAACTTACCGATATCAAAGAGCATACCAGCCTCACCAATTTCCACAAGTTCCTCTTGAGAATAACCAAGCCATTTGCCAATCATTGTCGCCAAGATAGAAACTCTCAAAGAGTGTCCAAAAGTGTAATCATCTGATGCTTTTAACTGATTGAGGCGTCTTAATACATCATTATTTCTAACCATATCGGGCAGCGTCTCTTCAACATTGCGCCTGATTCTATTAAGGTCCAAAATGCCATCTTCTTGTATTTGAGTGAATATTTTTTTATTATCTTCTATTACTTTCTCATGTCTTACATCTATAGGCAAGTCAAATTCTCCTGTGAGGATATTGACTTCCATATTGGTATTTACAATGCTTCTTTGTGCAGGTTCATAGATTTGCTTTTCAATTTCATTAAGGTCTTTCACGAGTTTTTCAAGATCAAATGCCCTGCCATCAGCTTCTGCTTTTTTGGCAAGATCCTCGACGTTCATATCAATCTCTTCAAACGCTTCATCTTCGTATTCTAATATGAAAATGTCCATAGCTCCCATTTGAGTAATCAGTGCAATGTGTCTTTTAGTCAGTTTTGTACCCCTACTTAAAAGTTCTACAACACCCTCTGTATCCACAATTGGAGCGCCTAAAATCATACCTTCTTCAAGTTGATTAACCTCTATTTTTTTCACTTTACACCACCCTTAGATTATGCTTTCCATTGTATCCCATTCAAGCCTACTTTTCAACATAATACGATTCGATTTCCATCACTAGGCTCTCAGGAAAATCTTCTAGAAATATCGTGATCTCATATAATCGGCCTTCAATCGCTCTAAAGCTTTTAATTCTGCCAATAAGAGAGTACTTTGCTTCTGTAATAACTAAGTCTAGGTTAACAAATTTGTTTACAGGATAAATGCTGCGTGTAATCACAATAATTTTGCCACTCAAAAGCTTTGTGACATCTACAACAAGTGGCATTTCAAGCTCTACAACTTCCGATGCCTCCAAATAAAAAACTTTACTCATTTTATCAGGGACAGGCCTTTGAATTTCTTGGGTTAATAATTTTTGATCTCGCAACATAGTATCACCTACTTTCTATAAACAATTTGTAATTTTCAGAATATTCCTGCATTTGTGTCCTTATATTATTATACCCTTAATGATTTTGATAAAGCAAGAAAATTAGGTCTAAAAGCACCCTTCCAGCGTTTGAATCTATCCTTAAAATTCTCCTCTGAAAAAAATTGCGATCACACCTGGACCACAATGTGCACCTATGACACATCCCAGTTGGTTGATAATAAAGTTTTGAGTGCCAAACTCGGCTTTAAAATATGCTTTCACCATTATGGCTTCACTTTCATTAAGTGTATGCGCAATGCCTATGGTTTGGGTTCCAAAGTCACTGCCATGACGACTGACGTAATCCAGCATTTTAACCAATCTTTTTTTTCTGCCTTTAGCCTTATCAAAGGGCACAAGAAACCCATCTTGAACATTTAAGATGGGTTTAATATTGAGGACACTTCCAATTGTTGCCTGTCTCCTACTGACTCTCCCGCCTCTGAACAAATACTCCAAATCATCCACTGAGAACAGATGTATCATTTCTTTATTTTGATTTAAAACCAGTTTGAGCAGTTCTTCTTTACCCATACCCGCCTTGGCTTTTTGTGCAATTTCTACTACTAATAACCCCAGTCCCAAAGACACATATTTGGTGTCGATTATCGTAAGATCAAAATCAGGATAATCCTCTTTTACGGCTTCCTTAGCCAGTATTGCCGTTTGGTATGTACCAGAAAGATTTGATGAAAATGCCAAATAAATATAAGGCTCACTCGTTTGAGCATAAGCTTCAAATTTTTCTATAAAAGTTTGCAAGGGTATTTGTGCTGTTTTAACAGATTTGCCTTCGATCATATGCTCATAGAGTTCGTCAGAAGACAGATTGACCGAATCAAGATATTCTTTATCCTCAATATAAACGGATAACGGAAGTACATCAATGTTTAAGGCTTGAATCACATCCATTGGTAAATCACAGGCGCTGTCTGTTACTATTTTTACTGCCAAATCAATCACTCCTTAACCTATCATTATATCCAATATTATACACCTTTTTATACTTATATGTCATCTTCATTTAGAATAACCATATGATAGTGATCTTCCCAAACCCCATTGATCTTTAAATATTGCTTTGCGAGGCCTTCATTTACAAATCCACATTTTTGGACCACTCTTATGGAGCGCACATTACGGGGCATGACATTCGCTTCTATTCTGTGAAGTTTCATACTCGAAAAAGCGATCTTAACAACCGCTTTAATGGCTTCTGTCATATAGCCTTTATTGATTTCATCCGCATCCATTTTATAGCCTAAGAAACAAGATTTGAACACACCTCTGATGATATTCGTAAGTGCTATAGTCCCAATCGGCTTTTCAAGGTTTATATCGCCCTTTTTAAAAAGCCAAAAACGCACCATATTCATCTTTAAAAATTCTGCTTCTTCAAGCCTTAAAGTCAATTTATGATTATCCAACGTATAAAAAGATCTTGGCTTAATGTGCTCATAAGGCAACAAAAATGTATCATTTTTGATATAAAACTGCATTATTTTTTCTGCATGAGATTCATCTAAGACCATTAATATTAAACGTTCTGTTTCATATATGCGCTTCATACAAACTCCTAATTTCTTTTTTGCACTTTGACAATTTCATTTGAAAGTGTGGCGAATTGATTGATATCAAGCGCTTCTCCTCTCAAATTCTCTGCGAGACCACTCGCTGCAAGTGCGATCCTCGCCTGATCTTTATCAATGCCTAAAACACCGCTTGATAATGCATTTAATAAAGTTTTTCTGCGCTTACCAAAAGCATCTTTAATCGTCTTAAAGAAAATGACTTCGCTTTCTAAAACGACTGGTGGATTTTCTCTCACCTTAAGTCGAATCACACTGGAATCTACATTGGGCATCGGCATAAAAGAGCCCCTTGATACCGTTGTCACTATGGACGGTTCTGTAAAATACTGCACAGCCACCGATAATGCCCCATAAGCTTTGGTAGAAGGACTGGCCATCATGCGATCCGCCACTTCCTTTTGAATCATAACGATTAAATCGGATACAGGTACGCGCTCTTCTAAAAATTTCATGATAATCGGCGTGGTGACATAGTAAGGCAAATTTGCAATGAGCTTTGGTTTTTTCTCTTTAAATTCAGCTTCAAAGAGCGCTTTTAAATCTAATTTTAAAACATCCTTGTGAATGACTTTTAGATTTTTAAATGCGCCTACGGTTTCTTCTAGCACCGGAATCAGAGCACTGTCAATTTCTACGGCGACTACTTTTTCGCAGTTTTCACAGAGCATTTGTGTCATAACCCCTATCCCCGGACCGATTTCAAGAATATAATCTGTCTCCGATAATTCCGACCCTTCAAGGATTCGATCGAGTACATTGGCGTCGATGATAAAATTTTGACCAAGGCTTTTACTAAATCTAAAACCGTATTTCTCCATAATGTATTTAATGGTTCTCGGTGACGTTAATCGATCCATAAGGACTCCTCTTTCTCCATAATTTCAAGCGCACTGGCAAATTCTGCTCTTGTGACGCCATATCTATTTAAACGATTTAAAAACTGTTTTGCATTACAATAACCGATCCCAAGTAGTTTACCCATAGCCGCTCTTCGATCAGCCGCCTTATCATTTCCAATCAGATCTGCAAGTACAAGATCGGATTGCACAAATAATTTAACCTCTTCTTCTACAAGCGTTCTCACTTTAAAAAGGGCCTCTCTAATAGCAGAAGGTGATGCATTCTCAATCCCAACATCACCCTTCTTCGTTGCCTCTTGACGGTCCAAAAAGGCATGCTTACAGCCTTTTACCCGATTTTGAATTCGATTTCGAATCTGTTCACCTGCATAATCTGGATCTGTAAATATAATGATCCCTTGAGTCTTTGACACCTTCTCAATACGCTTAAAGGTTTCCGCGTTGATGCCAAATCCATGTGTGATGATGATTTCACAATCCACTGCTTTTTTCACAGCAGCTTCATCATCTTTGCCTTCTACGACGATTACTTCTTTTATTCGATCTAACATTGATGTATTGCTCCATTTTGTTATTTTTTTGAATAGCCCACAAACATTTCTTCTGGAATCTTTTCGTCCAATACGTATACTCTCACGTTGCGTGTCCCATAGCGCAAAGCTTGTGCCCTATTGCTTATAAAAAGATCAATTCGATTGCCTTTGATGGCGCTTCCCGTATCCTCAGCGGATGCAAAGCCATAATCCAAAGTGCCATCTAGGGATTCCACATAAAGTTTTGAACCTAAATCAATCACCTTTGGGTCCACAGCCACCGCACCAGGTCTCGCTCTGGTGCCCGATCGGGTGATCCCATATCCTGGGTCTCCAGGATTCTTGCCACAGCTCTCATAAGACAAGTCATAGGCAGTTGCCCTCATAATTATAACTGCTCTGTATCTAAAGGGCATACCTCGGCTCGTTACATAGAGTTTATCAAGACCCTCTTCGATAATTTCAGTTTCAGGCACCACTACAACCCGATCTGTAACCATTTGCCTAGAAACTTCAACGCCATTTTCATAGACAATTTTAAACTTACATTCTAAAGCACCATCTTTACCTTCTGATAATATTTCGCGATCCCCTGGCAGTTTTGAATCCGTCATTTTGTAGACGGTGTTGTAAGGGATTTTTTCAGAAATCGTTTCATAAGAAACTTTCACCCTTACAATTTCTATAAGCCTATCCCTTGCAATTGCATCATTTAATCTTGGATAAACCTGATCCTCATTTCCAAGTGTTATGCCAGCCGATTCAAGTATAGCACTTACTTTATTTTCAGTACTGTATAAAATCGTCTGGGTTTCCCCCTCTACTAGGGTAATCGGTTTTGCACGCTGTATGACTATTTTGCTGTCTTTACCGATGGCTTCATCTAGATTTGGCTCAATTCGATCTTCTGTTCTCAAATTGATATCTGCTAGCTTCAAAATTTTAGGTATCTTATTTTCAAAGGTGCTTATGGTGATTATTTTGTCCTCATCTATGATGACGACTTTATGCTTAAAGACTGTTTTAATACCGAAAATAATGACTAAGCCAAATATGACGAGTAGAAGTAATGATTTAACACCTCTAAAGCTCATATTCATACTCCCATCTTTGGTTAGAGTCTCAAAAGTCAGTTTTGCATACCCCCTCTACCACATGCTGTATCGTGTACTTCCCGTAAACGACATCATAGGGTAGAGGATTGCTCAACTTTTGACTTTTGACACTCTAACGCTCTTTACATTTTCTATTTTATTTTAAAATATGCTTTCGCATTATTAAGTGTAATTTCAGCGCATTTTTCATACGCAATCCCTTTAATATCTGCTATCTTTTGGCAGACGTGCTTTACGTACATGGATTCATTGCGCTTTCCTCTAAAGGGTTCAGGTGTCAAATAAGGCGAATCTGTTTCAATCATCAGTCGCTCTAGCGGAACGGATTCGACAACTTCAATCGTCTTTCGCGCATTTTTAAAAGTTAAAGGCCCTGCAATGGAGATATAAGCCCCAAGCGCAACATATTGCCTCGCAAGTTCTTTACTACCCGAAAAACAATGCATCAAAACACCCGTTTCAAAAGCTTGTTCTTCCTTTAAGATGCGGAGCACATCGTCATTTGCATCTCTATCATGAATAATCACAGGCATATCAAGTGATTTCGCAAGCCTGAGTTGTGCGATAAACCATTTTTTTTGGAGAGGTCTCGGCGATAAATCTCTATAGTAATCCAGTCCAATTTCTCCAATCGCTTTCACTTTTTCCTTTTGAGCCATGGCTTTTAGCAACGCTAACATGTTGTCATCCATTGTTTCAACGTCATGGGGATGCACGCCCACCGCAGCATAAATAAAATCATATTTTTCAGCAAGTGCGACTGCCTCTACACTGGATTCAAAATCCGCACCTGGATTCATAATATAAGAGACCTCATTGAGCCGTGCACGTTTGATGACAAGATCTCGATCGTGATCAAACTGTTTTGCATCTAGATGTGCATGTGAATCAAATAACATTTCATGGCCTCCTAAAAAAACACGCTCTGAATCACCGTTATAAAAACATGGTCTATTATATCATACAAAAGTTATAAAAACGATATTTAGAGGCTCATTTTAAGGGTATATATCTCTCAAACGCTTTTAGGAGGGGGATTGCAATGCTTAAAGAATATCGCAAAAAACTCATCAATTGGATGATACACATTCTCATCATTCAAATTGTCCTCAGTACATTTAGCAGTCTCGTCAGCCTCTTACTCATTAATATTTCAAATCGAATTGCACTGATACTCCCCCTTCTTGGATTGCAATTAACTGCTCTCATCTTTGTTCTTGGCATAAAACAATTGGTAAAATCTGAGTCACATCAATTGGCCGCCATTTACGCCTTTATGGTAGGTTATGTAATTTTGCAAACCTTTATTTTCATTGATTATAAAGGCTTTTTCATCATATTATTGAGTTTGACATGGTATATTTCCTATCTAACGCTTTATCGCGACTATAAAAAAATGGTGCTTTTTATACTGGTCACCATGTATCTCTTTTTTGTCTTCGCCTATAAAAATTATCAGTCCATATTTCAGTTTACAAACATTCACCTTATAGCATTACTCAATTACTTTATTGTGAGTGCCTATATCGGATTCGATCTTAAACGCTTCAATGATGAAATCGCAAAGACAGCGGAATCAGAAAGAAACGCACTCCTTTCGAAAGTTGAAGACAATACCTTTGAACTCCATTCTGCTCTCGAAGAAAATAAGAGATTAGAACATCTTGATGATGCTTTAGTCGACAAAGTTCGAGAATTTGAACTTCAAAACGAAGCACTTGTCAGTGAACGCAATCGCTTTCAACTCATATTGGACGCTAGTAATGAAGTGCTCTGGGATTTAGATATGCACTCTGGAAAACGTCATTTTTCAGATTCTAAAATTATGGCGTATCCAGAATTTTATAGCTTTACAGATAAACCTGAAGAATGGTACGAACAAGTTCACCCTGATGATAAAGCACAAATCATCAGCGGACATCGTAATCTCATGAACGGCCAAATCGACTATTTTTCCATGGAATTCAGACACTTTTACAAAGGAGAATATCAATGGTTTTTATCGCGTTCACTTTCTCTACGAGATGAGCACGGTAAAATCATCCGAATTGCAGGATCCTACAGCTGGATTCATCCACAAAAACAAAAAGATCTTGAAATAGAATCTTATACCTTTTATGATATTTTAACGGGTTTTCCCAATCGGTCTAAATTGATTAAAGATCTATTTGAAATCATTCAAAAATTTCCAACGCATGCACTTGATCTCTACTTTATGGATTTATACGGATTTAGAGAAATCAACAACACCTATGGTCATTCTGTGGGAGACGAAATCATAAAAGCCATTGCCAATAGGATGCAAGTCCAGTTCAAAGGCGTTCAAATTTATAGAATTAATGGACCTGAATTTTTATTGATAGATCCTTTTCATCATTTACCCCAAAGTGACATGCTCGGAAAAATTAGAGCCACTTTTGAAACGCCCTTTCACTATGTCGAAAATGCCGTTCACATCAGCTATAATGTAGGCATATCCAGCTATCCAACACATGGACTTCATCCAGAAGTTCTATTAAAACATGCCGATACTGCACTTTATCATGCCAAGATGAAAGGCATTCGTAAATCCGCAGTCTACGATGATCACATGACGGACGACGTTACGTCAAAAACAGTTATCAGTAATCTGCTCTATAGTGCCATTAAAACCGATGAATTTATCGTTTACTATCAACCTATTTATGACCTTTCAAAAAACAAACTTTACGGCTTTGAGGCGCTTCTTAGATGGTTCAACCCACAAATTGGTCAAATATCACCTGCAAGGTTTATCCCCATTGCTGAAGAGACTGGCATTATAGTCGAACTCGGTCCAAAAGTAATTGAAATGGCTTGCAAAGGCATACAGCCTTACGTCTTAAACGATACAAGTTTGAAACTCTCCGTGAATGTCTCTGCAAAGCAGATTATTCAAGACCAATTTATAAATCAACTTGATGACATAATAGAATCCACTCAATTTCCAAAACAAAATCTATGTCTTGAAATCACAGAAAGTGTCTTAATTGAATCCTTTGATTTAGTCATCGATAAACTCAATTATTTGAGAAACTCAGGCTACACCATCGCCCTTGATGACTTCGGCACGGGTTATTCCTCTTTAAACTATTTAAGTCAACTCCCCATCAGTACGCTTAAAATTGACAAATCATTCATAGATCGTATCCACGATCGTTCTCAGGAATACTACCTTTTAAAATCGATGATCACACTTGCTCAAGATCTCAAGCTCTCTATGATCGTGGAAGGTGTCGAAACAAAGACCCAAAAAGACCTTCTGGAAAAACTGGGCTGCTCACTCTTCCAAGGTTTCTATTTTTCAAGGCCGCTAGACCCTATTGGACTTGAAAAAATGATGGGAGATCTTGATCGTAAGTGATGAAGCTACATCATTGATGCTTTGGAGAACGGGCGAATTTTACTATTTTATTTAAAACTCATCTCATCAAAACGATCCTTCAAGCGACAAATAGTGATCCAGTATCAAGCGACTCACTTTCGGACCAAACTGATAGGATTCGTGTTCAGAATAATAAAGTGGATCACGAAATTCCTTCGTTAAAATCGTAATGGCATAGCCACCATAAGGGGTATAGAATATGCCACCATCATTTCTGCAAGCGTCCATACTGCCACTTTTAGAGGCAATGGAGATGAGTTCTTCATCTCCTGTATCCTCTGAATTAAAATAATAGGGCGTCAGGTCTTTGGTAAGCATCGTGTTATAATGTTGCTTTTTAAGGATTTCTACAAATACATCACTCAGCTCTGCGTTCCAAAGTTTCTTTTCATATGCAAGCTCGAAAATTTTAGCATATTCACGAGGCGTGGTTGTACCAAGCTGTCTATAAGCTTCGAAATCAATTTTATTATGAAGTCTTGTCACTTTAAGACCCAACATTTCGCAAGTTTCATTAACCGTATCAATCCCTAACAGCTCAATAAGGGTATTGGTCGCAATATTATCACTTACAATAATCATCAGTGTGGCAAAGTCTAAAATAGAGAGTTCTAAACCCATGCTAAGCGCTCTTAAAATGCCACTGCCATTGACATAATTTTCTTGTGTGTAGCTTATTTTATCCTTTAGATTGATCTTTCCCTCATGCACACGTCTTAAAAGCGTTGCTAAAATAGGCACCTTAATACAGCTTGCGGT
Organism: Fusibacter sp. 3D3; assembly: GCF_001748365.1. Classification (GTDB taxonomy): domain Bacteria; phylum Bacillota; class Clostridia; order Peptostreptococcales; family Acidaminobacteraceae; genus Fusibacter_A. The sequence continues at coordinate 118,354 of NZ_BDHH01000003.1, read as the reverse complement.
TTCAAAACATTCATCCGCATGCATTTCAATCGTATTGCCCTTAAAATCATTTGCGTAAACCCCCATAGTGCCACTGAAACTGTAATTGATCGCTTTTATTCTTGAAGATAGGGTTAACTTTTCCATTATATTTTCGCCTCCTACATAATCTTAGTCTATATTTGCTTCGTGCCTTTGACTCTATAATAATGTTTTTATATCTAAACTACAATCTAAGATCAGAAAAAAGGCTCATGCTTTTAAGAAAAAAACATGAACCGTTTCTATTTTATATGCCCTATTTTTCAATGACTATATTATAGAAAGATTGGTCAGACCAGCCATTCCATGCCACTGTATAATTTTTGACATACGGTTGAACAATAAAAAGGTGCTCGAGTTCAAATAGTGGAATCCAAGCTGCATCCTCTTGTACGACGATCTTTTCAATCTCTTGATAAAGCGCAATGCGTTCTTCAGGGTTCGTCATGATGCGCGCTGCTTCGATTTTAGTTTGAACATCATCATTCACATAATTAAAGGATCTTCCAAAAGCATTGTCTTTATCAAAGAAAGTGTAGATGAAGTTGTCTGGATCATTATAGTCCGCTGACCAGTTGTTAAAGTAACTTGGCAATTCACCCGTTTTTCTAATGCCAAAGAACGTTGAAGAATCCAGTTGAGTAATCTTTATTTTGATGCCTATTTTGGCGAGGTCAGACTGCACAATCTCATTAATTTTTAAAGTTGATGCATTATCACTTACTTGTGTAAGCTCCATCTCAAATCCGTCTGGAAAACCTGCTTCTGCAAGAAGTGCTTTTGCCTTTTCTGGATCATATGTGATCGCTGGTAAATCTTTATTATAGCCATATAAGCCTGGAGGTATAACCCCATTGACAAGGACGCCTTTTCCATAGTACATTTGCTTTAAAATATTTTCTCGATCAATGCCCATTTGTAAAGCTTTTCTCACATTTACATTATCAAGTGGTGCAATGGCTTCATTTAAACAAATGTAGTAAACACCCACTCTTGGTCCAGAAACGATGTTGTTTTTCCAAGTCTCATGCGCTTCAAAATAGGGAATCTGACTTCTTGCCATATCACAGTCAAAAGTGTCTATTTCGCCGTTTTCAAACAACATTCTAGCCGTTTCTGCATCTGGAACGATTTTATAAATTAGCTGATCAAACTGTGCTCTTCCAGCCCAATAATCAACAAAGGTATCCAGCACAATTTTGTCGTTAACCACCCAGTCCGTCATTTTAAAAGGCCCACTCCCAATCGTCAATGCAGGATCCACCCCGAACTGATCGCCAGCAGCTTCCACTGCTTTCTTAGAGTAAACAGAACCCGCTGGTGTGGCAAGACCTGCAACAAACGGTCCAAAAGGCGCATCCAGTGTGATCTCTATCGTGTAATCGTCCACAATTTTGATTCCCGTTGTTGCCTCTGCTTCACCATTCATTCTCGCCTGAGCCCCTTGAATCATATCAAAGAAATCTGTATTGAGCCCTTCTGTTTCAGGATTGAGCATTCTGTCGAAAGTAAAGTACACATCCTCTGCCTTTACTTCGTCGCCATTGTGAAATTTAGCCCCTTTTCTAAGATTAAAAGTGTACACTAACCCATCTTCACTAACCGACCATTTTTCTGCAAGTCCTGGTATGAGCTTGCTTTCTCCTGGCCCTACTGTTGCAGATTCAACCAAGCGATCAAAGACATTCAGCGGTAGGCCGTAATATTCTGTTGTCTTCGCCACATCAATTGTGCCTGGATCTTTTTCATACGGTACTGTGAAGACAACCTTTTCCTTCCCTGGCGCCGTGTCTTTGTCACCACATGCTGTCAATGCAAAAATCATCACAAATACAAGTACCAGTGCCATTAACCTTTTTTTCATTTTATACCCCCTCTTATTGCGTTATTTTATATAAAAATGCGCGTTAGAATGACCACCTCTATCCTATGACCCACTTACGTAAAGTACGTGATACCTCATATCTAACGGATGCATCTTTTTTTACATCAATGGATGATGACAAGCAAACTTCCGTTCTCCCTGCGTTATAAGCTTTGGGCAAGAATTTGCACAAATTTCGGTTGCGTAAGGACACCTTGTTCTAAATCTACAACCAGAAGGGGGATTAATAGCACTGGGCAAATCCCCTTCGAGTATCATCTTCTCACGATCTCTTATACTCGGGTCTGCAATTGGCACCGCGTTAATCAAAAATTGTGTATACGGATGTATCGGTTTTTCAAACAAGGCTTTTGGAGTACCCGCCTCTACAATTTGTCCTAAATACATGACGTAAACTTCATCACTGACATAGCGTACGACACTTAAATCATGCGATATAAAAAGGTACGTTAAATTAAAATCTCTCTGTAATTGCTTGAGCAAATTTAGAATTTGTGCTTGTATGGATACATCCAGTGCGGAAACCGCTTCATCGCACACAATCAAACTTGGATTGAGCGCAAGTGCCCTTGCGATACCAATCCGCTGTCTTTGACCTCCACTAAATTGATGCGGATAGCGATTTGCATATTCTGCCTTGAGTCCTGTGATCTTCATGAGCTCATTTACACGTTCATAGCGCTCCTTTTTAGCCTTCATGCCATGTGTTAGAAGCGGTTCGCCAATTAAATCTCTAACCTTCATCCGTGGATTTAAAGAAGCATAGGGATCTTGAAAAATAATAGAAACGGCTTTTCTAAAGGCTTTTTCCTCCTGCGCATTAAAAGCATATATATTTTTGCCATTAAATAAGACTTCCCCTTCAGTAGGATCAATTAGATTGATCAACGTTCTGCCCAGTGTACTTTTACCACAACCCGATTCACCCACCAGCGAGAGCGTTTTCCCTCTTGGAATATCCAGTGTAATATCGTCAACAGCTTTAACAATGCCCCTATTCGCATGGCTTGAAAACAAAGTACTGCTTGAAATTTGATAATATTTCTTCAAGTGTTTTGCACTTAATAAGATCTCACTCATCTAACCACGCCCTTTCATCGTATTGCCAACATAAAACCTCGTGCTGTGTTGCCATCCGTATACGTGGTGGTAGTTTATTGAAACAAATAGCCTTAGCGTTGTCACAACGCGGTGCAAATCGGCATCCCACAGGTGTATTGACAAGGTTTGGCACCATGCCTTCAATGGAGTAAAGAGCTTCCACATCTTCGTTAATTTTAGGCAATGACTTCAAAAGGCCTATCGTGTAGGGATGAAGCGGTGCTTCGAAGAGATTACGTGCATCACATTTTTCCACAATTTCACCTGCATACATCACGCAGACATCATCACACAACTCTGCCACAACCCCAAGGTCATGTGTTATAAATAAAATAGCGGTGTTAAGCCTTACTTGTATATCTTTTAAGAGCTTTAAAATTTGTGCTTGTATGGTCACATCCAGTGCAGTCGTCGGTTCATCTGCAATAATGAGCTTGGGCTCACAAGTCAGTGCCATAGCGATCATAACGCGTTGTCTAAGGCCGCCTGAAAGCTGATGCGGATACGAAGCAAATCGCTTTTCAACATCTGGAATACGCACTTGCTCTAAATACTTAAGCGCTAAAACCTTAGCCTCACGCTTGGATAAATTTTTATGCAGCCTAAGAGGTTCCATCAGTTGCTTGCCCACTGTGTAAACAGGGTTTAAAGAGGTCATAGGCTCTTGAAAAATCATTGCTATTTTATTGCCCCTTATTTTAGAGAGCTCTTTCTCACTTAACTTAGTCAAATCTTCACCTTCAAATAAAATTTTACTCTCTGGCAATATTTGACCAAAAGGTTTTGGAATCAGCCCCAGTATAGACATTGCAGTCATGCTTTTCCCAGAACCGGATTCCCCCACAAGCCCCATGATTCTACCGGACTCAAGCGTCATAGAAACGCCATCCACAGCGGGATTAAAGCCCTTATCCGTTTCAAAATAGGTTTTGAGGTTTTGAATCTCTACCACAGTCTCATTCATGCTTCCACCTCGCTTTCTTAATGTTTGGTATAAGGATCTAGGGCGTCTCTTAGGCCATCGCCAATAAAGTTAAAGGCAATCACAACCAAAAAGATAGCGATACCTGGTGTTATAGCCACCCATGGCGATGAAAAAAGAAATTCTTTTCCTCTGGAAATCATCAAGCCCCAGCTTGGCGTTGGAGGTTGAGCCCCTACACCTAAAAAGGATAAACTCGCTTCAGACATAATGGCTTCTGGCACACTCAAAGTGAACAAAACAATCAAGGAAGGGATACAGTTGGGCAATATATGACGCCAAAGTATTTTAAATCGCCCTACACCGATAGAGCGGGCTGCTTCAACAAATTCTTTTTCTTTTATCGAAAGGGTTTGAGCTCTAACAATTCTCGAAGTACTCCCCCAATTCACAATGCTCAGCGCTATGAATATATTAAAGAGTGATGCACCCAGTGTATACATGACAACCATGGCAAGCAATAATGAAGGAAATGCCATACACACATCTGCAAGCCGCATAATCACATAGTCCACTTTGCCACCAAAGTAGCCAGATACCATCCCTAAAAACGTCCCAATTGCAAGAGAGATCAATGTGGGCACAAGACCGATCATAAGCGAAATTCTTGCACCATATATGATGCGACTCAAAATGTCTCTACCGAGAAAATCCGTGCCGATGACATAAGCCTTATTGGGAGCGGTCAACACTTTTTCCATATCCACAGCATAGGGATCATGCGGCACAATCCATGGGGCAAACAAGGCAATTAAAATAAATAGCGATACCATGATTAAGCCGACTAATGCCTTTTTGTCACGATAGATGCTCTTAAAAAGCGCTTGCCAAAAGCCTTCATCAGTCACCAAATCCTCTGCATCGCGTGGGGGTTGCTCACTACTTGGCATTTTAGAAGATTTAGAAGTTTTAGAAGATTTAGAAGATTTAGAATCCTTTGAAGCATCCAAATCACTATTTTTACCTGCCTCTGTGGCCTCAACGGACATCATGTATTTTAAGCGCTTGCGACCAAATCCAAAGGGCGTAAGTCTTCCTAATTTGCTCTCTAGTGCAATTTCTTTAAAAAACTGTGTTTTCTGTATCATGAATCCCCCTAATTGTATTTAATTCTAGGATCTAAAAAGCCATACAAAATATCTGCCACCAAATTTCCTAAAATAATTAAAATGGTCGTGAACATAACACTCCCTTGTAACAGAGGCATATCGCGTGTTTGAATCGCACTAACAGCTATTCGACCAATTCCTGGAATCCCAAAAATAGTCTCTGTGATCACTGCCCCCGATAAAAGTGAAGCGATCTGAATGGTCATTACGGTGAGCACAGGTAAAAATGCATTTTTAAGCGCATGTCTCATAACCACTTGATATCTCAACAGACCTTTCTCTCTTGCAGTTCTGATATAATCCGCACTCATGACTTCAAGAAGACTCGAACGCGTTAATCTGGCAATCGTCGCCGCAGAACTCCAGCCGAGGACAATGGCAGGCATGATGATATACTTGATGTTTAGTCCATCAAAACCCGAAATCGGCAACCATTTCAATTTGAGCCCAAAAAAATATTGGAATAAAAGACCTGACCAGAATACAGGCATGGATACACCAATCAGTGCAAAGGTCATAACACCATAATCCACTGCTGAATTTTTACGAACTGCTGAGATGACACCTGCTGGAATGCCAATTATCCAAGAAACCATGGCGCCAGCGACAGCAAGGATCGCTGTGTTCGGAAAAGCTTGCCAAATCAATGTTGAAACTTCACGCTTCAATTTATACGAATACCCTAAGTCACCTTTAAGCGCATCTAAAACATATTTAGAGAACCGCACCAAAAGCGGGTCATCCAAGTGCATGCGTGCCCTTACTCTCTCGATGGTATCTGCATTGACATGCTCTCCCATCATCAATGCCACTGGATCACCAGGTACAATATTGAGCATGATGTAAAGCAATAGACTTACGCCTAGAACGATCGGAATCGTCCCCAATAACCGTTTAACAATATACTTCATCTATCCCGCTCCCCCATATTAAAATTAAAGGACGACATCAGTAAACCTCTCCACTGCGTCATCCTCTATGTTCTGGTATTCACTTGTAAAAGTGCGACTTAACGCCACTTGAGTGACGTCGTTGCCACTTAATTAATCCTAATTTAACTGTCAATTGGCTAAATGCCTTTTGTATTTATTACTATATTGTACTTATCTTTTAATTCTGTCAATAACATTATTCGCTTTTCTCAATTTTTTTTAGAGGTATCAAAAAGCCTCTAAACTCATATTATTTGAGCTATTATCTGTCATATCAATGCATTTATAAAATTCAAAGTCTTTTTCTATAAAGAATTTCTCATAAAACACTGTCCTTAATACACGAACTATGAAACGATATTGCCATCCTCTATATCTGCACTCACAAGTGTCAAGAAATCGGCATCATCTGTAGCTGCTAAAATCATACCTTGAGAAAGCTCTCCCCTTAATTTTACAGGCTTGAGATTTGCCACAATGATCACTTTTTTACCCACGATATCTTTAGGTTTATAGTGTTTAGCGATCCCCGAAACCACTTGCCTTTTATCATTGCCTACTTTTAAAGAAAGTATTAAAAGTTTATCTGCATTGGGATGTGGCTTTGCATCAAGAATTGTCGCCACTCTCAAATCAATCTTTGAAAAATCATCAATTGTAATTTCTGGTTTGATGGGTGGAAACTCTTTTATATTTTTGGCTGCCGCCATCTCTTCAAGTACTTCAAGTTCTGCCTTAATATCAATTCTCGGGAAGAGAGATTCTCCCTTTTCAATCTTTGTCCCAACAGGGTACAAGTTCGCTTCTTTAACGGCTTCCCACTGTGTTGCTTCACCTTCAACAAGACCAATTTGAGTCCAAATACCTCTTGAAGTATGGATCATAAAAGGTTGAATTAAGATTGAAATCAGCCTGATGTTATCCATGAGATTGTAAAGCACCGAATCCAATTGTGATGCATTTGCTTCATCCTTTGCAAGTGCCCAAGGCATTGTCTCATCGATGTATTTATTCGTCCTTCTGATGACTTTCCAGATTTCTTCAAGAGCACCTGAGAAGTCTAAATTATCCATTTTTTTATCCAGTGCAAGATAAGCTTTGGTAGCGACTTGCTTCAAATCTGCATCAAATTCTGTGGCAGTGCCGATTGCAGGCACAACGCCATCACGGTATTTTTCAACCATTGAAATACTTCTAGACACGAGGTTACCAAGATCATTGGCAAGGTCAGAATTGATTCTACCAAGCAACACTTCATTGGTGAAAATACCGTCTTGTCCAAAGGTATACTCACGAAGCAAAAAGTATTTAAGCGCATCCACACCATAGCGCTCAATTAAAACCACTGGATCGACAATGTTGCCTTTGGATTTTGACATTTTGCCACCTTCAAGCAGTATCCAGCCATGTCCAAATACTTTTTTAGGCACAGGGATCTCAAGTGCCATCAAGATTGCAAACCAAATGATAGTATGGAATCTGACAATTTCCTTGCCCACAAGGTGGACATCTGCTGGCCAGTATTTTGCAAAGTCACCATCCTTAACTTCTGGATAACCCAGTGCTGTGATGTAATTACTCAACGCATCAAGCCAAACATAGATCACATGCTTTTCATCGATTGGTACCGGAACGCCCCAATCAAACGTCGATCTTGAAACACACAAATCCTCAAGGCCTGGCTTGATGAAATTGTTCACCATTTCATTGATTCTCGACTTTGGCTCTAAAATATCTGGATTGTTTTCGAAAAGTGCCAATAATTGATCTTGGTATTTGGAAAGTTTAAAGAAGTAGGCTTCTTCTTTTGTCACTTGTACATCTCTGCCACAGTCAGGACATTTGCCCTCTTTAAGTTGTGATTCTGTCCAGAACGACTCACATGGTGTACAATAAAGGCCTTCATACTCCCCTTTGTAGATATCGCCTTTGTTATAAAGCGTCATGAATAACGCTTGAACACGTCTTTCATGATAATCATCTGTGGTTCTGATGAAGTGATCGTATGAAATCTCCATGGTTTGCCAAAGCGATTTAATTTCGTCCACAACCACATCTAAAAATTCTTTTGGCGTCTTGCCAAGTTCATTAGCGACATTTTGAATCTTTTGGCCATGCTCATCTGTTCCCGTTAAGAACATGACATCATAACCTGTCACTCTCTTATATCGAGCAATTGCATCTGCTGCCACAGTGGTGTACGTATGCCCGATATGAAGTTTAGAACTCGGATAATAAATTGGTGTTGTTACATAATAAGTGCCTTTTGACATCATAATACCTCCCGTATATTTTATGGATACCTCATTATTGGTTAGAGTGTCAACCAAAATTTCGTAAACAAAAACAAAAAAACCTCGCTCCCCCAAAGGGACGAAGTCAATGTCGTGTTACCACCCTACTTTGATATCACATCACTGTGATATCCTCGTGCTGATCTAATCTATCAGCTGTACCTTAACGTGTACAAATCCGTAACACACTACTGCATTTTCATGTGTTCTGTTCAAGGGCCATGTTCATCTGCTTCAAAACACTGATTTTCACCAACCATCAGCTCTCTACGCGTTCTCTACAAATTACTCTTCCTATCCATACATTTAGCATTCAATTAACGAAATTGTACCATATTCAGATGGGTGAATCAAGAGGCAAATTCATAGATCGCTCGCGAGTTTGCTGTTATTCCTATATCTATAAACTCCCGAGTTTTGCAGCAAAATAATACATAGGTATCCCTAGACTAAAGTTGTTTTAACTGGTCTAGGGATTTTTTATTTTATTTTTCTTTCATTTTATTATGGATTAAAGTGATTTATTATGGTATAATTGTAATATCTTTGTTTAGGAGTAATAATATGTTTCTACGTAAAATTAATCAAAAACACACAGGACGTGTCTATCTTTCTATTGTTGAAAGCTATCGAGATAAAACAACTAAAAAAACTAAATCAAGAACCATTGAAAGTCTAGGCTATTTAGATGAACTAGAAAAAAAGTTTAAAGATCCCATTGCTTATTACGAAAAAATCATCTGCGAAATGAATCAAAAAAAAGCTTTTGAAAATTCAGATATTCTTGTTAAGTACAAATCTAATGACAAATTAGAAGTCGGCACCAACAACCGTAAAAACTTTGGCTATGCCGCTTTCAGCGCCATCTACCACACACTTGAAATTGACAAGTTTCTCATCAATCGCCAACGTTCAACGAAGATTGAGGCGAGCACCAATAACATCATGAAGCTCCTTGTTTTTTCAAGACTCCTTAACCCAGGCTCTAAAAAGAAAGCCTATGATCAGCGAAATGATTTTTTTGAAAACGCTCATTACTCTCTTGATGACGTCTACCGCGCACTGAGTTTTTTCAATGAAAAAGGCAATGAGTTGCAGCTATGGATGAATGAAAAAGTCAAAGAAAACTACGGACGAGATACCAGCCTTGTTTACTACGATGTCACCAATTATTATTTTGAATCGGATTGTGAAGATGCTTTTAGGTGCAAAGGCGTCAGCAAAGAGCATCGTCCAAACCCCATTGTTCAAATGGGCCTTTTCATGGACACCAACGGCATCCCCATTACCTACGATCTTTATTCAGGCAATACCAATGACTGTCTCACCTACAGACCCACTTTTTCTAGAATGAAAAAAGAGTTTGATTTAGGAAAAGTCATCGTGGTTGCTGACAAAGGGATGTCCACAGGTGACAACATTCAGTACACACTTTCAGCAAACGATGGCTTTGTTTTTAGTTACTCCGCTAGAGGCGCCAACAAAGCTTTAAAAGACTATATTTTAGATGAAGAGGGCTATGTTTTTAAAGGGGATGACTATAAGTGGAAGGAACGCATTTACCCGACTGAAATTTGGGTTACCATGACTTCTGGAAAAAAGCAAAAGAAAACCATCGATGCCAAGCAAGTGGTTTTCTATAGCGAAAAATATGCGAAGAAAGCTAGGATGGAACGCGCTAAAGCCATTGAAAAAGCTAAGAAGCTTATAAAAACACCTTCAAACTATAATCGCTCTACATCCTATGGGGCTGCTGGATATGTGAAGAACCTTAGTTTTGTAAAAGATACTGGCGAAATTGCTGATATAACTGCTTTAAGCCTTGATGAGGAGAAAATAAAAGCGCAAGAGGCTCTTGATGGCTACTACGTGCTCATCACAAGCGAATACAAGAAGAGTGCCAGTGAAGTGATTGAAATCTACAGAGGCCTTTGGAAGATAGAAGAATCCTTTAAGGTTACCAAAAGTGATCTTGAAACGAGACCTGTATATGTTTCAACACAAGACCACATCAAAGCACATTTCTTAACATGCTTCATAGCTTTGGTGCTTGCTAGGATTTTAGAGTTTAAAATGGATGGCAAACACACCATCACACGCATCATCGACAGTTTAAGCAAATGTACATGTACAAATGTAGATCAAAACTATTACTTGTTTGATTATTACGATGAAGTTTTAAAGGATATCGGAGACGTGACAAATGTTGATTTTTCAACGAAGATAAGAACACTTCAACAGATTAAAAAAAATATTTCAGAAACCAAAACGAGATAGATTTACGCTACAAAAAAACGCAAAAAAAGAAACCCTTGAATCCCACTGTTTGCAATGGGATCAAGGGTGTTTTTTTGTTGTTTTGCTGCAAAAGTCAAGTTATAACATACCCTACCGTTTTTTATTATGATGATCGCAATCGAAATTTTTTTCAACGTTATCTTCATTAAGGAAGTATTGGGGTAAAATAGAAACTCTCCATAGAAAAATCTAATTCTAAATGTTTTTTTTAAATGAGTTTACTTTCTATCTTTTTTATAGTTATTACTATCAAATTGATCAATTTAATAAAATTATAAAAGGAGATATACAAATGGCATTTACAGATTCAAACCTTTTAACATGGGCTGATGTAGAAAGCTCTTCAGCAACTTATGCAAACTTACGAAAATTGGAAGATTATTTTAGATCGGAAGCTTCAGGAGGAGCCGCATACACTGGAATTGCAGTATCTGCATTAACTGCTGCTTCAGGTATTTGGGGGTTAATTATACCTTCAATATTTTCTTTAATATTCAAAAATGATGGAACTGCTGAAGCAGCAGAAAGGATTTGTGATATGATCCACAATACCGGTCAAAATGCAAACAACCTTAAACTTCAGCTGGATATCACTTTCGATATCCATATGGTAATCAAAAAAGTCGAAATTGTAGGTATTGATCATCCCGTTTTACATTAACAAAAGAGCTGTTGCAAATTGAACTGCTCCTTCTCAAGTAGACAATTAATTGATTAAAGTTTATGCAGCTTTAAGTGCTTGGTTTCGATATACCATCAGAGCTAAGCACTTAAGTTTTTTTTGAAACCTGTTTTAGTTATAGAAGATGAGTATACTTTAATCTATGCCATCAGATTATCCATAGATTGAAATCTTTTGCCATAAAACATTTCCGTCTTTCGAAGTCCATAGAAACTCTTCATTGGCCCATTACTGATGCACTTACCAACTCGCGACATGCTCGACTCATGCCAGCATCGTCAAGCTTACTTTTGAAAGTATTGTTTGTGTCTTCAACTGAGAAAAAAGGGAATACCCCCTTCTTATATTGTCAAGCCTGAAATTATTGATTTTTAAGGCTTTTGTTTAAATAGTTACCTCGATAACCAGAGCTAAAAGTGCAGAACAGTCATGATATCTTGTATTGAATAGCTAAAAATGGGGACAGCTTAATTATTGTGAGGCGATTTTTCAACATCTTGTTTTTTATTGATGCAACTCTTTGGTTATTGCTTCAATATAATCAATGTCATCAAGTGTTACGATATTTTGATTCAAAATCATATTAATTCGATATGTATATTCTTCAAAATAATTTAATGAATCAAACTTTTTCAAGTAATATTTATCTGAAATATCATAATTAGAACCATCTCGAGAATATTTGTATATAAGTTCTGAAAGTTTAGCAATTTTTTCTTTTTCATCTGAATCAGTTATCCATTTTTTTTCTAAAATCGATTCATTTATATTCAAAGCTAAATCTTTACTATAACCCAAAACAATATTACAAGTTTTATCTACAATTTCATTTTTAACAGTATAAGCATTAAAATTTAAAAACACGGACCCCAAAATTAATATTCCTATAAAAAAACTTTGCTTCTTCATATTCCACCTCTCTTTTTTTAATTTAATTGATGTCAATTAAAATACTATCATAATTTTTTTCTATTGTAAACTTACGCATTCCGATGGATCACTATACAAGGAAATTCAAGTTCTTCAGAGATTGAGCAATGGTTAAAATTATATTTATTTACTCGTAGCTATGTTTCTTTTGGATCAGTTTTTTCAGGAGTTAGTGAAGCTGCAGCAATGATCAATAATAATATTAGAGATGCTGTTAGGACACTTTTAAACAAAAATGGCAAAGGTTATGTGAGAATTTACACAGAATTCGAATATAATGGTTCTATCAATCACTTTTTATCTGAAATACCCTGATAATAATGAAGCATCAATTCCAAGAAAATCATCTAATTTATAATCTTCAATGTTTCCATCTGTTACATATACATATAAAGCGTTTACACTCTCAGCCCCTTCTTTCCAATCAAGTAAATAAATAAATATCTTTTGAGTTTTATTGAATAAAAGCATATGATTTTCTTTGCTAATTACTACTGTTGGCACGCCTATACTCGTAGCTAAAAACATTTCATCATAATTTAAAAAATCATTGGTTGACGTATCATTATACTTAGGAATATAATTTTCCCAATTACTATCCATAGAGTTTTGTTTCGGACAATTAGATATGTATTGGTAAGTCGTTTGAAAAGAAAAAAATTTAATAGCGACTAATAAAATAATTAAATATAACCACAAGTTTTTATATTTTTTTAAAAAAGCATAAAAGTTCATAATAAGGCTCCTTCCTTCTTACTTCTATATCCACCTATTTAAGGGGTTTTTCTCAAAGATTTCCATAAAACTCTTTCGTTGTGCAAACAATCAAAATATGGGGTTAGAGTATTCAAAACATTCCTTAAGACAAATTAATACCAAAGTTATGAGCTCTATTGGAATGAATATTTTGTCTTTTAATGATATATTTACTTTAAAATCCCTTTAAAAATTCAAGTGTGAGTTTGGAATTAAGTGTCCAAACTTCTGAAACAGACCAGCGTATCCTAGTGAACCAAAATTGTAATTAAGTAACAGCAGTATAGGGTCTTATAAAATCAATCAAAGCGTATACTCAGTCCGCTTCGCTACCTTCGTAATCCTTGCGCAATCCCACTGGATTAGGAATATGCCCCCCCGCTTTAAGACGTGGGGGACATCGCCTCAAGTGTTATATTGAGGAACATACATGATTGGTTGTACAAAACCGAAACTAAATACAAAACCTTCTATTGGCTTTAATCCAACAGCTAATGTTGTAAAAATGCACAATTTGAAAAAAACACATATTTGATTTGCACAAATCATATGAACATGAATAGATTACCATTAATCAACTTAATAGTAAATAATCTTTATGAATTCTAATTAAATTCTAATTTGTTATACACATTAAATACATATATTTCCTCATTTTCTGTATCAGATTTTGGTTTATAGAATTACCTTCCTATATTGTCAAGCCTAAAATCATTGATTTTTAAGGCTTTGGTTTAAATAGTTACCTCGCTAACCAGAGCTAAAAGTGTAGAACAGTCATGATATCATGTACTGAATAGCTAAAATGGGTACAGCTTAATAAGCATCCGCTTGTAATACTCTATAAAGGCCGTGATTCCTCTGTTTAGCTATGATGGTGAACCTTCCGTGTCTAATGGGATCATGTCCCAACTTCCTTCGTCCCACCTGTTCATACACTGAGTGCCGGCTAAGCTTTCTAACAGGGTCTTGCCCTAAGGAAATAACTACTGCCAGCTACAGCTCTTGTTTTTTAGATTTTGATTTTACTGACCAATTTGATCTTCAAGGATCTGATATTCARTGGACGCTATACCTTGATTCTCTCAGTTAGTCATATTGCTGATAAAGCACTTATAGCGACTTCATCTCAATCGGGTTGCTTTCCAGAACCCTGCTCGAATCCAGATTTTCTGAATCCCAGCAAGGGTCTGGATTGACAATACTATTTTCTTGTTTCTGTTATGCAGCAACTGCTTTCAGTTTAGTCGGTCTCTTTATATCCGCTTTCAACTTCTTAGGGTCATACACCGTGCCGTTTGTAAGCATTGTGTATATCACACGAAGTACCTTGCAAGCAATGGCTATCAGCGACTGCATCTTTTTAAGTGGATTCTCAAGCCTCGTCGTATAGTACGCATGAAGTTCTTTGAACTCATCCGAATGGACCACTACACACTTAGCAGCCTGGAATAACCAATATCTCAGCCGTTTGCGTCCTCTATGACTAATCTTGGTTCTCCCTTTGTGCTTACCTGAGCTACACGCCACAAGTCCTAAGCCACTCAGCTTTTGTATTTCCTTTACATCATCAAACCGCGATATATCGCCCATCTCTGCCAATATTCCAGAAAGTGTATTACTTCCTATCCCTGATATTTCAAGGATGTTCTCAGCGTGTGGAATTTCCATGCATTTTTGATTCAGTTGTTCCTCTACCTCTGAAAGTTGTTCGTCTAGTTCTATAATTCTTTCGACAAACCACTTTACAGCCATTCTACTGGCATCAGTGCCATCCTTCATGCCAACACTTTTGAGGGCATATTTCATAATCTCCTCAGCTCTGCTATAGCCGCGTCCTCTAAGCTTAGCATCATGCCAAATCTGTCTTATGCCATCAGTGCCAAGTGAAACAAGGTCCTCTGGAAATGGTGCTGTTTTTAGAAGTTCTAGGCTGAATGTGCCGTCAAACTTTCCCAGTGCGTCCTTATACTCTGGAAAATATATCTTCATTTCGCGATGAAGCCTATTGAGAAATCGGATTCTATCCTCGTTCAACTGTTCCCTGAACATTGACAGACGACGAAGGTCCGCATACAGTTTTTCTGGAAGATATGGCATTCCAAAGTTGCCATCCTTTACAAGATTTGCAATAAGTTTCGGATCCTTTATGTCATCCTTAAGCTGGCTATTATCCTCTAGTTCTTTTGTTTGCTTCACCGCATATGGATTAACCTGAACAACGCTGATTCCATTGGATATCATCCATGTCGCTAGGCAGAACCAATAGTGTCCTGTTGGCTCCAGACCTAATACAATCTGTTTTTTGTCATTCGCCGCAGCTATCTCAACTGCCCAGTCTTTAGCACTTTCAAAACCCTCTTGTGTGTTGCTAAATGGAAATGCGGATTTACTGAGTTCTCTGCCTCGGGTATCAATCGCTCTTATATAGTGTGTTTCGCTGCCGATATCGCATCCTAAAACAAGCATATCATCACTGATAAAAGTCAATTTTTCGTTTTTATCAAACTTGCCTTTTGTTTCCAATTCATGCCATGTGGATGCTTTAAGATTATTTTTTATGGCCTCCATTTTTTTTAAAATTTCTTGTTGTTCAAAAATATTTGCTGCTATAACTTGATTTTTTTTCTTTTTGCCTTTAAAATTCATCTTAGATACCTCTCGTATTTTTTTGATTTTTTACTAACGGTCTGGTCAGTAATAATCTTAATTTACTTGAGGTATTTTTCTTTGTCAATCGCTTGACCTATTTAAATTATACAGGAAGCTTTCTCATAAGATATCCAGTTTAAAGTGAGATGTTTATTTTCAAATATGAAACTTTAGACATCAAGCCCTCAGTTCCTTGTCAGATTGTTTTGCCAGACATGTCCTCGTCTAACCGATTTTCGCTGACACCTTTCAGCGGTTAAACATTCCGCTTCAAGTCTTTCGGCTCAAATCTTATGATCTGCTTAATCATATTTGAGCCATCTTCGTTGTCTCAAACCGATTTTCGCTGACACCTTTCAGCGGTTAAACATTCCGCTTCAAGTCTTTCGGCTCAAATCTTATGATCTACAATAAAAAAAACTCCGCCTCTTATATTTCTATAAGAGACGAAGTTTATACTCCGCGGTTCCACTCTAATTGGCTAATAGCCCACTTTCAAGCACTTGATGCCCTATCTCTATAACGGGAGATCCCGATGTAGCCTACTGTTAGTTCGGTACATTGCTCCGAAGGGCACTTCAATCAAATTTCCCTGAAAATCTTCCACCAATGATTTTCTCTCTGTGAGTTTCCTTTGACTTACTTTCCTTCTTCAACACATTTAAACTGAATCTTCAATTCCAACTGATTTAGTCGGTTATTATTTATTGTTCTTAGTTTACAGCTATAATAATCATCTGTCAACCCTCTTTTTATGAAATTTATAGACTGTGTATGAACATTTTGTGAACTCTGATGTCCACACGCTATCTTTACAACCACCTCTTTTCTTTTCGAATCACCCTAAAAGGAATTCGATCGTCTTGTTTAAAACCCGCGTTTCTATGGGTTTTTCAAGGAGTTTAAGATTGGGATGCCCTTGTTCAAGTGCATAATCTTCTTCTGTAAAGTAACCACTTATGCCGACCATTTTTATATTGGGGTATCGCTTAAATGTCTTTTCCAAAAATGCATGAAAATCCGAATGTACATTTCGATCTGTAACCAACAGTATGATTTGGTTTAAATTAAGCGTTTGCGTATCGTTGACAACTTTAACATTGCTATAGCCGTTTTCTAACAGCACCGCTTCAATGATTTCACATACAATTTCATCATCATCTAAAATCATAATCGCGTATTTTTTATTGACTTGATTCTTTTTTATGATTGGAAGCGCCACTGAGACTTTGGTGCCAATGTGAGGATGACTTTCGACTTTAATACCGCCACTATGCTTTGTGATCGTCCCATATACAGCTGAAAGACCCATCCCGTGACCTTCACCGAAGGGTTTAGTCGTATAAAAAGGTTCAAACCACTTGGTGATTTCACTCGCCATCACACCTTGACCCGAATCTTCTATTTCAACAATGCAATACGTCCCCGCTTCTAATTCCTGATAGTAAGCTGCAAGATCATCATCACTCAATAATTGCTCATAGACAGCTATGCGGATATGGCCTTCTAGTTCAATGGCTTCATAGGCATTTTTAATAATATTTAGAAATGCACTTTCAATGAAGGCTTCATCTCCCAAGACATAGCAATTAGAAGCTTTCATTGACTTTTGAATCTGAATGAGCTTATGCTCTGAGTCGTGAAAAGAAGCAAGTGCATGCTCTACAACCTTTTGTACGTTGACAAATTTTTCAAAGTGAATATTCTGATTCGAAAAAGTTAAAAGTTTATGGACCAATTCTGATGCAATGCCTGTTTGATGCAGTATTTTTTCCACGTGGATCCTAGAACTGCCTTCAGAATTTGCCAGCATAAGACTTGCATGTCCAGCGATGCCCATGAGTTGATTGTTAAAATCATGGGCTATGCCACCTGCCAATTGACCAATCGCATTCATTTTATCAGATTGCAATACTTTCTTTTCAAGATGCCTGTACTCAGTCACATCATTGACCACAATGATCCTTATATTTAAATCGCTGAAGTCTTCTATCTCGATCTTAGATATTTGATAGATGCGTTCTGCATCTGTAGCATCTTTATAAAGGCCTTCATATAAAGGAAATTTTTCATTCGCCTTCAATGTCTTTAAAATTTCAAAGTTCTCAAATTTAAAAATATGTTCTGAACGCTTACCAAATGCCTCTTCTTTGGAAACTTTGGTGTTGTCTGAGAGCCATTGATTCCAATAAGTAATCACACCTGTATCAATTTCCTCAGTCAATAGGCCAAATGGCAATTCATCAAATACCATTAAGAGCTGAGTGTTTTGTGATTTTAAATATTGCATTATTTTTTCGCGTTTTGAAATTTCATATTTGACCATAAAAATCAGTCCGCCAACAACAGCCAGACTCAAAAAATGAAATAGATCTCTGACGGGTCTATAACCTGAAATAATCATCAAAATATTGTAAGATACCGCTGTTATTAAAATGAGCACCAACAACCCCATAATAATTTTTTTTTCCTTTTTCTGCACCTTCACCGAATCACCCCTTTACTCAAGTATACGCGCTAACCTTTTAACTCAAAAGGTCTTTTTAACGCCCTTAAACGACAACTATCTAAATCATAATATGTATGGTAAAATACTCTAAAGAGGTGATTTTCAATGGATTTTAGGCAGTTAGAAGCTTTTGTAAATGTTGCTAAATACAAGAATTTTTCAAAAGCTGCCAAAGCACTTTATCTATCCCAACCCACTATAAGTTTGCATATTTCCAATCTTGAAAAAGAATTGAATTTGTCCCTTTTTGACAGAACATCAAAAGAAGTCAATTTGACGCCGAGGGGGACGGAATTTTTAAACTATGCCCTTGATATGATTAATATGAAAAATAAAGCTTTGCATCAGCTCACCGCTTCGGATATTAAAATAACAGGATCGCTACATATCTCCACTAGCTCAACACCCAATATTATTTTGTTGCCAAGAGCTATAAGTGATTTTCAAGCCATACATCCCGAAGTCCGTTTTGTCGTAGAAGAAAAAAGCTCAACGGTCATCATTGAAGATGTTTGTTCCTTGGCTGCTGATTTGGGCATTGTCGGCATGAAAGTCGAAAGCGATCGCTTTATCTGTCTACCGCTCTTTCAAGATGATTTGATTTTCATATGTCCGATGGATTCCGATATCAAAGAGGTTATATCCTACACTGAACTATTACAGTATAACCTTATTTCTAGATCAGAACAATCGGGTTCCCGTATAGATTTTCAAAGACATTTGGTCGAGCAAGGACATGATGTTTCGCTTTTAGAAACCGTTGTGGTCACAGACGATCTAGGCCTAATGCTCTCTTTAGTTTCACGAGGTGTTGGATTCGCTTATGTATCTCAAACTGTTTTTGAGGTTTTTAGTAAACAACTCCCCCTTAGAGCCTTTAAAATTAAGGGCATTCATATTGAACGCAGTATGCATCTTTTGATCAACAAGAGGCGCACACTCTCCCATGCAGCTGAAGATTTTAAACAACTGCTCCTCTCCTATTACAAGAAAGGCGACAATCATCCCTAAAACGTGACTGTCGCTCTCGTTTATTTTTGATCATGCCTTTATGGTTTTAGTATCCTAAGTCAGTTTCGCACGAACCCTCTAACTTTTTAAAGCACTTGACAACATGCCCCGAAATAGAAGGACAAGTATTAAAGGCAGCAACGCCACAAATCCATAAGTGCCGTATAAGAAGGGATACCCCAATTGATCTGCTAAGAAGCCTCCAAGAAGCGTGAAGGTAAACGTGGCAATACCACTGGAAACTGCGGAATAAATAGAAATTGCCGATGTAGAAAGTGCTTTGGGTGTCATACTTGAAATCACCTCGATAAACAGTGGAATAAAGATGCCCACAATAACGCCCCTTAAAATACTGGAGATTATAAAGATACCCCAATGGTTTCCAAAACTCAAAATACCCATTCTGAGTATAGAAACACAGTTCATCAATAACATCAACGGTACAATTCCAAAAGACCTGATTAGGCGTTTTGAATAAAAAATAAAAGGCACTTCCACACATACTGCAATAAAAGTCAAAAATCCGATCTTGGAAACAGGGATACCATGCCATCTGAAATAGAGCCCCAAATACTGCTCTCCACCAAAAAATGAACCCGAAAAGAGAAAACTGTATACTAAAATAAAAACGTATTCTTTGCGCTTAAGCAGATTCCCTAAATCTTTAAGGTAGTGCGTTCTACTCACTTTAATTTTGTGTTCTTTTATGCGACTTAGCAAGAAAAGACTCACTATAAATCCCAGCGCAGCTATATAGAATATAGACTTTAGACCCATATAAAAAACAATTTGCGCCACCATCATAGATCCGATTGCATAGCCCGCCGATCCCCATGCTCTGATACTCCCGTAAGACCCTTGCTTTGTTCTATTCACATATGCGATTGCCATGGCATCTGTCATTGGACTTTGAGCGCATAAAAAAACAGTATACAGGCAATACACCAGTATAATGGCAAGTTTGCTGGTGAAAAAAGTCATCATAAGTGCCAATATCAAATTGACACCCATGATTCCTGAAAGAAGTCTCTTTTTATGATCTGTGCGATCACTTAACGCGCCCCAGATGGGTTGAAATACCAAAGTGATTATTGGCAGAAAGGACATCAACGTGCCGATCTCCGCCAATTTAAACCCCGCTTCTTCACTGAGATAAATCGCGACCAGTGTATATACAGAAGACCATGCAAAAAAGAGAATAAAATAAAATACATAATATTGTTTATTTTCGTTCACCAAGTTGCTCCTCAAATCGTCGTATTTTCGACATCAGTATAACATACCCCCATGGTGAATACCATCATTAGATGCTTTAATGTGTAAAGGTTGCTTTTAAATAGGATTCCACTTCTTCAGAAGTGCCAAGACTCAATACATGCGCTAAGACTTCATTTAAATAGTCTAACGTATAAAGGCTCGCTATTTTTCTGGATTTAAGAATTTGTCCAGGACTCATACTGAATTCATGTAAGCCCATTGCTATGAGAATCGGAAAAATAAGTGGATTTCCAGCTACAGATCCGCACATACCTACCCATATGCCGCCTTCATTACCATTCTTAATCGTGGTGTGAACGAGACGAAGTACCGCTGGATGGTAAGGCGTGTAGAGTGCTTTTATATTTTCATTCATACGGTCCACAGCTGTGGTGTACTGAATTAAATCATTGGTCCCAATACTAAAGAAATCAACTTCCTTCGCAAGGATATCAGAAATAACTGCCGCCGCTGGAATTTCGATCATAATGCCCACTTCAACATTGGGATCATATGCAATGCGCTCAGCATCAAGTTCGGCTTTTACTTCATCCAAAAGTTTTTTAGAAGCTCTGATTTCTTCAGCAGAAGAAATCATTGGAAACATTATTTTTAGATTACCAAATACACTTGCGCGCATAAGAGCTCTCAATTGGACCTTAAACAGATCTGTCTCTACAAGGCAGTAACGAATTGCTCTGTAGCCTAGGAAGGGATTCATTTCTTCTGGGATGTTGAGATATGGGATATGCTTATCACCGCCCGCATCCAAGGTTCTAATGACCACAGGTCTTGAGCCCATCCCCTCTAAAACTGCTTTATAGGCAATAAATTGTTCCGCTTCATTAGGTGCTTCTGTTCGATTCATAAAAATAAATTCACTTCTGAATAAGCCCACACCTTCTGCGCCATTTTCTAGAGCAGGTTCCACATCGTCAGGCGATGCAATGTTGGCACCGATTTCTATGTGATGACCATCTTTAGTAACAGATGGCTCGTCTTTATAAATCAGAAGTTCTTTCTTTTTCGCTTCATACTCTACTTTTTTGAGTTCATACTCGTGTAAAGTCTCTTTATTCGGATTGATAAACACTTCTCCAGTGAAGCCATCTACGATAATAATATCGCCATCTTTTACAGCAGCTTCAATTCCATTAACGCCCATAATTGCTGGAATACCCAGTGTTCTTGCTATAATCGCGCTGTGAGATGTGCTGCCGCCGATTGCCGTTATAAACCCTTCGACTTGTTTCTTATCGATCTTAGCGGTATCAGAAGGCGTTAAATCTTTTGCAACGATCACAAGACCCGTACCTTCAAATCCAGAATCCGAAATATTTAAAAGTTTTTTAAGAATGCGCACACCAATGTCTTTGATATCCAGTGCACGTTCTCTGAAATATTCATTGTCCATGCTTTGGAATATAGCCACAAATTGGTCAATTGCAACTTGCGTTGAATATGTCGATGTTACTTTTTCCTTTTCTATAAGGTCGCAAATGGTTTTTTTAAGTTCTGGATCTTGAAGCATTGCAATATGAGCTTTAAAAATTTCCCCATGCTCTTTCCCAAGCGCTTCAACCTTTTGTTCATACTCGTTTTCGAGGTCTTTTTCTGCCGCTGCAAATGCATTTTCCAGTTTAAGAATTTCTGCATTCACATCTTCAATATACGCTTTTTTAGGCGTACTCAATTCTTTTTTGATCACAACCTTACCAATCCCATACCCATCTGACGCGCCGATTCCTCTCATAATAAACACCTATCCTTCTATTATTTTTGATAATAACTTTTCAAATTCAAATTGATTTTTCATGGGTTTAAGGTATTCGAGACTGACAATATCGCCCTTTCTCGTCTCCAATTGCATCAACCCAATAATACTACTCCCCGACGCCCTTTTGCCATTCACAACAAGGATTAACGCCCCTGAATAAAGATCCACAAGATTGACAATTTGTGTTGCAACTCTGGCGTGAATACCATAGGCATCATTAATTGTAAACTTCATCATTTACTCTTTTCTATAATAGACTTGCCGCCGCCTCATCACAAATGACCGTCACATTTGGATGGAGTTGTAAAACAGATGCCGGCAATTCTGGGATTATTTTGCCATAAATCATTTTATACACCGATTCTGCTTTTTCAGCTCCAGAGGCGAGTAAAACGATCTTCTTTGCATGCATAATGGTTTTGACACCCATGCTGATGGCCTTTTTAGGCACTTCTTCAATGGCATCGAAAAATCTAGAATTGTCTTCGATGGTCTGCTCATCTAAAAAAACCACATGCGTTCTTGCTTCAAACTTCAAATCAGGCTCATTAAATCCAATATGTCCATTACGGCCAATGCCCAAAATTTGAAGATCAAGGCCACCCGATTTTGCAATGCGTGTCTCATATTCCAAGCACTCTTTGTCAATATCCTCGGCAAGACCATTGGGCATGTTGATATTACTCGGTGCAATATTCACGTGATTAAAGAGATGGTGTTGCATGTAATAGATATAACTTTGATCACTTTCACCTCCTAATCCAATATATTCATCCAAATTAAAACTGGTCACTTTTTCAAAATCAACAATGCCATTGTGATACATTTTAACAATTTCTGAATACATACCCTCTGGTGTTGATCCCGTCGCCAGTCCCAAAATACTCTCTGGCTTTAAAATCACTTGACTTGCCACGAATTGAGCTGCCTTAAAACTCAACTCTCTGTAACTCTTTACTTTTATAATCTCCATATATGCCTCCTATAGACCTTGATTTCAAATGCCATCCGCAAAGGTTTGAATTACATTGAACTGCTCGTCTAAAATATTGATGTCAGCTACTTTACCAATGTTTAAACTGCCATACTGCCCATCCACGCCAATCACTTTTGCGGGATTTAAAGAAGCTAAATTAAAAATTTCATATAACGGCAAATCTGTATTTTTAGCGAAGTTTTGAACGGCCTTGTTCATGGTGAGCACACTGCCCGCCAAAGTGCCGTCTTTAAGGCGACAAGAACCGTCTTTGACGATGACATCTTGCCCGCCAAGATCGTAGTGCCCATCTGCAAGACCACCTGCTCTCATACTATCTGTAATCAAAACAAGTTTATCCCGATCCACACATCGACTCAACCCTTTAAACAAACCCTTGTGGACATGAATTTCATCTGCAATAAGCTCTGCTGTAAAAGGTTCGCTTAACAGGGCACCAATGACGCCTGGTTCTCTGTGATGAAGCGGTGGCATGGCATTAAAACAATGTGTTATATGGGTGACACCATTTTCAAATGCAGACATCGCCGTTTCAAAATCACTGTTTGTATGTCCAATACTCAATTTAACATTTGGATAGGCCTTCATTTTCTCAATAAAATCAAAGTTTGCATCGTTTTCGGGTGCAATCGTGATGATTTTGATAATATCCAAATAGGGTTTAATGAGTTCAAAATTGGGCGGCACGACGTAGTTTCCATTTTGTGCCCCTTTTTTCGCCACATTGATAAACGGACCTTCAAGGTGAACCCCTAAAAGCCTAGCGGTCTTTTGAGTCGAAGGATTCTCCATGCGCGCTTTAACAATAGCCAGTGCTCTTTTTATAGAATCACTTGGCATGGTCATGGTGGTGGCTAAAAAGCGCGTTACACCACTTTGAAAAATGGTACTTGAGAGTGTTTCAATCGCTTCTTGAGTCCCATCCATTGTATCACTGCCACCCGCACCGTGCACATGGATGTCCACAAATCCTGGCCCCACAAGGCGGCCTCTGGCTTCTATGACCTCGACATCCCGCTCAGTCAAACCCAGTTTATCCATTTCAACTTCATAATTTGTCATGGGTCCAAATGCCACGATCTTATCTGTAAACATAAGATAACCGTCTTCAATCCATTGATCCTCTAAAAGAATTTTGCCATTAATAATGGCTCTCATAACATTCACCTCTCTTATATAGATTCATAAGTCGATTTTAGATTTTTAAAATAATATTCTACTCATTTAATAGTAACTCTTTCAGAAACGAAAATAAACCTTTTTGAAGGGTATTCATCAAATAATTGACTCTACCCTTAAAAAGGTTGGCTTCTTGCTCTAAAGCCCTAAGATTTAAATTTTGGGATCAAAGCAAAAAGATATTCTGGTTTGAGAAATTGAAGTAGCATCAATTCTTCGCTTTCAATTCTGCCCACATAATTTCGCTCACCAGTGTTGGGCATACACGTTCTAACGATTTGTAATTCTCCTCTGTAATGTTTCAAATTATCGTTGACGACGAGTACATCCCCCTTTTGAAATTCTTTTTGATCACAGGGTCTACAGGGAATTGAAACTTGTTTGTAAGTTTCTCTTGTGATACTGCTTCGAATCATATATTCTGAGGTATCCACTCGATCAAAATGGACAAAATGATTTATGATCTTGTTTTCAATTTCTGTGAGCTCTGCGATCGGTTCCATTTTTATCGTGATTTTGGACAGGTCTACGGCCGACATTGCCTTAAGCTCTTGAGGTGTTGCATATGCATTTCCGATAAGGATATCATCAATACCACCTGTTGCCAGTAAAAATCTCGTCTGAAAATCTATGGGAAGGCCTCTCAAAAGTTCACAAGTTGGCAAGCCCTCATAGACTTCCCATGGGCCAAAAGTCTTTTCATTATTGCTGGAAACAAATGCTGAAACAGAAAGTCCCATCGCTTTGTACTTATTCGTAAAAGTCATAAACCGCTCATAACTTAGCCCCGTGTACTTTTGAGGATAAAAATTATGACATACCACCATATTGTGCGAATCAGCGCCTCTCTCCATCATTAAATCAAGTGCCGCATTTGAACTCCCGTTAAATTCAATGAGAATCCCGTAGGCATTATGCGTTATGGCGATGTCTTCACGGTCGCTAAAATGACCATCAAGCCTTACGATATCCACACCCATATCCGAAAATGGCTTTAAATCAAGTGGCGTTGCCCCAAGATGTGTAAAGACTTCTGGATTTGTATCCACGCCCACTATATAGCCTAGTTCGTGGGCATATCTTACAAATTCTCCGAATTCACTTATAATCTCCTCTTTGGGCTTTTGCACTGACAATAAACACGTGAAAATTCTTGAAAAACCAAAACTTGCTGCTAACCGCATATATTCATAGTCTTTTTCTTTTGTTGAGTGCTCTGGATATATTGAAATTCCAAATCTATGCATTTCTAAACTCCTTTTGGGCTCTAAAAACAATACGTCTTGATTTCATCTGGGTTCACTTCTTTTCTAGCCATTTGCCCTGCCACAGTACACAAATTTTCAAGTGCCTTATTGAGCTCTGCTTCACCCTTCCTCGGACATTTCACAATGTGTATTTCAGCCTTATGAGCCCTGATTATGGCTTCATTTTCTTTTGCCATAGAAGCGATTGCAGGTACACTGGTGGTTTGATTGATGGCCACTGCAAGTTCCGCACACATCATCGCGTAATCGGAATAATCAAATGCAGGCCCACAGATCACGATGTCCGGCTTTAATTGCTCCAATTTCTCGCAGATTTTTTGGCTGACCTTTGTTTTGTTTTCAAGATAGGTGCCAGTTCCACAATATAGGCAAGCTACAACTTTTAAATCATTCGCTTTTAAAAATTTTTCCATCATAACACTGGGACCAATTGAAGTATTTTTACCCCCTAAAGGCAGCATTTTATCATCTTTTGTGCCCATGCCAGATTGAATCTGATCGTAAATCGCAATTACTTTAAGCATCTTTTCCTCTCAGTCTTTACAATTATGCTCGTGTTTCGTTTTTAGTCTTCAAAAGATAAATCATCAA
Organism: Fusibacter sp. 3D3; assembly: GCF_001748365.1. Lineage (GTDB taxonomy): Bacteria > Bacillota > Clostridia > Peptostreptococcales > Acidaminobacteraceae > Fusibacter_A. Next base: position 92,123 of record NZ_BDHH01000003.1, on the reverse strand, counting down.
GTGAAATTTCATCTTCGCCTGCAAGTTCAAATTTTTCTTCTTCTAAGATATAACTTTTATCCATTGTTTTAATGAAAGGTAAATAGATAAATATCCCCAAAGTGATTAATACGATTTGCAGCACAGACCCTTGCCATCCCGATGATAAGAATCCCGAAATAATAGGCGGTGTCGTCCATGGCATTACAACGCCATTACAAATTGGAACCAACCCCACTTTCATGGTCATATAGCTAATCACAATATTGATTAAAGGCACCCCGATAAATGGGATGGCTATAATTGGATTCAGCACTACTGGGAGTCCAAATATAACCGGTTCATTAATGCCAAATATACTCGGAATGATGGCAAGCTTTCCTAATTCTTTTATACGCTTAGACTTACAGAAGAAAAACATTGCGATCAATAAAGACAATGTAGAGCCTCCACCACCATATGTGGCAAATAAGTCTTGGAATTGAACGTTGATAATATGTGGTAATGGTGACCCCGCCGATAGAGCTGCTAAATTTTCAGCTGAAAGCGTGTACAAAATAGGTCTAAAAACAGAATCTGTAATATTGGTCCCATGAATCCCGAACATCCACAAAATATGTGCAAACAGGTAAACGCCTAACATGGTGCCTAAAGAGTCTCCAATGTTTTGAAGCGGCATTTGGAGGACCGTAAAAATGAAATTGAATGCATTTCCAAATGAGGTGAATGAAAACCCAATTTGAATGAAGAAAAATACAACGGCTACAACGCCCACAGGTACTAATGATGAAAACGCTTGTGCTACTGTGGGTGGCACACCGTGTGGCATCTTGATAACCCAGCCTTTTGCCTCAATTTTCTTGTAGATATTAACGGCTACAAAAGAACTGATAATGCCTAGAAATATGCCTTTTGAGCCGACCCAATCTAGCGGTACACTTGCAACGCTGAGAATTTCACCCGTGCTCTCTACCGTTACCGTCGTTGTAAACGGCATGAGCATAAACCAGCTCATAAGCGCTACCGCTGCACCAAATATAGGATTTGTTTTTTCGCGTTTTGCGAAATTAAAACCAATACCCATGACAATGAATATCGCCATTATAGAATAAGTTGCATTTGTAACAACTGAAAAATACGATGCGATCGTCACCCCATTCACCGATGTATTTCTCAATAAACTCATCCATGCTGGAATTGGGAAATTGGAGATTAACATAAAAAACGATCCTATGATCAGTAAAGGCATGCCGATCAAGAAGCCATCACGGATGGACATTAAATATTTATTCTCACTGATCATTCTAGCAATTGGAATTAGCTTTGACTCAAATTTGTTCATAAATTTAGATTCTTTCATTTTAACTTTCCCCCCTTTTATCTGTTATGCTCTGATTTTACTCGACACCCTGTTTAATCAGTTGTACCGCTTGCTTCAATACATTTGCCCCATTGATCATGCCATAATCTTTAGCATCTATCAGTCCAACCGGGGTCTTTAATAGATTGTACTTATTCTTTGTTTCTTCATAGATAAATCTTACTTGCGGCCCTATTAAAATACATTCTGGATGCTCGCGATTATAAATTTCATCCATTTCAGTCAAAGAGAATGCTTTCACCTCAACCTCTAAATTATGCGCATCTGCAACTTCCTGCATTTTACTTGCAAGGATGCTGGTTGACATGCCCGCACTACAAAATAGATATATTTTCTTCATTGCGTGCCTCCCTTTTTAGAATCACTTGATAAGTGTCTTAACAATTTTTTCAAGTTCAAATACCTTTTGATAAAGCTCTAAGTACTCTTTAGCCATAATTTTAAAGGTTTCTGCGTTCATGAGCTGATCTTCGGCGTGCATGACCAATACCATTTTAGTTGTTGAATCCAAAGGCTCCGTCGTTTGAAGTAGGTTGAAATGTGCTTTATGCCCCTTTAAAAGACCGTCTTCACCTTCTTTCATCAACGCTTCGACGTCTGCATTCTTACCCTTTTTCACAGCTTGTATTGCCTCAATATAGCTTGATTTCGCAATACCTGCATTGGTTATGATTTCAAAACATTGCAATTCTAAATTTTCCATATGTGATCGAACCCTTCTTTTTATGTCTTATAAGATAAAATTCATGATATTCTGATGAATAACCTTGCTACAACCCTGCTTCAAATAAAGCTTCTAATGCGTTAACCGCTTCATGCTCATCCGTGCCTTCTGCCGTAATACGGATGGTATCTCCTGTTAAAACGCCAAGTCCAAGAACACCCATGATGCTCTTGCCATTAACAGAAACATCGCCTTTATTCAATTTGATATCACTTTTAAATTTAGAAGCTTCACTGACTAATTGACTTGCTGGTCTTGCATGCAATCCTGTTGCACTGTTCACCGTTACTGAAAATTCTTTCACACTAACACCTCCTTTGCACACTATATTAACGCATATATCGTGCCAAAGTTAAATCTATGTTATTTTTTTGTTTAACAAATCTTCTCAACCATTGATTTTTGAACCCATTTTTTTAAAGACATAAAAATAACACACAAAAAGACAACAGTTACCGTGTAACTTTTGCCTTTTTGTGTGTATTTCAATGCGCAATAGTGTGTAATTTTATGCTTTATGTGTATTTTATGCAAATTAGTGTGCAATTACACACTGTCGATTGTTTGTCATTTTAAACACCAGTCTTCAAGATAAGAACTTGTGTTTCTGATCATTTTTTCAAACAATTCTCTGCCTTCATTTGCATCCAGTGTCATCAAAGGCTCATTCATAAAAACATGAAAAACTTGCTCTTTATCTTTTTCAAGAATTGCTTTCACTAAGTTTTCTTGATTCAATACATGTCTGTTCACGAGTGAATGCACTGCATAAGGAAGAGCACCTGCACATATGGCCTGCACTGAATTGGTTGTAAACAGAGCATTTGTTTCCACGATTGCACCGAGTGGCAAATTTGAAATCTGACCTGTATTGGGGATGTTCACATTTGTAACTAAGGGTTCAATGCCCAATAACGCTTTGATCTGTTTAACACCGTCTTCACCCGTCTCAGTTACAACCACTTCTTTCTCACCAGAATAGAGACATTGACTCTCTTCTATGAGTTGTTGTCGATTCTCTTTTCGCCACGAAACAGGTGTAAGGGTGAACTTCCACGATTGTGCTATTTCAGGTGTTTTTAGATACCAAGGGGGCATAAATTCTGCAAGATGCCGATCTCCAGCAGCTGCAATTATGCCATATCGCTTAAACAAATCGAATTTCACACGATTTGCACTTTCAAAAAAACTATTGAGCCAATGATCATCGCCTGCTACTTGGTACCCTTCGTTATAATACCGATCAACAAATTGCTCATATAAGGGCATCAAATCTGTTCCCTTATAGTATGCGCTATCAATCCAAGTAAAATGATTAATACCTTTAACATTAATTTTAATCTCTTCTCTTGAAATCTCTTTTATGCCTTCCATTTCCTCTAACATACTCGCGAGCAATCTCTGAGTCCCAAACACTTCGTGGCAACATCCAAATGCCTTGATCTTTGGAAAGACGCTGTAAAGCGTTTTCATACAAAGTGTCATGGGATTGGTATAGTTAATCACCCATGCATCCGATGCATACGCTTTTATATTTTCTGCTATATCAACATACATCGGTATTGTTCTAAGCGCTCTAATGACCCCACCCGGTCCACAAGTATCTCCCACGGACTGATAAATCTTGTAAGCTTCTGGTGTATGTACATCGGATGCCATTTCTTCGAAAGTTCCTGGCAAAATAGAAATGATGATAAAATCCGAACCTTCAAGCGCCTCTTGCAAGGTTTCCACAGCTCTGTAATGCCACTTGCCTACAACATCTGGTCTCTGACTCAGTTTATTGCCTATGATTTCATTGCTCTTAGAAGCCTCTTGATCAATATCATATAGTTTTATTTCTCCAGAAATTGCCCCCTCCATTGCAAGATCACTCATTAAACGCCATGCCCAACCGCGAGAGCCCCCGCCAATATAAGCGATTTTTATATCCGCCACTTTGTTCTCCTTCAAATATCGCATCTCTTATTCCTTTCCTGTAATTTTTTCAACCTGCATGCATAACCTCTACTCACTTCTTGATTATTTTATATCCTAATCTCATTTTAGAACAAATTTACTATGAAATATCGCACTTATTTAGTTTTTGATATTATTTTGGTATAATATTGTGGTAGTGTTGGACTAAAATACTTGTTAACAAAAGGGGGCTATACATTTGAACTACATAAGAACCGAGCGCACCACAGAAATTTATCAAATGAACGCTACGCATTTTCACGATTCCATAGAGCTCTATTATCAAGTTACGGGAGAAAAAGAGTACTTTATTAAAGATCGCACCTATCACATTATTCCTGGCGATTTGATTTTTATAGCCGAAAATACACTGCATAAAACTTTTGTAGGTTCCAAGGGCCCTATGGACAGAATTCTTGTTGAAATCCATCGTCAAGCATTATTAAAAAACTATGCGAATCTCAATTTAAGGCCGTTGTTTCATATTTTCGATCAAAAAAGCAGTGTGTTTAGACTGCCACTTAAAATTCAACATGAGGTCTATCGTTTATTGAGCGCTCTAGATGCATGTGAATCTATGGACACTCCCCTCTATCCCGTAAACACACTTAAAGTCGCACGACTTATAGAATTACTACACTATCTAAATATCACTTTCAAGCAAATGCCTAGGCTCACTGAGAATCACTGTAACCTCCACACTAACAAAATCTTTAAATATGTCAATCACCATTATGCAGAGACGCTCACGCTAGAGCGTTTATCTGCGCAATTTGGACTTAACAAGTACTATCTCTGCAAAATTTTTAAGGAAAGCTCTGGCTTTACCCTCACTGAATATCAAAATACGATTCGTATAAAAAAAGCGGTTGAGCTCTTACAGCACACCCCCTTAAACATCACCGAAATCTCTGAAAAAATCGGATATAACGACAGCTCTTACTTTGGAAAAGTCTTTAAAAGATACATGAAGGTCTCACCGCTGAAGTTCAGGAAACACTTATAGGAAACACTTATAAATGAATGCTATAGACTTTCACCCATTGGATTACGCCCATGCAAATTGCACATAAAAAGCACCCTTATCATTGCACGGACAGGATAAGGATGCTTAAAAACTTCTACCTATTTGGTATTCGTCATTGAATTCAAATTGTCTGCAAGAATCGTCATTTCCATGATGCTAGCAGTCGCTTCTTCTATAGCTGCCGTCTGTTGCTCAGTCGTTAGAAGTGTCGCATTTGAAGTTTTAATGGTACTGTCTACAGACCCTTCAATACTCTTTGTCAGTTCTTCAATTTTTATCGCTGTATCTTTTGAATTCATGGATAGCGTTCTAATTTCAGTTGCGACCACGCCAAAACCTCTGCCCGCTTCTCCTACTCTGGCAGCTTCAATCGCCGCATTTAACCCTAGCATTTTCGTCTCATCAGCGATACTCTTGATGGAGTCCAATATCGAATTGATCTCATTGGATACTTTTTTGACATTGAGGATTTCATCACTGAGCGAATGTTGATTGGAAGTCACCTCCACAGAAGAAGCGGTGAGTTCTTCCATAGTTGCTGCGATTTGAGTTACATTTTCAGAGAGTTCCTGCGACATATGACTAAGCCTCAATTGCTCATAGCCCGTTTTTGAAAGTGCATTTGTAACAATATAGAGGACTTCTGCTGCTGCAGTGACATTTTTTTCTTCTGTCTTGTATACATCTTTGGAAGCATTGACATAGCCCTGAGGATCAACCCCTATCTCAATTGCTGTTTTTCTAAACTTCTCCTCGCCTGGATCTGATGTTAAAATTTGTCCCCCAAGGATTGTCCCTAGCAAATGTCCTTCAACCATAATGGGTGCCGCAAAGTCAATAAGGCCTGCGTGACATGTGAATACATAAGGTTTCCCTGTTTGTGCAGCAACTTCTCCGGCTTTACGATGTGACTCTGCACATCTGTCATCCCCTACTTTAGTGGAATGTGTGAAATCCATACAGAATTTTGTGTATGAACTTTCTGCAGTGACAGGAGCTCCATTTTTATCAACCGTTACACTTGCAATATTCATCCCAATTGCAAAATTATCTTGGAACATCTGAAGTACCTTTATATCGATGACATCCTTAATCTCTAACACGTCTATATCCAAATTACCATTTCTCAACATCTTGATCATTTTTATGCCCCCCTGAATTAATATAGTTTGTTAAGTTGATTTTCATTTAATAACATGACTACCCTACCGTTTATCTTGACCACAGATACCTCTTTATCATCATCCACAAATTCAAGATTTTGCTCGTCAATATCAACAACATCCTCTATATCTGTCACTGCAAGTGCTATTTTTTCTCCACGTACTGTAATAATAATGAGCTTCTTGAGCACCTCATGGCTGATCATTTGCTTGACGATCTTGCTTGTATCCATAACGGTAATGATGTGACCACGACTGCTTATGAGACCCATGATTTCTTTTCTGGCTTTTGGAATATAGGTCATCGTCTCTAGCTTTTCGATGGTGTCAACCCGATTGATTTCAATCGCATATTCCTTTTCTTTTATGATGAATATTAATATTTGCATAAGTCCCCCTTCCTAAGCATTTTTAATTAGGGCTGGTACATCCAGTACAAGTGTCACCTTGCCATCCCCTAACACCGTGGTGCCACGAAACGCTTTGACCTCTTTTATCGTTGGTGGTTTTGCTTTTACCACCATATCCACTTGATCAATAACAGAGTCCACCAGTAATGCCAGCATCTCATCTTTAACGCGAACGATTACGATTGCAGATAATGCGCCTGAAGATTCAATATTTAAGCGCTCTGCAATATTTTCAACCGGAATGGCTCGGTCCAAATATAGAATCATGTTTTGATGAAAGGCTTGTTGCTGTTTCACATTTTTGGAATTCATAATGGTTTCAATAAAATCAGTCGGTATAGCATATGCCTGATCACCGCACTGAATGAGCATTCCAGTCATAATAGAGGATGCAACGGGTATCTCAATATCAAGACGCATAAGCTGCTCTGCTTCTGCTACTATTTTGATGCTACCACCTGAATATTCAAGGTCTTCTCTTAACTCAATCAAGTCATTGAGTACGTGATTGCAATTGTTTTCTGTGAGGGTTTCTACCGCCTTTTCCTCATCGAGAACCGTCAGTTCAAGTGTGTCTGCTTTTGCAATAGTGCTGACCGCTGTACTGGTTTTATCTCTCCCACTGCGCTCAACGCCTATCGAAAACACTTTATCATCTGAATAAGCAATCACCTTAATTTGATCTAAGTCATGACTGGGTTCATTATCAAAGAGGTCTTTGATAAAACCCGCTACGATATTGTGAATATGATCCAGCTGCGAAGCTTCAATTTCTGTCTTTAACCCCTCAAAGACAAAATCAACTTTCATTTGTCGTGCCTCGGCTTCTTTTTTTACAAGATTGCCCAATGAATCCTTAATGGTTTCAAGTCTTGCAAGTCCAATATTTTTTACATTGCTCTGAATTTCCGAAACGATTCTCAATTCTTGATCTAGCACTTTATTATATGAGATTTCAGTGTCGCCATTTTTGATTTTTTCGATGCTCACTTTATTGATCACAAGTTCTTCAACCAAGTTGATAATTTCAGTTAAGTTTTTTCGACTTACTGTCAGTGTTTCAGAAACATATTTTTCGCCCATTTGTTTCCCCCCTTCACGCTTTTACTAATTATACCCTGAAATTGTTTCTTCTAAACCTCAAAACCAATATAGCAAAAGCCCTAATTGACAGATTGATGTCAACTAAGGCTTCCTTTGTGTCTTTAACGACTTTAGTTTATGGGTTAGTTTGTTTTTCCTGCTATGAGCTCTGTCTTGATCAACAAATTATGGACCGCCACTACAGCTTCTGCACATGTTAAGTTTTCTTTTGGTGCAAGTTGTTGATTGCTTCGACCACTAAACACACCCACTTTGAGCGATCGGTTGACAGCATCAACTGCCCAGTTGCTTATTTCAGTTTTATCGATATACTGACTTATATCATGATTAACTGTGCCAGTATGCTCAAATTGTATCAGCGTCAATGCATTTGCAAAAATCATCATGGCTTCTTCTCTTGAAATTTGATGATTCGGTCTAAAGGTATTATTTTCATATCCAGATACAAGTCCCCAAGCATTCGCAATTTGAATAGATTGTGCATACCTAGAATTCTCAATATCATTTAGCTTTGTTTCAAAATCAACTGTATCGCGATACAAGCCAAGACCTCTGACCACATAATCTATAAATTCACCTCGCGTAACAGCTTCATTGGGTTTAAACGTTTCGTAGTCAACAAGTACCAGATCAGACGCCATGCGATTAACCACCGTTTCTGACCAATGTCCGCTCACACTGGATACTTTAACATCATTATAAATAAGGGTATATTCAGAATTTGTCATGGAATTCATCTTTACTTTCCATTTCCCATTTTCCTTAATAACAATGGTTGGAATATGAGCATAACGTCCATCTGAATTGATTACCACACCTGTTGTCACTAGAGCTTGATCAATCTCATCCGAAAGTGTAAACGTTCTCTCCACATAATGATTGAAAGCATGTACACTTATTGTTTTTATTTCACCGCTTTCACTGGTATATGAAGCTGTAATTTCAAATTGGATAGGTGACATCAGTACTTTTCCGTCCACTCCATCTGGGCGTATTTCTTGTGAGGTCCTCTTCATATTGACGCCAATCTTAATATTGGCATATTGACTTTCACTTAGGCCTAATGCCATTGCTATACGCTTAATGTCAATCGCATTAGAGGTAAATTGATAAGCAACCAGCGGTGTTTCAAAAGCATAATCAATCTGATTTTTACTAAACAAATCGACTGCTTCCCCAGTTAAATTGAACTGGACTGAATCGCTTGTTTGTGCGGTTTTAAAAGATACTAAATTTTGATTTTCACCATTTGGAGTCTCAGATTTCAAATACGCCCTAATTTCATTTGTCTCAACGCCCACTTGAGTTACTGTTTTCCCATCAATCACTTCTGTTGTATCTGTTGTCTTAATTACAATGGATGCTGATACAGGCTGTATTGATCCTGATAATATTTCACCTGATGTTTCAGGCGAATTGTAGCTTGACCCCTCATCCCGATCACCTGATCCGCCTGCGTCTTCTGTGCCTCCTGCTCCTGTTGAATCCTCATCTATTTCAACTGTTACATAAGCATTTTCACCTGCATTGTAACCTAGTTTTGCTTTAAATCTAACCGCATAAGTCCCTGCTGTAAGTCCAGTAATTTTATCACTTGTCACTTCTGTCCATTCTGTAGCATCCACTTTTTTATAAGCCATAGTTGAATCCGTACCGATGATGGCACCATCACTCTTATTTTGACTTGCTCGCTCTGCTGTTAATCCCGTTGGCGCAGATTGTTCAGCGTTCACAATATGAATCGTTATAGACCCTACTGTTGTTGTATTCAAATCACTCACCGAGTAAACTAAAGTTTCTATCCCAATGTGGACTGGTGTATAACTGAGTAGAGATGAACCCATCAAAATATGCGCCGTTCCAAATATAGGGCTGGAATTGAGACTAAAAGTCAGTGCATCTCCCTCTACATCTGTCGAAAGTAGAGCCAGATCTGTTGACAATACCTCATTATAACGCATATCAAATGTTTTATGGGTTGTCACAGGACTATCATTAACAGAAGCAATTGCAACTGAAATCGTGGCTTGTTGACTGGTCACACCATCTGATGCCTGCCATGTAAACTGATCAGATCCATAATAATTTGCCACAGATGAGTAAACAAAATAACCGGTCAGATGATTTAGCGTCACAGTTCCGTGAACGGGTTCGGTTATAAGCGTATACTCCAACACATCATTTTCATCCGCATCTGTTGACACTAATTGTCCCACAAAAGAGCTATCTTCATCCAGTGAAATCGTGCCATTTGAAACAGAAGGCGCATCATTTACAGATTCAACATGAACTGTGATTGCAGCGGATGTGGTAGTCACAAACCCATCTGTTAGAATAACTAAGAATTGATCCTCACCGTTAAAGTTTGGATTTGGCATGTAGGTATACGCACCAGACGTGGTTACATTAATACTGCCACTTGAAGTCACTTGAACCAAGGTGTAATTAATGGCATCACCGTCTGGATCTACCCCTAATAGATTGCCTGATACAACCGTATCCTCTAACGTATAAATAGCCGTTGTTGTCAAAGTTGGCGCTTGATTAATCAAGCCTGGCAATGCAGCAGCTTCATTTAAGTTCAAATAAGGCATAGAACGGTTTTCTATAATTGTCCAAATGGTATTAAAGTCAAATCCAACATACGTGGATTCCAAAAACATCTCTGAAGTCATCCTAGGAGAACCATTTCCCAAATCATCATTTTGTCCCGATGTTTCTTGATTGTAATAGCCATTTGTTAAAGTCCCTGCTGAAGCCTGTGTTCCAATTAATCCACCGACATGGGTTCCCCCTGTATATAAGGATACTGCTCCTGTACTGTAAACGTTTTCAGCTGTTGACCCAGAATAATTTCGTCCCATGAAACCACCAACATCATAATAGCCAATTACATCTCCAGAGGCATAAGAGTCGCTGATCAGTCCACCTTTAAATGCATTTCCAACTAAACCACCTACTTGCTCACAACCTGCCACATCTCCAGTGGCGTAGGACAAGGATATCGTACCACCCAAGGCATTTCTACCACTTAGTCCTCCCGTATAGAAGCCCTCATTATTGTAGCCTGAACTTAGGTAATCTGAACTCGTAACATTGGCTTCACTATAACATAGCGTGATTACCCCTTGATTATTACCAACAAGACCGCCCACGTTAGATTTTCCTAACACTACCCCTGTTGTATAACAATTTTCAATACGACCGGTGTTGTAGCCTACAAGCCCTCCTACGTATGAACCTGACAAAGACACAGAAGACGAGGCACTCCCCTGAATTTTAATCTCTAAATTGTTCACCCCTAAATTTTTGATGCTCCCTTTACTATAGCCGAACAACCCCGCATATGAACCATCAAGCGCTTCATAGGTATAATTAGAAATTACGTGGTCACTGCCATCAAACCCACCTATGAAAGGTGTGGCTGCATTTCCAATAGGCGCCATGCTTTTTCCTTCTAAATCCATATTGTCCATCAATTTATAATGATATTCAAGGCCCTCTCTAATCTTGTTCAATGCTTCAAAATTTCTAATTTCATAAGGATGCTCGCTTGTGCCATCTCCTAACTCAAAATGCAAAATCTCAAAGGCCTTTGACACCCGGCCTAAAATGATCATTGTGCCACCACTTCCATTGTCAAAAGCACTGGCATCCACCGTAATATAGTATTCTACATTCTCCTCTAGTAAAATCTCTGAGGAAAGCGTTGCGACTTTGCCCTCCAAAACACTTGAACTTGATGCAAATGTCACTACTTCTGAATCATCCACTTTTCTCAATAGGTGTATACTTCCAGTGCCAATAGATGGCGTTTGATTAAAAACTAATTTTATTGCAACTTTGCCTTCTGCTTTATTATAATGCACACTTGACCCCATTAATCTCAAACTATTATATTGTCCAAAATTCGGGTTAGTCACACTTTCTTCAACTGTCCAAATATGATTAAAATCCCAACCTGTATAATTGACTTGATTCATCATTGCAGCAGTGGTTAAACCAGCCCCCACAGTGGTAGTCCCTGTAAATTTATCGGCATCATAATAGACTGATGTTTCGGTGTTGCCACTTTTTAATGTTGCAAACCCACCTGGCAATGTCACGTACATATTGGTTAATGTTGAATTTAATAAAATACCCGTAAGAGAACTTGATGTCGTCACTATATGATCTACGTAAACATTCTCAAGTTTAGAATTTGTGATTTGGCTCCCCAAAACGTAATTTGTAGCGCTTCCCGATTCCAGCCCTAGATCATAAATTTCTGCATTATTGATCACTGAAAAAAGACCATTTGGTGCGCTCCAATTACTCAAGACATGACCATTTCCGTGCAATATACCAGCAAATGCAATCTGCCCTATAGACTTTGATGTCGATAAGTCCAGATCATTCATTAAAACAAAAAAACCCGCACTGTCATTCATAATTTTATCAAAGTCTTCAACAGTGTAGATGTAATTAATTTGCTCTGAATTCAAGTTGTATATTTCCATTGCATAACTTGCTGACCCTACACCTACCAACAGTATAAGTACAAAAATGAGTTGTATTAATTTACGATTCATTTGTTCCCCCTTTTTTCTTAAAAATATCTTTTCTAGACACTTAACTTCCCAAGTTATAGTAGAGTGTACACACTCTATCTTAAAGGAATTTCATTATTTTTACCTGAGTTTAGTATAACACGCGATCGGTTTCTTGTACGTATATATTCATCGCAAACAAATCGTTTTCTTTCCATAAAATCCACGTGTTTGAATTCGATATAATATAATGCTATATTTAGATTGAAGACAAAGCTCAAATAGAGTTCTTAAAAAACTCATAATCTAGAATAGATATAAGGAGTGGTTTCTATGAATAAAAAAAGTTTAATGCATAAAAAAATGGGAAGAAATGATCTTTGTTGGTGCAAAAGCGGCCTAAAATATAAGAACTGTCACGAGGCATTTGACATAAAGTTATCCGAGTATAAATCACGCGGAAGCATTGTGCCACCAAGAAAAATCATAAAAAATAAAGAACAAATTATAGGGCTCAGAGAAAGTGGCAAGATTAACACAGCCCTTTTAGATTTTATCTCCGATAAGTTGTACATCGGTATGACAACAAATGAAATTGATGTCTTGATTCACGAAAAGACGTTGGCATTGGGTGGCATTCCAGCACCACTAAATTATGAAGGCTATACCAAAAGCGTTTGTACCTCAATCAACGATCAAGTATGCCATGGCATCCCGTCAGACGATGTGATTCTAGAAGATGGCGATATTATCAACATTGATGTTTCGACCATACACAATGGCTATTTTTCCGATTCATCTAGGATGTTTTGCATTGGCAATACAAGCCCTGAAAAAAAACGACTCGTGGATGTAACCAAAGAATGTATAGAAGTAGGACTCTCGCAGGTAACCCCATGGGGATTTTTGGGTGATATGGGGCAAGCGATACATGAACATGCCCTCGCTAACGGCTACACCGTGGTACAGGATATCGGTGGACATGGTATTGGCTTAAAATTTCACGAAGAACCTTGGGTGAGCTTTGTTTCAAAAAAAGGGACTGAGATGCTTTTAGTCCCTGGGATGGTCTTTACCATTGAACCCATGCTGAATATGGGCACAGATGACGTTTTCATAGACGAAGAAGATGATTGGACTGTTTATACCGCAGATGGCATGCCCTCTGCTCAGTGGGAAGTCATGGTTTTGGTCACAGAGGATGGCTATGAAATATTAGCCTATTAAAATAACTTGCTACTCTACAAGAAATGCACGCAATATGATAAAATAAGAGAGCAAAACAATTTTTATGATCCCAATTGAAAAGTAGGTGCTGAAAATGCGTACAAAATATGGATTTGTCAAAGTAGCGACAGGTTCTTTTGAAGTTGTCGTTGGCAATCCAGAGGCAAATGCAAAAGAAATGATTCAAGTAATGCAACAAGCCACCGAGGCACATGTTGAGGTTTTATTGTTCCCAGAATTAGCCTTGACAGGGTATACCTGCGGCGATTTATTTCTGCAACCCTATCTCTCAAAGATGGCTGAGGCTGAAATGAAAAAAATACTTCAGTTTCTTGGAGAAAAAAATCCTAAAATGATCGTCGTCATAGGCAGTCCAGCGAAACAAAGAGGGCTACTGTTTAACACTGCGGTGATCCTACAGGGCAGTCATATACTCGGTATTGTACCTAAAACATTTTTACCCAATTACTCTGAATACTATGAAAAAAGATGGTTTAGCCCCGCAACTTCACGCACGGCAGACAAGATTCTTTTTTGCGATCAGGAAGTCCCGTTCACCCCTAACCTCATCGTTGAGACTCCAGATGGTCTGAGACTTGGCTGTGAAATTTGTGAGGATCTATGGGTGAGTAATCCCCCAAGCGGGATTCATGCCATGTATGGTGCAAACATTATCGTCAATCCATCTGCATCCAATGAAGTAGCAACAAAGAGTGACTACCGACGGGACTTAGTCAAGATGCAATCTGGTAAATGTATGAGCGCCTACTTATACGCTTCCTCAGGTCTAGGAGAAAGTACAACGGACTTGGTCTTTAGTGGTCACAACCTCATCGCCTACAATGGCAGCATTATCACAGAAGCAAAAGAAAACAGTGGTCTTATGAGCGCAATACTCGATTTTGAAAAGCTTGAAAATGACCGTGTTAAATTTAATAGTTTTGCAGAAGGCATCAAAATGAATACAGAAAATAATTTTAATTACAACTTTATTACAGCAAAAAATACAGCTCAAGTGGACACTCTGCCAGACTACGTCAATCCTTTTCCGTTTATCCCTAGTGGGCAAGAAAAAGAAGAACGCTGTAGAGAAATTCTACATTTACAAGCGAGAGGTTTGGCTCAGCGTCTTAAGAAAACCGGTATAAAAAAATCAATCATCGGTATTTCTGGTGGACTGGACAGTACACTTGCTTTATTGGTAGTTGCTGATGCACACGAAATGGTTGGATTACCCCTTGAAAATATTATAGGCATCACCATGCCAGGTTTTGGAACAAGTGAAAGAACAAAGCTAAACTCGGATCGCTTAATGGCTTTGATGGGCATCACGGCTAAAATGATTGATATCAGACCTGCATGTGAGCAACATTTTAAAGATATCGATCATGCGCCCGACTGCTATGATGTCACTTATGAAAATGTCCAAGCAAGAGAGCGTACTCAGATCTTAATGGATGTCGCTAATCAAGAAGGTGCTCTAGTCATTGGTACAGGAGACTTGTCAGAATTGGCACTTGGATGGAGTACTTACAATGGAGATCATATGTCCATGTATGCAGTAAATTCAGGTGTTCCAAAGACTCTCGTGAGATATCTGGTATCGGCATATGGCGACATGCATTCAAATCTGGCAGAAGTCTTAGAGTCTATATGCGGTACACCAATCAGTCCAGAATTGCTACCATCAAAGAATGAAGCGGATATGCAGTCCACTGAAAAAACGATTGGAAAATATGACTTACATGACTTTTTCTTATACCACTTTGTCCGCAATGGCTTTACAAAAGAAAAGATTGGGCTACTTGCCCGCATTGCATTTCCTCAGATCGGATCAGAAGAAATCGATAAGACGCTGGATAACTTCTTTAATCGATTCTTTACGCAGCAGTTCAAAAGGTCTTGTCTGCCCGATGGTCCAAAAGTGGGAACGGTATCGTTATCCCCACGAGGCGATTGGCGCATGCCATCGGATGTGAGGTATCCTTACTAAAATCACGAATCTTCGCCTAGCATCAAAGGTTATCAACACATTTTGCCTATAAATAGAAGATTCGACAACATATAATTTTAAGAGCACCCTATCCAACATGACATCGGATAAGGTGCTCTTTTTCGGATAGGGCCTCAATTCAAGTCATATGATTTTATCTCTTAAAAAAATCCAACTTGTGCTCTTTAAAAAGACCATACCAATCGTCCAGCATTTCTGGTGTCCAAACATCTAATGCCTTCAAGACCTGAACCGTGAATTCCAATGCGGCGATTCCAGAAGCGGTTATCAGTTGTCCATCCGTTACACAAGGCTCGTATTTATAGTGTTGCTCTCCTGTATAATTTGGACAAGTTGCTTTTAAATAATCCAGATCATTACTGGTGTGCGCTTTTAAGTTCAGTAGACCTTTCTGAGCAAGTCCTCTTGTAGCATCACAAATTGCAGCAACGATGATGCCCTCTTTTAAGCATTGCGCTGCCTTATCCAATATGGCATCGTGGCTTGATGTCATCCAAGTGTTGCCTCCAGGTAAGATGAGAGCACCCACATTTTTAAAATCACATTCAGAAAGCACCCGATCTGGTAATATTTTTAGACCGCCCATTGTTGTCACGGGTGATTTTTCATTCGCCACTGTGATGATTTGTGAAGGACTCATACCTGCCTTATAATATCTCCCTGAGTTCAGTTCTGCAGTTAAATAGCCGATCTCCCAATCTGCCATTGTATCAAACACATAAAGATATACCGTGTTATTGTTCATGTCGTACCCTCCTAATGCGCTTTTAAGCGCTTATCAAACGTTCACGCCATCTATATGAACTCATCTTCATTATAAAACAGCATCGCTGACAACTGCTGTCAGTGATGCTATTATAATTGATAATATGCCATTAATTCTGATGTAATAGAGACCAGTTTTTGCTTTAAACTCTGCGGCTGAATAATTTGAACTGCCTTGCCATAGGGTAAGAGAAAATAGGGCACATAGGCATGAAGTGCTTCTTCATCTATTAAAAATAGAGCCCTATTGGACGTGCATTCTTTCAAATGATGTCCTAAGAACCAATGGATACACAAATCCTCTAACACCTCTTGTCTCCCCTCAATGATCAACGAAATACCTGCGTTCATTTCTTGTAAATTTGGGAGCAGATTATTAAGAAAAAATGTCCTCGCAGAAAAAGATGCTGGCCTCTTAAAGGTTTCCTCAGTCTGCTTTATTTGTAAAATCCTTTCAGCTTTGAAGCTTCTGATTTCATTTCTGAGATGGCAATAGCCAACTGTGTACCATTTGTTATTCCAATAAAGCATGCCATAGGGGTCGATTACTCTCACTTTAGAATGATTCTCATGGCCTGTCTGATACTCTATCTCTAGTGAATACTCATTGGCGATTGCACTTTCTAGCGCCTCCAAAGTCGCCTTAACAGATGGCGCTAGATTCCGGCTTATGACTTCAAACCCCTCTAAATGACGTTTGAGCATCTGTTCTTGTTCTGCGTTTGAGTACATTTTTAATTTTTGAGTTGCACTGTTCAATGCCTCATCGAATGGATAACCCGATTCGCTTGCAAATACCGCAGCATGAAGCAGTGATTTCTGCTCCTTGACATCAAAAATCAAAGGCGCCTTGATAAAATTATTCAGCAAACGATAACCGCCATTTTGTCCCATGTCTGAAATAATGGGGACACCACTTACACAAAGGGCGTCTATATAGCGATAAACGGTTCGGATATTAAGCTCTAGTTTATCGGCTATTTGCTTCGCTGTCATTTTAGAACCCGAACCGAGCATCCATAAAATCGCAAGCATATTATCGTATTTCGCCATTGGAGATACCCCTTTTTTATCTTTATTTTACCCTTATTCTACCTTATTCATGCCTCACATATCAATAGAAGGTAAAAAAAACAGCCTCATATTTCTGAGACTGTTTGCTTACTCTTAATACGCTATAGAAACTTACATAGCCGTCACGCATTGGACAGTTCTGTCTATCGAACCCTTTTAGGATCATAAATTTCAATTAATCTGACGATGCCGTAGGCAAGCGTTGCATAAACGATCATTGCGATTATAATCATGGGTTCCAATACAGACTTTGTTTCGACGCCATTGCTTACAGCCGCTCTGAATATCCCATTGAACGGTGCTAGAAATGCACCAGAGACATTGTAAATTACACGTACAAAAATACTGGTTGGATTAGCGCCTATGACTTTGAAAACAAGTCTAAAAGTAAAAAGAACCTCCAACATACCGCAAATATACCAAACAGTGTTTTTAAGCTTTAATCTTTTTTCTAGATGCTTATTGATTTCAACTCTTTTGATCTCTTTTTGTTCACTGTCTGCTAATTGCGTTTCTAATAGTTCTGATGCTCTTGATTTTTCTTCCATTTTTTTCTCCAATTTGGTCAATATTTATTTTAAACCTCTCAACCACGTCTTTTGCTAAAGCATTCTATCGCCTCTGATTACTCTTAATAAAACCACAATAATTGCAATTACTAAAAGAATATGAATAAGTCCTCCAATCGTATTTGCAGTTATGACCCCAAGAAGCCATAAAACAATTAGAACCGCTACTATTCCCCACATAAATTCACCTACTTTCATTTTCAAACGCTCACATCATTATCGGTTTTCATATATAAAGGTTTGAATGCAAAAAAGCCACTTCAAATTAAGTGGCTTTAAAATCAAATATTAAGTTCCAGAACACTGGTCACCGAAAGTATTCTTACCCCTATTATACACTACAAATGTAATTTCGTCAAATTTTGGCGTATATTGGAAACCGATTCCAGACCCATATTTCCGACTTTTATAATCTTACCTAGATATCGAAGTTTTTTGATCAGCTCATTACTTGTGGTATCGTTCTGGGGATCGCATTTCAGTGAGTGTGGAAATAGGGACTATTTACATTTATACTTTGTATTTTTGCCAACACCTATTTTGATAACTACATCTTTATCCAGTAATCCATTTATCAAGTTAGTCGCTTTAGTTTTGCCGATACCCATGTATTTTTCAGTATCTATGCGGCTTATTCCCTTTGTAGACTTAATATAATTAAGCAATTTCTCTTCTTCCATTGTCAAATCGGCTTGCTTTGTATTGAATTCTGCTGCCATATCTAATCTTGGAAGGATGACCTGAATTGAATTCTCAAACACTTTGAACTCAGGACTTTGTTTAAATGAACTATATACATATTTTATTCTTCTAACACCAGTTCCCATTTTCTCTATAATTTTGCATCTTAAAAATATATCTGCAATTATTCTATTTCTAGCATTTGAAAAATTGCCATTTAAGTATTCTTCTTTAGAAATTCCAACGGGTAACCCGCCGATAGAAGTTATCTCGACTCGATCTTCAAAAATCTCAACTCTATTATTCCCTCTTCTACCATAATCCCTATGAATGATTGCGTTTGCGACCGCCTCTCTATAAGCTTCTTCTGGCACTTCTTCAAAAGACTCCCTGAATGCCCCCATTATCCTATCACCTTGATTAATATGCTTTTTATAGAATAACATAGCGGTTTCAAATTCTTCTATAACTGAAACAGACTTCAAGTTTATTCTATCCTTGAATGTCATCATAGATTGATCTCCATAACAAATGAAGTCCATTCCTCTGTCTGTGAACGCGTTTGAATCTGCAACAATTGCTGCAGCATTTGTGTATTTTTCTTTTTGAATAAGTTCAAGTGATTTAAGGATATCTTCGTTAACTTCTGCTATCCCAAGCTTATCTGCCAATAGTCTTTCTAAATTTCTAAATTTTAGATTTTCCCCCATATATTCAAGTTCCTCATAGGCTAAATTTCTACCTAGAAGTACGAGTTCATCATATCCATGTTTGTCTATTTCTACAGTTGAAGTATCTGCTCGTTTGTAAGCTTTCCGGTCTAGAACATATGGCGTTTGATAACCCTTAAAAATAGAAATAACAAGTACATTTCTATTTTCAATAGCCAGCATTTCTATTTCATAATTAGGTCTTGGCTTAATACTATCATCGATTGTATTTTCAATACTCAACCGTACTTCATTAGGCTTTTCAACCCCTATGACGTGGCCGTCATCCGAAATACCGATCATGATTTTACCATCATGATAATTTGAAAATGCAGATACAGTTTTTAATATCGTTTTAGAGTATTTTTCTTTAAACTCGAGGTACTTAGTTTCACCATTCATCAGTATACTTAAAATATCAAACATAATCATCACCTCATAAATCGACCGCATCGCAAAGGTCGAATATTTTTTCGACCGCGGTCAATTACATTATACCATATCTTTAAAAGCTTTCAACAGCAGTAAATAGCTTTTTTGTTCTCCTCTATTCATAAAAAATCGACCGCGTTCGAATGCGGTCGATCCCATTGTATATTTAAAACCATCAACATAAACTAGGCTACAAAAGAGTTAACATTCATCCATCCCACTCACTTTTGGGATTACTTATGATACGTTTCACATCAACATATCCCCAGCCCCCGCCGAGGACTCTATCCCTTTGAGTGTAATATTAGGGTGGGACAACCACCACTTCACTCACTATTCGCCAAAAACATCTTTAAAATATAAGTCTGATCACTTGTGGAAAACCGAATTTCATAGTTTTGCTCAAGTGATATCAATTCATTGTGGATAAGCTCCATTTCAAGTGAGTATTGAGACATAAACTCATCGAGTTCTGTTTTAGGTTTAGACACGATTTTCTGGACCAAATTATCCACTAAGAAACTAAGGTGTAGGGCGATACCCACTTTTACATCTTGATCAATATTGACCTTCAGGACTTTCTCCGTACGCTCGATAAAATGCCTTACCCGACTCAGTAGAGTCGTACTGTTTACCGATTTAATATGTGCACCTAGGGATTGTTCAATCTTATAGAATAAATCTTCTCGCTCTATGATCTCTCTTAAAACCTCTATCCCAACACCCGAAAGCAAATCCACTGCAGAAATATAGGGAATCCCATCCACCTCAATCTCAACAGTCCCCACGATCGCCAGCACATCATAAGCATCTTTATAAAAATCAACCATACTGACAAATTCGCGTCTATCCATTAAATTGAGACTGATGATCTGATAGACCGCATCAAGCTCAAGGCGATCTTCAATAATCTGCCTTAATTTTTCGCTTGCACCCTCTCCAGTAAAGCAAGCCGTAATGATCAAGGGCTTCTTAGGATGCCTACGCGCCTTAATGACATTGCCGCTCAACTCTAGGCAGGAATTATAAATTTCTATAAGGTCCCTACCCAAAACCGCCTTTCTACAGGCATCTAAAACCGTTGGTGTACTTGCTTTATCCAGTGTCTTCGTCAATATGCCTGTCTCTTCATAAATCATCTCTCCAAAGCTTGTAAGTGACCCCATGTCCACTAGGATCAAAACACCTCGGCCCTTATTGATCTTCTCGACTTTTGTTTTAGCCATGTCATACATCACTTCTGGTCGCATACTCAGTGGCATGTCAAGCGCTTCGCAATGTTCCGTCCCAACGAGATCATTGATAACCTGTGCCATACTCGTGGCTGTGGAATTACCATGCATGATGAGCAAAACCCCCACTAAATCTTCTATTTCACCTTCCATCGTATAGGGATTGGAAGCTAAAAACATAGCAAGATAACCAATCTCATCTAGGGGCGTTTCGATTTCAAAAGTTTGATCAATCCTCTTGGCAATTTCCATTGCCACCACAAACTCATCTGGATAATTGACTCTAATCACGTTGAGCTTAGGGTGATAAATAGAGCGATGACTCTTGATTCTTTCTATACTCCCTTGCAAATGAAGTGCTAATCCAAAGTATATTTTTTCATCATAAACTTTATTGAGTCTATCCTGTGCATAAGTTAAAATTTCACCCGTGATATCCACAATTTCGCTGTCAACCACCTTGCCAATCTCTTCTTTTTTGTATTGCTCTGGAATTTCCACGATATACTTTTGAAAATGCAGTTCAATATCAAGACTCATGATTTGAGTAATTTCTTCTTCTGTTTTGCCCTCAGCTCTGAGGTCTTCAAGACGGTTTTCAATGCTTTCATAAAAATGGGGTTCTCGAAGTAAGCCTTCGTTGAGATAGGTATCTTCTTCATCATAGTAAAACTTATAGATATCCTCTTGATATTTGAGTAATTTTTCAAGTTTTTGACGGTGCTCTTTTATTTTCATAGACCCTTTTTTTACCTGTTGTGGCAAATCGGATTGTTCTATTAAAATATAATTTTTCCGCTGTGATTTAAAATTTAAAAATGCCTTGGCGCACGACAATTGAATGTCGCTTTTAAGCTGTCCTATATTGCTCGGACATTCGTAAAGCAACATGGACTCAAGCGCATTTCGATTGATGTAAATACTTTTGGAGAGTCGTTTGGATTCTTCTTTTATAAAAGTCTCTATAAGTTTATAGCGATCTTTAAGACCACGCTCTTTTAGAGGTGGTAACTTGATCGTCATGGGAATCCGTCGGGTAAATGTTTTTAACAGCACGGATTCAGGTTCTTCAGTGGTTGCCGCTATGATTTGGACCTCTGCACTCTGCCGTTCTTCACTGTCGCCCAATCTGCTAAACTGACCTTTGTCTATAAAAGTAAAGAGCATCTCTTGCCCCTGATTTGAAAGCCTATGGACTTCATCTAAAAAAAGAATCCCCTGATCTGCTTTCTTTAAGAGGCCATCACGGTCCTTTTCAGCGCCTGTATAGGCCCCCTTCTTCACACCGAAGATTTGAGCCATGAGCAGTTGAGGATTTTCACCATAATCCGCACAGTTAAAACGTACAAAGGGTGCATTCTCTCTGAGCATATGGGCTTCCTTTGCAAACTGATACATGAGCTCAGCGAACATGGATTTACCCACGCCTGTCTCGCCCAGAATCAAAGTGTGCAGACCCCTAGGCGGATACAGAATTGCCGCTTTCGCTTGCTGAATCGGCACATTGAGGCTCTTGCTTGCACCAATGAGCATATCAAGAGAAAACTTTCTCTCCGAAAGATTATACTCTGGTTTTGGCGAGGACACCTCTCTATTATACAAATGCCTTTCTTCTTGCTCCTTTTGTGCAGATTCTCTCCGATCCGTCGGCAATTGTGAAGTCCGCATTTCAGCCAATACGTACCGCACTGGACGTCCAGAAAGTTTTATCACACGACCCTCTTGACACAGTTTGTTGAGATATCGACTGGCATTGGTTCGATCCAGTTCAAGTATTTCTGCTATTTGGGACGCCGTGATTTCCCCATCCTGATGCTGTTTCATATAATCATAGATTTGATCGACTTTTTTCATATTGGACTAACTTCCTTTACTTATAAGGTCCGCGATTGACTTTTCTCAATTATACCTAACCCTTCGTCAAAATTCAATGTAAAGCCAACGCTGTCACGGAATCCGTCGTTTGTGGCACTGAAATCATTGTCCGTCAAAACTTTGTTCTGCCGGACACGTCCTCGTCTAACCGCTTAGAGCAGGTTGAACATTCCTGCCTCTAAGCTGGACGAAAACTAATGATATTAATCATTGTCCGTCAAAACTTTGTTTTGCAGGACACGTCCTCGTCTAACCGCTTAGAGCAGGCTGAACATTCCTGCCTCTAAGCTGGACGAAAACTAATGATATAAAAAAAGACCAGCACTGGGCTGATCCGTTTACAATTGAAATAAATATCAGGATTAGGGTGTCAAACTAATCCTTAATGATCTTTATAAAATACTTGCGTTTACGTGGTCCATCAAATTCACAGAAGAATACCGATTGAAACATCCCGAGTTCAATGTGACCATCATTGATAATCAACGTTACAGAACTTCCAAATATGGAGGCTTTAATATGTGCAGCTGAATTGCCTTCGATATGTTGATAATGTCCATCTTTAGGAACGAGTTCACTCATTCTATGCATAATATCGTCTTCAACCACTGGATCATAGTTCTTATTCACAGTGATCGCCGCAGTGGAATGTGGCACGTATACGACGATAATACCATGTCTAACACCACTCTTTGTCACGGTTTCTTTTATAGTATCCATAATGTCAATCATTTCATTTCTTTCTTTCGATTTGATTTCAATAGATTCGAACATAAGCCGCACCTCCTAAATACCTTTGTATTCTATTTATACGGTTATTTAAGAGCGTTTAATCACTTATTTTATAGTTGAGCATTCTTACCGCTAAAATCATATAAATACAGCCCATTAAGAACAAGATTCCAAGTGAAGAAACCATTTGTTTTGAAACATGGCCCGTGATCATAAGCGATTCAATCCCACTGATCGCCCATTTGTGAGGCGTTAAGGAAGCTAACGACAGCAAAATTTTTGAATTTATAATCTCAAGTGGCCACATGCAACCGCCTAACATCCCCATTCCCGTCAGTATGATGGGCGATATCGCCCCAAGTTGAGTCATATTCTTCACAAGACTTACGATGAAAAAGCTTAGCGATGTCATGGTAAAAATGTACATTATCCCTATGACGAGAATCAAGCCTACCTGTTCCCCCCACTGGATGCCAAATATAAACTTGCCACATAAAATCATAATTACAATTTGAAAGGCACCGACCAAAAATGCGGGCACAACGTTGGCTGTCAAAATCTGAAATCTCGATATCGGAGATACCATCATACGATCTAATGTATGAAGTCTTCTATCCTCTAAATAGTCCCCTACTGTAAAGAGCAATGAATAGGTCACGAAAAACAGCGTCATGCCTATCATCGAATGAATCTTGGGGTCATAATGGGATAAGGGATCTGCTTCAAAGGCCTGCTGATCTAAAGTGAACACAGCTTGGCTTTCTTCATACGCTTTAACCTTCGCTTTCACGGTTTGAACCCATTCTGATTTATTCACTTTTATATCTGAATGTTCTGAAACGATCTGATAAATCTGTTCTGAATACTGCTCTAGAGCATTTTGAGCTGATCGGGTATCTTGTAATATTTTTACGATTTGATAGCGTTCCAGCGTAGGTTTGAGTTCATAAATTTTAAGGGAATCGCTCAACTGTATGAGCATGAGCCCCTCTCTACCCGAGACGCGCTTAAGCCCCTCTTCATGAGTCACCAACTTGATATTGAAGCTTCCTTCCCCTTCTAAATCATGAATTAAGTCTGCATTTAGGACACTTTTTGTCGTATCTTCTATGAATATTGTTCCTTTATTATTGCCCCCAAAAGCGTTTCCAAAGACACCTGCAAGTAACAGACTCATTAAAATCATAATCACATACAACGTGGTATTATCTTTTAGGAGTCTTAATTTGAGTTTAAGCATAATCCTGCGCCTCCTTCTTGATGACAATCCAGACTGCAACCACCGAAAAACAGATGCTGATAAGCGTTAATAAGCCAAGCTGCGATATGAGTTTACCCAGCTCAACACCTTTGTAAATACTGAGAAACAGATCCAGAACCACACCGTTTAGAGCGATGAATTTCAATTTGACCACAGCGGATGGCAACACTTCCAGTGGAATATAGCTCCCGCCAAATAAAGCAAATATATGAATCAATACATTTTCAAATATATTGGCAACTTTATAGGAATCTTGAGTCAACGTAATCGCACTGATAAAAATACCAAGTCCACTTACCGCAAGTGCACTGAAGAAAATACCTACAGCCATCATTAAGGGTCTCTCCCAATTCACTTTTAGAACTAACTTGGCATAAATTAAGAGAAATGACATCTGAACCATGCATAAGATTAAGGTCATTAAAAACTTACTGGTGAGCACCATAACTTTAGTGATCCCTGCCACAGTTCCCCTACTCAACGTTTGCATTTTCTTTTCTCTTAAAAGTTCACGCCCCACATAACCCGATGCATAAAGTATGAACATCGACATCATGGCAATGCTATAGTAAGTAAAGCTATCCACTGCTTTATCCCCATTGAGGGTTTCATATTGAATCCCACTTTGGTTTGAGTTATCACGTCCGTACAGGTCCATTGTGCCTTCGCCATTGGGATCCATTAGATCTCCCATATGCGACAAAAGTGTTTGGATATCCAAATAAGATGCACCCACTTCTATAAAGACATTTTTTTGAATTACTTTTTCGTTCATAAGATCAAAATAACTCATCATAACGGATTCCGCTATTTGCGATGCATATTGCGCATCAGGGTCTGAAATCATTTTGATATGAATTTCATTCCGATAAGGCATGGTAAAATTAATGAGTTGATCGTAAATAAAATTTTTAGGCAAATAAAAAACAGCCACAATCTCACCCTTCAAAAGCGCATTTTGTGCTTCTTCATCTGTCATAACCACACTGGTCATAATAGTTTTAACCCCATCATTTCCTAGAAAATCCTGAAAAAATACTTTTTCAAAATCCAAATTATTTTCTTGGGGGATCACTGTATTTATGTCCACATAACTTGATATTTTCGTCTTAAAATAAGCGACTTCGGCTTCTTTATCATAAGCTTTTACAATACCTACTTTAATCGCATCAAACTTACCACTTTCACCAAAACTCCCCTTGAGTGAAAAACTTAAAATCGTTGTCAAGATAATGGGCATTAAGATAAAGATCATCAAATTTCTACGTTCAGAAAAGAGGACGATTATGTCTTTTTTAAGTATTTTTAAGATCATTTTTTCCTCCTAATCTCTGAGCCCTCGACCTGTCATGTGTAAAAACACTTGTTCAAGGTCTGGCTTTTGAATATCAAATGAAACCAGTCCCGAATCCATTGCCATAATAGCTTTGAGTATGTCCTTGTGGCTATTCCCATTCCCAGTGGACTGAATGGCAATTTCATATTCATCTAAAACTTTGACCTTGGTCACCCATGAAATGGCCTTAATCTGATCTACGATCTGCGCCACTGGTTTTTCAAACTTGAGTTTCATGCCACTTTGTATTTTAGACTGTTCAAGCAAGGCGTCTTGAGTCCCATTTGCTATGATCTTGCCATGGTCCATAATATAAATACGTTCACATAGCGCCTCAACTTCCTCCATATAATGGCTGGTATAAAGTACACTGATGCCTTCTGTCTTCAATTTCTTGACTGTATCTAAAATGTGATTTCTTGACTGAGGATCTATGCCTACTGTGGGTTCATCCATGATCACGAGCCTTGGATTGTGTAGAAGGCCCACACCTATATTGATCCGTCTCTTCATGCCGCCCGAATAAGTGCTTACTCGATCCTTAAGCCGATCTCCTATGCCGATGATTTCAGAAATTCTCATAATCTGATCTTTGAGTGCCTTGCCATTGAGACCATATAAGGCCCCAAAGTATTTCAGATTTTCATACCCTGAAAGCGTTTCATAAAGTGCAATCTCTTGTGGCACATAGCCTATGAAAGGTTGAATCACTTTCGGATTCTTGACGATATCTTTGCCCTCAAACAAGATCTCACCCGAATCGGGTTTAAAGAGCGTGGCAATCATGGAAATCGTGGTGGATTTTCCTGCCCCGTTAGGCCCCAAAAGGCCTACGATTTCCCCTTCATCTATATGAAGCGCGATGTCATCCACTGCTGTGAATTCACCGTATTTTTTTATAAGTCCTTTTATTTCTAACATCATATGAGCCTCTCCTTCTGTGGTTATATTGCCGCTGCTAATCTATTGTGCTCATCTATTCTGCTAAGTCACCGCTAAAATCAAAGGCATCCATTGACTTACTATTACTTTCATCAATTTCTGGGAAATCAAATTTTTGCGTTTTTTCTATGCCCCAAAACTTGGAATTGATGACGATTTCCTGAGCTTTAAATAAAGGTGTAAACTGATCCGTTTGGGTATAGTCTATGCCGATTGTGGTGGTTTCTTCTATTATATACCCATCCAAATCCACATAGGCTACTTCTTCATAATGCGTAATCGTCATGTTAGACATCAAATTTTCGATGAGTGCATGGATCTCCTCTGCATCCATTTTCATCTTTTTGCTATCATTATTAGCGATTGCGCCACCATTTGTAGACATGCCATTCCTTGAAAATTGATTAAAAGCATTTGCGAGCTCATCGGTATGCGCCAATAAACTTGTTTTGATCCGATCACTTATGAGTTCCAGTTGCTCAGTTGTGGGTTTAATCGTAAACTTAGTGGCTTTTACATCGCCATCTTCGTTCTTAATCGTTGTTTTTTCACCAACGAAAATATTTTCTTTTTGAATCATGGTGTTCCATTCTATACCGATTTCATCAATGATGGTTTTAAAAATATCCGCCGAACCAAATTCACCTTTTACAGGAGTGGTTTCATTACTACCTTCACTTGCAAAGGACTGAGCATTCAGCTTTAAGTAATCTTTAAACATCGGGATTTTGATGTATTGTTCTGTCTCCGATTTTTGGATGTATTTGATGTCATTTCCGAGGTCATTATAATAATAATAAATGTCATAAAGCGCCAAATTCTTTTCATAATCAAATTGACCTGACAAATCAAATTTTAAGGTTTCTAAGCCTTTTAATGTTGTTACATTTTGTGGTTCAGCCTCTTCAAAAAGCGTTTGATTTACAGCGACCTTAACCGATTGAGCACCCTTTTGGATCGCATCGGTTTTAACAGCAGCGTCTTTATAGGCTTTATAGTCTTCTTTTCCGAGACACCCTGTAAGGATCCATGAGAATAATAAAAATAAGATAAGGCCTTTCGTATATTTTCTATGAAGCGTTGTTTTCAAATTCATAATAAACCTCCTATCGGTTTCTATCATCGTCTTGATCATTTATAGCGCTTGATCTTAAATTCATTATAAACTCTAACAAACTTTAACACACGAGACCTTTGTCATGACTCTATAAAAAAAACCATGACAAAAGTCATGGTTATTTTCAAACAATAGTGCCGTTGTGAGTTTCGTTGAGTTTCGTTGTATACCACAGGAGTTTCGTTGTGAGTTTCGTTGTGTACCACGTACACAACGAAACTCACGACGAAACTCAACAATCTATTCCACAACGTACTCATAAGGGCATCTTTTTAAAACACTATGACTAAAGACCATTGCTCGCGTTACTACAAATCCCCTCTATTAGCCAATTTTAAAATTAAATCAATTTAACTCAAATAATTTAAAATCCAATCTACTGACAATTTAACCACTTTATCATATTTTTCAACAAAGCTATGACTTGCACCCTCAATGACAACTAATGTAGAATCATCCGAGAGCAGTTTTATCGCTTCTTTAGAACTTGGAAATAAAGTATGTTCCATTTCGCCTTGATCCCCATGAATCATCAAAATAGGACATCCGAGATTTCCAAAGAGTTCCTTTTGATTGATCTGTGCAATGTCTAGTGGCAATTGCTTGTCCACAACCACTTCTGTTCGAATGTGATTTTCACTCTTTATGGTAAAACAGCCCTTTTCCTTTAGGTCTTCAAGCTGTTCCGCAGTATAAAATTCATCTGATTTAAAATTGAGCGCTCCAGTGAGAGGCCCTAACAGCACCATGGTCTGAATGTCTTTGGAATACGCCTTTAGTGAAATAAAGGCTCCCAAACTATGTGAAAACAGTGCTATTTTTTTATACCCTAATGTTTTCACATAATCTATCACAGTCGTTAAGTCATCCGATAATTTATCCGCTGTTAACGACTCATCATCGCTTTCACCACATCCGCTAAAATCAAATGATAAAGCACTTATGCCCTGTTCATTTAAGGCCCCTGCCAGTTTTTCAAACCTACCATTCGCATATTGATCCGAAGCAAACCCGTGGCACATAATCACCAACGACTCATCTCCTGCTTTATAGATATTGCCTACTAATTTCAACTCACGTGAATTTTTTAACGTTATTTTTTCCATTTTACCTTTTATACGCTTTACAAATTTCAACTATAGAGCCGTATATTCTCCTTTCATCATCATGTCAAAATATTTCTACCGTGCTTAAAAGCACTTTGCTCTGATTACATTTGATTCTTAAGCATTAGGATTGCAAGCTGTGTTCGATCTCTCAGCTCCAGCTTTTCCAGTGCATTGGTCAAATGGTTCTTAACCGTTCCCTCTGATAGAAATAAGAGTTCACTGATTTCTTTGTTGCTCAGACCCTCTGAAATCATTTTTGAAATTTCAAATTCTCTGGTTGTGAGTTTTTCTCTAATTTCGTTTTGAACATTTTCATCAATCCTCGAGAGATTCTTTACCACTTTTGAAGCCACACTGGGTTCTATCACTGTACCACCTTTAACCGCTTTTCTGATCCCATCCAAAAGTTCTTCTGGTGGCACATCTTTGAGCAAATAGCCACTTGCCCCAGCTTTTAGCGTCTCGAAAATATAGGCATCTTCATTAAAGGTCGTCAGTACCAGTACTTTGGTATCCGGATAATCTCTTTTAATCAAGGCGGTCGCCTCTACACCATTCATCTCTGGCATTCTAATATCCATCAGAATTAAGTCAGGCTGTGCAGAAGTGATTTTAAAAAGCGCTTCTTTGCCATGCTCTGCCGTCCAAAGGACTTCCATATCAGGTTGCAAATTTACCATCATCGAAAGGCCATTGATAATTAATTTTTGATCGTCTACGATTGCAATTTTAATCACGAAGTCCTCCTTCAAATTGGATCATGATTTGAAATCCGCCGTCCCTCTCACATTTATATTCTACGATGCCGCCTAATTTTTGTACCCTTTTCCGAATAAACCGTAGGCCATTGCCTTCGCTGTATAGCTCAGCGTGCTCACCGCTTATAACTTCATTCCATTTTTCATTTTTGCCATTGTCCATAAGCTTTAAAAAATATGTCCCTGTTGTCAACGTATTAAAAATCAGCCAAATCTCAGTTGCATTTGAATGTTTTGCAGTATTTGTGAGCGCTTCAAGAACGGTTCGATAAATCATTTGCTTATATTCATCTTCAAAGATCTCCATATTGATTTCAAAGTTAAGATGGACTTGAATCCCTGTTTGTTCTGAAAATGCAGTGATTTTCTGTTTGAGTTTTATCGTTGTAGATTCACTCACGGAATGCATTTGAAGTGTCTCCACGACCTGCCTCATCCCTCTGAGAATCTCGCGGGCATGATCTGCAGCCTCTTTTGCCAGCGGCACTTTATACTGCATATTGAGCATTTCAATCTGCATGATGAGACCTGTAATTTCATGGCCTATCGTATCGTGTAAAGCACCCGCAAGCTCTGCACGCTCTGCAACTCTAGTCAATCTAACGACTTCGTCCTGAGCATGCTCATAGGATTCATTTTGCTCAGAAACCGTGTAGAGCGCTTTTTCTAAGGCTTCTCTTTTCTGCTCATTTTCTTCGAGTAACGACGCCACTTTCTTTTTCTCAAGCCGATAGGATTTTAAAAAATAGAGCATTGCCACCACCAGCATGAGCATCAGTTCCAGAAAAACCATTTCGGTAATGAGTCTATAGTTAACCCCATAAGGCAATAGAACATAGAAGTTAATGCCCATTAAGACTGCCGATAAAAATCCGACTTCTAATACTTCATCACGGTCAGATGTAAAAAAGCTTTCCAAAAGAATCATGACATAAAACGCAATAAAAACCATATTCAAGCTAAATCGTGTCATATAGTTAAGACCAAACACAATGCCGCATTCTAGAAAATAGAGCCCGTTCTTTTTAACCCAAATGCGCAGCACAGGGAGAGTTATAAATCCCATTAAAAGAAGCATCAGGTAAATGCTTCGCATACCAGATGCCTTCTCAAAGTAAAGTGCCATAATAGAGAGCAGTATGCTTATGAGTGTTCTTATCGCTATTATTTTTAGACTCATAACACCTGCTCTCCTCTTACACCTTGATCCACAAAATTTACATCATACTACACTTCAGTTTTTTAGCCCAAGTACAATGATTCCAACTGACTTGCCACGGTACCATCACCTGAACTCATGACAAAAAAAACAATAAGGATCACGAGAAGGACCGCCAAAATTGTCAAGGTGATTTTGATGGCACTCTTAGGGTACTCCCCAATAACTCTACCCGATTGGCCGTTGATCATAAATTGATAGAGCTTTTCATGATAATTAAAGCTCGAAAGCCACACGGGTAACAGAATGTGTTTAAAAGTGACCTCATTATACTGCGTCTTTATACTTAAGAAGCGTACCGTGTCGCCACCAATTTTTCTCGTGATTTCAGAGTTTAAATCTCGATCTATTTCTACCTTCCCCTCTTCCCAGCCCTCTTCTAAAGAGACGCTGTAGCGTTCAGCGTAAAAACCTGAAAGGTATTCCGGTTTATAACCTTTGAGTTCGCCAAGTGTAAAAGGCTGAATTTTATTGATGAGCTTGTTGTCCACTTTTTTAGAAGCTCTAACGAGTACATCATCAAAAAACCGCTTGTAGTCACCACTTACAGGTGTCCACCTCGTTCGTCGCTCTTGATAAGTCTCTGTTTTACCGTTTACCGTTCTCGTTCGGGTGACATAGTAATAATCCCCACGTTGAGCAGTGTAATAAGAGTAGGTATTGGAATCATAAGTCCAATGCGGGATGTAAGTGCCCAACAATTTATTGTTTTTATAAGAATTCTTCAAATCATTAGGTGCAAACCAACGCTTTGTAATCCATTCTTTGAAGTGGTCCCCCGCCAGTTTTTCAGTGACAGAAAACGGCACCAAATATTGCGGTGGTATGGTATTTTCCGCTTCTTGAAAAGTGATATGCGATGAACCACAATAGTTACAAAATTGCGCTTGAGTATGCGCATCGAAGATAAGCTCTGCCCCGCAGTTCTTACACGAAAAACTCTTGATATCATCATCGTTCCAAGTTCTGGCACCTTCAGCAAGTGCAGATTCAAAACACCGCTCTTCGATCTCTTTGTTATCAGAGGCAATGTCTTTTTCGTTCGCACAGTAAGGGCATTTTAGATTGCCCTTATCTGGATTAAAAACCATATTGCCCGCACAAGCTGGACATTGAGTGACCAATGAGTTTTCAAAATTCGACTCGTATGCCTCTGCTACAGGCTCTTCACCCTCATCCTCTTCAACAAAAGATAGAGGCAGGTCTTCACTCTTATTAAGATCATCATTTTCATTTATTTCAAGGTTATTATTGGATTTCATGATCTACTCCTAGGCTTTTGTCGATTCCCCACAATGCGGACAGAATTTGGCATTTACATCTATGTTTTCACCACATTTAGGACATTTGCTTTCAACGACTTGACTCGCACCACATTCCCTACAGAATTTCGCATTTGGATCGATTTCATGACCACAAGCGATGCAATTTTTAATGAAGCTTAAACCACATTCTCCACAGAATTTTGCGCCTTTTCGGTTCTGTGCACCGCACTGTCCACACGCAACGGTCTCAATTTGTTGTTGAGCTTGAGATTGACCCTGAGTTTGGTTGGGGGATGCCATAGAATCTGCCATCATTTTGCCAATGCCTGCACCAGCACCCATGCCAGCACCCATACTTGCTAGACCACCACCTGTATTTTGAGCAGCATCTCTGATCGCTTCTGCTGTTTGGAATTTCATATATTGATTAAGGTCGCCAAGTGCACCCATTTCGGTTCTCTTATCGATGGCTTTTTCAACCGATTCTGGCAACGATAAGTTCTCTACTGCAAAGTCAGAGATCATCAATCCGTAGACTCCAAACCGATCTGTGATTCTTGCCATGGCAAGTTGACCAATTTCATCATACTGAGTCGCCAAGTCCATTGCTGGAATTTTAGCTTCTGCAATGACATCTGAAACACTGGACACGATTAAGCTTTTTAGATGCTCGTTGATTTGATCCACGGTAAAAAACTTGTTCGATCCAAAGACTTCTTTTAAGAATGTAACCGCATCGCCCACTCTAAATGAGTAAACCCCAAAGCCTCTAAGTCTTAAAATCCCAAAATCCGCATCTCTCATCATAATTGGATTTGTAGTGCCCCATTTTTGGTTGGTAAACTGCTTCATGTTTATAAAATAAACATCTGTTTTAAAGTGATTCTCAAATTTAAATTTCCAGTTGGAGAGCGATGTGAATATCGGCATGGTTGCTGTATGTAGCTCGTATTTACCTGGCTCATAAACGTCCGCAATCTGTCCTTCGTAAACGAATATCGCCACTTGAGAAGGTCTGACGATAAGTTGTGCGCCTTCTTTGATCTGTTGCTTGTCCGTCATCGGAAATTTGTATACCATCGTGTCTTGAGAACTGTCTTCCCAATGAACAACCTCAAGGAATTCACCTTTGATAAAATTAAAAAGTCCCATTCATTACACTCCTTTTATTTAATCTATTTTCTATTATGCTGTATTCATCCGTTTTAGATTTGTGTCTCTAAAATAATCAGCTCGATGATACAACAATAAATTAGACACTCAATTGTCAGATTTCATACTGTCCCCTCTATTTTAACATTACAGAGATTATAATTCTATAAACATTGAATTAAATATCAGATTTAACCCTTGGCGAGAACCCTGCACATAAAAAAAGTGAGCCGAGGAGTTCCTCAAATGCCCACTTTTTCAATTTATGGTTATAGTGTCAAAAGTCAGTTTCGCAGCACCCCTCTACCCTATGCTGTATCGATCGCTTACTTCCCGTAAACGACATTATACGGTAGAGGGGTGCTCAACTTTTGGATTTTAACATCCTAACCCTTTATTTGCTTAAATATATAAAAATAAAAAGAAGCGCATCACAGCACACATGTGTCATTGCATGTGCACTCATAGCATATTGTATGCCCAACTTTCTATAGAGCCATCCAAAAACCAATCCGAACACCCCATTGAGCAACATACATCTAAACACAATCAAAAAGCTTAGCTCTCCAAATAAGATAAGTGTTGCTGGCAAATGTCCTAAAGCAAATAGCACAGCTGCCAATTCTCAAATAGCTCCTCCTGTTGATACGAGGGCTCATTTCAGAGACGTCTTCATCGGGAAAGAATTTAAGGTACTTTTCATTTGGTAGCATCATGGTTGGGTCTGCTTCGGATTTCTTTCCTATGGTTGCCCTTTTAGGATTCGTCTTTTTACTAATATTGTCATAAGTTCAGTCGTATTTATTACAAAAATGTTGATAAAATATTGACATATTGTAAACTTTGACCTATTATAGGATTAAGTTAATGAGAGGATGATGTCTGTGTTAGTTGAGAAAAGATTAGAAACACTTGGAATTATATTACCCCAAAAGGCGGTTATTGGTGCACTTTACGTGCCTGTTAAACAGACGGGCAATTTACTGTTCATCTCAGGACAGGTGCCTATGAAAGACGGTACGCCAGTATTTACAGGTAAAATTGGAAGCGAACGGAGCCTTGCATACGGCGAAGATGCAGCAAGACTGTGCATTATTAATATGCTTGGCGCGGTAAAAGAATACTTAGGCGATTTAGATCGAGTTAAAGAGGTCATTAAGTTACAAGGTTTTGTAAACAGCGAAATTGGATTTGATAAACAACATATTGTCATTAATGCGGCAAGCCAATTGTTATACGATATTTTCGGAGAAATTGGGCGACATGCGAGAACGGCAGTGGGAACAAATCAACTTCCCATGGATGTATCTGTAGAAATTGAGGCAATTTTTGAAATAGGGAAGGACGTGTAAATTTGAATTATAACTTTGACACGCGCGTTGATCGGAGTAGTATTGGCAATTTAAAAGAGACACTTTGTCCACGTCATATTCGAGATATGGATATCATAGGGTATTCAGGTGCCGAAATGGAGTTTAAAACAGCGCCTTCGGTAATAGAGGCAATGACAGCATGTGTTCAAAATGGGCTGATGGGGTTTACTTTGTGTGACGCGCGTTACAGGGAGGCTGTTTGTTGGTGGATGGAGACACAACGTAACTTTCAGATTGAAAAAGACTGGATTGTCCCAACACATGGTACTATTTTCTCCGTTGCAACAGTTATAAGGATGTTAACACGTGAAAATGAAGGGATTATCGTATCGCCACCAATCTATTATAGATATGAACAAGCGGCAACAAGATTAAATCGAAAGACACATTACAATTGGCTCATCGAAAAAGAGGGTAAATACTTTTTAGATTTTGATGATTTAGAAGAGAAAATGTCGGACCCCAAAAACAAACTTTACATTTTGTGCAATCCGCACAATCCAACTGGGAAAGTATGGTGTAAAGCTGATTTGGAGCATTTGGCAGTATTGGCGAATAAGTATGATGTGATTGTCTATAGTGATGAAATTTTTGGAGAAATCGTATTTGATGCACATAAATGTATCCCGTATTCTGAAGTTGAAGGTGCGCGTAAACACGCGATTGTGGCAACTTCACTGGGGAAAACCTTTAATTTTACAGGCGTTAATCATGCCAATATGATTATTGAGAATGAAAAATTGAGAGAAGCCTTTATAAATCAGCGCGATGCAGATCACTTTGGGAGCATCGATCCAGTACTCTATGCAGCATTACTTGGTGCTTACAGTGAAGCAGGTGCAAACTGGAAAAATGCTATGGTCTCTCATGTAAAAGCCTGTGGTGAAATGATTTCAACCTTTTTTTCAGAGTTTTTACCAAAGGTGAAGATCAGCCCGCTTGAAGGGAGCTTTGTGATCTGGATAGACTGGCGAGCGCTAAATCTTGAAGGTGAAGCTTTGAGACACTTTCTAGTAGACGAAGCCTATTTAGAATTGGATCAAGGTAAAGATTATGGCGAAAAGTATTGTGGCTTTTCGCGAATGAGTATAGCAGTGCCTAAAAAAGATTTGAGAAAATCGCTTGATTTGCTACTTAAAGCTTCTGAAAAGAGAGGCTTTACCTCAAAAGTGGTTTAGGAGGTGTACAATGATTGATAAACGTGAAATACAACTTGTAATCGAGGCCGCCCTCTCAAAAGGTGGCGATTTTGCAGAAATATATTTTGAAGAAAAGGATGAGCTCAGTGTCAAATATGCTCAGAAAAAGGTAAGTGGTATTACAAATGTCAGCGTTCTTGGTGCAGGCATTTACTTGTTATCCGGGATTAGGAGTGTGTATGTGTACACCAGTGATACGCGGTTTGATAGCCTTATGCAAACAGCTAAAAGGGCTGCTTTTATGTTAGATGAAAAAAAAGCAAATCCTATAAAAAATCTTGTATTTCATATGAAAAATTATAAAAGTCCAAACCAAGTGCTTTGCTTCCCTAGTGAAGTGCATGTAAAAGATAAAATTGAGATTGTCAAAAAAGCAGATATGAGCGCACGCAATTCTGACAGGGCACTTAAAAGTTTAAATGTCGACTATTTTGATTATGATCAAAGGAAGACGATTGTCAACAGTGAAGGCCTTTACGTATCGGATAGGCGTATTACAAGCCGATTGAGATTCACTGCGGTTGTTGAACGAAACGGCCAAATGCTTTCTGAATGGGGAGATTATACAAAACCCTTTGGATTTGAGACCTTTACACAAAGTGATGCCTATATGGATTTCGCAAAAGAATTTGTCATAGATTTGTCTCAAGCACTTGATGGTGTACCGATGCCTTCAAGTCAAGTGCCTGTGGTTTTAGAAGCTGGATCTTGTGGCACGCTATGGCATGAAGCTTGTGGTCATATGCTTGAAGCCACAGCAATCACAGAAAACAGAAGTGACTTTTGTGATAAACTGGGTCAACAAGTGGCTTCAGAAAAAGTAACACTTGTTGATGACGGTTCAATAGAGGGCTTATATGGTTCATCCGCAATAGATGATGAAGGCTTTAAAACTCAGAAAAACGTATTGATTGAATCAGGTGTCTTAAAAGGTTACCTATGTGATCGAATGGGTGCAAGAAGATTGAACATGGCATCAACTGCAAGTGGCAGAAGACAGGGCTATGCGTATGCGCCTACTTCTAGGATGACCAACACATATTTAGCGGCTGGCACTGATGACGATGATGAGATTTTTGACTCTGTGGCAGATGGATTATACGTGAAGCGTCTCGGAGGCGGTAATAGTGGCAGATCTTTTTCAATCGCTGTAACAGAAGGTTATTTGATCAAAAATGGCAAGATTGGAGATCGTGTAAAAGGGCTCAGTATCAATGGCAGAGGGATAGATGTTATCAAGAAGATCGACCGAGTTGGCAAGAAGCTTGTCACAGAAAATGGCGGATTTTGTGGCGCCACATCAGGCCTTTGCCAAGTGACGTCTTTCCAGCCTAGAATGAGAATATCCAGTATGAGTGTTGGCTGAAATTGATTTATGGAAAGGATGGATTCAGACATGATCCCATTAAAATCTTATGAAAAAGCACTTTTAAACCTACCCTCTTGGATTAAAGAAGCTGAAATCGATGCTGAAAATCATGAACAGGTTTCTTATACCGCCAAAGGGGGTGCTGTTACCAGTACGAACTCATCTGGACTCACCGCATTGTATGTCAGAGCCACTGGTGAAAAGACAGGCTATGTCTATACAGAAAATTTAAGTGAAGATGGCGAGAGCGTCATTAAAAGGGCTTATGAAAATGGCCTCTATATAGAAAAATCAGATGCAGACAGATTAAATGATAAGCAAACTGCTTATGTGGCAAACAAAGCCGAATCAAAAGTATCAGATCTTCCCGAAATTGATCTTAATGTGATTAAAGAAAGTGTATTGAGATTTGATGGTACTGTTTCTAAATTGCCAAATCTTGTGGATTACTCAGTGGCAATATGTATTGACAATTTTAGATCGAGATTGCTTAACTCAAAGGGTGTAGATATAAGCAGTGCCTATCAAGTTTGGCATTATGCTGTGAATCTGACTTGTTCATATATGGGAAAAGAATACGATGGTAAGTACGAAGGGAATGTAGCGTCATTTGAGTGGATGGATTTTAACACAGCCGTAGAAAAAGCGCATCAAATGATACTGGATCAACGTATCGAGGGGCAACTAGCCTCTGGTGAACATCAAGTCCTTTTAGACAGTCAAGTCGTTATAAACATCATGACCACAGCATGGCAAATGTTCAGTGGCTTAAAGTATTTTGAAAGTTCTTCTGCACTTAGTGGCAAGCTTGGAACCGACATTAGTACGTCCGAACTTTCAATTATTGATACAAATGAACATACAGATGCGGGCTATAAGTATACTTTCGACTGTGAAGGAACCCTCTCGCAAACGCATAAACTCATTGACAAGGGTAGATTTATAGGACTTTTACACAATTTAAAATCTGCTGAAAGTATGGACATGGCGCCTACAGGGAATGCGGGCAGGGTAGCTCTTTTAACGGGATCTATTCCCACAGATATTATTGTGACGCCTAAAATCATCTATATAGAACCCAGTGAGAAATCGAAAGAACTGTTGCTTAACACAATGAATAAAGGCGTTTATCTTACGAATTCATCCGATGTATTTCACTCCATAGACATCAGCTCAGGAGATTTTTCAATTCCATGTTCTGGGAGGCTTGTTGAAGAGGGTATGGCAACTCAAGCGATTCGCGATCTCACTCTAAATGGTAATTTAATCGATCTATTCGATCAGATTACGGCAGTTGGAAATGACTTGAAAATAGAAGCATTTCTATTAAAATCTTATTGTATTGGTGCACCATCTGTTTTAGTAAACAGGTTAAATATAAGTTGCAAATAATTTTAAATGTGAGAAGGGGGAATTTTTATGAAGAAGATATTGTCACTATCAATGATGATCGTATTAATGATCAGTTTGTTCACAGGGTGTACATCGAGTTCGGATGAAAAACCAGCTGTAACAAGTAACACAAGCACAAACACGGATACTGAAGCAACAAGTGAAGGTTCAAATGCAGCAGGTTCGCTTGCAGCGATGCAAGAATTTACATTTGCTTCAGCGAATGACATGATGACACTGGATGTCAGTAAAATGAATGACGAAATGTCAGCACTTATTATGTATGCGGTCAATGAACCTTTAGTAAGATACTATAAAGGTGAAGTGACCATGGCATCAGCAGAGTCTTATGAAGTATCAGAAGATGGTACAAAGGTTATTTTTCATCTAAGAGATTTAAAATGGTCAGATGGTGAACCCGTCACAGCAGGTGATTTTGAATACGCGTTTAAACGCCTTTTAAATCCAGAAACAGGTTCTTCACAATGTGATATTTTTGATAGAGTATCCGGTGCGATTGCGTACTATTCAGGTGAAAATGCAGATGCTGAGTCTGTAGGGATAAAAGCAACAGATGACAAAACGTTAGAAATGACATTGACTCAAGCAGATCCGTTTTTTATCGAACATATTGCTGAAGGGATAAACTTCTATCCACTTCGTAAGGATTATGTGGGAAAATACGCTGAAGGGTATGGTTCTGGTGCTGAATCCTTTATCGGATGCGGACCATTCATTTTATCAGAGTGGGTTCAAGGGGCTTCTATCACACTTGAAAAAAATGAAAATTACTGGGATGCAGATAAAATTAAATTGACTAAAGTAACAGAGCTTATTGTGGGTGATGAAAATACACGTGTTGGCATGTACGACTTAGGAGATGTAGATGAACTCTACAGTATCTCTAAGACGCAAACCTTGAATTATCCTGATTATGGCTCAAAATCTGGTGGCACGCTTCAACATCTTGTTTATATGTCAAGTGAGGGTTCGCTCCTTTCAAATAAAAATTTGAGATTAGCACTCAGCCACAGTATTGACAGACAGGCGATTGTCACTGCACTTTCTGCACCAGGTACTGAAGTCACAGATCGTATGATTGACCCTACCAGTACGCTTAATGGTGAGTCTATCGCTGAAAAGTACCCTGCATCAACAGGTATTCCAGCAAATGGAGATGTGGAAAAAGCAAAGGCATATTTAAACGATGCATTAGCAGAAATGAACTTAAGCAGTGTGGCGGATTTGCAAACGATCAATTATGTTTGTTTAGATTCATCTTCACATAAAGCTTATGCTGAAGCTTTACAGGCGAGATGGGCCGACACCTTGGGGGTTGATGTTGAAATCAATATCATGCCAGTGCCTCAAGCGATAGGTGCTTTGTTATCAGGTGAGTTCGATATCTTCTTAAATGGTATGGGAACAGGCGTGAGTCCGGATACACTTCTTTCAAATTATACTTTTGATGGCGCGAATAATTATGCAAAATGGAATAACCAAGCGTATTCAGATTTAATTGAAGCACAATTTATTGAGACAGATATTAATAAGCGATTAGAGACATTACAAAAGGCAGAGCAGCTCTTCTTGAATGAATCTCCAGTGACGCCACTCTGGTTACCGGGAACTGCTTATATTTGTAAAGATTATGTTCAAGATTTAACTTATGGTCGTCAAACCGGTTCAATTGAATTTATCTACGCTTCTATTTTAGAGCATTAATAAATTTTATCGTAAAGTTGGAAAAGCGAAAGGAAGCAATTATATGAAGAATTACATTTTACAGAGACTGATCATTTCCGTGATAACCATATTTGTACTGGCCACGGTATCCTTCTTTTTACTGAGATCGTTGCCCGGAAATCCATTTCAAACAGAAACGGTACTTTCAGTAGAAACTGAAGCTAGGATGATGGCTTATTATGGTCTTGATAAACCCTTATTTGAACAGTATTTGACCTATCTGGGCAATCTGTTGCATGGCGATTTGGGTTATTCGTTAAAATACACCAATCGAACAGTTAATAACATGATTGCTTCTGCTTTTCCTATTTCAGCTACCTTAGGGCTTATTTCCCTAGGTGTAGCTGTGCCCATTGGGCTTTTTCTAGGTATTATATCAGCTCGAAAACGGGGAAAGGCCGTGGATTACTTATGTGTTTTCATTTCAGTAATTGGTGTTTCGATTCCAAGTTTTATTATGGGGTCATTTTTACAGTATATTTTTGCAGTTAAACTTCAACTGCTTCCAATTGCACAGTGGAAGGGGTTAAAATTTATGGTATTGCCCACAGTTGCGCTTTCTCTTTCACTTTTGGCAACACTTACCAGAGTGATGCGTGCTTCTATGCTTGAAGTCATTAATCAGGACTATATTAAGACAGCAAGAGCAAAAGGTGTACCAGAAGACAAAGTTGTCTTGAGACATGAAATAAGAAATGCAATGGTACCGATTGTAACGATGTTAGGGCCTATGGTTGCAAGTGTACTCATGGGGACTTTTGTCATTGAAAAAATATTTGCAATTCCTGGTTTAGGACAACATTTTGTCAACTCCATTACCGGTCTTGACTATACAATGACACTTGGCTTAACGGTGTTTTATGGTACTTTTTTAGTACTGGCAAATTTTATTGTAGATATTGCATATGGCATAATTGATCCGAGAATTCGGATTGAAAAATAGGAGGAAGATATGAACAAGACGACAAATATTCTTCTACCGAATGCATTCGAATTCATTGAAGATCAAAATTTAGACAGTGATTTAATCACGCGCACCAGCGTCACATTTTGGACGGACGTTTGGCGTAGACTACTTAAAAACAAGGTGGCAATGCTAGGCTTATTTATCATTGTGATCATTATGATTCTTTCTATATTTGTACCTGTTTTTTCAGAATATACTTATAAGAGTCAAGATCTTGCAAATGCAAATGCAGCACCTTCAGCATTGCATGTCTTTGGAACAGATAATTTAGGGCGTGATATGTGGGTACGTGTTTGGGTGGGCGCAAGGGTTTCATTAG
The DNA here is from genome assembly GCF_001748365.1 of Fusibacter sp. 3D3. Classification (GTDB taxonomy): domain Bacteria; phylum Bacillota; class Clostridia; order Peptostreptococcales; family Acidaminobacteraceae; genus Fusibacter_A. The sequence continues at coordinate 50,012 of NZ_BDHH01000003.1, read as the reverse complement.
CAGTGGGGATTTTTGGTTCGGTTATCCCCAGTTTAATCGGGATTGTTATAGGCGGTATTTCGGGCTATTTCGGTGGTAAATTGGATATGCTCATTATGCGCTCTATAGATGTGGCCATGTGTGTGCCAAGTATGATCTATATTATTTTGATTATGTTGTTTATCGGTTCAGGGCCCGTTTCCATTATCATTGCTTTTGCACTTACAGGATGGATGGGGTCAGCGAGGTCCGTTAGAGGCATGATTTTACAGCTTAAAGAGATGGAGTATGTATTGGCTTCAAAAGCACTTGGAGCGTCTTCTGCTTCACTTATTTTTAATCATTTGATTCCAAATACACTTGGGATTGTTGTAGTGAGTATGACTATGGGGATTCCCAGTGCAATCTTTTATGAAGCTTATTTAAGTTTTATCGGACTTGGTGTGGCACCTCCTATTCCAAGTTGGGGTCAATTATCAAATGCAGGTATTGCAGTATTTAGAGTTTATCCATCTCAATTGATGATTCCGTCAGTTTTGATTTCATTGACGATGCTCTCATTTAATCTGTTTGGCGATGGTCTTAGAGATGCACTTGACCCAAAACTAAGAAGTTAGGAGGCGAAAGACATGGCTAAGAGAATTTTAGAAGTTAAAAATATGCATTTCTCCTTCTATACTTATGCAGGAGAGGTCCATGCGGTTAATGGGGTTTCTTTTTATGTGGATCAAGGGGAAACTCTGGCGATTGTTGGTGAGTCTGGTTGTGGTAAATCGGTGACGGTACAATCCATTATGAAATTAACCCCTACACCACCAGGGAAACTTAAACAAGGTAAAATTGAGTATATGGGTGAAGATATTACGCATTATACGCAAAAAGAGATTTCCAGCATGCGCGGCAAAGAAATGTCCATGATCTTTCAAGATCCAATGACAAGCTTAAATCCAACCATGCGGATTGGACACCAAATCGCTGAGGGCATTTTAAGTCACGAAAACATCTCCAAGGAAGCAGCGAAACAAAAAGCCATAGAGATGCTCATTAAAGTAGGCTTGCCTAATCCAGAAAAGAATTTTATGAGTTATCCGCATCAATTTTCAGGCGGTATGAGACAAAGGGTCATGATTGCCATTGCACTGGTTTGTAATCCTAAGATACTCTTTGCAGATGAGCCAACCACGGCACTTGATGTGACGGTTCAGGCGCAAATTCTAGAACTGATGAATACGCTTAAACGTGAATTTAAGGCTTCTGTGGTTTTGATCACGCATGACCTCGGTGTTGTGGCTAAGACTGCACAACGAATTGCAGTCATGTATGCAGGCAAAATCGTAGAAACAGGGACTGCAAGAGACGTATTTTATGATCCAAAGCATCCTTATACTTGGGGGCTTTTAGACAGTGTGCCAAGTACAGGGGCTCAGTCGAGTAGGACTCTTAATTCAATAGAGGGCTCACCACCGGATTTATTTTGCTTGCCTAAAGGGTGTAGTTTTGCTGCAAGGTGCAAATACTGTATGAACATTTGTAGGGAGATAGCACCTGAAGAAACCGTTATGGATAATGGTCATAGGGCTTCGTGCTGGCTTTTGGATTGCAGAGCACCTTCTGTGCCGCCACAAAAGCGCGTCAGCAGAGTTTCAAAATTAGACATAAAGGAGACTGCACATGTTGGATGAAAATTTAGTTGAAGTGATTGGCCTAAAAAAATACTTCCAAGTTGGTAAAAATCAAATCCTTAAAGCAGTTGACGATGTGAGCTTTTCCATCAAGCGTGGGGAAACACTAGGCATGGTTGGTGAGTCTGGTTGTGGAAAAACCACTGTTGGGCGTACTATTCTTGGGTTATATAATGCAGATGGGGGCACGGTTTTATTTAATGGGATTGAAGTTCATGCTCAAAAAGGCAAAGCTTACAAGGCACTTACGAAACAAATGCAAATGATCTTTCAAGATCCATATGCAAGCTTAAATCCACGAAAGACTGTGGGGGCGATTGTCGGTGAGGGTCTAGATATTCATAAAATGTACAAGACAAAAGAAGAACGAATAGAAAAAATATACAACTTATTTGAGCTTGTGGGCCTTAATAGAGAGCATGCAAACCGTTTCCCGCATGAATTTTCTGGTGGGCAACGTCAACGGATTGGCATTGCAAGAGCACTTGCTGTTGATCCCAAGTTTATTGTATGTGATGAAGCGATTTCTGCTCTGGATGTTTCTATTCAGGCGCAAATTATCAATCTTTTAATGAGACTTCAATCGGAGTATGGGTTTACGTATCTATTTATAGCACATGATTTGACCATGGTACGCCATATATCTGACTCTACAGCGGTTATGTACTTGGGAACACTTGTGGAAATGGGGCATACAGAAGCAATTTTTGAAAAGCCTCTACATCCTTATACAAAAGGCCTTCTTGCAGCTGTTCCTGAAGCAGATCCAGATTATGAACAGAGTAAACCTAGTCCTATACTAAAAGGTGAAGTGCCAAGTCCGATCAATCCTAAACCTGGATGTCGATTTTTCGGGCGTTGTAATGAAGCCATAGAGATTTGTTCAAGGGTAAGACCGGATTTGATTGCTGTAAATGAACATCATTCAGTTGCTTGTCACGTCGTTAATCAGACTAACCCTATATCAAAAAGTGAGGCGTAAATGCTTATGAAAGCCTATAAAGTTGAAGGTAGAGTTATAGATGGATGTCATGACGATGCCATGGAAAATGCTTGTGTACTTGTGGAAGCTGACAAAATTATATACGTAGGTTCAGTTGAGCATTGTCCAGAAAGGGATGATGTTGAAGTGATCAGAATACCAGATGCAACCCTCATGCCCGGATTTATAGATTGCCATGCCCATGTGATTGGTGCTGATTCTCAAGGATATGATGAGAACTTAGATTCACACCTTGATTTGATTCTAAGTGCAGCACATGACTTGGGTGAATTGTTGGATTCAGGTTTTACTTCTATTAGAGATATGGGACTATTTGGCCCTTCACTTGGCAGATCTGTTGATTTGGGACTTGTAAGAGGACCAAAGATCATGCCAAGTGGGCGCATCATAAGTGTGACCGCTGGACATGGTGATTCAGGACATCAATTTTCTAAGGCGTATTTAAACGCGCATTCACCTTTATCTGTATTAGCAGATGGTATTCCTGAATGTCTTGAAGCGGTTAGAACGCAATTTAGAAATGGTGCTCAGTTTATCAAAGTCATGGCAACAGGTGGCGTTTCTTCACCTATAGATAAGATCACGGATGTTCAGTTCTCTTTTGAAGAGCTTACGGCGATCGTGGCAGAAGCGGAGAGACGTGGTACCTATGTTGCAGCGCACTGCACTGGAACAGCGGGAACATTAAACGCGCTCAAAGCAGGTGTTAGAAGTATTGAACATGGTGTTATGCTCGATGAGGCATGTATTGAGCTCATGGTTAAAAATGATTGTACTTTAGTCTCCACTTTGGCAATTTCGCTTGGAATCCCTAAGATGAAGGCTGTATTGCCTGCGTCTATTTATGAAAAGGGAAAAGCCTGTGCAGTGCATAATATAAAGTCCATAGAGATGGCAAAAGCGGCTGGTATTCGAATTGCATTTGGAACGGATTTTACAAATTCTAAGAATACGCGGTACTCAGAGATCGGTAGAGAGTTTGTGGCAATGACGGAAGCGGGATTAACCCCTATGGAAGCGATTAAATCTGCCACAAAAAATGCCGCTTATTTACTTCAACAGAGTGATTTGATTGGGACGATTGAAGTGGGCAAATTAGCGGATTTAGTGGTTGTTTCGGGCAATCCACTTGAGGATATTACCAGACTACAGGGTTCTGATAAAATCAAAGTAGTCTTCCAAAACGGATTTCCTGTAAAACGCTGTGATTAACGGATCTCGTGATCTTTTGCAATTTCAGAATTGATATGCTAAAATCAGTAATTGAAGACTCTTGATTTGGAGGTGTATGTCATGGCAAGTGAACGAGAACGTGTATTGGATTTTTTGAATAGAACAGGTGAAGGGCTTGCAAAGATGTTTGGATCATCTTGTGAGACACTTATTCATGATATGTCTAAACCTGGACACCCTATCCTTGCGATCTATAATGGACGTGTAAGTGGACGGCAAGTTGGGTCCACTGCAGATATATACGGTTTAAATGATGGCAATGATGAAGTCCTTTTTACGAATCGAGATTATGTGGACCATATGGTGATCACGTCAACAGGGCGACATGTGAAGAGCTCAACCTTTAATTATATAGGGGAAGGTTATCATTACGCATTGGGGATAAATTTTGATTATACAGCTATTATCTCGGCATCTAATATGCTCGTTGAACTCAGTCATGTGGGAAGTGATCTCCAAAGTGCCATTAAAAATGATGAAGTGACTTATATTAGTGATTTGTTTGATTCCTGTATTGCTTCAATCGGTAAACCGATAGACCTTATGAAGAAAGCAGATCGATATGGATTGGTTTCAATGCTCTATCAGAAGAAGGCGTTTAGTTACCAGAAATCTGTTTCATTTGTTGCGGATAAGTTAAAGGTCTCGCGCTATACGATTTATAAATACATCAATGAAATTAAAGAGAATGAGTAAAAAACAAAGGGGCAGTCGGGAAATAAGATAATTTGACCAAAGCTCTAATCAAAAGTAAAGATTCCTCAATAAAAGTCGTTTCAACAAACGAAATTATTTGGGGAATCTTTTTTATGAGATACATCTCTTTTTTTTGCACACCCAAAACACCGAACGAATAGGTCCTTATTTTAAAGTTGCTCGTTTGTTAGGCAGAATTTCCTTCATACCGCTTAAGTATTTTTTGCTCAAATCGGTAGTATTTATTGATATTTATTGCCATAACATAGAGAAAGATTTCTTTTGTTACTTTTTCATCTCCACGTCGATGAAATCTTCTAAACTGGTCATTTATGAACCTCTGGTTTCAAATGTTTGAGCTCACACCCATCATGACAAATGAAAGCTTTACAGAGAATACTTTGGTTATCCATAATCTCAGTCATTTTCATGTTGTAATATTTCCCAATGTCATTATGGTATTTTCGGGTCTTCTTTTGTTCATGACTTTGAAATTTGATAGAACTTTCAATATCATTTTCTTTGAGATACCCTAAGTTCTTTTAACTTGAATAACCACTGTCTGCTACAAATTCTTTTAGCATATTTTTAAAATTTCTTTTATGTTTTTCTACTATAGGGATCAAAGTATTGTAATCCATTCTGTTATTACTTACATAAGTATTTACGAGCAAATAACTTCCATAATATCAGTTCAAAAATCGACATTAAAAACCATCGCAACAAAATTTCTTCCACAATTCCCCCATATGTGATTTCCAAAATTAGATACTCAAGGGAGAACGGATAAGTGTTATAATATGCCGCAACTTGTGACAACATTTTTGCAAATATAAAATAGTCAAGCACAAGAGAGCGCATTGAAGAATTATCATCTTGATTTTTAGGTTTTACTGACAACTATGTTGACAAACACCGCCCATCTAAAAAGACTAAAATTGCATTACTACAAACATTTAAGACTCTTAAAATCGGCGAACTCCTTTGCAAATCTGGAATTTGAATCTGTGTGCTCATTTTCAAAAGCCATTTTCTCAATTTGAATCGTGTCTACGCCACCTTACTTGTGATACAACACTTTGAGTTCTTTTACTTGTAGAGCATCAAAATTTGAAATAATTATTCTTACAATACTACTTTTATTCGGCTTTTTCCTTGCAACAGATGCTATTCTATATGCCTCCCTTTTTTTTATTTTTTTCCCTATTTATGTGATCTAAGTTTATTTAACAGAACTTCAGAGCAATTGTCCAACTTAGATGAGAATCACTCTACCTTAATTTACGTATAAAAAATAAAGGGCATATATGTTCTCGACATTACCCTTTTAATCTAAAAGTTTTTTTCATGCACACACTCTCACTCATCCCAATACAGGGTTCATAAGTGCTTCCTTTTGATTTACACCTGTTTCTAACACAGCAAAGTTATTCCCTAACGCCTTGAACATTTCTTCCAATTGTTGAATCAGTATTTTGGCTAACCCCCGACCTCTAAATTCTGATTAAACAAATATGTGTTTTTCTTCCACTGTTTTCAATTTCCTTCATGGTGTCGGACACCCAAAAACGTTCACTGTTTGAGTTCTGGTTACTTCTACATTTACCAGATATTAACCAATACCGTGATAATGACTTGTTCACTAATGCTGTAGTCAGCAATAAATTTAATTTTATTGATAAAAAATTAGCTGACAGACTTGGAGGATATGCTAAAGGTGATATCAAGTTTGAGAGATTTCAAAACGGTATTCGTCTTGCAATTACGCAAAGTAATAACTACGAAACAAATCTAGATAAAGTCTTTACAACTCTAGGAACAAATCTTGGTGAATTGCTAAATGAAATTCTAAAATAATTTATAGATTGTGTCATAAAAAATAAGACCGATTCTCCCTGCGAATGGTCCTATTTTTTTGATGCCCTTCTTAAGGCATTTACCTTTGGTTGTCCTTGCTCTAACCTAGATGCGTAGGACAAAACAGCTTTAAACCCATCTGACTTAATCTTCCTCTTATTTCTTTCGAGCTCTAATTTAAGTTCGTCGAAGAGATTTCTGTCAGTTCTATACCTGCCCTTTTTATAATCATACACCGAAGTCTTTTTAAAAAGCAAGTCATGTTTAACGAAGTGACTGAACCCTTAAAGAAGTTTTTGGGATGAAATGAAATCTTTTAATACTCGATTTCATATTTTTCTTTTACATCATTAAAGCGATCATATGGGATATAATTTTCCTTTTGTAAACGGCCTAAAACGATACCTGGTGAAATCCCTATTTTATCAGCAAAAGAAAAGATGGTTTCTTTTGAGAAATGACCTATCTTAACAAAGTCATCAAAATCAGTTGGTAAAATAAGCGTGTCTTTGGCAAAAGTATCTGAATCATTTTCTTCTTGAAAAGTGGTTTCTTCGACATTGCTAATATGACCTGACATAATATGATGTAACTCATGAAATAAACTAAACCAAAATTTATCCGCATATTTACCTCTTACCGTTAAGCCCATCACGATCTTTTTTCCATCATAAAAGGTCGCACCGTGTAAGAAAGAGCCCCCAATATGTGGCAGAAAAATTAATGCAATGCCACACTCAGCCAAAATATCGACTAATTCTTTACAAAACACCTCTGGTGTTTTGGTAGTCATCTCTCTAATCTTAGGGATTTCATCTTTCAATTTACTGATGTTTATTGGCGAAACATTATATTTTCGAGCCTCTAATCTCGCTTTTTGAGCCCATACTGCAAGACTATAATCACTGATGCCATTTTCGCCAGTCTTTCGATACGCGATCCCAAGAATTCTTAAATTATCAAGTAATTCAAGCTTTGCTACTTCGAAAAAACGTCTTAGTTCAAGCACTTTTTTTTCAGCATTTCTTGTCTTTTCCACCCATCCAAGAGTAGCAATCTTTGCATAGGGGAATGAACTTGCCAGCTCCATATCTTTTTCCATTTCTTCTTCTACAATAACACGTGCCAACTTTTCACGATATATGACTTCAAGGTTACTCCAAAAAGTTGCTGGCACACCCAATACAGACTCCAATCTCAATGCAACGTCATGTGTTAATTCAACTTGCCCGTTGATCAATCTACTCACATGCTTTTCCGACAAATCCATTCTAAGAGCAAATTCTTTCTGCTTCATGCCTCGATTTTCAATCTGCTCGCGTATTGTCGCACCTGGCGGAATAGCAATCGTATTTTTGCTATGCCTCATAAAACATTCCTCCTTGACACTACTTCTAGTGGTAATCCTCTATCTTAATAATTCTAACGACTTGAATCTCTTTATCGTTTTGTTCAAAGATCATCCGATAAGGCTGTACCAAGTCCATTGCATACTCACCTTTTCTATTGCCTTGTAATGGATGGCATCTTCCAATAGAAAACTGAACCAGCATTTCTACAGAAGATGCTGACCTTATTTGATCTAGGCGTTGATGGATGAGAATCGCCATTCTATCTCCGTATTCTTTTTTCGCAAAAGAGTAATTAGTACACACTCTTTCCAATTTATTTGACTTATATTTTACGTCAAGCAACTCATCACCTCTTTACCTATAAGGTTAATTAATTATACTACTTTTTAACTTCAGTTTCAACACAAATTAACCTTAAAGGTAAATTAATATTGAACGAATTAAATCTATTCCCTTCTAAAATTCAATCCCCTAAAAAATAGTCTTAACCCCTTGATAACTAAGCAGTAATGCCCCCATCCATTGGAGTCTAAACACACAATGATGGCAATCTACTTGGCTTTCGAGAGGGTTACGAAGGTCGCGCAGCGGACAGAGAAAAAAACCTTAATAAAAATCATATTTACCTAACGACTTTTATTAAGGACGCTCTATTTACTTGCTTAAAAACATAAAAATAAAAAAAAGCGCATCACAACACATATGCGTCATTGCATGGGCAATCATAGCATATTGTATGCCCAGCTTTCTATAGAGCCATCCAAAAACCAATCCGAACACCCCATTGAGCAACAGAAATAAAGGTGTCGGACACCTCAAACGGAAGTAACTCCTAATTTAACAGAACAAATTTAGAAAAATGAACGGATACAGTAAAGACTAAGAGCGTTACTTCCCAAAAAGTGTCTGACACCGTTACTGTAAGAAGCTGAATTGACGTACTAGACCCGTCTTTTCTGCGATAAAGTATCCCACAAAGCCGCATATCAAGGCGAACATAACCGTTTGAATTGTAACAAATAACACAAAGGAAGTCGAAGACATTTGCGTCAGAATTGAATCGGCAAGTCCTGTGCTCATTTCATAGAAACCAATTGAAATACCTGCAACTATAGAAAAGGGTAAGATACAAAGCGTAAACTTCAGTGCTTTTATAAGTGTGTTTTTCATTTTTGCACCTCACTTGAATACGTCTCTACACACCAACCTTTATGCCCACAGTCTGTGCAAGTGAGCTTTCTCATCTTTGGGGTATGGTTTGAAAAGAAAAACGCTTTAAATCTCGGTTTAAATTTCGAACTGCATTCTGGACAAATGTAAGCTGTGTTTTTATAATACATTTTTATGAGTAGGACAGCTATCCCAATAATAATCAACATACTAACAGCAAAAGGCCACCAAATACCCTTTGTAATCCAAATATAAATTGTAGCAATTTCAATAATATCCATGGGGATTCCGATTGCAAACATAGTCCTGTAAGTTTTTTTAAGTTTTCTTTCGCCATTCATAATGTGATCTATGTCATTTATTGAATTGACCTGAATGGTTTTCGAATTGCGTAGATTCGTCTTGACGGCTTCAATGACTTTTATCTGTTTTTGTCCTTTTTCAATTTCTGCATTAATTTGTCTGGCCTGTTCTTCAAGTAGCAAAAGCAATACTTTATTAGGTGTTTCACTATTTAGTACGTCTTTTATGGAATCCAGTGAAAGTCCAAAGGTCTTCAACAAGCAAATCAAGTGTAGCTTTTCCAGATCATCATCTGAATAAAGCCGTCTGCCACCTTCTGAAAGTTCGGTCGGTTTAAGCAACTCTTTGGTATCATAAAATTGAACCGTCCGAACCGAAACATCGCACAATTTAGCCAGTTCTCCGGTCGTATATTTTGACATAAATTTCACCTCCTTGACATCATCTTACTGCATTACCCTACGTCACAAGGAAGGGATAACGTAGGGGGATTTTTCAAAATACACTTTTTTTATGGCAAAACCTTTAAACTTTTTTTAAAGATGATGTTAATGCTCTATTTTTATAGTTCTCTTATAAATCATTAAAGCGATCATGCGTTGCATATTCATCTTTTCTCTTCCCTTGTAACGGATAGCATCTTCTAATAGAAAATATATTTCAGAGCTTCACGTCCCAATATCCAGATTTCTTTGAGCCAATACGTTTGATTAAACCATCTTCTTGCATAGATTTAAGCCTTCTTTGTACCGATGCCTCTGTAATGCCAATCTTATTTGCAATATCCTTTACAGTAACCTGTTTATCTCCAATCAACAATTCAAAAATTTTATCCTTTTCATCTCGAATAACCTCACTCTTTGTTTTTGCTACAACACTGTTTTCGCTGAATAATGAGCTCGCTGAAGTCACTTTTCGATAAATTCTCAATACTACAAATAAGCCTTTTTCTTCTATTTCAGGTTCTTTGAGTCCAATCATCTTACATATTTCTCTCATCCTAGGGATGCCACTTCCCCATTTATTATTCGTTTTATAAATCGAATAATAAATTGAGTTTTATATATTCCATGTGCTTATATTTTGGTATTACGTTAATGGCTATTCGCTTATATAGGTTTCGAGATACTATTATATGTTAACTTCCCAAATGCACATTATTAAATATCAAAACAGCCGCAATCCAATTTTCTTAAAATTCGACTACGGCTGTTTTGAATTATCTCAAGCTTCTAATTTCCCATATTTTTGATTGAATTTTTCCTCAGAAGAAGTCAATAAAATGATGCCGTCAATTACGCCTAAAATGCCTGGAATATAAGTCCAACAGAATAACAAATATATAATACCTTGTAAAGGTTTCCCTAAATAAAATTTGTGAACTCCAAGTGCACCTAAGAAAATTGCCAGAACCCCAGCGGCTGTTTTATTTTTAGTTGTTTTATAGGTTGGAGCCACAAATTGAGGAGAGTAGGGTTGATTAATTTGAACTGTCATGTATTTTCCTTGTTGCATATTCCCTTGAAAGTTCTGCGCTGGCTCTATGGAAATACCACAAAACTTACAAGTGGTTTCCATTATATCTAATGGTGCGCCACATTGAGAACACGTGCTTGATTCTACTTTAGCCATAGAAAACTCCTTTTATATTTTATTTACAATCATTTTTTCTTTATTGAGGATTAGTTTTGTTATTTGCTTTATTGTTTCTTCAATATGGATCGCACCGTAATTGTCTTCTACTTGAAGCGAATAATTTTGTAGTTCTTTACATAAACCCGAAAGTTGATCCACTATATGCTTCTCCTGCTCAATTATTGATTGAGATTGAATTCTCCCAACTGGTGTAGATGCATTAAATCTTTCAACCATAATATCAAATAAATTCAACCAACTTTGAACTTTTTCGTTTTTTTCCAACTGATTTAAATGATTTTCTACAGAAATAATTAATTCGTTAATCTGTTGAACATCTACTCTTTCAAAATATTGATCTTCCTTTTGTCTTCTACTATTCAACCCAGAAATATAGAGACCAGAAAAAATAACAATATAGATGAGATAAAAAAACAAGGTGTACATAATATACTCTCTAGGTTTTATAAATGCATATGTTATGCCCGTAAAAATCATCATAAGCAAGTATAATGCAAAAGAACTTGTCAGAAACGATAAAAAACTTGGAATACCATAGGAGTCAACTAGACTATCACTTTTATAAATCAATAAATTAAGAGCCAATAAAGGAATGAATATACCTAAAACTGCCCACCGAAACAATGGCATATTTATAAGAGCCCAAACTGAAAAAACAAGCATGATGGTTAATAAATCTAAAAGAGTAAGCCCCAATATTTTTAAAGGTTTAAACAATGTATTGTTTTCCATTACAAACCTCCTATTCTATTACCACATTCTCTGCAAAATTTAGTATTTGGCTCGTTTTCAACTTGACAATTCGTGCATATTAAAGACTTTATCATGCTGGCGCCACAATTTGTGCAAAATTTTGAGTCAGGTGAGTTTTCTTCTCCACAGTCATGACAATTAACCTTTGGAAGTGATATTCTTGTGCCACAGTCACCACAAAACTTAACATCGCCTAAATTCATTTTATTACAATTAGAACACAAAATGCCTTTTTCTGTATTTTGAGAGGCATTTAGATGCGAAGCTATTCCCATAGCAGAATTACTCATATTTAACCCAACACCTAATCCTAATCCCGCACCAGCAAAAGTTCCAGCCATTCCATTCTCATTTCCAGCAGCAGCTTCCATGGTATCAAAAGATCTTTTTGTAATATAGCGTTGATCTCCAATGATATCGAAGGATGCTTTATCTTTAAGAATTATATTTATTTCTTCAAAATCTTCATCTGGGAAATTAATTGATTGTATATAAAAATTGACAACTTTTAAGCCAAATCGATTAAATTCCGAACTAATTTCATCTTTGCAAAATTTAGAGATTTCATCTATAGATGCTGAAATTTCAAGTGCAGACACCTTGTTCTCTATTATACCTTTAGCGATCAAAGATTTTGCTTTCATCACTAATACACCTTTAAAGTAACTAAGCATTTTGTTATAATTAATCATTTCCAGCGGATTCATTGATCCTATGAGTTCAGTTAAAAATACTCTGTAATCATCAACTTTCATTCCAAATTGTCCGAAAGCTCGAATTCTCAACTTTATGTGATATTTGGGATCAATCAATTGAATCGGATCAATTGTGCCCCAATTCATATCAAGTTTGGATGTTTTGTTTATAAAATATACTTCTGCTGTAAAAGGTGTTTTCCCGCCAAATGGCAAATTAATAATTCCTTGTAATAGTGGAATATTGGCAGTTGATAAAGTGTATGTACCAGCAGTAAAATAGTCAAGTGCTTGTCCTCCTTTTACAAAAACAGCTACTTGCCCTTCGTTTACAATGAGTTGACTCCCAAAAACAAATGAATTTCCCGGATAACGATAAATAAGCCAATCTGCACCATTAAGCATTCCGTCAAATTTAATTACATCAATAATAGCCATTTAAGTGTCTCCTTATACTTGAGTTTATTACAAATATATTGTAACATTTATACCTGTTTTTTTCTATACAATATTACAGCCTATAAAGAAATGTCATTTCAGGGCTTTGACACTTATAAAATTTGAATAGCAAAAAAGATCGAGAGCTTTCTTCCTTAAAACAGTAAACTTAGTACATAAGGTGGTGATAGAGAAATGGAAGAACAAATTGAGGCAGTGCAACGTATGCAAAATTATATACAAATTCATCTTTATGAAAACATTTCGCTTGCCGATTTAGCAAAAGTATCGCTTTACTCTCCGTGGCATTCCTACCGTCTATTCGTAAGATGGCTCAACCGAACCCCTGCTGACTATATCCGTCGCCTTCGCTTATCAAAGTCCGCTCTGAAGCTTAGGGATGGCCAGAGCCGAGTAATCGACATTGCTTTTGAGATTGGGTTTGACAGTGTTGACGGCTATCAGAGAGCGTTTTTTCGTGAATTTGGTTGCAATCCACATGAATATGCCACAAATCCCATTCCCCTTTATCTTTTCACGCCTTACAGCATCAAACTCGCCAATGTAAGAAAGGAGAAAACAATGGAAAGCGTAAAAAATGTATTTATTCAACTCATTGAAAAGCCTGCACGTAAGGTGCTGATCAAACGAGGTGTCAAGGCTACTGATTATTTTGCCTACTGCGAGGAGGTCGGCTGTGATGTTTGGGGACTTCTCACAAGCATTCAATCCATCAGTGGTGAGCCTGTATGCCTTTGGCTTCCCAATGTGTATATTAAGCCAGGAACCTCAGAGTACGTACAAGGTGTAGAGGTCCCCACAGATTATAGTGGTGTTGTTCCAGAGAGATTCGATGTAATTGACCTTCCTGCAAGCAAGTATATGATGTTCCAAGGGAAACCTTTTGAGGAAGAAGATTACGCCGAAGCGATTGAACAAGTCTGGAGCGCAATCAAAAAATATGATCCATCCGTCATCGGATATGCATGGGATACGTCAAACCCTCGCATCCAGTTGGAACCTATTGGCACAAGAGGCTACATAGAACTCTTGGCAATCCAATAATGATGTCTGGTTATGTAATTAGAGCTATCACGGTTTTAACCGTAATAGCTCTAGTCTCTTATTAAACAGGTAAGACCAAAATCTAAATACCAACATCATAAATTTTCTAAATTAAACAAGCGCTCCGCCACCATCTACAATGATGAATTGACCTTGGACATAACTGGAAGCATCACTAGAGAGGTAGAGCACTGTACCATTAAGCTCTCCTTTGTTTCCAGAGCGTCCAGATGGATTCTGTGCATTATAACGCATCAAAAACTCATCTGACTTAAATAGAGTATCGCCAGTCATTTCACTTTCAAAAAGTGCTGGTCCTATGGCATTCACTGTAATGCCATATTTTGCATAAGAAGCTGCCATACCCTTTGTCAATCCAATCACTGCCGCTTTTGAGGAATTATATGAATGTCTTATAAACATATCATTTTTATCCGCTATTACTGCATTTACAGATGCGATATTGACTATTTTGCCATAACCACGTTCTTTCATTTGTGGCACTATATATTTACTGGCTAAAAAAACGCCCTTTACATTGGTGTCAAAAGATCGATCCCATTCTTCTACAGACATGCTATCTACGCCTACGCGTACTGCTACGCCTGCATTGTTCAATAAAATGTCTATATGACCAAATGTATCAAGCACAGTTTGAATCGCTGTTTTTACACTCTCTTCATCTGTAACATCGCAGCCCACCGCAATTGCCTTTCTGCCTATTTTCTCTATTTGAGTCTTTACACCATTTAACTTCTCAATTCTTCTTGCCAACAATGCTACATCTGCACCATATTTTGCATATGCAAGTGCCGCATCTGCACCTAACCCTGAACTTGCTCCAGTTACAACGACCACTTTTCCTATTAAATTGAATATGTTCTCCACTGTACACCCTTCCTTTCTATACGCTCTTTTATTGCACCTTTTTCATTGCCATATTTGAGGTTTAAAAGTGCCTCTTCATCTTTTTTTAGCTTTAATTTCAATTTTTCCACATGCTGATTGTGATTATGAATAAAATCATTCACTTTTAAATACAAATAAGCATTGATATTATCGATCACTTCATCTATATTGGGTTTGTGTTTCTTATAATCCCTTTCAATTTCCCACACTTCACTATATTTCTCTTTCATCCGATGAAAGGACATATTGATAGCCTTGAACAGTGTCTTTTGAAAGTAAAACTCTACTTGTAGATGTCTTCTTTTCTCTACGGCCTAAGCGATCGGCTTCTGTAGTTGTATTTCTAATATCCTCTAAAAATACGGTTATTTCCTTCTGACGACCATCTTCATCATTGGTTGTTGCATCACTTTATCTTCAAGGCTATTAGGTTTAACCGCTTTTACATTCTTAAAAATGAGCCTTCCAAAATCACCATCATGCTCATTTTCAAATGACATAGCCTCAATTGGGATCGTATCCACGCCACCTTGCTTTCCATTTATGTAATCAGATTCTATCTGATAAGATTATAAATCAATTGTCCAACTTAGATTCCAATTTTCAACTTAAAAAAGGCCTCATTCCATAAGATTGAAGTGAGACCTATAGCTGAAATAAAGATAAGTACTGAACTGGTGGCAACTTTGAAAGCATTTTTGAAACAGCATTTATCTTTGATCTAAAAGCTTTTCTTCATACACACACTCTCTATCATCCCAACATAAGGTTCATAATTAGCTGTGATCTCGTAGTCCATGCGCATGTAGAGACTGATTGCTTCATGTTGCTTTATGCCCGTTTCCAGCACCGCAAATTTATAGCCTTGTTCCTTGATCATTTCTTCCAATTGACTAATCAGCATTTTAGATATCCCTTGTCCTCTAAATTCAGATTTAACGAACACGCGTTTTATTTCTACAGTATTGAAATCAAACTGTTTAAACGCACCACAAGCCAGTGGCATATTACCCGTATAGATGACCACAGCATCTATTGTATGATCCATCTTGTTGTGCTGATCATATTCATTTTGAGATTCACCATTTCGCTCTTGAAGTGCTAAATCTAAAATTTTTGTGAGTTCGATAAAATCGGCATTCCGATTATCTGTTTTAAGTATTTTTAAGTCCAATTGGCAGCCCTCCACTTATACTTTTTTCCCGATTAAAGGTATCCTATAACCGCACCCGCTTTAAGAAGTGGGGGGGCATATTCCCAAGGGGTATAATAAAAAATTATACCATATCGTCATTATAATATGGTATAATTTTGAACACAGTTAAAAAAATTCAGAAAACAAAGGACGGCGCACCATGAAAAATATCAGATTTTTTCTATCCCAAAATAAACACTTTTATTTATGCTTCTTATTGTTACCACTGTTGATATGGTTCAAATATCTTGAAATTACCATAGTGCCTCATTACATCATCCATACGGCGTTGGATGATCAAATCCCTTTTATCAAAGCGTTTGTCATCCCCTATCTACTTTGGTTTCCCTATATGATTTATGGAGTTGCTTATGTAGGTTTTCATTCTAAAAGGGACTTTTATAAAGTTTTAATCTTTCTAGCAGGTGGTATGTCCGTTGCCTATATTGCTTACATGCTTTTTCCAAATGCACAAGACTTAAGACCTGTTATTACAGGCAATGATCCTTTTGCTCAATTAGTGCGATTCTTATACGCTACGGATACGCCTACGAATGTCTGTCCGAGCATTCATGTGATGAACTCTATCGCTATAAATGCAAGTCTTCACCATTCTGAAGCCTTCAAGACAAAAAAACTGGGCCTTTTGATCTCATCTATTACAGCTGTGATGATTTGTCTTTCAACGTTATTTATCAAGCAGCATTCTGTAATCGACGCCGCATGCGGACTCTTAGTCTCCATTGTCTTTTATATGGCGCTGTACCCATTACCTAAACTAAGAAAACAATTAAAAACCACCCCTGAATTAACGCCAGCAGATGGTTCATAATCTTAGTCTATAAGTGCACTTTCACTCTTTAATCGCATATCCTGATTCACTTAAAAATTCAAGGATTCGATCACTAGGCATCATCATGCCCGAAATAAATCTTCTCAATATATTTTCATTACCGCCAAGCTGAATGCCAACGATTTCTAAATTTTGATTCAGCAGAGCACTGCCACTACTTCCTACAGAACAAGAAGCCGTATGCAGAACCATGGGATACTCTGTATTCGCTAAATCATCGCCAAATTTAATTCGCTCTCCATGCTTAATTTTCCCTATGGTGATCACATTGCGTGCCTTATGCACATTACTCATGGAGACAACCGTCTCACCACCCCTTGGACTTTCACTTGCAATTGGCAAAACTAAATACTTTTTATCTGTTGTAATATGTATCACCTTGATTGCCTATAATAACACCACTAAACCCAGCTGTATAAGAAGTCCCCGATACATCATCCGATTTTCTTTCAACACTTCTAATAATTTTAAGGTTTGCCGGAAGCGCTTCATTTCGCACCTTTGCAATAAGTGTTTTATACACTTGATTATTAAACTGCTCTTTTATCAAAGGTGCCATAACCCATGTTAAAACTACTACTATACACATTACGATCATGATTGCTAAATTTTTTCTTCTTTTCAAAACAATCTCACTTTCGTTTTTATATTTGGCTATATGATATCATAAAGTGCAGACCTCATTATAAAAATTCATTTGTTTCAATCGAAAGTAAAAATCACTGTTCTGGATCTTCCTTTTCAAGTGAAAATGGCGTTAGCGCGATTACTTGGCTCCCGTTTTCATCTGGCTTTACACGGTAGACACCAGAGATAGATTTTTCCTCTGAGTCAGGTTGATTATTACGACGCGTCCATTTATCAAATTGATTTCTATCTGCTGTTTTTTATTATCTTTAACAGCTATTTTGAAGTCCGATTCCTGACACAGATTCTTTTTTCTGTTCTTTGTTACAACTATTCTCAATCTCGATCATGAAAAACTGGCCTTTTTGAACTGCAGAAATTGTGATATAAGGTTCTCTCTCTGCCACAAAATCACAAGCATTAATCGCATTGTCTATCGCATTTGAAAAGACAATGCACAAATCCATGTCATCTATAACGCGCTCTGAAGGTATTATCATATTGCCTGTTTGACAAGGAAAAGAAAAAACATTCGTTACAACTTCTAACTTGTTCAAATAGGTTACTGCTTTCTGATTTTCCGAGCTCTCTATTAGGCTACTCAACACTATAAAATGACTCTTCAGATCATGTCTAAATGCCCGTGTTTGATCATAGCGCGTTTGAACCTCTTGCATATAGTGTGTCTGTGTATCCACTTGTTGTTCTAACAAGGCATTTTGGGTCTGTAATTCAAACGCATCTTCCAATTTGCGATAGGCAAACAGTACAGCAAACAAGCAAAATAAGCCGAAACTTGTACCAGCAACATGCTCCAATCATTTACATTTAGAAAAACCCTACTGCCATCTGAATTTACAATTATAGTACTGCAATAAGTCATAAATATAGGTTGAACCACGAATAAAACAAATACGATTGGAAGCAATAAAAGCCCGATATAGTGCGTTGGTATACCTCGCATAAAATGATGTCAAAAGCATCATTTCCTCATCATCACAAACAGCCATTTTAATCAAAAGATTCAACACCACCATCGTCTATTATTCCCATTTAATCTATTGGAATATTTACGCCCTCTTTACTTAAAGTCATGTAATATAAAGCCCTCGTATAAATTTCTGTTGCCTTGATCAGATTTTCAAAATCGAGATGCTCATTAATTTCATGGCAACTGTCTGCTTCATCTGGAAAATAAGGTCCCCAAGCGACGAAATTCGGCATTGCCTTGGCGTAAGAAGAGCCGTGTGCCAATATGAACTCATTTTGATGACCTGTTACCTCTTCATAAGCCTTTGCCATTTCACCCAAAAACGGCATGCTCTGATCCACATATAAAAAATCCATAAATTCTAAAATCTCATACGTAAAGCCATACGCTTTCGCTTTTTCACTAAAAATAGCTTCTATTTTATCTTGGGTCACACCCACCGTATGCCTAATGTTGAAATTAATGCGTACCTTAAAATCATCTGTCATTCGGATTAAAGTAGGTGTAACCACCGTCTTGTCTGCGAACTGTCCGTGAACATACCGATCGCCAGTTTCGAAGCCCAAATGCACACCATAAAAATCCTCATAGCTTTCTGCCATGATAAATTCAACGATGTCTCTAAAATCATCTTGAAGCCACTTTTTTTGATGAAGTTCATTACATAATACCCATATGGCATTTACCCCCTCTTGGGGTTTTGATGAATGTACTGAAACTGTTTTTGCCATAAGTTTCACCCTATTACGGACCACCTCACAAGACAATTCTGGCGCCATTTTCTCAAGCTTTAAAGTATCAAACGCGTCGAACTCAAAGGCAAGTTCAATCACAGCTTCATCAGGCACTGAATTCAAACTAGAACCCGCATGAACACTACAGATTTGCGAATGGTCTTTAAGCTTAAAAACAACCGCCACATCTGCATAACCTTTTTCAATATTGGTAATTGGAAACTCACCATCAGGTGTAAAACCAAAATCAGGCAACTTAAACTGCGCCGTATAATCACTCATGTCTGTCCACTTGACTTCCTCTTGTGTGCCAATGATCAGTTGAATTTTCTTTTTCAGCGTCTTTTCATAGGGCAATAGTCGCTTCATAGCATGTAATATTGAGATCACAGGCCCCTTATCATCTGCAACACCTCTCCCATAAAGCTGACCTGCTCTTACGTCAAGCTTAAACGGATCACTGTCCCAACTGGCAAGATTCCCTGCTGACACCACGTCCACATGAACCAGCACCCCAACGGTCTCATCGCCTTGACCCATTTCCACGATACCCACTCTACCCTCAAGAACAGACTGCACCTTAAGACCCATGTCAGTTGCCAAATTCAGCACATACGCCAGCGCTTTTTTAACCTCGATCAGATCAGATGAAATGCTTGGAATACCCATTAAGCCCTCAAGATCTTTCAAAAACTGTACCTTGTCTAAAGCCATTAAATCCAATTCATCCTCCAATCTCGATGCCATTCCAACTACTCTATGTTATATCACATGCTTTCTGCAAGCGCATCCTATAATAAAGGGGGTATTTAACTTTCGACACTCTAACATTCTAATTTACTTTAAAAATTCTAAAATGCTCTGAACGTATACCTCGACACCTTTTAACAAGCTTTCAATTTCAATGCACTCCTCATCTGAGTGAGCTGTTGCCAGCTTCCCAGGTCCGCAAACCACTGTGGATATCCCTTTAAAATGATGAAATAAGCCCCCATCACTCCATGCGGGGAAAGCCGTTATCATTGGCGCTTCCCCTGTGCAATCCTGAATCGCTTTTGACACCGATTTCACAATAGGTGCATCGACACTTGTATCCATACTTTCATGGCTATAATCTCCCACCATAATACTCTCATCCATGGAACGATAAGTTATTTTATAACCGAGATGTGCCTGTTCAAAAGATTTGACGATATGCTCTACTTGTGCCATGATCATCTCCAAATTTTCTGAGGGCAACCATCTTCGGTCAAATTTCATCAGACACTCACCTGCAACTGTACTGGGTTGAGTGCCTCCTTTTATCGTACCAATGTTAAAAGAACCCCTGCCGATAATCGGATGCTCTGATTCATCAATATATTTTTTCATTTCGGCTTCGATATAGGGGATGAATTGACCCATAAGCGAAATTGCGTTAAGGCCCTCCGCTTGATTGCCACCGTGAACTGTTTTGCCCTTTATCAAAATTTCAATCCATTGCAACCCCCTATGCGCTACACACAAGTTTAAATTCGTGGGCTCCCCCACGATTACCCCATCGGGTATAACCTCCAAATTTTCAAGAAAATGAATGGTTCCAAGACTCTTTTCCTCTTCATCTATGACTCCGGCAAATTGCACACTGCCTTCAAAAGGGGTGTTCATACGTTTTAATGCAATCATAGCCGTAATCATTGCGGCAATTGGCCCCTTCATATCCACAGCGCCTCTGCCGAAGAGATGTCCATCCTTGATTACTGGGGTAAGCGCCTCTTTCATGCCATAAATCGGCACGGTATCTAAATGTCCATTTAATAATAACCGTTTGCCGCTTGCACGCCCTTCAAGCTTGGCGATCACATTACAACGACCTGCTTCAACTTCCACAATTTCTGATGGAATATGATGCGCTTCAAATACTGTTTTAATAAATTTTGCAACTTCTGTTTCCTGCCTGCTGACCTCTTTGTGACTCGGGATTGAAACCAGTGCCTTCGTCAATTCAATGACAAAATCTCGATCCACATATCGCCACAAATCCTTTTGTTCTAACATTTAGTACGCCCCCTCATTCTAAAAGATGACACACGTTGATATGCCCATTGCCAACATCCCTTGAAGGTGGCTTAGTCGCCTTGCAACATGCCATCGCCAAGGGGCATCTCGGATGAAAAACACAACCCTCGGGGAGTTCAATGGGATTGGGCGTTTCACCTTTTAAAAGCATTCTCTTCTCATTTTTCCGTACACGCATTTTGGGCATAATATCAATCAGTGCTCTCGTATAGGGATTTTGAGGATTTTGGATCACCGATTCAGTATCACCGTATTCGAGCATTGTCCCCAGATACATCACACCGATTTTATCTGAAATCGCCCACGCCAGAGAGATATCATGTGTGATAAACAGACACGATATGCCTTTTTCATCTCTGAGTTTTAAAAGTAATTTTAAAATTTCTGACCTTATGGAGACATCAAGCATAGAAACGGGTTCATCTGCCACGATCAGTTTAGGGGACATCACAAGCGCACTTGCCACCACCACCCGTTGCCTTTGTCCGCCTGAGAGTTCATGTGGATATCGGTCTAAAAAGTCAACAGCGGGAACAAGCCCTGCATCTTCAAGTGCTTGGATTACTCTAACTCTCAGTACTGCTTTTGACTTTGATATTTTATTAACCACAAGGGGTTCAGAAACAATTTTTTCGATTTTATGTTTAGGGTTCAAAGACTGATAAGGGTCCTGAAAGATCATGCAGACCTCTTGGTGATATCCCGATTTTAACTTGCCCTTTTCATCCCAAAGGGATTCCCCTAAAAATACAATTTCGCCCGCCACGGCATCCTTTGGATGTAACACGGTTATGACTTTGCCTAGCGTGGTCTTTCCCGAGCCACTTTCACCAACCAATGCCATGATTTCAGATTTCCCGATTTCAAGATTTATCCCGTTCACTGCATGAACAACCTTTTTCTCTTGCCCTGCAATCATGCTTGCGAATCCCCTTTTAACTGGAAATTTCACACGAATGTTCTTCAGTTGTATGAGCGGCTCCATATTAATCTCCCTCCAAATGACATAGATATTGATGATTTTCCCCACAAGTTCTGAGAGGGGGTAACGTTTTACAAATCTCTAAGGCCTTATGACATCTCGGCTCAAAGCGACATCCCTGAAAATCTTCTGCCATATCAGGCGATAATCCCGGAATCGAATCTGGAATACCACGTTTGCCACCAATCACAGGATAAGACGATAACAGTTTTTCTGTGTAAGGATGCTTCGGATCACAATAAATCGATTGAACATCGCCATATTCCACAATCTGTCCTGCATACATAACCGCCACTTTGTCACAAATATCCCCCAATATGGACAGATCATGCGTAATCAAAATCATGGACAGCGACATTTCTTTTTTGAGTGTTTCAAGAAGCTCAAAGATTTGAGCCTGTACCATGACATCCAGCGCCGTGGTCGGTTCATCCCCAATAATGATCTTAGGGTTGCAGGCAAGCGCCATGGCGATCATCACCCGTTGCCTCATCCCCCCACTGAATTCATGAGGATACTGGTCAAGTCTCTTGGGATCTATTTCGACGCGCTTAATCAGTTCGACGGCTCTCTCCCTTGCCTGTATTTCGCTGATGTCTTCATGAAGCATGATCACTTCCACAATCTGCTTTTCAATGGTCAATACTGGATTCAAAGCATTCATCGCCCCTTGAAAAATAATGGCGATTTCTTTCCATCTCAATCGCCTCAATCGCTCATCAGGTGCATTTACAACATCTTTTCCTGCGTATATAATTTCTCCTGATGTAATCGCTCCATTATTGGGAAGCAATCTCATGAGCGATAGAGCTGTGGTCGTCTTGCCTGACCCCGATTCCCCCACAAGTGCCAAAGTCTCGCCTTGATTTAAAGTAAAACTCACCCCACTAACGGCCCTGATATTCTTCCGCTTTGAGAGCCTGAATTCAATCACCAAATCTTTTACACTTAATAATGCCATGTCATCACCTCCACGCCTATCTTTCTCTCAGTTTAGGATTGACGATCTCGTCCAGTGCAAATCCCATAAGGGTAAATGAAAGCACGAGCATCAACACACAAAGTCCAGGAGGTAAAAAATACCAATATGCTTTATTGCTCAACGCTCCCGATTCAAAAGCAAAGTGAAGCGTCGTGCCCCAGCTCGGTCTTGTGACATCCCCCATGCCGAGAAAGCTCAAAGTGGTTTCTGAAAGTATAGAAACTGCTGTGACTAAAATCGTATTGGCAAAAATCAAAGGAAATACATTTGGAAAAATGTGATGCCAGATGATGTGTAAATCAGATGCGCCTATGGACCTCGCACGCTCTACATACTGTCGTTCTTTTTCCGACAAGGTCTGTGCTCTGACGATTCTCGCGGTACCCGCCCATCCAGTAATGCCGATGACAAATATGATATTCCAAATACTTGCACCCAGTAACGCCGCCAAAACCAGCATCAAGGGCAGCCAGGGCAATACTAAAAATATATCCGTAAGACGCATCAAAACGTTATCCACTTGTCCTCCAGCATAGCCTGAAAGTATCCCCACACTGGTTCCAATCACCATAGAAATGCACGTCGCCAAAATACCCACGATCAAAGAAACGCGGCTCCCCGCTATAATCGCCTTGAGCACATCTCGACCTAAGTCATCTGTCCCAAGCAAATGTGCCCTGCTCGGTGGCTGTAAGACGTCTGCCTTTTCACCAAAAACCTGCGGGTCATAGTTTACAATAACAGGGCCTATAGTGGCGATTAAAATAAATGCCACAAATATGAAAAGCCCCACTTTTCCCATCTTATTATTGATAAAAACCTTTAAAAAATGATTTTTCTCCATATTTAAGCCTATTCCTTTACTCTTGGGTCTAAATAGCCATATAGGATATCCGATATAAAATTGGCGCCGATTACACTGATACTACTGATGTAAAAAATACCCTGTAGAAGCGGATAATCTCTACTCTGTAGCGCATCATACATAAGTCTACCCAGTCCAGGCCAAGAAAAGACCGTTTCAACTTGAAGTGCCCCTGTGATGACAAATCCTAAACTCATGGCCACCAGTGTGACCATTGGAATCATAGCATTTGGAAGTGCATGATTTTTGAGAATCGTCTTCTCATCAAACCCCTTTGCCCGTGCTGTCGTAATGTAATCTTCTGTGAGCACTTCAATCAACGCACTTCTCATCACCAACATATATTCACCGATTAAAACAAGTGCCAGTGTCAATGCAGGCAACACTAAATGGGCTGCCACATCCGCTGCCTTTTGAATCCCTGTGGCGAAATAAAGCGCAGGTGAAGTCATGCCCGAAGTTGGCAAGATCCCAAAGAGTCCGCTGAAAAGAGCAATGAGAATGATCCCAAGCCAAAATGAAGGCATGGCATATGTCACTAAAGAAAAACTCAGCGCAAAGACATCCACACGACTGCCCCGCTTATGCGCCGCTATAATGCCCAGCAAGACGCCCACAAAAATGGCCACAATTTCTGCCGTTCCCACTAAAAGAACCGTCGCAAAAACACGCTCTCCAATCACTGCATTCACAGATCGATTGTAGTGAAATGAAGTGCCAAAATCGCCCTTTGCCAGATTGGCAATGTACTTAAAGAATTGATCGAACATGGACTGATCAAGCCCATATTGCATCCTGACTTTTTCCACGGTTTCAACATTGGCATTGGGATTTCTCACGAGCATACTCACAGGATCACCAGGCATCACTCTAAAGAGAAAAAAATTGATCACCAATACACCAAACAGTGTAATCAAGACATAAGCAAACTTTTTGATCAGATATTTTCTGGACATAAGCCTGTCATCACCACTCTTGCCTTTCTTGATCTTGATGCTTTTGAGTGCGTTTTTTTAAAGTAAATACGCCTGCGATGACCGCTAAGACAATTACAGCCACTATGATTAAAATCATGCCACTACTCATAGTACCTGTGCTTGATCCCGCAAGCACTGCATCTAAATAATTAGCCGTACTGCTTGCATAGAAAATAGCACCCGAGGACGTCGGTTTAAGTCCTGATACTAAATCCGTCCTCACCAACTGGTTGTTATTGGAATAATATAAAATATTATAGGGCTGATCGTCATAGAGTATGCTCTGTGCTTCATGAACCATTTCAATTCGCTTATCCATATCCATTTCAGTGGCTTGTTTCGCAACGATTTCATCATATTTGGGATTCGAATAAAAGACGTCATTTAAGTTGTTCAAATTAGCTGTTGTCAAAACATTTAAAAGCACACTTGGGTCAATATCGCCACCCCAGCCCCAGATGAACATGTCGTAGTCCAGCGTGCTCATGGTGCGGTCATTTAGAACACCATCATCTACTGTTTCAATTTTGAGTTCAATGCCCACATCCTTTAGAAAACTCTGAATCAGTTGCCCCACTTGAACCTCTGAAGTATTATCACTTCTAGATAAGAGTAGGAAAGAAAGACGTTCTCCTTGATCATTCGATCTAATCCCCTCGGCATCCACATTTACAAAACCTGCGTTTTCAAGCAGTTTGATTGCTTCTTCTGGATTAAAAAGTCTCAGCTCTTCTTTAGACGGTTCAAAATGCCATGGTGCTTGAGAAGGTGGTATATAAGAAGTCCCTGGGACTGCCGAACTGTCATAGACCAAATCCACTATTTTTTGTTTATCAATCGCATAGTCTATTGCATGCCGCACTATTTTATCCTGAATGAGCGGGTTAAAAGCACCATTTGGCTCTGATGAGTTAAAAGCCAACTCTGTAAAACCATTTTCTTCATAGGAATAATTCTTAACGTTCTTATCCTCTAAAATGTTTTTAATATCCACATAGTCAAGCCCGAGTGCAATATCAATTTCTCCATTTTGAAAGGATTGAACCATGGTGTCGTTATTGGCATAGATCACGTAGATCAAGTTGTTGACCTGTGGTTTTCTTTCAAAATAATCAGCGTTTCTACCAAAGACCACTTGCTGTCCTCTTTGCCATTCCACAATTTTAAAGGGCCCTGTTCCAATCATCTGTTCATTTTCAAATTCCAGTACGTTTTCAGCATTAAAGGCTGACCAAATGTGCTCAGGCAATATCGGCGTCACATTTTGGAGCATGTTCGCTTTGGGTAACTTTGAACTCATTTTTATCGTATAATCATCCACTACTTCAATATTAGTGATATCTGATATAGAGCCATAGTACATGCCCATTTGGGTCTCTTGGATAGCTTCATAGGTATACTTCACATCCGCCGATGTAAAAGGCGTTCCATCATGCCACTTCACCTCTTTTCTGAGGTGAAATGTCCACGTCAACTGATCTGCTGAAACTTCCCATGATTCAGCAAGTCCTGGAACCACCTTAAGATCCCTGTCAAATGCCGTCAACGCGTCATAGGTCAACTGAAAAATTTCACTGGATGCGGCTTCCCATGCAGCAAACGGATTGAGAGAATCTGGCTCTTGCTTAACGCCTATTTTCAAAATGGCCCCCTCATCTGCGGAAGCAGTATCTGCATATGCACCCACATAAACAAGGTTTGTTGATAGCAATAACCCCAAAATCAATAATAATACCCATTTCTTTTTCATACTCATACAACTCCCTTCTCCATAACTTCAAAAATACCTTTTTCTGAATCCACTCTACCTCTAACGCCTAACGGAATCGTTGCCAAATCCTTGGTATGACCAAGTGGCAATCTATAAAGTACAGGTTTTTTTAAAGGTTCCAAAATATCAAAGAGAACATCTTCAAGGCTACATTGATTTGGAAATCCTGGATTGTGCCGATACGGCTCACAATTTTTACATTCCCCAACGACAATGGCACTTGCATCAGAAAGCTTTCCCGCATTTAACAAATGAATCAAAAGATGATCCATCTGCCAAGGTTCCATCTCCAAATCTTCTAGGAATAAGATTTTGTCTTTCGTATCAATTTCCCAAGGTGTTCCCAGTAACGAGCAGATTAAAGAAAGATTGCCGCCAGTAATTTCCCCTTCAACCACGCCCGGATTCATTTTGATCAAATACTTGAGCGGGTCGCTCATTTTGACATGACCGATGGGCTCATCTCCTAAAAGTGCCTTCATCAAGTGTTCAAAACGGTACGGTGTCATGTACTCTGTCCCAAAACTCAATGCACTGGGTCCATTGAACGTGACTAAGTCCGTCTCCTTTTGAATCGCAAGGTGAAGCGCTGTCACATCGCTATAGCCTAAAAATATCTTGGGATTTCTAGAAACCACATCAAAATTAATATACCTTAGTAGACGCGCTGCACCATATCCCCCTTGACTTGCGAATATAGCATCTACTGTTGAATCCTCAAATGCCCATATGAAATCTGATGCACGTTCTTCGTCTGTTCCAGCAAGATAAAGCCGATTTTTCAGGACATGTTCTCCCAGCTTCACTTTGTACCCTAGCTTTTCAAGTGCTTCGACACTCTGTAACAATTCGCTTCTTCGCCAGATGCCACTGGAAGGCGAAATAATCGCAATGGTATCCCCTTTTTTTAGCCGTTTTGGCTTTACTTTCATTGAAACCTCCCCCATTGAATCCTACGATCCAATCTTTATAATTGCTAGGTCCCCCTCTTGGGATCACTTCATCAAAGTCATAATAACTTCTGATCTATTGTAACCTCTATTGCTTTGCTGAGCAGCGCAATGCCCATTTCAATTTCACTGTCTGACCTCGCTCCATAACTGATCCTGATGAATTCATCGCCTTCGTTGCCATAAGGATAGAACAAATGCCCCGGTGCAAAAGAGATGCCTAGGTTTTCAGCATTTAAGAGCAAGGCATCTTGATTCATCTTCAAGATCAGTTTGCACCAAACGCTAGAACCACCCATTGGAATGTCAAAAGTTAAATATGCCCCACAATATTTTTCGAGACAGGATACCGTAAGATCCCTTTTGTGCTTATAAAAATCACTAATTTCTAGTAAGTGCTGATGATAATAACCTTTAGCCAAATACGCACTTACAATATGTTGTGAGAGTGTATTGATAAAAATTTGATTGATTTCAAGTGTCTTACTGAGTTTCTTGGCGATGCTTTTAGACGAAGCGATATAGGCTATTTTTAATCCTGGTGCCAGTTTAAATATAAAGGAATCCATAAAAATTACGGTTCCAAGAGTATCCATACTTTTAAGAGAGGGCATTGAATGTCCTTCATATCGAAGACCTGAATCATGGTTGATCTCAACGATAGGGACGTTATATCTGTGTGATAAGTCCAAAAGTTTTCTTCTCCTAGGCAGGCTCATAACGGTCATGGAAGGATTATGAAAAGTTGGAATGGTCAAAATAAACTTTGGATTGAATTTCAGCATTAGATTTTCAAGGCAATCCACAATCATGCCTTCAGCATCAAGGGGAATGGTAATGACCTTAGCCCCTAAAATCGTTAAAAGGTCAAACAGATCTGGATTGATCGGTTCTTCCACAATGATACAATCCCCATGAGAGACCACAAGTTTAATGAGATAGTCCAAAGCTTGATAAGTCTCAGAGCAAATGGTTATTTCGGATGTACCCACATGGATACCCATATCTTCTAGATAAAATGAGATTTCCTTCCTTAGTGCAAGTAGCCCCTGAGGATTACTATAACCATAAATATCACTATTTTTATCTTCTATAAGGTCTTTCACAATTGCATCAAGTTCATCTATAGGATAGGTTGCAACGGCTGGCATTGCGGTTGCAAATGAGATCAGTTTCTTTTCAATAGAGGTGTAGAACAGTCTGCTGAACAGGGCGTTCATATGCAGAAATTCTTCTTTGACGATGTATTCGAAAGGTTCAAAATGACGGCACAAATAATGCTGATCAACAAAATCCGCTTGAGGACCAAACGTCACAAAATAACCCTTTGGCTTTTGTGATGCCGTTATAAAGTGTTCATCCACGAGCATCCTGTAAGCCTTAATCACCGTATTGCGGTGTACTCTAAGCTTTTTAGAAAGGACGCGTTCTGACGGCAATTTATAACCACTTACAATTTCATTTTTTAAGATCATGTTTTTGATACTATTCATGATTTGTAGGTAAAAATGCGTTTTACTCTCTCGATTAATTTGAATGTCCATAATCAGCCTCGGATACTTCAAAATCATTAACTTTCCGTAATAGTTATATCAAGTATAGCACCCTTTTTTCAATTGACAAGTACCAAGTCATGCTTTTATAAGTAGTCCAAAAGTATGACTTGGTACCTTTCCGCTTTTCGTTAGACTGCGCCCATGCTACGAAAAAATGCTTCATAAAGTGCATAATTGTCAAATCTAAAATATTGCCCTCTATAAACTATATGTGCATAATTTTCAATATCTGGTTGTAGATAGATATAAAAATCTTTACCTGGGAGGTCAAAAATAATGACGATATCATTTTTACCTCCTAAGTCAGCAAATTCACTTTCTGAAGCAACATGAATCAAGTTCGTATTTTGAATAAGATTTAGAAGATGTTCTTTTTGACTGCTATCTAGTTTTATGTTTTCTTCAGCAATTATAAAGCAATCTGATGACTCAAGTGCCTTTATATTTGGCTTGACGGGCAGGAGCCAATACCCCCAACCTATTAAAATTAGGGCAAGCAAAATCATATATTGCGTACTTACTTTTTTTTCGATCATTAACGAATAAAGGATCAAGGGAAGTCCAATTATGCTTATTCCCCATAATATCACTAAAAATACAATCATTTTAAACTCCTCTATATTTTTTAATCCTAATTGGATTGACCTGATGAATCGCCATTTTAAACACACAACTATGAGTTTAATCAATTTTCGGGTCAAGTGTAGATTTTTTTGATTATTTGAAGCACGATAGTGCATATTGCACCCCGTTTTGGGGATGTTTTACCCCATAAGCAGTCGAGCTGCTTTCCGAAGGTTGTGGCGAAGATCCATACCCACACCAAATAAAGGTTCCACTATGACCTCTCAAATAACTTCTTCTCATTCCAAATGAGCGCTTTAAGCAACTAATGCGTGCTTCGACGCCAGCCCAGAAATTTTGAAATTCATCCTCATTTGCTTTTGAGTAATAGCCTCTATCTACTGCAATTTCCCTTGGGGCTTTTTCAAATATTTTTACATGATGATGAACTGCATCTACAAGCAACGTTTTGTCTGAATCGTTTCTAATAACCCAAGTTTCAGGCATTGATCTTTCTATGATTCTGGAACGAGTTTTTTCATCAGCGCTTTTGCTTGCTTTAAAGTTTCTTTGGACATGTTGGCCATTGTACCGGTTATGTTTCTTACTTCGGTGATGGTTTCATTTGTTCTGCGACGTACGATTTTATTGATACTCAGTAGTTTGTGTTTCATTTCTTTCGTTTTTTTTTAGCGGACTTGCGGACTTTTTGGCCCTGTTGTTTTTTAACAGCGGTTACCTCCGTCCACGTTATAATTCACACGGGAATGCAGGTCCAATTCGGAATAAAATCGCTCTCAAATATAAAAATAACCCTATCGTCACGAACAAATTGCTCCCTTCGATAAGGCTATTTAGGTGGCGTCAAACAGACACTTTTAGTACATAAATGCCTTGTTTAAATACATATTCATATGTGGCTTTTACCAGCCAATACAGAACACAAAAAATTATAAATAAGATTTAGCCCCATTGATAAAGGTATGAAAAGTATGAGCATATAAAATTCATACTTTATAGGTGTTAATAAAAAATATAAAAAGTAAATCGTTATGGTTATTAAAAAGATTCTAATAATGTATCTCTTATAGTCCATGTTAACCTCCCTTCACCATATATCCTATGTTAATGATACACCTATTAGACATTTTGTTCAATTTAATAAATTGTATAAGATTTATCAAAATAAAAAGTCTTTAGAGTAAACCCTTGACCAGCGATTCCAACATATACTCTTGTATAACCTTTAACACGGCAATTTATACTTTGCCCCGTTGAAGATGGAATAGCTTCATTTTTTGAATAAGTAACTTCTTGAAAACCATAAATGCCATTCGTTGTGGCAATACAATCATCTACAGTCATATAATAATTGCCTGCTCCAGTTGCATCATTAAAATACCATTTAATATAATCGACTTTTTGTTCCACTCGACCACCTATATCATTTAGATTAAATATAGTTGTGACTTTTGAGCAATTATAGGGTGTAGCTGAAGACATAGCTTTCATTAATAAACTATCGTTATTAAGTTCATTTGAATACAGATTTTCTGCAAGACTATCAGCATCGTTAAAAATAACAATATCTTTTTTTTGTTCTGCCTGCGCTTCATTATCAAGCACAAGTATTAGAGCTTTCAGTTCATCCATATCATCTACCAATATTGGCGTGATACCTTCAGGTAAATCAGACATCGGTATTAGCTCTAAACCAGCGTCTGCTTCATTTTCAATAATACTTACATTGGCAAATGTAGCCGTTGAGAATATTAAAAGACAAAACACTGAAGTAAATAATACAATTTTTTTCATATCAATTCTCCTTTTTTTAAAATAGCATAATCAGATTATTATTGGTATCGATAACACTATATTGAACCACCTAAATAGTACCTTTTATATCAAATCTCTCAGTGTACCTCTATATCGCCTAAATGATTATTTGTTTTTTGTGACAACTTCGCTTTGGAAATCAACTATTCCCTATTACTATAGTGTCAATACTCCAAAGAGATTATTCGATACTCAAATAATTAACAGCATTTAATACTTCCTTATCAAACTGAGTTTTTGATATATTTACTTGATTCAATTCTTTTGTAATGCATAAACATATTGCAATATTATTATGTTATTACTATTTTACCAAAGGTATCAAAACACTCAACCCAATTCAAGTTGGGGTATCCACATAGCCATAGAGTTCTGTCGCCTTTTCGATGTAAATTTCCTTCAACGCTTTTTGTCCCATTACATTGAGCAATTCAATAGATTTTCTAAAATCACTATCTGCATCTGATCTCTGAAGATTTTTTTTAGAAACTGCTCGCCTGAACAATAACCCACTTAGTAAGTATGTTGTCTTATTCTTTAAACATAATTCAATGCCCTTTGTTGCATACTCTAAGGAATCCTCAAAAAAATCCATTTCATGAAAATTGTACGAAATGTTAAAAATCACTTTAATATACATAAACAAATCAATTTGCGATATAAATCGATCTCCATTACTGATATCCATTAAAAAAAAGAGCAATTTATTTGAAAACGCGTATGCTTCTAGCTCTGCATAAGTAACCGCAAATAACAATAAAATCCGCTTTTCTATTTGATTGTACTTATAATATTCAAATCGATCAACTTTAAACCCTTTCAAAGTCCTATGTATTGCGCGATTTAAAACGCTGAGAACGTCATGATATCGATTTGATTCGCAGTTTAAAAGTTTAATCCCCTCAACAATCATTTTCAATTGATCAAGCTCATTCGTATTAAACAAATTAACTTTTTCATCATCGTTTTCAATTTTGATTAAGTTATCGCAAAAATCATTTAACCGCTCTAGTTCATTAGAAACAATAATATAATCAAGCTCTTTATAAAGTTCATATAGTTCTTGATTTGTTCTAAAAAAAGAGAATATCGCCAAAACATCTTGTTTATATGCCACAGATAAATACCCCAAAGTTTCTAATTTAGGTACAGTCTTGCCGTTTTCCATTTTTCTCAATGTCTCACTATTAACTCTTGTTAACCTGCTAACGTCCCCTTGAGTTAACCCCAAAGAATTTCTCACCGTTCTCATATACATTCCAAAAGACTTCATATCATATGATTCAAACATCTGCAACGCCTTTCTACCAACTTTAAATTGGGTTTAAACAACTGTAAACTAATATAAAATAAGTATTGTAATCAATAATTTATAAGGAGATCTAATATGAGTAAAATAGCAGCACTAACGACTTTATCCATAATTCTCGTACTTTTTTCTTCACTTTCCTTTTGAAGTGGGAAAGATATTCCAAGAGTCTATGATCTCAAAAAAACGAGCAATCATCATGCTCACGACTATCACATCGAATTACACACATTAACGCCTCATTTTATCATATGAACATGCTTAATGCCATTAGCTTGGCCAAATTGGAACGTTTAACGTCCTATTTGGATTCATCTGATCTAAAAAAACACCCTCATTGTCATAAACGATTCTGTCATGACGATGAGGGTGTTTAAGTTAAGGGATCACAATTTGGCAATTTAAATACGCCTTATGATTAAATAGAGCACTTCAAAAGGCGTCTTCAAACGAAAACGCCTTTCTCTCTGTTTATTTTTTTGAGCAAGCTCATCAAATACCATTTTAAATCTAAATCCCCAAGAAATTACAACGTGTTCGGTGGTGTAACTTCGGGGGTTATATAGAGATCAGCCTGTTTCTTTGTCACTTCACAAACACGCAATGTGCTTCCAGGGGTTCGGATATTCTCTCTAACTTTATCCAACTCTTGTTGCACATATTTAAGCGATACTTTTGTAGAGATTAGAAATTTCAAGTGATTCTGATACAAAGCATTGATGTTATCTTCGCTGTAAAACCCCCTGTCCATAACGATCTTTACTGTGTCATAGTCTTTGTTGAATCCGTATTTTACTTGTTTGAGCGATTCGGAATACGACGAAATACTTGTTGTATAATATGCCCAGTATTCATTCTCCAAACGCCTTTTGCCTTGCAACCAGAAAAAGCGTTCTGTCTCACTTGGGAAAGCGAATCAGTGAGTTCCGATCTTCTAATATCAAGAAGCATGCTATGGAAAGAATCTGTTTATAGTTTTTAGGGAAACAAGCTTTCAAATCTGCTGTAATACCCCTTATCATCTTGATATTGCATACTTCCTTTTTAATTCCGCCAAAGATTTTCGATGGATAAACAGCATTAATAATGTCCCGATCATCATTAATACACCCCAGAATTCTACACCTAAAGGAAATAATGTACTTTCTAAACGCACTTGTTTACTCATACCATCTATACTTAAATTAAGTATTTCTTTATTTCTTATTATTTCAATGTTTCTATTCAATTCATAATACGCTCTATTCTCTTCAAATTTGTCAAATATTTCAGCATTATCAATAATATTTTCAAACATTTCTACTTGCCCATTTGATATTATCATTTTACTTAGCGGTCTTGAAAATAATATGTGTATTTTATTTTCATCATCAATGTAATATGTAGATATTGAAGAAGTTGAATTGAATAAATATGCAAATTTGAAAATACCAGCAGAATCATAAACTTGAATTCTTGGTCGTAGATTTGAACTTATATAATAATTGGAATCATTATCCACTGCAACGACAGAACTACCGTGTATTGAACCGAGCTTTTTAGTCATCTCAAACTGACCTACTGGAATATTTGATTGTATAAGTAAATTCGATAAAAATCCAGTGATACCTACTAAATAAACCACTACTGCCAAAATACTAAAACTCATTTTCCTTTTCTCAATAAACAGATTAACTCCATGATAAAACTTTTTCATCGTTAAACTCCTGACTAAATTAGCAAAAGTGCATAGAAAGACTATGCACTTTTACCCCTAAGTAAATTTTATATCACCCGATTTATATATGGATTGTCATTGGTATATTCATAAGAGTATGTACTTTGAGTGTATTTTGAAGCAACTACAGACCGAGTACTAGCAGTCATATTAGTTTTTTTGTCGGTAATGGTTTCTGCTTTAAGATCAACAACAGCAGAAGCCTGTAAGGTTCCTTTGCTGATAGAATCCCTTTCAGAAGTTATGATATTATTGATTTATCAAGAGTTGAAACATATCTCTCATCGCCACTAATAGCTTGAGCTATGCGGAAATATCACTTCGATAAAAGGA
This sequence comes from Fusibacter sp. 3D3, assembly GCF_001748365.1. Lineage (GTDB taxonomy): Bacteria > Bacillota > Clostridia > Peptostreptococcales > Acidaminobacteraceae > Fusibacter_A. The sequence continues at coordinate 14,921 of NZ_BDHH01000003.1, read as the reverse complement.
CCTCTACGTGAAACTTGAGGTTGAACCACCCTCGTTATAAATTCCGAGAGCTTAGGTTGTACGACAAAAAATTTAAGGTCATAACTTAGACTTTAATTCAGAACTTACTGAGACAGATAATCTTGGATACACTTCGTCAATTCCTTTACTTGCTCATCCGTTAAAAATACTGAAAAGCTACCAAATTTATTTTCAATTTCACCCTCTATTCTTATTACATCAATCCTGCTACGGTTTGCAACATTACTTTCTTCATCTATATTTAATAATATTCTGTAACGTGTTTTAAGTTTATTAGATTCATTCATGTTATAACTCGTTATTTCATAATCAATTTCATTCCTGCTATAGTGATGATACAATGGTTGTTTAAGATAGCGCTTTTCTGTGATAATTGAGTTTATTGAAGCAATAAACGCCTGATCTTCAACATTAGTTTCTAAACTTGTTATTCCAGACTTATCATTTGCTTTTATTTCAATAGAAAGAGACGTCATATGACTGAGCTTAACAACAAATATCAAATAAAATAATACTGGTAGAATAATAATTATTGGAACAATGATTTTCTTCATTTTTTTCCTCTTTCTTTAACAATCATAACAAATTCTCCTTTTGCTTTTAATAATAAACAGTGACATACTCCCACCACTTGAAGAAGTGGGGGCTTCTTGTTCGAGTAGCCTAACGGCTACAGCATAAGCAAGCTATCCCCGTGTGCCCCACGGTTCTATGAGTTCGTTTACCCTAATAATAAGCGTATACCTTCCGTTTTGATATTTATACTTGCATTGTAATCCCTATCCATTGTCATGCCACAATCTTCGCAATGATATGTCCGCTCTGAAAGCGATAATGTTTTCTTCACTATCCCGCAAACACTACACTTTTTAGAACTTGGAAACCATTTGTCAATTTTGACGAGGTGTTTCCCTTGTTCCATCAACTTGTAATTAAGCATAGACACGAACATCCCAAACCCATTATCCATAACACTTTTACCAAAATTCAACGCTTGTGACATCACCTTCATGTCCAAATCTTCAATACACACCGCATCAACAGCATCGGCGATCTGCTTTGACTGCTTGTGTAAAAAGTCTTTTCGTTGGTTCKTCACTTTCTCATGAATTTTCGCTACTTTTATTCTTTGYTTGTTACGATTTTTACTGCCCTTTTGGCACARMGATAGCTTTTTTTGTTCGCGTTTGAGTTGTTCTAGCAACTGTCTGTAATATCTAGGATACTCTGCTGATATGCCATCGGAAGATAGAAAAAGTGCTTTCATGGAAAAATCTAACCCTAAGAATGTTTTAGGCTGAACTGTTTCTATAGTCACTTCATATTCATATAAGATACTTGCAAAATACTTCCCAGTTGCAGTTTGACTTACCGTTACAGCTTTAAGTTTGTATTCTTTAGGAATAGCTCGGTGCTGTTTGATTTTCACAGCTTTAAGCTTTGGTAAAACAATACAACCATTTTCTAACTTGATATTTCCATTTACAAAATTAGTTGTATAACTTTTGTTATTATTTCGTTTTGACTTGAATTTAGGAAATCCTGTTTTAGGCTTTCTAAAAAAGTTGTTATAGGCTGTTTGCAAATTCATTTGCGCATTAGCAAGTGCTAGACTGTCGACTTCTCTTAGCCATTCAAATTCTGCTTTATATTGTGCGGGGGTATTTTTCAGTTTTTGATTTGTCCTCTTGTAATATTCTATTTTATCGCCTAGCATTTTATTGTAGATAAAACGCACACAACCAAAAGTCTTACCTATGAGCACTTCTTGTTCTGAATTTGGATATATTCTAAATTTGAACGCTTTATTCAATGCTTTTCACCTTGACTTTCTATATATTTCTTGATGACTTCAATAGGCGCGCCACCAGTTGTAAGTAAACAGTAACTTCTTGACCAAAAATATGCTTTCCATAGTTTTTTACGAATTGACTGAAATTCATTTTTGAGTAGCCTTGAGCTCGCACTTTTATAAGCATTAATAAACTTTGATAATTCACTATTTGGGTGTGCCTTGAACAGTATATGAATATGGTCACTGTCGTGATTCCACTCTAGCAATGTTATATTGTAATTTTTTGCGATATATTCGAATATTTCTTTAGCTCTTTCAGATACTGCATCGTCAAGGACCATTCGTCTATATTTGATTACTAGCACAAGATGATAATACATCAAAAACACTGAATGATTATTATTATCCATTTTCATTTATTTCCAACCTCCTTTGTATACTACTACTGATTACATTATAGCATTTTCTGCAGCATATTTCAAAGGCAAAAACCACCGATTCATCTCCCACCTACGCTCTCACTCCCTGAGCAAGGAAGGCTAAGAGGAAGGATACTTCTCGGCTTTTAGGTTAAATTCTCTTTAAAATATATTTAGATTTCATTAACAGTCTATATTGTGATTTTAACACATAATTGTAAAAAAACACAGGCCCTATAAAAACCTGTGTTTCAACTCAGTACATAAAGGTTATATGACTTTTTTAAGCATAAACTGTTCGATTACTTTTGCAACGCCATCTTCTTCATTCGTATCGGTTATGTGATTGGCTATTTTTTTAACGGCGTCAAATGCATTGCCCATGGCAACGCCAAGACCTGCATACTCAAGCATAGCGATATCGTTACCCGCATCGCCCACACATATGACTTCATGTGCCAATATATCTTTTACCTTTGCTATAGCACTCACACCAACACCTTTATTCACCGTTGGATGTAGGAATTCTAAGAAAATAGCTGCACTTCTAACCACCGTATATTTTGCTCTAATCTCTGCAGGTAAAATGCGCTCAATTTCATCAAGCTTGTCTTTATCGTCCACAAACATTACTTTGATGATGGTCTCACTCTCAGGAAACTTATCCACATCACATTTAACGGTTTTGATGACATTGATATCTGCCTCTACCTTAGTGTATGGATTTAATACTGGTGTTGTCACATAGTCTTTTGTAAGCGCATGAATATGAACACCATATGTTTTGCTCAGTGCGTAAAGCGACCTGTAATCCTCATGTTCTAATGTGCTTTGGAGAATAACTTCACCTGTTTTAACATTTTGAACTAAGGCGCCATTAAAGGATACGACATAATCTTCATCCGTGTTGAGTTCAAGTTCCGAAAGGACGTTTTGAATGCCGATTAAGGGTCTCCCAGTGGCAATAATAACTGTTTTACCACTTGCTTTTGCATCCTTTATAGCCTGTTTATTTCGAGGTGAAATTTCTTTTTTTTCATTAAGTAATGTTCCATCCATGTCAAGTGCAATCAATTTGTATGGCATTTATAATCTCCTCACTAAAGCTGTACGATTAAAGGGCTTATTTAAGGGCTTATTTAAGTCCCTGTACTGTAGTTGTTATCCCGTCTTCTATTTAAAATAGCACAATTTCAATCCCGCTTCAATGCAAATTGTGTTAAACTTTCGAGTGTATTTTATAACCCTTGAGGAGATGTCCCCCACTTCTCTAAGTGGGGGTTCATATTCCTAATTCAGTGGGAGTCCAAACGCCCACTGAATGCAATCCGATAGGATTGTGCAAGTGTTACGAAGGTAGCGAAGCGGACTGAGTAGACGCTTTGATTTTTCAGCCTCTTATCTGGATGGGCTCTTGATTGACATAAGGGACCTCATGATCATCCCATTCTACGACTTGAAGTTCGGCCCATTTATTTTGCCACTTGTTAACCTTGTTTAGATATATGGCTTCTGTAATCAGCCTATTATTGGCTCTAATTTTTAAATCAAATACATCTTGTACACCAAAGGGCGCATATAATTGCCAAACACTTTCACTCTGACGCCGAATGCCAAGAGCAGTTGACGTCGTCGGCCAAGTGTCAATAGCAGACTCAAGCGAAGCATAAGCTTCAAGTTCTATCCCAAATTTTTCTTTATACCACAAATGAACTCTGGCTTGATTTTTTATGTCCAACCATAATGGAAAATCATCGAGCTTTTCATTAAGCTGCACGCTTAATACCGCTTCATATTGGGCATCCAAATTTTTGTCATCGAAAAAAACGATATCAACATCACTAATACCGTAATCTTCAGGTCTATCCGTTAAAAGATTCCAAACACTTTGAACAATTGCACCTGCTCCGATATAGTATTCTGTTATCCCCATCTCATCAAGTGCCCCAAATACCCTTTGCAATGATTTATTCGCTTTCACTATTTCAATTAACTTAACATAGAGTTCATTATCCTGCATAAACGGGTTCTCCTTAATTCATACTCATTTTCATAAACTGATTTAATCTTTTATTTCAACATCATCACGCCCTAAATCAACCACAATATCGAGATTTATGATTGACAGTTTTTTCAGACTCAAAATATTTTTAAGCGGCGATAAATCTTGTACTCTTGTATTGGAAATGTCCAGCGTCTCTAGATGAGCTAGATCTGAGAGTGCTTCCAGCTGCGAAACATTGGTATCGTGTAGCCATAACCCTTCCAGTAAAGACATTGAAGAAACAGCTTCAATCGATTCGATCTCATTGCCACCAATAGCTAAATGTTTAAGCTGGGTTAATGTTTTTAAGGGCATTATATCCGTAATTTTATTACCTGTTAAGCTGATCATTTTAAGCTCAGTAAGGGCCGATAGTGGTGTGATATCCTTTATTCGATTCCCAAGTAATAAAAGGTCTTCAAGCTGTGCACATGCCTCCAAAGGGGATACATCCACAAGTTCACAATTTGAGGCTAACAATCTTTTGAGCTCTGTAAGTTTGTCTATGCCATCTAAATGCCTCACAGCAGTATGGGCTATATTCAGTGAAACCAATTCGGTGAGATTGAACACGGGTTCAATATTGGTTATATTGTTGTCAGATATATTTAAATCTGTAACGCCATAAAAATTCTGAAGGCCTTCTAAGTTTGTAAGATGTTTGCCTCGAAGGTCTAAATTACCTTTAAACGCGTTGGCTTCTATAAAGCTAATTTCACCATCTTGATCTTCATCCATATTTAGTTTGAGCAATTCCTTTTTTAAATTGACTTCAAGTTGAATAGGATTATTCTCATCACCTTGCGGTTTGTTCCCCTCAAGGGTTGTCTGTACAGCGATTTCAGTCATATCTTGATCTTTTTGCGAAGCGTCCGATGCGATCACCCATTTAACGATTAAAAAGGTCACCAGTAAGATGAAAAACAAACGGACGCCATACTTGTTTAAAATTGAGGTGATCCACTTTAAAATTTTAGGCTTCATGATGTCATATCTCCAATTTTGGGTCAAGGGTTAATGGTTCCCATTCATTATAACTTAATCAATTGTACAAACTGTGTCCTTTTTAACGATAATCACCAAAATAGCCACAACCTTTTATTTCAATTACATTCTATGGTTAGGGTGTCAAATCCAAAAGTTGAGCAACCCTCTACCCTTTGATGCCGTTTACGAAAAGTACGCGATACAGTATATGCTAGAGGGTTAATGCGAAACTGACTTTTGACACCCTAACCTATGGTACACCCTAAAAAAATCTTCTTTCATATAGTGTTGATCATCATACACTTGAACTGTAAATTTTACATGATCTCCAATTTTACTCTTGCCGTCAAAGTGCTGATAAGGATTCTCATTGAAGCTCTCAAACACTTTATACTTTTGCCCATTTGACAACAAAATATCCAAGCAATTAAAGGCTTCAACGCTTACATTCATGTGTGAACCTCTTGCACCTCCAAATGAACCATAGCGTGGTTTCGTCACAACATATGTATCTACTATTTCGCCTTTAATCTCGACAAATTCTGTTTTCAAATATTTAATCCAACGCGAAATAAAAACAACCCCCTTCATAAAACCAAAAAACATTAGGAGCATAGCCATATAGATCATGCCAATCACAATGCCTTCATTGACCACAAGCAAAAAACTTAATAACAAGAATACTGACACCATCATTATCCAAAAAAACATATTCACCTCGATTCTTTTTTTAGGTCTTCTGTAATTGTGCCCCACATTTTGGACAATATTCAAAATCTCCGTTCGTGCTAAAACCACAACTTGCACCTCTTTTAATCCTTTTATGGTGACATTGCACCATCAAATGATCAAGATCCAAATCAATCTGTGTGCCATTCTCAATAGTTCTCCCCTCTTCTTGTTTAAGTTCTACACTAGAGCCACAACATTTCATCTAGAATTCAAAACTTTCCACATGTGATCATTATAACAATATGACCTTAAGGTTTCAATTAACATTAAAGTTCAATTTTATTAAATTATTATTAACAACACTTACAGAAAATGCAGGCCTCAAATCATGTCTTTCACCTCTATTATACCGAACTAAAAAAGTAGAAGCATCATCAAATGATCACACTTCTACTTTTCAGATTTATTTTTACTTCTATTTTATATTAGTATCGATTTTCCTTCTAAATCTGATCTAAAGCTTGTTTTAAGTCTTCGATCAAATCATCCGCATGCTCTATCCCCACGGAGACCCGAATGAGTTCTGGTGCAACACCCGCTGACTTCTGTGCGTCTTCACTTAATTGAGCATGTGTCGTACTCGCTGGATGAATCACAAGCGATTTCGCATCTGCTACATTTGCAAGAAGCGAGAATATTTCAAGTGCTTCTATAAACTTCTTGCCAGCTTCAACGCCACCTTTTACACCAAAAGTGAAAATCGAACCCACACCGCGTTTGAAATACTTTTTATAAAGCTCATGATACTTATTATCTTCAAGTTCCGGATAGTTAATCCAAGTTACTGAAGGATGATCTTTCAAAAATGCAATAATTTTTCGAGTGTTTTCAACATGGCGTTCAACTCTTAAAGATAAAGTTTCTAGACCTTGAATTAATAAAAAAGCATTAAAAGGACTGATACAAGCCCCAGTGTCTCTTAAAAGTTGTACACGCGCTTTTGTGATATAGGCAGCTGCACCGATATCTTTAGCATAACAAATGTCATGATACGATGGATCTGGCTCCGTTAAGCACGCAAACTTACCACTGCCACTCCAATCAAAGTTTCCAGAATCCACGATGACCCCACCAATGGAAGTCCCATGTCCGCCGATGAACTTGGTTGCCGAGTGAACGATTATATCGGCCCCATGTTCAAATGGTTTAATCAAGTACGGCGTCCCAAAGGTATTGTCCACAATTAAAGGAATGCCATTTTCATGCGCAATCTTCGAAATAGCTTCTAAATCCACAAGATTTATGCCTGGATTTCCAATACTCTCCACATATATCGCTTTTGTATTTGCCGTAATTGCGCATCTGAAATTTTCGGGATCGTCTGGATTTACGAACTTCGTCGTTATCCCGTATCTTGGTAAGGTAGATGCGAAAAGGTTGTAAGTCCCGCCATAAAGTGTACTTGCAGAGACGATTTCATCGCCCACACCAAGGATGTTTAGGATCGCATAAGTGACTGCAGCAGAACCAGAAGCCACTGCCAATGCCCCGACGCCCCCTTCGAGCGCTGCGATGCGCTGTTCAAGCACGTCTGTGGTTGGATTCATAATCCGCGTGTAAATATTCCCGCTTGTTTTCAGTGCAAATAAATCCGCTGCATGTTGTGTATTTTCAAATACATAGGAAGAGGTTTGGTAAATGGGTACTGCCCTAGAGCCTGTGGTTGGATCAGGCGTTTGACCTGCGTGAACTTGAAGGGTTTCGAATTGATAGTTTTTCTCTGACATATTTTTGCCTCTCTTTCATCTCTTTCTCTAGTCGAATTGTAAGTCTGTTTTTAACTTTTTTTAAATCTATATAAATTGAATTAAAATTTTATAAAAATCATCCGATATATATCATAACCAAAACTACTATGTGAGGATGAACCCCATGAATAAACGCAAGCCACTAACTCAAGAACAAATAAAAGAACTTTTAGAAGCAATGAGGTCATCAAAAATAAAACGTGAATATCGTCGAATTCAAGCTATCTATTTATACGGAACAGGAAAAGAGGTCGGAGAAATCGCTGAAATAACACAGTTGACTCCTGTTACGATTTCAAGATTATATACAAAGTATCGTAGCATAGGGCTTAGTTCAATCCCAGATGCTGCACGCAAAGGGAGACCAAGTCGGTTAACCGAAGAGCAAGAGGCTACAATAAAAGACCTCATTTTAAACAAAACACCCGCCGATGTTGGTTTTGTAGCTAATTTCAATTGGACAGCTGGAATTGTAGCAGAATATATTTTGAGAGAATTCAAAGTTCAATACAGCATCAAAGGTATCACGTTGATATTGTCTAGACTGAATTTATCATTCACACGTCCTACGTACACGTTAGCTAAAGCTGATCCCCTAAAGCAAGAGCAATTTCGCAAGGCATTTATTGATGTTAAAAAAAATTGATAAACGGTGAAATCCAACACATACTATTCGAGGATGAATCTATGATTCGAGATTACCAAGCGATCGGAGCTACATGGTTTGAACGCGGCAAACAAAAAATCATAAAGACGTATGGAAAGCATCGTGGCGTAAAACTAGTGGGCTGTTTAGATTATGAGAGTGGAGATATCTATTGTGAAGAGCACGAAACATACGATGCACAAACATTTCTTGGTTTTCTGAACAATGTACTTGAACGGTATTCTGGTAAAATTGTTATGGTTCTTGATAATGCAAGGATACACCACGCCAAGTTACTTCAGCCTTTTCTTTTAGAAAATTCCCATCGACTTGAGTTAATGTATCTACCTCCATATAGTCCAAATCTAAACTTGATAGAAGGTCTCTGGGGTTGGCTTAAAGAAAAAGTCATCAACAACGTTTTTTATAACAAGACATATGAGATTAGAAAGAATGTCTCTGCTTTTCTAACAGAAATTGCAAAACATCCACATATTATTATAGATCGGTTATGTGTCCAATTGTAAATTATTAAAATTTAATTCAACTTATATATCAAAATTCATTAAATCAATGCGAAAATAAGAGGGTTCTGTTCCAATTAGGACGTGATTCGTTCCAAATAGGCCATTTAAAAGATTGTTAAGATTATTTGTTGTATAATAGGTGTGATTCAATCAGAATGTGACAAAACAATAATTGGTTAAAATGCAATATAAAAAGCAAAAAAAGGTTGCAAACTAATGGATTAATATGTATTATGTAGGTATAGCTATAAAAAATGTATAGATTGGCCATCTACATTAAAGGAGATAAGTATGTTACAAAAGATGAGCAAAAAAATATCAGTGTTTTTAATATGTTCAATTGTAGTGTTGTTTAATACTTTGCCTACATATGCAAGTACAAATGTAGAGTCAAATGTAAACGTAGCGTCTGTAGCAGCTACAGCAAGCAATACTACATTAGTTGATGGATCTTCGTGTACACAATATGTATCCGGTGGCATGGCTATATTTGATATAACTGTAAGCGATATTGATGCAAGGAATTTATTTATATCAAGTAGTGTACCTGTAAAGTCAATGATAGTACCAGTTAATTCTGCACTTGACATCAAATTTGATTCTGGTGAATTTAGAAGAAACAACTCTATTGGATGGCACTTCATGCCCTATGTAAAATATAGATTACTTGTTACACCAGAGAACCCAAGTACGGCAGTGGCTGTAACAGTAAGTATGTCAAAAGGAAACACTTTAAGTTGGGTGAGAAGTGGGTCTGCAGTTGGAGAAAAAAATATGCTTTATGGAGGTCAAATGGAAACCTATGGTCTTGCGTTTGAAACTGGTGGCATGTATAGCGTTACAATATCGTCTACAAGACCAGTTTCTGCAATGTATATTGATTCTCTAAATTCTGGTAATTCAAAAGTTGAGATGCTTAATAGTCCGTATAATAACATGAATAGTTGTACATTCTATGTTAATGTAATTGCGACAGATGATCACAGTAGATATGGCGTAGCCCTTAGTAGTAATGATACACAAGGAAGTGGTGGTGTGTACACTGTAGCAATTCAAAAGCTGTATTAAAATGGACATTTAAAATGTTGAATTCTGTTAACTGTTAAAATTTCAGTCAGATTAGAAGCTAGTTTTTCTTGAAATTGAATTTATGTTTTTGATTTATAAAGCATATCTGATTATTAAAATCAAAAACGGATATTTTCATCCCCAACAATCCTCTTTATGGTATGTCGCAGCTCTGCGATAATCATGTATCGGAAAGATGATTGTTGGGGTGTTTTTTTGTCGTTCAACTTAGAGGATCAAAGATAAATATTCATGTTAAATGAAAAAATACCCCTTTTGGGAGATGTTCATGGGAAAAAACAACTCATATAATTAAGGAAACAATATCCAAAGATTCAATTAAAGGATATATCTTTTTCAAGGAGGTTGTGTTATGGATTACTTTATTGGTCAAATTATATTATTGTCATTTGCTAATCAGTCAAAGGATGTAAGCCTATGTGATGGTTCATTGCTACAAATCACCCAAAATAGTGCCTTGTATTCACTAATAGGAACTAACTACGGTGGTGACGGTGTGTCTACTTTTGCACTACCAAATCTTCAAGGTGCTGAGCCAATACCTGGACTGTCTTATTGTATTGCCATAGCGGGGTACTATCCACCCAGAAGTTAATCAAAGGAGATCATATAATGGATATATCTATAGGTCGTATATATTTATTTGCGTTTGCATATTCACCCAGAGGAACAATGCCCTGTTGGGGGCAATTAGTCAGAATTTCAGACTATCCAGAACTGTACTCGGTAATTGGGACCACCTATGGTGGAGATGGCGTTAATACATTTAAAGTTCCAAATTTGAAAAATGCTATGCCTCAATCACAACGGTTACTTGGGATGGTTTATTGTATTAGCTATTGCTCCATTTTTGATTAAAGGTTTGAGGAGACGTTTATGGGAAATTTAGTATTGAATAAAAATGTGATTTTTTCTTCTGATAGTTTTATGCCGTTTTTATCTTCAAGAGCAATTGATGGCAACATCGATACACTTAGCAGATGGATCGGAATATGTCCTGGATCTATGATTGTCGATCTGGGTGATGCGTACTGGATTGATCGTTGGGTTTGCTACCATATGAATAGTGTTGGTTGGGATGATCGATATTGCAATCTCAATTATGCTTTATATGGCAGTTTAGATATGAAAAATTGGACATTGCTGGATTCCGTAATAAGAAATACGACATCTGTTACAGACCGAAAAATTGGTTTAAGCCAATGGCGTTATGTAAAACTGTTTTCAAATGAAGGCTTGGCAATCAATCCTGCTCTGACTGGTTTTGTTGAGTTTGAGGTTTATGAAGCCTCAATAGCAACGCTTGATAATCTGACTCTTAGTACTGGAACGCTTAACCCTAGCTTTGACGCCAACACTTTTGAGTACAGTATCACAGTAAATGATACGGTCAGCAATATTACGGTAACGCCGACTGGCAGTTCAGATAAAATAATTACAGTCAATGGCGTGGTCGTTTCTAGTGGGAGCGCTTCACAAAGCATCAATTTAGAAATGGGTGTAAATACGATTGGAATCTATGTGACGTCTACACAGAGCGAGATTGATGTCGCTTATACAATCACTGTCAACAGAGTCGTCAATCTATATCTAGAAAAAATTGATTTACTATATAGTGGAAAGGGTTATTCTAATATAGCGACGATTACGATGAACCATGACATCTTAGAATATTCAGACTCAACCTCTATTAGTGCAATGAGAGTCGGTGTTATACCTTATGTTGAAGATGATGGTGTCACCATTTTTGTAAATGGGCAAGAGGTATCCAATGCCACACCTTCAAATTCAATTACATTTTTAGGAAGTGAGTTGAGCATTCCGATTACAGTAACGAAACAGGGCTATACTGTGACACGTCAGTATATAATCGATATTCAAAGAGAATAAAAATATATTGGACAAGTGTCAAGCGTTTTTGATGCTTGTCCATCGTCATGAGAGTTGTATGGGGATTGAGAATGCAATATTATGAATTTGGAGGAGTGACATGGCTTTGAAGAGAGTAAAGCGCGTTTTGAGCAGGTTGATTTCATTTTGGCTATTATCTTTAATGATAACATCCAGTATAATACCGACTTTTGGAGCGATATCTTATGGTGTAAATTTAGTTGAAAACAGTGGTTTTGAGTTGGGAGATGCTGCGCCAGAGATTCAGGACTGGACAAGAGCAAATCAGGATATAGGTGATTTTTTAAAACTTAATGATGGTCTTGCGCATACGGAAGTGTATGAATGTTCATATTTTCCAGGGATGAAAGCGGGTAGCGTAAGTAATACCCTCTATCAGATTATTGACACTTCATCAATAGCAACCGCAATAGATGAAAATGCGGTTGCTTACACATTAGAGGGCTATTTTCGCAAGGGTGATCCTGCTGATGTCAATAATATCACATCTGCAATTATAAGAGTTGAACAGTTAGATAAAGATGGAAACCTTGCTGTTGGAACAGATAACAGTAAAGAGATTGCTTGTGGCGACTCTGATGGTGTCGCATGGCAAGCTGCGAACCTCAACAACATCATTTTACTGCCTAAAACACGAAAATTGAAGATATCTTTAGTGGCATCCATGTCAGATAATACCACGGGTCAAAACTGGGCAGATTTTGACGATATCAGCCTGACATTGGCAGAAATCGGGCCGATAATGACCGTTAAAGGGAATGAGATGCATATTGAAATCGGTGACACAACGCCAAGCGTGACAGATGATACTGATTTTGGCAGTATTTTAGCTTCAAGTGGTACAATTTCTAAGACTTTTACTGTAACCAATGAAGGTACCCATGGGGAAAATGTCAGTTTGACAGCGCCTGTTTCAATTGCTGGTGCAAATGCATCTGATTTTACCGTAACCGCACAACCTTCTGGGCCCTTGTCAGATGGCAATCAAACGACCTTTACAGTTCAGTTTGATCCAAGCGGTATAGGCATTCGCAGTTCAGTGGTTTCTGTCATGAATAATACTGGGGCATCCACCTATTCTTTTTCATTACAAGGCACTGGAAATCCAGATCCTCTGGCAATAGAAACGAGTAACCCAGCAAGTGGCACAATAAATACCATTTATGGTGGACATATCTTTACAGCCACAGGCGGCACAGCACCTAATACGTATGCCATCACAGCAGGGGCATTGCCATCAGGCCTTTCACTGGCATCAAGTGGCGCCCTAAGTGGCACACCAACAGCATATGGCAGTTTCACCTTTACAGTGACGGTGACAGACAGTGCCACCCCAGCGGTTACGGATAGCCATGAATATACTTTAATCATCGCCCCCGAACCTCTGGCAATAGAAACGAGTAACCCAGCAAGTGGCACAATAAATACCGTTTATGGAGGACATACCTTTACAGCCACAGGTGGCACAGCACCTAATACGTATACCATCACAGCAGGTGCATTGCCATCAGGCCTTTCACTGGCATCAGGTGGCACCTTGAGTGGCACGCCAACAGCTTATGGCAGTTTCACCTTTACAGTGACGGTGACAGACAGCGCCACCCCAGCGGTTACGGATAGCCATGAATATACTTTAATCATAGCCCCCGAACCTCTTTCAATAGAAACGAGTAACCCAGCAAGTGGTGCTATAAATACCGTTTATGGTGGACATACCTTTACAGCCACAGGCGGCACAGCACCTAATACGTATGCCATCACAGTAGGTGCATTGCCATCAGGCCTTTCACTGGCATCAAGTGGCGCCTTAAGTGGCACGCCAACAGCTTATGGCAGTTTCACCTTCACAGTGACCGTGACAGACAGCGCCACCCCAACGGTTACGGATAGCCATGAATATACCCTAATCATAGCCCCAGCACCTCTGGCAATAGAAACGAGTAACCCCGCAAGTGGCACAATAAATACCGTTTATGGTGGACATACCTTTACAGCCACAGGCGGCACAGCACCTAATACGTATGCCATCACAGCAGGTGCATTGCCATCAGGCCTTTCACTGGCATCAAGTGGCGCCCTAAGTGGCACGCCAACAGCATATGGCAGTTTCACCTTTACAGTGACGGTGACAGACAGTGCCACCCCAGCAGTTACGGATAGCCATGAATATACTTTAATCATAGTCCCCGCACCTCTGGCAATAGAAACGAGTAACCCAGCAAGTGGTGCTATAAATATCGTTTACGGTGGACATACCTTTACAGCCACAGGCGGCACAGCACCTAATACGTATGCCATCACAGCAGGTGCATTGCCATCAGGTCTTTCACTGGCATCAAGTGGCACACTAAGTGGCACGCCAACAGCTTAGGGCAGAGACACCTATACAGGGACGGTGACAGACAGYGCCACCCCAGCGGTTACGGATAGCCATGAATATACTTTAATCATAGYCCCCGAACCTCTKKCAATAGAAACGAGTAACCCAGCAAGTGGTGCTATAAATACCGTTTAYGGTGGACATACCTTTACAGCCACAGGCGGCACAGCACCTAATACGTATGCCATCACAGTAGGTGCATTGCCATCAGGCCTTTCACTGGCATCAAGTGGCGCCTTAAGTGGCACGCCAACAGCTTATGGCAGTTTCACCTTCACAGTGACCGTGACAGACAGCGCCACCCCAACGGTTACGGATAGCCATGAATATACCCTAATCATAGCCCCAGCACCTCTGGCAATAGAAACGAGTAACCCCGCAAGTGGCACAATAAATACCGTTTATGGTGGACATACCTTTACAGCCACAGGCGGCACAGCACCTAATACGTATGCCATCACAGCAGGTGCATTGCCCTCAGGCCTCCGACTGGCATCCACTGGCGCCCTTAGTGGCACGCCAACAGCTAGTAGCAGTTTCACCTTCACAGTGACGGTGACAGACAGTGCCACCCCAGCAGTTACGGATAGCCATGAATATACTTTAATCATAGTCCCCGCAC
>NZ_BDHH01000002.1 GCF_001748365.1 Fusibacter sp. 3D3 | reverse complement strand
ATGCTAAGCTTAGAGGACGCGGCTATAGCAGAGCTGAGGAGATTATGAAATATGCCCTCAAAAGTGTTGGCATGAAGGATGGCACTGATGCCAGTAGAATGGCTGTAAAGTGGTTTGTCGAAAGAATTATAGAACTAGACGAACAACTTTCAGAGGTAGAGGAACAACTGAATCAAAAATGCATGGAAATTCCACACGCTGAGAACATCCTTGAAATATCAGGGATAGGAAGTAATACACTTTCTGGAATATTGGCAGAGATGGGCGATATATCGCGGTTTGATGATGTAAAGGAAATACAAAAGCTGAGTGGCTTAGGACTTGTGGCGTGTAGCTCAGGTAAGCACAAAGGGAGAACCAAGATTAGTCATAGAGGACGCAAACGGCTGAGATATTGGTTATTCCAGGCTGCTAAGTGTGTAGTGGTCCATTCGGATGAGTTCAAAGAACTTCATGCGTACTATACGACGAGGCTTGAGAATCCACTTAAAAAGATGCAGTCGCTGATAGCCATTGCTTGCAAGGTACTTCGTGTGATATACACAATGCTTACAAACGGCACGGTGTATGACCCTAAGAAGTTGAAAGCGGATATAAAGAGACCGACTAAACTGAAAGCAGTTGCTGCATAACAGAAACAAGAAAATAGTATTGTCAATCCAGACCCTTGCTGGGATTCAGAAAATCTGGATTCGAGCAGGGTTCTGGAAAGCAACCCGATTGAGATGAAGTCGCTATAAGTGCTTTATCAGCAATATGACTAACTGAGAGAATCAAGGTATAGCGTCCACTGAATATCAGATCCTTGAAGATCAAATTGGTCAGTAAAATCAAAATCTAAAAAACAAGAGCTGTAGCTGGCAGTAGTTATTTCCTTAGGGCAAGACCCTGTTAGAAAGCTTAGCCGGCACTCAGTGTATGAACAGGTGGGACGAAGGAAGTTGGGACATGATCCCATTAGACACGGAAGGTTCACCATCATAGCTAAACAGAGGAATCACGGCCTTTATAGAGTATTACAAGCGGATGCTTATTAAGCTGTACCCATTTTAGCTATTCAGTACATGATATCATGACTGTTCTACACTTTTAGCTCTGGTTAGCGAGGTAACTATTTAAACCAAAGCCTTAAAAATCAATGATTTTAGGCTTGACAATATAGGAAGGATATGAATAAAATGATTAAATCAAATGTAAGAGCACTTGTGGGCAACACACCAATCGTTAAACTTGAAAAAATAACAACAGAGGATATGGCGGCGGTTTATGTTAAACTTGAAGGATTTAATGTCACAGGCAGCGTTAAAGTAAGACCCGCACTCGGCATGATAGAAGGGGCAGAAAAACGAGGCGATTTAAAACCCGGAATGGTCATTGTGGAGCCAACCAGTGGTAATACAGGCATTGCACTTGCTTATATCGGCAAAATGAAAGGCTATGATGTGAAAATTGTCATGCCGGATACTATGAGTGTGGAAAGGCGCAATATTATAAAGGCATATGGTGCTGAACTCATCTTAACAGATGGCACAAAGGGCATGAGCGGTGCCATTCAAGAAGCGACTTTAATGGCAGAAGATGCAAATGTGTATATGCCTCAGCAGTTCAACAATGGCGATAACAGCGCGATTCACTATGAGACAACAGGTGTTGAAATCATTCGGGACTTTGACGCTTTAGATGCTTTCGTCGCAACCGTAGGCACGGGCGGAACCATCACGGGTGTGGGTAAACGCCTAAAAGAACACTATGCATCGCTTGAAGTATTTGCGGTGGAGCCTGTAGAATCGTCAGTGCTTTCAGGGGATAAGCCAGGGCCTCATAAGATTCAAGGGATTGGTGCAGGCTTTGTGCCAGACGTTTTAGAAATAAATGTCTACAATGAAGTGTTAAAAGTGAGCAGTGAAGATGCTTTCAAAATGACTAAAAGACTCATGGAGGAAGAGGGTTTATTTCTAGGAATCTCGTCTGGAGCGGCAGTTGTTGCAGCCCTTGAAATTGCATTAAGACTTGGAAAAGGTAAAAAAGTGTTGACACTATCGCCAGATGGCGGTGAGAAATACATTTCGAATAACGTATTTTAGGAGGTAGCTGATGTTTTCAAGAATAAAGCGTCATTTGGACAATATATTGAATAGTGACCCAGCGGCAAGAAGCTATTTAGAAGTGATGCTGCTATATCCATCCGTACACGCAGTGGCAGCTTATAGAGCATCCCATTTTTTATATGAACACAAACTCTTTTTTATGGCAAGATTAATTTCCCAAACCTCCAGGCTTTTCACAGGTATAGAGATTCATCCAGGGGCAACTATCGGTCATGCGCTTTTTATAGATCACGGCATGGGTGTGGTTGTTGGCGAAACCACAATCATAGGCGACTATGTGACCATATATCAAGGTGCAACTTTAGGCGGTACAGGGAAAGATACTGGAAAGAGACATCCAACGATAGGAGATCGCGTTGTGATCGGTGCTGGTGCTAAAATATTAGGACCGATCCATATAGCAGCGGGCAGTAAAGTGGGTGCAGGCTCTGTGGTCCTAAAGGATACCAAAACAGAATCCACAGCAGTGGGCATTCCCGCTAGAGTCATCGGCGGCGTCGATCGCGCTATCATTCCGATTGAAACTATAAGAATAAAACGAGAGCAATACAATCAAACTGAAAAACATGAAATTTATAATGATATGAGCATATAACCCGTGGGAAGAAGCTAGAGCTTCTTCCCAAATCAGTGGCTGAACTGCCACTGATTGCAAGCTGACAAGCTTGCAGACGGGTTACGAAGGTAGCGGAGCGGACTGAGTATTCTCAGGAGCGAGTATGTATCTGTAGTCAAAACGTGCTACGAAGGGCCCAAATCAGTGGCTGAACTGCCACTGATTGCAAGCTGACAAGCTTGCAGACGGGTTACGAAGGTAGCGGAGCGGACTGAGTATTCTCAGGAGCGAGTATGTATCTGTAGTCAAAACGTGCTACGAAGGGCCCAAATCAGTGGCTGAACTGCCACTGATTGCAAGCTGACAAGCTTGTGAACGGGTTACGAAGGTAGCGGAGCGGACTGAGTATTCTCAGGAGCGAGTATGTATATTTAGTCAAAACGTAACATATGTTACATACTATAAGCGCAGCCCCCTTTATAATAAGGGTATAAATCAAAGAGGATCAGGAGGCGCAAATGAAAAGAAATGTCATTGAGATAAATGAAGAAAAATGTGTAGGTTGTGGATTATGTGCAGGGGCTTGTATGCAAGGCGCAATTGAAATTATAGACGGCAAAGCGAAACTTGTGAGCGAGTCGTACTGTGATGGACTAGGGATGTGTTTGCCTAAGTGTCCTGTGGATGCGATTCATGTGGTGGAAAAAGAGACGGATCAATTTGATCCCTCAAGGAAAAATATTAAAGCCAAATCAAATGAGGCCTCTGATAAAAAGAACCTTGAACCTTTAGCATGTGGTTGTCCAGGAACTGCTTCGAAATCCATTCAGAGAACTGCACAAATAGAATCCCTTGGCGTGTTGACTTCGCAACAGGTAAAGCATGAACCTGTTGCATCGATTGGCTTGATTGGATCTGAACTCATGCAGTGGCCAGTGCAACTTAGACTTGTGAGTCCAAATGCACCTTATTTTAAAGATGCAGATTTGCTTATTGCAGCAGATTGTACGGCTTTTGCGTATGGTGATTTCCACAGAGATTTCATCAAGGGCAAAGTCACTGTAATCGGATGTCCAAAACTGGATGATAACCAGTACAATACGGATAAAATTGCACAGATCCTTTCTGAAAATGATATCAAAAGTATCACAGTAGTGCGAATGGAAGTACCTTGCTGTGGGGGGATGATTCAAGCTGTAAGACAAGCCATGCTCAAAGCACAGTGTATTGTGCCTTATACGGAAGTGACCATTTCATCAGAGGGTAGGGTCCTTTAATCCTTTTTTGAAGACATTATTAACAGAGAAAATCACCCGCAAAGAGGGGCTAACCGAAAGGGTTTGTCATCTCTTTAGGGGTGATTTTTTTTATACGATCTGCCAATCTATAGGCGTGAGTCCGCGACTTTCTAAAAACGCATTTGCCTGCGAAAAATGGCCACACCCTAGAAAACCTCTGTGTGCGGACAAGGGACTTGGATGTGTTGACTTTAGAATGAGGTGTTGAGGATTTGTGATCCGGTTGATCTTAGCTTGTGCAGGATTGCCCCAGAGCATAAAGATAATAGGGTCTTCACGTTTGTTCAATAAAGAAATCACTTCATCTGTGAAGGTTTCCCATCCTCTATTGCGATGCGAATTGGCTTCGCCAGCACGAACGGTTAAAACCGTGTTGAGCAGCAAGACCCCCTGTTCCGCCCAGGAGATCAGATTGCCATGTGTTGGGATTTTACAGCCGAGATCACGTGCCAGTTCTTTATAGATATTTACCAGCGAAGGTGGCGTCTTAACCCCTTTTAAAACCGAAAAACAGAGTCCGTGAGCTTGGCCAGCACCATGGTAGGGATCTTGCCCTAGGATGACCACTTTCACATCCTTGTAAGCTGTTAATCGAAACGCATTATAGAGATCCTCTTTTAATGGATAAATCGTCTGTGTTTTATACTCATGGATTAAAAACTGCCTCAAATTTTGATAGTAATCTTTTTCAAATTCTAGAGATAGCAAATCTTTCCAGTCGTTTTCTAATATTTTCTTCATAGAAACCCCTTTACAATGATCGTTTATGTGTGTTTTTATTATAGCATATCCCTTAGACTTTGAAAAAAGACATCTTAAAGCATTTTAAAATGTTTTACTACATCGACGGGGTCAGCATTTGAAAAAACCGCGTCAGACACTGCAAAACCATCCACGTATTCCCATATAGAAGCCGTAGTATTTTCAGGGGTTAAGCCACCGATCCCAAAGATGGGAATTGTAACAGCACTTCGGATTGCTTTGAGTGTCTCTATAGATATCAATTTGGCGTTGTTCTTTGTGGAAGACTGATAAAAGGCACCTACACCGAGATAGTCCGCTCCAGCGTTTTCACACAAAGCAGCGCGTTCGGGTGTTTTAGCGGTGGCACCTATGATCAAATTAGGACGACCAAGCCGCCTCACGTATTTCACAGGCAAATCCTCTTCGCCAAGATGTATGCCCTGAGCATCGGTTAGGGTAACCACATCAAGTCTATCGTTGATGATCAAAGGCACCTCAAATAAATGACAGAGCATAGACAACTGATGGATTTCATCAAGTGCCTGTTCCCAGGGCATTGATTTTTGACGATATTGAAGATAATCAATCCCTAGGGGCATGACTTTTTTCAAAATTTTAAGCTGTCGATCAAAGGGGCTTGCGTTGGTGATCAAGTAGAGTTTTTTTGTATTCATATTAGTATTCATAATAGAACCTCTATTTCAGATAATTCGGAGATTAAATCTATTTTAAATTGGCCTAACCTATTATTAGATGAGTATTCTGCTTTGATAGATGCCTCTTTATAGGCTTTACATAAATTTTTAATTTGAGAGACCATCGGAAGTGGCTTGTGTTCCGAAGTTTGAGGCTGTGGTTGCGTTGCAAGGCAGACGCCAAATAATCCTGAAAGTACACAACCCGTTCCAGAAACTTTTGGCAATAGACAAGACCCCCCCGATATCGTCATGATGTGACCATTTTGACCTATATAATCAGTAGCGCCTGTTGCAACCATAATGGCCTTGGGATACATTTTAGAAACCGTTTGAATAAGCTCTAGGGTCATAGGCTTTGAAGCCTCGAAAGATTCTGAATGTAATGTTGAGTCCAAAGCAGAAATTTCATCATAGTGTCCTTTTATAACCGCAAACTCATACTGATTTAGAAGTTCTAATGCAAAACGCTTTCGATAAGCGCTAAAATGGATGCCAACCAGATCGACGACCATTGGAACGCCATGATGACTTGCTTCAGAACATGCAGTGTGGATCACCTTTTGTTTTTCTAAGCTGACCATGCCCAGATTGATCACCGAAGCATTGATTTTAGCGTAGATAGAGGCGTATTCTTCTGGCGTTTCTGACATGATAGGAGAAGCCCCAACTGCAGTGATTGTATCTGCAACGAATTGCCTTGTGACGTCATTGGTGATGACGTGAATGATTTTTTTTGAGGACATCATAAGTGTAAGGTCACCTCCATTTGTTGATGGCACCATAGTTATTGCCAAGGTGCACAGGATCAGAAAGCCCTGAAAACAGATAAGCTTTGGCCTTTCTGATGGCTTCTTCTAAGGGATCACCCCTCAAAACATAGGCACAGATGGCTGTAGATAACGTGCATCCGGTCCCGTGGGTGAAAGGGGCTTCAATGTGTGGTGCTGAAAATTTCACAGGGGGTTTGTTTGGCGATTCTATAAAGAAGTCGGTGGCCTCATCAGAAAAATGACCACCTTTTAATAAAAGGGCACAGCCAAGGTCTTTAACAGAGGGTAAGTTCAAAGTGGATTCATAATAGGATGCAATTCGAGTTGGTGGCGCCTCTGAATGTTCTATTTCGAACAATAAGTCGTACTCATCCAAATTGGGTGTTACAAGCGCAAGGAGTGGCATGAGCTCTTGCTTAATGGCTTTGCTGAGATTGTTTTCACCTAAATAAGCTGAATTTGAGGCTTTTAGTACAGGGTCTAGCAGTATAAAGGGCAGCTTATGTTTGTATTTTTTTAAGAGGAGCACAAGGGTTTGCAAAGCTTCTACAGAGCCGATCATGCCGATTTTGACGGCATCAAAGTCAAAACGTGATAAAAGCCCCTCGAGTTGAGAGGCGATGACTTCGCTTGGGAGATCGTATCTGTCGATGACGCCAAGATCATTTTGACTTGTAACAGAGGTTGTCACCGTCATCGGATAAACACCAAGTGAAAAGGCTGTGAGACAGTCAGATTGTATCCCCGCGCCGGATGTGGGATCTGATCCAGCAATGATTAATAATTTAGGCTTTTTCATGAGGCACCTTGAGCAGCGGCGTATAAGAAAGTGCTTTTAACATGGCATAGGCGATTAGACTTCCCGCAATTGTACTGAGCATAAAAGGTGCTACGAAAAAGAAGGCCCCTTTGTCGATGCCGAGCAAGCTTTTCGCAATGGGATAAGAAAGGAGTGCACCCAATACGCCTGTGCCAAAGACTTCGCCCAAAAGTGCAAAGTGCATTTTATGGGTTTTATGAAAGAGTATACCCGCAAGTAATGCGCCGATCATACTGCCTGGGAAGGCTAAAAGGCTGCCTGTGCCCATAATGTTTCTCAGAAGTGAAATGCAAAAGGCGTTGCCGATCGCCCATACTGGGCCAAGTAACACGGCGGATACCACATTGATCAAATGCTGTATGGGGAATGCTTTTGCGACGCCAATAGGGATATAGAAGAGTGAACCTGTTACCACACCAAGTGCGATCAATACGCCCGAGTACGTTAATTTTTGAGTTGATTTCATCAGAATACCTCCGTTATGTTCGTCATTATGCTCTTAAAATGTTGAGATCTTCACCGTTTAAAACTTTGTTAAGTGTTCTCACAGCACACATTTTACCGCACATGGTACACGTTTTTTCATCTTCTGGATTTGTACCTTTTCGGTAAAGACGCGCTTTTTCAGGGTCAAGGGCAAGTTCAAACATTTTATCCCAGTCCAGTTGCTGACGTGCATGACTCATTGCATTATCCCATGCTTTTGCATTTTTCACTTTTTTACCGATATCACCCGCATGTGCGGCAATTTTAGAAGCCATTATGCCTTCCACCATATCTTCAAGTGTAGGGAGTCTTAAATGTTCTGCCGGTGTAACATAACAGAGGAAATCAGCGCCTTTACTGGCTGCTATGGCTCCGCCTATTGCGGCAGTGATGTGATCATACCCTGGCGCGACATCCGTTACCAGTGGGCCTAATACATAGAAGGGTGCACCATGACATAATTTCTTTTCAAGGATGACATTGGCTTCAATCTCGTCGATGGCCATGTGCCCAGGGCCTTCAATCATGACCTGTACGTTTTTAGCCCATGCTCTTTGAGTGAGTTCACCTAAGATGAGCAGTTCTTGGATTTGGCTGGCATCAGTGGCATCTGCAAGTCCTCCTGGTCTCATGGCATCACCAAGACTCAATGTCATATCGTATTTTGCACAGATATCCAGTAGAGCATCGAAGTATTCAAAGAATGGGTTTTCTCTATTGTTAAGTCTCATCCAAGCGAACATCAGTGAGCCCCCCCTGGAGACGATGTTCATAAGGCGTGGATTGTTTATAAAGGTCTTTGCAGTATATTGATTGATGCCCGCGTGGATTGTAACGAAGTCCACACCATCTTTGCCGTGTTGCTCGACCACTTCTAAAAATTCATGCGCTTCGATGTCTTTGAGTTCTTTGTCGTAAAAACCCAGTGCGTCATATACGGGAACTGTTCCGATCATTGCAGAGGAAAAGCCGATGAGATCGGTTCTGAATTCACGCGTTTTGCCGTAATTGCTCAGATCCATGATCCCTTCAACCCCGAGTTCAATGGCTTTTTTTGCTTTTGAAATTTCTACAGCATAATCATTTGAATCTTTTGAGATGCCTAAGTTGACATTGATTTTGGTTTTTAAACCTTCACCAACACCCATAGGGGTAAGTGCGGTGTGATTAATATTAGCGGGGATGACAATTCTACCTTTCGCCATAAGTGCCATGAGTGCTTCAATTTCAATGCCTTCATAGGCAGCCACCTTTTGCATTTCAGGTGTTGCGATCCTTTTTTTTGCAGCATCCATTTGTGTGGTATAACCTCTGTTGCTCATAGTGCCTCCTTTTTATAATGAGTCTTTTAGGGTTAGAGGGTTGTTCAACTTTTGACTTTTGACACTCTAACGATTTATACAAAAAAATAAAAAGCATCGACCGCAGTCAATGCTTGTTGTGCCTCTTTAAATAAGAGATCTGCAAGCTTTCCTACGCCAGTATTATCTGGATCAGGTACGAGGATAAAAGAATGGGTTCTTTTTCTCAGCTGCCCGTTTAGCAGCACTCCTAGCTAAAATATTCATTTGATACCAACATTAAAACATATTCTACAGTATAAATCAATCCCAAAGCATGTTAAAATTAATTAACGATACATAAATGAGGTGAAAGCATATGATTATTACAGAGACAGAAAGATTGATTCTTAGAACTTGGACGCTTGAGGATGTGCCTTATGGCGTCGCACTTTGGGGTAACCCAGAAGTCATTAAACACATCGGCCTTGCCACACCTATGTCACGTGAAGCCGTTTTAGAATCCATTAAAAAGGGCATCGATCATCAGATCAAAAAGGGTTACCAGCACTGGGCGGTTACACTAAAGAGTAGCGGTGATATTATCGGTGCTTGTGGTTTTAATGCTTTTCATCAAGTTAGAGAACAGGAGAGTTCCATCGAATTGGTTTTTCACTTTTTGCCTGATGCATGGGGAAATGGTTATGCCACAGAGGCTGCTGAAGCCTGTCTCAATTATGCACATGAGCACATAAAAATCGACCGAATCATTGCGGGTGTTGAAGGCGGCAATATCAGGTCGATTAAAATATTAGATAAGCTAGGATTTCACTACATGGGACTCATTTATTTTGAAGATTCGAAAAAATTTGAACCCATGTACGAGTTTAGGCTTACACCTCAACGTCTATAGTTTGATCTATTTGAGCACAACCGCCCACCCAAATTTCAGGAGAACTGCTTTCGTGTACATGGCATTTGGTGTGAATTTCACTTGTGAGCCCCATGCTTTCGCCTTGAAGGATTTTGAGCTCTAAGGATTTCATTTTACCAAATCCATTGAGCCGAATATGGTGATAGAGATACCCTGTAAGAGCGCCATTGGATGTGCCCGTTGCAGATTCTTCATCAATGCCATAAAGGGGTGCAAAATTGCGTGCGTAAATTTGATTGTTTTCAGAGGTGAAAGCATGAACACCGACCACATTTTCAGAAGCCGATAATGCGGAGAGCTTTTTAAAATCCACAGATAGCGCATTGAGTTGTGCTCTATTTTTTATGGGCATAAGTATATCTCTGAGCCCAGTATCCCAAATTTCTGCATGCAATTGAATTTGATGAGAATAGGCGTCATAATAACAAGTCATATCTTCGTCAGAAATGGAGAATATCGCACTCAATGTCTCTTTAGAGAGTTCGGATAGGGATTCCCCTTTAGGCGTTGTTTGAGCCATATAGATCATACTTGAGCCCTCTTCAATTTCGATTTTAAGGAGGCCTGCTTTAGTCTTTTGAACGAGATAGCGCTTAGGCAGAAGGTGCAAAGTGTTGAGGACATGAAATGCAGCAATCGTCGCATGTCCGCAAAGTGGCACTTCTTCTGTAGGTGTAAAAAAAGTCACGGAAAAATCTTCACGCTCTCCATCGGACTTTAAAACGAAAGCCGTTTCCGAGTAGCCTAGAGCTTTAGCAATCTTTTGTTTAGAGACATCATCAAGAGGGGTATCTAATAAGACAACACCCGCTGGATTGCCGCCATTTCCATGATGTGTAAAACTGTTTACTTTATAAGCTTTCATTTTCTGGACCTCCTAAAGTTTCGGTTTTGTATTTGACGTATTCATTGAGCGTTGGCATATAATTTAAAATAGAACCGCCACGCTCGCGTTTGATTTCAAATCGCGCTATCATTGATTTATAAGGAATTGAACGTCTTTTGTCAGATGAGACATAGTTTCTAATGATCTCATAGGGCACTAAATAAAAGGTGTCGTTGAACTTAAAATGAACAATAATAAAAGCAAGTCCACCTTGACCTTCTATATCTGCCATGTATTCGATTTGATGTGCGTGTATATTGTTGAGCGGTAAGCTTTTAAGATTGGTTTCTTTAGTGTCAAAGGCCACACAGACCCCTTGTATGATCCCTAGAAAGTCCACCGTTGATTTTTTTTCAAAAAAGGCTTTGGTGATCATTCCCATATCATCAATGGCAACCACCTTTATAGGGGTACTAATTTTATCGATTCTGCAGAGTTTGAGTTGATGATAGTATTGGTGAGTCATATCGAGTAAATCTTCAAGAGCATCTCCACGATGACCTCTAGTTCGCCACATTTTTACCTCCTAATATTACTACATCTATCATACCTTTAGACTTATTAAAAATCAACTTGTGAATAATGGGATAATGCCTGTGGATAAAATTGTGGATAATGTGCATAACCGAACTTTATGATTTTCGTCATGAGATCAAAGCGGTGTTTGATTGCCTAAAAAGGGGTAACATATGAATAAAAAGCAGGCTAATGTTAAGAAACGTTCGTTTAAACTTTACAGCAAGTTAACAAAGCGTAAATTCATCACAAAACTTCGACAATTCTAATTTTTTAATGGCGAAGACGGTATTGTGGAAAAACTGTGTATAACCCTTGAGGAGATGTCCCCCACTTTGAGAAGTGGGGGTTCATATTCCTAATTCAGTGGGAGTCCAAACTCCCACTGAATGCAATCCGATAGGATTGTGCAAGTGTTACGAAGGTAGCGAAGCGGACTGAGTATACGCTTTGATCCCGTTCACAAAAATGATACACATTTTAAGGTTGACAAGTAAATGGGAGAAGGGTATCATTAAGGTAAACCACCCCCTAACAGGGGGAATGATTGGAGGCTATGATGAAAATCACAGTCACAGACAAAGCCGTACAAAAATTTAAAGGCGAGATTCTTAAAAAAGAAAATAATGGATTTCGTATCAGTATCAGAGGCATAGGATGAGGTGGTCCAGTCTTTGACATTGTTCAGGATGAACAATATGAAAATGATTATATTGAAATTATTGAGGGTATAAAGGTTTTGGTAAGTCAGGAAAACGTCGAAAAATTCGGCGGGTTCGAGATTGATTATTCAAGTTTCATACTGACACGCGGCTTTTATATCAGAGCACTTAGATATGGCTCTAGGTGTTAAATAAGATTTGGAGGATAACATTATGAGCAAAAAAGTAGTCGTATTTTCTAGTAATACATGTGGTTATTGTACTATGGCAAAAGAATATTTAACTGAAAAAGGTGTTGCATACGAAGAAAGAAACGTCTCTGACGACATTGAAGCGAGAAAAGAATTGATGTCTAAAGGCTTCATGGGCGTTCCAGTAATCTATGTGGAAGACGAAGTGATTCAAGGCTTTAATAAAGCAAAATTAGATGAACTTTTAGGACTCTAATCACTTTAAAAGGGTCCTAAGGGGCTCTTTTTTATTTTTTTTAAATTTGACCCCCCTGGCGTAGGATCGGGGAGATGTTCAACTTCGCAACGATTTGTTATATTTATCACAATCTATGATACGGAAGGTCACGAAGGTAGCGAAGTGGACAGCGTATACGCTTTGGTACTCAAACGGGTTAATAACTTAATTTGGAGGTTTATTATGAAGAAGATTTTAATTGTTGGTGGCGTAGCAGGTGGCGCGAGTACTGCTGCAAGAATGAGAAGAATGGATGAAAATGCGGCAATTATCATGTTTGAAAGAGGAGAATACATTTCTTTTGCAAACTGTGGATTACCTTACTATATCGGTGGAGCCATCGAAGAGAGAAGTGCGCTTCTAGTGCAGACACCGGAAGGTATGAAGGCACGGTTTAACATCGATGTCAGAGTTCAAAATGAAGTGCTTTCAATTGATCGTGAAAAGAAGACCGTTTCGGTAAATGATATTGCAAATAATAGAAAGTACGAAGAGTCCTATGATGTACTCGTGCTTTCACCGGGATCAACACCACTTAAACCGCCTATTCCAGGCATAGATGCTCCAAATATCTTTACACTTTGGAACATTCCAGATGTAGATCGAATCAAATCTTATGTGGACCATACCAAACCTCAAAAAGCTGTGGTTATCGGGGGTGGGTTTATTGGACTTGAAATGGCAGAAAACCTTCATGATCGTGGTATGGAAGTATCCGTTGTTGAAATGGCAGATCAAGTTATGGCACCAGTTGATTTTGAAATGGCACAAATCGTTCACCGCCATATGAAACAAAAGAAAGTCAATCTATATCTTGGAGATGGTGTTCAGTCTTTCGAATATCATAATGGCCTCACAAAAGTAAAACTTCAGAGTGGCAAAATTGTGGAAGCGGACATCGTTATGCTCTCTATTGGTGTGAGACCTCAAAGTGAGCTCGCCAAAGCAGCAGGTCTAGAAATGAATAGCCGTGGCGGGATTGTTGTAAGTGATAAACTCCTCACCTCTGATCCAAACATCTATGCCATAGGAGATGCTGTGGAAGTGGTTGACTTTATAAGTGGTCAAAAGACGATGATTCCTCTAGCGGGCCCTGCTAATAAACAAGGCCGAATCTGTGCAGATAATATAGCGGGTAAAAACGTTTCCTATAAAGGGACTCAAGGGACCTCCGTTGCAAAAGTATTTGATTTAACCGTATCTTCAACAGGCGTTAATGAAAAGAGTTTGAAACGTGATGGCAAAGTCTACGGCAAAGATTACTACACGACAATTATTCATCCGGGTTCACATGCGGGTTACTATCCGGGTTCAATTCCGATGACTTTGAAATTAATCTTTGGCATGGATGGCAAGGTACTTGGTGCTCAAAACATCGGCTATGACGGTGTGGAAAAGCGAATTGATGTTATCGCAACTGCAATTCGCTTTGGCGCTACTGTTTTTGATTTAACAGAACTTGAGCTCGCATATGCGCCGCCTTATTCGTCAGCGAAAGATCCTGTCAACATGGCTGGATTTGTGGGCGAGAATATCTTAAAGGGTATAACAAAACCATTTCAATGGCATGAATTTGAAAACATTGGCTCGGATGTGGTCATTTTAGATGTTAGGGCCCCACTTGAAAGAGATATGGGGTACATTGAAAACTCCATTAACATTCCAGTGGATGATCTCAGAACGAGAATGATTGAGCTGGATAAGTCGAAGAAAATAGTCGTCTATTGTGCAGTGGGCATTCGGGGCTATGCAGCGGCCCGAATGTTAGAACAAAATGGATTTGATAAAGTCTACAATTTAATGGGGGGTTACACAACTTATTCGGTTGTATTCTGCCAAGATGATGCCTCTAAGTGCGGCGGGACATTACTCGGTGAGGATGTTCACGTGTCAGAGTTTGGAGATGTTGAAGATTTGGAAGAGATTTCAGCTGCAAATGCTGAAACGATTAAACTCAACGCCTGTGGACTTCAATGTCCTGGACCAATCATGCAGGTTCATAAGTCCATTGAACTTATGAATTCTGGAGATATCTTAGAGGTAAAAGCAACAGACCCCGGTTTTATGAACGATATCGGCGTATGGTGCGAAAAGACAGGTAATACACTTATTGATTCAGGTAAAGAAGATAAAGCGTTTTTTGCACGCATTAGAAAAGGCAAAAAGAAAGCAGTCACCCATGGCAATACAGAAGTTGTGGCTAAAGATGATAAAACCATGGTTGTGTTCAGTGGAGATCTTGATAAGGCAATTGCAACGATGATTATTGCAAATGGGGCGGCATCCATGGGTAAAAAAGTCACTTTATTCTTCACTTTCTGGGGACTCAATATACTGAGAAAATCTGAAAAGGTTTCGGTTAAAAAGGATTTTATCAGTAAAATGTTCAGCGCCATGATGCCAAGAGGCACGACAAAACTTAAACTTTCTAAAATGCACATGATGGGCATGGGCTCAAGTATGATCCGCATGGTCATGAAGAAACACAATGTAGATTCCATAGAAGATATGCTCAAAATGGCTCAAGAAAATGGCGTTAGAATGGTGGCTTGTAACATGAGTATGGACCTCATGGGCATCACTGCAGAAGAGTTAATTGATGGTGTTGAATTTGGTGGTGTGGCTTCGATGTTAGGTGCGGCAGAAGATTCTAATATGAGTTTGTTTATCTAATTTTGACAAAGTAGGAGAATCTGTTATAATAATTTCTATGAATAATGAGATGGAGGATTATAATGTCAACACCAGAATCTAAGAAAAAAATCATCAATCGGCTCAAAACGATTAAAGGCCATATTCAAGGCATTGAAAATATGATTGAAAATGATAAAGGGTGTGATGAAGTTCTAATCCAAATAGCCGCTATAAAGCAGTCTATTCATAAAGTTGGATTAGCTGTTATGGAAGAACACGCATCGCACTGCTTTATAGAAGATCAAACGGTAGATAAAGAAAAGATGGAAGAATTGATTAAACTGATGTTTAATTATACAAAATAAAAAAAAGCATTTTATTGAACTTGTGGAAGCTACGGCCTCTACAAGTTTTTTTAATGCATTTTTAATCTAGTGTTTATGAAATTTTATTATATTTAATATAAACTTAAGATTAACAACAACAAAAGCAATCATGCATATCATTTGGAAGGAGCAAAATAATGAAAGGCAAGAAAAAATACTTTGTGATTCTCGGTATTATTATTATTATTGTGGCATTGGTAATTGCAGCCACATCTAAATCGAAGTCACAAGCGCAAGAGTCTGGAACTGAGGCGATCTATGTGGATACTACTCCCGTTGAAATGGCAGATCTATCCTCGACCATTACAACAAAGGGGAATGTAGAAGCAAAAGCCAGTGCTAAAATTTATTCGGAGGTTGTTGGGATCGTTACCCAAGTCCTTGTTGAAGAAGGTGATGTCGTTACTGAGGGGCAAGCCATTGTAGAAATGGATACTGAAAAACTTGATCAAAGGATAAAGACTTCAAAAGTGCAGTGGGAAATCGCTCAAATCAACTATGAGAACGCTATTAATTACAGCAGTTTAGATGCTTCTGTGAAAAGTGCGAAGACTGCATACACCAATGCCGAAAAGGATTATGAAGATTCAAAAACGATGTTTACAACTGGTGTTTTAAGTCAAAAGGACTTAGATCTTTCGAAACAAAAGTTGGATTTGGCATACGATACTTATATGGAAGCCGTCAATTCTAAAAGTAATAAGTCAGGCAATAGCAAGGTGCTGCAGCTGACCGCAGAAAATGCAAAAAACGAATATGATGATTTGCGCCTGCAAAAGGAAAAAGGGACGATAAAGACACCAATGGCTGGAATAGTCACAAAAGTAGATATCAAAAAATACGATATGACTGTTGAAGGAACGCCTGTAGCGATTATAGAAACGGTAGACGATCTAGAAGTATTAGCACATATTGGTGAGTATGATATCAATAAAATAGCGATAGGCATGCCAGTAAAAATCACAGGATACGGCGTTGGAGATAAAGAATACACGGGAAAAGTGAGCTTTGTGGGCAGTTCAGCAGAAGTGACACAAGCGGGTCAATCCACGGAAAAAAGTGTTCTTGTAAAAGTGGATTTTGATGGTAAAACAGATTTCAAACCTAAATTTACGGCAGATTTGGAAATTGAATACGCCAAATCGAATGAAACGACTGTTGTTCCTTATGAAACTTTACTCAATATTGAAGATGATGTCTATGTAATCAAATTAGTAGATGGAAAAGCACATAAAGTCAAAATTGAAATGGGTGTACAAGGTGATCTATCTGTTGAAGTTAAATCTGAAGAAATCAAAGAAGGCGACCAACTTATTTTAAGTCCATCTATTGATATTGAAGAAGGTGTAGCAGTCAATGTGTTAGGAGAGGGCAAATAATGATAACAATTAAGAACCTTAGCAAGTTTTATGACACAGGTTCTATACAAGTTAAAGCTTTGAATGATGTGGATTTACATGTGGAGAAAGGGGATTTCGTCGCCATTATTGGGGCATCTGGCTCAGGTAAATCCACATTGATGAATATTATTGGGTGTTTGGATAAGCCTACTTCGGGGCATTATACACTCGATGGTGTTCAAACGGAGACCATGCATCCAGAAAAACTTGCTGAAATAAGGAACCTAAAAATCGGATTTGTTTTTCAATCTTTCAATTTAATACCGAGAACTTCTGCATTACACAATGTAGAGCTCCCGATGATTTACGCGAAGCATCCGAGAAAAGAGCGGTTGATAAAAGCGGAAAATGCACTGGAAAGAGTGGGACTTGGGGATCGGATGCATCATAAGCCCAATGAATTATCTGGTGGTCAAAAGCAAAGAGTAGCCATTGCCAGAGCACTTGTCAATAGTCCTGCGATTATACTTGCAGATGAGCCAACAGGAAACTTGGATTCGCATTCTACAGATGAAATAATGGGCATTTTTAGAGCTTTGAATGAAGAAGGTGCAACCATCATACTGGTAACGCATGAAACTGAAATTGCAGATCAAGCCAAGAGAGTGGTTACTTTTAAAGATGGAAAGATCATCAATGATATCAGACATGAACAGAAAGGGGCAAGGCTATGAATTTTTTAGAAAGCGTTAGAATTGCCCTCAATGCGATTTTTGTCAATAAGATGAGATCCCTGCTTACAATGCTTGGAATTATCATAGGAATCGCCTCTGTTATTGCAGTATTTGCCATTGGGAATGGTGGTGAAGCGGCGATAAATAAGGAATTTGAAAGTTTTGGTGTCAATAGACTTTTTCTCTATCACAATTGGAGTGAGGAAATTAATTCAAGAGATTTAATGACCCTTGATGATTTAGATGCACTTAGAAAAGTGCTCGCAGAGGATATTGAAGGCATATCGCCAAGTTATTCCGAAACGATGACATTGATTCAAAAAACGCAAAAGAAGAATGATAAAGGCGTTTCGGTAGATGTGGCTGGTGTCAATGAAGAATACAATAAAATTCAGCAAATTAAATTAGAGGCAGGTCGATTTATCTTTAAAAATGACATGGTTTCTTCAAGGTATGTCACCATAATCGATGCTCAGTTTGCAAAAGATATCTTTGGTAAAACGGATGTGCTTGGGGAGAAACTATCCCTCAGTTTCTATAATCAGAAATTGACCTTTGTAATCATTGGGATTCAAGAAGCGCCAAAGAGTTCTTTGTTCTCTGGTGGCAATAGTACACCAACCATTTATATTCCCTATTCGACTCTAAGTAAAATGAATGGATTAGGGGACTTGGTATATCAGGCGGAGATCAATACTAAAAAAGAAACGGATAAAGATAAATTACAAGAGGATGTCAAAAATTTGATCTCTCAAAGACATCACAGCAGTCCAGAAATATACAGACTTTACAGTGCTGAAAGTGAAATGGCAGCCATTAACACGGTAACAGGTGTGCTCACAGGTATTATCAGTGCCATTGCGGCAATATCGCTCTTGGTTGGAGGGATCGGTGTTATGAACATCATGTTGGTTTCAGTTACGGAGAGAACCAGAGAGATTGGCATTAGAAAAGCGCTTGGGGCAAGACGTAAGGATATCTTGATGCAGTTTCTTGTGGAAGCGATTATCATATCTTTAATAGGAGGCGTTGTGGGGACTCTGATTGGTGCTGGTGTAGCGATGCTTGTGGCTTCTAAACTCAGTTTGCCGCCAATTGTACCTATGAATGCGGTTATGATTGCTTGGCTTTTTTCAGCAGGTGTGGGCATATTCTTTGGACTCTATCCAGCGAATCAAGCGGCTAAATTAGATCCTATTGAAGCTTTAAGGTACGAATAAAATATATATGAGGGGACTAAGGTCTCCCTATTATTGCAGGAGGGGTAAAATGAGTGAATTTAAAGATCGAGAAAAAGAAGAGTTGATTATTGACAATCAGCCGAGTTTTCAACCAGAAATGGGACAATTTCAGCGCATTATTGGCATATTTACAAAGCCACAAGAGGTTATTTTGGACATCAATAGAAGCCCTAAAATACTGATTCCAATGATTTTAGTGATTGTTTTTACGGCAGCGATCACCTATATGAGCTACGATTTTCTTGTGGAATTTCAAAGAGTGGCCTTGGTAAATGCTTATAAGGCACAGGGATTACCGATTCCTCTAGATGGTCTCAAAGGCATGAGTGAAAATATTGCAAAAGGCACAGTCTTATTGTCCGGTGTAGGTGTCGTCGTAGGGACATTTATCATGGCTCTGATTACGCATGGCATATCGACTTTTTTTAGTGGAGAAGGTTCTATAAAGAAAATTTTTAGTGCATCTCTCTATATCTACTTTATACCATTGGTTGGGTCTGCAATTGCAGGTTTAATCGCCATGGCGTTAAGCTTGGATGTGTTGACCTTTTCGCCAGCGGTTCTACTAGATATTAATCAGCTGGGCAAACCGCTCTATACCCTTTTAACGGCGTTTGATATATTTAATATTTGGAAATTGGCGATTATGATTATGGCTGTAAAAAGTATTGAAGCCCTTTCAACAAAGAAGGCGACCATCATCATTATGAGCATTACAGTAATCGGATTGTTGTTTCAAATTGTACCTAATTTAGGGAAATAATTTGTAGTATACTTTTGAAAAAAATATTTATTTTAAGAGATTGAGTTTAAGGAACTATAGTAATGGGGTATAAGTAGTTTGAATTGGGTTCTGTATTAGAATTTTGCTTATATGAGTAGTAACAACTTATTGACAGTTATTCTAAGTTGTGATATTATCAGTTTGTAATCATTACAAACTGATAAAGAGGTGATGCAATGTCATTAGAAGTACAAATTGTCGCACTTTTAAAAGAAAGTCAGCCGTTGAGGCCTGGTGAAATTGCTGAAAAACTAGGCGTATCAAAAGATGAAGTAGATAAGGCAATTAAAGCATTAAAAAAATCTGAGGAGATTTATGCTCCAAAGAGATGCTTTTATTCAGCAAAATAATATTTTGGAGGAGAAAATTATGAAATACGAATGTGTAGCATGTGGTTATATTTATGATCCTGAAATTGGCGATCCAGATGGTGGTGTTGTAGCAGGTACAACATTTGATGATGTGCCTGAAGATTGGGTATGCCCACTTTGCGGTGTAGGCAAGGATATGTTTGAACCTGTAAAATAAAACTAAATATGAAGTTGGTGAACGCATGTATGTTGAAAATGTAGGTGATTTTTTAAAAACCCATGGCATCAAACCCTCATATCAGAGGGTTAAGATTTATGAGTTTTTAATGAATACTATTGAACATCCTACCGTTGAAAATATTTATAATGCATTGAATGGCGACATTCCAACTCTATCTAAGACGACTGTTTACAACACACTAAAGACTTTTATAGAGAAGGAAATCGCAATGGTGATTACCATTGATGAAAATGAAACGCGCTTCGATGCCGATACAAATCTTCATGGACATTTCAAATGTGAAGTTTGTCATTCTGTATATGATTTTGATGTAAAGATAGAGGATGTCGGTGAAGAATCACTTGAGGGATTTGAAATTAAGGAAAAGTAAATGTTCTACTATGGGATCTGTAAAAACTGTAAAACTGAATCCTAGGAGGTATTGAAAGCATGAAAAGATTAGACGTATATAAATGTGGCGTTTGTGGCAACATCGTTGAAGTAGAACATGTAGGTGGTGGCACACT
Source organism: Fusibacter sp. 3D3 (assembly GCF_001748365.1). GTDB lineage: Bacteria > Bacillota > Clostridia > Peptostreptococcales > Acidaminobacteraceae > Fusibacter_A. The sequence continues at coordinate 408,625 of NZ_BDHH01000002.1, read as the reverse complement.
TGTCTGTTGTGATCAAGATATGACCCTTTTAGAAGAAAAATCGGCGGATTCTTCAACTGAAAAACATGTACCAGTGATCGAAAACATCGCGGGCGGTTATAAAGTTACGGTGGGTTCTACACTTCATCCAATGAAAGAAGAACACTATATTGAATGGATCGAATTGATTACTGAAACAGAAACGTTGATTACATTTTTAAATCCAGGAGATGAGCCAGTTGCCATTTTTAAAACAGATGAAAAAGCAATTAAGGCAAGAGAGTATTGTAATCTCCATGGTCTTTGGAAAAACGAATTATAAATGAGATTCATTATAGAGTTTAGTACTTAGTGCTGAACTCTCATTTTATGAAAATCAATAAAAGATTGCAAATGTTCAAAACCAATGAAGGAGGAAAGTCGTGATAAATTCAAAATTAGAAAAAGTGATAAATGAACAAATTAATGCTGAAATGTATTCTGCATACTTGTATCTTTCGATGTCGGCATATCTTGAAAGCATAAACTTACCAGGGTTTGCAACTTGGATGCGTGTTCAATTCGAAGAAGAACAATTTCATGCAATGAGATTTTTTACGTTCTTGAACGAAAGAGGCGGAAGAGTTGTATTAGAGTCCATTGAAAAACCACAAATTGAGTGGAAGAACGTCATCGAAATATTCGAGCAGACACTTGAGCATGAAAGACATGTGACAGCACTTTTAAACAATATCGCTGATATTGCAGAGGATGAGAAAGATCGACCTACTCGCAATTTAATGGTATGGTTCATCGATGAACAAGTTGAAGAAGAAAGTTCTGCTGAAAAAATTATTAATGAACTTAAATTGATCAACGGCGAAGGACACGGCATGCTCATGCTTGATCGTGAACTTGGAGCAAGGGTATTCACACCACCTGTTATTTAAAAGAAGGTGTGTGGTAAGTTAAATAAAGATTCAAAAGGGAGGTAAATTAATGTCTATTAAAGGGACTCAAACAGAACAAAATTTATTAAAGGCTTTTGCAGGTGAATCTCAAGCAAGAAACAGATACACCATGTTTGCAAGCAAAGCGGACAAAGAAGGTTACAAGCAAATTGCAAAAATATTTTTAGAAACGGCTGATAATGAAAGAATTCATGCAGGTCGATTTTTTAGCTTCTTAGAAGGTGGCGATGTAGAAATCACGGCAACATATCCAGCGGGTATAGTGGGCACTACACTTGAAAATTTAAAAGCTGCTGCAATGGGCGAAAATGAAGAGTGGACACTTCTTTATCCTGAGTTTGCGAAAATAGCGAAAGAAGAAGGTTTCCCAAAAGTAGCTGTAGCGTTTGAATTTATTGCTAAAGCTGAAATTGAGCATGAAAATAGATATAATAAACTTGCGGAAAACATTGAAAAAGGTCTTGTTTTCAGAAAAGAAGAATCCGTTAGATGGAAATGCGACAAATGTGGTTATGTTCACGAAGGTACAGAGGCACCGCAAACTTGTCCAACCTGTTTACATCCACAAGCTCATTTTGAATTAAAAGAAACGAACTACTAAGTTCAGAAGAGTCATAATATAAATGTAAAGCCTTTGATAAATTTCAGAGGCTTTTTTTAGATCATTAGTCTCATGCGCATAAAAAAGTGGTAAAATATATAAAAGAGATCAGGAGGAAAAACATGAGTATAATGGAACGTAAGGAAGCTTTTGAGCTGCTGAAGACAGAAGTTAAAAGTGAAAGTTTGATTAAGCACTGTCTTGCAGTAGAAGCCAGTATGAGATGGTATTCGGCTTATTTTGATGAACCTTTAGAATTATGGGGACAATGTGGGCTTTTACATGATATTGATTTTGAAAAATATCCTGAGGAACATCCACTGATGGCACTTGATTTATTGAGGTCTCATGGTTATGATGAAGCCTTTGTAACAGCGGTTAAAGGACATGGGGATCATACCAATACACCACGAGAGACTTCTATGGCAAAGACTCTTTTTGCAGTGGATGAACTTTCAAGTTTCGTGGTAGCTGTGGCACTTGTGAGACCCGATAAGTTTGTTGGACTTGCCTCTAAGTCGGTTAAGAAAAAACTCAAGGATAAAGCATTTGCGCGTGCAGTGAGTAGAGAAGACATTGCAAAGGGTTCAGAAGAACTTGGGGTTGATCTTACAGAACACATTGACCATGTGATTCAAGCCCTTTCAGAAAGAGAAGCTGAATTGAACAAAGAAGGCTTGTCATTGCTGTAACCAGTGAGAGTATGTGCTCTGGGATCCTTCTTTTAAATCAAAACGGCCTGCACACCTAGTAGTAACCATTCTATAGGTGTGCAGGCCGTTTTGATCATGATTATAGGGTGGGCGTCTTCTCTTTATAAGGCGCCATCCCTTTGTTGGCGAGTTCATCAGCAAGATGATTGTACGTACTTACATTTATGAATTCATCGAGTGAAAACTGAAGACCGTTGTTGTCATTAAATTTTTTATACCATTTTTGAACATCCGCTTTGAGGTTTAAGTTTAGATGACCTTTTATTTTATAAAATTCAACTTTTGAAAACGACTCTACAAGATGGATCAAAGTTTCCCAGAGCAGTTTGTTTTCAACAGGTTCTTTTTTAGAATTTCGCCAACCGTTTAATCGCCATTTTTGATACCAACCTTCTCTAAAGCAATTGACTACATAAGCACTGTCTGAAAAGATTCGAACTTCAAGTGAAGTTGTTTTTAAACTCTTAAGGGCTTCTATAGCTGCAGTCAATTCCATGATATTGTTAGTGGTTGCAGCTTCACCGCCAAAGAGTTCTTTTTTTTGGCCGTTGCAAACGAGAACCGCACCCCAGCCACCTACATTTGTCTCTTGTCCATTACCAGAACAAGCCCCATCGCAAAAAATTTCTACAATTTTCATAATGTCACCCTTTCCTTACTTTCAAAATAAGTATAACATAACAAGCTCTAAAAATGCGGATTAAAATTTTGTGATGAGAATGCGTGTAATCCGCCAATGTTAGTGTGAAGTTAAGTGGTTGTTAAAACTCAACAAAACTTGCATTAAAATATTGCGATGGTCATCAATTGATGTAATAATAAATTGACAATTCTATGAGTTGATTTATTAGGAAGGGGAAAACATGGGCATCCAAATTCGATTCAATGATGGGGTAAAAAAACTTAAAGACACTTTCAAAAGGAAATCTGTGAAATCATCGGTATACGATTCCAAAATAAAAAAGAGCAAATTTAAGAAAATCAATATAAGTGTTCAATTAAAACTTATTTTATCTTTTCTATTACTGGTAAGTCTCATTGGACTTTCCGTGGGATATGCGATCAATCAAATGAGGGCAATAAACGAAAAAGTGGGTTTTTATGAAAAAATCAGAGATATTGAACAAGTTCTTAATCAAACGATTATAGCGCAGATGGCCTATGATTCTGATGCAGATGAAAATCTAAAAACCGAAATTATTAAAAATCTAGAGACGATTGAAAAACAGACACAAGCTTTAAGAAGTCAGAATATTGATTCTAAAACTTCTGCCGATCTCAGAAATATATTGACCGGTGTTTCGAAATATTTAGGAGAATTTGAGGCCTATTCCAATTTAACGGCTGAACGTGACGCTCTAGTAGTTCAGATCACAACTGTGAGCGGTCAATTTGGAAGCCAGATAGAGGGCGGTTTAGACCGACTTTCGGACATGATATCAAGTGAAGGCGCTTCTTTCGAAACGGATACAGAAGTGCGTCTTCTCATTGGAGGCATTCAGAATAACATTGAACATATCAGAAGTTTAGAAAGCAAATATTTACTGACACGTGACAAAAAGCAAATGGATCAAGCTTCTGGTTTTATGGTCAGTATTAAAGAGTCAATCAGTGAACTTCAGATGATCAGTGATCAAGGCATATTTTTAAGTGCCTTAGAGACCTTGACATCTGAACTAGGCCAATATGAAACTGCTGTGAAAGCGTTGCTTTCCGTAAACAGTGATCTTGGCTTTAAGCAAAAGGATCTTGTGAATGCCACTGAATTTATCAATAAGAGTGCTGTAAATGCGTCCACTAAACAGACGACTGCAATAGCGCAACTCAGAAATGCATCTATTAAGAATTCTCTTATTGTCTTAGCGGTTTCAATTATTTTAGCTATTTTGATTGCGATTATTAATTTAAGATCGATTACAAGGCCCCTTAATATCGTAAAAAATGATCTCAAAGAGGCTGCACAAAATAGAGATTTAAAAAAGCAAATTGTGTTGAAAAACAAGGATGAATTTCATGAATTAGCAGGTGCCTTCAATCTTTATAATCAAATCCTTCGAGAAGTACTGGTAGATGTGGATGAAAATTCAATAACTCTAGATCGGTTGGCAGAAGCGGTAGAAAAACGCGTGGAGGCATTAAATCACTATATTGAAGAAATTTCTGCAAGCGTGCAACAATTGACAGCCAGCATGGAAGAAACGAATGCTGCTGCAGATGAAATCTATGCGACCACCGACGAAATTGATACGAAAATCAGTGAAGTCGTTTTACAATCTCAGGAAGGCCTACAATTTGCCAGTGAAATCAAGGCAAGAAGTCAAAATATAAAAAATCAATCCGTTGAGGCTCAAAAAAAGGCAAATACGCTCTATAAAGGGGCAAAAATCACTTTATCGGAGGCCATGTACAAAGCAAAAGATGTTGAGAAAGTCAATAAATTAACGGATGCGATTATGAATATTGCAGAGCAGACCAATTTACTTGCACTCAATGCAGCGATAGAAGCGGCTCGTGCGGGTGATGCTGGTAGAGGGTTTGCTGTAGTAGCAGATGAAATTCGAAAACTGGCTTCTACAAGCCAAAAATCTGCTAACGAAATTCAAAGTGTGATTGGGATTGTAGTAGACTCCGTTGAAGATTTGAGCAAGAGTGCAAATGAACTCACCTCCTTTATTGAGGAAAATGTGATGAAGGACTATGAGCTTTTATTAGGTCTTGGAGATCAGTATGATAATGATGCGACAACGCTTAATAATCTCTTTACAAGATTTGATCTGACCATGCAGGCGATGAAGGTTTCAGTAGAGGATGTCAATCGATCAATCGGTAGCATTGCTGTTAATATAGGGGAAAGTACATCTGGTATTAATGAAGTTGCAAATAATGTGGGCGATATCGTGAGTGTATCTGAATCCGTTTATAAAGAAGTGGGAAATGTCAGAAATACCTCCAGAAGTTTAAAGGCACATGTGGAAAAATTTGATATTTAAGCTCGAATTATCGTATCTATATAAGTTCAGTTATGTTAAAATATAATGGAATGTACGTCATGTTAGAGGATTTATGCGAAACTGCTTTGACACTCTGACCATAATTGAAATTTTCATGATAATCGAGGATGAATATAATATGTCACAAAAAATAGTACTAGATCATTTTTACAAACTGATGTCATGTAGAAGTGATTCAGATTCTTTTCATGAAAAAGAATTTGAATCACTTTTGCTGGATTTAATTGAAGATATGGATTACTTTAAAAAAAATAAGACATTGTGTGGGCGATCACTTTTGCCGAATGATCGTTTGGAGCGAAGTTGTATTTGGGCACTTGTCGATAAAGGCGCTAAAGAAACCGTGATTTTATTTGGTCACCATGATATTGTCGGCATTGAGCAATATGGTGAGTTTAGAGCACATGCTTTTGATTCGGATTTTTTAAGAACTAAATTTGGAGATTTAGAATCTGAACCCGATCAATGGATTTTTGGAAGAGGGAGTTGTGATATGAAAGCCGGGATTGCTATAAACCTCGCGCTTTTAGAAAGAGCTACTTTAAGTGATGAGTATCCCAATATTCTATTTCTTGCGGTGCCTGATGAAGAAAATTTATCAGCAGGTATGCGTCATTGCATTGAATTAATAGAGACTCTGCGCGCTCGATATGCGCTTCATTTTCACAGTGCATTTTTAACAGAACCTCATGAACGGCGATGTGATGAAGAATTTGTCACTTACTCAGGTTCTGCGGGTAAAATGATGCCACTTATTGTCGCAAAGGGGATTCCTGTTCACACGGGTGATGTCTTCTCGGGGCTTAATCCAATCAGTATTCTAACTGAAATCGTTAAGGCGGTTGAACTTAATACTGAGATGGGCGATGTCAAATATAAAAAAATGACGCCGCCACCTACTTTTCTATATTTAAGAGATTTGAAAGAGCAATATGATGTGACTACACCAGAATTTGCAAGTGCTTTTTTTAACTGGATGTTTTTAAAAGATTGCTTGGATGCGAAACTCTCTCAACTTAAAGAGTTGTGTGTGTGGTCATTGGAGGATGCGATCAATCAGTTCAACTATTCTCAAAATGAATTTTTAAGAAAACAAGGTTTGAGATCATTCGAATGTGTCAAAGAGTTTAAAACGAAAGTGTTGCTTTACGAGGAATTAATAGCATTACTTGAAGAGAAAACCGATGCTGAGGCTTTTGTAAATCAATACTTAGAACTCCATTCAGAAATGAATGATCAACGGCTTACGGTGATGCTCATTAAGCATATCATGGAATTTTTAGAGTTTGATCATCCCGTGGTGGTTATTGGGTTGTTGGCGCCTTTTTATCCAGCTGTTGATGCCACGGATTTTCACATGGAACACTTCAACGAAGTCATTGAAGAAGCGTGTTCTAAATGTGGCTTTTCTTATAGAAATGAACCCTTTTTTATGAAAATTTGTGATATGAGTTATCTTAAAGGGATGCAGACAAGTGCGGAAGCTATAGAAAATAATATGCCACTCATGAATAAACGTTATAGCATCAATTTTGAAAAATTGAACAAACTCAATATTCCGTGTTCCATAATTGGGCCTTGGGGTAAGGATTTGCATCAAAAAACGGAGCGTGTTTTCAAAAAAGATCTAGAAGAAACCGTGCCGATGATATTAGAAAATTTATTAATTCATATAAAAAGGATTTGAGCCCTATTTGAGCTCAAATCCTTTTTTTGAAATCGTGGTGACTTTTCCCTTTAACCGCCTTAACCCTCTTAATCATAGAGCCGGGTTAAAAACAGATAATTGGGTTTATCCACACTGTAAACCGTTAAAATTAACAGGATTTCAACAGGGAAAAGCTAAAATTGTGGATAAGTCTGTGGATACTGTTGACAAACATCTGTTTGCTTCACATAATTCTATTATTGTGGATAACTTTTTTGAATGAGAGATTCAAAGAGAACAATATCTTTTTTGATGATTTCAAGTGATTTAATCCAAAAGGCTTCTGATTCAACATCAATATCCATAAGTTTACAAACATCCACGATGGCCATTTTCCCTGCTGACGCAAGCAGCTGGTCATAATGCTCTACAAAGTATGTTTTATCTTCAAGATATTTTGCATAGAGACCTTTCGCAAAGAGTAATCCAAAGGCATACGGGAAATTATAAAAATTGAGATCAGCTGAATAATAATGCGGTTTGATGAGCCACATATAAGGATGAAGATAATCGTGATCAAGCCCAGCACCGTAAGCTTCTTTTTGAGCGTTTAGCATGGCTTCTTTAAATTCTGCCACAGAAAGCGGATGATCCACACGTGTATCGAATAAAGCAGATTCAAACAAAAATCTTGAGTAGATGTCACAGATAACTTGAGTGGCATCTTGTAGAGCATTCTCTAAAATAGTAATGGCTTCCTCTTTTGAAGCGATTTCAAGAGCCGCATTATTGACGATGGTCTCGCAGAATGTAGATGCAGTTTCGGCCAGAGGCATGGGTGCATCTGTATTTAAAATGTTCTCATCAAGGGTACACATTACATGATAGCCATGACCGAGTTCATGCGCTAAAGTGGTTACATCACCTAAATTTCCCGTATAATTGAGCATCACTCTAAATTCTTTTATAGGGTGTTGATCCGAACAGAAAGCACCGTTAACTTTGCCGTCTTTGGGCTCTACATCAATCCAAGATTTATCCATGGCATCTTTAGCCACTTGGTAGAGTCTATCTGAAAATTGCTTGAAATTAGTCAAGACGAATTCACAGCCTTCTTCATAGGTATACTTTTTGCACTGAGTGCCGACAGGGGCAAAGAGATCATAAAAAGGGAGCCCATTTTGATGATTCAAAAATTTCCCTTTTGCTACAAGATATTTTTGAAATTCTGGAATGTATTTTTGTATGGCGCTGAACATGGCATCAAGTGATTTTTTAGACATTCTCGAATCTTCAAGGGTTTTATCTAAAGGAGAAGCATACCCTCTGAGTTCGCTCATGGTAATGACTTCACCTTTTATACTATTTAGTGAAAGTGCAATAGCTTCATCTATTTTTGAATAAGCTAAAAGTTCGGCCTCATAGGCTGCTTTTCGAACCTTAGGATCAGAATCTTTTGCCAAATTTCGGAGGGTTGCGATTGGTAAAACTTCTGTTTTATCCTCTAATATGAGGGTTGCAGTGAGTGTTGAAGTCAACTTGCTTTGTAGAGTACTCCAAGCATTTGAGCCCGTTTGAGATAACTTAGAGGCGATAACTTCTTCGGATTCAGAAAGCATATGCGTTCCAGACGCTTTTAATCTCATGATGATAAAGGATAATGAAGACAGATATTCAGAGTGCTGGATGACCGCATCGATAGCTTCTATTTGATTTAGAAAATGAACACATTTGGCTTTTGCAAGTGTGGCATTGTTATAGAGGGTTAGAATCTTATCCGAATATTGAAGTGCCTTTTCGTGTTTGGTATTGACTGAGAAAGTTAGGTTACAATAAGAGTAGAGCTTAGCCACTAATATGTTAAAACTTTCGTAGTGCCTAAAATAGATCTCGAGTGACTCGCCATCTTTTAAAGACTGGGCAGCTTTGTTTAAGGCTTCAAGTTCCATTTCAAGCGCATTAAAATCTTTTTTAAAATCTGCTGAGTCAAAGTCGGTATAAAGTGCGTTCAAACTCCAATTATAGTTCATTTTGATCCTCCTATTAATGTTTTTGTAAATCAGTGTAGAATTGAAGTCAAAATATCTTGGTGCGTTTCTTTATAAGCCTTTTTAAATTCATACATTCGGACGTCGGCGATCTTGATCAGAACATCATAAACCATCGAATCATCTGGTGATGCAGCCAAACCGTAACTAAAGCTGATGGGAAGCTTATGACCGTTAAAATTCACCGTATAATATTCATATCGATTAAATATAGAGGCCATTTTTTCTTCTGCTTTCTGGTAATGAATGTTTTTGAGAAGAAGCACAAATTCATCACCACCTACTCTGGAGAAAATATCTGAATCCCGAATAGAATTTTGAATGAGATTTGAAAATTCTGAAAGGACGAGATCGCCTGCAGTATGGCCAAAAGTATCGTTAATGGATTTCAAAAAGTTTAAATCACAGAGTACAATGGCATAGGGTTCAAGATTCTCAAGTGTCAATTCGCTGTGAGATTCAAATATTTTTTCAAAGTAGTTGCGATTGTATGCACCTGTAAGTTTATCAAATTGGGACAATTTTACGGTTTCATCCACAAGGCGTTTATTGCGAATTGCGATTGAAATTTGTGCACTGAAGAATTGGATGAGTTGAACGTCAACTGCATCAAATGCGTTATCTTGGCTGCTATCGATGTTTAAAATGGCATAGAGCTTATGATCAATCATAATGGGCGTTGAAAGCGCTTCTTTGGCCTCTAACCAATTTGCCTTGGTGAGCCATTTGATGGTTTCCTCAGAGAGTATAGAATGACTGAAATCTTGAACGCTCGAGACGACCATCGGTTGATCTAAATTACCATCTGTGTATTGATATAGAAAGGTTTCTTCTAGTGCATAGTCAATATGTTTTAGGTATTCTAGTTCAAAGCCAACAGCAGTTTGATATTCGTATCTATTGGTTTCGGCATTCAAGACTAAGATACTGCCTTTTGTGGCGTTTTCTATAACATCAATGGCAGAATTGAGAATAAGCGTATAAAAATCCTCGTCGGCATTGCGATCCAAAATGTGATTGCTAACAGCCAGTATAGTATCTAAAGTACTGCTTTTACAGGCATTCAATCGATTTAATTCTATGATTGAGTTATGACTTTGCTTTATATACTCAAGTACAAGCTGGATGCTTCTTTCAAAGTTCTTCGAACTGCGATGAAAAATTTGTGAAAATTTAAGCGTATCCTCTATTTGAGGGCCAATGATAAATTTATTATAAATAGGAGTGTTTACCATTTCTTCGCGTATGTTTGTCAGTGTTCTATTGATCAAACTTTGAAATTTCATATAACGTGTTGCCAAGAATAAGTAAAGTCCAAATAAACTAATTGAAAGAAAGGAAACGGCAATTATGGCGTGCCACTGGACTAGTTTTTCGACGACGAAAACAATGCATAAACTGAACGTCAAAATCATAAGAAAATGGAAACCAATAGTATGCTTATATTTATTCAATTGAAGAGCCTCCTTCACTTAAGATTTCTCTCGTTTTTTAAGGGTTTTTTAATACTTTATCAAAGTCAAAAGGGTATAATAATATTAAGATAACTCTATTATACATGAATTACTAGGTATAGGGTAGCATATGATATCAAATCACTTTGGGAGGTGAGAACATGGATTTAAACTATTTTACGATAATGTGGGCCGTCCTTATTGTGGTATTCACTTTGATTGAGGCCGGTACATTGGGACTTACATCAATCTGGTTTGCAGTGGGTTCTTTAGCAGCACTGATAACTTCAGCAATGGGATTTAATATCGTGATCCAATTTGTGGTCTTTGTAATCGTTGCGGTGGTACTTCTCATTTACACGAGACCGATTGCTAAAAAGGTGCTTAAAATAGGTCAAAACAAAACCAATATCGATGCCATTATTGGGGAAACAGGATATGTAACTAAAGCGATTAAAATGAAAGAAACAGGTCTTGTGAAGGTCAATGGGCAAATGTGGACTGCAAAGTGTCCTGAACATGAAGAAATTGATGAGAATGAAGAAGTTGAAGTCCTAGCAATAGAAGGCGTTAAATTGATTGTTAAGAAAAAATAAATGAAAGCTCATGATGTTCAAGGATAATTTGCTTGATCATTGAGATTCAGATAAATCATATTTTATAGGAGGATTTTATGGGTGGTTTTATATTAGGAACAATACTTGTTGTTCTTGCATTTTTACTGGTCGTCAGCAATATTAGAATTGTACCTCAGGCCAGTTCATATGTACTCGAACGCCTAGGCGCTTACCATGGTACATGGGAAACTGGCTTGCATTTCAAAATGCCTTTGCTGGACAGAGTTTCTAAGAGAGTGTCTCTGAAGGAAATGGTAGTTGATTTTCCACCACAACCTGTAATTACGAAAGACAATGTTACGATGAAAATTGATACCGTCGTCTATTACCAAATTACAGATGCAAAATTATTTACTTACGGTGTTGCACAACCTATTGTTGCGATAGAGAATTTAACGGCAACAACACTTAGAAATATAATAGGACAACTTGAACTGGATGAAACATTAACTTCAAGAGATCTGATCAATACGCAAATGCGGAGTATTCTTGATGAAGCTACAGATCCATGGGGGATTAAAGTTAACCGTGTAGAGGTTAAAAATATTTTACCGCCAAAGGATATCCAAGAAGCAATGGAAAAGCAGATGAGAGCAGAGCGTGAGAGAAGAGAATCTATTTTAAGGGCAGAAGGCGAGAAGCGTTCAGCGATTCTTGTGGCTGAAGGTAAAAAAGAATCCGTTATCTTAGATGCTGAAGCGGAAAAACAATCGGCGATCTTAAGAGCAGAAGCGAGAAAAGAAGCTCAAATCAGAGAAGCCGAAGGTCAAGCAGAAGCGATTCTCAAAGTGCAACAAGCGACGGCTCAAGGTCTTGAAATGCTTAAAGCAGCAAATGCGGATCAAGCTGTACTCATGTTAAAAAGCTTTGAAGCGTTGGAACGTGTTGCGGATGGACAAGCGACTAAGATCATTATCCCTTCTGATTTAGCAGGTGTTGCTAACTTAGTGACAAGTCTAACAGAAATCGCAAGAAAATAAACGATCGTTAGAGTGTCAAAAGTCAAAAATCAAAAGTTGAGCAACCCTTTGACCGATGCGGATCGAATGAAATAAACATATAAAATGATGAGGAGTTTTCTGAAGGTGATTGAAAAATCATTTTTAAGAAGACTCCTTTTTATGTTATTAAGTGTTTTCAATATAATTAATCATTAAATTAATATTATCAATAGTATGGTTAAAAAATGGTTAGAAATTAAATTATCATATTGACTTTGATGATGTATAAGCTTATATTAGTTTTAGGATATCAAGCGAATACGGTTACATAGTGAAGGAGATCAAAATGAGTGAAGAATCGTTAGCACCGCAACAAAACATTGTGGGGAACAAAAATTTCATGCTTTTACTGTTAGGGCAGATTGTATCTAACCTTGGAAACGCACTCTATTCAATATCGATTATTTGGTATCTTATGAGTGCAGGAACTGCTCAAAATGTGGGACTTATCATATCTGGATTTGGGATTTGTATGGTTTTACCTTATATTCTAGTAGGACCGATTGGCGGGGTCATCGTAGATCGATTTGATAGGCGCAAAATTATTTATGGCACGGATTTTATGAGAGGTGTGTTGTTTGCAATTTTAACAATTGCCATTTATATGGACTTTTATCCGATTCTAAGTATTTTCGTGATCACAATAATCAGTAATGGGTTGAGTGCTCTCTTCAATTCCGCGATAGATGCAAGTGTGCCCAATATAGTGCACGAGAGTCAACTCAATAAGGCCAATTCATACAACGGCATGTCAAGGCAGTTTACAATGATTTTAGGTTCAGCAGCTGCAGGGTTTCTATATTATTATATTGGTATTGTGGGGATTTTGATCATAAATACAATTTCATTTATACTCTCAGGTATATCAGAAACCTTTATAGCACTTGAACGAAAATCTACTGGTATTGTGGACTTTAAAGAGATGAAAAGTGATATGAAAGCAGGTTTTGAATATATTAAAGGTCATCCAGCACTTCTTAAAACCGTTGTTTTTTTTACTTTATTAAATTTGATTGTCAATCCAGTCTATATGGTCGTTTTTCCAAGAGTCATTAAGTTTGATTTGCATTTGACAGCTGTAGCGCTGGGTGTTTTCGAAGCTATTTTTGCAGGGGGTGCGATTATTGGTATGATTGTCGCGTCAAGGATTCCCGTTAGGAAGTCCTATTACAAATTGATATCCACTTCTTTAATCAGCCAATGTTTTGTGTTTGTTTTGTTTGCACTGCCTCTAACGCCTTGGGCGATCAGCCGTTTTAAAGGCATCGAGATTTTAGGCGCATGGGCTGTTATAGGCGTTGTCTTTGCAATTATTAACGCACTTTTAAATATTCCCTTGTTCACTATTTTGCAGACGCGTATAGAAGATGATTATAGGGGGCGCGTGATCTCAATGATTACCACCCTTGCTCAAGCTGCAACGCCAATAGGATTTGTAATCATGGGACTTTTAGCAGATAGAGTGGCTTCTTGGTTATTGTTTCTTATTTGTGGCATATTGTCATTAGGTGTATCCTTAGTGTTTTTAGTCAATAAAGAGATCAAGGCATATTGGTAGTAAATTTTAGGCATATTCAACAGGTGAATTTATAATTGGAAAGAGGTGTGCATTGTGAAGAAAGAGGTTTTAGGGAATTGTCCAGTTTGTCAGTCTAAACTAAAAGTGGTAAAACTGCATTGCGAACATTGTAAAACCAGTATTGAAGGAAATTTTGAACTGGATAAATTTAGCTATTTGACCAAAGAGGATAAGTTGTTTATCGAGATTTTTATTAAGAACAGAGGTAATATAAAAGAAATTGAAAAGGATTTAGGCATTTCATATCCAACGGTTAGACGGAATCTAGATCAGGTTATCGGTGCACTTGGATACAATGTAAAACCCAGTGAAGAAGAGCTCAGTAAAAAGGAAATTCTGGAAAAATTAAGTCAAGGAGAAATCACTTCTGATGAAGCTTTAAAGCGATTGAAGGGAGAATGAAAATGAGTGAGGACAGATTACAAATATTAAAAATGATTGAAAACGGAACGATATCTGCTGAAGATGGGTTAAAATTATTAGATGCTGTTTCTGAAAAAAAGGAAGATAAGAAGACAACAGAACCGATTAAGTGGGTCAGAGTAATCGTTACCAATGATGAAGCCGAGAAATCTGTGGATATCAAGTTGCCTGCAAAGCTCTTTAAAATACTGGGTTCTAAAATCATAAAACACGTGGATACAGACATTGATATGGAAGCAATTCTCGAGATGATTCAATCGGGTCAAGTGGGTGAAGTTATGAATATTATAGCGGATGATGGTCATGTGGTATCCGTCAGTTTAGAGTAGGAGGAATAGAGATGAATAATAAACTTGAGATATTAAAGATGATAGAAGCGGGTAAAATTAGTGTTGAGGAAGGCCTTGAACTTATCGAAGCTGCTGAACAAGCTGAACGGATTGAAGCGGATTCATCAAATGAAGAAGAGCGCTATGCTTACAATAAAACAGATCGTGAGACTTTAAAGAACTTTGATGTGGCCCTTGTCTCCTGTAAGCTTAATATTGAAAGATCCAATGTTGAAGATGTCACGATTGAACTTTTAAATCCTCAGACAAGAGAACTTGTGGATAAGCCAGATTGGTTACATTTCTATGAGGAAGAGAACTATATTGCGATAAAAGAAAAACGCAATGGCTCGTTTGGGGACTTGATCAATTTCTTTAAAGATTCGGGCGAAAATCCGTTTAAGACGATTTTTATCAATATAAAGCTGCCGATGAATCTCGTCATTGATCAGGGGAAATTTTCAAGCGTTTCCGGAAATCTTTCAGCTATTGGTCTAAACGGAGTGGATTTTACTTTTAAGACCGTAAGCGGCAAAGTCTATATGACGGGGGTGAAATCTCAAGTGATTCGGGGCAAATCGACTTCTGGATCGGTTATATCGGAAGATGTGAGATGTGAAAATGGTGTTTATAGTTCTACATCAGGTCGTTTAAAGTTAACAGGTCAACACGTTATGGCGAAAGGAAAAACAGTATCAGGCAGTATTGAGTTTGATGGTGGCGATGAGACGAAACAGGCAGATTTTTCAACGGTGTCTGGTAAAATAGATATAAAAGTTGAAACCCCAGAACAATATAATCTTTCTATGGATTCATTGACCGGGGGGATAGATCCGAGTGGCTTTGCAGTCGTGGATAAAGAAATGGGCGGCCAACGGCGTGTAAATATTTCGAACCGTTCGGAAGATAGGCTGATAAAGGCCTCTACGGTTTCTGGTAAAATCTTATTTGATAAAAAATAAAATTTCAAAAAAATTAAAAGGATCACTTGAATGTTTAATTCAAAGGTATAGGGTTAGGGTGTCGAAAACAAGGTTTACAGTTTTTCACACCCTAACCCTATCGCATGGTATAATAAATCAAGGCAATGCATTAGGAGGTAGAGTTGAAAAAGAGATTAAAGAAATGTGCTTTGTTTTTAGGTGTTTTAGCATTAAATGTAGTGGTCGCAATCGTTTTAGTGGGGTGTTCAGGCAACGCGCCAACAAATGCATCGGGTGATGAGGTCACAAGCGCTCAAGCGGGTAATGATGCAATTGTTAGAAGTGAATCCACTGTGGTTAATGATTCTAAGACGAATAGCATTATTACCTCTCAAGATAGTTTTCAAATTGGAACTTATATAAAAATAAGTATATATTCGGATAAAGAAGTGCCGTCAGCGCATTTTGACCGTATTTTTGAAGAGATTGATCAATTTGAAAAATGGATTTCTAAAAATATAACGACTTCAGAAATTTCTATGATTAATGAAAATGCAGGAAAGGCACCTGTAAAGGTTTCAAAACCTATTTTTGAACTCATACAAATGGGAATTCAATACGGCGAAATATCAGATGGCGGGTTTGACATATCCGTAGGGCCACTGGTTGATCTATGGGGTATAGGATCTGAAGACGCACATGTTCCAGAAGAATCAGAAATCAAGGATGTCCTTTCCAAAATTGATTATCACAATATTATTTTAAGTGAAGCGGATCAAAATGTGTTTTTGAAAGTGGAAGGCATGTCTCTTGATTTGGGTGCAATTGCAAAGGGGTATATTGCAGATCAGGTTAAGGCGTTGATTCAAGAAGAAGGGTATGAGAGCGCGATCATAAATCTAGGCGGCAATGTTTTAACGGTGGGTCATAAGCCCAATAGTGAGGCTTGGTCAATCGGGGTGAGAGACCCTAAGGGCGAAAGTAAAGATATCGTTGGCATCTTAAAACTTCAAGATAATTCAATTGTATCGTCGGGGACTTATGAACGATTTTTTATGGAGGATGGTGTAAAATACCATCATATTTTGAATCCTAAAACGGGATATCCAGAAGAAAATCAGTTGCAATCAGTCTCTATTATTTCAGAAAAATCAGTAGTGGGAGATGCACTTTCAACGACTGTATTTGTCATGGGACTCGAGGCGGGATATGCTTATGTGAACTCTTTAGACCAAGTCGAGGCACTTTTTATTATGGAAGATGGATCGATTTATAGCACACCTGGTCTTGTCGACGTCTTTAGCTTAACGCATAAGGGGTATGAATTAAAAGAATTTGTATCCAGTACAAAATAAAATTTTAAGAAACACTTCTGGGGGTATAAAAGCTCAAAGGAGTGTTTTTTTATGATGAAAGAGCTTAGAAAAATCGTAATTCCAGAATTTATTTTCGGATTTAATTCCAGAAAACTTATAGGGTCGTATGCGAAAAATTTAGGAGCTGAAAAGGTCCTGATTGTAACGGATGAAGGTGTTATAAATTCAGGATGGGTCAAGGAGATTACGGAAAGTTTAACAGAAGTGGATATAGACTACCATGTGTTTAGTGACATTTTTCCAAACCCGAGGGATATTGATGTCATGGTTGGTGCGGATGTTTTTTTGGCGCAAGACTGCAATTTTATAGTAGCAATTGGAGGCGGGAGCCCCATGGATTGCGCTAAAGGTATTGCTATTGTTGCCACGAATGGCGGTCATATAATCGATTATGAAGGCGTGGATTCAGTGCCTTATCCTGGTCCGCCACTTATTTGTATTCCTACAACTTCAGGCACTTCGGCAGATGTATCTCAGTTTGCCATCATATTAAATACAATGAGGCTCGTGAAAATTGCGATTATTTCTAAAAAGGTTGTCCCAGATTTAGCGTTAATTGATCCTGAACTGCTCACGACGATGGATGACTATTTAACGGCATGCACAGGGATGGATGCGTTGACACATGCCATCGAGGCTTATGTCTCGAATGCATCTTCCTCATTTACAGACTTGCATGCACTTGAGGCAATTCGACTGGTCAGCAATGATCTGATTTCACTTTATAGAGATCGAAGCAATGAAGAGGCACTGAGTAATATGATGCTTGCAAGTTTGCATGCAGGCATTGCATTTTCAAATGCGAGTTTAGGGGGGGTTCATGCCATGGCTCACAGTTTGGGGGGGCTTTTTGATTTACCTCATGGAGAGTGTAACAGTATTTTACTGGAGCATGTAATTGAACATAATTTCGAATTTGCAAAGGCACGTTATTTAAATATCGCAGAGGCTTTTGGTGTGAAAAGTCCAAGTAAAGAGACTTTGTTAGAGGCTATTAGAGGGATGAGAATGACGCTTGGCATAAAAGGTCAAATTGACTTGCGCGTGAAGCCAGATGAAATTCAGAAATTAGCTGAATTTTCATTACGAGATCCGTGCATGGTAACAAATCCGAAAGTGATGTCGAAAGCAGATGTTATACAAATTTTTGAAAGGGTTTTGTGCTATGAATCCAAATAATAACGATCTATTGAGGAAAAAAATTATCGGACTTGGAGAAAGTTCAAATCGGAAAAATTATTATCCAGAGTTGATGGGTACCATCAAAAAACTTGAGAAAATTAATGCTCGAAATTCTGCACTTTTAGAGGCTATCCCTGACTTGCTTATTTTGCGCGATTCTGAAGGAAACTTTTTTGAATATTATGGTGAATTGATTATGCTGAATGAAATAGGACCCGATCCCATAAAGCAGATGGTGTTTGAGGCTATATTTGATTCGAATTGGTCAGAGCAGATTTCAAAGGCGGTAGAAGAAGTTCTGACGGTATCTGAAGCCAGGGGGTTTGAGCTTGAAATTGCAAAGAAATGGTTTGAGATGCGGATTGTGCCCACTGGAAAAGATGAAGTGCTCATGATTGTGCGTGACATTACGGAGTCAAAGGATTTTTTTGAAAAACTCGAGTATATGGCGACCCGAGATTACCTAACGGGCCTCTATAACCGCGCTTATTTTGAGGAAAGGCTTCTAGAACATTGTGAAAATGGCGAAAAAGATTTAGGTCTTATTCTGTTTGATATTGATGGATTAAAGCTCATAAACGATGCTTTTGGTCATTTGACTGGAGATCATATGATTAAAGAAATCGCTGATGTCATAAAAGGCCATTTTAGAGATCGTGGCATTATAGGCAGATTGGGTGGAGACGATTTTGGGGTTATATTGAGACATGTCGATGAGAAGATACTGGATCGTCTGATTAGTGATTTAGATTTAAAATTTAAGCATTTCTATGCACTTGATAAAAAGATCAAGATGAGTGTCAGTATAGGCTATGCGATTAATTCTGAAAGCCTTAATAAAACACATTTGCTCTTTGCAAAGGCCGATCAAATGATGTATCGTAAAAAACTGCTTAAAAGTGGAAGCGTCAGAAACGAAATCGTGACAACCATGATGAGTGCGCTTGAAGCACGAGATTATATTACGGAAGGTCACGCTGAAAGACTTGAGTTTATTGCACTTTTCATAGGTCAAAAGCTTGAACTCCCTCAGCATCAACTCGGGAGCATTCGACTGCTCGCAAAGTTTCATGATTTTGGGAAGGTAGGTATTCCAGATTATATCCTCATGAAACCAGGTCCACTGACGGACGAAGAGATGACGATCATGAAGACACATTGTGAAATAGGGCAGAGAATTGCCAGTGCATCTACAGAACTCGCTCATATTGCCAATCTCATTCTGATGCATCATGAACACTGGAATGGTGGTGGGTATCCCCTTGGAATAGCGGGAGAAGACATTCCTATTGAGTGTCGCATATTGTCTTTAGCAGATGCCTATGATGCCATGACAAATGATAGACCTTATAGACGCGCCATGAAACGGGCGTTGGTCTTAGAGGAAATTAGTAAATTTAAAGGGAGACAATTTGATCCCGCACTTACAGAATTATTCCTTAAGCACATCACTGAAATAGAGCTATTAAAAGCGGATGAAGATGGGATGGTCATAGAACAATAATGATTTAATGAGGATGTCAAAAAACATGTTTTACAATAATCATATGATCTACAAAAAAAGCTCTAAAATTTTCAATAGAAAATTAAGAGCTTAGTGCACCGTCCTCTTTTTTGAGGAGTCTTTTCATGCATAACCTAGTCTTCAACGATAACGGCAGTACCATAAGCTAAAATTTCAGCGGCACCTTGGATAACACTTGAAGTGGTATATCGAACGTTAATGATGGCATTTGCACCTTGTTCAGTAGCTTCATCTACCATGAGTTTAGTTGCGATTTGCCGAGCTTCATTTAGCATTTCGCTGTATTCTTTCATTTCTCCCCCTACGAGATGACGGAAAGCTGAAGTGATGTCTTTACCAATGTGTTTTGCGCGAATCGTACTACCTCTTACCAGCCCAATTGTCCGAATGATATTTTTGCCAGGAATATCAGGTGTATTAACCAACAACATAGAAACGCCTCCTTTGAGTAAACACTAGAATTATCAATACTTTTTGTAATCATCATTTTCTTTTTTATAATCTCGATAACGATCGATAATTAAAGTGATGATCAATGCGATTCCAATGATTAGAAGCCCTACAGCTGCGATGTTAATAGTGATGACGAGCAAATGTGCAGCCGGGAGAAATATCGTTGTGACAGATGCGCCTATAAGGCAGACTATCAAAAAAACAAATGTGATACTCAAATTTTTAATCATGGGAAATCGCTCCTTTCGTTGATTAATCGGCACGTTTTACATCGTGTCGGATTATGATAAAATATGAGAGTCCAAAGTAAATTTCTTACTCTTATTTTATCAAATTTCATATAAAACGAGGTATTAAAAAAGCATTAAATAATTAAACGAGAGGTGACCAATGCTGGGTACGAATACAGTTCATTTCAATATAGAGGCATTAAGTCAATACAAGTTAGAGTGTGTAGAAGTTTGCCTTGGAAGAGAAGGCACTTTTAAAATGCATCAAAAGAAAGTTTATGATGAAATTCAGCGTGCAAACAGGCTTAAAATCCCTTTGTCTGTACATTTGCCGATTGAGCTGCCAGAGCGATTTACAAGAGACTATTTGGATGCTTTTTTTTTGGAGCAAGATGGTGAAATTGCATTTGAAATGATTGAACTCAATTTAAGTGCGCTTTCAAAATATGATATCGAGTATTATGTGCTACATTTTCCAGGTGTAATCCATGTGATTGAGGCAGAAGAACTCTTTGTCGATAGGCTTAGAGTTGTACTTGCAAAGATAAATGCGCTCGCCAGACGATACAAGGTTAAATTACTGCTTGAGTACTTTGGCTCTAATGTGAATTTTTATAAACCGCAAATGTGGATAGATGAAATACTCAAATTTTCAAATTTAGGAATTCTGGTGGATACAGGGCACCTTTATTTTGCCTCCAAGATCTGGGGTTTCGATTTTATGAACATACTTAAAAATTTATCAGAAGTAGCAGATGCTTTTCATTTGTGGACGACAAAAGGAGAAGGCGTTTATGCCAGCAGCGAATACTATCAGAAATTTAAGCATATTGTTCCTCATGTTGAACAGCGTGTAGAAGATGGCTGGGCTTTTGACACTTTAAAAGTTTTGGAAATCATATCCAATACTGAAAAACCCGTCATTATAGAAGCAGCGCCACTTTATCTAGGTGAAAAGTACTATAGAGATGGGATAAAAAGCGTAGTAAACTTTTTTGCAAATTGTTAAATATTTGTTAACATATTAGAGAAAAAGTAATTAAAATGTAGAAAATGAGTATTGACAATGTTTAAGAGACGTTGTATAATAGTTGACAATTTATGTCTGTAATGATACAATAAATTTAGCTATAGTATAAGGATGGTGGTAGAGTTGGCAACTAGACAGACATTAGACGATATCAAAAAAAATGTACAAGACTGTTTGGGTAAAAAGGTCATCCTAAGAACGAATAAGGGAAAACGTAAAGCAAAGGTAAGAGAAGGCATCATACAAGATGCGTTTCCAAGCGTTTTTACCGTTCGTGTTGATGAAGGTAGAGATTCGGAGAGAACAGTGTCATTTAGCTACTCAGACATATTAACAGAGTCTGTTGAAGTTACAATTTTGGGTACGACCGATAAAATAAAGGTATCATGAAAATAAGGCTGGGAACCTTATTTTTTTTTGCCTAAAATTTGAATGCGACTGGAATTGAGCCAAAAAAATTAGGGCAAATGTGATGCGCATGAAATAGAAACACCAGAATTGTGAGAAAATTTAAAAAAATAGGGAACAATTTTATTAAATCTAATTCATTAATATACAATTGGGGTTGTGGTTATTTGGACGCTATAAAAGGTATAAGTCAGTGAAGGGGTAAATGAACGCCTGAGAGTGTAAAAATATGTAATTTTATTCACTGGATGAATATGCACGACGTGTATAAAAAAACAACAACATCTTGAAAACATTGAAAAACAGGGGTTGATAAAATTAAAAAAGAAGTGGTATACTAAGTGAGAAGGTTAACACAATGAATAAAATACCATAATCTGGTGGTGGCTGAAAGAGGGGTTAATATGAATCACAATGGATTACAAGTCTATTCGGAAATCGGAAAACTTAAAAAAGTACTGCTACACAGACCTGGTGAAGAAATCGAAAACTTGACACCGGACTTGATGGAAAGACTGCTATTCGATGATATTCCTTATCTAAAAGTTGCACGTGAAGAACACGATGCTTTTGCTGATGTATTTAAGCGCAATGGTGTTGAAGTGCTCTACCTTGAGAAATTAATGGCTGAAACCATTAAAGATGAGTCCGTAAAGCAAATTTTTATAGAAGAGTTCGTAAAGGAAGCAGGGATTCTCAACAAAACGAGAATGGATCAAGTGACAGCTTATTATCAAAGTTTTTGTGATGATCAAATGCTCGTGGATAAGATGATGGCGGGGATTAGGCGCGAAGAATTCAAAGTAGGTTTATCTTATTCTTTAGCAGATATGATCGAATCGGATTATCCTTTTGTGGTAGACCCAATGCCAAATCTGTATTTTACAAGAGATCCGTTTGCAACTATTGGCACAGGCATATCACTTAACAAAATGAGAACTGTAACCAGAAGAAGAGAGACCATTTTTGCAAAGTATATCTTTAAATATCACGCCATGTTTAAGGATGCATCTATACCTTATTGGTATGATCGAGATCAACCTTATTCAATAGAAGGTGGCGATGAACTTGTGTTAAGTGATAAAGTTATTGCAATTGGTGTGTCTCAAAGAACGGATGCAGCTGCGATTGATACAATCGCCAAACGGGTTTTTGCAGATGGCCAACCTTTTGAAACCATTTTAGCATTTGACATTCCAAAGGAACGTGCTTTTATGCATTTGGATACTGTATTTACGATGGTAGATCATAATAAATTCACGATACATCCTGAAATTGAAGGGCCGTTAACGGTGTATTCAATTCAAAGGGGCGACAGTAAAGGTGAGTATGTGATTGAAAAGGAAACGAAAAAACTAGAGGATATCTTAACGAAATATCTTGAGGGAGACCAAGTGAAATTGATTCGATGTGGTGGGAAAAGAGGAATTGATGCTGGAAGAGAACAGTGGAATGATGGTTCCAATACACTTGCCATAGCACCGGGAGAAGTTATTGTTTATTCAAGAAATCATGTGACCAATAGACTTTTAGAAGAGGAAGGGGTAAAACTGCACATCATCCCATCGTCGGAATTATCCCGAGGTCGTGGAGGCCCAAGATGCATGTCTATGCCACTTTATAGGGATAAATTATAAGGGGTTTAACTTTAATTATAAAATTCAAAAAAAACAGTTGACCTTAGAGTTACTCAAAGGTTTATCATTTATAATAAGAAGATCAATCATAAGGCAGAATATTAAGTTCAAATCTCAATAATTGAGATGCATAATGCTATAACATAGGGTAAAATGATGTTGTAGGTAATTAACGCCACTTAAGCAAAGATATATTTCAAACCATTTTTAAGGAGGAACAGCTCATGCCTGTAAATTTAAAAGGAAGACATTTATTGACTTTAAAAGACTTTACATCTGAAGAAATTAGATATTTATTGGATCTTTCAAAAGATTTAAAAGCTAAAAAACGTGCTGGAATTAGAGGCAATCTATTAGAAGGCAAAAATATCGTATTGTTATTTGAAAAAGCTTCTACTAGAACAAGATGTGCATTTGAAGTTGCGGCATTTGATGAGGGCGCTCAAGTTACTTTCTTAACCAATAGCCAAATGGGTAAAAAAGAGAGTATTGAAGATACGGCTAAAGTGCTCGGTAGATTTTATGATGGGATTGAATTTAGAGGGTTTAAGCAAGAAACAGTTGAAGATTTAGCGAAATTTGCTGGCGTTCCAGTTTGGAATGGATTAACAGATATGTATCACCCAACTCAAATTTTAGCAGATTTTTTAACCATTATGGAACATGTTGCTAAACCGCTTAACAAAGTTAAATTTGTCTATGCAGGTGATGCGAGAAATAATATGGGGAACTCATTAATGATCGGTGCTGCTAAAATGGGCATGCATTTCGTTGCGCTTGCACCAAAAGAATTATGGCCAACTGAAGCGCTTGTTGCTGAAATGAAAGAAGTTTGTAAAGCAACTGGTGGACAAATTGAATTAAGTGAATCTGTAGATGCTGTTAAAGGCGCAGATGTTATATATACAGATGTTTGGGTTTCAATGGGCGAAGAGCATATGTTCGCTGAGAGAATCAAACAATTAAAGCCATACCAAGTCAATATGGAAATGATCAAGAAAACTGAAAACAACGATGTGATTTTCATGCACTGTTTACCAGCATTCCATGATCAAATGACTGAAGTTGGCGTTCAAGTTAAAGAAGCTCACGGTATCGATGAAATGGAAGTTACTGACGAAGTGTTCAGAAGCAAACATTCAGTTGTATTTGATGAAGCAGAAAACAGAATGCACACAATCAAAGCCATTATGGTTTCAACTGCAGGTAATTTGTAATCCTTTAACATTGTACTATTAAATAGCAGCTTGTATGATTATATTGCGCCTCTACATGAGGCGCTTATACATTATATAAGTTATAGGAGGGCTTTTTTATGAAAATGAAGGATAAAATCGTTGTCGCTCTAGGCGGTAATGCACTTGGAAAGAATCCAGAAGAACAATTACAACTCGTTAAACATACGGCAAAACCAATCGTTGATCTCATTGTGGCAGGACATGAAGTTATATTAGCACATGGTAATGGACCACAAGTTGGCATGATTAACCTTGCAATGTCAACGGCTTCACAATCTGAAGCCAAAACACCTGAAATGCCTTTTCCTGAGTGTGGCGCCATGAGCCAAGGTTATATTGGATATCATCTTCAAAATGCCATCAGAGAAGAGCTCTTAAATAGAAATATGGCGATACCAGTTGCAACTGTCATTACTCAGGTTATTGTTGATAAAAATGACCCCGCATTTCAAAATCCAACCAAACCTATTGGTGCTTTTTATTCAAAAGAAGAAGCAGAGCAAATGGTTGCCGAAAAAGGTTATGTCATGGTAGAAGATGCTGGTAGGGGATACAGACGTGTTGTCGCTTCTCCAATGCCAATAGATGTTGCCGAAAAAGAGACGGTTAAGGCTTTAGTTGAAAAAGGACATGTTGTCATTACTGTTGGTGGTGGTGGTATTCCAGTTTACAGAGATGGAAATGCACTTGTTGGAATTCCTGCTGTAATTGATAAAGACTTTGCATCTGCAAAGATTGCTGAACTTTTAGATGCTGACTATTTAATCATTTTAACGGCAGTTGAAAAAGTAGCGATTAACTTTGGAAAACCGGAAGAAAAATGGTTATCCACGCTATCTTCTGAAGAGGCAAATCAATATATTGCTGAAGGTCATTTTGCACCAGGAAGCATGCTTCCAAAAGTACAAGCGGCACTTAAATTTGCAAATTCTAAACCTGGGCGTAAGGCTTTAATTACTTCTCTTGAAAAAGCAAAAGAAGGTATTGATGGCATTACGGGAACACTGGTTGTCAATTATAAATAAAGATGCGCAAAATCTAGAAACCACCGATATGATCCAGAGGATATCAGTGGTTTTTTTACGCCTTATGGATATGAAAAAATAGGCTTATAAAATTCGATTTTAGAATAAATTAAGAAATGTTTTAATATGAGTTTAGATTTAGGGGATAATATGAATTCATATAGACCTATTTTAAGGGGGCGTGGCTAAAATGTGGGGAAATCCATCCGTGAATGAATATCGAGAATTTGAACTCAAAAATGTTCATATTTACTGTGGTTCTCAGAGCGTTGAGGTATCAGGAAATGAAATAGCACTGACACGGCTTGAGTATCAATTTTTAGTGTATCTTGCTGAGCATGAAAATAAAGCCATAAGTCGAGAAGAATTGTTAAATGAAATCTGGCAAATTGAGTACCCCATTGAGACGCGCGCTACAGATGATACTGTAAAAAGGCTACGTAAGAAATTAAAAGAAGCTCAGGCGCAGATTCAAATAGAAACCATTCGAGGATTTGGATTTATAATTAAAAAAAATAAGGCTTGATTAAATCAAAGCCTTATTTTTTTTTTGCTAATTTTTAGCACATGCTTATTTCAATGAAAAGCTACTCGGAAATATCAAACAATGGATTTGTTTTAACACTTGAGGAGCTTAAGTATTGACTAATCGCATAGTTTTGGAGAAAATTAGACGCAAAATTAGTGGAAGATGAGGCTTCGGTGGTTGTATTATCTTCGTCTTCATCCTCTGCATATAATGCATCTAATAGCGTTTGAAGCGTGCTGATTTCATCATCATCATCTTCTACATCAGAAACAGCACTGGCGCCACCTAGACCGCCTGGACCACCTGGACCACCTGGACCGCCTAGACCGCCCGGACCACCCGGACCACTTGGACCTTGAGCCATTTGCTGAGCTTGCGCCTGAATATCTGTAAGAATTTGTGTCAATTCGTCTTCTGAAAGTGCTTCGATTTCAGCTGTGCTTGCTTCTTCGCCAGATAATGCAGAATCTACAGAAGCTAAGAGCGCTTGTTTATCCTCAAGACTCATAGCATCTAAATCAGATTCGGAGACGTTATCCATGGCAGTTTTGATAGTTTCCATTTTTGTGCTTTCGCCTTCATCAATACTTTTAATTTTGTGCTTCATCATCTGAACTTTAGGATCACTTAACATATCGCTTTTGATACGATCAACGCTTGATGATGAATCTGAATCAGAAGCGTAAGTGGCAGTTGAAAAAAGAGCGTTTGCAAGTGCAAGTGTTGAAGCATCATAAGATTGTGATCCTGATGTGGTTTGCTTTTGCGTTTGACTGATGTAGTATTGTTGATCTGAACTAGAAATTCTCATATTAACCTCCTTTATAGTATTAGTTTGACACGGATAGCATCGGAACATTTTGTAAAATAAATCAACGAATTTGCGTGGCAGTTTTGTGGCAGTTTTTCAGCCTATAGAAAATTTGAGTTGAATACCTTAGGATGGAATGTCGTATTTCCGAATGCGATCAATTGGTATCAAATTTGCAAGTACTTATAGTTGAACATAATCCTATCAAATCGGTTTCAATTTATTTAGGAATCCGATATAATATGATTAAATGCTTTAAGAGATGGAAGTGAGATAATGAAACGTAATGAAAGTCCATTATTGGACGCTTATTTTGTTCAAAACATGCACCAAATTTTTGACCCAATACCAGTGCCTATTATTTTGGTCAATAAAGAAACCGAAATCATGATGATCAATGAAGAATTTGCAGCGTATTTGGGTCATACAAGAGCTGAACTGATTGGTAAGAAAGTTAATGTCATAGATCCGAACACGAGATTTCCTTACGTATTTAAATCCAAAAAACCTGAAATTGCTTACAAACATAAATTTTCTAACGGGCATACGGCATTGGTTCATCGAATTCCAGTATTAGATGATGATGGGGAAGTACTCTATGGCTTTGGAATGGTCATATTTGATGATCTCAAAAAACTGCAAGAAGTTCTTGAACGCAATAAGCTACTTGAAGGCAAGCTTTCTATTTATCAAGAAGAGTTGAAAAATATGCGTGGCGCTAAATATTCATGGGATACGATTATCGGCAATTCGTTAACCATGCAACGTGTTAAGGCAATGTCTTCAAAGTCAGCTAAGACGGATTCCAATGTCTTAATCATGGGAGAAAGTGGCACTGGAAAAGAACTTTTTGCACATGCTATTCACAACGATTCAAAACGGTTTGATGGCCCTTTTGTCAAAATTAACTGTGCGGCGATTCCCAAAGATTTATTAGAATCGGAACTCTTTGGATATGAAGAAGGTGCTTTTACAGGTGCAAAGAAACAAGGCAAAATCGGGAAATTTGAACTCGCAAACGGTGGGACGATTTTCCTTGATGAAATTGGAGATATGCCACTAGATATGCAAGTTAAAATTCTCAGAGTATTACAAGAGCGTGAAATTGAAAGAATTGGCAGTAATAAAACGATTCCTGTGGACTGTAGAATCATTGCTGCGACAAATCGAAATTTGATCGAACGGATTAAAGCAAATGAGTTTAGGGAAGACCTCTATTACAGGCTAAATGTTATCAATATTGAGGTGCCACCATTAAGAGATCGAAAAGAGGATATTGAGCTTTTATCACTCAAACTTATGGAGAAGCTTTCTAACAGTTTAGGGCATTATGTGAGCAATATCACGGTGGAGGCACTGGAATGTCTTAAAGCATATAACTGGCCAGGTAACATTAGAGAGCTTGAAAACATCATTGAACGCGCCATCAATATGGTTGACAATGAAACCATTGAATTATTTCATTTGCCTCAATATATTCTTGTTAAAAATCAAAGTGTTTATACCGAAATTCCCAAGATTCAAAATCTTAAAGAAGCTGTAGAAGAAGTTGAGAAGACGACGATTTCAAATTGTCTCGTTGCAGTTCAGCACAATAAATTAAAAGCAGCCAAGCTCCTTGGGATTAGCAGAACGAGTTTATATGAGAAAATTGAGAAATATAAATTAATCTAAACGATTTAAATCTTTATCATTTACCTAAGTAGTGTCCAAATGTGCTGTCAATAATTTGGACACTGTTCTTTTTTTGTACAGAAATGTGTACAAAGTTTGATGATAAATTCTTAGTCTGCGTCCAGCATAGAGCCGTGATGTTCAGCCGACTCGATGCTGTTAGACGAGGATGAGTTCGCTGAAATAAGTTGGCATAGGTTTTGCGATTTATCTCATTGACGAAACGAATAGGAGGAATCTATGTCAATGAGAACAGTAGGAATAGTAGGCACAGGCATTTATATCCCAGAAACTTTTATGACTGCAAAAGAAATCTCTGAATCAACGCATGGCATATGGACTGAAGATGCTGTTATTCATAAATTGGGATTTACGAAAAAACCAATTCCTGGACCAGAAGATGGCACACAGGAGATGGGTGTTAAGGCAGCGCTTGATTGCTTGAAAAGAACGGGAATTGATCCGCTTGAAATCGATGTTATTTTATGTATGGGTGAGGAGTGGAAAGAATATCCACTCACGACATCAGCCATATATATTCAAGAACAAATAGGGGCAACCAATGCTTGGGGAATAGACATTCAAAACAGGTGTTGCACGACGGTAACTGCTATGAAAATAGCCAAGGATATGTTAGTCGCTGATGAGAGTATTCAAACCATTTTGATCTGTGGGGGTTATCGAAATGGGGATCTTGTAGATTACAGCGATAAAGACATGAGTATGATGTTCAATTTGGGTGCAGGTGCAGGGGCCATTTTATTAAAGGCGGATTATCAGCGCAATAGGCTCTTAGAATCACATATTATGTCAGATGGCAGTATGGCTAGAGATGCAGGGGTTGAAATTGGCGGGATAATCAATCCGATTACAGATGAAAATCAGCGAGAAGCTTATAAATCACTCAGGCTGATGGATGCGGAGCACATGAAAAATAGGCTTAATGATGTTTCCATGAAAAATTGGATGAATTGCATTGAACAGGCATTCATAAAATCAAAAGTGGATAAAAGAGCGTTAGATTACTTAGCAGTGCTTCACTTTAAGGCTTCCATGCATAAACATATGCTCGACTTGCTGGGTTTAAATGAGGAACAGTCGATTTATCTTAGTGAATATGGCCATATTGGTCAAGTCGATCAAATTCTGTCATTGCATCTTGCGATTGAGTCGGGTAAGCTGCATAATGGCTCAGTTGTTTCAATGATTGCGGCTGGGATTGGTTATGCATGGGCTGCTAATGTAATCATTTGGGGGGAGAGGAGTGAGCAAATTGTCTAATTATCAAAATAAAGTCATCCCTGTGGATGAAGCGCTTTTAAAAATAAAATCAGGGGATCATATTGTGTCGGGATTAGCAGGTGCAGAACCTCAACTTATGCTGTCTAGGCTTCATGAAATTCATGAGCGTGTACAGGATGTGCACATTATGACTTGCCTACCCATGGGACTTTATGATTTCTATACGGTGCCAGAGTATAGGGATTCTTTCTTAATGGAAGGGTGGTTTTACAGTGGCCCCATGAGAAAATGTCATGATTATAAAAATGTGACGTTTATACCGAACCATCTCCATTTCTCTGCTAAAAAAAGAATTGATTTTAGAAAACCCAATATCTATATTGGAAATTGCTCGTGGATTGACGCGCATGGTTATGTATCTTTGGGACTTAGTGCCGTGTATGAAGTGGAAATGATTGAAGCCGCTGATCTGGTTATTTTAGAAATGAATCCAAATGTACCTAGAACTTTTGGAGATACAACACTTCATATCTCGCAGGTGGATTTTATCATTGAGACGGATTATAAAATGCCCGAATTACAACCGACGGCTATCAATGAAAAAGATAAAATAATAGGGAAATGGATTGCTGATCTTATAGAAGATGGTTCTACGATCCAACTTGGAATAGGAGGCATACCCAATGCAGTTGCAGATGCGCTTAAGACTAAAAAACACTTAGGGATTCACACCGAAATGTTTACAGATGGGATGGTGGATTTATTTGAATCCGGTGCGATAGACAATACACAGAAATCAATTCATAGGGGGAAAATGGTTGCAGCCTTTGCCCTTGGAAGCGAAAAACTGTATAAGTTTATAGATGACAATCCTGCTGTGGCCATTTTAGATGGCGCATACGTCAATGATCCACACGTGATTGGACAGAATGTCAAAATGATTTCCATAAATACTTCTATTGAAGTAGATCTGACAGGTCAGTGCTGTTCAGAATCTATTGGGACTAAACAAATCAGTGGCACTGGTGGGCAAGCAGATACTGCAATTGGTGCTCAAAACAGCAAAGGCGGTAAATCCTTTATTGCTTTATATGCAACTACAACTGTAAAAGATTCTGAAACGGGAAAACTTGTGGAAAAATCTAAGATCGTGCCAATCTTATCCCCAGGAGCCATCGTTTCACTTTCAAGAAATGATGTGGATTATGTTGTAACGGAGTATGGTGTGGCTTCACTTAGAGGGACCTCTATCAGGGAGCGTGTAAAAAGATTAATTGAAATTGCGCATCCGGATTTTAGAGCGTGGTTAAAAGAAACGGCTGAAGCGTACAAAATTTGGTAATGCCATAGAAGAGCACTTTAATCATACTGACTGCTTTAAGAAGAAATTCATAATTTAAGGATTGAAGAGAAAGTACTAGCACTCTTGCACGCTCTATTTGCTTCAATCCTTTTTTTATGCGCTTATTAAATTATAATTATTCCGCTAGGGACTCTATCACATCTTTGAGCAGATATTTCCGAAAAAATAAGCAAATCAATAACCGAGATACACTTTTTTCATAAAATGTTTTATGATTTTAGTGAGAACGGAACTTAGGAGCAGTCTATAGAGTGGAATACGAGCATCATAATAATATTGCATTTCAAACCAATTGTTTTTAGTAAAGGTAATATTATCTTTTACAAGCGTATCCCTTGCGGCATATGCATTTAGCTTCCAAATATTAAACCACAATAGATCGGTGAGTTTAGGCGTTGGATAATACCTATTACTTGATTTGAGTTGATGTAAAATAATGTCAGCCGTTTGTTCTATTTTAAGCATAGATTTTTCTTTGAATTTTGGGGTCAAACTTTCTAGATGTGGGATACCCATTTCATATAATACATATCCTCCCCATGCTTTTACATTTTTCGACATGTATTTAAAAATGGGTTTAAAAGAACCGCCCCCACTGCTCACTAAGACAAATGGTTTTCCAAAAAATTCAGGACGATGCCAAAGATAGGTCATAAAATCAAACCATTTCTTCATGAGTGCTGTTACATGATCATTGTAAACGGGTGAAGCTAAAATGATTAAATCTGCTTGGTGTATCAATTGGGTGAGATCATGTAATTTTTCAGATTCAAGGCAAAGTGCTTCATCTTTTAGGATACACAAATGACAGCCGGTACAGTCTTTTAAATTTAAAGATTTTAAATCGATAATTTTGGAAGTGATGGAAGGTTGAGTTGCCCTTAATTTAGATTCTAAAAGATTTAATAGATGATAGGTTTCATAATGCCGTGGGCTGCCGTTGATCATTAAAATATTCATGGGATCTCCTTGATAAGAACTGACATTTGTAAAAGGCTGATCGTCAATATTGCGATCAGCCTCATAAATACTATAGGATTCTATTCTGGGAAATCAGTTTTTAAACGTGCGGCAATCTCTTTACCTAAACTTTGTAAAGCTTTAAATTCAGCATCTTTCGGAGAATAAGTCGCCTCGATAGAGGGTCCAATCTTTTCCCAACCAATTTCGGAAACGAATTCATCTATTCCAGATACCCCGCCACCTGACCACGATTTATTACCAAAAACGGAAACGTAACGTTCTTTTAAGCCAGAGTTTCTAAACTTCTCAAGAACCGTTGCCACAGAAGAGAATACTTTTGTGTTATAGGCGCAAGAGCCTATAACCACCGATTTATATTTCCAAACTTCACTTAAGATATAAGAGGTGTGTGTTTTTGAAGCATCAAAGACTTTGACATTTTTGATACCGTGTTCAGCGATAACGCGAGCAAGATAGTCTGCCATTTTAGCGGTGTTACCATACATTGAGCCATAGATGATGACCACACCTTCTTCAGCTTCAAATCGGCTCCATTTGTCGTAAAGAGAAATGATTTCTCCAGGATTGGTTCTCCAAATTGGGCCGTGTGTTGGCGCAACGATTTGAATATCAAGTCCACCAACTTTTTTGAGCGCACGTTGTACCATTGAGCTGTATTTTGCGACGATGTTTGAATAGTAACGTCTTGTCTCATCTTCATAAAATTCATAATTGATTTCATCATCAAAAATACCGCCATCAAGAGAGCCAAATCCGCCGAAGGCATCCATTGAAAACAATACCTTTGAAGTTTCATCATAGGTCATCATAGTTTCTGGCCAGTGCACCATCGGGGTTAAATGGAAAGTTAACTTGTGGTGACCAAGGTCTAACGAATCACCATCACCAACTTCATAAAAGTTTTTAGTAATCCCATAGAAGCCTTCAATAAAGGGAAATGTTTTTTTATTGCCGACGATCTGCATTTCAGGATAGGCGCCCAAAAGAGCAAGCATGGAACCAGAATGATCGGGTTCCATATGATTGACAATCAGATAATCAACGGGTTTGTCGCCGACAATTTCCTTTATTTTTTCAAGGTATTCTGTGGTTTTGTTGAATTTAACCGTATCAAGGATTGCAATTTTCTCATCATTAATAATGTATGAGTTATATGCAACACCTTTTTCAAGTGGCCAGTAATTTTCAAAAAGTGTCGTTTCACGATCATTGACGCCAATCCAGTGAATCTTATCTTTAATATTTAATCTGCATTCCATTTTTTCACCTCATAATTTAATTTAGTTGAATATAATTGATTAGACCATCTGTTTATTCTAAAAAGGTCTAAAATCATACTTTCTATGTTGTTTCTATTATAAAATAAAAAATGAAAAATATCATCCTTTTACTTGTGATTAGTTTATCAAAAAAAAGCAAAGTATGAAATCGAATAAAATAGTCAAAAAAATTCATAAAAAAAGAGAGAATGAACATTGTATACAAAATACAGAAGTGGTATAATTGTATTACAGTATATTTTTCAAAAACGGTTAAAAATCACTTAAATGAGTCAGGGTATGAACTCGGAATATCCGAGCAATATTGTAGGGATAATTTGTGTAGGTTTTTGTTCGGTTTTCCTTATTTTCTAAGGTTTACATTGCATCAAAACTCTTATATAATGGTCTTGTACAATTTTGACAATTGATTAACAAAATATCGTATAAGTGCATGCTCTTATGAATTGACAGTCATGTATTTTGTATACTATACTGTTTTTGTAATCAATATTGATTAAAGGAGGCTATTTTTCAATGGGTAAAAAAGTTATGAAAACCATGGATGGTAACACAGCTGCTGCGTGGGTATCTTATGCATTTACTGATGTTGCTGCAATCTACCCGATCACACCATCTTCAAACATGGCTGAGTTTGTAGATGAATGGGCGGCAAATGGCAAAAAAAACATTTTTGGACAAAAAGTATTAGTATCTGAACTTCAATCTGAGGGTGGTGCTTCAGGTGCGGTTCACGGTTCGTTACAAGCAGGTGCTTTAACAACTACTTTTACGGCATCTCAAGGACTTTTGTTAATGATTCCTAATATGTACAAAATTGCTGGGGAATTATTACCAGGTGTTTTCCATGTTAGTGCAAGAGCGCTTGCTTCTCATGCGTTATCAATCTTCGGAGATCATTCAGACGTTATGGCAGCAAGACAAACTGGTTTTGCAATGCTCGCTTCTGGATCAGTTCAAGAAGTAATGGATCTTGGTGGAATTGCTCATTTAACTGCAATCAAGTCAAGAGTACCTTTCTTACATTTCTTTGATGGCTTTAGAACTTCACATGAAGTTCAAAAAATCGAAGTAATTGATTACGATGTATTTGATAAGTTAGTGGATCATGATGCGATTAAAGCATTCAGAAAAAATGCTTTAAGCCCTGAACATCCAGTGACTAGAGGAACTGCACAAAACCCAGATATTTTCTTCCAAGCAAGAGAAGCATCTAACTCATTCTACAATGCTGTTCCAGCAATCGTAGAAGGCTATATGAATGAAATCAGTAATGTTACTGGTAGAGATTATAAATTATTTAACTACTATGGTGCACCTGATGCAGATAGAATTATCATTGCAATGGGCTCTGTTGTAGAAGCAGCTGAAGAGACAATTGATTATTTAATGGCTAAAGGCGAAAAAGTTGGTATGATCAAAGTTAGACTTTACAGACCTTGGGCACCTAAATACTTCTTCGATGTTTTACCAGCATCTGTTAAGAAAATTGCTGTTCTTGACAGAACAAAAGAACCAGGAGCTGATGGCGAACCATTATACAAAGATATCAGAGCAATGTTCTACGATGTGGAAAATGCACCTGTTGTCGTTGGCGGTCGTTACGGTCTTGGTTCAAAAGATACAACACCATCACATATCAAAAGAGTATTTGATGAACTTAAAGAAGCAAAACCAGCAAATGATTTTACATTGGCGATTAAAGATGATGTAACAAATCTTTCTTTAGACATCACTGAAGAAATCGTTGCTGAAACTGCAGGCACAATCAGATGTAAATTCTGGGGTCTTGGATCAGATGGTACAGTTGGCGCTAATAAAAGTGCGATCAAAATCATCGGTGACAAAACGGACCTTTATGCGCAAGGATACTTCTCATATGACTCTAAAAAATCGGGTGGTATCACTGTATCGCATTTAAGATTTGGTAAAAACCCAATTAGATCCACTTATTTAATCAACGAAGCGGACTATGTGGCTTGTCATAATCAATCTTATGTATATCAATATGATTTATTAAAAGGTCTTAAAAAAGGCGGCGCATTTGTTCTTAACTGTAAATGGAGCACTGAAGAAGTTCATGCACTATTACCAGCTGAAATGAAACGTTATATCGCTAAAAATGATATTGCTTTCTATACAATCAACGCAACGAGCCTTGCTGAAAATATCGGTTTAGGTAATAGAATTAACATGATCATGCAAGCGGCATTCTTTAAACTTGCTAAAGTTATTGAACTGGATCAAGCGGTTGAGTATTTAAAAGAAGCAATTGAAAAATCTTATGGTAAAAAAGGTAACGCAATCGTTGAACTTAACTACAAAGCAGTTGATGCAGGTATTGAAAACCTTGTGAAAATTGATGTGCCAGCAGATTGGGCAGACGCTAAAGAAGGCGTTGATGTTGAAGCGAAAGGCGAACCTACATTTATTACAAATATCTTAAGACCAATCAATGCTCAAAAAGGTGATGACCTTCCGGTTAGTACATTTAAAGGCATTGAAGACGGTTCATTTGATCATGGGACTGCTGCTTACGAAAAACGTGGCATTGCAGTAAATGTGCCAGAATGGCAAATCGATAACTGTATTCAATGTAACCAATGTTCATATGTGTGTCCTCATGCTGCAATCAGACCTTTCTTATTAACAGAAGAAGAAGTTGCTGCTGCACCGAACACATTTGAAACTAAACCAGCAATGGGTAAAGGACTTGAAGGCTTAAGCTATAAAATTCAAGTATCTCCATTTGACTGTACAGGTTGCGGAAACTGTGCGGATGTTTGTCCTTCTAAAACAAAAGCATTGGTGATGAAACCAATCGAAACACAAGTTGAAAAGCAATCTCCTAACTGGAATTATGTTGCGGCATTACCTGTTAAATCAGATAAAATGCCACTTACAACTGTAAAAGGTTCTCAATTTGCTCAACCGTTGTTCGAGTTCTCAGGCGCTTGTGCAGGTTGTGGTGAAACACCATATATGAAAGCCGTAACTCAATTATACGGTGATAGAATGATGATCGCTAATGCTACTGGTTGTTCTTCAATCTGGGGCGGTTCAGCACCATCTACACCTTACACTAAAAATGCGGCAGGCAAAGGACCAGCTTGGGCGAACTCTTTATTCGAAGATAATGCTGAGTATGGTTATGGTATGGCGATTGGCGTAAAAACAATCCGAAATGCCCTTAAAGAAAACTTTGAAGCATTAGTTGAATTACCTTCAATTGATGAAGCTGTTAAAGCACCTTTCAAAGCATGGTTAGCTGGCATGGAAGATGTAGAAGCTTCAAAAGCGGCTGCAGCGGATATTTTAGCTGTTCTTGCAAACAATAATGTAACCGATGCTGCTGGTAAAGCTGCATTACAATATGCTGCTGATAATTCTGATTACCTCGTTAAACGTTCTGTATGGATCGTTGGTGGTGACGGATGGTCTTATGACATCGGTTACGGTGGACTTGATCATGTTCTTGCAAGTGGAGAAAACTTAAATGTGATCGTATTTGATACAGAAGTTTACTCAAACACGGGTGGACAAGCATCAAAATCAACGCCTGTTTCAGCGGTTGCTAAATTTGCGGCATCTGGTAAACGCGTTAAGAAAAAAGACTTAGGTATGATCGCTACAACTTATGGTTATATCTATGTTGCTCAAGTCTCTATGGGTGCAAATCAAGCTCACTTCTTAAAAGTACTTCACGAAGCTGAAAGCTATGATGGACCATCATTAATCATCTGTTATGCACCATGTATCAACCATGGTATCAAAACAGGTATGGGGACTGCTCAAAGAAGAATGAAAGAAGCTGTGGATTCAGGATACTGGCATTTGTGGAGATTTGATCCAAGAACTAAAGAAGAGGGCAAAAACCCATTCACATTGGATTCAAAAGAGCCAACGACAGGATTCCAAGATTTCATCTTAGCTGAAACAAGATATACTTCACTTAAAACACAATTCCCAGAAATCGCTGAAGAACTCTTTGCAACTGCTGAAAAGCAAGCTAAAGAACGTTACGAAGGTTATGTAAGAATGGCGAAAATGGAGTATTAATCAACTCGGTTAAATTAATTAATCAATAGAACATTTAATATTAAAGGCGATCTCTTAGGAGGTCGCCTTTTGTGTCAGACACAAGACCCCCCCACCTATATAACCACCTTTCAGGCTAAAGTCCTCGCTTGCGCTGTGGATAGCCTTACAGGTGGTTATATAGGTGGGGGTTAACATAAAAGTCCATGTACAGTAAGCGGTTACAAGAAAAGAAAAGACATAAGTTAACATCCTAAGTCTTTTCTTTTACTTTTTTATTTAACTAAGACTCTTATTTCCTCAAGCAGTTCTTTACCATCGATGATGGTGTACATTTTTCCTGAGCCATCATACCAATAATTATCGTCTCCAAGGACTATAAACTTCAATTCTGCCTCATCGAGTATGATGATTTCATACCAAACTCTGGTCATGCCATCTCTTTTATAACCATAACGCTTGTAATTTGAATTATAGTGACTTAATGTGGCCACAATTTCATCAAATTGCCCTTCAAATTGCGCTTCGTTTTTAATATCAAGCTGATTGATTTTTAATATTTGTATATTTTCTGGTGAATGGATGAGTTTGATCACTTTCGTATCCTCATAATGTTGATAGGCAACGATTAGGAGGATGAGAATAATCAATCCTAAAATCCATTTTTCTGTTTTTTTAATCATATTATACCTTTCAATATGATGGCTTAAGTATACCTCATGAATTAAGGATAAATGAAGAAATCCCAGAAGTCAACCCGATTTTAATTGGGTTGACTTCAAGGGGGCGCTGATAATATAGTCGATCTAAATAAATTCATGATATAATGAGTTAAGTATCTGGAGGTGAAGTCGTTATGAAAAATTTTGTAAAAATGAAGGTACGGTTAAACTGTGATCTCTTTGAAGCTTACAGAAGTTTAACGCGAAAAGATAAAATGGAAAAATGGGGCGCAGTTTTCCAAGAAGATCACTTTGAAGTAAAGACTGCAAATGGTGTTTTAAAGGCGAAACTTTCACAAATGGGTGATCTGAATGAAAGCGTGCAACCCATCGCTTGGAGTGGAACCCTTAAAACAGGATCTGAAGGCTCGGATAACCAAAATGAAATCATACAACCGTGTCAGTTTGTTTTCTACCGCATGAACTGTACACATAAGACAGAATATTGTGCAGAAATCCACCTTGTTGTGGAGGCTATTGGTGATACGCTTGTGCCAGAAATTATTTTAAAAGAAATGGGTGAAGGCGTTTTGGATATGATTCGCAAGCGCTACAATAAGGATTGGGTCATCTTGGATTCAGATCTTCACGCCTCAATATTGAAAGGATCACTTTAAGATTGACGTAAGGTCTTCCAAAGAGGTAAAATAGATTTAGAAACTTCGTAAACCGAAATATCTGAACTGTAAAATGAGGAGGCTTCATGAAATTTAGAGAGATTGGAAAAACAAACATCACGTCTTCTGTACTTGGTCTTGGCTGTATGAGATTACCAATCGTAGAGGGCAATTCAGAACAAATTGATGAAGAAAAAGCAATTGAAATGATTCGATATGCCATTGATCACGAAGTGAATTATATAGATACGGCGTATCCTTATCATGGTGGCAATAGTGAACTTATCGTTGGAAAAGCTTTAAAAGACGGTTATAGAGAAAGAGTAACCCTGATCACTAAGTCACCAAGTTGGCTCATGGAACAGCCTAGTGATTTTGAGAAATATTTGGATGAACAACTTGAAAAATTACAAGTATCCTATTTAGATATTTATCTATTGCATGCATTAGATAAGAAAAGATGGGAAACTTATAAGAAAATAGATATTTTTAGCGAAATCGAAAAAATGAAAGCGAAGGGCAAGATCAAGCATATTGGTTTTTCATTCCACGATGATTTTGAAGCTTTTGATGAAATCATTAGAGCCTACAATTGGGATGTCTGTATGATTCAGTTTAACTATATGGATATCAACGAACAAGCCGGTTTAAAGGGCGTCAAACTTGCAGAAGAGTTGGGGATCCCTATGATTATTATGGAGCCGCTGAAAGGCGGCATGCTGGCAACACCTTCAGATGATATTTTAGAACTTTGGAAGCAATCTCCAAGAAACTGGTCGCCAGTAGAATGGTCACTGCGTTATATTGCTAATTTTGAAAATGTAAAAGTGGTTTTAAGCGGCATGTCTAATTTAGAGCAGCTTAAAGAAAATATAGACATAGCAGATCGTCTAGAGGCGAATACGTTAACAGAAGAAGACCATGCCATGATCTCAAAGGTGAGAGAAGCTTATAATCAAAAGGTTCAAATTCCTTGTACAGATTGTAAGTATTGTGTGCCTTGTCCACAGGGTGTTGAGATTCCAAGAGTATTTGCGCTGTATAACAGAGGCAATATGTTCAATAATTTTGAAGGGGTTAATAGTAACTATCAAGGCATGTTGAAACCCGAAGCGAAGGCAAGTAATTGTGTTGCATGTGGGGCATGTGAACCAAAGTGTCCTCAGCATATTCCCATTATTGAAAGTTTAAAAGTGGCAAAAGCTTATTTTGGGAACTAGTAGAAGCGCAAGCGTTGAAGAAACCTAAATATTTTTTAATCTTTTTAACGATCGTTAGAGTGTCAAAAGTCAGTTTCGCATAAACCCTCTACCCTATACTGCATCGCGTACATCCCATAAAAGACATTATACGGTAAAATTTTGCTCAACTTTAGACGCTTTAACCCGCTTTTTTAAAATGATGTTGACAAAATGTATTGAAAAAGATAAGATCATTTATGTTAAGATATCTATTTGATAAATAAGAGAGTAACTCAAAAACTGAATAGAATTCAATCGAAGTTATGGAATCATGTGTGAATCATGAACGGTACGGCCACTGTAATGCGGAGTGAACCTTATATATGTCACTGGGAAACTGGGAAGACGAGGGGAGCGTTGAAGCAAAGTCAGGATACTTATTTCGATGGTGTTGTCTCCTTGTAAGACAAATAGAGCTTTGTTGATATCCGTCAATGCATTTTTTGTGTTGGCGTTTTTTTTGTCAATTTTTTAATATAACCCTTGAGGAGATGTCCCCCACTTCTCTAAGTGGGGGTTCATATTCCTAATTCAGTGGGAGTCCAAACTTCCACTGAATGCAATCCGATAGGATTGTGCAAGTGTTACGAAGGTAGCGAAGCGGACTGAGTATACGCTTTGATTATTTGACTAAAGCCTAAATATTCAATTGATGAGGAGGAACTGACTTGTCCATAAAGCTGTTAGTGTTAAGAGTGACTCAACGCTGTAATCTAAATTGTGATTATTGTTATGCTTCTGAAGGCCCTAAAGTCCATATGACTCAAGGCGTGGCGATATCAGCAATTGAAAGATTTTCAAGACCTGGAGAGGTCCTTAAAATCCAATTTACAGGTGGGGAACCCCTGCTGAATATGCCTTTGATAGAAGCCATATATATCTATGGTATA
This sequence comes from Fusibacter sp. 3D3, assembly GCF_001748365.1. GTDB lineage: Bacteria > Bacillota > Clostridia > Peptostreptococcales > Acidaminobacteraceae > Fusibacter_A. The sequence goes on along the minus strand of NZ_BDHH01000002.1, from coordinate 367,854 downwards.
GAGACCAAGCGACAACTCCTACTGTCCGTCCAGACGAATGGCACACTTTTATCCAAGGAAATCTGTCAAAAACTGAAACAGATGAGGGTATCCATAGGCGTTAGCTTAGATGGCATAGGCAAGGCGAATAGACTTCGCACTTATCCCGATGGAAAATCTAGCTTTGAAGATGTTCTTGAAGGCCTTCAAAATTTAAGAACAGTAGGCATAAAATGCAATTTAACCACAGTTGTGACTTGTGATAATGTCCATTCACTTGACCAGATCTTGCAACTTTCAGCGTACTTAGGACATATTCACGGTGTCAGTTTAGATTTTTTTAGACCGCTGGGCAGAGGTAAACACAAGAATCTTACAGCAAATCAACTGGATTTAGAGGCAGGTATAGACAAACTCATAAATCAATATGATGAATTAAGACGGTTACATAAACGGGTTGCAATAAAAGCCATGGAAAAAATGGAAAGGGTCATATCGAGTGACATCAAGAGAGCCGTTTATTGTTATGCTCAGACAGATCAATCACTCTGTATAGATCCTGAGGGCAATCTTTACCCTTGCTCTTCGTTATCGGATTCAGCTCATTTGATTGGCAATATCAACTCTGGTTTAAGTATGCACCAAAGAGATGCGCATTTAATGCAACTCAGTGAAATTTGCAGTCCATGTAAAATACTTCAATATTGTATGGGGGGATGTCCTGCAAGTGATGATAAAACAGCAAATTGCATATTAAATAGAAAACTTCACCAGTATCTGACAAATCAAAGGAGGTAAACACATGTACATGAATTATCCGTTTTCAGCAATTGTAGGTCAAGAGGATATGAAACTCGCGTTGATTTTAAACTTGATTAATCCTAAAATCGGAGGAGTCCTCATAAGAGGCGAAAAAGGCACGGCCAAATCCACAGCAGTTAGAAGTCTTGTGGCCATTATGGAAGAGGTTAAAGTGGTTAAAGACTGTCATTTTCATTGCCGGATCGAGGGGCCCTATTGCGAATCTTGTAAAACTTTAAAAGAAAAATCGGTTCAGGATTATGCCATGAATGTGGTGGAATTGCCAATCAGCGCAACTGAAGATCGTGTGGTGGGATCACTTGATATGGATAAGGCCATCAAATATGGAGAGAAGGGATTTGAACCCGGTATTTTGGCAGAGGCAAATGGCAATTTACTCTATGTAGATGAAATCAATTTATTGGATGACCATATTGTAGATGTGCTTTTAGATGCGGCAGCCATGGGGGTCAACACAGTGGAACGCGAAGGCATTTCCTATTCACATCCGGCTCAATTTATACTTGTTGGAACGATGAATCCTGAAGAGGGGGATTTAAGACCGCAACTTCTAGATCGATTTGGATTAGTAGTTCAAATTGAAGGCGAAAAATCGTTGGATTTGCGTATGGAAATTATTAAGAGACGTCTAGGTTTTGAACAGTCCTCAGAGGTCTTCAATAGAGACTGGCAAAATGAAAATGCAATTCTAAAAGAGAAGATATCAAATGCTAAAAAGAACTTAGACCAGGTGGCTATTTCGGATGAAATAGTCCGCATGGTAGCAGCGTTAGGCATCAAATTAGGTGTTGATGGACATCGGGCAGATATAACCATGATTAAGACGGCTAAGACCATCGCTGCATATGAAGGCGCAACGCGGATAGAAAAGGCTCATATTATTAAAGCCGCTACTTTAGTATTACCACATAGACTTAGAAAATTGCCATTTGAATCAGATGAGAATCAAATGATGAACTTGGAGGCGTTGTTGAATGCGTGAGTATCCGTATCCTTTCAGTGCTATTGTAGGACAAGAACAATTAAAAAGAGCACTGATTTATAATGCAATTGAGCCTAAAATTGGCGGCGTTTTGCTATGTGGTGAAAAGGGCACCGCTAAATCAACGATTTCAAGGGCGCTAGCTCAAATTTGTGGTATGAAAATTATAGAGTTGCCGCTCAATGTCACTGAAGATATGCTGATTGGAACTGTTGATTTTGAACAAGCAATTTCGTCTGGCGTACGGGTGTTTCGTGAAGGGATTCTACACCGTGCACATGAAAATATACTGTATGTGGATGAAGTCAACTTATTAGCGGATAATATCGTCAACATTTTAATTAATATTACCTCAAATGGTGTCAATCGAATAGAGCGCGAAGGGATCAAACACAGTCATCCATGTGAAACAGTGCTCATAGGTAGTATGAATCCTGAGGAAGGGATGCTCAGACCTCAATTGCTTGATAAATTTGGTTTGTATGTTGCAGTTAGTGGTGAAGAAGATGTTGAAAAGCGCATGGAGATCATACGCAGAAGATTGAACTTTGAAGCGTGTCCAGATCAATTTGCTGAAGGTTTTGAATCTGAGACGGAACAATTAACCAAGAAGATTCAAAGTGCCAAAATGCGGGTTAAGCATATCAGCCCTTCAAAAGAGATGATCAAATTAGCAGCTCAAATTGCTGATGAAGCTTCGTGTGAAGGCAATCGTAGTGAGATTATACTTCTGAATACAGCAAGGGCAATAGCGGCATTTTCCAGTAGAGATTATATGACGCTTAAAGACTTAAATGAAGCTTCTGAATTCGTGCTCCCTCATCGGAAAAGAGAATTAGGTCATTCACAATCCCGTGATCAAACACAAACAGGTGATGATCAACAAAGCGTTGATGATGGGCAGTCTCCAAGAGATAGGGCATCTTCGATTGAAGATTATGATCATGGTGAAATCGAAAAACCGCAGTCAAATGACTCACAGTCTTCACCACTTGAGAAAGATCAATCGGAATCAGAACTAGAATCAGAACTAGAATCAGAACTAGAGTCAGAACTAGAATCAGAACTAGAGTCAGAACGATCTCAAACACCTTATGAAGTGAGGCCTCTATTTAATCGAGGCATGGATCGCATCTATCGACAGGGCACTGGCAGAAGACAAAAGACAAGGACAAACACTTATAAGGGACGTTATGTCAATTGGACTGAATCCGAAAACTATGGTAAGGGCATTGCATTTGATGCAACCCTCAGAGCAGCGGCACCTTTTCAGCAGTTTAGAGTGCGTCAAGATACCGCTTTTGTGATTGAAAAAAGAGATTATAGATTCAAAAAACGTGAGATTCATATAGGCGCCTCAATCGTCTTTCTAGTGGATGCCAGTGGTTCTATGGGCGCTAAAAAACGCATGCAAGAAACGAAGGAAGCGATACTTTCACTACTAATGGATTCGTATCAAAAACGAGATAAAGTTGGGTTTGTTAGTTTCAAAGGGCATTCAGCAGAAGTGCTTTTAGATCTAACATCCAGTGCACAGATGGCAAATAGGGCGCTTCAATCGCTTCCAACTGGTGGCAAAACACCACTGGCAGCAGGGCTTTTAAGTGCATGGCAATTAATCAAAGCAGCTCAGATAAAAGATCCCAATATTTTACCCATGCTTGTTTTGATAACTGACGGTCGTGCAAATGTCTCTTTGCAGGGGGGTGAACCAATAGAAGAGGCTATTAAAATGGCTGAATTGATTGCTTCTGAAAAAATCAATACAGTGGTTATTGATACAGAAAATGATTTTATCAAAGCAGGCATTGCTAGGGAACTTTCTGCAAAGTTAGGTGGGCATTATTATAAAGTAAAAGACATACGAGCTGGTGTGATTCAAAAGTATGTCAACATCCAAAATCCAATATTACGGTAGGGGGAAACTGTATGAAAGTACTGTGTTTAATGGGTACAGAAGATCGATTGTATTTAATGAGACAGGCACTGGAAGAGCTGAAGAACTTGACAGAGCATGTCTTTGAAGGTGACATATATTCAGTGTGGGAACTTAGACAATCCCCATTAGCAGATCAAATGATGTCAGCGTTAACAACTTATGATTTTGCAATTGTTTATTTTCATGGGGGCGCACATTTAATGGATCGATTTAGTACCTTTTGGAATGGCATTAAGAATAGAATGCCTGTTTTTTTTCTCTCTTCTTTAGCGGAAGAAATTTCTGAGCTTATGCCACAATCTGCTTTAAATCCAGAAGCGTATAAAAGAATGATTTCTTATTTTGAAGTGCCTACATTGAAAAATTATAAATCGGTGTTGATGCTCGCAGGGAATGAAGTCAATGCGCACTTTGATATTCCAGAGCTTGAAGTCATGCCGTTACAAGGCTATTATATGCCGGAACAGCTTATTGAACCTCATGATGAACAGACTTTTGTAAAAGAGATTATGGAAAAAAAGCTTCCGATTATTGGACTCATCATACATCAGAATAACATTATGACGCAAAATAGGGCACATATCAATTGTGCGATTGAAACACTTCAAGCATTAGGGGCAGCGCCTTTACCCGTATATACCAGAATTGCTGAGGACGAAAATAAAAAAAGTGGTATTTTACATGCCATTAATCGTTATTTCATTCACGATGGAAAAGTGGTTCCAGAAGCGTTGATTGTCATGACCGGCTTCTCTATGACTTATATGTCAGGCTATAATAATATACCTGAAACCATGGATAAATCCATATTTGAAAGACTCAATATTCCCGTCATGCAGATGATGATCACACACTTTAGCACTCAGGAATATGCGGACAAGATTCAGGGCCTTGATTCTATGAGTCTTGGCACTTCCGTTTTTCAACCAGAGCTTGACGGTCAAATCATTACCGTGCCCTCAGCCAGTATGGAAATGAGAATGATAGATTCTATTGAGCGCAAGCTGGCAAGTCCGATGGCAGATCGAATTCGCAAAACGTGTTTGTTAGCTATCAATTGGGCGAAATTAGGAAAGTTAAAATCAAGTGATAAAAAATTAGCGATTATACTGCACAATTTACCAGGCAATGATCGCATAGGTTGTGCAGAGGGGTTAGATACTTTTGAATCTGTTTATCAGCTTCTGGCACTTTTGAAGGATGAAGGCATTAAGACAGAATATGCCTTTGAGAATGGACAAGAAATCCTCGTAAAATTAACAGAGGCTCTAACCAATACCAATGATTATAAAACAGAGGATGAAATCGCAACACAAGCGTGTGATCTGATACTACCAGAGCGATACAACCAGTGGTGGGCACGTTTTGGAGATCAAATTTCAGACCATTTGAAAAAACGATGGGGAAATCCACCTGGAGCATTCATGATGCACGATGATCAAGTCATCATTCCAGGGTTGCTCAACGGCAATGTCTACATTGGACTTCAACCAGACAGAGCTTATAACAATTGTGCAGAGGCTTTATATCACAGTACGGATTTTCCACCACCTTATAGTTATATTGCATTTTACAGATGGCTTGAGGAAGTTTTAAAAGCGGACGTGGTGATTCATGTGGGGACACATGGTACGGTGGAGTGGTTGCCGGGTAAGGAAATTGGACTTTCAAAAGCTTGTTATCCAGATATCTGCATGGGGAGTTTGCCACATCTCTATATTTATCATATGGGGATAACCGGTGAAGGGATTCAAGCCAAACGCAGAAGTCATGCAGTGATTCTTGAACACTTGATTCCGTCTATGCAAGAATCGGGAACCTATGGTGAGCTCAGCGCACTTGATGATGCCATAAAAGCTTATAATCACGCCAATCAATTTAGTAAAGGACAAGTGCAGAGTACACTAGAGCAAGTTTATAAACTTGCAGAGACATTAGCGCTGAATTCAGATATCGACCTCGATGAAAACGATTATAAAAGTGCCCCAGATGCGTATATAAGAAAATTGCATCACTGGATGGGGCAGCTTAAGAATTCAGTTACGCGAGATGGGCTTCACATTTTTGGTCAGGCACCTCATGGCGAACCCTTTTCTAATTTATTAAGGATGCTTGTTCGTGTGAATAATCACCATATCCCCTCTATTTATGATGCGGTCTTAACCGCAATGGGGCATGATCCTGAAAAAGTAAAGGATCAACTTGAGGCAACTGCGACAGATTCTGAAGCACAATACATTTATGATGAGGCCGTGACAATTGCGACAGAACTTACACATGAACTCCATACGCATAAATATGAAGTCCTTTTTATACAGAAAATCATTCAAAAGAGCGCTTTTAGAGGCCATACACAGCCACTTAATGAAGTTTTATCGTACGTGTGCACAACCTTAAAAGAAAAGGTACTGGAGACTTGCAATGAAGGACATCAGTTTATAAATGGCATCAATGCGCGGTTTGTACCACCGGGAAAAGGCGGCAATCCAACGCGTGGCAATGCGGACATTTTACCGACGGGGAGAAATTTTTATGCAGGCGATCCAGCTGAAATTCCTTCCAGGGCAGCTTATGAAGTGGGTGTTAAATTGGCTCAAAAAACGCTGGATAAGTACCTGAGTTTATCAGAGGCGTATCCAGAAAGTGTAGCAATGATCGTATGGGCTGGCAATACACTTAAAACTTACGGGGAAGATTTTGCTGAAGGTCTTTCCTTGATGGGGGTAAGACCCGTGTATTTAGGGCAAACCGCTAGAGTTGTGGACGTTGAAGCCATTCCAATGATAGAACTAAAGCGCCCTAGAATCGATGTGACCTTGAGAGTCTCTGGGCTGTTTAGAGATATGTATCCAAACCTCATTGAACTCTATGATAAGGCCGTTAACTGCGTGGTCGCTTTAGAGGAAAACCATGAAGAAAATCATGTAAAGCGTCATTTTGATGAAGACATAAAAGACTTAATTCAACAAGGCATTGATATGGATGAAGCCTCTGAACGTTCAAAAATCAGAGTTTTTAGTGCAGCACCAGGGACTTATGGCGCAGGAGTGAGTCACCTCATTGAGAGTAAAGCATGGGATAGCTATGAGGATATTGCGGATGTGTATAGCAATTGGAGCAGTCATGGTTATTCGTCAAGGCAACACGGAAGTCGCATGCAGGCAATGTTTGAAAAAAGGCTTTCCACTGTAGAGGTTACTATAAAAAATGAATCTAATATAGAAGTGGACATGTTCTCAAGCGATGATTTTTATGCCTATCATGGTGGCTTAGTGGCTTGTGTAAAGAAGCATTCGGGTAAGAATCCACTGGCAATTACAGGGCATACAGAAGATGCTAATAGACCCGTTTTAAGAACGCTCAAAGCAGAAACGGCACGTATTGTAAGAACTAAAATTTTTCATCCGGTATGGCTTGAGGGCTTAAAAAGGCATGGGTACAAAGGCGCACAAGAAGTGGTGATGGCAGTGAATCACTTGTTCGGATGGGATGCAACTTCTGAAGTGGCTGAAGACTGGATGTATCAGAAGATCGCAGAACAATTTTTATTCGATCAAGAAAATCGAGATTGGCTGGAATCTGTGAACAAATGGTCCACGCATAGCATCAGCGAAAGACTTTTAGAAAGTCATCAAAGAGGCATGTGGGATGCCGATGAAGAGGTTGTTTCACAGCTTAGAGCGCTTTATTTGAATACTGAGGGATTGATTGAAGGGGATTAGAGCAATGAAGTCTATAAGGAGGAAACCGTAATGATAGAACTTAAGAACTTGACAAAAACTTATCCAAATCAAACGGAACCTGCGGTAAAAAGCGTGGATATGCATGTTAAAAAGGGGGAGTTTTTTGGATTGCTTGGGCCTAATGGTGCGGGCAAGACAACGATGATCGAAATGATGACAACATTACTTTTACCAACAGAAGGCGAGATTTTGATATCGGGGCAAAAACTTGCACGGAACCGAGTGGATTTAAAAAAGAAATTTTCTTTGGTGACACAAGAGTATTCTTTGAGATCGGATATGAATTTGGATCAGATTATGGAATTTCAAGGGAGATTGCATGGGATGCCTAAAAAATTGATTAGAAGTCGAAGCAATGAATTGCTAGAGATTTGTGATTTGGCGAAGCATCGCAAGAAAATTGTGAGAAAGCTATCTGGGGGTATGAAGCGAAAGCTTATGCTCTGCAGGGCACTTTTAACAGAACCTGAAATTATATTTTTAGATGAGCCCACAGCGGGACTGGATCTCATGTTTAGAAGGCAAATGTGGGATTTGCTGAGAAAGCTCAACGAAGAAGGTTTAACGATTATATTGACGACACATTATATTGAAGAAGCGGAAGCTCTGTGCCACAGAGTTGCCATGATGCGAAATGGTAAGATTGTAAAACTTGAAAATCCGAAAAGATTGATCACGGAATTAGGCGAATTTTCGGTGGATGTATTTGATGGCAATGCTACAAAGAGCTACTACTTTGAAAATAAAGAAATGGCATTGGCATTTGCCACCACAACGCATGATCGAATCAATATCAGAAGTACCTCTCTTGAAGATGTCTTTGTCAAAATATCAGAAAGTGGGGTTGAAATAAGCTGATGGGAATAGTTTGCGTGTTATGGGAAAAATATGTGGAATTCAAATACGAATGGATTAAGATCACATTGGCAGCAATTATGAGTCCTGTCTTGTACTTAATCGCCTTTGGTTGGGGTTTAGGTGATCGTCTGGTAAACGGTCATCCCTACATTCAATTTTTAATTCCAGGCATTATTGCACTTTCCACGATGAATACCAGTTATGCCTCTGTGGGGACATCGCTCAATATCCAAAGATTATTTGAAAAATCCTTCAAGCAAATTATCATATCCCCCACGCCATGGTGGCAATATCTAGTGGGGCAGATTATAGGGGGTTCTATTAGAGGCATGTATGCAGGCGTTTTACTTTTGATTGTTGTCATGCCTTTTCAAAACGTTGTAAGTGTTACGCCACTTTTTTTCTTAGTGATGTGGCTTAACGGCGTTGTATTTTCATTATTAGGGGTGTTGGCTTCTATGATTGCAAAGACACATTCAGATATTAGTCGATTCTCAACCTTTGTGATTATGCCAATGACATTTTTATGTAATACCTTTTTCCCACTTGAAAAAGTGCCTAAAGTGGCACAAACTTTTATCAACTTTTTACCTTTACCACATGCAAGTGGTTTGCTCCGGGCGATTTCTTATGGAGATCCAATCCAATATCAATCTTTGGTGGTACTTTTGGTGTATGCAATAGTCTTATTTATATTGACACTTCAAACGACTCAAAGCATAAAAAATATGTAAGTTTAGAGGAGAATAACACAATGAAAAAGTTTATATCGTTAATAATGGTTATGTTGTTTGTATTTGCAAGTCTTACAGGATGCACCGCTACGGTTCAAGAATCTGCTTCTGGAACACAAAAGACTGAAAATGTTCAATCTGAAAGCGATCGATTAGAAAATGAAGCCGTGAATTTATCTGAGGGGGAAGTTGTTTTAGAGTCTCAACCAGTAGCAGGGCATCTAAAATACATTAAAAGTCTTAAACTGGAGTATGCTCACGCCTTTAAAGTGGATTATTTTGAGAAGGGGTATACCCTTTTAACGGTTGGAGAGGATACTCAGTATTTGATTATTCCAGAGCACGGGCAAGTGCCAGAAGATTTAAGCGCTGATATTACGATGATTCAAAGACCGATTCAAGGATTATATATTTCCACAACGCCAACGATGTCTCTCATTAATGCAATGCAAGGTCTTGATTATGTTCGGTTTTGCGGCACGAAAATTGAAGATTGGTCAATCGATGAAGTGGCACAGGCTATGACAGATGGCAAAATTATATTTGCGGGGAAATACAACGAACCCGACTATGAATTGCTTGTGGAAAATGGGACCAATTTAACCATTCAGTCGGCAATGATCGATGCGGAACCAGATGTCGTTTCTAAATTTAACGAACTCTCCATACCTGTAATCATTGATCGTGGTAGTAATGAGACTCATCCACTTGGAAAAGTAGAGTGGTTAAAATTCTATGCGGCACTTCTTGATCTGGATATGAGTATTGCCAATGAGCTGTTTGATAAACAAGCAGAAACGGTAAAAACGCTTTCAAACAATGAGAAGACAGGCAAAACAGTTGCGATCTTCTATATCACTTCAAAAGGGAAATTATATGTCAGAAATATGGATGATTATGTGACTAAAATGGTAGAACTTGCAGGTGGGCAATATATATTTACTGACCTTGAGAATTCTGGCAGCAATTCAACCACCATGGAAATGGAAGCTTTTTATGATCAAGCAAAAGATGCGGATTATATTTTGTATATGTATAGTACTGGTGGAAAACCCAATACACTAGAAGATCTACTTGAAAAAAATGCTCTGATTTCAGATTTCAAAGCCGTTAAAGAGGGCCATGTTTGGGCAACTTGCCCTGAGTTTTTTCAAATCAGTGATGTGATGGGGAATATGATTGGCGATATTAATACGGTATTGACAACAGATGACGCGTCACTTACAAATCTAAAGTATCTTTTTAAGCTTAAATAGTGCATTAACTAAGGAGATGAGCATGAAAATTAAAGCCAAATGGATGGCATACGTGAGATATCAAGTTGTTTTCGTTGTGCTCATAATATTATTTTGCTGTGTTGTAGTGGCAAATATCAATTCTGGAAGTGTTGCTATTTCAGTGCCTGAAATTCTAGACATCATATTTAATAAAAATGCTTTGATCACTTCAAATTATAATATTTTGTGGAAAATCAGGCTGCCGAGACTTATGACAGCAGCAGTTTTAGGTGGTGGGTTATCCATATCCGGATTTTTGCTTCAAACTTTTTTTAGAAATCCCATAGCGGGGCCTTATGTGCTCGGCATTTCTTCAGGCGCTAAGATGACGGTGGCCTTTGCAATGATTATTGCCACCAAATACCATGGGACTTTTACTTCATTGGAGCTTGTATTAGCGGCTTTTGTTGGTTCTCTTGTGTCTATGTTCTTTGTCTTGACAATTTCTAAAAGAGTACAAAGTATCTCTATGTTGCTTGTTGCAGGCATTATGATTGGCTATATTTGTTCGGCATTTACCGATTTTTTTATTGCATTTGCGAATGAATATCAAGTTACTAATATATATACGTGGGCTCTAGGCAGCTTTTCAGGTGCATCGTGGACCTCGTTTAAGTTTGCAGCGACAATTATTTTCACGGTGTCGGGCATTGTTTTTTTACTTTCAAAGCCTATTGGAGCATATTTATTGGGAGAATCCTACGCACAGAGTTTAGGGGTAAACATAAAATGGTTTCGTATTGCGCTTATATTGTTTTCAAGCTTGTTATCGGCCACTGTAACGGCATTTGCTGGCCCTATTTCATTTATTGGAATTGCGGTACCGCATATGACAAAGATGCTCCTCAAGACGACAAAGCCAATTTTGGTTATTCCAGCGGCTTTTATTTGTGGTTCAACCTTCTGTATGTTTTGTGATTTGATTGCAAGAACGGCTTTTTCGCCAACAGAATTATCAATCAGTACGGTTACGGCAGTCTTTGGAGCACCTATTGTAATCTCTCTGATGTTAAAGCGACAGAGCAATCCCAATAACACCTAGAAAGGAACACATATGAATGATTATTATTTTAGTTCAAAAGAATTGACAGTGGGTTATCAGGGCATTCCTTTGATTAAAAACATCAATATTAAACTTAAAAAAGGAGAGATCTTAACGCTGATAGGACCTAATGGCTCTGGAAAGTCCACTATTTTGAAAAGCTTAACAAAACATCTTGAAAAGCTACAAGGCACAGTCTTTATTGGAAAAAATGATATGGCGGCGCTCACTTTTAAAGAAATTTCAAGACAACTTGCAGTGGTTTTGACAGACCGCATTAAAGTAGATCTCATGACTTGTTGGGACTTAGTCGAAACCGGTCGGTATCCGTATACGGGTTATCTAGGAAGGTTAACAGAAACGGATAAAGAAAAGGTGGCAAATGCGCTTAAAAAAGTGCATGCATGGGATTTAAAAGATAAAAACTTCAATGAAATCAGCGATGGACAAAGACAGCGCATTTTACTTGCAAGGGCAATTTGTCAGGAACCCGAGATTATTATTTTAGATGAGCCCACTTCTTTTTTAGATGTACGCCATAAATTAGAGCTTCTCAAAATCTTGAAGGATATGGCTAAAATTGACCAGATTACAGTTATTATGTCTCTACATGAAATCGATTTAGCACAAAAAATAGCGGATAAAATTATGTGTGTTAAAGGCGAGACTATTTATAACTATGGGAGCCCAGAAGAGATTTTTTCTTCAGATATCATTCAAGAGCTTTATGAAATTGACAAGGGTTCCTATAATGTCAATTTTGGAAGCGTGGAACTCAATAAATCAATTGGCGAACCAGAAGTTTTTGTGATTGCAGGAGATGGAACTGGTATCGCTCATTTTAGAGAACTTCAAAGAAGAGAGATTCCATTTTGTACCGGGGTCCTTCATCAAAATGATATTGATTATCAAATTGCTAAAGCATTGGCTGTAAAAGTGATCAAATCACCTTCATTTAATAAAATTTCTAATGAAATCTATTTAGAAGCAAAAGAAGTGTTGCATGGCTGTAAGAAAATTTTGTACACTGGAGTTGAATTCGCAGAAATGAACGATAAAAACAAAGCGTTACTCGACGTTGCTAGACGATTGAATATGCCTATTTGTTATTCAGTGGATGAAATATAATCGTATTTATAGTATAGAGATTTAGATCTGCTACTTTTTTAAAAGGATGTAGATCTGAGTCTTTTTTATTGTAAACGGTTAATTATAGAGACTCTGAAACGCGCATATGAATATTCCAATCAAAAAAGGGTAAAAGCTTTGTAATCTGGGATTTTGAAAGTAGGGGGGGCAATATGAAGAAATGTTTTGGTTTAATTGTGAATCGATTAGATGATAAAGTCACCTTGATTGATTTTTTGCTAAACGCTAAACGATTTGGTCATATGATAGATGAGGTCATTGTTATTTACTCACAGGATATAGACCGCGGGTATCTTGAAAATGTAAGAACATTTGTCAAGATAAAGCTCATTCATGTGAATAGACTGACACCCATTTATGATGAACTCCTTGGGATGGGCGTATCTGAAAAGTCGATTATAAAAATTCTTGGCATGGATGATTTTGAAAAAACTGGGCTGGTCACTTATTCTAAAAAAAGAAATTTGGTACTCCTTCAAGCGCTATTAGACGGCATGGATATCGTGTACTTTATTGACAGCGATGTGCATCCTTGTGTGCTGTATAAAGAAGGCAAATGCGAAGAAATTGATTTTGTTGGCGTTCATCTCAATCACTTGCTCTTTAAAGATGTGGCAGCAACGACAAGTGATTACTCAGGTTATTTTATCTTGCCACCTATGAAATTTAAGCATATGGATGCTTTTCTAACAGGGATTCAGAAAGAAGGTGCAATTCCTTATATGAGTACTTCTGATCTTCACAATTGTTTAAAGCTTGGCATACATGAACCCTATCGAACGCCAACTTTTACGAACAAATTACTCGGGGGTAATTTGGCCATGAGAACTTGCTTTTTGGATCGAATCCCTCCTTTTTTTTCGTTTTTTTACAAAATGGAGGATCGTTATTATTTAACAAGAGGAGAAGATACCACTATGGGGATTTTCTTTGATCAAAATCATCTCAAAGTGATCGATATAGATGTAAAAATCACACATGACACTTTCGGCACATATCCGAAACAGCCAGATTTGTTAAATGATCCCTTGATCCAAAATAGGCTTTTCTATGCTTCCATGGGGTGGATTGGCAGAAATCCATTTTTGAATTATATCCTTGGCGAAGATGTGAAAGCCATGGCGGATGTCCAAAAAAGTGCGATGGAAGTTGGTGCACGCGCATTGGCTGAGTATACAAACGATTCGAGATTTTTAAAGCTGCCACATGCGATTGACTGTGCTGTGGCGAATCTGCCAGCGATGATAGAGCGCTATGAAGAAGTTAAAACCGCTTGGCTTGAAATTACAACGGTGATTGAAAGGAGAAAAGGATGAAAGTTTTATTAATGAATCATTTCCCACTTGAAGGTTCTGGAAGTGGTGTTTATACCAGAAATCTTGCAGAAGAACTCGTCAATTTTGGCAATGAAGTCATGGTTATTTTTCCTGAACACCATAAAATAAAATATGAGAAATTTGAATCCATGCCAATTGTATTTCAAAGTGATCAACACAATACGGATGATCTAGTGGACGTGCCTTTTGATTTTCCATGTTTTACGTCACACCCCAGAAGTGTCAACACCTTTTATAATCTGACGGATTTTGAAATGACACTCTATATTGATGCCTTTAAAAAAGCAACACAAATTGCCATTGAGACCTTTAAACCCGATATAATACATGCACAACACTTATGGATTACCCCCTATGTTGCAAGTCTCTTTGACATCCCCTATGTGATCACAGCACATGGCACCGATCTCAAGGGATTTGTGAAAGATGAACGGTATCATCGATATGCACTCGAAGGTGCAGAACAAGCAGAGCGGGTTATTACGATTTCAAAACAAGTGGATCGGGAAGTGGAAACACTTTTAAAAGTGCCTAAAGAAAAACGCAGTTTGATACTGAACGGTTATAATCCAGAACTCTTTAAAATGAAGACAGTAGCGCCTAAAGAGGTGCTGGGCAAATATGGAATTGTTTATAACGATGAGCAAGTGGTATTCTTTGCTGGAAAGCTTGCACATTTCAAAGGCGTGGATGTTTTGCTGGATGCAACTAAATTGAATGAGATCGCTTTACAGGGCAATGTGGTTACGGTTATCGCAGGAAACGGTGAGCTCTACGAGACCTTAATCCATCAAAAAAACAATTTAGAGCTCAAAAATACACATTTTCTAGGTCATATTTATCAAGATGAACTCGTTGATCTTTATAATATAGCACATGTGAGCTGTGTGCCTTCGAGAACGGAACCTTTTGGACTGGTTGCGATTGAAGCACTGGCGTGTGGCGCACCTGTTGTGGGCACGAATCAAGGTGGACTACCTGATTTTATAACACGTGAAGTAGGGCAATTGGTGCCTGTGGAAGATTCTGTAGCATTGTCGGGTGCGATACTGGAAATGCTCAAAAACAATAGCCATAGAGAAATGGCTGACGTTTGTCATAACTATGCAGAGCTTAATTTTTCAAGACATATTTCAATCAAAAAAGTAGAAGAAATGTATCAAGAAATCATCATGAAATCAGCGCAGAATAATCCAAAAAAATAAGGAGGATCACATGAGAATCGTAATGGTAATTCCGACCTATTGGCAAAGGTCAAGAATCGAGGGATGGCAAGAAGGCGATGCCGTTTACGACCATCCGACACCCATAGATGAAGAGGGAACCCTTGGTCGTACGCTTGAGAGCATTAAGCTGTTGAACAACAAAAACTTTAAATTGGTAATTCCAGTTTGCCCAACAACCGACAAGATTGCAGAGGTTGCTGAACGCAAAACGAAGGAAATTGTTGAGAAATCTAAGATTATAGTGGAAACATACATTTTCACACCTAATAATTTAGAAAATATAAAAAAAATATTACACCAAGAGGGCTTAAGGGAAGAACTGGAACTGCTCAACATCAAAGGGTATTCAAATGTCAGAAATATTTGCCTCTATGCGGGGCAGGTATTAGGGGGGGATGCAGTTATTCTCATTGATGACGATGAGGTCTTTGAAAAACCAGATTTTATTGATATGGCTGTGGAATTCATGGGCAAACGCAAATATGGTTCTATCATTTACGGTGTTGCAGGCTATTATCTCAATAAAAAAGACGAATACTATGATGACGTGGAAATGCAAGCTTGGATGACTTATTGGGATCGATTTGGTTCTAAGGCAAAGGCTTTCGATAAAATTATTTCTGCGGGCCCAAGAATAAAGATCACGCCGTTTGCTTTTGGGGGTCTTATGGTGATTCATAAAAACATGTTTAGGATTGTCCCTTTTGATCCTAAAGTCTCAAGGGGAGAAGATATTGATTATTTGATCAATGCCAAAATGTTTGGTTTCGATTTCTTCTTAGATAATAAACTCAATATCAAGCACTTGCCACCACCAAAGCATCATCCAGTTTGGAAGAGAACACGAGAAGATATTTATAGATTTTTGTATGAAAAATCCAAGATTGACAATCAAATGGAACACAGCAATATGAAAAAGGTAACCGCGGAAGATTTTATGCCTTATCCAGGTGATTTTTTAACCGATGCGTTAGAGGATAAAATTTATAAAACCAATATACTGTTGGCGCTTGATTATTTAGCTGAAGGCAAAGTGGATGATTGTAGAGGCGCAATTGAGAATATTTATTTGAGCAAATATGAAGCCATTCCAAAGTTTGATACTTTTGAAACCTATAGGGATGCCCAAAAAATGTGGATAAAACTCATCGATCTCACAGGCATTCACAGAACAGTCATTCGTAACGAAATGGAGCTCAACAACCTTTCAAGACAAAAGGCTGCTCAAGAAATCGAAAAGTTCGTTACAGTGGATCGCGTGGAAATCAAGGAGTCTCTAAAGGAAATTTCATTCTTCAATATTTTTACAGACAAAGAGCTTGAACGGATTATCGATATCGTCTCTACAAGACGATACAAGGAAAATCAGATTCTCTTTAGAAGTGGGGATGTTAATGAAGCCTTTTACATTATCTTAAAGGGTTGTATAAGAATCGCTAAAAGAGATGACAACAACGAGGAGATCGTATTAGGACACGTTGCGACTCAAGGGCTTTTAGGTGAAACAACGCTGGTTAATGAATTTCATTTTGTGGATGCGATTGCAGAAGAGTATACGGAAGTGCTTGAAATGAAACAGAGTGAACTTGAGCACATGATTGATGAAAATCCGGTGCTGGGGAATAAATTCTTGTTAATGCTCATCGATAAGCTAAACTTTAAACTATCTGCTACAAATGAGTTGGCGTCCAAGTATTTTATGAAAGATGAACACATAAAAGATTAAAAAGACAATTTGACACTCTGATTAATATTATTAGTGCTTGATAAGAAGCAGTGGTTCAACAAAAATTTTAAACTTTATTAAATTTGTTGAATCGCTGTCTTTTTGCGTCTATAATAATAGATGAAGTTATTCAGATTATATTTTTAGGAGGGTTATTTTGAGAAAAGGTGATTTCATTTGGGGGGCCATACTGATTCTGTTTGTGGCTTTTGTATCCTTAGAACCAACACATAGTGTTTTTATCAGTGTAACAACAGCACATCCTTATGTAGGTGGTTTTTTAAAATTTGCTTTACTTGCAACTATGGGCGAAATGCTTGTAACGCGTTTGAATCAGGGGTATTATAAAAAATCGGAAGGGTTTGTTTATAGAGCCATCATTTGGGGGATTCTAGGGATTGTGATTACCTTGATTTTTCAAATTTTTTCAGCGGGAACCATGGCGGCACTTGAAAAGGGATATCTCATTGGAAAAGGCAGCACACTTGCATTTGCATTTTTTACGAGTTGTTTAATGAATTTAACCTTCGCGCCAACGATGATGGCTTTTCATAGATATACGGATACTTATATAGACCTTAAGTTTGGCGAAGGTATATCCAAACCAACAGTGAGTCAAGTCGTTAATAAGATAGACTGGTATGGCTTTATTTCATTTGTGATTTTTAAAACAGTGCCCTTTTTCTGGATTCCAGCGCATACTTTAACCTTCTTATTACCAGGGGAGTATCGTGTGCTAGCTGCAGCGTTTCTTTCGATGGCATTGGGGTTACTCTTAACGATTGGCAAACGGAAAAAATAGATTTTGAAATGAGAGGTTAAAGGCACTCATAAGAGCTGAAATGATCTCTTATGAGTGCCTTTTAGCTTCACTACGCAGTAGTGGTTTAGAGCTCGAATGAATCGTTGAGTTTTGGAATCACAATTTCACAAGATTTGAGTTCTTTGAGGCGATCTCTAAAAAAATGAGAAGCTTCAAATTCACCATGCGTGACAAAGATCTTTTCGAGGCCCTCAATAGGGCTGACCCACCCAAGAAGATGATTGAGATCAGCGTGGCCAGAAAATCCTGAAATGGAATGAATATGTGCTTTAATGGCAATGTCCTCATCCAAGATACGCACCTTTGTAGCACCATCTTTTATAGCTCGACCAAGGGTCTCTTCTGCTTGATAGCCAATGAAGATGATATGTGTAGAGGTTCGCCAAAGATTGTGTTTTAAGTGGTGCTTGATTCTACCCGCATCACACATGCCGCTTGCGGAAATAATCACTTTTGGAGCATGATTTTTATTTAAGGCGATGGATTCTTCGTTTGAATTGACAAGATGTAAGTTTTTTAAAATAAAGGGGCTTTCGCCGTAGCTTTTTATAAGTTCGCTCATGTAATGACTGCTCTTTGAATAGATGGAAGTGGCATCAAGTGCCAAGGGTGAATCTACATAAATCGGAATTTGATCTAATAAAATCGCTTTTTCTGTACGGCGTGTTCGGATATAATGATTGAGTTCAAATATAATTTCTTGTGTTCTCCCAACCGCAAACGAAGGGATGATCACCGTGCCACATTCTTCATAGGCCTGTAAAATAATGTCCACAAGCTTATCTGTTCGGGTTTCAATATCTTGATGAAGTCTATCGCCATAAGTCGATTCCACAACAAGATAATTAGAGCGTTCAATGGTTTCAGGATTTTCTTGAAGGAAATTGGTGCTGTTCCCAAGATCGCCAGAAAAAACGATGCGTTTAGAAACACTGTTTTCAGTATAATCAATAATGACAGAAGAAGAACCTAAGAGATGTCCTGCATTGACAAGCTTAAAGGTCATAGAGGCATCTCGTTCAACTTCGTGGTTATAATCCAGAGGATATAGGTATTGGATGGCTTCCACTGCATCATCTTCTGTGAAGAGCGGGAGCACTTTTTCAAGACCTGCACGTTCTCTTTTTTTGTTTTCCCAATCGGTTTCAGACTCATGAATTTTCCCAGAATCTCTGAGTAAGATATCGGCCAAGTACATGGTGGGATAGGTACAGTAGATCTTACCTGTGAATCCTTTTTTGACAAGAAGTGGAATTCTGCCAGAGTGATCCACATGGGCATGCGATAATATCATAAAATCCAAAGTCTTTGGATCAAAATCAAGAAGTGAATAATTAAGCTGTTCTTCGGTAAGAGTGCCTTGAAATTGTCCGCAGTCGATTAAAAAACGATGTTGCTCTGTTTCTACAAGATACATGGAGCCAGTAACGTGACCGGCAGCACCTAAAAAATGAATTTTCATAATCTACCTCCAACTTTAGCTTCGACTATTTATATTGTACCCTAAAACACAAAAAAATATTTGAAAAATTCTTGTGTTTTTAGTTTACAAATAAGATAATGTTATGGACTGGATAATAACCCTTTAAAAAAATGAATTCAGCTTATACAGGAGGTCAAATGAAAATTGGAAATTGTTTGCATAAAGATGAAAAAATCGGTTATTGTATTATTGAATCAGAGTGTGTTTACCCTATAAATACAATGTTAGGCATAGAAGTTGACAGCTTTCATGAACTCGTTGAGAACTGGGATGATATTCGTAGCGAAATACTAAAAAAAAGAGATTCTACGAAAAGTATTGCCGCAGGGGAGGTCTCCTTTTTAGCCCCTATTCCAAAGCCCGTTAGAAACCTAATTTGTGTGGGCAAAAATTATTTAGAACATGCAAAAGAGCTTGAAGGCAAAACCGCTAATCTGGCGGGTATACCTCAAGACCCCATCTACTTTTCAAAGATGGCGCATCGAATACTTGGACCTACAGAGGCTCTTTTTATTGATGCTTCGATAACCACTGCAGTCGATTATGAAGTGGAACTGGGGTTGATTATTAAAAAGGAATGCAAAGATGTACTTGCAGAAGAGGCAAAAGATGTTATTTTTGGATATGCCGTCTTTAATGATTATTCAGCAAGAGATCTTCAAACGAAACATATACAGTGGCACAAAGGGAAATCCTTAGATAATTTTACGGCAATGGGGCCTTATATTGTGACAGCAGATGAGATCCCATTTCCGCCAAGCCTTGAGATCACTTGTAAAATAAATGGCGAGTTGAGGCAAACAGGGCTTACAGATCAATTGATTTTCTCAATTGAAAAATTGATCGAAGACTTCTCAAGGGGTACGACGCTTATCCCAGGCGATATAATGATCACCGGAACACCTGCGGGTGTGGGCATGGGGTTTGATCCACCTAAATATCTTGAAGATACAGATCTTGTTGAATGTGAGATAGAAGGCATGGGACGAATTTGCAATGGAGTTGTAATGAAAAATTAAAGGTTCCGTGATGGTGTTTAAACACTAAATTTGATACAATAGAGATAGATAAGAAACGTTTCTAATCAAGAAACGAAGGGTTAGAACTTAAGAAGGGGATTATATGACAGATAAGAAAATCAGAATGATGTCAGTTTTGGTTGCATTTTTATTGATGTTTACTTTCAATATAGGATATGCAGGACCTGAAATGTTGAGAGATGAAATTGTTGGAACTGTTCTAGATGTTGATTCATTAGGGCGTAAGGTGATCGATAATAGTGTAGGAGAGAGCGATGTACCCATTGTAGAGACAGAAGTTGATACGACAGAAAATGTTGTAGAGGGCACATCTGAAAGTGCCATAGGTGCCACGGCTGACGTCGTTATATTGAACAATGAAGGGGTAGAATTATTGGAATCCTATTCTTTCACACAGCCTGAGGGTATGGATGTGGAAAACATAGAATACAATCAGTATAATATTGGTTATTTTTATGTTGTCGCAGTAAGCAATGCGGTGAATGTTAGACAAAAACCAGATACCAGCAGTCCTGTAGTTAAACAATTGGGCTTTTACGGGAAGATGAATGTCTTTGAGAAAGTAAGAGGACAACATTTTACAAAGTCAGACAGTGATGAGTGGTATCGTGTTTACTGGTATGAAAAAAGTGAAATCAAAACGGGCTATGTCTATTCGAAAATTGTAAATTTTAGGACGTTCAGACTTGATCTTGTTAAAACGCAAATTGATGAACTTGTAGATTATTTTAGCAAATACGATAATATGGCTCAAATAAGCAACTATAAAAATGTCAATGGCTATGCACCCCTTTACAAGGGTAAAAAAGAGGATGCGTTTGGAAACACTAGAGATCAGTCTGCACCTTTATACCAATCGGCAGATAGTAGTAGTGAGCTCAGATATTTACCAGATGGACTTGTGGTAGACGTATTGGGTGCTGAAAATGGTTATTATAAAGTGCATGTATTTGATCATGGTTCAGAAGGGTATGTTCCTAAAAAATATTTGTCTTTCCAGAATCAAGTTGAAGAGATGAATCAAGTGATTTTCGTAGATATTAAAAATCAAAATATCAGTAGTTATCAGTTAACTGAAGGCCAGTGGGTATTAAAATCATTGTCTTATGCAACAACTGGGGTGGAAGCGCAATTTAAAGAACCCACAGTACCAGGGACTTATGCGGCCATTCAGAAAAAAGAAAAATTTCTATATTTAGATGATAAAACGAAAGAACTTGATGGCTATGCGCCTTATGCAATTCGATTCAATGGTGGCGCATATTTGCATGGATTTCCTGTGAATTACAGGTGGAACAAGGTTCAAGAACTTGTCAAGTCAGCTGAATACGATGCACAAGGGGTTCTATTGCATGAAGCTGTTTATTCAGAAAAAAGAGTGGGTTCACCTATAGATCCAGGCTTAATCGAATATTCGTATACACTTGGAACGGTTCCTTTATCACATAAATGCGTTCGAAATCCAACGTCCCATGCTGAATTTTTATATGATTGGATTGTATTAAACGAAGCGATGATAGTGGTCGTGGATTAAAATCAATAAAGCGGCAACAGCGGAGTAGAAGCACTGAAATCTGACAACAGGTATATGCCATTAGGAGAATTAAATGAAGCAAAAAAAAATAATCACATTTAGCATTATTTTAGTGATAGCTGTATTGGTTGGTGCATTTAGCATTAACCAATACACTATTTATGTGGAAAACAAGAAAATTGAAGCTGTTGAAACAAAAGCACGACTCGAAGAAGAGGCGAGAATAGCAGAAGAAGCACGCATTAAAGCAGAAGAAGAGGCTAAGCTCAAAGCAGAAGAGGCAGCACGACTTAAAGCAGAGGAAGAAGCTAGACTCAAAGCGGAAGCCAATAAAGAAATCATCCAAGAAAATACATTTTATACAGGTAAAAAAGGGGCAGTCGTTTACGATCAATACAGCGGGGAACAATCAGAGGTGACTACCATTGCCCCCAAAACGGCTATATACGTCTTGACTTATATTCAAGATGAGTCGGGTAACACGACATTTGCAGAGGTTTCAGATCAGTTTGATGGAACTGTCCTAGGGTATGTTCCTTTTGATCAGCTTGTAAAGACGCCAATGGATCTCATTGCAAACCCTTATGAGGATGCGGATTATACGGCATTCGGTAAAAATGAAGATTTTGTAGACAACCCTGCAGTGGTTGTCAAAGGCGCATACATGACTGGCAATTCGGCTGCAACGAGCAAGCTGGATACATTGATCGATCTACTGGATAAAACGGAACTCAATGCGCTTGTGATTGATGTAAAAGACGACAATGGCTTTTTATTATTTTATTCAGAAGCAGCCGAAAAATACAACCCTAAAGCCAATGAACATATCTACATTAAAGATATGCAGGCTTTCATGGATAAGTTAAAAGCACATGATATTTATTTAATCGCAAGAATTGTTACCTTTAAGTCACCCCTTTATGCAAGAGCTAATCCAGATAAGGCAATTGTCTATGCAGGGACATCAAATCTGTATAGTGATTCAGACGGTTTGTTATGGGCTTCGGCACATAATAGGGAACTTTGGGACTACAATATAGGTGTCGCTCAGGAAGCGGCAAAATGGGGGTTCAACGAAATCCAATTCGATTATGTTAGGTTCCCTGCGATTTCTAAAAAGGTCAATATAGATTATAGAAATCCTGAAAATGAGTCACAGACGGCTACGATACAGAAGTATCTCATGCACGCCTATGAAGAACTTAAACCGTATAACGTTTACATCGCTGCAGACGTATTTGGTTGGGCAGCGACGTCTATCAACGATGTCGGTATCGGACAACACTGGGAAGCTGTAACGAATGTCGTGGATTATATATGTCCGATGATGTATCCAAGTCACTATGGCACAAACAATTTTGGATTATCGGTTCCGGATGCTTTTCCATATGAAACGATTGATCGCTCATTAAAAGATGCGTTTGATAGAAATACAAATGTGATGACACCAGCACGTATCAGACCTTGGATTCAAGATTTCACAGCGGGATGGGTAAAAGGACATATCTCATATGGTGCAAAAGAAGTTGGAGCTCAAATTAAAGCGCTTGAGGATAATGGCATACACGAATTCTTGTTGTGGAATGCGAAAAACAATTATTCTGAGGGTGCATTTAAGAAAATACAATAGTTAGAGGGTTTGTGTGAAACTGGCTTTTGACGCTCTAACAATAGTCAAATTATAAAGTTGTAGGAGGCAGAAGATGATATCAAGGCAAGTTGCAGAAGCCCTTTTAGAGATTAAAGCGGTTTCAATAGTAGGTGAAGATCAGTTGTTTACATGGGTTTCTGGTATTAAATCACCCGTTTACTGTGATAACCGAATGACGATTAGTTTTCCTAAAGTAAGGGATTTAATTGCAAATGGATTTGCAGATAGGATCAGAGAAAAGTATAAAGAAGTTGATGTCATCGCGGGGACAGCTACAGCAGGTATTCCACATGCAGCATGGGTGGCTCAAATTTTAGATTTGCCTATGGTTTATGTCAGAAGCAATCCTAAGGGACACGGAAAAGGAAAGCAGATAGAAGGCTATTTAAAACCAGGTAGTAAAGTGGTTTTAATAGAAGATTTACTTTCTACAGGCGGCAGTTCAATGAAGGCGTGTGAAGCATTAATAGAAGAAGGCGCAGATGTTTTAAGTGTTTTAGCAATCTTCAGTTATAACTTTGCACAAGTGGATGAAATTTTTAATGAAAAAGGCGTTCTATTTGATACGCTTACAGATTATAAGACATTATTGCCAATTGCAGTAGAGAAAAATTACGTAGATGAAAGCAGCAAAGAAACGCTTTTAAAATGGAGCGATAATCCTAAAATGTTTACAGAGGCTTAAGCCTATTTGCAATAACAAGAAGAACATCTTTATTTAAGGATGTTCTTTTGATTTGAATTTGCTATAATAGAGATTGAATAAGAGGTGTATAAAGTGAGAGTCAGAAAAATAAAAGGGGCGTTCGAAGAGTTGGTTACTTATGATCAAGTTTTTGTGGTAGACCCAGCAAGCAAGAAGAGTAAGTGGCATGAAGTCTTTGGAAATGATCATGAGATTCATGCGGAATTTGGTGGTGGAAAAGGTCGATTTATTATTGAAATGGCAAAGCGTCATCCAGATGTCAATTTTATCATGATAGATGTGATCACTGAAGTCATTTTAAAAGCCGCTCAACATGCAGCTAAAGTGAAATTGCCTAATCTAAAAATGATTATGATTGATTTGAATGAGGTCAATAATTTTTTTGACGCAGATGAGCTCTCGAGGATTTATTTGAACTTTAGCGATCCTTGGCCTAAAAAAAGGCATTATAAAAGACGTTTAACTTATAGAGATTTTATGAAAAAATACCAATCTGTTCTTAAAGAAGACGGTTGGATTCATTTTAAAACGGACAACCAAGCCTTGTTTGAGTTTTCTCTCAACGAGTTTTGTGCACTAGATATGATTATGAAAAATATAGCACTTGATCTACATTCACAAAATGATCTTGAAAATATCATGACAGAGTATGAAGAAAAATTTTCTAAAAAAGGTTTTCTCATCTATCGTGTTGAAGCCAAATTTAGGAATTGAGATATTATAACCCTTGAGGAGATGTCCCCCACTTCTCAAAGTGGGGGTTCATATTCCTAATTCAGTGGGAGTCCAAACGCCCACTGAATGCAATCCGATAGGATTGTGCAAGTGTTACGAAGGTAGCGAAGCGGACTGAGTATATGCTTTGATGACCACTCAAAAGGAGGGGGTTTTATGGAACGTTTAATTAGGCGGGTTTTGATCATTCTATTGACTCTTTTAGTCACGGGCTCTTTATGGCTTGGCTATTATTGGCTGGCTCAACATGCAAATCAAAATAGATATATTGAAATCGCCTTTAATACGATATACTGGTTATTTAGAATTAATATCCTGTGGATTGCCATCGTGATATTTTTAGAGAATAAGAATCCTTCTCGTACAGTGGCTTGGCTACTCGTGTTAACACTGATTCCCTTGCTCGGTTTTTTGTGTTATATTCTCTTTGGAAGAAGTTATCGTAAAAAATCGCTTTCTAAAAGTAAACATCTAAGCGATTCAGATCGATTGTCACATGCTGCAAAAGTTCAACAAGGCCTAATTGATTATATCGATTTACCTAACAGTAAAAATGCACATAATAAACGCCTCATGCAACTCCTTTTAACCAACGCGAAGGCGCCGTTTTCCCTTAATAATGAAATTAATGTACTTACAAATGGCATGAGCAAATTCAGTCGCTTAGTCGGGTGTATAGAGCGCGCGAAGGCGCATATACACATTGAGTACTTTATCATTAAAGATGATCAGATTGGAAATGATATCCGAAGATTGCTCATTGAAAAGGCCAAAAAAGGCGTTAAGGTCAGAATTATATATGACGCAGTCGGTTCGTTTAGACTTTCTAAGTATTATATTGAAAGCCTTAAAAAAGCGGGGGTAGAGGTTTATCCATTTTTTCCGGTTGCCTTTCCACTTTTTTCAAGAGATCTAAATTACAGAAATCATAGAAAGATTGTCGTGGTCGATGGCACGGTTGGTTTTGTGGGTGGATTAAACATTGGTGATGAATACCTTGGAAAATCAGATCGATTTGATTTCTGGAGAGATACACATCTAGAAATAAAAGGTGAGGCTGTTTATGCACTTCAAACTATATTTTTAAATGACTGGAATTATGTAGCCAAGCAATTAATCGATGGCGCGGATTACTTCCCTGAACATGCCATTCACAAACAAGCCTTGATGCAAGTGGTTGCTTCGGGACCAGATTCTGAATGGCAGGCTATCTTGCAAGCTTTTTATAAGATGATGGCATCTGCCACTGATAAAATATGGATTACAACGCCCTATCTTGTTCCAGAAGAGAGTTTGATGATGGGCCTAAAGACCGCAGCTTTAAGTGGTGTAGATGTGCGCATTATTATTCCTTCACAACCAGATCACTTTTTTGTGTACTGGGCATCTCAATCCAATATTGAAACCTTGCTTGAGGCTGGCGTCAAAATATATCAATATAAAAATGGATTTATACATTCGAAAATTATGATTGTAGATCGTTTGTCGGCAACGGTTGGTACCACAAATCTAGATATTCGATCCCTTGAAATCAACTTTGAAGTGAATGCCTTTATTTACGATGTGCCGACGATTATACGGTTGGAAGAAGATTTTGTAAAGGATCTGACTGAATGCAACGAATTTATATGGGATCATTTTAAAAAGAGGCCATTTACAAATAAAGTGTTAGAAGCTTTGGGCAGATTAGTCTCCCCATTACAATAGGAGGTGTTATGATTTATTTTTTTATGATACTCGTGGCTGTTGCAGTGGACCAATTGACAAAATATTGGGCCGTAACCCATCTGATGCCACAAAAGAGCATGGATTTTATTCCAGGATTTCTGGGATTTCATTATACAGAGAATACGGGTGCCGCATTTAGTATATTACGCGATAAACAATTGCTTTTAATCATCATCACCTTATTGATTATTGCTGTGCTTTTAGGTATGATGACAAAGGCGATTAAGATAAGTGATCCAATAGTGGTTAAATTGTCGTATATGCTCATTATTTCAGGCGCGTTAGGCAATTTTATCGACAGAGCGAGACTCAATTATGTTGTAGACTTTTTTGAATTTAAATTTATCAATTTTCCAATCTTTAATGTTGCAGATGTCTTGGTGGTCTGTGGTGTGATTTTACTTGGTTATGCAACTGTTTTTCTCAAGTATGAATTTTAAGGAGAGGTTAAATGAAGCGTCTAACGGAATTAATAGTTAAAGCACTTGTCAGAGGTGTGATTTATGCTGGGGGATTTGCTCTAGTAGGTGGATTAGCGGGTCTATTGCTCAAGAAGGGGTTTATACAAGGGGCTTACATGGCCGTTCTAGCGGGTTCATCAGCGGCAATGCTCGTAGCTGCATATGGATTTATAGGCTCTCCCAAGACGAGATTTTCATTTTTTACGCATAATCAATATGATGATGTAACACGGTCAATAGATGAAAAAAAATCGACAAATTCGGAAACACCCGAAAATGAAAGTATCGAGTACAGAGGCCTGTATCCAACAATCATTGCTGTGGAACTGTTAGTAATAGGGTTTATCATCGAAGCATTGCTTCATTGATATAAGTCACAAAACATAGGGAAGGTGAGAAGATATGGAAAACATATTATTCGAAAAGAGGGACCAAATAGGGATTGTTACCTTTAACAGACCTAACGCTCTGAATGCCCTCAATGAAGAAACACTGTACGAGCTTAAAACATTGATCGCGGAATTGGAACAAGATTCTGAAATAACGGTTGTTGTTTTTACAGGCGCAGGCAAAGCTTTTATTGCGGGTGCAGATATCAAAGCGATGGCATCACTTAACGCCGAAGAGGGTCGGCAATTTGGAAGACTTGGACAAAGTGTTTTCAGAGCAGTTGAGAAGATGGAGAAGGTTACTATTGCTGCAGTAAACGGTTTTGCACTGGGTGGTGGGCTTGAATTTGCTCTGAGTTGTGATCTGAGATATGCTCATGAAAAGGCGAAATTTGGTCAGCCTGAGGTTTCACTTGGGATTACCCCAGGATTTGCAGGTACACAAAGATTACCAAGGGTCGTAGGGATTGCAAAAGCGAAAGAAATTATTTATACTGGAAGAATGATTGATGCTGAGCATGCTGAAAAAATTGGTTTGATCAATGGCATTACAGCGGATAATGTTCTTGAAGTTGCTCTTGAAACTGCTGAATTGATTGCATCACAAGCACCAATTGCGGTTAAGTATGCAAAAAAAGCGATCGATGTAGGTGCAAATGTCTCGATTGAAGAGGGCAATGAGGTTGAAGCGACATTATTCGGACTTTGTTTTGCAACACTTGACCAGAAAGATGGCATGAAAGCTTTTCTAAATAAGGGAAAAGCAGCGTTTCAAAACAAGTAATTTTATGGGTTAATAACTCAACAAAAGTAGGAGGAATGATTATGAAAATCGGTATTTTAGGAGCAGGCACTATGGGCGCTGGGATCGTTCAAATATTTGCTCAAAATGGCTTTGATGTCGTTATGCGTGATTTAAATGAAGAGGCGCTTGATAAAGGTCTCAAAGGTATTGAGAAAGCGTACGGGAAGCTTGTGACAAAGGGTAAGTTAAGTGAAGCAGATAAGATTGCGAGCCTTAGTAGAATTCAAACGACTTCTGATGTTCAGGCTTTGAAGGATTGTGATTTTATTATAGAAGCTGCAACTGAAAATATGAATGTTAAAAAGAAAATATTTGAAGAGCTTGATCAAGTGGTTAAAGCAGAAGCTATTTTAGCAACCAATACATCTTCTCTTTCGATTACTGAAATAGCGGCAGTCACTAAGAGACCAGATAAAATAATTGGGATGCATTTTTTTAATCCGGTACCCGTTATGAAATTAGTTGAAATCATCAAGGGCATTTCAACTTCTGATGCAACCTATGATATCGTTTATGATCTTTCGACAAAAGTGGGCAAAGATCCTGTAAAGGTTGAAGAAGCACCTGGATTTGTGGTCAATAGAATTTTAATTCCAATGATCAATGAAGCGGTGGGCATTTTAGCAGAGGGTGTTGCAACTGCGGAAGATATTGATAAAGCGATGATGCTTGGTGCAAATCATCCGATTGGACCTTTGGCGCTTGCAGATCTTATTGGAAATGATGTGAATCTAGCGATAATGGAAGTTTTATTTGATGAATTTAAAGATCCTAAGTACAGACCACATCCACTTCTAAGAAAAATGGTGAGGGCTGGACACCTTGGCAGAAAATCAGGGGCGGGCTTTTATCAGTATTAAGTAGAAACAGCGTTAAAAGGATGTAACATAAATGTAAAACGGGTGCCTTTCCTATTATGTTACAATAAAATAGATCTTATTATGAAAGGAATCTCAATATGAAGTTTTACATTAAATTATTTGTTATATCTTTTATATGCTTTACAGTTGTAATCGCGGGTACATTTTTTGCCATAGAAAAGAATCATGAAAAGAGCGTCGCTAAAACACCAACGGAAGGTCCCGCTTCAACAACGCCTATCAATGTTGAGCCTGAAAAGCTGCCAGTTGAAGAAGATAATCGAACGGAGCTGCAGAAGATAGCAGAGAGTTCGAATAGAGTTAATGTGCTCGCATTTGGGCTCAATGACTCGCTAGCAGATACAATGATGTTTATTAGTTTTGATCCAGATACACAGAAATTAGATATTTTATCTATACCCCGTGATACTTATCACCCTGTGGAAGGCCACAATAATCCTGGGCAAAAGAAGATGAATGCAGTTTACGGGATGAAAGAGGTTGGCGGTGTCAATGGCATGAAAAAATACCTATCTGAGTTTTTGGGCGTTCCGATCGATTACTATGTTCGAATAGATTTTAAAGCGGTTCAGGCAGTTGTGGACGTCCTTGGGGGTTATGAAGTTAAAGTGCCATTTGATATGGATTACGATGATTCATGGGCGACTCCAGAGCTTCATATTCACATTAAAGCAGGTCTTCAAACACTCAGCGGAAGCGAAACGGTCAAATTTTTAAGATTTAGACAAAACAATTCGAAAACCATCAGTGAAGGCGATATTCAGCGGATTCCAAGACAACAGGCTTTTGTAAATTCAATGATCAAAAAAGCGTTGAGTGCTCAGTTGCCATCGGTTATGAATACGATTATCAACAGCAATTATATCAAGACAGATATGACGATTGAAAAGGCATTAGGCTATGCGGTTAAAGCAGCCGGTATGAAATCAGATCAAATTTCCTTTTATGTAGTCGAAGGTGAAGGTAAGCGCATTAGTGGTCTTGACTATTGGATTCATGATCCAGCAGCACTTGAAAACACAATGTTCAAAATCTATGGTCTCGAAAAAAAGATAGAAGAACCTGAAACAGAACCTGAAGCAGAAAAAGAAAAAACGCCTGAAACGAATTCAACAAATTGAAAAAAGCGGTTAAATTAAAAAAGCGTTTATTCATCTCAGCAATCGCTGGATGAATAAACGCTTTTTCTAATTTTATAAATGGGATAAACTTAATTTCATTTTCCTAATGTTTCAGTGAGCCGATAGCCAATTTTGTTTACATCGCCAGCGCCTATGGTCATCACATAGTCATAGGGTTGGCATTTAGAAGCTAAATAGGTGACAATTTCATCAAATGTCTCAAAAAACAGTGCATTGACACCTTCAGCAAGGAGCTCTCTTAAAAGATCTTTCGAATGTATTTCGCCTTTGTCCATTTCACGAGCGGCATATATATTGGTGAGTAGAACTTCGTCTGCATATTTAAAAGAACCTGCAAATTCATGTAAAAGCTCTTTGGTTCTCGAATAAGTGTGCGGTTGAAAAATGCAGTATAATCTATGCATGGATTCAATTCGACGAGTTGCTTGCAGCGTTGCTTTTATTTCGCTTGGGTGATGTGCGTATTCATCGATAATGATAATGTCATTCACTTTGCCAATTTGTTCAAAACGGCGTTTGGCATTGGTGAATGAATTCAATCTGGATTGAATCAGCTCAAAGTCTTGTATGAATTCAGAGGCTGTGGCAATGGCTGCAAGTGCGTTGTAAACATTGTGTTGCCCAGGAATAGACAGTGCAATTTGAGTCTTGAGCTGGTCCTTATGATAAACATCAAATGTTGGAAAACCTAAATGATTGTAGACGACATTTTTGGCGTTAAAATCGCATTCAGAATTCATTCCAAAAGTGATAAGACGACCATGATAATAAGCTTTGATTTTTTTGCTGTTGTAATCGTCGCCATTTAAGATAAGAACACCCTCTTCTTGAATGTTCTCAGTGAACTTTGCAAAAGAGCTGACAATATGCTCTAAATCTCTGTAATAATCCAAATGATCTTCATCGATATTGAGGATGACTCCTATTTTGGGATAAAAAGATAAAAAACTTTCCTTGTATTCACAGGCTTCAGTAATGAATAATGCGCTTTTTCCGATTCGAACATTACTCTTGATATCTGAGAAAAAACCGCCTACAAGTGCAGTCGGATCAAGGGTTGTATCGTTTAATAATCTTGTGACCATCGATGTGGTTGTTGTTTTACCATGTGTACCAGAGATTGCAATGCTATCCTGATAAGAGGACATGATTTCGCCTAACATCTCTGCTCTGGAAATGCAGGGAATACCTTTTGCGATAGCTTCTGATAACTCTGGATTTTCAGCGCTTACAGCAGATGTATAAACGACTAAATCAATGCTTTTTATATGATCGGCAGAATGCCCTATATATATTTTAAAACCTTTATTTTTGAGTGCTTCAGTTGTAGAAGATGACGACATATCAGAACCGCTTATTTCATAACCGTTGGTGTGTAAAATTTCAGCGATTGCGCTTACACTGACCCCGCCAATTCCAATTAAGTGAATCCTTTGGATGGTACTCATATCTATCATATTTCACCTCTATTATTTAGTACGTCTTTTGACACAAAAGACATTATGATTATACCATATTTTTAAAAACTTGAAAGAAAAAAATAAAAAGGGATTGAAGTCCATCAAAAAAACGAATAAAATTAGAAATATAGATTATGAATATTCGGAGTGTGATGAAGTGAGTAAATTAAAACGAAATGAAAGAATTGGTGCAATTGTTAAGATTTTATGTGATTCACCGAACAAAGTATATACGCTAAATTATTTTACCAATATGTTTAATTCGGCGAAATCGACCATTAGTGAGGATCTCGTAATTGTTAAAAAGATTATGGAGGAACTTTCTCTTGGTAAAGTGGTAACACTTGCAGGTGCAGCTGGGGGAGCTAAGTATGTGCCTATGATGGGAAAAGAAGAAAAGACAGCACTTATTGAAAAAATTTGTGACGAGATCAAGAAACCAGAGCGCATTATGCCGGGAAGATACTTATACATGGCGGATATTTTATACAATCCGACTTATACCAAGGGCATTGGGGATATTTTTGCAGAAAGATATTCAGACGAAGGGCATCAAGTGGATTATGTGCTCACCGTGGAGACCAAAGGCATTCCCATTGCCATGATGACTGCGCGAGGACTCAATGTCCCTTTAGTGATTGCAAGGCATGAAAATAAAGTAACTGAAGGGTCTAAAATCAGTATCAATTTTATTTCCGGATCTACAGGAAGTCTTCAAACCATGTATATCGCCAAAAACGCGATTAAGAAAGAATCCAAAGTACTCATTGTGGATGATTTTATGAAAGCAGGGGGCACTGCAAAGGGCATGATTCAATTGGTCGAAGAATTGGAATGTAAAGTGGCAGGTGTGTGCGTGCTCATGGATACAATTTCACCTTCAAAAAAATTAGTTGAAGATTATTTATCGCTGATAAAATTTGAAGGAATTGACGCACAAAACGAAATTATTGTGCACCCTAATTATGAAAAATTATGAATCCAGTCAAATCATTAAAAAAAATTAATATTTTCGCAAAAAAAAGAAGGAATTTTTAAATCTGTATAGAATACTTCCTTTACACAGCAAAATTAGGGGGAAATAGATCGATGAATATTACAGATGTGAGAATTCGCAAATTACGAGAAGAAGGTAAAATGAAAGCTGTCGTTTCTTTGACTTTTGATAATGCATTTGTTGTACACGATATCAAGGTAATTGAAGGACAAAATGGGTTGTTTGTGGCAATGCCAAGTCGAAAGGTTGGGGAATCCGATTATAGAGATATTGCACATCCAATAAATCAAGAAACACGCTCGATGATTCAAGATATTATATTTGCAGAGTATGAAAAAGCAAAGCTTTTAACAGATGAAGAAGAGCCTAACTATCTAGGTGAATAATCAGTACTTAAAAAGTCGTGTCTCAAACACGACTTTTTTTCTTTTTGGGGAACGAAATGTATGCTATTCTTTTTAAGTGTATTATAGTAGTATTAAAAAGCAGAGCAAACAGAGGTAGCCTATGTTGGAAAAATGGATCATCTTTCTCTTCGCCCTTACAATAATTGGATTTATAATAGAAAACAAATTGGCAATTAACAGGCGGAAGCAGTTCAAGCACGTTATTTATATTAACGGAACACGTGGCAAATCCACAGTCACTAGACTTATAGATGCAGGTCTACGGCAAGGGGGCTATCGCGTATTCTGTAAAACCACAGGGACTGTCCCTTTGACGATTGGGACAGACAATGTTGAAAGGCGTATCAAAAGAAATGGAAAACCTAACATTAAGGAGCAGCTCTGGGTTTTAAAAAAGGCTCAAAGAGAAAAAGCCGATATTTTAGTGTGTGAGTGTATGGCGATCTCACCAGAGTTGCAGTGTATTTCACAAGATCGAATGGTCAGGAGTGACATCGGCGTCATCACAAATGTGAGACATGATCATATGGAAGAAATGGGAAAAACATTGCCTGAAATCTGTGATGCGCTATCCAGCACAATTCCAGAGCACGGCGTCTTATTTACTTCAGATGTTAATTTTTACGACCAACTCAAGCAGAATGCCAAAAAACGTCATACAGAGGTCATTTTAGCAAATCTACAAAATGAATTTGAGCATGAACACTTTAGGGAAAACATGGTTTTGGCGCTTTCTGTTTGTGAACATGTAGGTGTTGCTAAAGAAGTTGCTATGGAAGGGATGCAGCATTACAAGAAAGATCCATATGCACTCAGTCTATTTCTTCTTGAAAGTGGTGGTGTTTTCGTAAATGGTTTTTCAATTAATGATCCTGATTCCACAATGGCCGTTTACGATAAGCTCACGAAAAGCGCGTTGCTGAAGCATAGAAAGTGTATTCTTTTGATCAATAGTCGAGCGGATCGATTGTCAAGGACGCAGCAAATGATAGAACTTGCCATACAATTAAAACCCAGTGAAGTGTGGCTCATCGGGTCTATGAAGGCCATGGCTAGGAGAACTCTTGAAAAAAAGGGAATGGATGTAAAAGTTTTTAACGCCTCAAGTACAATTGACTTTAAAACGATTGATGCGCACTTTTTTGTATTTGCAGTGGGCAATATAGCGCATGAGGGGGTTCAACTGATGCGGAAAATTGAAATGGAGGGCCGTGAAATTGGATAACGACATCATGATCCTAGGGATCGTCATCAGTCTCTTGTTTTATGAATTAACGGGTATATCCCCATCAGGTCTTATCGTAGCGGGGTATTTTGCACTTAATTTTCATTCGCCTTATAGGATATTATATACGTTTGGTGTGGTTTTCCTAACTTGGGGCATCGCGAAGCTATTATCTAGTTTTATGATTCTCTATGGAAGAAGACGGTTTGCTGTTATGATTTTACTTGCTTTTGTCATAAACAGCATCATCCTTCAAAGCGGTATTTTAGTGCATACGCCAGGGATCATTGGCAAGATAGTTCCAGGTATTATCGCTTTAGAGTGGGAGAGGCAAGGTATTTTAAAGTCAACATTAGCACTGGGTGTTGTCGTTATTCTGAATCTACTTGTGATTATGTGGCTTGGTGTGCCGGTCATTTCGTTTTAGAAATGTGTTATACCGTGCTTTCAATTTATAAGGAGATGAAATTTATATGAATATAAGTAAAAAAGAGGAGATACGATTAGGCGCAATCTTGATTTTTCTTATTTTATCTTTGGTTTTAATTGCTCAATGCAGCAAAGTTGAAAAAAATGCCTATTATACTCAACAAGTTAATGCTGCTGAGCAAATGGAAAAATGCATGGCAGCAGTTAAACGCTATAAATATGACCTAGGAATTCCCCTATCAGACGAAGATTACTTTGAGACTGGGATGATCGGGGAACCCTTTAATCTTATCACGACCACCTTAGGGGAAGTGAAAGCAAAACGGACCACAGCAAACCCCAATATGGCTGCCCTCATGATAAAAATGTTTCATGAAGCAGACCTTAAAAGAGGAGATCGTGTGGGCCTAGGCTTCTCAGGTTCCTTTCCTGCGCTCAATATAGCTGTTATTTGTGCAGCGGATGAGATGGGACTTGAAATGATTCCTATAACCAGCATTGGGGCATCTACCTATGGCGCTAATCACTACGCATTAACATTTCCAGAGATGATGCATCGTTTATATCAAGAGGGGCTGATCCGCACAGATAGTGCCATGGTCTCAATCGGTGGAGACTTCGATGTGGGCGTCAATATTGACCCTGATAAACGCCTTGAAATTGAAAAAAGGCTGGCAGAGGCAGGTCTCAGTCTTTTAAGGGAATCTGATTTGGAACGTAATGTTCAATTGAGATTGAAGACTTATGGGGATATAGCATGCTTTATCGCAGCTGGGGGCAATATAACCAGTGGGGGTGTTTCTGAGGAATCCATCACGCTAGGACAAGGCCTTTTGGATGGGAAGCGCTATTTAGGCATTGTTGATGAAAAAAGTGGGGTCATACAGCATTATCTTGCGAAACAAGTCGATGTGATCAATTTACTGAATATTGAAAAGATCACTTTAGATTACGGCATGCCGTTTGACCCTATGACACAAACAGCAATAGGTGTCGGGGGCATATATCACAAGATCGCCTATCCTAAGGGGTTGATTGGTATCGTGTTTATTCTAAGTGTTGGCTTATTAGGGCTTTTTTATAGGAAGCGGGGCATGTGATGAGCAGTATTCATATCAAGAATTTTAACCGCGCTAAATTTTGGTATGGGCTAATTATGGTGATATTGGGCATTGTTATTCCCAGTGTGATTACAGTGGATACCTTTAAAATACCTGAAAAACTAAGTCTTGCTATTCGAAATGAAGATGTGATCATTTTATTGGTTGCAGGGCTGGAACTGATTGCACTCAATTCTCTGCGTGCTTTTCCACATTACCTAGGCGCATTTTTTATTGCCGAGTCCATCGAAATTAGCGACAATTTTCCATTTGAAAAATTATTTAAGTCGGCATTGGTATGTCTCATCATTCCACCCGTCTATTTTATTATTGGCTATATCCATCACATCAAGTACTACTTTGGCATGCCTGCTTTTGTCTTGATCATACTTTTGATGCTTTTGGGAAAGAACGATTACAATCGTGTGAGCGGGTGGAAGAAGTCCGCCTTGATTATGGTTTTTTTAACTGCATTTCAATTTGTGGATATTATGCCTAGCATGGAGGGATTGCCCATAGGTAGAGGTGAAACTTCCAACGAAGTAAAACTTGTTGCTCACTTTTTAAACGCTGATAAAACAGTGGATATAATGGCCCTCGTTTTTATGCTGTTGCTGCTCTTTCTAGGGGCGCTTCTATTTTTGCTCATTCGGGACGAGAATAACTTGAGATCAATGAATGCTCTAAAAGAAGCCAACCGGAAAATGGAAATTGAAGCAAAGTTTACGGCACTTAAAAATAGAACTTTTTTAGAGATGAACAGTTTGGTCCATGATTTGAAATCGCCGTTGACATCGGCACAGGCACTCGTGGGCGTGGTCAGATTGAATTGCGAGATGGATGGTCGTAGCAAGGATGTCAACTACTTAGAGAATGTTGAACTTGCAATAAATAGAATGAGTGGGATGATTTCTGAAATTTTGTATGAAGATTATAAGTCTTTTATAACGACTGACGAACTGCTTCATGCTGTTTTAGCGCAAATTTCCATTGCGGAATATGCGCCCTTTGTCATGGTTCATAATGATTATCCAAAGCATATGCTTATTTTGAGCAAAACGCGGATGATCAGGGTGCTCATCAATTTGCTTGAAAATGCCTATGAAGCTTCAAAACAAAGGATGCCCAATATACAAATCACTGTTTCTCGCTTCTTTGTTGAAGAAAGTGCCTATTTGGGATTTGAAGTCTCAGACAATGGGTGTGGCATCGATATGAAAAATTGTGATAAAATATGGGAGGTAGGCTATTCCACGAAGCATTCTCATGGGCTAGGTCTGAGTTTTGTGAAAAGTGTTGTAGATGCCTATGAGGGGTGGATTGAGATTGAAAGCACTTTAGATGTGGGCACGACGATTAAAGTGGTGCTAAAGGAATGGGGGGTAGCAAATGGACAAGATTTTGACAATATTGTCGATTGATGATGATGAAGCCATAAGATTTGCTTTGAAGGCCGTTATAGAAAGCCAAGGATGGGTTGCAATTACAGCTGAAAATGTTGCGGTGGGTTTGGAATGTTATAAAGAGTTTAAGCCTGATTTGATATTAATGGACTATCATATGCCAAGAATTAATGGTTTTGAAGGCGTGCGCATGATCAGGACATTGGATGCTCATATTCCAATAATCGTATTCACTATTGACGAAAGTCAAGAACTCGCAGATCGATTTTTAGAGGTTGGTGCAACGGATTTTGCGATGAAGCCCATCAGAACACCCGATATCATATCTCGCATTAAACTGCATATTAAATTGATACAGACGCGTGAGACGACAAATACAAAACCCAAAGTAGAGCTCGTGCCTGCAAAAGGCATTGGCATGGCAACGCTTGAATTGATTTTAGATGCACTGGTTCAAATCGATGATTTCATTGCTGTTGAAGAAATTTCGGAGATCTCTGGACTCGCCTATCAAACCACGTACCGATATTTGCAATATCTCTCGGCGGAGAATATTGTTGAAGTTAAAAGTACTTACGGCAAAGTGGGAAGGCCAAAACAAACGTATAAACTTATTCAATAGGACCAAAGCACTTCAATAACGCTGCATCGACTTGATGTGGCGATTTTTTTTTGGATCATGAGTCTTCGCCCGGTGTAAAGTGGCCTGTTCGGACAGCTCTGAGATAAATAAGATAAATAAGAGAAAAAATAGAAAGATTAAGGCCAATATGTTACATTTGTTTAAACAATGTGTGAACCTCTTAACGATCCATAAGAGGTAAATCTAGTAATTTTAAGATAGGGGAGAGAAGATATGAAAAAGAAAATTTCAGTGTTTTTAGTAATCATGTTATTGGGAATGCTCATAATGGCATGTGGGAATGATACATCAAATAAACCAGAGGCAGTTGCTGAAGTCGCAACGATTGAGGGGTTAAAAGAACCCATTGCAGAACGACCGGTATTGTTAACTTCGGTTGGACAATCCGCAGATGTTGAAATGGTAAAGACAATGCTTACTAAAAATGAGATAGAAGTGACAATGAAGATGACTGCTACAGAAGCGGATTTAACAGATATTAAAACGCTTATTTTGGCAGTTGGCGGCTCTTCAAAAGGATTAGGTGCTGCAGGTATTGATGCGGATCAAGAAATTGAAAGAGTATCTGCACTGGTAAATGCGGCAGATGAAGCTGGAATTACGATTATTGCGGTTCATATAGGTGGAGAAGCAAGAAGAGGAGAACTTTCCGATAAATTTATTGCGCCGAGTTTTGCCAAAGCAGATTATGCAATCGTTGTAATGGCGGGGGATAAAGATGGCTTGATGGCTGGTCTTGCATCAGATGCGAAGATACCAATGGATGTTGTCAATACCATGTCAGATATTACGGCAACTCTCAAAGCTGCGTTTAAATAAAAAGTATAACGCTAGTTGTTGTTGCGAATTTGAGGGAGGCATTTCATGAGCATTGAATTGATCATTTTTTTAGCTATGATTATAACGTTTGTTTCAGGTTGTTTTATTTTAAAGCTTCCTGTGAGTATTTCCATGGTAGCAGCTGCTATTGTGGGCGCTTTTGTAGGTGGCTATGGCTTTCCGCTCCGGCACTTAGTGGAAGGGATGTTTTCATATGTAGACACCGTACTGGTTATTACAACTGCAATGATTTTTATGAAAGTAATACAGGATTCTGGGGCGCTTGATGCGCTCTCCGCACTTATAATAAAAAAATTCAATAAAACACCCGCTTTACTCCTCTGTTTGATCATGCTTGTAATCATGTTTCCGGGTATGATCACAGGATCATCGACTGCAGCGGTATTGTCAGCAGGATCTATCATGGCACCAATTTTGATGATCATGGGTATCCCGGCACTTGAGACGGCATGCATCATAGCCATGGGTGGTCTGCTAGGCATGATCGCACCTCCAGTCAATATTCCAGTTATGATTATTGGCGGCGGCATAGATATTCCATACGTTGGATTTGAAGGGCCACTTGCAATGCTTACTTTTCCACTTGCGTTTTTATTTGTCCTAATGTTTGGCTATAAATATGTCAAGAAATTTGAATATGATCTCATCAAGTCAAAATTAAACAACGCGCCAATGGATAAATATGGAGTTAAAATATTTATTCCAATATTTATCGCTCTAGGACTAATGGTGATCAACAAAGCCTTTCCAACGTTGCCGAACTTGGGCATGCCTTTGATCTTTATCATTGCCTCCATAGTAGGCGCTTTTACTGGAGAGCGCATTAGTGTGACTAAAGTATGCAAGGAATCGATTAAAAGTGTATTGCCGGTTTTAGGTATTTTAATGGGCGTAGGGATGTTTATACAGATTATGACGCTAACAGGTGTTCGTGGCTTAATCGTAACGGCTTGTATTAGTCTGCCGGATGCTTTGAGATACATTGCGATGGCGGTTACAATTCCATTGTTTGGCGCCGTATCCTCTTATGGTTCAGCCTCTGTACTCGGGGTTCCGTTCTTGATGGCGTTTTTGAGCGGCAGTCAGATCGTCACAGCATCTGCAATTTCATTGATTGCATCTTTAGGCGATATGATGCCACCTACGGCGCTGGCGGGTATATTTGCAGCACAGGTTGTGGGACTTGATGACTATAAACCAGTTCTAAAAAAGTTTATTTTGCCAAGCCTAATCATTATTATTTGGGCAATTCTATTTATTGTGTTTTCAGATAAAATTGCGCCATTTATCGTATTTAAGTAAGAACGGAGATGACATATGATTACTTTGATCTATAGAGGTATAATTGCACTGGTGCTTATTTTTGTAGTATGGCATATTTTTGAAGAAGAAAAAATAACACATCAAGCAAATGCAGCACTTGTTATTATTCCACTTGTTTTAAGATTTTTAATGATTAAATAGGGGGCAAAGGATGAAGAAACATTATCTAACGGGTACTTTGTGCCTAGCTATTGCAATCGTTATCATGGTGCTTTCTAGTATGAATTTTTTATCACTAAAAGATTTAGGCGAGATTGTGCCAGGGCCTAGTGTGAAAGAAGTGAAAATGCTATCGGATTATTTTGAGGGTATTCAAGATACAAATATGGATACAGAGGTCTATGTCCTTGAGGGGACTAAACCAGGCGGAAAAGTTTTAATTCTCGGCGGGACTCATGGCAACGAACCTTCGGGCTATTTAAGCGCCATAACCTTCATTGAAAATGCGGTTATAGAAGAAGGTACTGTCTATGTGATTCCGTATACAAACCACAGTGGGATGACACATAATGATGCTCAGGAAGCGTCACCACAATTTATTCATATTCCAACTCAAACTGGAACGAGAACTTTC
This sequence comes from Fusibacter sp. 3D3, assembly GCF_001748365.1. GTDB lineage: Bacteria > Bacillota > Clostridia > Peptostreptococcales > Acidaminobacteraceae > Fusibacter_A. Next base: position 327,261 of record NZ_BDHH01000002.1, on the reverse strand, counting down.
AGATATGGTTCTAGGGCTTCTAATCCAATAGATCAGTGGCCAGATCCAGATGTTTATGTTCACGCGGCTTCAGGCCAACAATTATCAGGTTCCGAAACCAGAAATATCAATAGAGCTTACCCAGGACGTCCAGATGGAACGCCCACTGAGCAGGCAGCTTTCGCAATCGCTGAACTCATCAGAAATGAAGAGGTGAATTTAACTTTTGACCTTCATGAGGCATCGCCAGAATATCCAGTAATCAATGCCACCGTATCTCACGAAAAGGGGATGAGCGTTGCGGCTGAGGGTGTTATGGAATTGCAGTTTTCAGGAATCCAGATGGCACTTGAACCTTCTCCGTCAAATCTTCATGGACTTACACATCGTGAACTTGGAGACTATACAGACACAATCCCACTTTTGATGGAAACCGCTAATGCTTCTCAGGGGCGCCTTAGAGGGGCGACAAATGAGGCGCTTGCACTGACAGGCATCGATAAATCTTATGTAAAAAGTCAAGAACTTGGATTTTTATATGTGCCCTATGATGAATCTGGACATCCAATAGAGGAACGTGTGGGCAGACATCTTCAAGGTATTATTGAGTATACAAAAGCGTATTCAAATCAATATGGAGAAAAACCCGTTACTTTTTCAAACGTGCCAACTTATGAAGCACTTTTTTTAGAGGCTTCAAAGGAAGATTTAGGGGGCCCGCAATTAGGTAAATATTTGCACTAATCAACTGCGAGTATGCTTATAAATAGAATCTGAATGACCAGATTCAATACTCATTAGTAAAATAGGCTTTAAAATCAAGGGGGATAAAACTATGAAAATGACTAAAAGTATCATTGCATTTATGCTCGTCGTATTGTTACTTGCTGGCTGTGCAGCACCAGCTGCACAGGCGCCGGCAGCTCAGGAACCATCTGGGGAAACAGTGGCATTGGCGAATGAATCAACCGGAGAAAGTGATTCTGAATCGGCTTATACTTCACTTGACGATTTCGTGCTCTTCGATGCAGATGGCGTGCTTACGAAGACGGGTCGAGATGCAAAAGGCACCACGGGTGTGGTTTCATCAGGCAAGTATGAAGCTTCAAAAATTGGTAAAGAAATAATGGAAAAAGGCGGTAATGCAGTAGATGCAGCAGTGGCAGTTGGCTTTGCTCTTGGACTTGCAGAACCAAACTCATCTGGTCTTGGTGGCGGCGGTTTTATGACACTTAGAACTGAAGATGGCGAAACGCTTTTTATCGACTTTAGAGAGAGAGCACCTATGGCTGCAACGCCAGATATGTGGCAGAGTTATACAGATGCAGAGGGCAAATCAGTAGTTATTGGCGAACAAAATAAATTAGGTGGAAAATCAGTTGGCGTACCTGGCAATGTGGCGGGATTATTATACGCACTTGAGCACTATGGCACAATGTCAAAAGAAGAAATATTGACACCTATTATAGAACTTGCTAAAAAAGGCGTTACTGTTACACCGACTTTATCAAGTGATATGAAAAACAATTATGATAAATTATTACTTTACTCTGAGAGTGGAGAGCTCTTCTTAAAAGAGATCGATGGGATCAAGTATCCTTATGAAATCGGAGAAAATTTCAAAAATCCGGAGTATGCAAAAGCACTTGAGCTCATTATGGCACAGGGCGCAGATGTGTTCTACAAAGGTGAAATTGCTGAAGCGGTTGTAGCCTCTGTCAACAAGTACGGTGGGGTTTTCACAATGGACGACATGGCAAACTATCAAGTGGAAGTGACTGAACCTGTAAAGGGCACGTACAGAGGCTATGAAATCATTTCTTCTCCAACGCCTTCTTCAGGAGGTACAATTGTTTTAGAAATTTTAAATATTCTTGAGAACTTTGATTTACCATCAATGGCAGATAATTCAGCAGAAGAATTGCATCTTTTTTCAGAAGCCTTTAAACTCGCGTATGCGGATCGTGGCGCATATATGGGAGATCCAAAGTTTGTAGAAGTTCCTTTAAAAGGTTTAATGAATAAAACTTATGCAAAAAAATTAGCAGATAAAATTGATTTAAGCGTTTCTGCTGAAAATGTAATACCAGATGATCCTTGGATGTTTGAACATGAGGATACAACACATTATTCAGTAGCAGATCATAAAGGCAACATCGTAGCGGTAACCCAAACGGTCAACTATGTATTTGGATCAAAAGTAGCAGTTCCAGGATATGGCTTCGTCATGAATGATGAAATGGCAGATTTCGTAACTCAAGCAGATCATCCCAATTCAATAGCAGGTGGCAAAACACCACTGTCATCTATGACACCTACAATTGTTCTAAAAGAGGGTAAACCCTTTGCTGTTTTAGGAACACCTGGTGGAACGACGATTATCTCAACGGTTGCACAGATCATCTCTAATCTTGTTGACCATGATATGGGCATGCAAGAAGCGATAGATGCCCCTAGAATTAGCGGATTCAATAAGAATACGATTACAATTGAGACAAGAGTACCTGCAGAAGTCATTGCTGAACTCGAAGCAATAGGACATATTGTTAAACTTAGTGATGATTGGAGTCGATCATTTGGTTCTGTAAACGCAGTCAAATATTTGGAAGATGGTACTTTAGAAGGTGGCGCTGATCCACGTCGTGATGGCAAAGCTTTAGGATACTAGGATCAAACAAATGAGTTAAGTCATATTGTATAATAAAAGAGTGGTGCAGATGTTGTGCCGCTCTTTTGCCTTTAATTGTTACTTTTTACGAACTTTTTTTCATTTTTTTAGAATAAAGGTTTAGTTTTCTGTATAAAAATGATATAATCTTGCGTGGTAAAATCAAATCAGATTTGGAGTTGATAAGAGATGAAAAAATTGACCACAGTGATACTTGCAGCAGGGCATGGCAGGCGTATGAGATCAAGTTTACCCAAGGTTCTACATAACGTTTCTGGCATGTCAATGGTAGAACATGTTATAAGAGTTGCACAATCTGTAAACAGTGAGAATATTATATGTGTTGTGGGCCATGGGAAAGAACAGGTTATAGAGCAGCTCAAGGGCGCACCTGTAAAATTTGTGGAGCAAAATGTACAACTTGGCACAGGGCATGCGGTCATGATGGCAGATGACTATATTATGGAAGGGGATATTCTCATCTTGTTTGGAGATGTACCATTGCTTTCAAAAGCGACTCTAAATGATTTTGTATCCATGCATCAAAACGGTGATAATGATGCGACTGTACTTTCGACCAAGGTAGATGATCCAAAGGGTTATGGTAGAATTGTAAGAGGCTCTAGAGGCTTTGAAAGAATTGTTGAACATAAAGACGCCACACCAGAAGAACTTGAAATCAAAGAAATCAATTCAGGCATTATGATTGTGAAAGCACCAATCTTAAAGACGCTGCTTAAACAACTTGAAAATGACAATGAGCAAAATGAATATTACCTAACGGATATTTTTGAGCTGATTTTAAAACAACAAGGGAAAATTGGTGTTATGGTAGCAGAAGATGATTATGAAGTGATGGGCATTAATGATCGCTACAATCTTTCGCTTGCAGATGAATACATGCAACAGAGCATTAAGAAGAAGTGGATGCTAGAAGGTGTAACGATGATTTCCCCATCAAGCATCTATATTGAGATAGACGTTCAAATTGGAAAAGACACTGTTATTTATCCGAATAGTATCTTACAAGGCAACACGATCATTGGAGACTCATGTATGATCGGACCTAGTGCAGATATTAAGAATTCAAAGATCAGTGAGGGCGTAAGCGTTAAACATTCTACCCTAGTCGATTCAAAAGTAGATGACAATGCTTCTATTGGGCCTTATGCTTATTTAAGACCAAAATCGGATATCGGAAAGCATGTTAAAATTGGTGATTTTGTTGAAGTGAAAAATAGCAGAATAGGTGATTTTTCAAAAGTATCACATCTCACTTATGTGGGTGATGGCGAAATCGGAACGCATGTCAATGTGGGGTGTGGTGTTGTATTCGTCAACTACGATGGCACAAAGAAGCATTTGACTCAGATCGAGGATCATGCGTTTATTGGCTGTAATTCAAACTTGGTAGCGCCTGTTAAAATCGGAAAAGGTGCTTATGTGGCAGCAGGCTCAACCATAACGGACGATGTACCTGAAGGTGCGCTAGCAATTGCACGCGAAAGACAAGTGATTAAGACCAATTGGTCTAGTAAATATCAAAAGAAGGTTTAGGAGGAAGCAATGCATACAAGGGGCAGAAAAATAAAGGTGTTTTCTGGTAATGCCAACCAAGAGCTTGCTAAAGCAATTTGTGGTGAACTGGGACTCCCTTTGGGCGACAGTATCGTAAAGACGTTTAGTGATGGTGAAATATCAGTAAATATTAACGAAACTGTTAGAGGTGTGGATGTCTATGTCGTTCAATCTTTTTCACTTCCACATGTAAACGACTATTTAATGGAGCTTTTAATCATGATTGATGCACTTAAAAGAGCATCGGCGGGGCGCATTACAGCTGTGATTCCCTATTATGGTTATGCAAGACAAGATCGGAAAGCAAAAGCAAGAGATCCAATCTCGGCAAAACTTGTTGCAAATCTCATTGTAGCAGCTGGTGCAGATCGCGTTTTGACTATGGATTTACATGCGTCACAGATTCAGGGGTATTTTGATATTCCACTGGATCATTTAAGAGGTGTCCCGATATTAGCAGAATATTTTAAAAGTAAAAACATTGAAAATCTTGTGGCGGTTTCCCCCGATTTAGGAAGTGTCACAAGAACACGTGATTTTTCATATAAACTGGACGCACCGATTGCAATTGTTGACAAGAGAAGACCTGAAGCCAATGTTTCAGAAATTATGAATATCATCGGTGATATTGAAGGTAAGAATGTAATTTTGATTGATGATATGATTGATACTGCAGGCACCATCGTAAACGCAGCTAAAGCGCTTAAAGATATGGGTGCTAAAGATGTCTATGCATGTTGTACGCATGGTGTTTTCTCAGGGCCGGCACTTGAGCGGATCAGAAATTCGGCGATAAAGGAATTGGTGGTATTAGATACCATTAATTTATCACCTGAATTCAAAGAGCTCGATAATATTACGCTTTTATCAGTGGCCCCTATTTTTGCAGAAGCCATCCGAAGAATTTTCAATAATGATTCCGTCAGTAAATTGTTTGATTAGAAATGAGTGCACAATAATAAATAAAAGGGCGAACTTATTAGAAGTTTTGCCCTTTTATTAAATTTTTGTAAACTTTAATTGTGAACAGGGTGTTAACGATGGTATAATATGACATGGGTAATGTTTAAAGTATAGGAGGCATTAATTATGGGAAAAAGAGAAAAAGTTAAACGGGAAAAAGGTAGAAGTTCGATCAAGGTAAAGTTTCTTATGATTATGAGTTTGATTTTAATTATTGGGGTCGCAACTTTGAATTTTTCAGTGTATCTCATTTCTAAAAATGTATTGACCACTAATTTTGAAGCGACGGCAAGGGAACTTTCTAAATCAACTGAGCTCATCATTGAAGGGTTTTTAGCTGAATATGAAGGGGTTGTTACGGCTGCATTAAAATCGGATGAGTTCGCTGGCTATGATGGATCAGCGACAGATCTCAAAAGACTTGAATCCTATATTGATGAGGTGATTGGATCCTATCCCAATATTCTATTTATGTATTTGGGTACCGAAAAAGGCGAAATGATTATGAGACCGCTTACAGAATTGCCAGTTGGGTATGATCCAAGGGTGAGACCTTGGTATCAAGATGCACTTGCAACGGATGCTGTGGTTTGGACTCAGCCTTATGTTGATGCGAATACAGATCAACTGGTCGTAACGTGTACGGCGAAGGTATTGGACAAGAATAAAAAACAAATTGGCGTTATTGGGATTGATTTGAGTTTAGAAAAACTTTCTGAACTTGTGAATTCAATTACCATAGGACAAACAGGCTATCCAACGCTTGTAGATGGCAATTTGCTGATGATGACATCACCAGATCCAACGCTTATTGGCAAAGAAGTGCCTGTTCCTGAGATTAATGAAGCCCTTAAATCAGGCAGTGATCAAGTGGTTAAATACAAGGTTGATATTGAGGGTAAAAAAAGCGAAAATTTGGTGCTTGTTGAACCCATCCAGAAAGTCAATTGGTATATTGTAGCGACTTTCTCTGAAAGTGAAATCATAGAAGATATCGCAGCAATCACTTGGACGATTATTTTATATGGCATCGCTATTTTGCTAATCTCGTTGATTATAATCTTTATTTCCACAACAAAAATCGGAAACAATATCAAGAAAATTGTGGGCGTTATGGAAAAAGCTAAAAATGGGGATTTGACAGCGGTAGCCACAATTCACTCGAACGATGAAATTAATCATTTGGCGAATTACATGGCAAATGCATTTGAAAGTATCGGGGCTATGATCAAGAGCGTTCAAGGGGTGACTCAAGAAGTCAGCTATGCTGCAGAAAATCTAGCAGCGACATCTGAAGAAACCAGTGCTTCTGTGGATGAAATCTCAAGAAGTGTGGCGGATATTTCAAAAGGAGCACAGGAACAAGCTGCTGATGCGGAAAAAGGTGCGATGCATGTCAATCAATTGGCTAATAAATTTGAAGCACTCAACAGCAATACAAGCGATATGTTAGAGGCTTCATCTAAAGTATTAGAAGCGAATGAAAAGGGATTATCGTCTATTCATCAATTGAGAGAAAAAACGAAGTTAAATGATGATGCCAATTTGAAAATAAGTGAAGCAATTCATGCCCTTAATGGTAAAACCCAGTCCATTGGCAATATTTTAAATACGATTTCATCCATTTCTGAGCAAACGAATTTACTGGCTTTGAATGCTTCAATCGAAGCCGCTAGAGCTGGAGAATTTGGAAGAGGATTTGCAGTAGTTGCAGAAGAAATCAGAAAATTAGCAGAAGAATCTGCTAAGTCGACTGAGGAAATCAGAGAAATTATTGTCAATATCCAAAGTGATAGTAATAAAACGGTAACCAGTATGACTGAAGTTCAGACGATTTCTAAAGAACAAACTCAAGCCGTCTATGATGTGAACGACCAATTTGATGAGATTTCAGGTGCCATTAATGCCATTAATCAAGGCATTAAACGTATTTCAGTATCTGTTAGCGAACTCAATCAGGATAAAAACAACATTGTTGAGTCCATTGAAAGCATTTCGGCAGTGAGCGAAGAAACTGCTGCTGCATCTGAGCTGATGAATGCGACTATGGATCAACAAGTCTTTGCGATTGAAGAAGTCGCTAAATCGGCTGAAAAGCTCAACGAGCTTGCAACGGTATTAAATCAAGAAATTTCTAAATTTAAAATTTAGCAGGTTTTAAATGTAACTCGAAAATGAATCTATTAAAAGCTTGGCAATTTAATAATTGTCAGGCTTTTTTTATGGTATAATTGATGTGCTAAAAAACCGAGGCAAGATGAGGAGATATTATGTATGTCATTGTAGGATTAGGCAATCCTGGAAAGCAATATCAACAGACACGTCACAATGTGGGATTTAATGCGATAGATATACTCAGTGAAAAATTAGGAATTCGTGTTGACAAAATAAAATATAAAGCCGTCGTCGGAGAAGGGCAGTATCAGGGTGAAAAAGTCATGCTGGTGAAGCCTCAAACGTTTATGAATCTCAGCGGCGAATCTGTCATCGGAATAATGGCCTATTTTGATTTGCCAATTGAAAATCTCATTGTGATCTATGATGATATAGATACGGATTTTGCGAAACTGAGAATTCGAAAAAAAGGAAGTGCTGGAACGCATAATGGGATGAGAAATATCATCTATCTGTTGCAAAAAGATGAATTTCCCAGAGTCAGAATTGGTATTGGAAAGCCTGAAAGAGGAGATCTAAAAGATTTTGTCCTCAAGAAATTTAACCCAGACGAAAAAATATTAATGTGCGATACGCTATCAAGGGCGGCAGAGGCAGCGCTTATGATAATCAGAGAAGACGTTGACAAGGCAATGAATCAATACAACGGTTAGGAGAAAGGAAGTTGTCATGAAACTCATCACCAATTTATTTGATCATTCCAAAGAGTATCAAGAACTCAAGAAGAGCGTTTCACAGAGGATTAGCCCTATTTTAGTGCATGGGACTGAAATAAATGCTCTTAAATGGATGATTTTAAAACTATCAGAAGAAGTGAAACGCGATATATTGGTATTGTTTGATGATGATTTTAAAGCGAAGACGGCTTCAGAGGATTCGGATACTTTCAGCTATTTACCAAGTCGAGAGATGATTTGGTTTGATACTTTTGCGCATTCCAATCAGTTGACCCATGAACGTGTTGAAACATTATTAAAACTTAAATCTGAAAATCCAACGATTTTATTTACGGCTATTAACAACCTCGCTGTTAAATACCCCTTATATGAGCAATTTAAGGAAAAGGTACTCACTGTGAATATGGATTCGCTTTTAGAACTTTCGCAAATACAGAAAATCTTTTTCGAATTTGGATACGAGAGAGTCGAAATTGTTGAAGCAAAAGGGCAGTACAGCATTCGTGGTGGCATCGTGGATATTTTTTCGACATGCTATGATAATCCGATTAGGATGGAATTTTTTGGAGACGAAATAGACTCCATACGTTCATTTGATATAGAAACACAGAAATCAATTAAAAAATATGAAGGCATTGATATTTTCCCGTGCCGAGAAATGCTCTTAGAAGCGCAAACCGTAAAAAATGCGGTGATTAAACTGAGCCAAGCAAAAGCCAATTATAAAGCGCAAAAGAGACAGCGTGTAGAAACGATGATTGAACATCTTAAAGAAGGGGTTATATCAGATGATTTGGATCCCTATTTTTCTGTGTTGTTTGATCAGGCGGATTCACTATTGGCCTATCAAAGAGATCCTATTGTATTCATTATAAGCAACAATCAATGTATGATGAGAATTAAGCAATACATTGCGGAATATGCAAGACAATTCACAGATTTTCTTAAGCGCAATGAGGTCATTAAAGAACAATACGGTAGAATCTTTGAACTGGAACAAATTATGCTTTTGCTCAAACAAAAAACTTTGGTCCTAGATGAATTGTTGATTAAAAAAGTGGATCAATTTGAGCCAGAACAGATCATGAAGATCACTTCGAGAGAGCTTTCAAAGTACTTTGGTAAATTTGAGCAAGTGGCACTTGAGATAAAAAAGTGGAAGCTCAGTGGCTATCACATCGTTATCGCAATAGGCGATTCTCAAAGAAAACAAAAGTTTTTTGAATTGATGCAATCTTATGATATTGCAATCGATCAAGAAGCAAATTATGAGCGCGCACTCAGTGGCCAAGCGATTCTAGTGGCGCAAAATCTGTCGGCAGGGTTTTACTTTGATACGTTTAAAGCGGTTGTTTTAACAGAAAATGAGCTCTATGGTGAAGGCAAGAAGATCACGCGTAAACGTGCGAATACGGGAAAGGTCATCAAGGCTTTTTCAGAGCTATCATTAGGGGATTATGTCGTTCATGAAAATCACGGGATAGGTCAATATGTCGGCATTGAGCAAATGAAAATGGATTTGACGCGAAAGGATTTTTTAAAGATCAAGTATGCTCAAGATGATTTTCTCTACATTCCTGTGGAGAGTTCAAGCATGATTCAGAAGTACATTGGTACAGATCATGATAAGTTAAGGCTCAATCGGCTTGGTGGCACCGAGTGGAAAAAGACCAAGCAGAGGGCTCAAAAATCCATTGAGGAGATGACCGATGAACTTATCGAACTCTATGCAGATCGAAAGGCTAAACGCGGCTACGCCTTCTCACGGGACAATGATTGGCAAAGAGAATTTGAAAACATGTTTCCGTATCAAGAGACTCGTGATCAACTCAAGTGTATTGAGGAGATCAAAAGAGATATGGAAGTGCAGCTTCCCATGGAAAGATTGCTTTGTGGTGATGTTGGATATGGTAAAACCGAAGTTGCGCTTAGAGCAGCTTTTAAAGCTGTACTGGATTCAAAACAAGTGGCTATTTTAGTGCCGACTACAATTCTGGCACAACAGCATTTTAACAACACTGTAGAGCGTTTCTCAAAATATCCTGCAAAAATTGAGATGCTCTCTCGATTTAGAACGAAGGCGGAACAGGCTAAAATTATCGAAAACATTCGGACGGGCGTGGTAGATGTGATTATTGGCACGCATCGAATTCTATCTAACGATATTCAGTACAAGGACTTAGGTCTTTTGATCATAGATGAAGAGCAAAGATTTGGCGTAAAACACAAAGAGAAAATCAAGATGATTAAAGAAAATATAGATGTACTCACCTTATCTGCAACGCCCATTCCAAGGACACTTCACATGTCCATGATTGGCATCAGAGATATGAGTGTCATAGAAGATCCGCCAGAAGATCGTTATCCGATCCAAACTTATGTGGTTGAATTTGATGAATTTTTGGTAAGAGAAGCCATTATAAGAGAGATTGAAAGGGGCGGACAAGTGTTCTTCGTTCACAATCGAGTGGCTGATATTGATCAAGTCGCCTATAAAATCAATCAGCTTGTACCAGATGCAAAAGTTGATTTTGCTCATGGCCAAATGAATGAACACAAGCTTGAAAAAATAATGATCAGTTTTATGAATAATGAATTCAATGTGTTGGTTTGTACCACGATTATTGAAACCGGTCTTGATATTGCCAATGTCAATACAATCATCATCAACGATGGGGATCGATTTGGACTTTCACAGCTTTATCAGCTTAGAGGGCGTGTGGGTAGAAGTAATCGCCTTGCTTATTGCTACATCTTCTATCAAGTCAATAAAGTGCTTAATGAAGTGGCTGAAAAACGGTTGAGAGCTATTAAAGAGTTTACAGAACTCGGTGCAGGCTTTAAGATCGCAATGAGAGACCTTGAAATTAGAGGGGCTGGCAATGTGCTTGGCACTCAACAACATGGACATATGGAAGCAGTTGGATATGATTTGTTTTGCAAACTGTTAGAAGAGAGTATTATGCGCAAAAAAGGCGAGATTGTCAGTGAAATGCCGCAGGCCAAGATGGATATTGCAATAAATGCTTATATTCCAGAAACGTATATCCATAATCATCAGATGAAAATTGAAATTTATAAAAAGATTGCTGCTATTGAGACGAGAGCGCAATTCGATAGTGTTTATGAAGAAATAGAAGATCGATTTGGTACGGTTTCAGCTTCTGTCAATAACTTGATGAAGATAGCATTCATAAAATCCATGGTTGAAAAAATGTGGATTGAGGAAATTGCAGAAGATGGCACGAACTTTATTATGAAATTCCAAGTAGATGCTCAGATCAATCCCCTGTTTATCGGTCAAATCGTGGAATTCGAGCCCAAAAATATACAATTTTATGCTGGAAATCCAATGATTATGAAACTTAAAATTACAAACAGATTAAGAAAAAAAGAAGAACAATTAACAATGCTTGAAAATTTCATAGAAAAAATATATAGTTTTTATTGTGAGTATAGTAATATGGAATAGTGTTATTTAAATTTCGCAATAAAACCAAGGAGAGGGTATGATGACAAATTTTAAAAAAAGGCTAGCAGTGATGTTAGTGATAATGATGCTTGCAATGACAGGTTGTGGTGCGGCAACTAAATCAACAGATGGTGGAGTGCCTAAGATTGATACAACAAATGCAGTTGCAGTAGTTAACAATCAAATAATTGAGCTAGATACATTTAATAAATTCTACGGCATGTATGAGTCTGCTTATAAGAAGAATTATGGCGACGATGTTTTAGAAAGAGATGTTAATGGCGTGAAATTTGGTGAGATTTTAAAACAAGATATCGTTGATATGTTGGTATCAGAACAATTAATGCGTGAGTATGTCATCGGTACAGATTATGTTGTAGAAGTAACCGTACTCGATGAGAAATTTAAAGAATTGCAAGATCAATTGGCTACGAATGAAGAAGTAAAAGCGCTTTATGAAACTTTAGGCATTGATGATGTATTTTTAAAGAAACAAGTTGAAAGCAGTATGTTAGCAAGTGAATTCGATCGCTTGATTACAGAGAGCATTGACAAAGATGAAGCAAAGCTCAATGAACTTTATGCATCGACACCGATTCAAGTCAGTGCAAGTCATATTCTTGTTGAAGATGAGGCAACTGCTACACTTGTTAAAGGCAAATTAGATGCAGGTGAAGATTTTGCTGAGCTTGCTAAAGAATACTCTCAAGATCCAGGATCGGCTTCAAACGGTGGTAGTCTTGGCTTCTTTGCAACGGGTGTTATGGTGCCTGAATTTGAAGAAGTTGCATTTGGTTTGCCAGTAGGAGAAATTAGCGATCCAGTTCAATCTAGTTTTGGATATCATATCATTCGAGTAGATGAAATCCAAACCATTAATGATATGATTGCAGCCGGAGAAGATGAAACGGTTATAAATCAACACAAAGAAGAGTTGAAAAAAACAATTTCAGATGAGTACTTTACAAAAAAAATGGAAGCGCTAAAATCAGCAGCTACAGTTGAAACTTTTATGGATAAAGTGACAGATATTGCAGCAACTCCAGCGGCACCAGAAACAAAAGCACCAGAAACAACAGAACCAGAAGCAGAAACAAAAGAACCCGCAACGAACTAAGACAATGAGGTCAGATGATAAATCGTCTGACCTTTTTAAATCATTATATGCATCATTAGTCTTCGTCCAGCGTAGAGCAGGAATTTAGGAACACATAGAAGGTGGATTACGATGAATCAAATAACAATAGTAGGTATGGGGCCAGGGAGCAAAGAATACTTAACGGTACAGGCAATAGAGGCTTTGACAACATTGCCAAATGTTTACCTAAGGACAGAAAAACATCCTGTGGTAGAATATCTTGTTCAAAAGGGCATGCGTTATCAAAGTTTTGATGAACTCTACGAGGCCGCAGATACTTTTGAGGAGACCTATGAGACAATTGCAAATAAAGTGCTTTTACTGGCTAAGGCTGGGCCTGTAGTATATGCTGTTCCCGGAAATCCGTTCGTTGCAGAAAAAACAGTGGCATTGATCATAGCCTCTCATCCGAATGCGCTCATTAAGATTGTTCACGGTGTTAGTTTTATAGATGCCATTATTACAGCACTTAAATATGATCCTGTAAAAGGACTCGAAATTGTCGATGGGCTTAAAATAGAGTCAGAAACATTGAATCCTAAAAAGGATCGATTGATTATACAAGTCTACAATCAAATGGTTGCATCAACAGTGAAGCTTCAGCTTATGTTGCGATATCAAGATGATCATGAAGTCGTCGTTGTAAATGCCGCAGGAATAGAGTCACTTGAAAAAATCGAGCGTGTACCGCTTTTTGAACTGGATCGTAATCCAGAAAGGTTTAATCATCTGACGAGCTTATTTGTGCCAGCGGCAAACGCGTCTGGTTACACTTTTGAAGATCTTCAGAACATTATGGTTAAATTAAGATCGGATAATGGATGCCCATGGGACAGAGAACAAACACATCGTTCTTTAACGAAATATTTAGTTGAAGAAGCCTATGAAGTATTAGATGCCGTGGAATCGGAAGATGATAATGCGCTAATAGATGAACTTGGAGATGTGCTTTTGCAGGTTGTGTTTCATGCGACAATTGCAAATGAAGATGGCTATTTCTCAATGGACGATATCACTGATGGTATTTGCCAGAAAATGATTAGGAGACATCCACATGTGTTTGGAGACGTTGATGTTTCTGGATCAGATGAAGTTCTTGTGAACTGGCAGGCCATTAAAGCGAAAGAAAAACAAACGGAAAAAATACATGAAGCAATGAATGCTGTTGCCACGAGTATACCAGCTCTTATTAGAAGCCAAAAAGTTCAGAAAATTGCAGCCAATGTTGGTTTTGACTGGCAAAATGTAAAAGAGGCTATAAAAAAAATCGACGAAGAACTGGGCGAGTTTAAAGTTGAGGTAGAAGCGCAAGATTTTATGAAGCTCGAGGAAGAACTCGGAGATTTATTAATGATCATCAGTAATGTCGCAAGGCACTTGAAAATTGATGCAGAGATTGCACTTGCTAAAGCCATAGAAAAATTTATTCGTAGATTTAAATATGTTGAAGAAAAATTAGCAGAAAGTAATGAGATTCCCAATAGTGAGGCACTTGATAAAATGGATAAATTATGGCTTGAAGCGAAAATATGGGATAAATATTAAAAAAATATTCAAAAACTCTTGTAAAACTTGAAATTTCAACGTATACTATTTATAGTTAAAACAACTTTATAATTTAAGAGGAGGTTTTATTGTGAATAAAGCTGAATTAGTAGCTAGCATGGCTGAAAAATCAGGATTAACTAAAAAGGATGCAGAATTAGCACTAAATGCATTTATGAAAAGTGTTGAAGACGAACTTGCAAGAAACGGAAAAGTTCAATTAGTCGGATTTGGTACTTTTGATGTAAGAGAAAGAAAAGAAAGAACTGGTAGAAATCCTAGAGATCCAAAACAAACAATTGAAATTCCAGCATCTAAAGCACCTGTTTTCAAAGCTGGTAAAGCATTAAAAGAAACAGTAAATGCGTAATATAGCATAGAAAAGGCAGCTTCGCTGCTTTTTCTTTATTTAAAGCATCCTTAATGTCCTCGTAGTGAAGGCAGTGTTCTCACCGCCCCACGCAGTGGCCTTAAATCATCCGCCCCATCTTCATAACGAACTGTATCCTCGCAAAGTAAAAGCACCAGATCATCATCAATTGATCAGAGGAGGTTGTCCATGAGAATCGATAAATACTTAAAAAATGCAAGACTTATCAAGCGGCGAACAATCGCAAAAGAAGCTTGCGACCAAGGTCGTGTAAGCGTAAATGGGAAAATAATTAAAGCGAGTGCTGAAGTCGCTGTTGGCGACGAGGTAATCATAACTTTTGGAAATAGAAAAATAAATTTTAGAATAACAGCATTAGAAGAGCATGTTAAAAAAGAACTCGCTAAAGAACTTTACGAGATCTTATCAGAAGAAAAAATTGAAAATCTTTGATTTTTAGGAATATAACCCTTGAGGAGATGTCCCTCACTTCTCAAAGTGGGGGTTCATATGCCTAATTCAGTGGGAGTCTAAACGCCCACTGAATGCAATCCGATAGGATTGTGCAAGTGTTACGAAGGTAGCGAAGCGGACTGAGTATACGCTTTGATTAAGTTGTAAAAACTTTAAGGAAATCACTTGATATTCAATTCAAGTGATATAGGTGTTTGTGATGGCTAAAAAATTTTTTAGAAGAAATAGTCTTTTGATCATTGTTTTGATCATTTTTGTCGTATATTTTGTGTATAGCATGTATATAACCGACATTAAGTTAAAAGAATATCAAGCCAATCAAAGTGAGCTAAATCAAGAAATTAATGCACTTGAAGATGATATTGAGCGCCTTCAAGATGATTTAGAGTACGCACAAACGACTGAGGCAGTCGAAAAGATTGCAAGAGAAAAATTGAAGATGGTCAAACCCAATGAAATTATCTATATGATTAAGGGGCTTGATGATAATCCGGACGATGTCGACAATGATGAATGAGAAAATAGATAAGGAAAGATTATGAATAAAAAATATGCATCTATAGATGTTGGGACGAATTCAATAAGGTGTTTATTGGCGGAGCTAGAAGATGGAAAGCTTACAAAGGCAGAGAAGACGCTTGAAATGACTCGAATTGGTGAAGGCGTAAATGCAACCAAAATGTTGCAATCCGAAAGAATACTTTCAAGCACAAATGCGATTAAAAAATTTGTGGATGAGGCGAAATCTTTCCGTGCAGAAGATATTTTTATTATGGCCACCAGTGCGGTAAGAGACGCAGAAAATAGAGCTGTTTTTTTAAATGCAGTTAAAGCGGCAACGGGATATGATATTGATGTGATCTCAGGGACGCAAGAAGCCGATATTGGGTTCAAAGGTGTTATGGCAGGCGCGATATCTCCTGAACAAACAAAGCTTGTCGTCGATATTGGTGGCGGTTCTACAGAGTTTATTATTGGAAATGCAAAGGGGATTCTTTTTTCCAAAAGTATTGATATTGGTGCGGTTAGAATGACCAACATGTTTGGAAGTGACTATAGAGCCCTGTCAAGTTATGTCGATGAAAAATTGAAACTTGTTATTGAACGTGTTGCAGTTGAAAAAACATTTGATTTGGTTGGCATTGGCGGTACTGCAACAACATTTTTAACGATGTTAAAAAAAATAGAGTGCTATAGACGTGAATGGGTGCATAATCAGACGATCACTCGGAGTGAGATAGAAGCGCTCAGTGAAGCGTTGCATCGCATGCCTCTAGAAGATAAAAAGAAGCAAGTTGGACTAGATCCTAAACGAGCGGATATAATTGACGCAGGCGGTGTGATTTTAAGCCGTATAATGAATCTGATTCATGCAGAGCAAATGACAATCAGTGACTATGATAATCTCGAAGGGTACTTGTTCTACCGTCTTGACGCGCTTAAAATTTAAGTTGGATTACTGAACCGATAAATTATGTTCAAAAAAGTAGGATGCGCAAGTGATTTCATATGCTTTTGCATCTTTTTTTGATGATGGGGGGTTCGCGAGCACTTTTAACAGTTTTCAACTTACCCCCATTGGCGCAAAGATGTTAATAGATTGTGTATTTTACGGCATAACCATTGTGCTTGATGCATAAAATGTTATACAATATAGAGACCATATAAAATTATTTATATATAAAATTAAAATAGCGATCGACGGAGGTGTTGTATGATTGAAAAAAATATCATTCATGATGTGCTTATAGCAGCTGTTTCAACAGGTGGTGATTTTGCAGAAATTTTTGTAGAAGATCGATTTAACACGGCAATTGAAATGACAATGGGCAAAGTTGAAAAATCATTGTCGGGTAGAGATTTTGGAGTGGGTATTCGGATTTTCAAAGGGACCAATAGCGTCTATACCTATACGAGTCATTCTGATAAAGAGCATCTCATAAAAGTGGCAAAGAAAGCCGCTGAGGCGATAAAAGGCATGCCACTTGATTTAAATTTCGATTTACAATTAGCATCTCCAGAGATTATACATCCTATAGCAATCAGGCCGAGAAATGTGGAAAAAAGTATTAAAGTTGAACTCATGCGAAGAGGTTATGAACAAGCTGCTAAAGCGAGTCAATCCATTAAACAAGTTGTTGTGAACTATATGGATTATGAGCAAAAAGTGCTTATAGCAAATACTGAAGGTAGCTTTGTAAAGGACATGCGCACAAGAACACGTTACATGATTAACGCCGTAGCTGAAAATGAAAAAGGTCTGCAAACAGGTCGTGCTGGCAAAGGCTCTGGCAAGGGTTTTGAGCTCTATGATCAAATCGATGTTGAAGCGCTTGGACGTGAAGCCAGTCGAGTGGCACTTACAATGATGGATGCCAAAGCGGCTCCGAGTGGTAAATTCCCCGTGATTATTGACAACCGATTTGGTGGCGTTATTTTCCATGAGGCTTGCGGCCACGGTCTTGAGGCAACTTCAGTTGCAAAGGGTGAAAGCGTTTTCTCCGACAAAATGGGACAGAGAATTGCATCTGAAATTGTAAATGCGGTGGACGATGGAACTGTTCTAAATGAATGGGGATCTGCAAGTTTTGATGATGAAGGGACGCCGACTAAGCGAAATGTACTCATTGAGAATGGGGTCTTAAAAGGCTTCATGATAGACAAACTCAATGCAAGAAGAATGAATATGGATATTACAGGTTCCTCTAGGAGACAATCCTATAAATTTGCCCCTACATCCAGAATGACAAACACCTATATTTTAAATGGAACGCATACCTTTGATGAGATGGTAACATCGGTACCTTTTGGGTTATACGCTAAAAATTTAGGTGGTGGTTCAGTGAACACTTCAACGGGAGAGTTCAACTTTGCAGTACAAGAAGGTTATCTCATTGAAAATGGCAAGATCACAAGGCCTGTAAAAGGCGCTACCCTCATTGGAACAGGTCTAGAAATATTAGAAAAAATTGAAATGATCTCTAATAACTTTGGGTCAGATGAAGGCATGTGTGGTTCTGTGAGTGGTTCTATTCCAGCAGGATTGGGACAGCCAGCACTAAAAGTTTCAGAAATAACGGTTGGCGGTAGAGAGGAGGCATAACATGGATGCAATGATAAAACAACTATTTGAAAAAGGACGTCAAATGGGCTTTACGGCACAAGAAATCTATATACAAGATGCAAAAAAACTCTCTATGTCCGTCTATAAGCAAGAACT
Organism: Fusibacter sp. 3D3; assembly: GCF_001748365.1. Taxonomy (GTDB): domain Bacteria; phylum Bacillota; class Clostridia; order Peptostreptococcales; family Acidaminobacteraceae; genus Fusibacter_A. The sequence continues at coordinate 309,002 of NZ_BDHH01000002.1, read as the reverse complement.
CGATAAATACAGTTTATCAGAAAACGGTGGGATTTCTTATCGCGGTATTATTGAGGGTAAGATGGGATATTCCTATACGGAAAAAATGGATGAACAGGCAGTGGAAATGCTTGTAAATGAAGCTTATCAAAATGCAAAAATCATTGAAAATGATGATGAAGTTATGATTTACAGTGGGGATCAAAACTACAAAAGTCTCGATCTATATAACCCTAAACTCGAACAGGTTCCCATAAGTCAAAAAATTGACTTTTTAATGGCACTTGAAAAAGAAATTGAAGCAAAAGATTCTAGGATCCACCAAGTAACGGCAAGCGCTTATGAAGAGTCAGAAGTTTTTGTTAGGATTATCAACACGGAAGGTTTAGACGTATCAGACCATGCAAATTATTGTGTTGTATACACCATGATATCGGCAAAGGCGGCGGGTGACACTCGAACGGGATTTGCTTATCAAGTCGGAAATGCATTTGATAAACTTTCAGTGGCTTATCTAGCAGAAGAATCCACACGTGAAGCCTTAAATTTATTGGGTGCAAAGTCAACAAAGTCAAAAGCGTGCGAAGTTGTCTTTAAAAATGATGCTTTTGCACAATTCCAAAGTGCTTTTAATGGCGTTTTATCTGCAGAGAATGTTCAAAAAAACCTTTCGAAATTTAAAGGGAAACTAAACGAACGCGTTGCAGCTGAACAGTTTACACTGATTGATAACCCTCATCTTGAAACAGGGATTTCATCGGGTAGTTTTGATGCAGAAGGTGTGGCGACACGCGTTAATACTATGATTGAAAAGGGTGTGCTCAAAACCTATTTTCACAATTTAAAAACCGCCAAAAAAGAAGGCGTGAGTTCGACAGGAAATGCAAGCAAAGGCTCTTATAAAGGCACCATTGGTGTATCTGCAACTAATATATACGTCGAGCCTGATAAATACAGTTTCGAAGAAATCATTGCGTCTGTAGAGGACGGTATTTACATTATTGATCTTCAAGGGCTACATGCAGGACTCAGTCAAGTATCAGGTGATTTTTCATTGCAGTGTTATGGATATCATATTAAAAATGGCAAATTAGATAAACCTGTTAGTCAAATAACGGTTGCGGGTAATTATTTTGAATTGCTTAAAGATATCGAACTGATTGGAAATGATTTGAAATTTACAATTATGGGAGATGCCTACACAGGATCCCCTACGATTAAAATCAAGAAGCTTTCGATTTCGGGAGAGTAACCGTTGAAAACTGTGATAAAGGGTCATGAACTATAATAATCAGCATTTTGAAATCCCCTTAACTATTAAGAGATAAACTTGTAGTTAAGGGTTCTTTTCTTTTTTCTATTTTTTAATAGTTTGAAAATAGAAAAAATGATACAATATAAAGGACCTTGCTTACTGGGGATTTTTATAATAGAATTGAGGCGATATCATTGTTGAAGCAGATGCTAGAAACGATTTATGACCACCATTTAATTGAAGAGCATGATAAAATAGTAGTTGGTCTCTCTGGTGGTCCAGACTCACTTGCTTTGATACATGCGTTGTATCATTTTAGAGAGAGTTTAAAAATTAATCTAGTGGCAGTCCATATCAACCATATGTTTAGAGGCACACTGGCTGATGAAGATGAAAAGTTTGTGAAAACATTTTGTGAGTTGCATCATATTCCCGTTTATAGTTATCGAATAGATGTTGGCGAGTATGCAAAAGAAATTGGCACCTCTTTTGAAGATGCAGGTCGTAGAGTACGCTATCAATATTTTCAAAAAGTGCTTGTTAAAGAAAGTGCTCAAAAAATTGCAGTTGCGCAGAATAAAAATGATCTGATTGAAACTTTTTTTATCAATTTATTTAGAGGATCAGGTGTAGATGGACTTGCATCTATAGATTATAGGCGAGATCAAATCTATATAAGGCCCCTTTTGGATGTAGATAGGACTTCTATTGAAGCCTATTGTTTAGAAAATGCACTAAATCCGCGTCGAGATCATACAAATGATGAAAATGATTATTTGCGAAATAAAATTAGAAATGAGCTAATACCTTCTTTGAAAGCTGTTTATAATCCCTCACTGGATCAAACGCTTTATAAAACTATAAAAATTATGAAGAGAGAGAAAGCATTTTGGAAAAAACATACTGAATATTTGTTTGAAAACTGTTGCAAGTGGGAAGAAAACAAGGTAAGTGTCTCTAAAAAGGCCTATGATCTTCTACACGAAGCAGAGCAACTACAACTTTTGAGATATGTGATATCCAAGGTTAGGGGCAATCTGACCAATATATCATCGGATATGCTTGAGCAGATACAATGGCTGACAAAGACAGGGACTTTTGTTAATCTTGATCCTAATTTCAGAGTTTCGTTGTCATACGATGAACTCATTATTGAACACAAAGTGGCGTCGTGTGTTAAAGTGTTACCCGTTTTAGAACGGAAAAGAGTCAGCAGGCAAGACTACGAGAAAATAAAAGAAAATCTCAATATTTTCGAAGTTGTTGCTGTAGATGAATCTACTATAAGAGGTGATTTGATTTTAAGACATAGAGAAGATGGAGATGTTTTTGTGCCGCTAGGGATGTCAGGGCATAAAAAAATTAAAGACTTTTTTATAGATGAAAAGATACCCAAAGAAAAGAGAAATCAAATATGGCTTATATGCGATGACGAAAAAATAGTATGGGTTCATGGTATGAGAATGAACGATATGTGTAAAATTACAAATAAAACTGAAAACATTCTGTTAATTAGTTTCAATGATATTGTTGAAGCTTTAGAATTGTGCTAAAATTATAAGACGCGTAAGGAGGGTGCTATGAATAAAAATTTGAAAAATGCATCGATATATATTGCGATATTCATAGGGATTTTAATACTCGTTATGATGACTAAAAATAGTGTGGTCAAATCAGTAGAGCTCACATACAATGAGTTCAATGATAAGTTGAACAGCGATCAAGTGCAAACACTTAGTATCGATGGCAACAAGATCACAGGGCAATTAAGTGATCAAACATTATTTGAAACCTATATACCGAGTATGTTATCACCAATCACAGGTGAAAAAATCAGTGAGCTTGAAGGCAAAACAATTACAGGCGTGCCACCTGCGAATACACCTTTCTTTATTGAAATTTTACCAACGATTATCATGATTTTGCTAATTGTGGTATTCTGGTTTGTGTTTATGCAGAACTCTCAAGGTGGCGGCTCTAGAGTAATGTCTTTTGGTAAGAGTAGAGCTAAGATGGTAAAGGACAGTAGCAAAAAAATTACTTTTGCAGATGTTGCAGGCCTTAAAGAAGAAAAAGAAGAGATGCAAGAAATCGTCGATTTTCTTAAAAATCCAAGAAAGTATTTGGCTTTAGGCGCTAGGATTCCAAAGGGAATTCTGATGGTTGGACCTCCTGGAACCGGTAAAACCTATCTTTCAAAAGCATGTGCTGGAGAAGCTGGGGTACCATTCTACACGATTTCGGGTTCTGATTTTGTTGAAATGTTTGTTGGTGTTGGTGCTTCCAGAGTAAGAGATCTATTTGAAGAGGCTAAAAAGAATTCACCTTGTATTGTCTTTATTGATGAAATTGATGCAGTGGGTAGAAAACGTGGCGCGGGCTTAGGCGGTGGTCACGATGAAAGAGAACAAACTTTAAATCAATTGTTAGTGGAAATGGATGGTTTCGGTGATAATCAAGGTATTATTATTATCGCGGCAACTAACCGTCCGGATATTTTGGATCCTGCATTGCTTAGACCAGGTCGTTTTGATCGTCAGGTTATGATTGGGGTACCAGATATTCGTGAAAGAGAACAAATATTAAAAGTACATTCCAAGAATAAACCGACTGCTGAAGATGTTAATTATCAAGTATTATCGCAAAGTACACCTGGATTCACACCAGCAGATCTTGAAAATGTAATGAATGAAGCTGCATTGCTTTCCGCAAGAAATGATGATAAGGTCATTCGTATGGAAACGATTAAGCAAGCGATTATCAAAGTAATAGCAGGTGTTGAGAAGAAAAGTAAATTGGTTAGCCCTAAAGAGCGCAGACTTACTGCTTATCATGAAGCGGGTCACGCGGTACTTGCTCAACTTTTGCCAGATACAGATCCTGTGCACCAAGTTACGATTATACCAAGGGGCAGAACTGGCGGTTTTACAATGCAATTGCCAGAAGAGGATAGAAGCTACGCAACTAAAAAGAGTATGGAAAAAGAACTCATTATTCTCTTAGGGGGTAGGGTTGCTGAAAGTCTTATCCTAGATGACATCAGTACTGGTGCCCAAAATGACCTCTCTAGAGTGACAAAGGTTGCTCGTGCGATGGTCACTAAATATGCCATGAGTGAAAATTTGGGCTCTATGAGTTACGATACTGAAGATGAAGTTTTCTTGGGGCGTGATTTTACGTCGATGAAAAACTACTCAGAACATGTTGCGTCTGAAATCGATAGAGAAGTTAGAAATATTGTTGATAATTCTTACGATAAAGCGAGAACTTTGCTTGAAGAAAATTTAGACAAGCTACATGTCATCGCGGAAGCGCTTCTTAAATACGAGACGATAAGTGGTGAAGAATTTAGACTGGCATTTGAAGAGGGCATGGATGTGCTTACTGAAAGTGTTACAACTCACCGTGTGAAAATTGAAGAAGAAAAACGTGTTGCTAAAGAACTTGAAGAAAGAGAAAAAGCGGCATATGAAAAACTCAATGAAAAATTCAAAGAGATGAATGATGATAAGACGTCTGTTTTTGAAGCGGTTAAAGAAGAAGAAATTTCTTTGACGGATGACAATAAGAAAAGTTAAGTTATTATTAAAACCAGTTCCAACAAGGGACTGGTTTTTTTATGAAAATTTATTCTTGTCAGATTGCAATTCTTTATTATAGAATAAAGGCTGAGGAGGTGAAGAAATGATGTTGAAAATTGGAGATCAATTTATTTCCGAATTGATTGTCGAAGAAAAGCACACCGCAGCAGCATTTGGAAGTGGTACCATTTTTGTGTTTTCTACCCCGATGATGATAGGGCTCATGGAAAATGCAGCGCTAAAATGTGCACAAGTGGGACTTTCCGAAGGTCAATCTACAGTGGGCACATTTGTAAATGTCAAGCATATGGCAGCAACACCGATGAACATGAAAGTGAAAGCAATAGCGACTATTATTGAAATAGACGGTAAAAAACTTACGTTTGCAGTTGAAGCGTTTGATGAAAAAGAAAAAATTGGCGAAGGGACGCATGGCCGTTATGTCATTGATGCGGAGAAATTTTTAAAGCGCGTTAATGAAAAATAATGGACAGGAGGTTTTATGAGAGCAATAAACGTGTCTGAAATAAGGGAAGCCGTAATGAAGATGTGTATGGATATGAACTATTATATTGGTGCAGATATTCAAAATGCATTTGAACATAATCTTGAAAAAGAAGAATCACCAATAGGAAAAGCAATTTTATTAGATTTAATTGAAAACGCAAAAATTGCAGGTGAAAAACAAGTTCCTATTTGCCAAGATACGGGCATGATCGTTGCTTTTGTTGAAGTGGGGCAAGAGGTGATGCTGACTGGTGGGGGCATATCAGATGCCATTAATGAAGGCATTCGAAAAGGTTATGGTGAGGGTTATCTCAGAAAATCAGTTGTAACAGATCCGCTTTTAAGACAAAATTCTAAAGACAATACACCAGGTGTAATTTATTATGATATTGTGGATGGCGATCAGGTGAAGATAAAGCTTGCAGCAAAAGGATTTGGGAGTGAAAACATGTCGAGATCTAAAATGCTCAAGCCCTCAGATGGCATTGACGGCGTCGAAGCCTTCGTTGTGGAAACGGTATCTTTAGCGGGGCCTAATCCGTGCCCCCCGATCGTTGTAGGCGTTGGTATAGGCGGGACAATAGATAAGGCAGCACAAATTGCTAAAAAGGCGCTCATGCGTGATCTGGATTCGGTAAGCAGATATGAACATATTAGAGCGCTTGAAGAAAGATTGCTTGAGCAAATAAACGCACTGGGCATTGGACCTCAAGGCCTTGGGGGTTCAACGACGGCGCTGGGCGTTAATGTGGAAATTTATCCAACACATATTGCAGGTTTACCAGTTGTTGTCAATATTAACTGTCATGCTTCTAGACATCTTGAAACTGTAATATAGGGGGCTGAAATGAATAAGATAAAATTGACGACACCGTTGACAGATGAAATCATAGAATCCTTGAAATCTGGAGATCAAGTGCTCATATCAGGTGTGATTTATACAGGGAGAGATGCTGCACATTTGAGACTTGTCAAATCAATAGAACATGGTGAAGCGCTGCCCTTTGATGTGGCAGGACAAATTATTTATTATGTTGGACCTGCACCAGCAAAACCTGATCAAGTCATAGGTTCATGTGGGCCTACAACAAGTTACAGAATGGACGATTTGACAGTGCCCCTATTAAAATTAGGCTTAAAAGGTATGATTGGAAAGGGATCGAGAAATCAAACTGTAATCGACGGGATGAAGAAACATAAAGCAATCTACTTTGCCGCTATAGGGGGCGCAGGTGCGCTTATAGCCAATTCGGTTAAAGAGAGCACTGTCATTGCTTACGAGGACTTAGGCACAGAAGCAATTAGGAAACTTGTTGTTGAAGAATTGCCTGCAATTGTGGTTATTGATGCAGAAGGTAGTAATCTATATGAAACGGAACGCGCAAAGTATCAAAAAAAATATTAAAAATAATTTAACTTTCTGATAACTTATGTTATAATGTTATTAAGTTAACAAACTGCCCAAACCAATATCCGGTGGTTTCCCATCATCGACACGTATTGATATCTCGGCATAGCATCTATTTGCTATGTCTTTTTTAATGTCTGCATGCTCTCCATAGCGAAAAGTTTCCGCTTTTTTACCTATGTAGAGCATTAGGGGCATTCAAGAGTCGTTAACTAATTTATGAAATAAAAGGGGTATAAAATTATGAGTTTTGATTACATGAAGTGGTTGATGGATCCGTTTATTTTAATGTTTATCACCGTAGTTACGGGTCTCTTGTTTGGAAAGATTAAGTTTGGGAAATTTAACTTTGGAACCTCGGGTGCTTTATTCACTGGACTCCCGATTGGGTGGTTTATGCTTAACTTCGCTAAAAAAGTTGGAGAAGACGATGTCACCGCTTATAAGTCGGCTTCGGCCCTCATTAAAGCAGGTGTGGTTGATAAAGGCTTCTTTACTTTGTTTTTGGTATTATTTGTCGTTGCAGTGGGGTTGCTTGCAGCAAAAGACATCGATGTTGTTCTTAAAAAATATGGTGCTAAATTTATCATTATGGGATTTGTGATTACACTTTTAGGCGCTGCTGCAACTTATGGTATGACCTTTGTGTTTAAGGGTCAGAACCCTTATGAAATATCAGGTGTTTATACGGGCGCGTTGACAAGTTCACCTGGGCTTGCAGCTGCAATTGAAACAGCGAATAAACATGCAAATGCTCAAGTTGTTAAATTTGACACAATGTCAACTGAGGCAAAAACAAAATTTATTAAAATATTGGATAAAGATTTAGATCCCGCTACTGTAACCACTTTAACAGAGGAGCAAAAAACGCAGTTTGTTAAAAACGCAGCGGCAGGTATAGGCGTTGGACATGCAATTGGTTATCCTTTTGGTGTGCTCATCGTCATTATTGCGATGAACTTCTTCCCTAAAATCTTTAGAATAGATGTAGAGAAAGAAAAAATAGAATTTGCTCGCGAAATGGCAGAGGCTAAAGCGGGTAAGACAGGCAAGGAAATTCCAGAAGTAACATTTGATATGATTGGATTTGTTTTTGCGTGTTTCTTTGGATACACAATTGGTCTTTTGACCATTGATTTGAGCTTCATTGGATTAGGGAACTTCAGCTTAGGTGCTACGGGTGGCGCTTTAATTGGTTCATTAATTTTAGGCTATATTGGTAAACTAGGGTTTATAAGTTTCAGAATGAACGGTAAAATCTTAGGTGTTATCAGAGAAGTATCGCTTGTATTCTTCCTAGCAATCGTTGGCTTAAGATACGGTTTTGCAGTTGTTGATGCATTGGCAGGCCCTGGTATTAACCTTGCAATCGTATCGTTAGTCGTTGGCGTCGTAGCGATGATGGTGGGTTACATTATTGGCAGATATGTTTTCAAAATCAACTGGATTATGCTTTCAGGTGCGATCTGCGGTGGAATGACTTCTACACCAGGTCTTGGTGCTGCAGTAGAAGCCGTTGGTTCTGATGATCCTGCAGCAGGTTATGGTGCAACGTATCCATTTGCACTCTTAGGAATGGTAATATTCACAATTATTCTTCATTCGCTCCCTATGTAAGACCCTAAGTATGTGATATAATATGCTTAAAAGTGTCATAATACAGGAGGATTTTCATGGAGACAAATGAAATTCTGATTACAGGTTACGCCAAACTTCCACAGGGAATAACTGCGAAAGAACTGTATTCGGTAATAGCAGTGGGTTTAATTGTAGAAAAAAATTCAGGCGTGATTATCGATTCGGATTGCTCATTAGCAACGGTACTGGCTAAAGATTTTGTAGGCAAAATCTTAGTGGGGACTAATATAAATGATGTAGAATCTATTGAAAAAAAATTTAAAAAGTATTATTATGGGAGTGCAAGAAAAGCGATTATATCGGCTGTGAAAACTTGTGCTGAAAAATACAAACAAATTTGTGAAAGTGGTGAAGACTACAACGAAGATTAATTCGAGCACAAGTTTGAAAATGAATAGAGCCTAGAGGGTATTGATCCATTTTACTAAGCGAGATAAAAAAACCTTTTATCTCAAGAAATTAGTAATAATTGAGCCAAATAGCCAATCTTTTAATTGAAAGATGGTTATTTGGTTTTTTTGTTTTTAGGGATTAAGCATAAAATGAGAGTAAGTTTAGGAGGCAAAGTTATGATTAATGAACGCATAAGAAGTGAAATGTTACTTTCTAAATTAACAACCGCAGAAGTAGCAGCGAGATTTATAAAAGATGGAGATACAGTTGCTACAAGTGGTTTTACGCCTTCGGGATATCCTAAAGCTGTTCCACTTGCCTTGGCAGAACGTGCTAAAGCAGGTGAGAAAGTCGAAATCACCTTAATCACAGGGGCATCAGTAGGACCAGAACTTGACGGGATATTAGCAGAAGTGGGCGTCATTAAACGTAGATTTCCATATCAAACAGATGCGCGTATGAGGAATGCGATTAATGATGGCGAAATAAAATATGCAGATATGCACTTAAGCCATGTGCCACAATATATGGATTATGGCTTCTTTGGGGATATTGATGTGGCAATCATCGAAGCGATTGCCATCAACGCAGATGGTGGGATCGTTCCATCGACATCAGTGGGAGTATCGCCACAAGCTGTAAAAAATGCTAAAAAAGTTATAATAGAAATAAACACATCGCAATCTATGGATCTTGAAGGGATTCACGATATCTATATGACACAAAAACCGCCGTTCAGAGAGCCAATACCAATTACCAAATCGGGTGATCGCATAGGAACAACGTATATTCCTTGCGATCCTGATAAAATTGTAGCAATCGTAGAAACCAATATTACAGATAAAGTAAGACCCCTTGGTGCAATTGATGAAGATTCAAAAATGATCTCTAAGCATATCATCAAATTTTTAGAAAATGAAGTTACAGCAGGAAGACTTCCAGAAAATTTACTCCCGCTTCAATCGGGTGTGGGTTCTGTTGCAAATGCTGTTTTAGGTGGTTTAGTGGATTCGAACTTTACAAATTTGACGTGTTATACAGAAGTTATTCAAGATTCGATGTTCGATTTAATTGATGCGGGCAAAGTTACAGTGGCCTCTGGAACTTCATTTACACCTTCCGAAGAGGGCTTAAAGAGACTTAATGACAACATGGCACATTATGCAAAATACTGTGTGTTAAGACCGATGGAAATTAGTAACAATCCAGAAGTTGCAAGGCGTTTAGGGGTAATCTCTATCAATACTGCAATTGAAATAGATATGTATGGACATGTTAACTCTACTAATATCATGGGTTCAAGGATGATGAATGGGCTTGGTGGATCTGGAGACTATACTAGAAATGCTTATATATCAATATTCACAACTGTTTCAACTGCCAAAGATGGCGATATATCATCCATAGTACCAATGGCATCTCACGTGGACCACACAGAACATGATGTTCAAATTGTGGTTACTGAGCAAGGTCTTGCGGATTTAAGGGGACTTTCACCTAAAGAGCGCGCTAGAGTGATTATCGAAAATTGTGCGCATCCGGACTACAGAGAAATGTTAGTGGATTATTTGGATAGAGCGGAGCAGACAAAGTTTAAGCACGAAAGTCAGCTCATGGATGAGGCTCTTTCTTGGCATGCAAGATTTCTTGCAACAGGATCAATGAAAAAATAAGTATTTTGATGCGAATGGTTAAAAAAGTATACAATTATACTTTGATAAAAACAATGAATTTTGACATGATTTATGGTATTGTTATAGAGGTTAATGCCATATTGCGGTCATGATAAGGAGGATTTAAAAAGATGTTTAAAGAGGATCAAATTTCGATTTTAAAAGCAGCAGTAGAGAAAGAGAATGCGAAAACGCAAGAAAGCTTGCAAAAACGACCTGAACGTAAAGCTGAATTCACAACAGGATCGGGTTCACCAGTGAAACGCTATTATACACCAGCGGACATCGAAGATTTAGACTATATGGAAGATTTGGGCTTACCTGGTCAATATCCATACACTCGTGGTGTGCAAAACACAATGTACAGAGGTAGATTCTGGACAATGAGAATGTACGCAGGTTTTGCAACTGCGAAAGAATCTAATCAAAGATATAAATATCTTGTTGAACAAGGTTCAGGCGGTTTATCCGTTGCTTTTGACCTGCCTACTCAAATTGGCTATGACTCGGATCATGCTTTATCAGAAGGCGAAGTGGGCAAAGTGGGCGTTGCGATTGACTCATTAGCGGATATGGAAATCCTATTTGATGGGATTCCGCTCGATAAAGTTTCTACTTCTATGACCATCAACGCACCTGCATCTGTATTACTTGCAATGTATATTGCAGTGGCAGAAAAGCAAGGCACTTCATCTGAAAAATTAAGAGGCACTATCCAAAATGACATCTTAAAAGAGTACATTGCTAGAGGTACTTATATATTTCCAACGGAGCCCTCTATGAGATTAATCACCGATATCTTTGAATACTGTTCAAAAGAAGTACCGCAATGGAACACGATTTCGATTTCTGGATACCACATCAGAGAGGCGGGTTCAACGGCAGCTCAAGAAGTCGGATTTACTATAGCAGACGGTATTGCATATGTTGAAGCTGCTATTAAAGCGGGTCTTGACGTCGATACGTTTGCACCAAGATTATCATTCTTTTTTAATGCGCATAATGATTTATTAGAAGAAGTTTCTAAATACAGAGCAGCAAGAAGATTATGGGCAAAAATCATGAAAGAAAGATTTGGCGCTAAAGATCCTAAGTCTATGGCACTCAAGTTCCATACACAAACAGGAGGTTCTACATTAACAGCTCAACAACCTGATAATAACATCGTCAGAGTTGCAGTTCAAACACTGGCGGCTGTACTAGGTGGCACTCAATCACTTCATACAAATTCAAGAGATGAGGCACTTGCGTTACCATCGCAAGCATCCGTACAAGTTGCACTTAGAACTCAACAAATCATCGCTAATGAAAGTGGCGTTACAGATGTTATAGATCCTTTAGCAGGCTCATATTATATAGAAGCAAAAACAAAAGAAATTGAAGATCAAGCAATGGAGTACATCAAGAAAATTGATGATTTAGGTGGCGCTCCTAAAGCAATTGATGCGGGTTATATTCAACAAGAAATTATGGAAGCTTCTTATAGCTACCAAAAGAAAGTTGAAAGTAATGAAATTATCGTTGTTGGTATGAATAAATATCAAGTTGAAGAAGAAGCACCTAAAGGCTTACTACGAGTTGACCCTTCAGTTGGCGAAATGCAAAAAGCAAATCTTGTTAAATTAAGAGCAGAAAGAGATAACAATAGAGTTGATGCAGCGCTTGTTGCACTTAAAACTGCTTGTGAAGGCACTGAAAATGTAATGCCATATATATTAGAAGCGGTAAGAAGCTATGGTACATTAGGTGAAATTTGTGGCGTTATGAGAGAAGTATTTGGTGAATACCAACAGTCAGTAAATCTTTAATTTCAATTGATATTTAGGAGGATTACAATGGATAGACCAATTAGAGTTTTAGTTGCTAAACCCGGTTTAGATGGACATGATAGAGGCGCAAAAGTTATTGCAAGAGCATTGAGAGATGCGGGCATGGAAGTTATTTATACAGGACTTCGTCAAACACCAGAACAAATCGTAAACGCTGCAATTCAAGAAGATGTTGATTGCATCGCATTGAGCATTTTATCTGGTGCTCACAACACTTTATTGCCAAGAGTTGCTGCACTTATTAAAGCAGAAGATGCAGAAGATATTTTAATCATCGGTGGTGGCGTTATTCCAGGTGAAGACATTCCAGGATTAAAAGAAAGTGGTATAGCGGAAGTATTTACACCAGGTACGCCAACTCAAGTTACTATTGACTATATCAGAGCAAACATCAAAAGAGCTTAAATATTTTGTTCAGCGGGGTGCTAGCATCTCGCTGAACTTTAAAAACGCTTTAGTAAATGAGCAGACGTTCAGCAAACGATAAAGGATATAGGAGTCACTATGGATATCGAAAAACGTATTTTAGAGAAAGACAAAAGAGCTGCAGCTAGGCTGATTACACTCATAGAAAATAAGGACCCAGAGGCTTTAGAAATTCTAAAAAGATTGTATTCCAAAAGCGGCAATGCTTATATTGTGGGCATCACTGGTCCTCCAGGTGCTGGTAAAAGTACTCTAACAGATAAACTGGTAAAAGCTTTGAGAAAACAAGGCAAAACCGTTGCAATCATTGCTGTAGATCCCACTTCTCCCTTTACAGGTGGTGCGATTTTAGGCGACCGTGTAAGAATGAATGATCTTAATTTAGATCCCGGTGTGTTCATAAGAAGTATGGGTGCTAGAGGGCATTTAGGCGGTATTTCGGAAGCGACGAGTGCAGCAGTTAAAGTTTTAGATATTTATGGATCTGACTATATATTGGTTGAAACTGTTGGCGTTGGTCAATCAGAGATAGATATTGTTAAAAACTGTGATACCACTTTAATGGTTATGGTACCGGGTTTAGGAGATGATATTCAGGCAATAAAAGCAGGTGTCATGGAAATTGGAGATGTTTTTGCAGTCAACAAGTCAGACCGTGATGGGGCTAAAAGAACGGCTAGAGAAATTGATATGATGCTTGATTTTAACAAAAATGCTGAGTGGAGAGCACCAGTAAAAATGGTTATTGCTGTTGAAAATCAGGGCATAGAGGAACTTTTAGAAGCAATTCATGAACACAAAGCCTATATGGTTACTAGCGGGAAATTTGAAAAACGCAGAACTGAAAACGCAAAAAGTGAAGTGGTAGGGCTTGTAAAAGAAAGGGTTGAAAAAGCAATTCTAGATAAATCTAATAAGGAAGAATTGTTAGATTTCTACTCTGAAAAAATCGCAAAACGTCTTGTAGATCCTTACTCAGTCGTGGAAGAAATCTTAGGGAAAATGGATGTTTTATTAAAATAATGAACATTTTATAGTGTTTTCATAAAATACACTAAATTTGATTCTTATATAGTTTAAAATAGCATTGAAGTATTCATGTCTGCATTTGACAATTGCAAATGACAAAGTAAAGAAATGATAAAATCTACATTGCTTAAAGTGGATTATTCGAATAAATACTTGTTTTAAATAAGGAATATGTCTAAAAGTGTTTATTTAATTTATTTACAAAAAACAGAGATGTTGTTAAAATCAACTTAGTTAAACGGAGGGTTTTATGAAAGCTTTGAAAGTAGATCACATTGGTATTGCAGTTAAGGACTTAGATGAGACAATTAAGTTCTACCAAGATGTTTTAGGTCTTGAACTACACGGTTCGGAAGTTGTTGAAGAACAAAAAGTAAGAGTTGCTTTTTTACCAGTAGGGGACACAGAAGTAGAATTGTTAGAATCAACTTCGGAAGATGGTCCGATTGCTAAATTCATTGAGAAAAATGGTGAAGGCGTACAACATATTGCATTTAAAGTAGACGATATTGAAGAAGCAATTGAGTATATGCATTCAAAAGGGATGAAAATGATTGATGAGACGCCAAGATATGGCGCAGGCGGAGCGAAGATCGCATTCGTCCATCCTAAGAGTTCACACAGAGTTTTAGTTGAATTATGCGAAAGAAAATAAATCACAACTTGGAGGTTTTGAAATGTCTATCAGTAAATTAGATGATTTAAGACAACGAAAATCTAAAATTCTAGCTGGCGGTGGTGCTAAACGTATTGATAAGCAACATGAAGCAGGTAAATTGACTGCTCGCGAAAGACTAGATTTACTTTTCGATGAAGGCACTTTTGTAGAATTAGATGCATATGTTAAACACAGATGTACTAATTTTGGTATGGAAAAGGTAGATGCACCCGCTGAGGGCGTTGTAATCGGTTACGGTAAAGTGGATGGTAGACTTGTCTATGCTTACTCACAAGACTTTACAGTGGTAGGCGGTTCACTTGGTGAAATGCATGCCGCAAAGATTTGTAAAGCAATGGATAATGCCATGAAAGTTGGCGCACCAATCGTAGGGCTTAATGATTCGGGCGGAGCAAGAATTCAAGAGGCTGTAGATGCATTATCTGGATATGGTAAAATCTTTTACAAAAACACATTGGCTTCAGGTGTTATTCCACAAATTACAGCAATCATGGGACCTTGTGCAGGTGGTGCAGTTTATTCACCCGCTTTAACCGATTTTATCTTCATGGTAGACAAAACATCGCAAATGTTCATCACAGGTCCACAAGTCATTAAAACAGTGACTGGAGAAGAAGTTACTGCAGAAGCACTTGGTGGTGCAATGACACACAACTCAGTAAGTGGGGTAGCACAATTCATTTCTAATAACGATGAAGCCTGTATTTTAGAAATCAGAAGACTGTTAAGCTTTTTACCATCAAACAATATGGAGACAGCGCCTGCATACGGTTGTGATCATGATGTCAATGAAATCATTGAATCTTTAAATGATCTTATGCCAGATAATCCAAATAAGCCTTATGATATGTTTGATATCATCAAAGCAATTGTGGACAATGGAGATTATTTAGAGTATCAACCTTATTTCGCTAAAAACATTATCACTTGTTTCGCGAGAATAAACGGACAATCTGTGGGAATCATTGCAAATCAACCTAAATTTTTAGCGGGATGTCTTGATGTAAGCGCTTCGGATAAATCAGCTCGATTTATTAGAACTTGTGATGCCTTTAATATTCCATTATTAAACATCATTGACGTACCAGGTTTCTTACCAGGGACTCAGCAAGAGTACGGTGGTATCATCAGACATGGCGCAAAAATGCTTTACGCTTACTCGGAAGCAACTGTGCCTAAAGTATCTTTGATTGTTAGAAAAGCATATGGGGGTTCTTACCTCGCAATGTGTTCTAAAGACTTAGGTGCAGATCTAGTACTTGCATGGCCAACTGCTGAAATCGCAGTAATGGGTCCTCAAGGTGCTGCTAATATCATCTTTAGAGGCGAAATTAAAGATGCTAAAGATCCAGTGGCAACAAGAGCAAAAGTGATTCAGGATTATACAGATGAATTTGCAACACCTTATAAAGCAGCAGAAAGAGGTTTTGTAGATGATGTCATAGAACCATCAGCGACTAGACCAAGACTTGCAGATGCCTTCGATATGTTAGCGTCTAAAAGAGAAACGAGACCTGCTAAGAAACATGGCAATATTCCTTTATAAAAAAAAGAGGTGAAAAGATGCAAATTTTAGAGAATTTYAAGCATGCTGGAACCTTCGCAGAGATGACTTTAGGCGATAAAATGGTGGCAACGCTATATGTGATCTTGCTTGGCATGGGCATTACATTTGTCGCACTTGTTACGATTTGGGCCTTAACAGCACTGATGTCTAAAATTATAAGTATAATTGAACGACCAGCTGTCACTGAAGCGCCAAAGTCTAATGCCCCAGTAAATGCTCCMGYAACAATGGCTTTAAAGKCAGAAACGGAAGAAGATGAAGCTCTAATCGCAGTGATCACAGCGGCCATTGCAGCATCCCTTAACACGTCTATGCACAACATTGTTGTAACAAATATAACACGTGTTAATGATGAAACGCCTGTATGGGGACGTACTGGTAGAAGTGATGTTATGAATTCAAGGTTTTAATAGCGCAGTGAGCAGTAAAAGCGCAGGGTGGCACATTAATATTTAATGGAGGAATCWTATTTATGAAAAAGTTTAATATCACCGTGAACGGTAAATCATACGAAGTGGAYGTAGAAGAAATAGGTGGCGTAAGTACAYCATCACCAAGACCGGTGCAAAGAGCAGCGGCACCTGCACCAGCGGCAGCRSCAGCACCAGCAGCTCAAGCGACGGCAAAAGCAGCACCCGCAGTGGCAAACGTAACAGGTGGGGAAACCATCACGGCGCCAATGCCAGGCACTGTACTGGATATCAAGGTAGCTGTGGGCGACGCTGTCAAATCAGGGGATGTACTTGCAATCCTTGAAGCCATGAAAATGGAAAACGAACTCATGGCACCATGTGCTGGTAAAATCGTTTCAATCAATGTAAACAAAGGTGCATCAGTAAATTCAGGGGATGTATTAATTGTTATTGGATAGTATCCGAAAATAATTAATGGAAAGGAGATGCACTATGATTCAAACGATAAAAGATTTTTATATGAGTACAGGCTTTAGTGCAATCACTTGGGGTCAAGTCGGTATGATCTGTGTGTCCTTTATATTGCTTTACTTGGCAATAAAAAAGGGATTCGAACCGCTGTTGCTCGTCCCTATTGCGTTTGGTATGTTTTTAACCAATTTACCACTTGCAGGGTTGATGGCGCCACCTGTTGGACATGATCAACCAGGAGGATTGCTCTACTACTTGTACCAAGGAGACCATTTAGGCATCTTCCCGCCACTGATTTTCTTGGGGGTAGGGGCGATGACGGATTTTGGTCCTCTGATTGCAAACCCAAAATCACTCTTACTGGGAGCAGCGGCACAGTTCGGCATATTCGTCACATTTTTAGGTGCGATTGCATCGGGTCTATTTACACCACCTGAGGCAGCTTCTATCGGCATCATAGGAGGTGCGGATGGTCCAACAGCGATCTTCTTATCCTCAAAATTGGCCCCTCATTTAATGGGTTCGATTGCAGTGGCAGCGTATTCGTATATGGCGCTAGTTCCTGTCATTCAGCCGCCAATTATGAAATTTCTGACTACAAAAGAAGAACGTATGATTAAAATGAAACAACTTAGAAATGTGTCGAGACTTGAAAAGTTACTTTTCCCAATTATGGTAACCTTGATCGTTTCTATGATCGTACCACCAGCAGCAGCGCTAATCGGCATGCTCATGCTCGGAAACTTATTTAAAGAATCGGGTGTGGTAGGGCGTTTATCAGACACTGCACAAAACGCAATGATGAACATTGTCACTATTTTTCTAGGGGTAACTGTAGGGGCAACTGCAACTGCTGAAGCGTTTTTAAACGTACAGACACTTGCAATTGTATGTCTTGGGGTTGTAGCATTTGGTATCGGTACAGCAGCAGGGGTCATCTTGGCGAAAATCATGAACAAATTTACAAAAGATCCTGTAAATCCACTGATTGGATCAGCAGGGGTATCCGCAGTACCAATGGCAGCAAGGGTATCACAAGTGGTTGGACAGAAAGAAAATCCAAGCAACTTCCTACTCATGCATGCAATGGGACCTAACGTTGCCGGTGTAATCGGTTCAGCAGTATCTGCTGGGGTATTGTTATCACTGTTCTCTGGATTCTAAAATAATAAATAAAAATATAAAACTGGCTCATTTGTGAGCCAGTTTTTTTTTGAAGATCATCTAATCCACGTCATATAAAGCAAGGTCAAAGATGAATGGTAAGCAGGAATCTGTCGATACTTAGAGCACGGAATAAATTGACAATACAAAAAATGACGAAATAATTTATTTTTTAACAATAGCGACACTTGTTTGAATTTTCATTTAAAAACCTTTATAATGATAAATAGGTAATTATTTTGTGTGGAGGCGTGATTAATGGGAAAAACGAAAGTTAAAGTATTGAAGAAATCAGGTGTGGGATCTGATGAAACATCTCGAAAAAAAACCAAAGAAGGAAAACGGGCTAAATCTCAAAATGACGTAAAGAGATTTGGCAATTTGAAAGTTTTGGATTCTAAATTTGGGAAAAGGCTTGCAATCATTCTAGTTATTTGTATTATACTCCCAGTGTTTGTTACTGGTGCAGTGATTTTTAATCAGTTTAGAAATTATGTGGAAGAGGATATTTATTCGAACAACGAAGTAATCCTGAATACTTTGGATTCTTCTATACAAAATCAATTGGATAGTGTGAGTAAAGTTTTAACAATTTTATCCCAAGTCGATTATGTCCAAAATATGCAGCCCTTGCTTGTTAAATCCATGTTTGTAAATGTTCAAAACGAATATGATTTGCTGACGAGTATTGAGGTATATGATTCGACAGGCAAATCTGTGTTTTCATCTACTGGAAAGACAAATCCAATGGACGCATCTCATTTTGATGCTGCATTAAAAGGTAATCTTACTTATTCAAGCATTATTCAATCAGAGGATGGTCAAACGGATCTCATACAACAAGCTATTCCCATATACAATCGAAATGGTTCTATAAATGGTGTTTTGATGGGGGAAATATCGCTTGAAAAATTTAATCAGGCAGTTCAAAGCCTAGTTTTGCCAGATGATTTTGAAGCCCTCATTGTGAGCCAAGAGGGGAAAATTGTGGCGCATTCAGATGGGGCTGTTTTTACAGCTCAAAAAGAAAAAGATTTCTCAGTGCTGGAACCTTTTAAAAGAGGTATCGCTGGAGAAAGTGGATCCGTTGAGTATACAACTGAAGACAAAAATTATTTAACGTCATATCGACAACTTGAAGGTGTCAATTGGGGCGTTGTTATTCAAATTCCCTCTTCCAAGGCCTACGCTGAAATCAATTTATTAACGGCACTCTTCGTCGGTATATTGGTAGTCGCTGCAGCTTTAGGTTTGATTGTTTCCATAATGCTTTCACGTTATGTAACCTCTCCACTTCAAAAAGTTTCAGAAGGCGCATTAACTGCATCTGGCGGCGATTTCACGGTTCAGATGGATGCAAAAACTTTTAAGAGAACCGATGAATTTGGCGATTTAGCAAGGTCATTTATGGTTATGATAGATGCATTTAAGGATATTATAATGCGTTTAAAAACATCGACAAATGTGCTTGATGAAAACACGGATACACTTGTAGGGACTTCGGAAGAAACACGACATGAAATGACGATGATTATTAAAAACGCGGATGAGCTTAAAGAGACTGCACATGAGGATATCAAATTATCTAGAAAAGTGGTTGGTGCTGTTGAAGAAATGGCAAAAGGCTCCGAAAACGTTGCTCAGAATACAGAGCGCTTAAATGTTCTGATCAAGAATAATGTTGATTTTGCATCAAGGGGTGTAGAAATGATGTCCAATACGGCTGGACTTGTGCAAAAAACATTTAGTGCCTATGAGTTAATTGAAAGTCGGATCAAGTCACTTGAAAAATCAGCTGTAGACATAGGGAGTATAACAGATACCATTATGGAAATCGCAAATCAAACGAATCTGTTAGCTCTAAATGCAGCGATTGAAGCTGCTAGAGCAGGAGATGCTGGTCGAGGATTTGCAGTCGTGGCCGGAGAAATTAGAAACCTCGCGGATCAATCCAATAAATCAGCTGAGAGTATTACAAAGATTATTAAAGATATTCAATATGACATTAAAGATACATCAGGCATGTTTTCAAGTACATCTGGGATGCTTCAGAATGTTGTGTCAGAATCTGAGAAGACTGTTGAACAAATCAATGCAATATTAACAGATTCTAGAAAAGCAGCAGAGTCAGTAGATGAAATCAGTGCTGTAACAGAGGAACAAGCTGCTGCATCTGCACAAATCAATGAAATGATGGAAAATATGCTTGAAACAATTCAAGAAACCGCAGGTACTTCAGATCAAATGGCCGAACGTATTAATATACAAAAATCAAAAAATGATGAAACGATTGTAATGATTGAAGAAATCAAACAACTTTCTGAAGCCATAAAATTAATGACAGGTCAGTTTAATTGTTAAGCGGGACTGATTATACGCTTTGATACACTGGAATAAAAGGATCCTTGTTATGATCAATACAGAGGCACGCTTTAGTTTTGTATAAAATCTAAAGCGTGGCTTTTACTTTTTGTGTGTGTCCATGTATGTTATAATGATAACGAAATTATATATAGAAAGAGTGATGCTGTGAAAGCTGAAATTATAAGATTATTAAGGGCAAAACAAGGCGCATACGTTTCAGGAGAAGAGATTAGTAAGCAGCTCAATGTCTCTAGAACCGCAGTTTGGAAATATATCAATTTGCTCAGAAATGAAGGTTATGAAATACTGTCGGTAACCAACAAAGGGTATCTGCTCGTATCTGAAATTAAAGAATTGAATGAAGTGGAATTAAAGTATGCTTTAAAAAATTATGAGCTTATTGAAGCTTGTTTTTTCTTTGATTCTATTGATTCAACAAATCAGAAAGCAAAGAGCATAGGCAATCAATTAGAGTTTCCACAATGCTTAATTGTTTCGGATGAACAGACGAGTGGTCGAGGCAGATTGGGGAGACAATGGCAATCTGAAAAGGGAACTGGAATTTGGATGAGCTTATTGCTTAAACCTGATTTTGCGCCTGATTTGGCATCTAGAATTACGCTTATGGCAGCCGCTGCAATGAGTGAAGCAATTGAAGCTGAAACTGAAATAGAAACTGCAATCAAATGGCCAAATGATATTGTGGTTAATGGAAAGAAAGTCTGCGGCATTTTGACCGAACTTAATGCTGAACTCAATCGCATCAATTATTTAGTGCTCGGGATTGGCGTAAATGTAAATACGCGCCATTTTGAGGCTGAAATTAAAGAAAAAGCAACTTCACTTAGCATTGAAAAGAAAAATAAATGGATTAATAGATTAAATATTATAAAATTGTTTGTAGAAAAATTTGAAATATATTATAATCAATTCGTTAACGAAAATGATTTTAGACCTGTAATAGAATATAATAGAAGAAAATCGATCACCTTGAACAAAGATGTCGAAATTATATCGGGTAATGTAACGAAAATAGCGTTTGCCTTAGATATAGATATGGCTGGCAATTTGATCGTTAAAAATAGTGATGGTACAAATGAGGCCATATACTATGGAGAGGTATCTGTTCGAGGCATTAATGGATATGTCTAAAATCAACAGGAGGAAAAATGTTATTAGCATTTGATGTAGGAAACTCAAACATTGTACTTGGTGTTTTTAAGGACAATGAATTAATTACGCACTGGAGAATGGCCACAGACAATGCCAAATCTGCTGATGAAATTGGCATATTTGTCAGCCAATTATTTGCATATGAAAATCTTTCTTTAAAAGACGTGGATGATGTCATTATATCTTCAGTAGTGCCACATGTGATGTATTCGTTACAACATATGTCTTCGAAATATTGTGAGAGAGAAGCTATAGTGATTGGTCCTGGTATTAAGACAGGCATGAATATTAAATATGATAATCCTAGACAAGTTGGTGCCGATAGAATTGTAAATGCAGTTGCTGGGTTTAAAAAATTTGGTGGGCCCATTATCATTGTAGATTTTGGAACGGCGACAACATTCTGTGCGATTAATGAAAAATGTGAATATCTTGGGGGCGCGATTTTACCAGGTATAAAAATATCTTCGGATGCTTTATTTCAGCGTGCTGCAAAATTAACACATGTTGAACTTGTAAAACCTGATCGAGTAATTTGTAAAAATACAAGTCAGAGCATTCAAGCGGGAATCATATATGGTTATGTAGGCAGTGTGGATTATTTAGTCGCAAAGATGAAAGAAGAACTTGGCGGGGATAATATTAAGGTAATCGCAACAGGAGGACTTGCAACTTTAATTGCAACTGAGGCAGAGTCCATCAACCATGTGGAGAAGTTTTTAACTTTAGAAGGCTTGAATATTATCTATCATATGAACAAAACAAAGAAATAAAGCTTTAGTTTTAAGGAAAGAGAGTCATTGATGAAAATTGGAGATTTCCAAACTGAAAATGATGTTATATTAGCCCCTATGGCTGGCGTGACGGATCTTTCGTTTAGGTTGATTTGTAAAGATTTTAATGTTGGGTTAATGGTGACTGAAATGATCAGCATATCAGCCCTTTACTATAAGGATCAAAAAACACATAAAATTATGGAAATACTAGAGACAGAGAAACCGATGTCTCTTCAAATATTTACAAAAGATAGCGATAGATTAGAAGCGGTTATGGATTTGTTAAATCAACATAACAACGATGTTTTGGATATTAATATGGGGTGTCCTGCATCTAAAATTGTGAATAATGGCGAAGGTTCTGCACTGATGAAAACACCCAAACTTGCTGAACAGATCATCAAAACAGCTGTTAAGAACTCCATTAAGCCAGTGACCGTTAAGTTTCGTAAAGGATGGGACGATCAAAATATCAACGCAATTGAATTTGCTAAAATGGTAGAGGCAAGTGGTGCTGCTGCACTAGCGCTTCACGGCAGAACCAGAGCGCAGTTGTATAACGGAGTAGCAGACTGGGAGATCATTAAAGCCGTTAAGGAAACGGTTAAAATACCTGTTATCGGGAATGGTGATGTGTGCTCTGTCGAGGATGCGATTCGAATGAAAACGATTACAAACTGTGACGGGATTATGATTGGTAGAGGTGTACAAGGGAATCCGTGGCTTTTGAAAGAGGTTGCATCTTTTCTAAAAACAGGCGAGAGACTAGAACCGCCAACGTTAGAAGAAAAAAAGAACATTGCATTAAAACACTTTGAATTGCTGCTAAAATATAAAGGCCCAAAAATCGGAACTCTTGAGATGCGTAAGCATGCAGCTTGGTATTTTAAGGGATTAAAGCATGCAAATGCATTTAAAAATGAGATCAATAGAGTGGAAGCGCCAGAAATGGTCAAATCCATTATTATAAGAGCATTTAAGGCAAATTGACTTTAGATTTTTAATAGACTATAATAGACTGAAAATAAGAATAATCGGAGGATGAGTGAATGGAAAATTTGAATGAATTATTACAGATCAGACGTGAAAAACTTGCGAAGTTGCGAGAAATGGGACAAGATCCTTTTAAGATAGAGAAATATGACAGAACTCATTTCAGCAAGACAATTATCGAGAAATTTGAAGAAATGGACGGACAACTTGTACGTGTGGCTGGAAGAATCATGGCGAAACGCGACATGGGTAAGGCTTCATTCATTGACATTCTGGATAGTGAAGGTAGAATACAGTCATATGTCAGAAAAGATGCAATTGGGGAAGACGTATATGAAGTGTTTAAGACGTATGATATTGGTGATATTGTAGGCGTCTGTGGAATCGTTTTTAAAACTCAAAAGGATGAAATCTCTATTAGAGCTGAAGAAGTTATTTTACTGAGCAAATCTTTGCAAATATTACCAGAAAAATGGCATGGCCTTAAAGATCAAGATATCCGTTACAGACAAAGATACGTTGATTTAATTGTAAATCCAGAAGTTAAAGACAAATTTATCATGAGATCAAAAATCATCAAAGCAATGAAAGACTACTTTGATAAAGAGGGATTTTTAGAAGTGGATACGCCGATATTGGGGACAATAGCGGGTGGTGCTTCAGCGAAACCTTTTATTACGCATCACAATACACTGGATATAGATATGTATATGAGAATTGCAAATGAATTGTATCTTAAACGATTGATCGTCGGCGGCTTTGATAGAGTTTATGAGATGGGTAAGATGTTTAGAAATGAAGGGATGAGCATGAAACATAATCCAGAGTATACTGCAGTAGAGCTCTACGCCGCATATGAAGATTATGAGTATATGATGAAACTCACTGAAAACGTAGTTGCATTCTGTTGTGAGCAAGTACATGGCAAAATGGAAGTGGATTATCAGGGCACTTTAATCGATTTTAAGCCGCCTTGGATCAGAGCTTCTATGCATGACTTAGTCGAGAAAAAGACAGGTGTCAATTTCTATGCTTTTGCGACAGATGAAGAAGCGAGAAAAGTGGCCAAAGATCAATTGCATATGGACGTCGATAAAAACATGAAAAAAGGACATTTGGTAAATATGGCGTTTGAAGAGTTCTGCGAGATGGATTTAATTCAACCGACATTTGTATTACATCATCCGGTAGAAGTTTCACCACTTGCGAAAAGAAATCCAGACAATCCTGAAATTACAAATAGATTTGAAGCATTCGTTAATACTTGGGAAATTGCGAATGCATTTTCTGAGCTTAACGATCCAATTGATCAAAAAGAGCGTTTTGAAGAACAACTTAAACAAAGAGAAGCTGGAGATGAGGAAGCTCATATGATGGATGATGACTTTGTCAATGCACTTGAAGTGGGATTGCCACCTACAGGTGGATTGGGCATTGGGGTAGATCGTATGATCATGCTCTTAACCAATTCAACGACGATTAGAGACGTCATCTTATTCCCAACGATGAAGCCAATCAAGTAAGTTTGAACTCATGCCTGCACAATGCATAAAGAGCATTTGTTCGGGGGATACGTTTTCCCAACCCAATCATCATGAAAAAACTGAGAAGAGATAGAATAGTCAATTATGTAAAATACCCCGTTCATAGAAAAAAATTGAACGGGGTATTTATATGGTTAGGGTGTCCAATCCAAAAGTTGAGCAACCCTCTACCTTATGATGTCGTTTACGAGAAGTACGCGATACAACATAGGGGAGAGGGTTAATGCGAAACTGACTTTTGACACCCTAACCTTTATATGAAATTTAAAAATATAAATAATCTCCCAAATGCTCAAATTTAAATAAATATAGGCATAAATGACAATATTAATCCCCCAGCTATGCTGGGGAGAATAGAGTAAACAGAAGTGTTACGTCGATTATAATAAAGCCTCCTATGTTACAATGATAATGGTGTCGTAAGCCATATCAAAACATAGGAGGCGGTCCCAATGGACAATTCAAGTTTATCACACTGTAAGTGGAAATGCCAATACCACATAGTTTTTATACCTAAGTATAGAAGAAAGGTGATGTTCGGACAAACAAAGGCAGATATAAGAGAAATATTGAAGAAGTTATGTGAATATAAAAAAGTAGAAATAATAGAAGGAGCAGTATGTTCAGACCATGTGCATCTATGTGTTAGTATCCCGCCTAAGCTATCTGTATCAGAGTTTGTGGGATACCTAAAAGGTAAAAGTGCGCTCATGATATTTGATAAACATTCAGAGCATGGAAGCAAATGGGATAGGAAATTTTGGGCAAGAGGCTACTATGTATCAACAGTAGGAAACATTACAGAAGAAGCCATAAAACGTTATATTCAAGAACAACAAGAGGAAGCAAAAATTGAAGAAACAAAAAGAAGATAGCCTCTTTTAGAGGCTGTTGGTAGTAAAGCTTGCGACACCCGCCTTTAAGGCGTGCAAGTAAACAGCCCTTATAGGGCTAATTTCAAACCACCACTTGAAGTGGTGGTTGATGACTTAGCCATTGAATCGCTTATATAATTGAATCGCTTATATAATAGGACAAATCAGAGCGTATAATTTGATTTGTCTTATTATTTTTTCTGTAATCCACTTATAGCAAAGGCTAGACGTAATATGTTTTTAATATGATTATTGTATACATAAGGATTGAGATAAGGCAGGAGATATGAGATAATAAGAAAGCAAGATTTCGTAAGTTGGGGGTAGTATGAGCGATTTTTTAAGGGCTTTATTGTTGATCTTCATCGCTGAGATGGGGGATAAAACACAAATTATGGCAATGGCATTTGCCACAAAATATAAAGTAAATCATATTTTATTAGGCGTTGCGATTGGTTCTTTTGCGAATCATGGGATTGCTATACTGCTCGGTTCTTTATTGAATAGATTTATACCCATTGAAGCACTTCAACTGGTTGCAGGGGTACTATTTATTTCATTTGGATTATTATCCTTATCCATCGCTGAGGAAGAAGAAGCAGAGCAAAATCTAAAAAAATATGGTGCAATTGTTACAGTTGGGATTGCATTCTTTTTAGGAGAACTGGGTGATAAAACGCAACTTACGGCAATGACATTAGCGACAGATTCGGTAAATCCTGCGTTTACACTGATGGGAACCGTTTTGGGAATGGTTGTTGTGAGCTCGGTGGGCATCTTCGTAGGTGCAAAACTGGGAAACCGCATACCGGAGCATTTGATTAAATTTGGTGCATTTCTCATTTTTATGTTTTTTGGACTCAATAAAATTTTTACATCTCCATATGTTCAGAGCATGGGTATGACATTTATGGCCTTGCTCGTATTTATGATCAGTATATTAACTATTTTTAGATTTATGATTTTCAATAGACAATTGAAAGAAGTATCCAT
This sequence comes from Fusibacter sp. 3D3, assembly GCF_001748365.1. Taxonomy (GTDB): domain Bacteria; phylum Bacillota; class Clostridia; order Peptostreptococcales; family Acidaminobacteraceae; genus Fusibacter_A. The sequence goes on along the minus strand of NZ_BDHH01000002.1, from coordinate 282,272 downwards.
ATCTGCCTTAAAGCAAAAGGCTCAAGACCTGAAAACTTATCGTGAGCGCATTTTAGAGAATCTCAATGGCTTGTGCAAACAGTGTGATGTCTGCAAAGAACATCAATGTCTTGTTGGATATATGAAAGATTTGTTGTCCCAAAAAGTGGATATTAAAGCAATAGACCATGCCTTCATAGAAGCACTTTATGATGATCATTTTGATGCTTGTCAAGCAGAGCAAATATTGACACTATTGAAAGAGTACTTTAATAAATACCCTGAAGAACATCTGGTCAATTTGGAACTGATTAATATCGAAAAAGTACTTAACAAAATTATAAAAAAAGAGTAAGGTGAGGTAGTCAAGTGGGAAGATTATTTGGAACAGATGGCGTTAGAGGCATTGCTAACAAAGAACTTACAATAGAACTGGCGATGAAACTGGGACAATTTGGTGCATATACCATTACAAAAAGCAAAAAAAACGCTACTATAATTGTGGGTAAGGATACTAGAATATCAGGAGATCTTTTGGAATCCGCATTGATCGCGGGGATATTATCAACAGGTTGTAATGTGCTTAAAGTGGGGGTCATTCCGACGCCAGCCATTGCAAAATTGATAAAAAAAATGGATGCTGATGCAGGTGTTATGATATCGGCGTCACATAACCCGGTGGCTTTTAATGGCATTAAGTTTTTTAATCACTTGGGTCTTAAATTATCCGATAGCCTCGAAGATGAAATAGAAGGGTTTATTGACGGCAATGAAGCAATAGAGTTGCCACAAGGTCTTGAGCTTGGAAGTGCAAAAGATTACCCACATGCTGAAGAGGACTATATTGAATACGTATTGGATACTTTGAAGGGCATGACTTTTGAAGGGCTTAAACTTGCGATGGATTGTGCTAATGGAGCTGCATTTGACGTGGCACCGAGAACTTTTAATAAATTAGAGGCAAAGGTTTATTCCATTCATCATGAACCAGATGGTACCAATATTAACGAAAACTGTGGGTCAACACATCTAGGCGATCTCCAAAAATTTGTTAATGTAGTAGGTGCTGATGTGGGATTGGCATTTGATGGTGATGCAGACAGGTTACTCGCTATTGATGAAAATGGTGCCATCGTGGATGGTGATAAAATTATGGCAATATGTGCAAAATACCTTAATGATGAAAACGAGCTTTCAAAATCGACTGTTGTTTCAACTGTCATGAGTAATTTAGGATTTGATATCGCCCTTAAAGAGAACGGCTTAAAAACAATTAAAACAAAAGTTGGAGATCGATATGTTCTTGAGGAAATGCTTAAAAATGGGTATGAACTCGGTGGGGAACAGTCAGGCCATATTATTTTTTTAAAACACAATACGACAGGTGATGGGTTACTGACGGCAGTGCAGCTTATTAGAGTGATGAAAGCAACGGGTAAAAAGCTTTCCGAACTTGCAGGTATTATGACTGTTTATCCTCAAGTGCTTAAAAATGCAAAAGTTTCAAATGCAAAGAAAGAGCATTACATGGATGATCCGATTATTTCTAAAAAAGTAAAAGAAGTTGAAGCTGCATTTCATGGCAATGGGAGAGTGCTCATCAGACCCTCTGGAACGGAGCCACTCGTTAGAGTGATGATTGAAGGCAAGGATCAAGAAGAATTGGAAACAGTGGCAGAAACATTGGTACGGTTAATAGAAAAACAGTTAAATTAATGATGAAAAAAAATATGAAATTTTTCGATTTGCACGCAGATATATTTTATGATCTTACAAATCAAAGTTTAAGTGGTCATGAGGATACTTTTAACAACAGACATTATGATAAGATGGCAACAGGTCATATAGGGGGTTCCATTTTTGTAGTTTGGAGTGATGCTAAATCAAAGGTTACACCCTCCGATTTTTTAGAGTATGCTTTTGAGCAAATAGCACGTGAAATGAATGATCCTTATGCGCAGATGAAAGTTGTTTTAGACAGTCATTCATTGTTTGAAAAGTGGAGTGATGATAAAGTGAAAGTCATCGTCGGTGTTGAGGGGATAGAAGCATTTGGGGATTCTATAATGTTATTAGACACGTACTATGAAAAAGGGCTTCGACATGTGGGCATGACATGGAATGAGCAAAATGCTTTTGCAACAGGTGTAGAGGGTGATCCTGGGCGAGGGTTGACCTTGACGGGTCGGAAAATGGTTCGAAAAATTCAAGATAAAAATATGATTTTAGATTTAGCGCATTTAAATGAACGTAGTTTTTGGGATGTGCTCAAATGCAATCAAAAACCTGTAATGGTTTCACATTCAAATTCATATGCACTGTGCCCCCATAAGCGAAACTTGAAAGATGAACAAATCAAAGCGATTTCTGATCAAGGTGGTATTATAGGATTGACATCAGTGGGATCTTTTTTAAGCCAAGATTTGTCAAAGCGTAATTTAGAGACATTCGCTGAACATATTGAGCATATAGTTGATATTGCAGGCATAGATACTGTTGCACTTGGATTTGACTATTGTGATTATATTCATAAAGATTATGTAGGCGTGGAAGGCCTTGAAAATGCGTCCAAGACGATGAATCTTATAGAAGCGCTTCAAAAAAGAGGTTTCACCTCTCAGGAAATACAAAAAATTGCACATGAAAATGCACTTAAATTTATAAAGAGCACTGGATTTTAAATCAGTGCTCTTTTTTTCGATTCGAGGGTCAGAACCCTCGCCAATCAGTTTTCTAAACCAAATTCTGGGGTCGAAATTGCAGTGTACCAATTGATAATCTCATCTGAGACTTGTCTAATACTGCGGACTTCAAATTGTATGGCATACTCATGTTTGACAATGCTTTTTTTATAAATAGGATCATAGTATTCTAACAAAAGTTTTTCTGCAATTTGAGCATAGTTTTTTTGCTGAATGAGTTGCTCTAAATCTTCTAAAAAAGCTTTACTTGTATAAATGCTTAATTTGGTTAAGGCTTTACGCAACTGAGCGTCAAAATCATCACAGAGAGAATAGTCTTTTACAAGAAGGTCAACCCTAAATTCAATGGCTGCATTTAACAATGAATGAATCCCTGCTTGAATGCAGTTGTAAAGTGTTTGTGGCATAAAAACAGGGCCAATGCGCTTGCTTTCTGACTCTACAAAACAGTATTTATCAGGCATTTTGAATATTTTCTCGAAAACAAGATTTTCAAAATTCTGTTGAGTTTGTAATTGCTCTATACCAATATGACCTAAATGAGAGCCCTTATGCATTGCAAGCCCCTCTAAATCGAGTACTGGGAGATGATCTGATTCTAATGTGGTGAGCACATGGGTTTTTCCAACGCCGGAGAGTCCGTGTATCACAAGCATTTTAGGATAAAAAAGAGGATCCGATAAATGCTCTAAAACCAATTGGCGATAATTTTTATAGCCACCTTGTAACCAAGAAACAGGTATGCCAATGCCCTTTAAAAGTAAAGCGATAGAAGTGCTTCGATAACCGCCCCTTGAACAATAAAAAACAATTTTGAGTTTAGGATTCTGGTTTATGAGCTCATTAATAGCATCGAAATAGAGCATGAGCTTTTGGGATACAAATTCTAAGCCTTTCCGGCGAGCAGCATCCACGGACACATTTTTGTATAGATCTCCAACCACATGACGTTCTTCATTGCTTAAGATGGGCAAATTTTTTGCATTTGGAATATGACCTTTTTCATACTCTGATTCAGATCTCACATCTATATAATAACATTCTAAATCACTGGGATCATAGGGAATTGATTTATACATATACACCTCATTAATTTAATAGACAAACGTTGAAAAGACTTCAACTTATTCTAACATAAAATGAGGGAATCTACTAGATACAGCGCTTTTCAATCCCGCTTAATAAGCGTAAAATTAGAAACGTGATTGCTGAGTTTAATACTACTTTTATAGAGTGTGCTGATTTGGTGTTCGATACTTTTCATGGCAAGGGTATGACTTTCTATGGCGATAACCACTTCTTTGGAAGATAAAGCAGTGGATTGTGAATGCACGATTATTTTTTCAAGTGAATTCGAAATCGCGTTTTTTCTATTAGCGATACCATCAATGGCAAGACTTAATTGTTCTGTTTCCTCCGAAACATCCATTAGGGCATCTATCGTAGAATCACAATGCAAAATGACATCTTCGATTGAAGTATCAAGCGTACTGGTTATTTTCTGAGTACGATCAAGTGAAATCCCAATTTCTAAGGCATAGTGGTACATTTGATAAATGAATTGATGACTGCTTTCTAAAAGTATAGACAATTCAGGTTGATTTGACTGTAGTGCAGATGTTTTGATAAGATCAATGATCGAATCTTGAATGGGAATAAGATTTGCAATGGAGACACTTAAATCATCAAAGCTTTGAATGATAGCTCTAATTGATAGTTCCGACACAACTGCATTTTGAACCAATAGATCGAGTGCCTCATGGACAGAAGACATGGTTTCCGTGGTGATTCCAAGTAGTGTGGAAACATCCAAGGAAATAGTGAGCATATGATCTATTTTGGAACCGATGGATTTTGACAAAAAGAGTGCATTTTGAGTTTCATCAACTTGTATATTTGCATCTTTAGAAATTGCTTGAATAATTGTACTGATTTCGCTTACAGCATTACTGCCCTTAGAGGCATCATCGGCTAGAATAGAAGTAGAGTCATGGATAGTAGCCGTAATATGTGTTATATTTTCAATGAGTTTCGATAGACTCATCTTCATTTTGTTAAAAGCGTTTATACTTTCAGCGATCTCATCAGAACCATTCGTATGAATCGTCACATTAAAATTACCTGAGGAGACTTCCAAAATGTTTTGATGAAGCGATTCAAGTGGTATAAACGATTTTTTTATAATCCAAAATAGAATAATAGAGATGATAATGGTCGATGTCAAGAGCATCATATTGGTTAAAAACAGAGCAGCTTTTAGAGGCTTCATAAGGTCATTATCCGCATTGTTTATGAGGAGGTACCAGTTGTATTCGGGAAGTGCTTCATAATAAAAAACATGATCTTGTGACGAATCCAGCATACCAAAGGCTTTAGTTGAAGACAGAAGATGTTCACTTAGTAAAAGATCAAATCCTTGAAGATTCGTATGACTTAGAACCGCATTTTCGGTCGTTTTAATAATATTGAGGTCATGATCTAATAAAATGTATTTTGCATTGATTATATTGAATGGAAAATCCTTTATTTTAAAATTAACGCTGACAATCCCAATAGGCTCTTGTAATGCTTTAATAGGGGTTAAGACGCTGAAAATATAATCCCCACTTATCGCCTCAATATAGGCAGAGGAAATCACCGTTTGATCTTGCTCCAGCGTATAGGCATACCAAAGATAAAGGTCATTTTTGCTGTCGAGATCAACCTCACTTTGAGCAGTACCGTCTTGATAAAAAAGTTCTTTTCGATTTTTAGACCAAACTGAAATGGAGTGTATGTGATTATCCTTAGAGATATAGGCATTCATATCCGTTAAAAGCGCCGTATAACCTTCTAAACTTTTAAGCGCGTGATTGGTATTGATATATCTCGTCCTTGACAGAAATTGAGATAAGTTTGGATTTTGGGCTAGAAGCTCACAAATCGTAATTTTGCTCTCTATAAAGTATTTTAATTCAGAATGTGCATTGTTTAAATACTCATAAGTAATTTGATCCATGCTATTATTTATATTGGATTGAATAGACGCATTTAAGTAGAACATAACAAAAAATGCTGAAATCAGCAGGAGTGTAAATGTAATTAGGCTTATTTTAGTTGAAAATTGATGTGCGAATTTTAATTTCATAAGTGCCTCCAAGCTGTAAGCTTCAAAAAGAGTATACCCTTTATTTTGTTCACAAAATCTTAAACTTCACAATATAATTATTGTGTTATAATTGTTAAATAAAATCTATCCTCCGAAAACTCTATCAAAAAGGGTTTGTACCATGTCTATATGGGTAGAATGTTTATGGGGGTTATTATTAGGTATATCGAAAGGTTGTGAACTATTATGAGATTAATACACATAAATGAAGTAAATCCAGGCATTAAAATTGCCAAACCGATCTATGATTCTAAATTGTCATTGCTGGTTCAAAAGGATACAGCGCTAAGCAGTAATCTTATTGAAAAGCTTAAACAAATTGATATAAGGCATGTTTATGTAGAAGATGAAATTTCAAAAGGGATTGTACTTGAACCCATGATATCAGATACTTTAAAATTACAAGCGATTACCATGATGAAAATGATTTATGATTTATATGATCAAGGTAACGGTGAAAATCCAAAACAAGTTAGAGAAGAACATATCAGATCGTTAAAAGGGATCATTGATGATATGATTTCTGAAATATACAGCCAATATGATAAAAAATACTACAGCACGGAATTAATGGGTGCAGAAATGTATCATTATGACCATGCGGTAGAAGTGATGATTCTCTCTGTTTTGATTGGCAAGAAAATGGGGATTGACAGAGAACGTCTTTTGAAACTCGGCATGGGTGCTATTTTATCTGACGTTGGAAAGTCCAAGGTACCAGATCACATACTCAATAAAAAAGGCAAGCTTGAGCCTTCTGAATTTGAAGAGATGAAGAAACATGTGGAGTATGGCTATGATATGGTAAAAGAACTCGTTGAACTATCACCTCTATCAAGACAAATTATACTTTTGCACCATGAGAAATTAGATGGTTCTGGGTATCCAAATGGCTTTATTGCAGACCAGATTCCGTTACTTGTAAGAATTGTGACTATATGTGATATTTTTAGTGCCATTGTCTCGGATCGGACTTACAATAATAGAATTTCGGTGGATATTGCAGTGGAGATTCTGCGTTCAGCCGCACCTGTTAAGTTAGATGCTGACATTATCAATTATATGATGCAAATTGTAGATATGTATCCTCCAGGAACGCTTGTGGAACTCAGTACAGGTCAACATGCAATTGTTATAGACAACAATTTAAGTGCACCCACACGGCCAATTCTGAGGCTTCTTACAGACAATCGATTTGAAGAAGTGGATATGATGAAAGATCTGACTTTATTTATTAAAAAAGTGGTCTCAAGACTCCCCAATAGTTAATATTAGAGGTTTAAATGTGGTATTATAGTATTAAATGAGCATTAATGGGGGCGACTATGATCCATGAATTTATTCAAAGAACAAATGAATATCCAATAATTGGAGCGATAAGTGATTCGATTATACTAGACGATGCGCTGGAATCGGATTGTGAAGTTTTATTTTTCTTGTCAGGAAGCGTATTTGATATTGATAAGAAGGTGAAAAAAGCAAAAGAGGCTGGAAAAATGGTTTTCGTTCATTTAGATCTTCTGGACGGGTTTTCGAGGGATGCCGTAGCAGTGGAGTATTTATGTAAAAGGACGGAAACTGATGGCATAATAACCACTAAAAGCAGTATGATTAAAGTGATAAAATCTTTTAATAAGATATCGATTCAAAGAGTTTTTCTCATCGACTCGATTAACTTTGATGCGGGAATTAAGTCGGTTAAGCAGACACAGCCAGATGCGGTGGAAATTCTGCCTGGAATTATGCATCAAATTACAAATCAAATTGTTTCCCAAACGAAGACGCCCATTGTAACGGGAGGGCTTATCAGATCAAAAGAAGATATCATTCAAAGCTTAAAAGCAGGTGCACAAGCGGTGTCCACAAGTAATCCTAAACTATGGGGTCTATAGATACCGCTTGGTGTTTATATGATAAAAACATATAATAATATTAAAAGTTAAGTTTGATGCTGGCAAGGGGTTGTAAGCTTAAAAACCGTATGTTATAATGGCAAAAGAAGGGAGGGGATAAAATGATACTCCTAAAAACTTAATACAAGCGCCAGAACTGTTTACAGTTGACGAGGGCGGGGTTAATCGAAAATTCGGCGGGTGCCCCGCGGTGTAATCAACACCGTAAATACCATACAAATTTCCAGAGTGATTTGGAAGACAAAGTTGGTAGGTTGATTTAAGGCTATAAGTGCGTTCAAGACAGCATCCTAATAGGGTGTTTTTTTATTACCAAAAATGGAATAAGCGAAGGAGCATACACATATGTGTGGAATAGTAGGTTATATTGGAAGTCATAATGCATTACCTTACTTGATGGAAGGTTTGTCAAAATTAGAATATAGAGGTTACGACTCAGCGGGCATTGCGATTAATTTAGATCATGAAATAAAGGTCTTTAAATCAAAAGGCAGATTGAAAAATTTACAGGATTCTCTAGATATGAGCATGAGTACGGTTCTTGGAATTGGACATACCAGATGGGCAACACATGGCGCGCCATCTGATTTAAATGCACATCCTCATACGAATGAAAATAGCACAATAGCAGTCATACACAATGGCATTATTGAGAATTACATGGAAATCAAAGAATGGCTCATAAACGATAAAAATGTCATTTTCAAATCCGAAACAGACACAGAAGTCATTGCACACTTGATAGATTACTACTATGAGGGAGATCTTCTTGAAGCCGTTAATAAGGCCATTGAAAAGATGGAAGGGGCCTATGCGATTGGTGTTATTGCAAAAGGAGAACCCGATCGATTAATTGCAGTAAGAAAGGATAGTCCATTAATTGTAGGACTTGGTGTTGGTGAAAATTTCATCGCTTCAGATATTCCAGCACTTTTAAAGTATACAAGAGATATTCTCTTGATCGAAAATGATGAAGTTGTGGAACTCACTAAAGACAAAGTAACGATTTACAATGCATTTGGTCAAAAGATTGATCGCGAAATTTTTAAGGTGACTTGGGATATGGAATCTGCTGAAAAAGAAGGCTATGAGCATTTCACATTAAAAGAGATCCATGAACAACCCAAAGGTGTAAAAGAAACTTTTATGCGAAGATTGGATAAGAATTCCAATATTGTATTGGAAGGTATTAGCATAACGGCAGAAGATCTCAAGAAAATAAATAAAATCTATATTGTGGCTTGTGGGACAGCTTATCATGCAGGCTTAGTGGGGAGACGTGCATTTGAAACGCTTGCTAAAATTCCTGTGGAATGTGATGTGGCGTCGGAGTTCCGGTACAGAGATCCCTTTATAGATGAGCATACGCTTTTTATTGCTGTATCGCAATCTGGTGAAACTTTAGATACACTTCAATCATTAAGAGAAGCTAAGCGGAAAGGTGCTAGAGTATTAAGCATTGTCAATGTCGTTGGAAGTTCAGTATCAAGAGAGTCCGATGATATTTTTTACACGTGGGCAGGGCCCGAAATTGGTGTTGCATCGACTAAAGCATTCACAACACAATTAACGGCATTTTATTTAATTGCGCTCCATTTCGCTAAATTAAATGGCAATATGAATGATGAGGGGATCAATGCGATTGTCAATGAATTCAAAAAGATGCCTGACATGATTCAAACGATTCTAGATCAAAGCGAACTGATTCAGAAGCTTGCAGCACGACAATTTAACAATGAAAAAGTGTTTTTTATGGGAAGAGGTATAGATGCTGATTTAGCACTTGAAGGCTCACTCAAACTTAAAGAAATTTCCTATATCAATTCATTCTCCATTGCAGCTGGGGAACTTAAACATGGAACCATTGCATTGATTGAGGATCATACTTTTGTTGTGGCACTTGCAACACAAGACAGACTTTATGAAAAGATGGTTTCAAATATCAAAGAAGTTAAGGCAAGAGGCGCACATGTTTTTGCAATCGCCAAAACGGGCAAAAAAGAAATAGAAAAATCGGCAGATGAAGTCTTTTATATACCGGATACAATGGATATATTGACTCCAATACTGACGGTTATACCACTTCAAATGCTCGCTTATTATATTTCTTCAATTAGAGGGAATGACGTGGACAAACCGCGAAATCTGGCAAAATCTGTGACGGTAGAATAGAATAGAGTCGAGTAGAGTAGAGTTCATTTATGCAAGTACGTATGCATAGATGAACTCTTTTTATTGAAAGAACTAAACGCTAAAGGGGTTAAAAGTCTGTTTTGCCTTTGTTAAAGTGATATAGATCAGAACAGCACATTAATATAAAATTATTTTTGCCGATGCAGCCTAGGTTTGAAAAAACTTCAACGGGAATCAATTTACTTTCTTTTGTTTTAAAGATAGAGATATCATAAAATTTTTTTTGCTGCTTCAATCGCTTAAGTCTTAACGCAGAAACATCAGATTGCAATTCAAAGTTTTGTGGACCAATAAAGGTGGATAGCTCTTTGACTGTATAACCAAGCAAATCGCAAGCAGCTTGATTAGCATGTATAAGCGCACCATAATGATCACCCATAGTGTATTCGAATACAAATACAGCTTGAAGGCAATTTTGAAATACACCACGGAAGTGGTTTTCACTAAAGAGCGCAAACTCATTAAAGCGATCTAAAGAGCGCTCCTCAAAAATTTGAACCAATAAAAAGCGTTGATTCTTAAATGTAAAAAAGTCCAAACTGAGATCAATAAGCGATTTTTCACCTCTAAGGTCACAATCGCAGATCATTGGCGATTTGCTTTCTGGAGAACAGCGCTTTATGATTTCATCGGCATATGCGGCAATAATCTGATCGATATTTTGATCAGGGAAGCGTTTTTTTAAAAATAAGGTAGCGCTGATGTTCATATAAAAAAGTGCATGCGTTTCATAATTTACCAAAAAAGTAATCGTCTTCGACTGATTATAAGCGTTGAACAATATCTCAAGTTCCTCAAGAGACGTATTTATTTTTGCGGTTTTTGACCGAATATAAGATTCAATTTCACTGTATATAGAAGGTGCATTTGAATTAATCGTTAATTGATCCGGTGGAATTTTACCACAAGCGATATACAGTATCTCCTTATCACATTCAAGTGTAGATGCTAATTTTTCAATAATTTCATTCGAAACGGTGGTCTGTAAATTGGATTCTAGCTTGCTTATATAGGAATGACTAACACCTATTTCTTGAGCCAATTCTCTTTGGCTAATGTTCAATCCTCTTAACTCTCGAACAAGTTTACCTAACATAAATACTCCTAAAAAGGTTGACATAAGACTTGTTTTTTTTAAAAAAATCAAAGTAACTTATCTCTATTATATCAAATTATTGAGTCTAAACCTTTAAAAAAAATCCAGCGAAAAAAGGCACTTCTAGAGGGCATAAATGTATTTTTGTAAAATTTTGAAAGCTTCATATTATTTGTTCAATTAATAACAAACATCTTGTAAATTGCTCACCAAGTAGTTATAATTTAATAGGGAGTTTCTAAAATGTACACAATAAATAGTGTTACTATAGTGTGTACAAAACGGAAACAAAATCTAAAAATTGCTTACAAAGAGATAAATATGTAGCAATGTGAATAGTTTCAACAAAAAATGTAAATGGGAGAAATTTATGAAAAGAAGTTTAATGACGAAGCTCATGGCGAGCACAGGGTTACTTGTTTTGATGATCATACTTTTTATCAGTGTGATCAGTTTTAAATTTTCAAGCGATGCAATTGAGCATGAAGTTGAATCAAAGCTGATGTCACAGTTGAATAGCTTGATATCGAGTTTAAAAGAGGATCAGTCAAACGTAGAAAGTCTTCTTAAAATTATCGAGCATATGCCGGTGATCAAAGATATTGCTTCTAGCACCTTAAGCTCTCAAGAAATGCAAGAGGTAGATGCGTATTTATTGGCCTTTAAAAAAAGTAACGAAATCTTATTGGAAAATGTATTTATAGCAGACACAAATGGCAAAATTATTGCGGATAGTGAAGAGGGGACCTTAAAGGGACTTGATGTATCTGATCGCGCTTATTTTACTGAAGTGAAAAGTGGAACGCCGGTATGGTCAGATATTGTATTATCCAAAGCCTCTAATGCACCTGTTCGAGTCTATACCTTTCCTATTGAAAATAAAAACAAACAACGCATTGGTTATATTGCCGCTGCGGTTAAAATGGATAAGACTGTAGGGCTGATCAACAGCATCAAAATTGGTGAATTAGGTTATGCCTATATGATTGACCAGAATGGGCTTGTGGTTATTCACCCAAATCCGGATTTTATTTTGCAAAAAAAAATCACTGATTTAGGCATTTCTGAATTGGATAAAGCATTACCTGATATGCTTGAAGGTAGTGTGAACAAAGTTGAATATACTTATGATGGTGTCTCAAAACTAAATATGTATGGTGGGTTTGATCAGTTTTCAATTAGTATTAATGCAGCTAAAAATGAATATTTAGAACCTGTAATTAAAATGCAAAAATCTATAATGATTGTGGGTGCGATCATGTTGATTTTGGGTTTAATCGTATCATATGTGATTTCACGTTATATTGTTACACGTATTAATAGAATGAAAATAGTCATGCTGGATGCTTCTAAAGGAGACTTAACGGTACAAGTGGATCATTTTAAGGTAGAAGGTGATGAAATAGATCAAATAAGCGGGGCCTTTAATACGATGCTTCGGAGTTTTAATGGCATCGTAACCGATATTGTTAAAACTTCAGAAATCCTATCTTCTTCAAGTCAACAAATGGCCTCTTCGGCTGAGGAAGGTGGGAAGGCAGCGACTGATGTGACTGTAGCGATACAAGAAATTAGTCAGGGCATGGAAATTCAAGCGAATGATGTCAACAATACGCGCATACTTGTGGATGATATGAAGCAGAAACTGGATGGCTCTGCAAATGAAACCCTTAAAATGGCCAAAGAGGCAGATGTGGTGATGCAAACGGCAGAAAACAGTCAGAGACTGATCTATGAAACTGTTGATAAAATGGCTGAAATAAAAGCAAGTAGTGCAAAAACCATTGATGTCATTAACAAACTCAATGAACAATCTGATAAAATTAACAAGATCTCTGATACTATTGCGACAATAGCAAATCAAACCAATTTGCTCGCGTTAAATGCGGCCATAGAGGCAGCACGTGCGGGAGAAGCTGGCAAAGGTTTTGCGGTGGTTGCAGAAGAAATTCGAAAGCTGGCAACAGATTCTCAAACTTCCGCAAATGGCATCAACAGTCTTATTAGTGAAATTCAAATAGAGATTAAAGAAGCCAATAATTTTACTCAAGCTGAAAGTGAAGCAATCACCTCAGGCGTTAAAGCGATCGATGTGGCTGGAAATGCTTTTTCTGAAATCCTTAAAATGATAGAAAATACTCAAGGTTCAATTAAGCTTGTGGTGAATCGCATTGGCGAAGCACAAGTGCTTGGAGATTCGGTTAATCAGTCTGTTGAAAACATTGCAGTTGTCATGTTTAAAGCGAATGAGAGAACACAAGAGGTTAGCTCCGCCACAGAGGAGCAAACGGCAGTTTCAGAAGAAATCGCTGCAGCATCGGATCATCTCTCAAAGATGGCAATAGATCTTTTTGAACAAGTAAATCAATATACGATTTAATTTATCCAATGAGGGTAGAAGGGTAAAGGGCAAAGGGCAAAGGGTAAAGGGCAAAAGTTGCCCCCCCCTTTTTAGCAGATCGTGCGTTTACGGAAAGTACGCGATACAGCATAGGATGGAGATACCGTTTGAAGCTGGCTTTGGACACTCTAACTCAATAAAAAAACTTAGAATTTTTTCTAAGTTTTTTTATTTATCCCTGTTCAAAGCAAGAAATTTGTGGCATAATATTGGAGTGGTAACATGCGAGATTAACTCAGATGGTAGAGTGTTTCCTTGACGTGGAAGAAGTCATGGGTTCGAGTCCCTTATCTCGCACCAGTATAGCTAAAGTATTTATACTTTAGCCTTTTTTATGTCAGTATTGCGGCATAAAAGGGTAGTAAAATAACGAAGAGGATAACCTAAAACGAGTGAGTAGGGCATCAAGGACTCAAAAATGGAGTGATTAAATGAAAAAGCAGGATTATTACCAACACGTACCTTATGGAGAACTTGGCATAATTGCCATGGATAACTGTGAAAGTTTAGCACAGCGCATCGATGACTACCTTGTTAAAATGAGACAAGTTTGTGAGACAGAAACGATCCAAATGCCAAAAACCTATCTTATTAAGAAGCAGGAAATCCGGTTTTCAAATGGTGAAGGAAAAGTCTTTATTGAGGAATCCGTGAGGGGTAAGGATATTTACATTGTGACGGATATTGGCAATTACAGTTGTACTTACACGATGCACGGATTTGAAAATCGTAAGAGTCCCGATGATCATATTCAAGATTTGAAAAGAGTCTTGTCTGCGATGGCGGGTAAGGCGAGGCGCATTACTGTTTTCATGCCACTTTTGTATGCATCGCGTCAACATAGTAGAAAGGGAAGAGAATCTCTTGATTGTGCTATGGCACTTCAAGAACTTGAAAAGTTGGGTGTAAACGACATTATCACTTTTGATGCACACGATCCAACGATTCAAAACTCGATTCCACTCATTTCGTTTGAGAATTTATATCCAACACTGGATATTGTTAAAACTTTTTTAACAGAAGAAAGCGAAGCTTTTCAGGATCCAACAAAAGTATTGATTATTAGCCCAGATACAGGTGCTATGGATCGTGCGATATATTACTCCAGTGTACTTGAAAGTGACATTGGTCTCTTTTATAAAAGGCGTGACCATTCTAAGGTGGTAAGAGGTAAAAATCCAATTGTGCAACATGAATATATTGGAAGAGATGTAAAAGACAATAATATTTTAATTGTGGATGACATGATTGCTTCTGGAGAATCTATTTTTGACATTGCAGTTGAACTTAAAAAAAGACAATCTGGCAAGGTCTTTATTGCGACCACTTTTGCATTGTTTACAGAGGGCCTTGATAAGTTTAATAAGTTTTATGAAGAAGGTTATATTGATAAAGTGTATACGACAAATCTTTCATATATCCCAGAGTCTGTTAAAACTGCCCCTTGGTTTGAACAGGTAGACATGTCAGAATATATTTCAAAAGTGATTAACCGATTGAATTATGATATGTCTATCAGCGACATCATGGATGCAACGAAAGGCATTCGTGAATTGATCAAGTTTAAGAACAAAGTAAAATAAAGCACTTGGATATGAAATTAAAAGAGATGCGCAAGGAGAACCCTGATGTTGTTTCGTGCTGTGTTTCGTGCTGTGTTTCGTGCTGTACGTGGTACAGCACGAAACAACATTAGGGTTCTTTTTTTTTATAGTTTTTTAACCTAAAAGCCGAGAAGTCTCCTTCCTCTTAGCCTTCCTTGCTCAGGGAGTGAGAGCGTAGGTGGGAGATGAATCGGTGGTTTTTGCCTTTGAAATATGCTGCAGAAAATGCTATAATATAATCAGTAGTAGTATACAAAKGAGGTTGGAAATAAATGAAAATGGATAATAATAATCATTCAGTATTCTTGATGTATTATCATCTTGTGCTAGTAATCAAATATAGACGAATGGTCCTTGACGATGCAGTATCTGAAAGAGCTAAAGAAATATTCGAATATATCGCAAAAAATTACAATATAACATTGTTAGAGTGGAATCACGAMAGTGACCATATTCATATACTGTTCAAGGCACACCCAAATAGTGAATTATCRAAGTTTATTAATGCTTATAAAAGTGCGAGCTCAAGGCTACTCAAAAATGAATTTCAGTCAATTCGTCAAAAATTATGGAAAGAATATTTTTGGTCAAGAAGTTATTGTTTACTTACAACTGGTGGCGCACCCCTTGAAGTCATCAAGAAATATATAGAAAGTCAAGGTGAAAAGCATTGAATAAAGCGTTCAAATTTAGAATATATCCAAATTCAGAACAAGAAGTGCTCATAGGTAAGACTTTTGGTTGTGTGGGTTTTATCTACAATAAAATGCTAGACGACAAGATAGAATATTACAAGAGGACAAATCAAAAACTGAAAAATACCCCCGCACAATATAAAGCAGAATTTGAATGGCTAAGAGAAGTCGACAGTTTAGCACTTGCTAATGCCCAAATGAATTTGCAAACAGCCTATAACAACTTTTTTAGAAAGCCTAAAACAGGATTTCCTAAATTCAAGTCAAAACGAAATAATAACAAAAGTTATACAACTAATTTTGTAAATGGAAATATCAAGTTAGAAAATGGTTGTATTGTTTTACCAAAGCTTAAAGCTGTGAAAATCAAACAGCACCGAGCTATTCCTAAAGAATACAAACTTAAAGCTGTAACGGTAAGTCAAACTGCAACTGGGAAGTATTTTGCAAGTATCTTATATGAATATGAAGTGACTATAGAAACAGTTCAGCCTAAAACATTCTTAGGGTTAGATTTTTCCATGAAAGCACTTTTTGCATCTTCCGATGGCATATCAGCAGAGTATCCTAGGTATTACAGACAGTCTCTTGAACAACTCAAACGCGAACAAAAAAAGCTATCGTTGTGCCAAAAGGGCAGTAAAAATCGAAACAAACAAAGAATAAAAGTAGCGAAAATTCATGAGAAAGTGAAGAACCAACGAAAAGACTTTTTACACAAGCAGTCAAAGCAGATCGCCGATGCTGTTGATGCAGTGTGTATTGAAGATTTGGACATGAAGGTGATGTCACAGGCGTTGAATTTTGGTAAAAGTGTTATGGATAATGGGTTTGGGATGTTCGTGTCTATGCTTAATTACAAGTTGATGGAACAAGGGAAACACCTCGTCAAAATTGACAAATGGTTTCCAAGTTCTAAAAAGTGTAGTGTTTGCGGGATAGTGAAGAAAACATTATTGCTTTCAGAGCGGACATATCATTGCGAAGATTGTGGCATGACAATGGATAGGGATTACAATGCAAGTATAAATATCAAAACGGAAGGTATACGCTTATTATTAGGGTAAACGAACTCATAGAACCGTGGGACACACGGGGATAGCTTGCTTATGCTGTAGCCGTTAGGCTACTCGAACAAGAAGCCCCCACTTCTTCAAGTGGTGGGAGTATGTCACAAGAACTCTATTTTACAGATGGTGATGTCATCGTTGATATGCTGATTTTTGGAAAAGGAATGCATAATACCTTCATAAAATTTTTGATTGCCAAGGTGTGAAATGGATTCGTCTAAGATATCAAGTGCCACTTCATAGGGGATGTTATTGGTTTCAAATAGACCATCCGTAAAGCATAATAGACGTTGAATTGGCGATAATGCCAACTTGTAAGATTCAAAGAGATTCTCTTCTAAAACGCCTAATAGCATGTTGTTAGAGGCTAAATGGCTTATTTCGCCTGTCTTAGCTTTGATAATGAGGTCAGGATGCCCAGCATTGATCACTTTTAATTCATCGTTGCGCAGATCGAATTCTAAAAAGAGACCGGTGACAAAAAGACTCCTATCGTTCTCGAAAGTGTTGACATCACAGAGTAATTTGTTAATTGCTTTGACCGAATCCCCTAAGGATTTAAAATGGATATAGTCTTTAAACATTTGCGTCAATGTGATTGCCACAAGGGCAGAAGAAACACCGTGCCCCATAACATCAATAAGTGCAAAATGATATGTTGTGGGACTGGTTTTATTAAAATAGATAAAATCGCCACCAATTTCGTTGTAATGAATCATATGATAATTAAAATGCAAAATTTCATCTTCAAGTGGCAATGGGAGTAGAGAATCTAGGACAGTCCGAGCCAATTTGACCTCTTGAGAAAGATGATCGAGCAATAATTTTTCTCGGGTGATATTCTTGCCGATTTTTAAGTATTTTTCAATATTGCCATGCCCGTCTTTGATGGGGCTAATGGTGGCTTCTTCATAAAAAAGAGTATGATCTTTACTCTTGTTGATAAAGATGCCCTCCCAGACCCTGCCACTGGTGATCGTAAGCCATAAGTCTTTATAAAAAGCATCATCATGAAAATCACTCTTAATAAGTCGGGGCGAGTTCGAAATAAGTTCAGAACTATTGTAACCACATAATGATTGAAAATAGTCATTGGCATATATAATATTGCCATCAAGATCGGCTATGACAATTGAATTTTGAGCATTTTTTAACAGGTTGTCCAAAATCTTATGTTCAGAATGATACAATACACGGTTCATGTAGTTGAAGAGAAAGCTAGAGAGTTCATTGTTTAAAAGGGGCCTTTTTAATATGGTGATTTGTATGTGTTCTGCGAAAAGTTTAAATATAAACTCATCCACAGGCACATCGATCAATAGAATTTCTTCATAGTATTTTTTAAAATCAATAATGTGCTCTATTTTTTTAAATTGCTCATAGCGCCCTATGAGCAAATCATACTTACATTCGGGTTTTTGACCTTCTATAACTGTTGAAAAATGAAAATGGACATCCCCGAAGTGCGTTAAAAGAGTGTCCTTAACATAGGGCTCAACATGGCACGCCTCTATAAAATCAATATAAA
Source organism: Fusibacter sp. 3D3 (assembly GCF_001748365.1). Classification (GTDB taxonomy): domain Bacteria; phylum Bacillota; class Clostridia; order Peptostreptococcales; family Acidaminobacteraceae; genus Fusibacter_A. Next base: position 263,943 of record NZ_BDHH01000002.1, on the reverse strand, counting down.
AATGGTTTGCTTTAAGCATAGGGAACTCCATTATAGTAGTGGGTTAAAATCATCTGTAGAGGTTAATTTTTTTACTTTAGAGGGTTGATGATTATTGTTATGAAAATTGCGTATAAATACCTTAAGAGGTGGGTTATGAGACTTAAGGAGATAGAGCGTCATATCTATTACTTGCAATTAGAGGATAAAAGCATTATGGATCAAAATGAACTCATGGTCAAGATGCTTAGAAAAAAATATGGAGAGTCGAAATCCAATTATCTCATTTTGGATATTACAGAAACAGAGGTAATTGATCACAACTTGATTTGTTTTGTGCTCGAATTGTCAAAATTGTTGGCTTATCGACCTCAAAATTTGATTTTGATTGATCCAATGGAGCGATTTTCAAGGCACTTGGCCATGCTACATCTCAATGGGATTATTGAAAGCTTTGTAAATTTTGAAGCAGCAGTTTCGTTTATAAAATCAAAATCGACTGCAGCAATACCTGTCTAAGGACATTATTTTCTGGGACGTTTCTTTTTAGGCTTTGTTTTTTTTGCCACTGAATAGCCAAAAGTGCCCAGCAAACTGCCTAAACTGTAATATGCGCCATGGCTATAACAGATCATTTCAGCTAAATCGAGTCTGAGCTTCCCTGTTTTATCAAGATAGTGGTCGTCGATCGTAACACTGACCACTTCAGCTAAAAACATATCATGAGAACCCAGTTCTTTGATTTCTTTGACCACACATTCGACATTGACAGGTGATTCAAGAATAGAAGGTGCTTTGACCTTGTTAGAGGCAACTGGTGTTAAACCGGTTGTCTCAAATTTATTGATGTCTTTTCCAGATTTTACCCCGCAGTAATCTGTAGCGTGTACCAAGGATTTTGTGGTTAGATTGATGACAAAACACTGACCTTCTTTGATCAAATCGTAAGAATAACGTTCTTTACGAATGGATACATAGGTCATGGGTGGATTGGTACAGATCGTCCCAGTCCATGCGATGGTAATGATATTAGGTGATTCCAGTGTGCCACATGTGACCATAGCAGCAGGAACAGGATAGACCATGGTTCCCGGTTTCCAAGTAATTTTTCCCATTTAAAGCCGTCCTTATATTAAGATTAGATTAAGCACCTTCATTATATCATATTTTATTTGCAAGCCTAAAGAACTTGTGTATAATAAAGGTATATCGTGTTTAAATAAGTCAAATTTTAAGAGGTATTTTGATGAGTGTTCAGGTTCTAAACCAATAACTTGATATTGTGAGTAAAATGGTGCCCCGAAAGGGTTTTTTGCTGTACCGTTTTACCCATTCAGTTTTGTTTAGAACACCATTACAATTCCTGTAATTGCCGTGCTCAGCACGGTTTTTTTGTACCCAAAATCATGAGTTTTCGTCCTGCTTTTAGCAGGCGTGTTTAAGCTGAGTACCGCAATCAGGCGAAGCGAATCGCGATAAAACCATGTAGTGGTGCACAAAAATGCATTTTGATATGCGATGAAGGGCGTAGATGTGATTCTACGTCCTTTTTTGTGTTCAAAAATCATTACAGGAGTCCCTTTGAGAGATCGAAACAATCGTAAAATGACCTAGTGAAATGACCTAAAGGAGGTATTACCATGAATAAAGCATTAGAATTTAATAGGATTATCGAAAAATTAAAACAACTTGCAATCTCAGAAGCTGCAAAGTCTCAAATAGAGGCGCTTAACCTCATGACAGATCCTGTGCAGATACAGAGACATTTAAAAGAGACCAGCGAAGCCAATGAAGTCTTAAAAATAAATACAAGTGTTCCGCTCAATGGTCTTGAAGGCATTCGAAGTGGATTGGCTAAACTCAAGCGGCAAGAAATTTTGAGGCCTAATGAACTTGAGTCAGTGGCTTATTTTTTAAAAGACTGTCAACGTATGACACGATTTATGAAAGATAAAGCGTTTGCGGCACCTCAAATCGTTACGTATGCCACAGGACTAGCAGAACTTGAACCTATTTCAGAAGCCATTTCAAATGCCATTGCCAATGGTCAAGTGTCGGATCATGCGTCACAGTCACTTTATAAGATCAGACGCAAGATTGGCGATGTGGAGGATCGCATTAAACAAAAATTAAATCAGTATTTAACAGGCGCGGGGTATCAGCATATGTTTTCAGACGCCATTGTCAGTCAAAGAGATGGTCGATATGTAGTGCCCATTAAGAGCGAGCATAAAAAAGCCTTTGATGGACAAATACGCGATCGATCGAGATCGGGCGGGACTCTTTTCATAGAACCAGCAGCGGTGCAAAAATTACAATCCGAATTGACCGAATTAAGAGGGGATGAAGAGCAAGAGGTCTATAGAATTTTATCGACTTTGAGCAATCAAATTGCAGCTGAAATGAGGGCACTTGAACTCAATTATGAAATTATGACTCACTATGATTTTATATTTGCCAAGGGAAAGTTGAGCAGACAAATGGCTGGGATCCCTGCACTTCTAACCCAAGAACATGAAATTCAAATCATCAATGGGCGGCATCCACTTTTAGAGGAAAAGGCAGTTCCGCTTAATCTCACAATAGCCTCGCCTAAGAAACACTTGGTCATAACAGGCCCCAATACTGGTGGCAAGACTGTTACAATGAAGACGGTGGGATTGTTTGTGCTGATGACACAGGCTGGACTGCATGTACCTTGTGAGACGGGCACTGTGTTGCCCATTTATGATCAAGTATTGTGTGACATAGGGGATGGGCAGAGTATTGCTCAGAATTTGAGCACTTTTTCTGCCCATATCACGAATATTATTAAGATTATCGAAAGTACTACGCCCAACAGTTTGATTATATTAGATGAAATAGGCGCGGGAACTGATCCCACAGAGGGGATGGGGATAGGCATTGCAGTGCTCGAAGCTTTAAGCCATAAATCTGCGACCATACTTGCTTCCACACATTACAATGAAATAAAAGATTTTGCCAACAAGCATCCTCTGTTTTTAAACGGCAGCATGGCTTTTAATTTGATGTCCCTTAAACCTGAGTATAAACTCATAATAGGTGAATCTGGTGACAGTAATGCTTTGCTAATTGCACTTCAATTGGGGATGAGCCAGAACCTCATCGAGCGTGCACATGAGATATCTTATAAGACTAAAAAAGATTACCAAGCGGTTCATGAAGAACTCAAACAGTTTGAATCGCATCCAAAAGAGGTTCATCCAAAAGAAGTTTATACGAAAGAGGTACATTCAAAAGTAAGCATTGAACCAAAGTCATCCACAAAACTAGTGAAACGCAAGCCGTCTAAATTTCAGATGGGCGATTCTGTTTACATTCACACCATGAAACGCAATGGCATTGTTGTGGAGACCGAAGATCAAAGAGGTGATATAACAGTTCAAGTCATGAATAAAAAATTTAAAGTAAACCATAAACGCTTATCACTTCATATCAAATCAGATGAACTCTATCCTGAAGATTACGACATGGATATTGTCACGAAATCTAAAGCATATAGAAAGAAAGCAAAACGGGTTCGTAAAGGTAAAGACGAGATTTTAATAGTGCCCAATGCACTTGAATAAAAAGCACCATGTCCCAAATGCATTTAATATCAAAAAACTGAGGAGGAGATCAAATCGTGAGTCCAGTGGATGCTAGAGGCAAATTAGAAGAGGGATTCTTTGACTATACTGTATCAAAGAATGGGAAAGTATTCATCAGTTGGTATGGGAAAGAGGTCATGATTTTAAAAGATCAGGCGAGTAAAAAACTTTTAGAAAAACTTGAGAATGCTTCAGAGTATGATGTTCAGCTGATTTTAGCCAAGGTTACAGGAAACTTTAAAAGAGGAAATGAGAAAAAAGCAAAAAAATTGAAGCGTTAAAAAATAGACACAGAAACTTTTGTATTGCAGTGATTGAGAAGAATATTTGGGTAAATATTTAATATTATATTTTGGAGGTGGCGTTATGAAAATAGCTGTACAGACAGGGTTAAATAATATCATGGAAACACTAAAAAACAAAGGCTACACTGTGGTGCCATATAGAGATGGTGGAACCGATATCAAAGTGACGATTATAAACGATGTAGATGAGGAATATGAAGAAATTGAACCTGTCAGTTTCATGGGGGAAGGTGAAAGTTCAATGGTAGTCATAGATGCGACTAAGCTATCTCAAGAGCAAGTTGTACACTATGTAGAAAAATATGCCCCTATGGCATAAGGAAATGCGTTCTTGACTTGAAATTAATCAGAGATTATATTATAATACAAGGCATAATGGAAAGCGTTGAAGAGAAGTAGTAAGATTGTATTATAGATAGAGAGCCTCTGGTTGGTGAAAAGTGGTTATAAGAAAATCTGAACTCGTCTTGGAGCTGTTGGCATGAATTAAGTAGTGTCAAACGGATGACCTCGATATCGGTTAATAAGTGGATGCTTCGATAGAAGTATCAATTAGAGTGGTAACGCGAGCCCTTCGTCTCTAAACGAAGGGCTTTTTTTCTGCAATAAATTCGCAATTCTGTGCTTTGAGAAGGATGCATATCAGGAATGGATTCAAACAAGATTTAAAAAAGATACATCAAGAGAAGATAGGAAGGAGATTTATCATGCACGATTATCAACATAAAGCCGTCGAAAAGAAATGGCAAGCAAAATGGGATGAGAAAGAAAGTTTTAAAGCTTATAATGATTACACAAAGCCTAAATATTATCCGTTAGTAGAGTTCCCTTATCCATCAGGTCAAGGGTTACACGTAGGTCACCCTAGACCCTATACAGCACTTGACATCGTTGCACGCAAGAGAAGACTTGAAGGGTATAATGTCCTCTATACCATGGGCTGGGATGCTTTTGGTCTGCCTACAGAAAATTATGCGATCAAAAATCACATTCATCCTGCAATTGTAACCGAACAAAATATCATCCGGTTTAAAGAACAATTAAAGAGCCTTGGTCTATCGTTTGACTGGTCAAGAGAGATCAATACCACAGACCCTAATTACTACAAATGGACACAATGGATCTTTATTAAGTTGTTCGAACATGGATTGGCTTATAAGAAAGAAATGGACATCAACTGGTGTACTTCATGTAAAGTCGGCCTTGCAAATGAAGAAGTGGTTGGGGGTGTATGTGAGCGCTGTGGCGGCGAAGTTGTGAAGCGTTCTAAGTCACAATGGATGCTTAAAATCACGGAATATGCAGACCGGTTAATTGATGACCTTGACGACCTTGATTATATTGAACGCGTGAAAATTCAGCAGAAAAACTGGATTGGCAAATCGATTGGTATGGAAATCGACTTTAAAACCACGACAGGGGAAGTGCTCAGAGTCTTTACAACAAGACCTGATACGATTTATGGGGCAACTTATATGGTCATCAGTCCTGAACATCCACTCATTCAAGAGCATGCAGATCAAATTACAAATTTAGAAGCATTAAATGCTTATAGAGAAGAAGCCAAACGCAAATCCGATTTCGAAAGAACTGAAATGAATAAAGACAAAACAGGTGTCGAAATTGCGGGAATTAGTGCCATTAATCCTGCAACTCAAAAAGAAATTCCAATTTGGATCTCTGATTATGTATTGATGACCTATGGCACTGGCGCTATCATGGCGGTACCAGGGCATGATGCAAGAGACTGGGATTTTGCTAAAGCATTTAACTTGCCGATCGTAGAAGTTGTATCGGGTGGCAATGTAGAAGAAGGTGCATACACGGATAATGCCAATGGTGTGCTTGTGAATTCTGATATTATCAATGGCTTAAGAGTACCAGAAGCGAAAGAGAAAATTACAGCTTTCCTTGAGGCAAAAGGTCTTGGGGAAAAACGCATCAACTTTAAACTTCGCGACTGGGTATTTTCAAGACAGAGATACTGGGGCGAACCAATGCCGCTCGTGAGCTGTCCAACTTGTGGTTGGGTGACGATTCCAGAGTCTGAATTGCCGCTTACATTGCCAGAAGTGGCAAGTTATGAGCCTACAGATAATGGGGAGTCACCACTTGCAACTATGAAAGACTGGATCGAGACCACATGTCCAAAATGCGGTGGTCATGCACACAGAGAAACAGATACGATGCCGCAATGGGCTGGATCGAGCTGGTATTTTTTAAGATACTGTGATCCGTTTAATGACGATGCACTTGCAAGTATGGAAGCGCTTAATTATTGGATGCCTGTGGATTGGTACAATGGTGGTATGGAGCATACAACCCTTCATTTACTCTACTCTAGATTCTGGCATAAATTTTTATTCGATATCGGCGCAGTCAATACGAAAGAACCTTATGCAAAGAGGACTTCGCATGGCATGATCCTTGGTGAAAACAATGAGAAGATGTCTAAATCAAGAGGGAATGTGGTCAATCCAGATGATATTATCGAAGAATTTGGTGCGGATACGCTGAGAATGTATGAAATGTTTATCGGTGATTTTGAGAAGAGTGTGCCTTGGTCGGATAACAGCGTTAAGGGCTGTAGAAGATTTCTCGATCGTGTTTGGAATCTTCAAGACAGCATTGTCACAGGAGAGGATTATTCTAAAGCGCTTGAAACCTTAATGCATAAGACGATTAAAAAAGTTTCAGAAGATTACGAAACGCTTAAATTCAACACTGCAATTGCAGCACTCATGAGTCTTTTAAATGAGTTTAAGAAAGTGGAGCATATCAATGAAGCTGAAATGAAGACTTTCTTAATCATGCTTAATCCGGTTTCACCTCATATGACAGAAGAATTGTGGTCTGTTTTAGGATTTGAGGGCATGGTTGTCGATCAGAAATGGCCTCAATTTGATCCAGAAAAAGTCATTGATGACGTCATCGAAATGGCGGTTCAAATCAATGGTAAAGTCAGAGCGACGATTACACTTGCAATTGATGCAACGGCAGATGAAGCACATGATCTCGCCATGGCAGATGCTAAAATAATTCAATTTACGGAAGGCAAGAAGATTGTAAAAGAGATTTTTGTGCCGGGTAAAATTTATAATATTGTTGTGAAATAAAGTCGCCGTGATCCAAAATGAAAAGGGCTGTCGAGCAATAAGACCATTTAATCTAAAAGGGCATAGAAAAAGGCATAAAAAAATCGGGATACAAATTGTATTCCGATTTTTTATGCGTTCATTTAGGGTTAGAGATTGCTCAACTTTTGATTTTGGACATTCTCACTATTTGTGATTTGTCAAAGAAAGGGCTGTTTTTTTGGATTGAAGATAATCATCGATAGCAGTAGATGTCAGCTTGGAATATTTAACAGCTTCTACTACAGTTTTAGCGCCAGTGACCACATCTCCAGAAGCAAAGACGCCTTCACGTGTGGTGCGACCTGCTTCATCTGTGATGACAAACCCGTATTTTGTCGTGTCTATGTTTTTAGTATTGGCAACGATGTTATCCCGAGGACCTTGGCTTACAGAAATGATGATAGAGTCTGCTTCAATAAAACCTTGTTGGTCAGAATGCTCTTGCCATTTGGTTTCACCATTTTCATCCACATAGGCGGATGTCTCGATATATTTAAGACCAGATGCGGTGAGTTCAATAGGGGATTTAAAAAATTCAAATTTAACACCATCTGCTTGTGCGTATTGACGGTCATGCTCATTGGCGGGCATGCTTTCTAAATCTTTGCGGTATACAATACTGACATTTCGACTCCCTTGACGCAGTGCTGTACGGGCCACATCCATAGCAGAGTTGCCAGCGCCAATGATACAAACGTTATTGCCCAAATTATAAACTTCAGGATTTTTCAGATAATCGAGGCCATAATGGACATTGCCAAGGGATTCTCCTTTTATTTTGAGCTTATTGGGTTTCCAGACGCCTGTGCCAATAAAGACGGCATCATAGCCATCTTCAAATAAGTCATCCAGTGTGAGGTTGGGACCGATGAGCGTATTGGGTCTGATCATGACGCCAAGTGCCACAAGCTTCTCCTTAATACGATCCAAAATAGAGTTCGGCAATCTGAATTCGGGTACGCCATATCTTAAAACGCCCCCGATTTTATCATTCGCCTCAAAGATCGTAATATGATAGCCTTTAAGGGCAAGTGTCATCGCGATAGTGAGTCCTGCTGGACCCGCACCGATGATGGCAATCATTTGATCCTTTTTTTCAGAAATATGATAATCCATGACCGTCAAGTAGTAGTCCGATACATAGTTTTCAATAGAACTGATATGAATTGGCTGATCTTTTTTGTTTAAAATGCAATGCCCCTCACATTGTTTTTCGTGCGGACAAATGAGCGCACAAACGACGGAAAGCGGATTGTTTTCAAAGAGAAGCTTTCCAGCTTCCATAATTTGATTGTTTTCAAAGAGCCTGATAAACTCTGGAATATTTGTGGAGACAGGGCAGCCCTTAACACAAAGTGGATTTTTACATTTGAGGCAGCGTTTGGCTTCCAAAATTTCATGACGACTCACAAAGGTCACCTTCTTTCAATAATATATTATCACAGATACTACCATAGATTGTGCTTGATGTAAACGGATAATTTTTTTCAATCAAGAGGATAATGCTTCTCGTATAAGATGATAATTCTTCTCAATTGAAGTTGACAAATGATGCCTCTAGAGATATAATCATACTATAGACACCCCACCTGGGGTGTGGCATTTTGAATTTGAAATCACTGGGTATGCATTTAAATATAGATAGAAATTTAATGAGAAAAGAGGGATTGAAATGAATAATGAAAAGTACAATGTCAGTGGTATGACCTGTGCGGCATGTTCACTAGCCATTGAAAAAAGTGTGTCTAAACTGGATGGCATTACAGAGGTTAAAGTCAATCTCATTACAAATACGATGGCTGTCTCGTATGATGGTGATCTTCTAGATCCAGATGCCATCATAAAAGCGGTGGAAAAAGCAGGTTATGAGGCGGAGATGTCCATAGATGAAATCAAGATGGAGATTGAGCAAAAAAATTTGGAGGAGAAATTAGCATTTGAAAAGAGACTTAAAATCTCTTTGGTGTTTACAGTACCGCTTTTATACATCACTATGGGCCATATGCTAGGGATGCCACTACCCGCGTGGATGAGTATGCATGAGGCACCGCTTACATTTGGTCTTTTGCAGCTTCTTTTGACTTTGCCAGTGGTATATATGGGGAGAAGTTTTTACACGGTGGGTTTTAAGACCCTTTGGAAGCGCTATCCGAATATGGATTCGCTAATTGCGCTTGGCACATCGGCGGCGATCCTATACGGTCTCTTTGCGTTGAGCCAGATATGGATGGGTACTGTTAGACACGATATGGCGCTTACCATGCTCTACGTAAATGATTTGTATTTTGAATCCGCAGCCGTTATTTTAACCTTGATTACCGTGGGCAAATATCTTGAATCTAGAGCGAAAGCGAAAACATCAGATGCCATAAAGAAACTCATAGATTTGTCCCCACAAACTGCACTTTTGTTTAAAAATGAAAAAGAATATGAAATTGATATCAAAGATGTCAAAGTGGATGATATTCTCATAGTGAAACCAGGCGCAACAGTGCCTGTGGATGGCGTCATCGTCGAAGGCGAGTCCGCTATAGACGAATCCATGCTAACCGGTGAGAGTATTCCAGTTTCAAAGGGGATTGATGCTCAGGTTATAGGTGCAAGTCTCAACAAAACGGGTTATTTTAAGATGAAAGCAGAGCGCGTGGGGAGCAGTACAATGCTCTCCCAAATTATTAAACTGGTACAAGAAGCTCAAGGGAAAAAGGCGCCTATCGCAAAAATTGCCGATCAGATCAGTGGCATTTTCGTTCCCGTAGTATTGGGGTTAGCGTTACTTGGCTTTATTGTATGGATGCTTTTGGGTTACTCGTTTGTATTTTCAATGAGCATTGCCATTACAATCTTAGTGATATCGTGTCCCTGCGCGCTTGGGCTTGCAACGCCAACAGCGATTATGGTTGGAACGGGTAAAGGTGCAGAATACGGCATTTTAATAAAAGGGGGCATTGCACTCGAAAATACACATCTCATTGATACTGTGGTCCTCGATAAAACGGGCACCATCACCGAAGGCAAACCCACTGTGACAGATGTGATTTCAAATGAGCTGGCAGAAAATGATCTTTTACAAATCGTAGCCAGTATTGAACAAAAATCAGAACACCCATTGGCTGAAGGCATTCTTAGGGACGCAAGTGAGAAGGGCATCTCGATTATTGAAGTCGCCGAATTCGAATCACTTTCTGGATTAGGGCTAAAAGCAATTATAAATGAAGCACAGTGGCTCATCGGCAATGAGGCGCTTATGAAGCAAAATAAAATCAACATCGATGCATATCGTGAAGCTTTTAATCGTTTAACAGATTTGGGTAAAACGCCAATGCTCATTGCAAAAGATCAAATCCTTATGGGGGTCATCGGCATGATGGATGTCCCAAAGGTAAATAGTGAAGAAGCGATTCATGCTCTTATGGCAGCTGGGATTGAGGTTATCATGCTCACTGGCGATCATAAGAAAACGGCGGCAAGTATTCAGAGACAACTGGGTATCCCTAAAGCTTATGCAGAAGTTTTTCCGCATGAAAAGGCAAAAGTAATTGAAAAATTAATGGCAGAGGGTCGAAAAGTGGCTATGGTAGGGGATGGCATCAATGATTCCCCAGCACTTGCGCTTGCAGACATCGGCATCGCTATTGGCAATGGCACTGATATCGCCATAGAATCAGCGGATATCGTGCTCATGAAAAGTGATTTGCGAGATGTGGTCACGGCGATTGATCTCAGCCGCAAAACGATTAGAAACATCAAGCAAAATTTATTTTGGGCTTTCTTCTATAATGTTCTTGGGATTCCACTTGCAGCAGGCGTGTTCTATCTGTCGTTTGGACTCAAATTAAATCCAATGTTTGCAGCAGCGGCGATGAGCTTAAGCTCATTCACTGTAGTCACAAATGCACTTAGATTAAGAGGCTTTAAGCCAGAAAAGAAAATGCACTCTAAAGTTTTAACAGAAAATTACGAAACTTATTCTTTCAGAGATGATGAAGAACAAAATGAAACAAAACAAAATGAAACAGAAGAAAACAAGGAGGACAATCTAATGAAAAAAGAAATGTTAATTGAAGGCATGAGTTGTGGACACTGTAAGATGCGTGTGGAAAAAGCTTTAAATGCGATTGAAGGGGTACAAACAGCAGAAGTCCATTTAGATGAGAAAAAAGCATTTGTCACAATGCATTCAGAAATTGACGATGAAATCTTAAAATCAGCTGTGGAAGAGGCTGGATATGACGTATTGGAAGTGAAATAATGCCTAAAGACAGATCCGAAGTTCTTAAACTTTTAAAAACTTCAAAAGGCCAAATTGAAGGGATCATCAAAATGATTGATGATGATCGTTATTGTATTGATATTTCAAAGCAGATATTAGCAGCTCAAGCACTGCTGAAAAAAGCCAATCAAAATATTCTCAAAACACATATGGAAACCTGTGTGAAAGAAGCTTTTGAAAATAATAATGGCGATGAGAAAATTGAAGAAATCATCGGGATATTGGACAAATACTACAAGTGATTTGAATGTATCCGTTAGATTCCGGTTGAAACCGAGTCTAACTTTTGACTTTTGATGCGCTAACGCTACTTGTTTTTTGAAGAAAAGTCGAATACAATAAAAACATTCAAGGAGGCATAGCATGAAAATAGACTTTCATTCACACAGTAGTTTTTCCAATGATTCTCAAGCACCCATTGAAGATATGGTAAAAGGTGCTATAGAAAAAGGCATCACACATCTGGCATTTACAGACCATATCGATTACGATTATGACGAAGATGGTGTTACAAGTGATTGGGCTTTTGATCTGGATCAGTATTTTGAAACGATAGAATCGCTTAAAGAAAAATATCAAAGTCAAATACAGCTTCATACCGGTGTAGAGTTAGGCGTTCAGCCACATCTCGGGGAACGTTGCAATAAGCTGGTGCATCAATATGCATTCGATTTTGTCATAGCCTCACTTCACACGGTGGACCGTAAGGACCTCTATAACAAGAAGTATTTTAAAACAAGAACCCCTGAACAAGCACTCAGAGAATATTACGATTCTTACTATAATAGTGTGATACAATTAGATGATTTTAGCGTTCTGGGGCATTTGGATTTGTATTTAAGATATTGGGAACCCTTAAAATCCGAGCCGATAAAAAATTATTTTGATCAAATTGAAATGCTTTACAAACATTTGATCCAAAATGAAAAAGGGATTGAAGTTAATTCTGGTGGGTATTTTAAATACAACTTGATGAGCAATAATCCTTCAGATGACCTTTTAAAATTTTACAAGTCTCTTAAAGGAGAAGTGATCACACTTGGCAGTGATGCACATACGCCAGAGCATATTGGGACATTACATGATGACAATTTAAAAAGACTTGACGCAATTGGATTTAAGTATGTCTGTACCTTTAAGGCGATGAAGCCAGAATACCATAGCATTAAGACGCTTCTATACACATAGAGGTGTTGAAAGTGATGCGAGCGATGGCGAGTAGATATCAAAGGTCAGATAACAAAAGGTCAAATGTCAAAAAAAGGCAGACATCGAAATTTTAGGGGAGGTTAACATGGTTGCTGTAAACATGATAGAACTATTAAAAACTTGGATGATGTCATTCGGCATTAAGCTCTTCGCGGGCTTATTCATTTTGATAATCGGGTTTAAAATTGTCAATATAATTGATTATCGACTCAATAGAGGCAAAAATTTCATTAAGATTGATCCAACTCTAAAATCCTTTTTGAGTTCAGCTATGAGAATGGGTCTCAAAGCGCTTGTGATCGTGACCGCGATTGTACAAGTGGGCATTCCAATGACCTCATTTGTCGCTTTAATTGGCGCTGCAGGTCTTGCAGTGGGGTTAGCTTTACAAGGCAGTTTATCCAACTTAGCAGGCGGGGTGCTTATCATATTTTTGAGACCGTTTAGAGTAGGAGACTACATTGAAGGCAACGGTCATTCAGGGACAGTGAGAGACATCGGTCTTTTTTACACCCATCTCACAACCCCTGATAACAAAGCCGTGATTATACCCAACAGTGGTCTCGCGAACAGCTCGTTAATCAACTATAGTGAGCATTCAGAGCGCAGGGTTGATTTTAATTTTGGCGTAAGTTATGACTCGGATATTAAGACCGTTAAAAGGGTTATACTAGAAGTTATAGAACGCAATGCATTAATATTAAAAACACCTGATCCTTTTGTAAGACTTGCAAGTCATGGTGCAAGCTCTTTGGATTTTACAGTGAGAGTTTGGGTGGCGGCTGAAAATTACTGGGATGTTTTCTTCACAATTCAAGAGGACGTCAAAGAAGCCTTTGATGAAGCCGGTATCGAAATTCCATATCCACATATGGTGCTTCAGACGCAAGCACTAGATCAGAAACCGATGTCAAATAAAATATAAAGTGAGAGGGTTCGTGCGAAACTGGCCCCTCTAAACCTATAAGAAAGCGGAAAAAATGACAAATTCAAAATTTAATGATTTTGCACTAAGCGAATCTATTTTAAAGGCCGTTGCACTGATGAAGTTCGATGCGCCAACACAAGTCCAAGAGAGTATAATTCCTCTGATTCTTGATGGAAAAGACGTTATTGTGAGATCTCAAACAGGCAGTGGTAAGACCGCTGCCTTTGCAATTCCCATTTGCGAGCGCGTAGATTGGGAAGAAAATAAGCCACAAGTTATGATATTGGCACCCACTAGAGAACTTGCGATTCAGGTAAAAGATGATGTCTTCCATCTCGGCCGATTTAAGCGCATAAAAGTATCGGCACTTTATGGCAGATCGCCTTTTCGATTGCAAGAGAAAGAACTCAAACAGAAAACACATGTGGTTGTGGGGACTCCTGGAAGAGTGATGGACCATATAGAGCGCGGGACGTTAGAGACGTCCATGATTAAATATCTAGTCATTGATGAAGCGGATGAAATGCTCAAGATGGGCTTTTTTGAACAAGTGGAAGCGATTTTAAACGAACTTCCCTCAGAACGCGTCACCGTGGTGCTTTCTGCGACAATGCCCGACAACATTAAAAAACTGTGTGAAACACAACTCCGTCACCCTGTATTGATTGAAATTGAGTCCAAAGACCCTGTGATTGATAGAATTTTGCAGTATCGGATTGAGGTGGAAGAAAATCAAAAGAGAGTTCTTTTGAGAGATGTTTTAATCACAGAAAATCCAGACAGTTTAATTCTTTTTTGTAACACGCAGCAAAAAGTAGAAGACGTCTTTAGAACTTTAATGGATGCCCATTTTTTAGTGGAAAAATTGCATGGTGGCATGGAACAGACAGATCGCATCAAGGTTATGGACAAGTTTAGAAAAGGTGAATTTAGATATTTAATTGCAACGGACGTGGCGGCTCGAGGGATTGACATTGACCAAATAGAGCTCGTCATAAACTATGATGTTCCGAACAAGAGCGAGAGCTATGTGCACCGTATTGGGCGTACAGGACGCATAGGCAATACTGGCAAGGCGATTACCTTCGTATCGCCAGCAGATCAAAAGTTGCTTAGAGAGGTACATGAGTATATTAAAGCTGAGATTCCGCTGGGAGATAGGCCAAGTGAAGCGGCTATAGAAAGCAGCCAAGATGCTTTTGATGAGAAAGTATTGATCACGCCGACACCGAAGGAAATCAAAGGTGTGGATGTGAATGAAGGGATCTTAAAAATTCACATCAATGCGGGCAAGAAGACAAAAATGAGAGCGGTAGATGTGGTAGGCACACTTTGTAGCTTAGATGAAATAGAGGCGTCCGATATCGGGATCATCAATATAATGGATATTTCAACCTATGTAGAGATTCTCAACAATAAGGGAGACTATGTCCTTAAGGCTCTTCAAAACAAACCGATCAAAGGCCGGATCAGGAAAGTCAGTAAGGTCATTATAGGTTAGCGGACTGAGTATACGCTTTGATAATTTTACTTGTATTTATAAAAAACATGTATTCTGACTTAAAATAGGGTATAATAGAGAGATAGGTGTCAATTATGTAAACCTATATTGAGAGGAGTCTCATCATGAAAGTAATTTTAAGAGAAGAATCAAATAAAGAAGTGAAAAAGCAAGGTATGGTAGCTGGTGTGATTTATGGAAATGGCATTGAACCTTCAAAAATCAAAGTTGATCGTAAAGAATTCCACAAAACGTATGAAAAAATGGGTCAAAGTGCTGTATTTCCATGTGAATTCGAAGGCAAATCACATAAAGTATACATCAAAGATCTTCAACGAGAAATACTTACACCAGAAAAAATCATGCATTTTGATCTTTTAAGAGTTTCTGCAAGTGATAAAATTCACGCTAAAATTCAGATTCATATCATCGGAAAAGAACTTCTTGAGGGCAAAGGCTATGTTGTACAACAAAACACACATGAAATTGACTGTAAATATCCTATAGACGAGAGTCCGTCAGATATCACATACGATTTATCAAAAGCATCTGTTGGTGATACAGTTTTACTTTCGGCTTTAGAAATTCCAAGTTATTTAGAGATTCAAAGTGACAACGATAATGTTCAAGAACTTGTAATTGTAACTGTTTCACATCCAAAAGTTAAATTGGAAGTAGAAGATGAAACCTCAAGTGAACCAACACAATTTGTAGCAGAAAAAGAATAATGGGTACGCAAAAGAAACGCTTAGAGTCAATAGACGATAGGCGTTTTTTAATAAAATCATTAGTTTTCGTCCAGCTTAGAGTCAGGAATGTTTAACCTGCGCTAAGCGGTTAGACGAGAACGGGTCAGGCAAACAAAGTTTTGATGGATAATGATTTACAATTTCTTCACAATTGATAACTGAAATCATATTGTAATCATTACATTTTATGATATACTCTATTTAGAACAAGGCTCTTGCCTTAGTCGTATAATTTAGAGGAGGAAATTGATAATGGAAAGAATTGTAGGTCAAAATGCACCGGAGTTTAACATAGCAACAGCATTAGGAGATGGCAGTGGATTTGGACGCGTCTCATTAAGTGATTATAGAGGAAAATGGCTTGTGTTGTTTTTTTATCCGCTTGATTTCACGTTTGTATGTCCAACGGAGATCACTGCTTATTCAAAAAAATATGAGGCCTTTAAAGCTTTAGGTGCAGATGTACTCGGCGTTAGTATCGACAGTGAGCATTCACATAAAGCTTGGATTAACAGTGACCTTGGTAAACTGAATTTTCCGATTGGCGCGGATTTAACTAAAAAATTATCATCCGATTATGGTGTGCTTATTGAAGAGGCAGGGATTGCACTTCGTGGTCTCTTTATTATTGATCCAGAGGGTAAAGTGAGATACAGTGTTGTTCATGACCTTAATGTTGGAAGAAGTGTAGATGAAACGCTAAGAGTTTTAAAAGCCCTCCAAACAGGTGGTTTATGCCCAGTAGATTGGGAAGAAGGTGACACACTTTTATAACCCTTGAGGAGATGTCCCCCACTTCTCAAAGTGGGGGACATCTCCTCATTCAGTGGGAGTCCAAACTCCCACTGAATGCAATCCTGACGGATTGCGCAAGGGTTACGAAGGTAGCATAGCGGACTGAGTATACGCTTTGATGTCATGACGCAATTTAATTGAAATCCTCAAAATATAGAGTTTGTCCCTTTCCCTTGGAAGGGGATTTTTTTTATGGTAAGTATTGAGAAATTGCGTTAAAATATAAGTATAGTTAACGTGACAATAAATGAGACTCAAAGAGTACATATAAGGAGTGAGCGGTATGAAAACGATTTATCATAATAAGTTAGTGCGGGATAAGATTCCTCAAATCATTGCTGAAAGTGGTGCATTGTATGAAGTAAATAAACTTAATGAAACAGAATACCTAAATGCGCTAAAAAGTAAGCTTGTAGAAGAAGTACAAGAATACTTAGAATCAGAAAGTATTGAGGAACTTGCAGATATCTTGGAAGTTATCAAATGTTTGCAAAAAACACATAATATCTCTGAAGGCGAAATGAAACAAATTCAGAAAACGAAAGCAGAATTAAGGGGTTCATTTGAAGACCGCATCAATCTGGTTAAGGTTACAAGACAAAGAGAAGATTAATCCATTCAAAGCAGTATCATAAAAAGCTCTACGGATCAGAGGATGTCCATAGAGCTTTTGGATTATAACAACCTTTTTAGGGCTTGTATGAACGCATCGCCATCGCCATTATAATGTAATAAGTGAATGCCTAAGGCTTCGGCACGTGCGATGAGGTGAGCTTGATTTAAAGGCATTGTGGTAGCAATAATTTTAAGGGATGAATCTTCTGCAAGTTCCCCTGTGTATAGCGCAATTTCATTGAGAGAATGCTCGCTGATGTTGGCTGTATCTTTACATGAAATGATAACAAGTCGATTTCCCGAAATGCCTACCACATCGAGTTCGTTTTTTACTAGGTTTTGCTTAGTGTCCCATGAGAAGAGCACGCCTGTATTTAAATTTTCTAAAAGTTGATTTTCCTTAATCAAAGTGTAGATCATATGCTCAAACCACATACCAAATTTCATGAAGTACTCTTTAAAGTGGTGATGTGAAAAGTGAATGATTATTTTGGCGGAGGTTCTCTTGATGTGAATGATATTTTGGCTGTGGAGGAAATCAAGCCAAAGCTGAAATGCCCTTTTATCGGCTGATTCCGAGACCCAATTTTGAACAGATATAGAGGCTGATTCTGACACTGATTTTGTCAGATTTGGGCGCCTCAAAATATGTTTTACTTTAGACCAAGTCTCATAGTTTTGACCAATCCAACTCAAAATAGTGCCGTAACTTTCATGGACGTAAAATTTCTTTTCATCATGAATGATGTGACCACCAATGCTCTCAAAAAAATCTTCCAATTGGAGTTCTTCAGTTGCGATATTTTCAACTTTCGAATCCTGTAAGTGCCAAAGATCACCATCTGATTCGATGAAAAATATATTTTTATGATTTTCAGAAAGTTTTCTAAACAGTATTAAATCTTCTAGAGTATCCATGCTACTCAAAAGAAAGCCGTCTTGATCATGGATACCAGACAACAATTTTTGTACAGTATCAAAATTAGAAAAATCAATGGTCTGTAATAGCAACGTCGCTCGGCTTCTTTTTCTAATTGAAGTAAGCAAATAGTTGGGATCATAGTTCAAATGAACATTTGAGGGTACTAATAAAATGACGTGCTCTGGTCCTGTTGAGAGAATTCCCATTACTTCAAAAATAGGATGAGGCGTGAGTTTTACATAGAGTGTTTTAATCATGAAGCCCCCTTTCAATAGATCTGATTTATTAGAAAATAGAGCGTATAAAATGGATTATGGATTGGAAGCCATAAGAGATTCTAAAGGCTAATCCTGGGAAGAACCAAGTGCACATGGCCCAAAGATTCCAAGCAATAAACAAAGTGCCTAAAATACCTAATCCACTGGTACGTCTCATACTGCGTGTTCTGCGAGGTTGCTTATCTACGAGCCCTTCCTTTTCGAGTTCTTTCATTTTACGTCTGAATTCTCTTTGTGTCTTGTTCAATTGTAAGGCCTCCTTATATGTTTACACTTAATTTCACTGTAGTATATAAAAGTGATTATTGTCGTTGCTGTAAGTAGGTTTTGATTTCCTTTAGATCATGTTCGAGGGTTCCAATTTTCGTTAGAGCTCTATCAAATTGAATGAAAAATCGGATGAGGAAAAAAATTAATACCAGTGTGACGATGAGCGACAAAGTAGGTAGAAACATGAGTAATAAAGGGGTTTGATAAGGCTGAAATCCTGTAATGGTCATAGTGGGGCTCCTTTATATTGAAAGTGAGTTACAATTTTTTGAGTTTTTTTGACTATGATTATTATACACTAATCATAGAATCAGAAAATAAATGAATCCAAGTTGTAATAAAAATGTATTATTTAAGAAGAAAACGGGGCGCTTATAGCCGTATTTTCTCATGGACATCGTCACCTTGAATAACTGTAGCATTAAGCCTATAATGAAAGGGTAACCCAATAGAAATGAATGGTAAATCGCTTTTAGTTTAAAGCGGATTATACAAAAAAGGGGGGTAAAGAATGGGAACCCAAAAAAACAATTTACAAGAGCAAGAAGGGAAAAAATCAGCTCAAAAGGAGTCAAGGCCAAATGAGGCTAATAAAGGGCAAGAGGTTATAGCTAAGATATTGCATTGAATGAAGTGGACTTGGTTATTAGGGACGAGATGTACCCGTTAGATATAGCAAGATTAAATTCGTGCCAATCGAAGCCGTTGCGTCGGTTAGAGCGTGTAAAAGTAAATATATAGGAACTCAAAAGGAGTCTCTAAGAATCTACAGCTGAATCAGCTGCTCATTTTGATAAACAATATGTTGAACCTTAACATTTGATGTATTGAAATTTATTACGGTAATCTGTAAGTTAGCCGCCATCGCACGAACACATTAGGAAGTATAATCAAAACAGACGAATATATTTGATCAAAGTATGCCATATTCAAACTGTTATAACTCATTTTGAAAAGATCAGAAAAGACGGTTTGGTCTATTGTGATTAAGGGCAAGATAATGGTGTGACTCTAAGGCGCCCCACCATTAATGCACGATACCAAATTGAGACTAAGAGCATGCGACAGCGTCTAACACGTCTATTTCCAAAATCACCTATCGTCACAATCGTTGCGAAAGGAAGCAACGATCGCGCCAATTCTCACTGTGCGCTTGTCATCATTCTTGCAAAAGAGACTTATTTTTTTTAGGGCAAGAATGCCGCCAAGCGCCCAGCGAGAACGGTGACTTCGGAAATAGCGGAAACGTTATCTGCCATTTTTGTATCAGCAAGATTTTTCGCACAATAATTGATATAATAATATACATAAGATTGTCGAATTAAGGGAGCATGTAAAATGAATGAAATTTTAAAGGATAAATTTTATGAAGATATTAAAATCATATTGGAAAAATCTCGTAAGCAAGCAGTAAAAGCCGTTAATTTTGCTATGGTTGAAGCATATTGGAATATTGGAAAGAGAATTGTAGAAGAGCAAAATGGAAATGAAAATGCGACATATGGTTCCAATTTGCTAGGTGAATTATCAAAAAAACTAACAGTAGAATATGGAAAAGGTTTTGATGAGACTAATCTGAGTAGAATGAGGAAGTTTTACTTGTCGTTTGGAAATCGTGACACACTGTGTCACGATTTAAGTTGGTCTCATTATAGGCTATTACTTAAACTCGAAAACAGTGATGCAATTAACTTTTACATTGAAGAATGTAAAAATGGAAATTGGAGTGTGCGAGAATTATCAAGGCAGATAAATAGCTTTTATTTTGAACGATTATTATCAAGCAGAGATAAAAAATCAGTAAAAACAGAAGCTTCAGCAGGAAGTAATCAAGTGACACCAAATGAAGTTATAAAAGATCCTTACGTATTAGAATTTTTAGGGATAGATAAATATGAAAAATTATATGAATCAGATTTGGAAGAAAAGCTATTAAGTCACCTTCAAGAATTTTTATTGGAACTAGGTCGAGGCTTTTCATTTGTCGGAAGACAGAAACGATTCTATATTGATGGGGAGAATTTTTTTATAGATTTAGTATTCTACAATTATATTTTGAAATGCTTTGTTCTAATTGATTTAAAAATTGGTGAATTAAAGCATCAAGACATCGGGCAAATGCAGATGTATGTAAATTACTACACTAGAGAACTCATGAACGAAGGTGACAATCTGCCAATTGGAATAGTATTATGTGCGGACAAATCGGATGCAGTAGTAAAATATACTCTTCCAGAAGATAATAAACAGATTTTTGCATCAAAATATATGCTATATATACCAAGTGAAGCAGAATTTAAAGAAGAAATTTTAAAAGAAAAAGAGGAAATAGAATCAGGTAGGGAATAAACAAAAACAGCAGATAACATAAAGTAATGTTTCTAAATCACACAAAAAAATAAGCCTCAAGGAGGCATAAAATGTGATTTAGGAACATTGTGTTGGGCGAAGCCGCGTCACCATTATCTTTGGGTATCCAATGATCTGCTCTTTAGGTTTTTTAGAACAGATTTTGAATAAACGCCTTACAAAAGGTAAAAATGAGATTGTGAATCCATAGAAAAATTGATACAATGACATAGATTCCCCCTCCCCATGAAAGTACATTCAATCATTTGGACGTGTAAGAATCTATTAAGTTTCAAAAGCTTAACCTGCACCAATATGTGGTGTAGCCTCTTGCATGACAGTATCACAATTAGAAGGTTCTAAAGGGCATTTTGAACACCTAGAAAAATCAAGGCGCATAAATTTGACTAGAAACTCAAGTGCAGTATAATCACTGGATTTTTTAGAAGGAATAATCTTCATAATGCGCTGGCAGTGAGCAAGCTTTGTGGGCCTGTTTCTAGCAGCGAGAATGCCATAATGTCTAATTTTCACAAAGCCAGAAGGCAGTACATGCATTAAAAACCGGCGTATGAATTCTGTGCCAGTAAGTGTCATTTGTTTGGTTTTTCCGGAGTCTTTATTGTCTTTATATCTAAAAGTGACGTGATCATCAGTGACTTTGAGGATGCGGTGATTGGAAATGGCCACACGATGAGTATACTGACATAAGTAGTTAACCACGTGAGTAGGTGAGTCAAAGTTTTCTTTGGCGTAAACTACAAAAGCTTTTGAATAGGCAGCATCAATTCTATTTTGAAAGTCCAAAGCGGATGCACATTCATTTGTATTCCAACCTTGTAATTGACCTTCGTAAAAAAGTTTTTTCAAGGCTTTCATAAAAATGCCTTTAAAAACACGACTGAGTATTTTAACATGAATTAGATAATTTTTTCGGGTTTTTTTAAAGCGCATGGTTTTAGTACAAAGCCCCCCACCGGGTACAATAAAGTGAACATGCGGGTGATAAGAAAGTGTTTGACCCCATGTGTGGAGAATACCAGTTAGACCAATTTGAGCTCCTAGATGCTTTTTATCGGCAGCTAGAGACAAGAGCGTTTTAGAAGCAGACTTCATGATCAAATTGTACATCAAAGCTTGATTGGCAAAGAAAATTGGATTGAGTTCTTCAGGGACAGTAAAAACCACATGGAAGTAGTGGACATTTAAAAGTTCAGAGTTGCGATCAACACGCCATTTTTCTCTTTTGAAAGACTGACAAAGTGGGCAATGACGATTACGACAAGAATTATAAGCAATAGAAGTTTCACCACAATTTGTGCAAACATTATGATGTCCCCCCAGTTTAGAAGTACGACAAGCCATGAGAGCATTCATGACTTTATATTGATCATATGAGGGATTGTGGGTTTGACAATAGTCCTCAAAGAAACGCACAAAAATATCTTGGAGATTAGGCATTAAAAACCTCCAAACTATCAAACGGACTAATGGCTTTAGTCACGTCAGCGGTAGTTAAATGAAGGTAGACAGTGGTCGTTGAAAGCTTAGAATGACCAAGCAGTTTTTGAATAACGACAACATTGGTTCCGGCAAGAAGCAGATGTGCCTGAAAGCTGTGTCTTAAACTGTGAATTGTGGCTTCTTTAGGAAATCCTAAGAGATTACACTTGGTCCTAAACACCATTTGAATGTTCCGCGTCGTCAATGGTTTGCTTTTGAGAAGCTTTGAAAAAGGTAATCTTTAGGGTGATATTGCTTGTAGTAAATTCTTAAAAGATCAAGAGCACTTTTCGAAAGAAGCGTGTAGCGTTCTTTGAGTCCTTTGCCATCTCTGACGCGAATGCGCATCGTATCAGAATGAATATCAGAGACTTTGAGGTTCATAAGTTCCCCAACGCGCAAACCCGAAGAGTAACAGACTACAAGCATGGTTTTATGCTTAAGATTTGTGACAGAGTCAAAAAGTGCGTGAATCTGTGCGGGTGTTAAAGCAATTGGAAGCTTAGACGGTTGTTTCACTCTAGGAATATCGACCATATTCCATTCACGACCAAGAGTAGTTTCGAAGAAGAATTTAATGGCACTGTAGTTTGAATTTACATAAGATCGACTGAGCTTTCTACTGGTAATGGCATCATGTAAAAATTCGCGAACATGATCATAGGTGAGATTCTCAGGTGGCAAGTTGTGAAATTTCGAAATCTTCTTAACCCCTTTGAGATAGACAGTGACAGTCTTTGGACTGAAACCTCTGAGTTCCATATCCATTTGCATTTTAGATAATAATTTAGACATAAAAAATAGCGCCTTTTCTTTTAGATTCAGAATAAGAATATCTTAAGAAAGCACTATATGTCTAGGGCAAAAAGATTTAAAAAGTCACCGCGGTAGCGGTTTCGTCCAACACGCCGATTACCAAAATAACTCTGATGTCACAGTCCTTGCGCGGCAAGGCCAGCGCCACTTTTGCCCTAAGGGTCAAAAGGAGTGACTACGGTAATCGCGGGAACGTTATGTGACAGTGCGACCAGCGCTTGAAATAAAAGCACAAGTTACATCTTGGGCTGTCTAAGCCGAAAGACCTTTGGACTGCTCCATCCATTTGGAGTAACCCTATCTACAGGTGCGTCACTGGTAACGGTGGGTTGCTAAGCTGTAGAGACAATGTGAAAATTCTGCCAGCCTAAAGTGGATGATTGCTAGGGTAAATGTTTTGCTATGATTAAATTAAATGAATTATTGCAAGCCTCGTTAAACGTGAGTAGGGAAATAAGGCTGAAACCCTATGACCAAAAGGTGCAAGCTGTGGCATGATAACTTTTCGTATTGTCATGCAAATGGACAAAAGCTTCGGGGTAAAGATAAAATCTAAGGTAGAACGAACTGGGTAAGACCGATTGACTCCTATTTAAATTAGGTAGGCAAATTGTAAAAGGCGCACAATGTTGAGCGGTTAAAGGAAGTTAGATAAAGCGAATGCTACTTTGTAATGAAGTAGATACGGGTTCGAAATTTGCCCGAACGTGAAAACGTGCAGACTTCTAACGGGTTATTTATGGCAAAGAGAGGATATGAAACTTTATGAATGTAGGAAAGCCAAATAACGGTAAAACGTGGGCATCTACAGACTATGAAAAGTTAATAGACTTCAGTCAAGGATTGCCAAAGCAGTAATTAGGCTTGCTGACCACTGATAATGGTCAGTTATAAATAACTTGAGCCGTATGACGTGAAAGTGTCATGTACGGTTCTTAGGGGAGAAAGAGGGAGCAATCCCTCTGACTTACCCGACGTGAGAACTACATAAACAAAAATGATTAATATTAGGAGGTAATATACAATGGACAATAAAAAATATGTTAATGAATACTCAAGTTTAGAAAAGTGGAAAGATATTTGCGAGGTTACGCTAAGCAATTATGCTAATATGAAAAAGAGACTAACCAGAAGAGAAACTACTTCGAATTTTGTTTTAATCTATTACAGCATTGCACTAATAATATTTACGCTAACTAATAAGTATTATCCAGAAATCTTTAATGGAAGATTAAGCGAATACTTTAGTTTAATTCTATCGGTTATCTTATTGGTTTATTCACTAATTAATAAGAATGCAAGATATTCTGAACGTATAGGTAAAGTTGAGGAATCAATGAATGCAATTAAAACTATAAAGAGGCACTTGAAAAGCGAAAATCTTGAAGAGCAAATAGAAATTTATAATAACATAGTTGACAAAACTGAAATGCGCAGTGATGTAGATTTTTTTAACACTATAAAGTCGCATTGTAAACGCAATGATATCAAATGGTATTCATTTATAGAGAAAATTAGTGTTGAAGAAAATGATAAAGAAAAGAAAAAAATAAAGGGCTATTTATCTGAAATAGATAGATTTCATGAACAAACAGGGATAATATTTCAGGAGTTTTGTGATTTCTCATTGATAATCATTCCAGCTCTTGTTTTTGTATTATGTGTTATTGAGAGCTTTGTTAAAGTTCAAGCATAGCGTAGTATTCCGATCTCACCATCACATAACATAAAGTAATGTTTCTAAATCACACAAAAAAAAATAAGCCTCAAATAGGCGAAAATTGTGATTTAGGAACATTGTGCCTCCCGAAGTTGCGTTACCATTATCTTTGGGTATCCAATGATCTGATCTTTAGTTTTTTTAGAACACATTTCGAATAAACACCTTACAAAAAGGTAAAAACAAGATTGTGAATCCATGTAAAAATGAATACAATGACATAGATTTCCCCTCTCCATGAAAGTACATTCAATCATATGAACGTATTTGAATCTATTAAGTTTCAAAAGCTTAACCCGCACCAATATGTGGTGTAGCCTCTTGCAGGGCAGTATTAGAAATGTGAATATTAGAAGGTTCTCATATTCATTGTTGTTCGGCACCCTCCAAAATCTTAAACAGTTTTAAAATTTATACGTGCATCACGTACAAATTCATTTGCAGCACGTGTAACACGTGATACAATTGTATTAGAAAGAGGACCAAATGAAAGGTAAAGAGCTTGTTAAACTTCTAATATCAAATGGTTGGCATGTCGAACGTATAAGCGGAAGTCATCACGTCATGAAAAAAGATGATAAGACAGAAATCATACCGGTACATAACACCTATATTCCAATCGGATTACTAAATGCAATTTTAAAAAGAACAGGGCTTAAATAACAGCCCTTGTCCACTTGATTATACAGTTCACTTTAATTTACAAGGAGGTCATAATTATGTTGAAAGTATATCCCGCAATTTTTCACGAAGAAGAAAAATCAATTTGGGTAGAATTTCCCGATCTTGAAGGATGTCAAACTTATGGAAGTTCACTTCCCGAAACGATAGAACTTGCAAGTGAAGCTCTTGGTCTTTATCTTGCTTCAAAAATTGAAAACGATGAGTCTATCCCCTCACCTTCTGATATCAAGAATCTCAGTGCAGAAGATGGATTTTTGAGTTATGTCTCAGCTGATTTAAATCAATATAGAAGAGATAAAACACCTACTAAAAAAACGCTTACTATTCCTAAATGGCTTAATGAAGAAGCTGAAAAACGTCATATCAATTTTTCGTCTGTATTAAGAGAAGCACTCCTGCAGGAGATCGAAA
Organism: Fusibacter sp. 3D3; assembly: GCF_001748365.1. Classification (GTDB taxonomy): domain Bacteria; phylum Bacillota; class Clostridia; order Peptostreptococcales; family Acidaminobacteraceae; genus Fusibacter_A. The sequence goes on along the minus strand of NZ_BDHH01000002.1, from coordinate 237,888 downwards.
GATAATTGAAAATCAAAACAACCTGCTAAGCGGGTAGTTTGCTCAGCCCTATAAGGGCATGTTACTCGCGTGAGCCTTAAGGCTCGTTGAATCGGTTCACCAACTGCTTACGTTTACTGGTTGCTGCTAAAGCAGCTTTTCATTTCTTTTTGCCCTCTTCGACTTGCTTACCCGTAAACGGGTCAATATACTCCTGAATACTTATTTGATCATTCGCGATATCTTCTTGTAATTGATTTTTTACATATTCTCTTATCGCTTTTTCATTTCGTCCAACAGTATCTACATAGTAGCCTTGACACCAAAAGTGGCGATTTCCATAGATTACTTGTCTCCTATACTTTGGTGCAAACACCACGTGATATTTACAATTCCATTGAGTATGTGCTAAACTGTTCTTATCCATTTCGGATCCTCCTTCTGAGCTAATAGGGTTGGCGAACCATTATTATTTTATCAGAAGGAGGTGCTTTTTTTGACTCAAAGCTAAAGCTCTTTAGAACCACCGGTAGAACCGGTGGTTTTCTTTTTACAAAAAGAACCATTCAAAAGAATGGTCAATTTCGAGTAGTAATACCTAAATAGTTTTTAATAGCCACTTGAAGTAATTGAGAAAAATTAACATCATTCTCGACAGCAACATCATTAAGCCATTTTGGAATTGTAAGGGTTTTTTTGATGGCCTTGTTTTGCATATAATCTCTAACAGGTTTCATCCAAATATCAATCAGAACTACAGTTTCATTGTTATTAACGGTGATTTCTCTAATATGGGACGGAGAAGGTATCGGGTCAGAATCATCTTCCAATCCAAAAATATGAAGTTCTAAAGCTTCTTTTGCATTTGTGACTGCTTGTAGTTCATCATCACCATATGAAAAACAGCCGGGAAAGTCCGGAAATTCAACTGATATACCATCATCGGCGAAATGAAAAATAGCAGGAAAAATATAACGGTCAGCTAACATAATACACCTTCTTTCATAAAATTATTAAAATATAGGCCACTATCCTATCCTTTAATACCAGCTTGTTTAAGAATACTCTCAAATGTTTTTCGAGGTAAGTCTTTTTTAGGATGTGGAACAGTAACAGTGCCACTTTTTGTAGGATGTTTTAGTTGGTGATGAGAACCTTTGATTCTTGCTACACACCAACCATCATCCGTTAGAAGTTTAAGAAGCTCCCTTGAGTTATAAGAACGGTGATTCATAACTCCTCCAATTTGGTTATTTGAACATCAAATTCTAACGGAAAGAAACAACGTTCTATACGTATATTATACACGTGTAGAACGAAAAAAGCAAGAAAGACTAGAACTTCCAATAACATAAAGTAATGTTTCTAAACCACACAAAAAAACAAGCCTCAAGTAGGCAAAAGTTGTGATTTAGGAACATTGTGGTGGCAGAAGATTGTCGTGGCAATGGGATTGGAACTGCTTTAATATATAACTTATTTCAGGTTGCAAATGCAAACAAAATAGGCTTTATTGGATTAGAGACGCAAAGCATCCATCTTCCAGTGATCGATATTGAAAAAAAGGAGTGATTCAAGCACGAGAACAACTTTACCCGAATGTTCTATGATATAATTATCATCACTTTTAGAGACTATATTATTATGCTATGTGAGGTTCAAATGAATTCAAAAAACAGAGAAATATTGTTGGAATTATTGCAAGATGCAGATGATTTTGCGACGCTGAAAAAAAGATATGCTGCATCTGTCGGTAAAGTTTTTAGACTTTTTGATCGTTTTGATATGTTAGACCCTTATAGCACTCCTATCGCAATTGATTTTGAAAAAAGGTCCATGCAGCTTCTTGGATTTAAGACTTTAAAGTACTACGTTTTATCTAAAGAAGATATTATAGTGAGCAAACTGGGAATATATTCTAACAAAGACCAAGAAGATATTGAGGCTCTGATAAAAGATTGTAATATTGAATTATTAAATCATTTAATTCAATCTGTCATGGATAGAGAAGATTTTAGCGAACGTGTCAAATGTGAATTTATCCAGAATAGCAAGCTGTTAAGGGAGAAATATAATGTATAGACAATTCGTAAAAAACATGGATTGGTATTTAAAATTAAACGCGGATTCAAGTGAACGTACTAATGATCGCTTTGATTTGGCAAAAAGATTAGAACCTTTAAAAGACATCCAACATTTTAAGCGATTTAAAATAGCCAACATTGAGCACTACAAAGAATTACAACATGTCATATGAACAATCCAAAATAGCATTGATAGATACCCCTCCTTTAAAGTGCTTTCTTGGGAATTATGGGGATATGGTTTTGATGGCGAATATCACAACGTAAATGAGGACGTCCTTGAAGAACAATTGAAAATAATTGATTTACTATTAGGCACACAATATTGGCACTGATCAGTGTGATACTCGCGCGTCTATAAAAATCACCCGCTCCAACCTCTGTCCCTCAAGGATCATCCAAGCGCGCGTGCACACGTGGACTTCTTGTCCGAATGGATAGAGGTTGGAGCGGGTCTCTCTCTAATGCTGTTCTATCTCCACAACACATTCATTTTTAATCTTACCCACAAGAAATTGTAGCGCATCAATAACACGTGGTCTTATATCGCCACCGATGAGTACATACATGATATCGTCACCCACATCGAGTTCGCCTTCATTGAGCCATGTTCTCACGTAGAATATCCCTTCCATTTTGTAAGTTGCCTCAATGGCAGCGTCCACCTTTTCAGCATCGTAGTTAAAAGTCATGCCCACGACCACAGAACCATCATCAACACCCTCCCGCACCTTAACTTTTGGGGTCTTTCGCACCACGCCATTGTGGATCAAGAACATGCCTTCTAACAAGGCGTTCTGATCTGCTTTCGCTTCCTTTAGCCATTGGTCCATTGAAGGGATCTCTTTTTTTACTTTTGAATTATGCATCGCTTACACCTCTTTTTTAGTTTATTGGCACACAGATTTCACACCAGTGGTTATTGACCAGCTCTGCTTTATAACGTTCAAGAATGGGTCTTGCTTGATCAATTTGGTATCCTGCCTCTAACAATTTTGGAAACATTTCAGACCATGCCTTTTGAACAGCCTCTGCCGTATGGCTTATCTTAAAAACACAATACTTACCGCCTACGATGTTGCCAAGATTAACTGCATCATGATCTAACTTTAAGTCCACCGAGATGACAAGACCTGTGTCATATCGGCATAATTCAGGCTTTGTCACACTTGGATCATTCTGTGCTATCCCCAATAAAATAGACTGATCATCCAAAAGGCCTTCCCCCATCGCCCAATGCTTTAAACTTTCCATCAACTTCACATTTTCTGGCCCATAAGGGCCTATGTTGCTCATGTAGGCAATTCTATACGCGGGTAGCATTTCAATATAAGGTTTCATAACTTTTCCTTCTTTTTTTTAAAGTACATCGATGTCTGAAATCATCATATAATGCTTTAAAATAGAATTCAAACTTTTTTTTAAAATTAGGATCACTTATTGCATATCAAAAGGCCTGCCTACTATTATTATGCAAATGCAATGGTCAATATACCATTCTCAAATTTGGCAGATTCTATTTGCTTGCCTTTGATCATATCGGGCAGTGCAAAACAACGTTTTTCATTTTTAATGGCAATTTGTATCTCGCCGTTATTTTGACCTAAATCCATTTCACTTTTTTCGGCAAAAGGCAGGTAGATTTCCATAATATGACGGTCCTCTTTTTGAGTGATATTAAAGGTCTTATGTGTCACCAAAACCAAAGCAGGATCTACTTCACCATAAAGAGTACTTACAGCCTTTAAAACTGGGATTGTCTTGAGCTCATGCTTTTGAAGCATTAACACAAATCTTGGCACATCTCTAAAACTTTCTTCAAGTTCAACGAGGCCTTCTTCTTGAAGTTTAACCCATTGGTTAAAATACCCTTCAAGTGCTACCTTGGGGTAAACTTTATTTATAAGAATCGCATCCACATTGTAGTCAAATAGTTGTAACCAAGTAAAATTTCTTTTGGTCTCTTTAATCACTATTTTTTCGGGTGTTGTCACAATTCTAATTGAAACCACCTCTTTGTTTAGCATAAGTGCCTGAAGTCTCTCTAATTTGTCCATTAACCGCTCTATATCCTCAAAGACATTGTCTTTTGGCATGGGGACTTTTGTCACCGTCTGAACAATAGGCCCTGCTACTTTAAGCATTTTACGCTTAATCGGTAATAACTTTTCAAGCATATCGCCAAACATTTCAGGATATTTGAGCAATGATAAGGTCTCTCCAGTCGGTGCACAATCCACAATTAAAACATCATAATCTCCTTTTTCATAGAGGTCTAATATTTTGAAAAGAGCAAATAACTCTTCAAGCCCAGGGAAAACAAGTAGCTCCTCTGCTTCAATGCCACTTTCGACTTTGGAAGTTAGAATTTCTTTCACATAAGCTCTCAAGTTTCCCCAAGCGGATTCACTTTCTGCAACGACATCTATTTCTAATGCATCCAACTTAGCAGTGATTTCAGTCTTTTCAGAGCTAAGCTTAATATCAAATGAATCCGACAAACTGTGCGCTTGATCGGTGCTCATAATCATAACCCGCTTGCCTTCATCTGCTAATTTTATTGCTGTTGCAGCAGCGATACTTGTTTTGCCGACGCCACCTTTACCTGTATATAATATAATACGCATCCTAACACCTCCTATCCTATATCTACTTTTTTAACCCCATGGGTTTTCACTTCGTTTTGTTCAGTTGATTTTTGTGTATCTTGTTTCAGAGCTAAGTCAGAGATATACTCACATGCCATATCTTTCAGTTCCTTGCTAATCACTTCAAGATGCCTCTGCATTTTTTGTGGTAAAAGCATCATCAAAGCTTCCTTCTCTAGTTTTTTTGCTTCAATCAATTTTTCTATAATCTCAATATGAATCGCTTTCATCAGAAGCACCTTCCTTTCATTTTAGGCACTGTTTCACTTTTCAAGTAGTGTTATCGTGAGTATGCCCTCATCAAACTGAGCATTTGTTATTTCATGATTTCTAAGCGTACTTGGCTTAGGGATATTGCGTTTAAAGTTGCCTATTTTTAGGATAATATCGGTTAAGGATTCATGTAGTTTGACATCGGCTTTCTCCACACAAGGTAGGTTTAATTTCAAGATATAACCGTTTTGTACTTTTTCATAAGTTTCACCTTGAATATCTTTTATAACGCTAAAGACATCTCGATTTTTTAATACTGCCTTTGCAATGAGATCTATTCCCGAGAGGCCATTAAGATCGGTGTCGAACCATGGTATTTTATAAATTGGAATCTCCCCAAATATCATTTCGTATTCATCAATGTATTGATGTTGAATTTCAATCCATTCATTGAAAAAGGGATTGTCTATATCACTTGGCAGAATGCGATTGATATAGAGACCATCTACTTGGAAATTATACAAATTCATATACATATAGTTGCGTTTCGTTTCTTCAACGACCATCTTTTCTGGTATTGCAACGATACGGATCGAGGTAACTTCTCTATTTTTAAATAACGCTTGAAGCTGTGCCAATTTTAAAAACATCTTTTCAACATCAGAAATGGCTGCTTTATTAGGCAATTCAATCTTAAAGGCCGCTTTGGAAATAGGTGCCAATACCCTAAGTGCTACCTTGCCAACTGGCAGAAACTTTTCCATATACCATGATAATAATTCTGGAATCTTCAGCATTGCAATGGTCTCACCTGTTGGGGCACAATCCACTATAATGCGTTCAAAATCACCCGTCTCATAAATTTCCAAAATCTTTAATAGAGAAAATAATTCATCCATCCCCGGAAGAACAGAAAGATGCTCCACACCCGATATGGGTGCACCTGATGAACGGATCATATTAATCAAAGCATTTTTCATATCACCAAATTCATTTTCCATCATATGGTTAGGATCAATTTCCAGAGCAAAAAGATTTTCTTCAACTTGGCACGTTGTTTTACCAAGTGATACACCAAAAATATCACTCAAGTTATGTGCCATATCTGTACTTACAATGAGTGTTTTCTTGCCTTCCAACGAGGAATATCTTGCATGTGCCGCCGCCACACTGGTCTTTCCGACGCCACCTTTCCCTGTAAAAATGAGTATTCTGCTCATCATTTCACACCTACTTTCTTTTATAAACTAATGACAACTAATTATTTCTCTTTCCGAATAGTTCTTTTGTCGAAGTATTTTTTCTAATATAAGCTACCTCTCTAGGTAGCCAATATCACGGGTGTCTTTTACTCAACCCGTTTTAACTTATTATTTTTTCACTTTGTATTCTACTCAATTACTATTTTTCTTACCGAACTCTTTCTTTGAACTTCTTTATTACTTTCATCTTGGAGTATCGTGATCACCTTGTCAAAAATCGTCCCAACAGTGGCCATTTCTTCGGCTGATAATGCCGTTATAAATCTTTGACCATAATGTATAAAGGCACTCATCATCGCATTGATCTGCTTCTTCCCTGCATCGGTTAAAACAATCGTCACCACACGTTTATCTGCCATACTTCTGACGCGTTCAATCATAGCTTTTTTTTCCATACGCGTCACAATACCAGTTGCTGTGTTAAGTGGAATGCTCAGATAGTCGGCAATTTGAGTCATATTGACCTGAGCGCCTCTGTATAACAAAATCAAAACAAACAGCTCATTCTTGGTACAATTTAGAAGAATGTTCTCCCATATTTCTTGAGATATAAGTACTCTTATCTGATCAAAGATCTCAAAAAACGCGTTTTCTATATTGTTAAAATCGATTTCCACAATACTTCCTCCTTCGAATTAATTTAATTCTACCACCGAAGCATTATTTTGTCAACCGCAATTGTTTAGTCTTCTCATATTAACATTGGTATACAATTTGAAATTTCATCGCGATCAAAAGATCATACAAAAGGCCTGCCTACATGAATCAATCACATGGGCAAGCCTTCTTTAATTGTTTAGTCTTTAATTGTTTAGTCTTTAATTGTTTAGTCTTTAATTGTTTAATCCTTAAATGACTATTCGGGTGATACTGAAGCCTCATAAATAGATTGAATTGATTGACCGATCATCTGATCAAACGCATCATCACTTTGTTGAGCACTCAAACCTTCTGTCAATGCCCTAGAAAAGCTCGCAATCAGCTTGCGATTTTTAGAGAGTTTTACGTTAGCCTCTTCTCTTGAATAACCACCCGATAATGCAACCACTCTGACGACATTTGGATGATCGCTAAGGCCTTCGTAAAAACTATCAATTTCTGGAATAGTCAGTTTGAACATGACTTTTTGATCCGAATTTAATGATTTTAAAGCCTCTATCAGTTCTTTTTTTAGAACTGCCTCAGCCGTTTGCTTATTGACCGTATGAATATCCACTTCAGGTTCAATAATGGGCACAAATCCAGCTGCAATAATCACTTTAGCAATTTCGAACTGCTGAGCAACGATTGCCTTTATACCCGTCTCGTTCACTTCTTTTATGACTGAACGCATTTTAGTTCCAAAAATATGACGTTCCTTAGCACGTATGAGTAAGTCATCAAGATTGGAAATGGGCTTCATCAATTGGACCCCATTCTCTAAATCGGCTAAACCCTTATCTACTTTTAAAATAGGCACGATACCCTTAGTTTCCCAAAGATAATCAGCGCTGTATTGTCCATCCACTTTTAAATCCATTGTATTTTCAAATAGAATCGCTGCAAGAATTCTTTCTTTCGTGAATGCAGGACTTTTCATAATTCGTGTGCGCATTTCATGTACAAGCTGAAACATCTCAGCTTCACCTTTATATGCATCTTCTGTAACACCATAAGTTGCAAGTGCTTTTGGCGTACTACCACCACTTTGATCAAGCGCCGCAACAAAGCCTTTATCATTTTTCATTCTTTCTAACTGTACAATGTTCATAAAACACCTCCACTTACTAATTTATAACTCTTTTTACCTATTACCCTTTATCCACAACATCCAACACCTTTTTTCTAATATGACAGATTTGTAAAATTTAATTCGCGTTATTCAGCGCTAGAGTGTCCATTTCGTTTAGTGGCATTGAATAATAATACCCCTGCATCATGTTGATGTGCATCTGCTCCAAAAATTCAGCCTGTTCTCGCGTTTCAACCCCTTCTGCAAGTACACTTAAATTAAACTGTCTTGCTAGGGATATGATGGTCTCCAAAAGATACCTTTTCCTTTTACAGGTCAAAATTTCATCTACAAAGCCTTTATCAATTTTCAAAACATCTATCGGTAATTGATCTAAATAGTTTAGGGACGAGTACCCTGTACCAAAATCATCTAAATAAATCTTTATACCTTTATCTCGAAGGTTATTAAGATGCTTAACAACCAATTCAAATTTTTCTATCAATATGGATTCAGTGATCTCCACACCGATTTTGAGAGGGTTCAACTTGTAGGTATCAATCTGCTTGAGAAACATTTCTGAAAAATCTTCTAGATCCAACTGTCGAGATGAAATATTGATGGTCACAGAATAGTCAGCCCCTTGGTTTGCAAGCCGACTGGCAAACTGGCACACAGATTCTATGATCAGATTGCCTAATCCGTGGATCAAAGTTGATTTTTCAGCAAGCGCAACGAAGATATCTGGCGAGACAACGCCAAAAGCATCATCATGCCATCTGGCTAAAGCTTCAACACTAACAATTTTTCTAGATTTTGTATCATAAATGGGTTGATAAACCATAAAAATTTTCTTCGATTCTATGGCTTGATCTAATGCCAGCGTCATGTTAAATCGATTTTTGATTTCATGATCCAACTTGAGATCATAGATAAAATAATGAATTGAGTGAAGTTCCTTCGTCTTGCTCAGTGCAATATCAGCTTCATTCAATAACAATTCAGCAGTTTTCTCTTTAGAATTGCAAATGGATATGCCTATTCGATATTTTATGTTAATCCCATGTTCCGTTAAAAAAACAGAACGTCCTATATCAAACTCTATTTTATTTTGAAGCTCATTCATGGATACATCTGTAATGACAATCGCAAAAGTATCATTCCCAACCCTTGCAATGTGTTGCGCTTTGAACTGAGGATCACTTAAAAGCACCGATATCGTCTTGAGAACTCTATCTCCAAATCCATAGCCATAAACACTGTTGATATTTCTAAACTGAACGATATCGATAAGCAAAACCGATAGAGAGATGCTATTATCCCTTTCTAAAAAATCGTTTAAAGCTTTAATGAATCCTAGTCGATTGAATAGACCCGTCACAGAATCTTTATAGGCAATTTCCGTCAATTGACGGTTCTTCTCTGCATTGTCTTTCAGCAGCAAATTAACATGTGCGTTATTCTTGTACAAAGTTTCATTATCTTCTAGAATTTTTTTCTGATATGCCTTAAAAAGATTCACCACCTTCGGAAGAGTCACCAAAAGGATGAGAATAATGGTATACATACTTGTATAGGTCGACTTTGTCACCTCATAATGGTAAGAGGGATATTTGATATTATATAGAAAAGTCACAATGAGGTGCACTGTAATTAATATGTAACTCAGTTTTATATCCATCAAAGTGAATAAAAAAACGACAAATATAGGCACCCAAATAACCACACTTAAAATTTTACCGATGGAAACCACCGTTATAATACCATATAGCAATAAAGTCATCGTAAAAATGCCTTTGTCAATCTCGTTTCTTTAATCATGCATATTTCTCCTATAATAATTTAACTCCAAAGTCAATAATTCAATCTGCAACATCCTCTTGTTGGGATTAATCTTTACTCCATAATCATACTACGTTTTACTATATGAGTCTATCCGCTTTTAAATCATTGTCCGCCAAGACCACATTTTGTCGGACCCGTCCTCGTCTAACCGCTTAGAGCAGGTTAAACACGCCTGCCTCTAAGCTGGACGAAAACTAAAAAAGAACTACTCCTAGGAATAGTCCCAATAAAGGCTAAAAAAAACTTGCAGTTGATGTAAGGCAGAAATTAGCACAACTATAAACAAGCTTTCATAACCCTCAATACATTTTTATAAAACATTTTTTCGATCTCCGCTTCTTTAAAGCCAACTTCCTTTAAAGCCTCTTCAAGCAAATACATTTTATCACAGCTATCAATTTCAAGTTCCCCACTTATGCCATCAAGGTCACTCCCCAAGCCGATCACTTCAACACCTCCAACATTGGCGATGTATTTCGCCATCTCAGCATAAGCCTTTGCATAGCCATGCCTATCTGAAGTATCCACATTGGAAAAGGCGGGTGCAAAATTGATGCCTGTGATCCCACCTTGATTTGCAAGTACTTTTATCATATCATCTGTCAAATTTCTTTGATGATTGCTGAGACTTCTTGCATTGGAATGCGTTGCCACAAAAGGTTTTTTGCATATTTTTGCAACATCATAAAACCCACCATCTGATAGATGAGACACATCTACAATCATCCCGAGATTCTGCATATATTCAACGGCTTCTTTACCAAAATCTTTTAACCCTTTATTCATGATTTCTGGATTTGTTGAATTGGGATATCCAAAACAGTTTTCAAAATTCCAAGTTAAAGACATGGCTCTAAAGCCCATATCATAGAATTCTTTTATACGGCTCAATTTACCATTGACATCACGACTATCTTCCATCGTTAATAGGGCACTCATTTTACCTTGTTTTTCATTTTCAATAATATCCTGAGCATTGTATGCCATCTTGATGAGATTCCCATTTGCTTCAACATTTTTCATCAAATAGCCATGCAATCTGTTGATGTATTGCGCATCCGTCAAACCTTCAATCTTTAATTTATCATAAAAATCAGGTGGTGGCAGAAATACAGCAAAAAACTGAGCCAGCTGGCCAGCCGATTTCATCCTTTGAAAATCCACAGCTGTAAATTTTGAATTTAATAAATCTGCCTTGTCGCGATCATGAATTAACAGTTGCATCAACGTATCACAGTGCATATCGATAAATTTCATAGTCTTACACATCCTCTCATCTGTCTTAAATGGCATTATTTGTCTATTCTATCAATTTCAAATTTAATCTTGCACCTTCACGCCTCATCTGTAAGATTGCTTAAAATCTCGTGATACCGTCTTGTGGCCAGTTCACTGGGTTCACCTTTTTTACAAAAAGAAAACTGGGCCAATTTAGGCACATTGCGTTCAATAACAATTTTATCATCTTTCATTTTAGATTCCAATGCACTTAAGGCCTCTAAAAACCTTGGATCTCTTTTTGCACGTTTGTAAAAGGACAAAATATAGACATACATAAAGAGATTGTAATTGCGAAATGGATACTCCACTTGCATAAACAGTGTGCCTATACCATAGTGACAAGGCCCGATTGGCTTCCTAATCGTCCAGTGGTCGAGTAAAAATGCTACGGCCTTATCCAGTTCGGGGGATTTGTTAAGGTAATCGCTAAAACGAAAAGCACTTAACGCAACAAGCGTCGGGAGGGGATTTGAATACGCCGTTTCTGGACCACGTCCAAATGTAAATTTGTTACACCGCCATCCGCCATCACCAAATTGAGTTTCTAAAAGGTGTTGAAAGGTTTTTTGCAATCTTTTATCTGAAGCCAATCCCATATGACACAGTGCATCAGCAGCATGAACCGTATGACACGGATAAATGCCTCCACTTGGATACAGTTTAAACCGGCCATCCGATCTCCAAGTGCTAAATATCAAATCTGCACATTCTTTTAATAACGGTTCAGCAGGGGGCATCCCCAATTCAATCAAATAGTGGACACACTCTAATGTTGAAAAAGGCGATCCTTTGATCAACCGTTTATCTGGGGTCGTCCAATAGTCCGCTCCATGATCATACCGATGTGATAATAGAGCATCCACGTCTGCTTGGTATTGCTTTCTTATGGTCATTATCGGCCTCCTTTCAATGTCATTTTATCATATTCTCTTTTGACATTAAATTAATCTTTTAAAGTCTGAATCCACTTTTCAAGTTCCTTTGCGAGTATAAGCTGTTGCTGCAACACAGCTTTACCTGTCGATGGTATTTCCGGCATATTGCCCTTTAGACTCATGTTTTCTTCAAGATACGATTTTAATACCGCAATATTCTCTCCAATATGTGTCAAACACAATTGTCGATTTTCTGGAGTAAGGCTCTCTAAATTCACAATCACCGCATTGAAGTCTAAAAAGATATTAATGGATTGTGAAGCAATGCCCATCATTAAATTTTCAAACTGTTGCTCTCCGGCATCGGTTAGAGCATAAACAGCCTTTTCAGCCATCTTGCCCTCTTTAATCAGGGTACTTTTTATATAGGCTTTTTCCTCTAATTGAATAACTTTTTTATATATTGAAGGCGTACTAATCTTAACCCATTTAGATATGTTGCGATATTCTACCCGTTTTTGAATGTCATAAGCACTTAATGGCTCTTTCTTTACAATCCCTAATACAATCAAATCAATCGTTGACATAAACAGACTCCTTTTCAATTTTCTTCTTGACATGTACTATAATTTATAGTACTATCACGTTATTGCTATAATTTATAGTAATATATTCTACAGTTTGTGTCAATAGGAAGGAGTGTTTCAAATGAATGAGAAAAACAAAAAAATTGAGTTATTAGGAAATGTCCCAATACCCAAAGCACTTTTAACGCTGGGGTTACCCGCTATGATCGGCATGATGATCAATGCACTATACAACTTGGTAGATGCCTATTTTGTAGGCGGCCTTGGAACAAGTCAGATGGGGGCTATATCGGTCACTTTTCCACTCGGTCAACTCGTTGTTGGTTTAGGGTTATTGTTCGGGAATGGCGCCGCTTCCTATATTTCCAGATTACTCGGTCGTCACGAGCAAGAAAAAGCAGGGCAAGTTGCCAGCACTGCTGTTTATAGCAGCATCATCGTTGGCACAATCGCCATCATCGGCATTATGATCTTCTTATACCCTATTCTTAAACTTTTAGGCGCAACAGAGAGCATCATGCCATATGCTATAACTTATGCGAGCATCAATCTCATTTTTTCTATTTTTAACGTTTTTAATGTCACTATGAATAACATTGTTACCAGTGAAGGCGCTGCAAAAACAACTATGATCACAATGCTTGCAGGCGCGTTATTAAACATGATTCTAGACCCTATTTTCATCTATACTCTAAACATGGGCGTCGCTGGCGCAGCCATAGCAACAGCACTTTCTCAAATTTTTTCTTCGCTGATTTACGTCTTCTACATTTTAAGTCAAAAAAGTATTTTCAATTTTCGCATCAAGGCGTGTTGCTTCTCACGTGAAATCATGTCCGAAATACTAAAGATTGGGGTTCCCACTTTAATATTTCAGCTGTTAACGAGCCTCGCCATAACGCTTACGAACATGGCCTCTTCAAACTATGGCGATTCTGTAATTGCTGGCATGGGCGCCGTCACACGTATTATTTCATTGGGAAGTCTGATCGTTTTTGGGTTTCTAAAAGGTTTTCAACCCCTTGCGGGTTATAATTATGCGGCTAAAAATTATGCCCGATTACATGAAGTCATAAAAACGGCATTATTGTGGACAACTCTATTCTGCGTATGCCTCGGATTGACATTGATTTTATTTCCAACACCTATTATTTCTCAATTTACAAAAGGGGATGCAGTGTTAATTGACATTGGTCAAAAAGCGCTCAGAGCAAACGGTTTATCCTTTATGCTATTTGGTTTCTATACCGTCTATTCCTCTCTATTCCTCTCTCTAGGAAAAGCCAAAGAAGGCCTTTTACTGGGTATATGTAGACAAGGTATTTGTTTCATCCCGATGATTCTCACTCTGCCAATGGTTTGGGGCATAAATGGCATCCTCTATGCTCAACCCATTGCGGATGCAATTACTACTATCATCACAGCATTCGTGTCTATCAGGCTTTACAAAACCTTGTCGTTTAAAGTTGTATCTGATTGCGAGGAAAGTGCTTAACAACTATCGTTAGAGTGTTAAAAATCCGTTATTTAACATCATAAAATTCAGCTGGATTCTTTGTCATCATGTTTATGAGGGTCTCTTTAGAAATGCCACGTTCTTCGCAATACGGTATAAACTGCTTGAAAAAACTGGTACAGTTATGCGCATGGCCCTTCTTTAAAAGTGCTTCATGTATATCATAATCTTGAGATAGCAATATTCGATCTTGTTGACCAGCCTTTATGGCTTCTTTAAGATACTCTATTTTTTGCTCATAAGTGCCCACTTGAATCATATCAAAGCCAATCCAAAGACCCTTATCATACGCAAACTTTATGGTTTCTTTATGGCCCGCCTCATCTGCATGCGCCCATAAAAATTTATTTAAATCAGCATTTTCTTCTTCAAGTAAATGGACGACATCATAAACCCGATTATGCTCCAAAATATGACAATGAATTGGCATCCCTGTCTTTTTGCTTGCAATGACTGCCGCTTTTAATAAAGCTTGGTCATGATCCGACAGTTCACCTCTTTCTAAAAGCAACTTGATATAACCCTTGAGGAGATGTCCCCCACTTCTCAAAGTGGGGGTTCATATTCCTAATTCAGTGGGAGTCCAAACTCCCACTGAATGCAATCCGATAGGATTGTGCAAGTGTTACGAAGGTAGCGAAGCGGACTGAGTAGACGCTTTGATCCGGGTCTGATAACGGTGCCTTCAATGGTGTCTAAACCTTCTTGAAAGTCATTTATCCATTTTTTAGATATCTGAGAGATAAAAGTATCTTTAAACATTTCGTGTATATGTTTTGGTACATTGTGCCCTGTACACGGTATTATATGCACCCCTGAGGCCATAGATAACTGCTTAAGCAACTTCACATTTTGACCGCCGATCGGTGGCGAAGTTTCAACGATTGCTCTACAAGACAACTGGTAGAGTTCATTAAGGACTGGTAATATCATTTCGTGAGAGGCTTTAATATCTTCATCGTCGTATTTTTTGTTAAAATACATTTGGTTCGCATAGGTTTCGTTTTCTTCCCATTTAAAATGCTCATGTCCAAGTGTGAGCCCTAGTTGCGCTTTGTTTATAGGACCATTTACTGTGTATATCATTTTTCAGCTCCTTAAAATTTTATAGATTATTAGAGTGTCAAAACCTTGTTTTATCAGGCCCGTCCTCGTCTAATAATCATCATAACAAACAAACCCTGACATATACTTGTCAGGGTTTGTTTGTATTTTTATTTATACTTTTTTTTAAGTTGTTCAACGATATGCTTAATCTGAATAAGATATTCACTTGGACCAAGTACCGTGATTGTCTCTGGGTTTTCAAGAACGATATTGGTGATTTCCTGTTCTTGTCTCGTGGTTACTTGTATCAAAATCATATCTCCATCCTCTAAAACCTTTGAATCTTTGAAATAATCATTCTCTTTTAAGATTCTATACAGACTTCTGCTGATTTTTAGGGTGTAGGTACGCCGTTTAAATTTATCAGAAACAGAAGAGATGACTTCATCCATATGTTCATTTGCCTCTGCATGGACTGCTATTTCCATCATTCTGTCTAGCCTAAAAACACGTTTTGCTTGCCTTAAGTGACAATAGGCAGATAAATACCACGCACCAGCTTCAAAAAAAAGTTCTTGAGGAGATACTTGCCTTCGAACACGTTGATCACTTACGGGCGAATAATAGATAAACTCCAGTTGTTTTCTATGTATAAGGGCAGTTGTAATCGCTTTTAAAATGCCATCTGCATAGTTTGCTGGATTAATATAAGATACATAAAATGAAATGCGCTTTAATAATTTTTCTGCATCGCTTTGATCACGGTTATTAAGCGTATTGACGATTTTACTTCTCAACAGTTCATAGTCACTTTTATAATTTGGGAAGTTAATATCTCTACCCAGTTTTAAGATCATCAGTAACAGCATTGCTTCGTCTTCATTCAGTTTTATACTGGGTATAAAATAATCATCCTCAATTTCATACCCACCCTTAAAACCCTCATACGAAATAATCGGTACTTTGAGTTGACTGAGTGCATCTATATCTCTATAAATAGTGCGCTCACTCACTTCAAATATATCTGCTAATTGTTTCCCTGTTAATCGCCCTCTTTCCTTAAGTGAAAAAATAACACCGTTTAATCTTTCGGCCTTTTTCAAAATGACGCCTCCATATTTAGTCTCCTTGAGCTTGTTCTAAAGCATTTTCAAGTGCTTTTAAATGGGGAGCTCGTTAATAGAAGCTCTAATTTTATCTTCTGCCAAAGCAAACAAGTATTTAAACCAATAAGTATATTGATCAGGGGATTTCTCAATATCCAGTTTTATTGCATCTAAATCTAACCACTTATATTCTGATACTTCTTCTAGATTGATGTTCACTTCTCCATCATAAAATCCGATAAAGACATGATCAAATTCATATTCATGCAAATCTGTTTCAAATGTCGTCTTATATACAAATTCGAAGACTTCACTTAACGCACATTGGAAGCCCATTTCTTCTTGCAATCTCCTACTGACAGCATGCGCTGTGCGCTCTCCAAATCTGGGGTGACTGCAACAGGTGTTCGTCCAAAGTCCTGGCGTATGGTATTTAGACAAACTCCTTCTCTGTAAGAGCAACTGCTTACTTGAGTTGAAAACAAGTATTGAAAAAGCTCTATGAAGTATCCCTTTGTGATGCGCTTCCATCTTCTCAATGGGTCCTAGCGCGTTATCCTTTTCATCCACCCTGATGATCATTTCTTCTACAGTTTTAAGCATCGTTTCCTTGTATACTAAATCGATCTTAGTATGCTCTCCTTCCGTTGTTGTTATTTTATTTATAACCATTGGTTAACGCTCTATAGTAAAAGGTGGATCATAAAAATCCACCTTCAAAATCAATTTTTTATTCATTTGATCCTATTTATTCAAATAACATGTCACACAAAATGTTTCGCCCTCGTCACTGTTACTAGACATATGCTTGATTTCTTGACCACATTTTGAGCACTTTGACATGATAAAGTTGCCATCTTCTTGAACTTTTTCATACTGCTCACAGGCTAAATCGCACCCGTCTTCTTCACAGGTTATACAGTCTTCAGATGGAAATCCAAACGCGCAAGTTTCTGAAATTTCATTTTGATCATGATCACCTTCATCGATAATACTCTTTAAATGCTTACAGCTGCTACAAATGCATTCGCTCATTGTATTGCCTCCTCAAATAAACTGCCGTGTCCATGAATTATACCAAATTCAAATTATGAATACAACTCATGATCCACAAAAAAGCCCTCTCATCTCTTTCGTAAATACAAGAGATAAAAGGGCTTCATATTATTTCCTACTTAAATTGTTCAAATCTGCTTTCGACTTCATCCCAATTCACAAGATGCCAAAAGGCACTGATATAATCAGGTCGCTTGTTTTGAAATTTTAAATAATAAGCATGTTCCCATACATCCAAACCGAGGAGCACGTCTTTGCCATCAGATAATGGTGAATCCTGATTCGCTGTTGATTCAATGCCTAACACGCCATCTTTAATCGTAAGCCAAGCCCATCCAGATCCAAATCGCTTTGCAGCAGCTTCATTAAAGTTTTCCTTAAAGGTCTCAAAAGATCCAAATTGCTTTACAAGAGCTTCCTTTAACTTGCCTTTAGGTTCTCCACCGCCGTTTGGCGATAACAGTGTCCAAAATAGAGAATGATTGTAAAAACCACCACCATTATTTCGAACGGCTACTCTGACATCCTCAGGTATAGCCTCTAACCCCTTTAAAATAGCTTCAATGGATAAGTCTATGTCCTTGCCCTCTAATGCGGCATTTAAATTGTTTGTATATCCAGCATGATGTTTGGTATGATGGATTTCCATTGTTTGCTTGTCAAAATGTGGTTCTAATGCATCGTATGCATATGTCAAATTCGGTAATTGAAATTTCATAATAAACCTCCTAAATAGCTGTTGCGTTTTATGCAATTGATAATAATTCTCATTTGTTGTTTATATCATATCAACTTAGTAGGATTTAGTCAACCGTTATTGGACTCTTTTTTACTATTTAATAATTTCAAAGTCTTGAATCCCCATTGGAGGTGGTGCTATTTCACCTTTATCAAAGGAAATAACGATGTTCTCAGCCTCATTGATATAGAATTTCAACGGCTTTTCAGTATCACTCAGCGCTTCACTTATTGTCGCACTTGTGAGGGTATAAGACCAGTCCGGATGTTCCAGTATACGCTGTTCTATTTGTTCCTGAATACGCTCTGAAATGATTTCTATATACTGATCTCCGAGTTTGTCCGCTAAGGTGATGTCCTTTCCTGTATTTAAATCAATATTATAGAAAGTTTGATAATTATAAGCTGTCACAGAAGATTCCATATCATTAATGACAAATGACAACATATTTTCATTACTAAATTTCACTTCATAGCTAATCATAATATAAAAAGGAACCAACTCTTCTTCTGTTCCACCTGAAGCTAACTGATCGTCAAGAACTGCCTTGCCTCTAATTTTTGCGTTTTCAACAATACTGTCAATTTTATCTTGAATCTGATCGTTAATACGGACCTCTAAATCTGTGTTTCCCGTATTTCTAATAGAAGGCATTTCAACTTGTATGTCATAGGTTGTATCGGATAGTTCATACGTTCTAAACGTAAAGACACGTGCAACCTCGCCAATTATTGGTATTTCATAAACTGCCGAGGCAAACGTTGGCATCGTATTGAGCATAATAACGCAGATTGCAAACATTGCAGCAGTACTGACCAATGCAGGTCTAACCCATTTGTAATGATCTGTTTTTTTTCGTTTCTGTTCCACTGCGCTTACTGCACGTTCAACCATGAGGTTGTAAGACTGCGGTGGTGTTATATTTTTATATATTTTTTGAGTTTGCTTTAATTTATTCAATATCATCACTCCCTATCGTTATTTTTAAAAGGTCAAGTGCCTTATACAAACGTGATTTTACCGTGTTCAAGTTACTATCTGTCACCTTTGCAATTTCTGATAATTTCAGATCTTCATAATATCTGAGGATTATAACCGTTCTCAGTTTGGGTTCCAATTCAGAAACTGCATTAAAAAGTGTGAAGGTCTCAGCAACATCTTTGTCTTCGTAGCTGGCATTTTCAAGAACACCTTCCTTATGGCTATATTTATTGTTTTTTCGCAAATAATTGAGACTTTCGTTAATGACAATTCTATAAAACCAAGTTTTTACATAAGCTTCATTTTGAAGTGTATGCACTTTTTCTATCGCTTTACAGATTGCTTCTTGGACCACATCTGCGGCATCGTCACTATTTTTAGTGTAACTGTAAGCCAATCTGTAAAAATGATTTTGGTCGCCCAGAATATAGGCCTTAAGCGTATCTAGTTTGCTGTCTTTTTTTCGCAAAACACAGTTCCTCCTTATTAATCTCTCTTTTTTTTCCCGCGGTATATTAATTAGACACATCACATGGCTAAAAAGTTTATAATTCAGAATAAATAATCGTTAGAAATATTATGCGCTCTCATAAAAAGGCCCCAGAATCTCTTTTCCTGAAATTCTGAGGCCTTTAGCACGCTAACACCTAAACATCATAAATGTGGTTATAAGTGACAACTAACCGCCCAGTTAAAGCTCTATCTGTTCGCCACGGTGCCGTCCACCCCATTGCATTATGTCTTCCCATAATATTTGCATTAGGATGTCCGTGTGTCACACCATTTGCAGAATAGAAGGCATACCTATAATTCGGGTCATTTTTGGGTGTCGGAATGTATAAGCTATTTACCACTGGATTTTGAGCACAAGGCGGCAAAGCATAATCACCGCCATGATGACACACTTGAAGATACGCACAGTCGTTCTTTTGAACATTTGGTATCCCCGAATATGTACAATCGCCGACTAGCAGCATCTGCTGATATTGTAACACATTTAAAGAATTGATTAAATTTATTCTCGCATATATGCCATGATGATGCGGATGCCTTCCAGCCAGAAGTGCTGGGTCAAAGGCATCAATTTTGCCCAAAATTAGATTTGGATTATTATAAACGTTATATACTTGATTATTTGCTGGATACACATTAGGTAAAACCGTCATTGTACCCCCATATAAGTTTAAATTATGGGCTACAATATTAGCGACAGGCGCAGCTGTTTGTGGCACAAGCCATGTGGACTGTGCCCAAAATGCATCATAATTGTGATTCCCATTGATCTGCCTTACCAAACAAATATGATCATTATGCCAATGAGACAGAATCACAGTCTTTGCAGGTGTATTGATCAAGTCTTGTGAAATAATCGCTAAATTTGCCACAGCTTTATTCGAGTTAGCACGTACATAAGCATTTCCGCTGTTATTACCACTTTTATACCCAAAATCAAAATACGCTTCCGTTTGATGGGGCACCAAGCAGCCCAACGCAACAGAATACGCTGCTGAAAGAAGCCCAACGCATAGAGCAGCGCCTACATAATAAACGGTGGCACCCCAAAACAGAGTATTCTGATCAATTGCTTGGATCCACTCTCCATTTAGCGCCCTATTAGCGTTTACGTTTTTACCTTCAAGGGAACGTATACTCATGAGCTTATTGAGCGTCTCTCTATCTTGCTGATTTGCTAAGTATATCGAACACTTTCCGTACGCGATTGGTTCATCTCCCATAAACGGTACAAGCTGATAGTCGTAATTTCCACCCTCAACAAGGAGATACCAGTCTGTAATCACAATCTGCTCAGCTTCTGCTGGCACATCAAACCATATTGTCAGATAATAAATCGTCTCTTCATTGCCGAAATAAGCCAATTTTTTTTGATAAAACATCTCATGATCCGCACCATGTTCCAAATAATGATTCAGCAAGTCTATATAGGATTCATCTTGACTGTCAAGTGCCATTGCTTTATCACGTTTCAAAAAAGCGGCCACCTTTGAGGATTGAATAACTTCAAATTCAATCCCACTTCGCATTTTGCCCTCCTCCTCAAAAACAAACCTAGAGGCATATGCATGACAGCTCCAATTTGTATCTTCTTTAAATGCATTCATCAGTTCCACCCTTTCTAGTCAGTTTCGCATATACCCTCTACCATTTGTTATGTCACGTGCTTCACGTGAACGACATCATAGTGTAGAAGGTTGCTCAACTTTTGACACTATGACGATCATTGCCATTTTATATAAATACAAGGTAAGTAAGCATTAGTATTTTCTATGGCATTGTAGTATTCAGTGCCTTCATCTAAGGTATTTGTTGAATTGATGCCAATCGCAATATTATATTCATGATTAGAATCAACAGCTTTAACCGTGTAATAGAACTTAAATGAAAAAGCCATCTCGCCTTCTTGAACATCTGAATATAAACTTATATCCAAGTTTGAGCTCCAATATTCGTTAAGCTCGAACTCAACCACATGTGCGTTTATGCTAGGAATTCTAAAACATGATGCTATTTGCTCTTGCGAATACCCATAAAGACAAACACAATTGCCTCTATACTTGAGCATTGGCACATCCGTATTGAGGTTCGTATTATACCCTATGGGCATAAAATCTTCACTAAAGAGAATAGAACCCTTTATCGGCAATCTAACGCTCACTTTTTTTCTAAAGGATTTTACATTGTATTCGAAATAATAATAATCTGATACTGAATCAGAGGTTGACATGGCTTGATACATAGCCGTTATTGGATTATTGCCTTTATAGGATCTCGGATGATAAATATTGATAGTTTTGACAGGTGCTATGGATTTATTTTGATTCATAGAATCCGTTTCTGCACTTCTACTATACATTGGTTCAGTCGTTTTCATAGCATTCAAGGCCTCCCAGATAAAGGATGACCGTTGTCACAGAGCAACGATCATCCCTATTAACAACAAAGCGTATACTCAGTCCGCTTCACTACCTTCGTAACACTTGCACAATCCTATCGGATTGCATTCAGTGGGAGTTTGAACTCCCACTGAATTAGGAATATGAACCCCCACTTAGAGAAGTAGGGGACATCTCCTCAAGAGTTATATTAACTTCAACTTACAAAACACCCAAATGTCTCAAGAGCTGATCAAATTCCGCACTGAGCTCGCGAATCTCGTCGCTTACAGGGGTTTCATTTTTGGGCATGTGACCTTTATTATTTTGTAAATCAAAGTCCCCCGCCCATATGCCATTAGCCGCTACCCATTCACTGCCACCTTCCGAGACAATGCTGTATACTTTATCGTTATAAAACCTTGTGTAATTGAACTCAACCTCATCTTCAATACCGTCAACACAGAGCAGCTTCATTTTGGGCTTGATATCTCGTGCGCGTACAGCCCCTTTACTTGTTAATATTGGATGCATACCACTCACAAGAAGCCTTTTGCCGTCTTTTGTTTGAATACAGAAAATCATTTCCTCATTACCAGACACCATGTCCTTAATGAAGATCACTTTACCATTCTCTCCTAATAATTGATCGCCAGCTTTTAAGTCGCTAACCGTTTTAACCGTCATATCTGCCATCTGAATCATCGTATCTTTCCCAAAACACCCCCATCGGATGAATATATACGGCAAATAGGCATTCGTATCATCTGTAGATTCATAATAAGTTTTTCCTTTTTCTAATGTGTTCGTTGAATAAATAGAAACTGGCTGATTGTGTTCAATAGGTGTCCCTTTAATTTTGGTTTTCATGAAAAATGAGAATAAAAATGAAATATCACCTTCATGAACTTGACCGGTATAAGCACTAATATCCAAATTGGCGTTCCAATCCTGCTTCAGTTCAAATTCTACGACTTGTGGGTTTGTCTCTGAAATCTTAAAACAAGAGGCAATCTCAGCTTGAGAATAATTATATTTGCAGACGCCCTTTCCTCTAAACTGGAGCTGAGGTTTCTGACTTGTAATTTCCGTATTGTATTCAACTGGAGTAATATCATCACTAAATGTGATTTTCCCTTTTACAGGGAATATTGTGCGTACAGCATCTGTTCCAGAAATAATATGATTATCTGGATAGTTGTAATCCGCTGTTTCGCCTTTATCTGGACTCCTGCCGTACATCATCAAAATAGGATTATTCCCTATATAAGACCTAGGATCTTTAATATTCATGTATACAACAGGTGATGAGTCCCCTTCAAGTATAAACTCTTGACTGTCTGCATTTAAACTTATCATTGTGCCATCGCTTTTTAAAACAGCACTACAATCTATATAGTTTTTAATTTTTTGATTGCCAAACTGATTAAGATCTTCGCTATTGCGTTGCTGCACAGTTTCATAGTAATTTATATTGTCAAGTTTTCTACCAAATGAATGAATGATTGTACCATCCGTTTCATTCTTCATGTACCCGCTGACATAAGCAACAGTCCAGTCTTCATTGCCTTGAACTGACGTTGCCCCAGTGACCATACCTGCCTCTTCACTTTTGTTTTCTTGATTGGCCATCAACACATTGCTTTTTACTTGACCGCTAACTGGGGTCAGGGAAATTGCACCTGCAAACGCACCATTTTCAAGACCATCCGTATTTTTCTCAGATTCACCTTTGGATAAAGTATGCGTGTTTAACTGTTTTTCATGGTTATGCTTTTCAACTGTTTTTAGATAAGCTGCATAGACTTTTGGAAACTTATCTTTTAGGAGGTCTTCACCACCGAGGTGTTCAAGGACCTCTCTCGCTTCTTCAGGATTTGAAAAATCTCTTTGTCGCATTCTATTCATACCTAGATTTTGATTATTCATTTTGATCTCCTCGTCTTATTCTTTAATAATGAGTGTACCTCTGCCACCAACATCTCCGCGGATACCTTTTCTACCCTCTTTTCCATTGTGTCCATTACATTTTCCAGAACCACCGGCACCACCTCGACCAGCAATTCCAGCTTCTCCTCCTAGCGAACATAATTCTTTACCGATTACCTGACTCTCGTTCTCAGTTTTATATGTAATCGTTAATACGCCGCCACTACCACCATTGCCACCAAAAGTACCCTCTTGTCCATCTCCGCCGTTGCCACCATTGGCGCCATATGAACCGTCTCCGCCTTTACCGCCATCGCCGCCAAGACCGCCGAGACCCCCTTCTCCACCGCCATAGACATGGACATTTAAGTCGCTTTTTAAATTTTCAATGACAATCTCGCAAATAGCGCCCAGCTTGCCTTCCTCTCCATTTTCGCCATGCTTGCCTACATTTCCGTCAATCCCTTTTACTATAATATCTGGGGATTTTGATGCCTCTCCATCCACTTTTACCAGTTCATCAATTGTAAATGAACAATCCACAAGGATTTCGATGTAACCCCCTTGCTCAAGAGTAATAATGCCAAAAGCTTTGGTATAATGCTCATCTTCAATAATTAACGGACTCATTTTAGTAATTGTAACATCAGGATTTCTGATTTCTTTCATCTTGCTTACAGGATGCATGGTCAAACTTGCATCCCTTCCTCCCTTCCTTTTTTTAATAGATTAACACTCTAACCTTGATTTAGACTTCATAACACCATAAAATACCCTCTTTTGTCATCAAAAACGGTATATTATTCATACTTCCAGTCCAAGGCCGATAATCTGCCTCTAATGGTGGCTGAAAGGGTGATGCGGATTTAAAATCATCCAAATTGATCATCCAATCCGCCGTGAGCAAATACATCACACCCTTTGTTGAAATCATGCTGAACCACCCCTCTACGATCTTGTTTGTAGTGCCCATATCAATCCAACCATTACCTCCCATTTGGTTGACCTTAACAAACCCATTTGTGGTTTCATGCACTGCTGCATAAAGATTATCTCTTAAACTTGAAATATCATAGGTATCCATCTCTTTATCTTTATAATAAAGTGACATGCCCCATTTGCCTTCAAAAACTGCCTCTGGGGTATAAAACATGAGCAATGGTTTACTCAAAGCGCCATAATAAGATGTCCCACTTCGATTGGTCAACTGCCCTCCTGTATTTCCTAAATCCGCAATTGCATCGCTAATTGTCCACACTTTCTTATTGAAGTCATAAGATGCAACCTGTATAAACTTAGAATCCTTTTTAATAATCCCCATCACAATAAATGTCGCCCCCGCAACTGTAGTGCTATAGGCGTTTAACGTCATATTCAGATCTAATTCTAATTTAGAGACCTCTTCCCAATTGAGCAAGTTAGCGCTTCTATATAAGGTCAAATCACAAAATAAATAGCTGTTTCCGCCATACGCCCACACACGTCGATCAACGTTCTGCACCTCTTTTGAAAGATCAACGCCTGTCGTCTGACCTTTCTTTACCCAAGGGGTTTTTTCAAGTTGAAGCGCCGTCATGGCTGCATAGGGCCTAATCCCATCGTATCCATTTGCTGTTGCTGTATAAGTGTCTGATTCTGGAAAAATAGTTGCTTGGCCAGATGTTTGAACTTGCCCTAGCGAAGGTGCGATTTGAACTGATGTTGCTGATGTACTCTCCCAGTATAGTGTAATCGAATCCCCTTTATGATAGTAAAGGCTGTCTGACCATAATCTTATCGTTGGTTTCTCGCATCCAACTTCAAGAGCTGCGCGTTCCGTCATCCCCATGTCATTTTCTGCTGAGAGTTCAAACTTGGTGGGACCAGTGACGGTTACAGCTCTTGAACCATCGGTTTCCACTTGTCCAACACCTGTAATATAACATTTTTGAGCGTTGAGCACCCGCCACGAAAGCGTTGTCATCTGACCAATTGCCACTGTATCTGGGCTTGCTGTAAAATACTCAATATCAACAGGGTATCGCTTATAGAGATTAACCGCCACAATTTTGGTTTTTACATCTGTAAAATTTACAAAATAGGCTTCCAGTGTTGTTGACCCTTCTTTTGCAGTGGTATAAAACGCATTGGAATGGAACGACGCACGATAAGTGTCAGGAAAATCAAAATCATTTGGTGGTGTCACAATAAAGCAGGCATTAGGATCAGACCATGTCATGGTCCATCCTTCTCCAGTGATCGTTGTAAACGTCGTATTGGACGCTTGCTGAATTGTGCATAGATCATTAATGCCTTCTCCCAAGCTCAGACGAATGTATATTCCAGCTTTGGCATCTTCTTCTTTAAATAAAAAAGTCTCCTGATTCCAATTTTTCAGATATTGTTTTGCATATTTGAGGGGTACTTTTTCAAACTCAATGGTGAATGCATTGTCAATCGCCTTTTCCTTTATATAGACAACACATGGCGGTGCAATACTGCATTTTATAATGTAATCTTCTGAACTCATTTTTTACGCTCCTTCCGTTTTAAAAAACCTTCGAAATAAATCGGATTGGTTTTATCGAACACATTTTTCGGTTCAGTAACGGAACCCGCATTCACATAGACATTATCTTTTGTCCAATACCAAGACCATTCCGTGACATCCTTTGAGAACAGCGGCAACTTAATCTGATCCGCATTGCTGACAATCGGATTAACTTCAAAAGAAAAATCCAAATTGGCAAGTACAGGTTCCACATGTTCCGCTGGTATGCTCTGTTTAAAAGCAGGAAGCATTCCCGTTCTAAAACTCACATCAGCCGTCGCTTCCATTAAAAGTGTAAACTCAATTCCAGCGCGATCCGCTGCAGATACACAAATAGGGGAATCATAGCTTAAATACTGAGTCTCTATAGACATCTTTTCTGTATTGTAAATGCAATGCATCTTATCGTACTGATGACTTAAATCTAATAGATCAGGGAAAAATCCAACTGAACCATCGAGCGACCTTGAAATGTCTCCAATATAGACGGGTATTTTCACCTGTTCATAGCCATAAGTGATCTGCCTACCAAAATCATCTGATTTTTGAGAATATTCAGGTTCACCCGGTAAATCCAGTGAAATCCTCGCTCTTGCAAGTGCCAGCGGACGGCTCCAACCGGTAAAAAAATCTTGGTCATTATTATAGGTACAGGTCATATCAATACGTTTTTCAATGAGAGCCATTAAGCCATAAAAAGCAGGATCTTTGTTGTCATTATAATGAAGCAGTGCCCTTAAAAAAGCTTTGGTATGATCGCTGATAAAAGTAACTGCATCTATGTCTGAAGGCTCTCCTGGTGCACTAACCCATCGGACTTCTGGTGAATTGTCGCGATAAACCAGATTCATTCTGCCTTTAAATGAACCATCGGCATCATATACAGCGAGTGCATGATTCAAAAAATCAGGGTATAAGTAACTGCACACAGGCGATGTTTCAGGATCAAGGCAACTCACTACCGAAGCCTCTTTAAAACTGATCCAATCAAAGTTTAGTCTTGCACCTTGGGCAAAACGTGGTGATAGCTGCCCCGTCGATGCCTTTGCATACAGTTCTTCAGAAAAAATAGTCTCTTTTAAAGTAGAATTAACTTGTTGGCGAATACCGAATGTATTGACAATATTGACTTTATCGACTTGTAAAAACCCTGCACGTATAGGGAAAAAAGGGGCATTGGGTACAACTGTATTTGGAAGTCTCCCCCCCATTCCCTGAATCACTTGTTCTGCAAGTTCTTTATATTCATTTTCTGACATAATCGGTATTTGCAAAGTTTCATCTAGTGATAAAAGTTGAGTCCATACACCACTTAACTGTTGAGATAAAACAGCCAGTTGCCTAGTCTTTTCTAAAGCTTTCTTCAAAGCTTCATATAACTTTTCATCTGCCTTGTAGCGTTCCATATTTTTTTCGAGCGCATATTCTAAAAGTTTTGTCGAATGTGGGGTCAGAATGGTACGTCCTTCATAGCTGTATTCCTCTGTGACAGGTTCCTTCGTGTACTCATAATCCATATTGTTAAAAGTCCACCCTTCAAGGGAATTATCAGGATCAATGGCTGTTCTTGTTGGCAACCACGAAATCTGCCATTCTAAAAACAAGGATATCCAAGGTTGTATCCATTCACTGTAAGCGATTGGCGATGGCATTGTGCCCTTAGGTTTCAAATCTGGATCCGCTACTTTTTGGTCAATCCACGCAACACACGCTGGACTAAAGCAAACCGCCTCACAAAAAAGGTCTGAATACTGCTTTGGCAATTGCTCTGGTATATGACAATAAGAGAGAATTTGTGCTTCATCAAGGCTTGTTTTTGTGCCCTCAAGAGCATCCACTAAGGTCGTTCGACACATCAATGTGCCAGATGCCGTAAATCGGCCATCTTCTCCAAAGGCGTATTGGCGACTAATACCAGCACCTCCCAGTAACAATGCAGGTGGCTTGCCCTCATAAAAGGATTCACGCTTAACGGCTTCTAAAAGAATTTCAGATTTCAACGCTACAATTAGCCCCTCCAACTTTTCTTTTGCCGTTTGAACAGACTGTTCCGCTTTAACCGTATCCTCCAGAACCGTTTGAATGCTTTCTAATAGTCGGTTGATCTGTGCAACAATTTCTTTTTCGGATGGATTCGGTGTCACCCAAGGTGCAGGTGGATTATCCATTAAATCCACATACCGCTGCCATGCACTAAAGAGATTTTGACGTTTTGAATTAAGATTTCCAAGGAGCTGATCATAGTTTGCCTGTGCTTCGTTTAGCAAAGTTAACTGCTTGCCAGTCCCTTTCTCAATCTCACCCATGACCTTGAAAATATTCTGATTATGAGTCGTCTCTTTCATTCGAATCTGCCATACGATTCCGCCATAAGTCGGATTGAATGCTTCTTCATGCAAGTGGTCTTCTACTTCAGCCACACCATCAATCCCCTCCAAATAGTTCAAGAGGTCATACTGAAGCAGCGCTAGAAAGCGTTCTAGCACTTGACGCTCTTCTTGATTTTCAGGACCGTATAAAAGTGCTCGATCTTTTTTAACGGCACCCATTTTATCAGCAATCATAGCAGATAAAGCTTCTACTGAAGTATTGCCCACTGCTGCATTGATTACACCCGTTGGTGTATTCGAAGGATAGTCATAATGCGGTCCTCTCCAAGGCACAGTATAGACCATCCCCTGACAGATCATTCGCTCCGCTTGTCCACCCTCACCCGCTACAGACCATGCATTGTTTTCCAAATAAGCATTATAGGCTTCTGCCGTTAATTGATACAAAGGATCTTCTTTTTCATCTGAAAAATAACCCATAACAAAATAAGTCAAATCGCCAGAGGGCATATCTTCTAAATTGTCATGAAAACCAAACACACTGCTACAATTAGGATAATAAGCTGCGAAAGTGGAATCACCAGGGCCAACTGCCGTCAGCTCTCCCAAATAAGTTTTGCCTTCGCTTGGTGTTTCATCTGTTTTATAAGCGCGACCCAGAAATCGATATGGTGTTTCCTCATCTGTGAGATAAGGCACCGTAACACTATATGTATTATCCAGTCCTAAATAGTCGCTTTCCACCACCCAGCTTTTACTTTCAATTTTATCTCCTACCCACAACCGCGTTACCAGCCAGCGATTTGGAATTCGTTGATAACTCAATTCGCCATCAGCTTGCGTCATCGCATGTGTTAAGGCATCTGGAAGAATAAAATGCAAATGAACGCCAACATTCAAAGGGTTTAGGCTTTCAAAGGGTTTGGGATCTAGTTGACCTCCCAAATGCGTTTTGTTTTTTAAATGGGTATAATTAGGCGCAATCGAAGCAATCTCTTTTGCTTTCATATTCTCATCATTCGTCACATATGCTTCCACCGCCAAAGG
Source organism: Fusibacter sp. 3D3 (assembly GCF_001748365.1). Taxonomy (GTDB): domain Bacteria; phylum Bacillota; class Clostridia; order Peptostreptococcales; family Acidaminobacteraceae; genus Fusibacter_A. The sequence goes on along the minus strand of NZ_BDHH01000002.1, from coordinate 208,231 downwards.
TACAAATAGTACACTCATCTCACTGCCCCCTTTCAAAAACACATTGTCCTGCTACCGAAAGCATTTCTAAAGCCAACTGCGGCGAATCCATTTCATTCGTCGTCGTGTTCAACGCCCTTGAAAGCGTCTCTCTGAGTTCAGTCACCTTTAACCTTCCGTTATCTGCTACAGGCACTGTTACCGTCACCTTTACCTCGGTACCTTGTTGGTAAAGCGGTTCGCCTTCATGCCCTTCATCAATTCGTCTGACGTCAATTTTTCGATCTTGGCTTCGAGTCCCAAAATGTAAAACTTCTTTGGGTTCATACATTCTAACCGCATCCACTTCGCCTTCAAAAATACAGATTAATACTTTATCCGACAATGTCTCCATGCGAAGAATATCCCGTTGAGTTTCTCCCATAAACCCTTTGACTTCAATTGCTTTCCAGTTAGAGACCAAATCCGAACGCATGATAAACCCAGAAAGTGGCGTCTGGACTTCTGTTGTCATGCGCATATTCTGCGGTTTATGATTTGAATGCATCCTTTCATACCTTGATAGACGTACACTTGCTTTAGCGTTTTCATATCGCCTAGGTAAGTGCTCTATGGATTGTACAGCTTCATATTGCGTCAGTGCACCAATGCTAAATGCACCGTCTACCAAGGCTTGGGCCCAGTGAGGATCCACATTAAAAAAGCGAATGGATTCAACAGGCATCTCCCTTTCATCTACCACCAAGTACGCAAGTGGCACTTCTTTTAATAAGATCAACTGACTCATCCAGTTTTTGACTTCTTCGGGCAAAGGTATTAGCTCTGCAGTTATCCATTTTGTATGTCTGTCGCTAAGGCTTTCCCTATTGGGATGGTCTTTTTTCTTATTTCTCCAGCTTTTCATCCTGATCCCCCTTTTTTTCAAGTTTTGTATCTATTGAAATCGGTGCAATGAGTTCATTTTCCAGTAACTCTTTGGACAAGGTATTGACCCAGAAATCTATAATATCGCCTTGTTCCATCTTGAGTCCAAACTGCATCTGTGCTTTAAAAACGGACTTATTGGCTTCTAAATGCTTCTGTCTTGATATATTCTTTTTCCATGTAATCAATGCAGATGCAATAGCTTGGTTCTTTAGAATCAATAGTCTGCCCAGCTGCCATGCAGCAGAATAGGACGCATCCATAAGGCCATGCTCTGGATCATAGATCATAAAACCATCCGCAGTATGCTTTGTGATGCGCGGTGATGCTTCTGGTGGATAAGGTATGAGCGGTCCACGGTATAATGAAACTGTTTTTTCACCCGTCCTTGTTCGGTGATGTAGCGGAATCTGTCCCCGTCTCAACACTTCATTTTCAGTCATTGCCAAAGGTTTACTGTCAATATTGGTAATGATATTCCGAAAATCTGATTCTCCTTTTTGAGTTGAAAAGACATGCCAACTAAACAGCGATACCAATCGTACTGTTTTTTTCTCTTCCAGCTCAGCATACTTTGCGCCTTCTGGCAGATAGCCTTCGTAACCTTCTAAAGAAACTAAATGTATTGTGCTTTTTTTCATATCATTTTCACCAGAGGGTATAAATCGATTGGATACAACTACAGAAAAATAGCCATCCATAGAGACCATATCATCCACTTTATCATGAAGATCCAGCAGTTTGACATGAGTCAAGTACTGAATCTCATCTTCCCTTGGCATAATCTGACTATACAAATCAAGCGGTAAATCGATCACGCAGCAGATGCTATCTGGTTTTTCCGTACAAAGGGGCATCTGCTTTAATGGATAAAAGAGCGCTTCATCTGAATTTTTAAACAAATCTTCTAAGGTTATATTCTTTGCAGTGATCTGCTCCTCTTCCGAAATGCAAATGAGCGCCAACCATGGCAATACTTGAATGTCCTGATCCTCTTCAACAAATCCATCTGCACCCACTCTTATTGCCTTGGGCAATATAGAATTCTCCCAAGGATAACTTTTCTTCTTAAAAGTGATATGGGCAATAGAATTCCCATAATTACTAGATCCATCCGATGGTGGATAGAGGGTCTGTATCTCTTCAACAGGAATAGTAAAATGAGCACCGGTCACCTGAAAAGGCATCTCGGATTGATAGGTATCTGTCTGAGGCGTTGTAACCTCCTGTTTTACTTCAATCGAACCTGCCCCGTTAACAATAGGGGGTAGACATACTTTCATCATTTTAAAACGTTCATTATTGGCTGTCATATCAGTACCCCCAGTATCATTTCTTCTGTGAAGATGTTATCTGCTTCTTTTGCCATCTTTTCCAGATCGATATTTGTATCAAAATCAAACCCAACTGTATTCATACTTTGAATCCACTCTTTACGCTTATTGCAAACATTATCCGCCATAATGGTTTTCGAAAAGGTCTCAATCGGATGCTCTTGACTATGACTTGGGAGTTGCCAAGGCAGATTCCAAGTAAATAACCGTTCAATACAGGCATAGATGGACAGCTGATTCAGATCGATATAGCCGTCTTTTGGAAAAGTGGTGGTTTTCCGCTCAACTGGCCGAATTCGAACCCCTATAGCAACACCTTTAATGAGTTCTGCCTCTGATTTTTTAATGCCCCAAACCGCATTCGGCAAACTGGCATAAATGGGTTCACAAATCCATTGAAGCGGTTCTGCTTCCGAATGCTTCACGGTTATTGAAAAAGTAGATTGAAGCGTCTTACCTTCTCCCATCGGTAGTACACCGACTTGAGGTAAGTCCTTGCTTAAAACAATTGCCACCCCATCGAGGAAAAGGGCTGTGATCGGTATTGCGGATTGAATGATGAATTCTGCACCCTCTGCGCCAATTGCAGGAACTGTTTTATCATCAACTTCGTTCTCTCCACGCTGACCGTTACCGAGTTTAACAGATAAAGGCATCACAGTCTGAGGCTCTGTACTATGGGTATCTGAACCTCTTTCTTGATTTGCCACTTGCGCCCTTTCATTTTCAGGAAGGAATGAAGTGGCAAATTCATTCCAGTTGAGTTTTGGTGGACTTGTTGGCGACCCCGCGCCGAAACCGATGGTAAATGAAATGATATATAAGGATATCCTGGCTTCTCCGCTGAATTCAGGTCCCCATATGTGAAGGCCTGCTGACAGTTCGACGTTAATAGTCGTGTGAACAAACAACAAATGCACTTTGACCGAAACGCCAAAGCCAACAAACAACCTTGCATCATAAAAGAACGGTTTCCATCCGATATAGAAGTCCGCTTCTGCTTTAAACCAGGCTTTAATACAGCCCTTTGAATAAACTGCAGCCAAACGGCCACCTGCCATTAATGCTGAAGGTGTCAATGCAAAATAGAGGTCTCCACTGAGTTTCAAATCTGATGTTACATCCCAATGGAAGCCCAATCTTGGAACAACGGGATAATGAGCAGGTTTTTTGTAATCAGGATGATATCCCCCTAAAGTGACGACAAAGTCACCCGCATATTCACCAGAAAACCAGACATAGAAGGCAAATCCACCTGTGAGCTTACAATTTTTAGAAAGAATATAAGACTCTGATGTGAGTTTTGCCATCATTGAAAACAATCCAGATTTTGGATTAACAGTTATTTTTAAAGCAAGTTGTGCAAAGGCAATCGGTTCTATATGACTGCCCAAATTAGGGGGCACACTGACTTGTGACAAGCCCAATAGATTGATCTCAGTCTCATTTCCAAAGGATACGGTAACCAGAGCAAATGACTCAATCATTTTAAAAGAAGTAAATTTGATCCCCGCAGCAAGAAAGACTTCGCCTTCTTCAATGGTTAATTTTTCTTTTAACTTAATGCGCATTTGATCTTGATCTATGTTGCCAAGTGCACCACTGACTAGAGGAAAATTGGCAACACCATCAATGTCAGGTATTTTAACGCCCATGTTGTAACCAAAGCTTGCAGCTAAGCCCGTAACAAAAAAGACTGGTGGTCCACCAAAATTTTTATTGACCAGTGCAGATACAAACAGCGACTTTCCACTGTAGATCCCCATTGCAAAAATAGCAAGATCGCCCGTTTTAATCAAAATTTGACCCTCGTAACTTTCTTGATCCCCCAGCGTGGATTTGAGGAAAGCACCCCCTATGGATAAGACCCCGTTGTCAAAGGCAATTTTTAGGCCTGATAGATAAAAAGCGACATCTTTAGGATCGTCAAGTTTTAAACCAATCCCTAGCCCAAGTAGCCCCAGTTCAATAGGTTTGGATGCTAAGGCTGCATCTAAAAGGAACGCGATTCTGCCATCAATATAACCCACACCAAATCTGTAAAACTCAAAAATACTGAATGATTTATTCAACGTAAACCATTTGGTCATACCACTACTTGAATTGTCCGCAGTAACCAAAGCATTTAAATTGCCATCTCTATCTGTCAAATCATACATGCCACTATGTGTCAGCCCGTTTTGATTAGGTGCACTTTGATAGATTTGTAAAATGAAAGGCATCTCATAAATCACGCCTAAAATTGCAGCACCGCTTAATGTGCCTTTTGCTTTATTGTCTTTAGAAGAGGCATATAATTCCAGATGCTCAACCGCAAGATTATCCAGCAGGTGTAGATACGTCCCTACAATCGGTAGCATGGACAAGGCGATCTTGTCATTTAAAATAATATCCACGATATAGTCAGTACCACTTATAACAACGTTAATTTTTTCAAATACATTGGTTTCTACGTTTATAGCAAGCTCACCCTTATCGATGTCATAGTCCAAACGGACGCCTGAGATGTAAAAATTTAAGTCAGAAATAACCGATGGCACATCCTTTATACCAAAGAAGTTCAGTATTTTCACCAAGGTGATCACATCTTTATCACTGAGCGGTTTCCATTCTGCAGATACATGGTTATTAGAATTACTGATTTTTTTAGTATCAAAGTCATATGTAACGATGAATTCATTGCCATCCATATCCAAAATGCCTTTAAATTGACCTTTATAATTGCGCTCATTACCCATCAGTTCTGACTCGATGGTAACTTCTGCACGGATTTCAAAAAGCTTATCCAATATTGTAGGGTCTGCTTTCGCTGTTATCCGATTCTTAGCGTGCGCTTTAAAGGTTTTGCTTGTTAAAGCAAATGTCACTTGAACATCATAAAGGGTTATCTCTGGAATCGGCAAAGCTGTAATGCTTTCAATGCCAAGCATCTGCGCAAAACTGACTAATAACCGATCCAAATAAAGTTCTTCTTTCGCAGGAAATCCACCTTGCAGAGTCCATCCGCTTTCAGAATCATAGGTGCCTCCGATTTGAACATCAAAATCAGAGATGCTAATGGTACCGATAATGATAAAACCCGTGATCACTTTGTCACCAATCGTTTGACGGTAAAATCCAATTTTGATTGTTTTCAACACCAGACTCTCAATGCCAAAAAATGACCAATTGCTATCAATCGTTATGGTGACATAAAATTGATTGAGTTGTTTTAAACTATAGGGGGCATCCATTGTGAAAAGCCATAGTGTTAGATTTTTGCCTTCTGCTACCTCTTTGGGAAATACAGATAAGCCATCCGTGATTCCAAGAAGATCCCCAACATCTGAAAGGGATGGCAACGGGCACCCCGTATTGCCTGTTTCAACGCCAAATTCGAATGCTTCATCACGCATTTGAAGATAAATAGGTAACGACGTCGTCGCAATGACCACACTGCCTTTTAGGCAAAACGAATAACTGGTATTTCTTTTTTGCAAAGAAACACCAAAAGATTTAATCCCCAATTGATCCGTAAGTAAAAGGTCACAACCCGTATCCACATCCGCTGTTAATTTGTCCCATATACTTTCGCCCTTGCCTTCATATCCGAGTAAAAAACGCTTAACTGCCACATCAGGAATCACATCACTTGGAATTCCTAGGTGTGCGTAATGATCTAATGCTTCCATTAACGTACGCGTTGTGAAGGATTCATCTGTTGTAAACTCGATGCACCACTTATGGCCCTCATATTGATAGTTTCCAGCGGCGTGAAAATCAAGATCAGACAACTTGAATAGCCCCGACAATGTACCGGTTATTAGATTGACGCCGATCTGTTTTTGAAAATGCGTTATCACTTCTGACACAAAAAATACATTCTGCTCATCCAATGGCATCTGCCACGATTTTGGCATTACAGCAGAAACGGAGCAAATAATAGCTTGGGGGTTATCCTTGGCATTTTCGAAGATTACTGTAAAGTTGACATCGTTTTGGCCTTCCAAAACGGTATGACCTTCCAAGGTGATTTTATCCGCAAATTGATAAAACACTTGTCTGATTTCAAGTGTTGTCACTTGATAAGCTTCATTTAGAAGTGTCGATATGTCATTTGTCTGTGTGGTTGTTTCATCCGAAAGTAGAAATTGATCGTCTTTTATGTATGATTCCATCCGTTTAGCAATGTCTTGTAGTTCCATTTTTTCCACCCTTTCTTTATTGCCCTTAGGCCTTAGAATAAGGACAATCTACATGCTGTTTAATTGACCTGAATTAACTCATTTTCGTTAGATACCCACTTATTTTATTTTCTACACATAATTCTAAAAATATTTATTTAAGGTCTAAAATCGACTTATTTTTCCATTTTTAAAAATGCTTTACTTTAAAGAAAAAGGCCTCCTATATAGCAGAGGCCTCTTTTTCTTGATCTTTTTCTTGATCTAAAATCCTAAATAGAACATATAGAGTCCTATTAATAGAATCATCAATCCCATAGCTATTTTTAACAGTTTACTTAATAGACTGTATTTTTGACTTGCCATGATTTTTTGAACAAACCCTATGGATGTGCCTGCAACAATAACCAGTAAACTGTGTCCTATAGAATAAAACAAGAGCAATAACATGCCCCAAACCATATTACCACTTCTTGCAACCATTCCGAGTAAAACGACTAAAACCGGGGTTGCACAAGGCGAAGAGAAAAGCCCTCCTAAAATTCCAGCAACACACGCTCCAGTGTATCCTTTTTTTATACTTTTAGACGCAAAATAAGTTGAAGGTATGAAATGATATACTTCCCATATCTGTAAAGCCATTAAAACCATCAATACGCCAAGTGCAATATACCACACTTGACTTGACGTGCCTATCAATCTTCCCGCTAGAGAGGCAATCGTACCCATCGTTGTAAATGTTATGGCCATTCCAGTTGCAAATACAAGTGACAATTTAAATGCTTTTTTTGTATTTCTACCACCTGTTCCTCCCACGTATCCAATAACAAGTGGCACACTGGATAATGCACATGGTGTTACTGATGTGAGAATCCCCGCGACTAAAGCGATCAATGGGGCAATCCACATATGCTCTGAGATTAGAGTCGATAAGGTTTCTAGCCATAAATCAATCATTCTTCTAGCCCCATTTCTCTCAGTGTCAATATCATTTGCTCTTCTGTAAGCCCCCCTTGATGTGTTGTAAATACATGTTCTCCAGTATCTTTTAGGGTGTATTGTATGAATTCAATACTCATTTCTTCACTTGGAAAATAGGGCTTACCCGCAGAATCTATTAAAATCTGAGTTGGAATAACTTCCACTGGATAATTAGTTGCCAGTTCTGGATACTTCCAGACATCGGCAAATAAAATAATCGCTTTTCCTGCAAGATCTTCATTTAGCTTTTTCAATACAGGCGCCATTTCCTTACACGGATTACAAGAATCAGCACCAAAATCTATAATAATAGGCACTCCATAAGTTTTTAATTTTTCTAGATCTATTGCTTCTGTCACCTCCAGAGGAAAATAATCTTCTTCCGAAGTTTGCTCTGGAAGTTTATGCTCTGATGTCTTCCCTTGTGATAAAATTAATGACGTATCCTCTGCTGTTACGGGTTTGTTTTTATAAATCCATACACCTCCAACAAGCCCAATGACCAACATAACGATTCCAATCTTTATCACTATTTCTTTTTTCCTGCTACTCTGTTTGTCATTCATCTGTAAATGCTCCTTAACCTTATTTACTTTACTAAACGCTTAAAAGTATACGCTGTAAGAAAAGATCTCACAGCGTATACTTTTGAAGTTAATAAAAACCTTACTGAGTTAATCTTATCCTTTTAACACCCACAAGCTGTCCGTTTTACCGAAAACCCATCTCCACTTTTTACAATTACAGGATTTTTCAGAGCCACCAGTAAATGCTCTTCAACTACAAACGGAATGCCATCCTCTTCAAACAAAACATCTCCATCCATTTTATCACTAAGTTCAATATCAAATAAAGGTCCTTTACACCCAACGCTGGTTACAATAAATCGTGCTGCAGTTTTTCCTTTAGCAACAAGCGTTTTTTTTAAAGCTTCACTTACCTCTGTACCTATTTTAATTTCCATATACATACCTCCAATTTTATTATATTGAACTGAGGACTACTCCGCAACAATAGCATCTACTTTTTTACAAATTTCTTCTGCAATTATATCCACCATCTTATAATGAACGTCTGTTAAATCTCTCGCTGAAACCATTTTTGAGAGTACAACATCTTTTCCAAGTAATTCTGAAATGATGACAGTATCCTTTACCTCACCCGAATATTTCAATGTTGCTATTTTGGCACAAGATTTATCACAACCATCCACTGAAATCACTGGAAATTCTTTTGCAAAATTGCGTTCCTCTTCTCCCCCCGCAATATAGAGCGGAAGACAAAGTGAAACAACTCTACCTATTCGCAACTTTTCCATGACCTTTCGAGTGGCCATTCTTGCAAGCGTTCCTCCAAGCATTTCTTCGCCGCTACACGAAAGGACTCCGATTTGAACATTTGGCATATTACTCTACCTCCTTTGCAATTTCTATAGCCTTTGCTGCAATTCTATCTGCTAAATCATCCGTGATAATCCAACCCTCTTCTGATAATGCCGTTCCATCTCCAGCATTCTTCCCGCGATGTTCTTTCATTATATCCACAACCCTGAACTCTGCCTTCACAATACCGCCAGAAGCTTTAATACTCTTAGCCGCACATAGTGCCGGACAGCCATCTACTGAAATACAATTTAACCCTTCTACTTTTGCACGTGCTTCATCATCTCCTGAGACAATATGCGCTAAACATGCTGTTTCACAAATATCAGATGCCAATACATCGGTTACACGCAATGCCGATTCTCTCGCCATTAGACCAAAAACTTTCCCAATGCCACTGCAAGGCACTACCTTTATTTTAGACATGAAATTCATCCACCTTTCTTTTTAGGACTGGAAAATAACCTTCAAAATCATGTAGCAAGTCCTGATCTTCTTCAAAATCTGAAAGTTCAATTTCTGCAATCCACCCTTGCTCATATGGATTTTGATTAATCAATTCAGGCGCATCCAGCAGTCTTTCATTTACCTTAATGATCGTACCACTTACTGGACTGACAATTTCAAAAATTGCTTTTCCAGACTCAATATTCCCCGCTTCCTCAAACTGTTCAATTTCCATACCGACGCTGGGCGGTGTGAAAAACATGATGTCGGAAAGACTCTGCTGAACAAAATCTGTGACACCCAACCGCGCCTTATTGCCAACAACATATACCCATACATCATTTTCATTGAAATAGAACCCCTTATTCTCTGGGACTCTGAAAAGAAATTTGTCTTTTTTATATTCTTGATAAATTAAAGATGGCATTTGAATGAAATCATCGAGGGTTGATTCAGAGGGTTTATCTGCCGTAAGAATTCGATTGACAAGTGTCATTGCTAACGCTTTTCCAGCTTCGTTTATAGGTATGCTTAAACCAATATCAATACCTAACGTCTTAGCTTCTTCGGTTATATTCATTTTTTCAGCAATCTTCAAACCCTTTTCAGAAGCCAGTTTACTTGCACATCGCGTCCCACAACCATCAATTACAAGCAATGGCAACGCCTCTATAACACTGCTGTATTTGGCTTCCGCTACTCGGTAAAAAACTGGGCAGATAATTTCACTTTTACTTTGTTTGCTTAATTGAATCGCCATCTCTCCTGAAATACAGCCTGCACATTTATCAAGGCCATTACAAGGCAGTACTGCATAGGCCTTATTCATTTGAGCTCCCCTCCTTGCGAATTTTCTTAATATATGCGGTGGTTTCATTTTTATCAGGAAAATCAATCGCATCTAATCCGCAAGTCTTTCCACATGCACGACAGAATACAACGCAATTGTGAGGATTCTTTACGATCAACTTAGGCTTTGCATTTTCATCTACCAAAAATACATTGTGCGGGCAAAACTCAACGCACTCCATACAATCATTACACTTTGAATAATCTATACGTGGACTCCAATCAATTTTATCTCTAGGAACGCCCATAAATGTCGTTTCACTCATTTACAATTCCTCCTCATAGCCAAGTTCTTTTAATGCCTCTTTTACCACCTCAAAAGCCTTTTCATTGCTCATATCGCGAATATCTAGCATGACACTGTCCTTCTCAACATCAAGTCCAGCATCTGTAAAAGCTTGCTTAAACATTTTCTTTTGCATATTGGGCGCACAAGCGCCAATGATTACTTTGCGATTCGCTTTTAGAAAATCCGCAAGAAAACGATCTCCATCTTCTTCGCAGAGTTGCGGATGAATAAACCCATATTCTACTGGTAACTCTACCCTAACTTGATTGATGAAATCCCAAATATCCATTGCTTGAAATCCTGGACATTTCCCAGTACATACACACATGATAAACCCATAACGTTCTTTTTCTTCCATTGAGATACCTCCTACTTTTTAGTAAACTCATTTTGTAAATAACACCTGTTTATTAGATTATAGTGCATGAATCGCCCTGCCTATCAGATCTCCACAAGCTTCCCATATTGCTTCACTTAAAGAAGGGTGTGGATGTATCATATCCGCTAGATCACTGGCATTTGCTTTTAAAGTAATCGCAAGTGTAAGTTCAGAGATCATTTCAGAAGCATTTACGCCTAAAATCTGGCCTCCAATAATGATGTTCTCTTGATTTGCTATTACTTTTACAAAACCCTCACGTTCACCTAGTGTCAAGGCTCGACCGTTGTTTCTAAAATTAAATCGACCGACTTTCACAGAGATCCCTGCTTCTTTTGCCTCATCTTCTGTCATTCCAACCGAAGCAATTTCAGGGTTTGTATATATACATGAAGGCACTGCACCATAATTTAATCGACTTTTATATCCTAATGCATTTTCCGCTGCGATTTTACCTTCCATAAAGGCCAGATGTGCGAGCAACTGCCCCCCCGTAAGATCACCCGCCGCATATATACCTTCAATATTGGTTTCCATGCTTTCGTTTACAACAATAGCACCTTTTTCAGTATTAAAAAGCAAATCTCCAAACATATCTGTATTCAATTTTCTACCCACAGCAATTAAAACTTTCTCGCAGGTTTGAACTTTGTTTTTTTCACCCATTTTATAGTTTATTTCTAAGCCCAATTCTGTTGTTTGTATTTCTGTGACTTCTGCTGATAATTTAAAGGCTATCCCTTGGCGTTTCATAATTTTTAAAAGTTCTGATGCCATTTCGATATCTTCGCTTGGTAATATTTGATCATTTATTTCAATTACAGTAATTTTGCTTCCAAGTGAATGCATCATAGAAGCAAATTCTAATCCAATGACACCTGCACCTACTATGACCATACTTTTAGGGATATGCTCTAAACTCAATGCTTCATTACTTGTGATAACACCTTCTGCTTCAATCCCTTTAATGGATGGCAACATTGGCGCTGAACCCGTCGTCAGGATTATTTTTTCAGAGCTAACCTCTATCAGTTCTTCTGCTGTTTGAATACAAATTTTTCGGTTAGATGTCATTCGGCCCTTTCCCTTAATAAGGGTTATGCCTTTAGCCAAAATTAATTGTTCTAGACCCATATTTAAATTTTTAACAATCCGATTTTTACGATCCACAGCGGCATTCCAATTTATAGTCTCAACACCACTGATGATTCCAAATTCTTTCGATTTGTGAATAGCTGCAACTGTTTCAGATGTTTTTAGAAGCGCTTTTGTCGGTATACACCCTACATTCATGCACACACCACCCAATTCTTTTGCCTCAATCAATACCACTTTTGCACCAAGTTGAGCCGATCGAATAGCTGCCACATATCCAGCTGGTCCACCGCCCAAAATAGTAATATCACAACTTAATTTTGTCAATATTTTCACATCCTTATCTTAGTATATGTGTAAGCAGAGTCTAATTGTTATTTCCATTCATCAGACTTCCTCTCTTAACCTTCTCGCGCACATTGATCCGTCTTCAGATTTTCGATTAAATCGATCCACATCAATCATTAATTGTGGATAATTTTCTATTTTATTTAAAATAGTATTCATAATCTCTTCGTGGACAGAGTCAGCAAAATTGGTATAATAAAAGACCCACTGCCCTTGCCTTTCATCTCGTACATATCCCATGTCACGTAATCGCGCAAGATGCCTGGAAACCTTTGGTTGAGATTCCTCGAGCACCTCGCAAAGCTCACATACACACATCTCTTTTCGAGACAACAGCACCAGTATTCTGAGTCGTGTCTCATCTGAAATTGATTTAAAAAACTCTATTAGATGATTCATGTTTATTTCCTTTCTCGGCTTTGTAATTTGTCACTCTATACTTAGGTTTACACCAATATGCTTATCAATATAGATATAGATATACGTATATATGCATATCCGTATATCTATATATTAAATCTTCTTTGCTCATTCGTCAATGTCTTTTTTTGCATTTTTACTATGGAACTAAAAAAAGGCTTTCGCCTTTTTTTAGTTCTAAATGTTTTATTCGTCTTTGTCTTTTTCTTTGTCTTTGTCTTTTTCTTTGTCTTTGTCTTTTTCTTTGTCTTTTTCTTTGTCTTTTTCTAAGAAATCACAATGCTCTTCATCCTTACAGCTTATATCACAATACATTTGTCTACCGCGTTCCATTGCAGATTTATAATTTGAAACGCCAATAAATCCTATTATAATTAAAACAACTGCACCAAGTAAAATCGTCTGAATGCTCATAAGTTCACCTCACAAATATTAAAAGCGTTATCAGTCATATCGATAACCATAGATCTATACTGATATTATACCAAACGATTGTTAAATCAAACGATCTTATTGTTAAATACAGGTTAAATCGCAACACAGTTCTTTAAACTACAATCTGATTCGATCCATTATAGGTATTTTATCTTTCTTCATGATTTATTTTCTGTAATTTAAATACCGGATATTGACGTTTCATTTGAGTGAATCTGCCTTGTTTTAACATCTCAACTGGCCTCCAAAAAGGCACAGCTGTCCATATGGCACAAATGCCATTCGGCTTCAGAATACGACTTAATTCCACCGATAATTGCCTTAATGAAATCACAGGAGATGGCACCACACCGTATAGGACTATCACATCAAATGAATCGTCCGCAAAAGAAGTGCTATGTGCATCTTCACAAGCTACAGTTACATGCTCTATCTTGAGAGCCTCAACTTTTTGAGCCGTCTCTTTCACCGCTAAAGGGTGAATATCCGTTGCAATAACTTCCCCTAAATTGCCTGTCACCTTTGCAATTTCTGCTGTAAAAAAGCCGGATCCACAACCAATTTCAAGCACTTTTTGACCTTTTAAAATACCTGCTTTTTCAACCAAATTTGATGGATTGTTATACTTATAACGTTTAGGACTATCCAGCCATTTCAGCATTTTTTGATAATTCGCTGCTGACTTTTTAGATTCTGCATTAAATACAATTTCTTTTAATTTCATGTGCTCCTCCTTTTTAAAGGAACAATCGTTCCTTTAAACTTCAAAAAATAACTGCCTGTGGCAGCTACATAAATTGACACTCTAACCATGCCTTACAATAAAAATTGTCTGATACCTTCTGTGTGAAAATCTGTTAAATGCTGCAGATTCTGAATGAGATGTGTTTCATCTCTATGTGCCTTGGCGATGTGTACAATCCCCTTTATCAAATTCATTGCGAAGACACTGGATATTAAGTCTTTGTCTTTGACCTTCTCATTCATCTGAGCCCGAATATGGCTCTGTAATTGAGTGATCATTTCATCCTGAAAGCTTTCATATTTTGTGCCCTTGCTCTTTTCAAATAAGAGTAGGAACTGGTCTCTGTTCGCCACAATCATTTTTCCTAATCCAAAAGTAATGTTTTGATTTAATGCCTCTGTTTTATCCTGATGATTTAAAAAATCCACAAGTCCAGAAATCAGTTGTTGAAAGATTGGCTCCGAAACGGCATTGAACAGCATTTCTTTATTCTCATAATACAAATATAAATTGCTGACGCTGATGCCCGCTTCTTTAGCAATGCCACGTGTTGTCGTCTTTAAAAAGCCATTCTCACAAAACAGTTTTTCAGCTGCCTGTAAGATCAATATCCGAATTTCATCTTTTAATATTTGCACAATAAAGAACCTCCGTTCTTTATTAAGATACCACCCTTGTTTCTGCTTGTCAAGGTTAGATTTGAGAAAAACCGGATTTTGAAACTCTAACTGTAGAAGGAATATGTGAGAAATGTTAAAATAGATAAAAACACACAAGGTCCATTAAACCTCATGAAATGCGTAAAGGAGATCATATGAAAATAACATTAATCGGGCTGGGCGCAATCGGCGCTTCCTATGCAACACTTCTAAATGCCTGTTCTGAAGTTGAGCTCAGCATCGTACTGGATGAGAACAGACTAGAACGCTATAAATCGAGCGAACTCAAGGTAAATGACGTCGTTCAGCAGTTTAATTATTGTAGTGAAATGGCGCAGGTATCCCCTGCAGACCTCGTAATAGTCGCAGTAAAATACAATGATTTACCAGATGCCATAGATGCCGTTAAGCATCATGTTGGAAATCAGACAGTGATTATGTCCCTCTTAAATGGTATTGATTCTGAAGAAATCATCGGTTCCGTCTTCGGTATGGATAAAATGATTTATAGCATGTGTCTTGGGATTGACGCCCAAAGAAGTGGACTCAATGTGACTTACGGTTCTGTGGGCAAAATTGTTTTCGGCGAAAAATCGGGGGAAATGACACAGAGAATAGAGGCAATTGCCGAGATTTTCACAAAAGCGGCGCTCCCTTTTGAATGCCCAAAAGATATGTATAAAAAACTTTGGTGGAAATTCATGATCAATGTCTGTAGCAACCAGCCTACTGCAATCCTTGGCGCAAATTACTATTTCTTAAATACCTCGGATGGTCACGAGATCATGCGATTGATTATGGGAGAGGTTAGACAAATTGCCATTAAAAAAGGCGTTGAAATCACGGATTCAGATTTCAACGCTTGGCTGGAAATTTTAAATACAATGGTTCCTGAGTCAAAGACCTCTATGCTTCAAGATATTGATGCCAGAAGACTTACAGAAGTAGATATGTTTGCGGGCGTTATCAGACAGCTTGGCAAAGCACATGGCGTCCCTACCCCTTACAATAATCTCATGTACCATATGATAAAAGTAAAGGAGCAAATCCATTTGAAATAGAGGCAATCCCATTGGTGTAGCCAAGGTATTTTTGTCTTAAGCGTATGGCCCATTCATACTTTGACTGAATGGGCCATACGCGCCTTTTTATCCATGCTTCTATTTTTGGGGCGCTGGTGCCTTGATCACAATAAGCTTTAGCACCATAGTCTCTAAGTTTTTAACATTCATTTTAGTGGTGACATACTCCCACCACTTAAGAAGTGGGGGCTTCTCGTTCGAGTAGCCTAACGGCTACAGCATAAGCGAGCTATCCCCGTGCGTCCCACGGTTCTAGAAGTTCGTTTACGCTAATAATATGCGCATACCTTCATTTTTGATATTTATACTTGCATTGTAATCCCTGTCCATTGTCATTCCGCAATCTTCGCAATGATATGTGCGCTCTGAAAGCAAAAGGGTATTTTTTACTTTTCCACACTCGCTACACATTTTGGAACTTGGAAACCACTTGTCGATTTTAATCAGTTGTTTACCTTGTTCCATCAACTTGTAATCAAGCATAGACACGAACATCCCAAACCCATTATCCATAACACTTTTACCAAAATTCAACGCTTGTGACATCCCCTTCATGTTCAAATCTTCAATACACACAGCATCAACAGCATTGGTTATCTGCTTTGACTGCTTGTGTAAAAAATCCTTACGTTGGTTGGTCACTTTCTCATGAATTTTTGCTACTTTTATCCTTTGCTTGTTRCGATTTTTACTTCCTTTTTGACACAAGGATAGCTTTCTTTGTTCACGCTTAAGCTTGTCGAGTGATTTTCTATAATATCTAGGGTACTCTGCTGATATKCCATCAGATGACACAAAAAGCTCTTTCATGGAAAAATCTAAMCCTAACAATGTTTTWGGTTGAACGGCTTTTATCTCTTGTTCATATTCAAACAAAACACTGGCAAAATATTTTCCAGTTGGAGTCTTGCTCACAGTTACAGATTTAAGTTTATAATCYTTWGGAATAGATCTGTGTTGCTTGATTTTCACAGCTTTAAGCTTGGGTAAAAYAATACAACCATTTTCTAACTTAATATTTCCGTTCACATAATTTGTTGTATAGCTTTTCTTATTATTTCGCTTTGACTTGAATTTAGGAAATCCAACTTTAGGCTTTCTAAAAAAGTTATTATATGCTGTTTGCAAATTTATTTGTACATTAGMAAGAGCAAGACTATCTACTTCCTTAAGCCATTCATATTCCTTTTTGTATTGTGCTGGAGTATTGTTTAGCTTTTGCTTCATTTTCTCGTAATGCTCAATTTTATCACTCAGCATCTTGTTGTATATGAAGCGTACACAGCCGAACGTCTTAGCTATTAGCACTTCCTGTTCTGAATTTGGATATATTCTGAATTTGAACGCTTTATTCAATGCTTTTCACCTTGACTTTCTATATATTTCTTAATGACTTCAATGGGTGCACCACCAGTTGTAAGTAAACAATAACTTCTTGACCCAAAATATTCCTTCCAGAGATTCTTGCGAATTGATTGAAATTCCTTTTTGAGTAGCCTTGAACTTGCACTCTTATAAGCGTTAATAAACTTTGATAATTCACTATTTGGGTGCGCTTTGAACAATATATGGATATGATCACTGTCATGATTCCACTCTAACAATGTTATATTGTAGTTTTTTGCAATGTACTCGAATATTTCTTTAGCGCTTTCAGATGTTGCATCATCAAATACATTCCGTCTATATTTAATTACTAACACAAGATGATAATACAGCAAGAACACCGAATGATTGTTATTGTCCATTTTCATTTATATCCAAACCCTTTTACACACTACTACTGATTATATTTTAGCCTATTTCAAAGGCAAAAACCACCGATTCATCTCCCACCTACACTCTCACTGCGTGAGCAAGGAAGGCTAAGAGGAAGGAGACTTCTCGGCTTTTAGGTTAAATAAGCAGCATAAGAATGTGGCAAAGTCTTGTCATCTTTGGATTGGTTTAAAAATTTCTCTATTAAGCAATGGGCATGAGGATTATAAATGAGTTCAACTAATTTTGCCCTATATTCTAAATCACTTCCACTCAAATCTGGAAACTTAATATAGTCACTTAAATGTTGTGCTTCATGCTTTAAAAACCATACCTGAAACTCAATGGAATTTATATCTATCTTTTCCCTACCGTTATCGACATAATACAGTCCTTCTGGTTTGGCCCATCCCCCCGTATGCCTTTTTCCCATTGTGGCAAAATGTGCCCAACTTAGCATTAAAAAATCAGAAATAAAATACACCACAACTTCTTGTTCACCATCGGGAAGTGTAACAGTAAATGTTTTTATTGAAGTTTTTTTCCAAATATATGGACCTCTAAAGGGTGACGTCACGCCCCCTAGATATGAATAACCTTTTTCTTTAAAAATCTTATTAAGTTCTAATTCAATTTCATCTAAACTGGAATCCTTAGGGAGGGTCACCAGTTCGGATAAACTTAAATTTAATTGATCTTCAGCCTGTTCTACAGGATGATTAACCAACACAGAACGAAAATACCTAAAATAGCAGCTTATTACATCTTGTATCCACGGATCTTCTGAGTTTATTTCATCGCTTTGCTGATCTTTCAAAAAACGAGCCTCATATTCTTTTATTAACCTAGAAGCTTCCTCGTTTTTTTCTTCAAAGGGTTTTAAATATTCAATGGCTTTAAGTACATTTCCCTGTAAGCAGATAGAGTAAAATTTTTGCATGTCCATATTATGCGGCCTCATTTCTGATAATGCTTTGGTGAAGGTGATTGTTCCGTTGATTGTTCCGTTGTGTGTTTCGTTGTGTGTTTCGTTGTGTACCACGTGTTTCGTTGTGTACCACGTACACAACGGAACACCGACTTTTGTGTATAAGGCAATTTAGGGTTTAATTAAAATAGGTTTCAGCTTAGAACTTTTTATATTTATGCGTTCATGCTATTGTCTAAGCGCTGTTTGTGATGTGAACTCATGATCTGCTCAAATTTGTCTATATCACTGCTTTTAATGGACAGGCTCAACACTTCAAAAGTATTTAGGAAAAAATAAGTCTTAGTGACAGTAACGTAAACATAGATTGAACCCACTTCATAAGACTCAATATCTTCAATTGGTATTTGTCTACCCTTGTGGAATATATAAGTATCGCCTATTCCACTTAATGATGTATGCGTAATAAAACTATTTATAACGCTCAATACCATCGTTATTCCAAATGAAGCCAACACAAGATTATGCTTTTTGTATGCAAAATAGAAAGTGATTATGGTTAGTATTGCCATTAATAGGGTCAATAGTAAGACAACAATTTCACGTTTGATTGTTATCTCTAATGGATCAGTTCTGCGGCTTTTCAATTTTTTTATGGTCAGAATTAGTAACCAGAGGCTCAACAAAAATATGATGGCAGCATTCGTACGATCTGATCTTAAAAAATCAATTTGTGGCGTTGATAAAAATCCAAATAGAGATGTGTAAAAGAATGAAAATAAAGATACGACTACTATAAGTGAAACGATTTTAAGCATTTCTAAATTGATTTTATGCATCTTTCTCTCCTTTTCTTAAAATTTTATAGTTTCTTGCGAAACTCTGTAAGCATTGAAAATACTTGCTTTTATTTATAGAAATAGCATATTACCCTCCATTTTGGGTATAAATAAGGTGTGTTCCTGTTGATAACTCATACTCAAAAGAAAGGAAGGTAATAATGCTAATTTCTGCTTCTAATCAGGTTTCCCTGTTTGATCTTGATGCTGAGTTTGATGAACTCACTTCATACAAATCAGATCAACTTTTTTCTCTTTTTAACCAGTTTATTGACACAGATGATGTTATTCCAAAATCTTTCTACAGTGTTTACTACTCTAATGTTGGAAAAAACAGAGATTTTCCACTTGAAGGTATGCTCAAAGCATTTATCTTTTACAACTTGCTCGGTCTACCTACCATTTCCACTCTCATTTTTATCATCAACATTTCAAGTGATTTTAGAAAATTTCTAGGCTTTTCCAGAGCACCTCATCCCTCTCAGTTTTCTAGGTTCAAGACTCTCTTTTATGACCAAATCCTCGAAATGTTTCATCATCTTGTTGATTTTACCTCTGATTTTGCAATAGATGCAGATGATCGCCTCGCCAAAATACTCATTACCGATACAACTGGTTTCGAGTTATACGTTAAGGAAAATAACCCTAAATTCTATCAATCTATTCTTAAAACCGTTAAAACTTACGCTAAATCTCATAAGTACGACAAGACCTTTGATGTAGAAAAATATGCCCAATCAAAGATGCCAAAACAAAGTTCTTCTAACCCTGAAGCTAAACTGACTTATCTTAATGGGCATTTCGGATACTATCAAAAGGTCATCCTCGCTACCAACGGGTTTGGATTAATTCGAGATATTAATTTTTATAATGCCGACAATACGCTACAGCTTAACCTTACGCCTCAAGAAATCAAAGATGAATATGATGCTAAATCTCTTATCCCTTCACTTGAAACGTTTTTCGATTTACACCCAGATTCTAAATTCAACTACTTTCTTGGGGATTCAGGCTTTGATGCAGTTGATAATTATGCGTATCTTTACAAAAAAGGCATCATACCTATCATCAACCTTAATCCTCGAAATAATTCTACGCTGCCTCAACCCCTGTTTAATGAAGACGGTATCCCTACTTGTCCCAACGATCCTGAGTTACCAATGACCTATGCTGGGGTGATTAAAGGAGCCAATAGAGCAGATCGTATTCAGTTTATTTGCCCTAAAAGATCTCTT
Organism: Fusibacter sp. 3D3; assembly: GCF_001748365.1. Classification (GTDB taxonomy): domain Bacteria; phylum Bacillota; class Clostridia; order Peptostreptococcales; family Acidaminobacteraceae; genus Fusibacter_A. Next base: position 187,960 of record NZ_BDHH01000002.1, on the reverse strand, counting down.
ACAATGTCTGATTCAGTAAAATCCGTTATTCTTGATTGTGATAATCCTTGTACCAATTCACCATATGGAAGAATTAAAAACATCACTGTTCACCATAATTTCAGATTCAATGCTGCTATGCCTCGAAATAGTAATGAATGGATCAATCTTTACAAAATAAGAACGGTTTGTGAAAGAACCATCGCACAACTTAAATCCTTTATGCAAATCAATATTTCCAAAGTCAATAAAACCTTAACCCTGAAATCAAACATCTTTTTAGCTGGCATCACACAATTGATTGCTTTCATTATCATTCATAAAAGTAAATTAAACATTGGTCATTTGTCTATAAAAACTATGGTTGCATAGAATAACTTACTGCGAAATTGAGTAAGTCTTTATTCTGTTGCGCTTTTTTTTTGAACTTTTTTAGATATTTCAATTTTGCTTGTGGATAACTTTGGTTTTTATTTCGCAACGATCTACAGATTTGTCTATTTATAAAGCAAATACAATACCAACGCAACCAAAATACCCTACAGACAAGTGTTAACAATGGTTTTAGTTTTTACCTACTCTAACTTTTCAAAAGGCAAACTTATTAAGTGAGCGCTATAAGCGAGCATTTTTGCTCTTTTTGATACTTTATCGCTCATGGCTACTGTCTAAAAAAATGATTGTTAATATTTTGCACAAAGTGGATGTATCTTAATACTTTACGGATAAATCTAGTAAGATTTGATCTTGAAGATGGATTGCCTTGACAATCCTAATTAGAATGGATATCATAATCTCAATGGCATATCTATGGAAACGTTATTTTTTTAACACAGGAGATTTATATGAATAATCCTCAATTCATTATCGGACTTCCAGTAAAAACCTTTCTTTTTGGGGGCGGACTCTACTTCTTGTCCATGCTCTTACCAACAGTACTTGTGATCATTTTAAGAAAACGGGAGGCTAGAAATAATGAATAAAATCCTAATTTACATGCTATCTCTGACCCTTTACACCCTATTTTTACTCTTCTGGGGCAAAAACGGTTTTAAGAAAACAAACACCATTCGTGACTTTTGCGTTGCAGGTAACAGTCTTGGCATCTTTACCAGCATTTTCACCTTTACTGCAACTTGGTTCAGCGCTGTCTCTATGCAAAGTGTTACTGGCTATGTATATACATATGGCTATATCACTATCCTCTATTCTGTCATTGGATGGTTTCTTGGTGCTTCCATACTTATTTTTGCCGCAAATCGCATCCGTCAATATGATATTATGACCATTCCAGAATTTTTCAAGGTCCGCTATGACAGCAATACGCTTCAAATTTTAGGCGGACTCATCATTGTAGCTTGTTATATTTTCTATATGATTATTCAAATTGTAGGCTTTGGTTTTATTGTGTCAGAGCTTTTGGATATCCACTATAATATTGCTATTTTCTCGATCTACCTCTTCATTGTTTACACGAGCTTTGGTGGCCTTTTTTCAGTCTCCAAAACGGATATTCTCAATTTCACCATCGTCCTTTTCGGACTCCTCATAGCAGCCATTATCATCATAAGAGATATTGGTAGTATCACAACAATGCATTTAATGGCATCTGAAATTTCAAACGGCAACTTCTTAAAGTTATCCTCTAATCCACTTTTCCCACCAATGACAGTCTTTACTTTAGGGCTTGCATGGGGGCTTGGAACAGCGGCAAATCCTCAATACCTCACCCGTATTTTATCTGCTAAGAGCAAAAATACAGCACTTCATATGATCAGCTACTCGGTCATCATCATGGGAGCTCTCTATCTGTTCCTTATGATACTAGGTATTGGGTCCCGTGTCTTATCCTTAGGCTCATCAGTCATCATCCCAGCCAATCAAGTGCTCCCCCATATCATCAAACATATTATAGATAGTCCCGCTGGTGGACTTATCTTTATCAGTGTTATTGCCTCTGCTATTTCCACTGCTAACTCCCAGTTAATCTTAATCGCAAGCAGTTTCACTCATGACATTTACAGCAAATTTAAGCACCCTAATATTTCCAACGATCACTTTATTTATGTCGCTCGTATCATCATCTTCATATCTGCCACTATGTCGCTGTTTCTTTCTATCAATCCACCTGAGAGCTTGCTACTCTTTGGCAGTTACATCTGGGGAATCTTTGCGGTCACATTTTTAATGCCTCTTTACGGAGGTTTATATTGGGCTAAAGCAACCTCCCGTGGTGCCTTATGGTCCATTATTTCAGGTATATTAGCCATGACCATATGGCATCCATTAAGTATTGGAAATACGCTCCTTCAAACCATTCATCCTGTATTTCCGGGTTTTGTTGTAGCATTTGTATTCTTCGTTGTTGTCAGTTTAAAGACTCAAGATAACAACACGATCAACAATGCAATGAATGGAGACGCCTATGAAGCTTGATATAGAGAACCGCATTTTAATTCCATTCATGCTCTTTACCATACTCCCCATCTGTTTCTTGGCAGGTGTTTCTTATTGGAACGGTCATTACCTACTCATGAACGAAAAAACACGAAGCCTTGAAATGACAATTCAAGAATCTCTCGCTTTTATTGATGCCTTGGAAGAAGAAACTGATTCAGAAGACGACACCCAAAAAAAAGTGCTAGACTTCTTCAGTACTTTTAACACACGTGATATTGTCATTCTTGAACGTGGTAATCTACTTCTTAATCAGCCCAACCTCACGATGGCTGATTTAAACCCTATTATCTCAAGCGAGAAATCCGGTATCTATGACGGGAAAGACCTACTCATGGTTTACGATTATTATGAGAAGTGGCAATGGCAACTGATCACAGTAGTTGATAAAAGCAGCGTATTAGAAAACTTAATTGATATACAAAAATATATTCTTCTTATTTCCATTATGTTTCTAATTTTTTCCATGCAAGCCATTATATTTACGGCACATAATATCTCCAAACCCATCAGAGCCTTTGCTGAATTTTGTAAAACCATTGATTTTGATAATTTAAAACAAAAAATAGACATCACTCGAAGTGATGAAATAGGCATTTTGGCCAATGCCTTCAACGCCATGATTGACCAACTCAATGCCAGTGCCGAGAACCTCATTGAAATAAAACGGTACAACGAAGATATTCTTCAGAATGCTTCTGTAGGAATCCTTACAACTGACGCGCAGGGCCAACATATTACCATCAACCGAGCTGGCACGGACATTCTAAATAAGTACAATCACAATCCGCATATTCTGGACCTATTGAACCAGCACATCGGCAAGGCCATACACAGTAGAAAGGGGCTCAATACGACGATCACCCTAGATGAAATCACTAACAAAGCGTTCTACTTGGATGTGAGTATCTCATTGTTACTCCGAAAGAACAACGAGTTCATCGGTATCATTTGCTGTTTTAGTGACATTACAAAACGTCGCATTCTCGAAAACAACATCATAAGGGTCAATAGGCTCGCCAGTGTGGGCCAATTTGCAGCCGGTATGGCCCATGAAATTCGCAATCCATTGACTGGCTTAAAAACAGGGATTCAGTATATTAGAACACAATTACCTGATGCGGATACCACCAGCATCGAACTTACGGATGATATGGTTTATGAGATCAATCGAATTAACAACTTAGTCTCTGAACTCCTAGACTTTTCAAAACCAAAGCATGCCTTTAAAGAACCAGTCAAAGTTCAGGCACTTTTAAAAAAATCTTTAGATATATTAGACGATGAACTTCGTAAAAAACAGGTTAATCTGTCCATTATAGAGTTGGATCAAGATCCCATTGGTATCATTGATAAAGACCAAATTGAACAAGTCTTTATTAATATAATTAAAAATGCAGTAAATGCTCTTAGTGAACACGGCAATCTTACTGTCCAGATCCGATTATTAGACCGCCATGGTCAGTCTTGGATCAAGCTCAGCTTTATGGATACCGGCCATGGTATCCCACCTGAAAATCTCGAACGCATTTTTGATCCATTTTTCACCACTAATCCCAAGGGCATTGGCTTGGGATTATCGGTTGTTAATAGCTTGCTCATTCAAAACGACGGCAAAATGGAAATTGAAAGCAAATATCAAGTGGGGACTACTGTTCATATTTATCTGCCTCACTATGAAGGAGCAACCTATGAAAATTAAACTTTTAATCATTGACGATGAATCCCTTATACGCAAATCATTAAGTGCTGGTTTGAGAGATGCTGGATATGAAGTTTCTGCAGCTGACAGTAAAGCAGAAGGTCTACATTTGATGGAAGTCTTTCGCCCCCATATCGTCTTAACAGATATGCGTCTTGGTAAAGACAACGGTATCGACTTAATACCTGAACTCAAAGCCATTGACAGTGATGCAGAAATCATTGTTATGACAGCTTTTAGTGACATTGAAAGCGCCGTTAGTGCTATTAAACTTGGCGCATTTGACTATATTAATAAACCCTTTGACTTAGATCATATCAAACTCATCATTCATCGTGCCTTTGAATGCATCAAACTAACAACTCGACTCCTTGTCTTAGAGAAGCACTCTGAACTGTATATGAAAAACATGATTGGCTCCAGCCCAGTTATGAGGGAAGTCTATAAAAAAATTGAAAAAGTAGCCCATGTTGATAACGTAACCGTGCTGATAAGAGGTGAAACTGGAACAGGCAAAGAATTGGTAGCAGAAGCCATCCATAAGAACAGCATACGCAAAGATGAACTCTTGTTGCGCATTAATTGTAGCGCAATTCCCAAGGCTTTAGTCGAAAGTGAACTCTTTGGATTTGAGAAAAATGCCTTTACAGGTGCAACCAGCAAGAAGAAAGGACTCTTTGAAATTGCAGATGGAGGTGTGGTTTTTCTGGACGAGTTTGGCGAACTCCCTCTTGAAACACAATCCAAATTGCTCAGATTTTTAGAGGAAAGACGCTTTAGGCGCGTTGGAGGTCTTGAAGATATTGAAGTTGATATACGTATTGTAGCTGCCACTCATAAAAATTTAGAAGAGGCTGTTAAGAAAGGCGAATTCCGAGAAGATCTCTACTACAGAATCAATATTTTTCCGATTACCTTACCGCCCCTTCGCAAGCGTGGAGATGACATTCTTCTTTTGGCAGATTTTTATTTGAAAAAGTTCTGTCAAAATGCTCAGAAGGATATTTCAGGCCTCAGTATTAAGGTCAAGGAACAGCTCTTAAAATACCCATGGCCAGGTAATATTCGAGAACTGCGAAATGTCATAGAACGCTTGGTCATATTGGCTGATACAGATGTAATAGAAGCCTCATACTTGCCACCTGAAATTCAATTTTATACCGATAAAGTGGCAACTATATCTACTGATATTTCAGATCAATATGCCGAAAAAGAAATAGGCAATTTAAACCAAGAGCTTGATCAAGTCGAAAAGCATTTGATCACAAAAGCATTAGATAAAAATTCATGGAACCAAACTAAAACCGCCGAAATACTCGGCATCACCAGATTCTCATTAAAACGAAAAATGGAAAAACATGGTTTTTAAGGGTCTCGGTGTCAGGCACAAAGAAAGGATATTCGTTTTATGAGAATACATTTCATGCTTCTTGGGGAGATGTCTATTTAGTTTTGGACATATGCCAATATTTTTATTGACAATCATTCTCAACAAGGTGTAAAATGATGTCTGACCCCTCCTGCAAGGGGTGAACATTAGTGTGATGCCTGATCATTACAATATTAGGAGGCTTATATGAAAAAAATAGTTGTCATAGGTGGTGGCGTTGCAGCCAAAGGTTTTTTAAATGCGTCATTAGCATTGAATCATGATATTGAGTATACCGTCATTCGAAGTAACGCCAAGGGACCTGTGCCATGTGGCATTCCATATGCATTTGGTACGCTTAAAGATCCTCGTCAGAATATTTCAAGCGACAAGAATTTAATTGATCAGGGCGTTAACCTTGTGATCGATGATGTCGTCCGTGTGGATACTGAAAATAGAAATGTCTATACAGGTACCGGCAAAACATATCCGTACGATCGCCTAGTGATGGCAACAGGTTCATTGCCAATGTTTCCGCCTCTTCCCGGAAAAGATCTAAAAGGGATCCATGTCATCGAAAAAGACTTAGACAGAGTTGTCTCAATGAAAACTGAAGTTGAAAAGGCGAAGAGCGCATACAAAAAGTTCAGCTGAACAACGGCAATATGCTGGATGTGGATTTAGTTTTCGTTGCAATAGGTGCTTACCCTAATGTCTCTCTGGCAGAAAAAATGGAACTCGAGCTGGACGAAAAAAAATCCATTAAGGTCAATGTATTCCAACAAACCTCAAACGAAAACATCTTTGCAATTGGAGATTGCGCCTCAAAATCAGATATTTTCACGGGTAAAGCAAGCAATGTACGACTGGCTTCCATTGCGGCAAAAGAAGGCCGAAATGCAGCAATCAACCTGCTGAAACAGGAAGAGTCTGCGCCTGTGCAAGGCATTATGAATCTCTTTTCAACATCTATCAACAACGTCTACTACGCGGCTGCTGGCATGACCAAACACCAGTGCGAACAAACTGGATTCCAAATACTCGAAGTCAGACTAAATGCACCAAACATGCATCCTGGAACACTGCCAGGCATGGTCATGACAAATGGCACATTCTTTTTTGATAAAGCCACCCTAAAGCTTCTCGGTGTCCAACTTTCGGGTGATAAAGCCGTCGCAGAAATGATCAATGCTTTTGGCATCGCAATTCAAAATCACGCAACTGCCAAAGACCTCTACAGCTACAACTATGGCACACATCCACTGGGAACTGCGTCTCCAAATGTATATATAATGCATCAAACAGGTCTTTATGCACTGGCAAAACAAAAAAGTTTAATATAGGCAAAACTAAGGAGGACAAATGAAAAAAACATCAACACAACTCGAAATGGAAACAACATTCTCACCGACATGGTTTTTAAAAGCACTTGGCAACGGCGGACTTGCCGTTTCATTTTTTATGTATCTCATGTTTTTTATTGAGCATAAAAACCCGCTCCCAACATTTTCCGACCTTTCCCGTGAACTTGCGTCCCATGACTTAAGGGCTGTAATGGTCGCTTTGGTTTCAGGCGTTATTCTCTATTTTTCATATATGTATTTCTATCAGCTTGCTGTTCAGCTCAAACGCTACTTTGCTTACCTAAAAACAGACAGCTATCGCAATATGCTTGGCACCAATGATGAAATCACGCTTATGACCCTGCCGCTGACATTGGCAATGGGCATCAATGTTATTTTTGTTCTCGGCGCTGTATTTGTACCACATCTCTGGGACTATATAGAAATCCTCTTCCCTTTTGCTATCCTCGCTTTTCTGGCGGTGGGCATCTATGCACTTAAGCTGTTTCTGAACTTTTTTTCAGACACGCTGGCAAAAGGAAATTTTGATTTTGTACGCAACAACAACCTTGGTCAAATGATTGCACCTTTTGCTTTTATCATGGTGTCAGTAGGGCTCGCCGCTTCAGTTGCAATGAGTCATACAAAAGCGACTAACATCTTTGCTTTTGTAACATCTGTCTTTTTCCTTGTGCTCGCGATATTGCTGATGAACATCAAAATGCTTTTGGGCTTCAAATCCATCTTTAAGCACGGCGCTCATGACGAAATGACACCAACGCTATGGATTGCCATCCCAATCACCACACTTATAGGTATTACACTTATTCGATTAATTTCAGGCACCTACCATCACTTTCTTGAAAGTTCGCCAAATCCAATATTTTTATTTATCGTTCTGTTGACCCTATTTTCAATTGAAGTAATCTTTGGTCTTCTGGGATATACTGTGATGAAGCGAAACAATTACTTCAAAAAATTCGTAAATGGCGATCAGTTCCACATCGGAAGCTACGCGCTGATTTGCCCTGGCGTCGCCTTTGTAGTTCTGGGTCTGTTCTTTGTCAACTATGGTTTTATCAAAACTGGCTTCATTTCAAAATTTAGTCTAACGCATTGGCTTTTGATTTTGCCTTTTGTCATCGTGCAGTTGAAGACCATTCAGACACTCAACAGACTCAATCAAAAATCAAAGGTTTTATCTTTTATTCAGCAGAAATTCGATTAATTTGATTTATCAACAACTTGAAATTAGATTGTTTTTGCACCCAACTGCCTTCATTGGTGCTCGATACCCTCCATCTTCCTTATATTATAATATCGCTACTCGTAGTGGCATTTTCTCGCATATTGACACTTTGTGATGAAATAGAGCCCTTCACATAAGGGCTCTTTATCAAGCAAAACTCTTGATTGACATAACCCATTTGATCTTCATTAACAATTATTTCATACCAATCATTTGCCTTTAAAATACCAGTTTGAATCAACTTTTCATACGCTTTATAATGCTGTATTGTCCATAGGCTCATAATAAAAAAACCACGTTGTTTTACATAAAAGGTTGCTTTAAATCATAGGCGATTCCAATTGCACCAGGTCCCACATGGGTTCCAATAACCGGCCCTATATCCACCACTAGCACTTGAACGCCAAGGTCATCCTGAAGGCGCTTCGCCAAAGCAAGCCCTTCTTCATAAGCCTCAATGTGATGCACTACAACATTTTTAAGACCATATTGTGCTATATCCTCTAATGCAATTTTCAGTAGCGTCTCCACTGCCTTCTTCTTTGTTCGCACCTTTTGAAGTACCTCACTACGGCCCTCTTTTACAGTGAGGATGGGCAGAATCTGAAAAATATTACCCATTATCGCTTGAGCGCCACCAATACGGCCCCCCATTTTCAAGTAATCCAACGTCTCAGGTAAAAAAATAAATCGACTTTGATTTACATAATCACGCATGGTCTGAGCAATACTTGCCACAGGTATGCCTTGAGCCGCCAACTCAGCACCATAAAGCACACAAAACCCCAACTGCATGCAATTGGTTCTAGAGTCAATAAGCTCAATCTTTGCATCAGGGTACTTCTCCAAAAGTTGCGCCCTAACCATACAAGCCGTTTGGTAAGTGCCACTCATTTCTGAGGACAAGCCTGTTGCTCCATTCTTTAAAAGTTCTATATTTTATTTTATGTTAAATCACACCATAACCACTCTTAATTATAAAGTAATTTGAGCAGAAGTTAAAGAGTATTGTTCATATTGCTGAGATATAAATCTCGTCGGTCTGCACCTAATTGGTGCAGTCACAAAAAATAAAAAAAGCCCCAAAGAGGTGTTAAAGTTTAAGTACCGCTACAAAAACAAACTATACAATGGTTTAAATGGAGACTTAATCAAAGTGGTCCTCAGAAGTGGTAGTGTCTATTCTTGTCAAAATATTTTTAAACAATCTCTAAAAAACTTGCCCGCAATAGTAAAATAATGCGGGCAAATCGTTTATAAATCATTCTTTTTTTAGTACATTTTTTAGAGTTGGTTTAGAGTAATATTTTAGCCACGTATAGTTGCTTTCTGAATAAGCTCTTTATCTTATTAGATACCTAGCTCCTCCACTAACTGTTCTCTAATTTTAATGTCATCAGTACTGTGTTCATGTCCTAAAGTTTTCAATTTTTTGATTTCAAAAAGTATAACAGTAAGTGCCAATATGAATGCTAGCCCATCCGCCACTGGCCCTGCCCATAAGACACCCTCAATTCCCCAAAATTTAGGAAGAATCAATACCGCAGGAATAAAAAATACAATCTGTCTAGACAGAGACAGTATCATTGCTGGGACAGGTCGCTCAATAGCCTGAAGGAAGATACTGGCAACAGTTTGAAAACCGTTAAAAATGCAAAACAAAAGAAATATACGAAAACTTTTCACAGCAAAGTCATTGTACAAATCGCTTTCAGCTCCAAAAAGAGATACAATAGGCATTGGGAAAAATTCAAAAGCAACAAACGCTACCATTGCTGATATAAATGCACTAATAACACATATTTTGAAAGCCTTCATAACGCGTCCAATATGTTTTGCACCTAGATTAAAGCCAATAATCGGTTGTGCACCTGCTGCAATGCCCACGACAACAAATAAAAATATTTGATTAACTTTTAATGTAATGCCCATAGCTGCTAAAGGAATATCTGCTCCATAAGCAGATTCAGCGCCATATGTTGTTAGAGCATTATTTATCATGACTGTCATGATAACAATGGCCATTTGGTTGATAAAACTGGAAATTCCGAGTGGCAAAATAGCCTTGCAATGCTGAAAGCTTAGTCTAAAATCTTTTTTTACGAGCTTAAATGTTTTCCATTTATTTAAGTAGGACAAATAAATAATTAATGATATAAACTGTCCAGTAATCGTAGCCAGTGCAGCGCCCTCTACTCCCCAATGAAAAACAAATATAGCGATAGGGTCCATAATTGTATTAAATATTGCACCCGATAGAAGAGCGATCATAGCATGTTTTGGGCTTCCATCTGCACGAATAATTGAGTTCAACGTCGTGCCAATAAGCACAAACGGAAATCCTATCGTTACAATCCTACCATAGCCAAGTGCATAAGGTTCCACTGATTCCGTACATCCAAAAAGATACACAATTGGTTTCAAAAATATGACTGCTACTGCAAACAACACCACAGCAGTAATAACAGACATAAGAATTCCACTGCTAACTCCTTTTTTTGCATTTTCAATATTGCCTTGTCCTGATTTTAAGCTAGCATATGTTGCCGCTCCGTCACCGAATAGTACGCCAAGTGCCGCACATAGTATAGTAAGTGGAAATACTACGTTCGTGGCACTATTGCCTAAATAACCAACGCCATTACCAATAAAAATTTGATCTACAATGTTATATAGACCATTCACAACAAGCGAGATTACACAGGGAATCGCAAATTTTGCAATCAAACTTCCGATCGGTGCTGTTGCAAATGCATTCTCCTGTGATAACTCGTGTTCTTCTGTCATAATATCCTCCCATCATCCACATAGTTGCTTAAGCAACTATATTCTAAAATAAATAGCCAACTATTTTTTCTTGGCATCTATTGTTTTACACGATATTTCGCTAATAGTCAAGTTAAAACTCAAAAATAAATTGACACATCGCTCTATTTATTATAATATTTAGTTGTCTAAGCAATGTTATTTTTAGTAGGAAGTGTTTATATGCATGATTTTATGAATCGATTTTCAATTCTTCATAGGCATTCTACCATTTACTTGGATCGTCATTTAAAAATGGATGGTATTACTGGAAGCCAGTACACTCACATTTTAGTTATCTGTGAAAATCCAGGTGTTTCACAAGAGGATATTTCTGATAAATTAAAAATTGATAAAGGCTCTGTGGCGAGAACTGTTAAACAGTTTGAGAGAGAAGGGTACATTACCCGGCTTACTTCAATTGAAGATAAAAGACAGTATAGAATATATCCAACCGATAAGGGCAAGGCTTTATATAGTAAAGTACACGGCATAGCCATAGAAAGCGAAAATAGATTGACTAAAGAATTTACAGATATTGAGAGAGAAATTCTGAAAAATTTGTTGGACAAAGTGATGCTAAATTTAGAATAGTAAAATTATGGTTGTCTACATTTTCCAATATTGAACTAGTATCCCGTGATGGTTCAACGAGTTATCGTTCAGCTATTAATGAATCTCATCCCGATGCGATTCAAATAAGTGACAGATTTCATTTGGTTAAGGCAATCTCCAAGTATATGAAGCGAATTATCAATGGTTGAATCGAGATCCCTTTAACCTCAGAAGCAGGTAAAAAAACGTTATAATTATCTATGTGATCTGAGTCGACGGGTACAGTGTGAGTAGTGTTTGTTAATGGTCATTATGGAAAGAGTCTGAATGGTAAACTGATGCCCTACCGAGATAAAGTGATCCCCCTACGTGCAGAAGGTTTGACTTATAAAGAAATTACATCTAATATACAAAAAAGGGTTACATTGGAACTATTGATGCACTAAGAGTCTTTATATCGAAAGAGAAGCGCATATTTACCGTTAACAAAACACCTCCCTTTTACACTCAAAAAGGAGGTGTTTTGTTAATATTTGGATTAGATACTTATTTAATAAACCTTACTTCTGGGATTATTTTCTCATACTGCTCTTCTTTAATCTGATTAAACTCTACCTTATATTGCTCGAAGATATTGTTTCCCTCAGAATCAATTGAAACTATTAAAGGTCCAAACTCTTTTACTTTGCATACCCAAAGAGATTCTGGCATACCAAGATCTGTCCAGTGAACTGATTCAATAGATTCAACCTTATTCGCGGCATAAACAGCATTTCCAGCAGGATAAACCAAATGTAATACTTTATGGGTTTTGCAACCCTCTTCTGTGTTTTTACCCATACCGCCTTTACCAACGATAAGTTTGACTCCTGTTTCTTCAATAAATTCCTTTTCAAACTTCTCCATTCGCATACTTGTCGTTGGACCTATAGAGATCATTTCATACTCATTATTACCATGATCTTTAACGATTGGCCCTGCATGAAAAATGGCGAGCCCTCTTAAGTCCACTGGCAATTCCATTTTTTCTTCAATTAATCTTCGATGTGCTACGTCTCTGCAGGTTACAATAGTACCAGTCAGATAAATAATGTCGCCAATTTTTATATCTTTTAAGTCATCATCTTTTATAGGTGTTGTTAGGATTTTTTTCATAGTACTTCCCCCTTATGCATTGGCATATTATAGTTAAGGTCTTTATCAAAAATGATTAGTCCTCTTCTATGTGACCAACAGCCAGTGTTAACAGCAACGCCTATGGTGGATGGATGTCTTGCAGTATTTACTACATTTACACCCATAACTGATTTTAATCCTTTAAGTCCTTGTGGGCCAAGGCCGATGGCATTAATACCATCTTCTAGTAATTGCTCTAATTTCGCAGCATTTGCGTTTTCATTCTTACTGTCTACTTGTCTCATAAGCGCCAGTTTCGAATTCATTGCTGCTGTTTCAACCGATGTGCCAACGCCAACACCAACAAGTAATGGTGGGCATGCATTAAGGCCATAGCTAGTCATTCGATCTAATACAAATTTTACGATTGCTTCATATCCTTCACCCGGCATTAAAACAGTAGCAACCCCCGGAAGAGAACAACCGCCTCCTGCCATATAGGTATAAATTTCAACGCCATCGCTGTCAGGTTCAATTTCCCAAAATATACTTGGTGTTCCTGTCCCTATATTTTTCTTTGTGTTATATTCGTCAAAAGTTTCAACTGAATTATGTCTCAGAGGCGTTTCCATCGTTGACTTATAAGTCGCTTCTCTAAGAATAGTATTGAGTTGTCCCATCAATGGAAAATGCTCGCCACATTTAATAAAGAATTGAAGCACTCCTGTGTCTTGACAGGAAGGACGTTTCATTTCATAAGCGAGTTTCTGGTTTTCATCCATAGTTTTATAGATAATTTTAGCCATTTCCCCAATTTCCTCTTCACGTAATTCTTTTAGTTTGGATTCAACATCATCAGGCAAGCGATAACTTACTAACCCAATAAATTTTGACATGATTTCAGTCAATTTTGATATTTCATTTTCTTTATGCATATTAACTCCTTGCTAATCTAATTTGGATAGAATGGGAATAATATTGGAAGTAAAATCATAGACACGATTAGCGAAACAACGATTAATGGTGCTCCTGCTTTCAGATAATCTCTAAATGTATACCCTCCAATCCCATAAACCATGGTATTTGCAGGCATCCCTATTGGTGTTGCATATGCCATAGAACCACCAATAACTGTTGCCATTAATACTGCTCGTGGGTCTGCTCCAAGTGCATTAGCAATGGAAAGACTAATAGGTACTAGAAGAGCAGTCGTTGCTGTATTGGACATAAAATTTGTCATAACTGCTGATAAGAGTAACACAACAAAAAGAAGTATGAATGGGGATGGATGACTTCCTAATGCAGCAATTATTTTACCCGCTAACAATTCACCTGCACCTGACTTTTCTAGGGCTTTCGCCAGTGCCAGTGAACCCGAGAAAAGTAAAATTGTATGCATATCGATAGACTTCATGGCTTTCTTTTCAGTTAAGACACCTGAAACGACAAGGACCAAAGCGCCTATCCAAGCTGAAATATAAAGCTTAATTCCAATTTTACTTTCAAAAATCATTGCAACAACTGTTAATACCAGAACGATTAATGAAAAATATTGCTTCCACTTTGGTACATCAGAATAATCCTCATGCTTCGCAAATACAGAATCTTGATCTAACTCTTGGTCTGAATGGTTGGGTAATAGTTTATAACCAAAGAAAGCCATATAACCGATTCCAACTAATAAGATTGGCAAGCCTACTTTTGCATATTCAAAGAATCCAAAACTCATTCCAATTTCCTGAAGCGCTGACTGAGCGATCATATTCCCCGGAGCACCTATAAGACTCAAATTACCCCCCATCGCTGCTGCTAGAACCAGTGGAATCATCAACTTAGAACGTGCGAATCCCGATTTGGCTGAGATCCCGATCAAAACTGGAATCAACACCGCTGCAGTTCCCGTATTAGATAATACACCTGACATGAAACCCGTAATGAGCATAACCGCAACTATTAATTGTCTCTCAGTCTTTGCAAACTTTGTTACAATTCCACCCACTCGCTGCGCCATACCAGTATCAAAGAAAGCTGCACCAACAATGAACATGCCCATAAACAAGAGCACATTACTATTAACAAAGCCCGAAAAAGCCTCTGCTGGCGTTAAAACATTTGTAAGTGATAATCCGATTGCTACAATCATCGCTGTAATCGATAAAGGTATTTTTTCCCAAGCAAACATGACAACAGCAAAAACCAAGAAAATCAAAGTGATAATCTGTGGACTCATATAATTAACCTCCGCATATTTTTTAGACGTCTTAACCGAATACTATATCTAAACTCAAAAATAAACTATCCTTTTTTACAACTGTTTATTAACACTTCGCAACATTTCAGATTGAATCAAAAATTGTATCTGAAATAAAACATAAAAAAAAATACCCATTTTTACGAAGCTATGGGCATTGTAAAATCTAGATACTATAATCTGTATTAACAATCCGATTTAATTATTACCTAAAATATTGGATAGTCATTTATTTGAAAATTAAATTTTATTTGAAATTTTATTGATTTTAGACATGATTCTTCTTAAGTCTTGAGTTACCTCATTCAAATTGTCTTTAAAATCATGTGATTGATCTTCAGAATATTCCACGCTAATAGTCCCACAATTTGTTTCGTCAAGTTTATCAAGAGCTTCTCTCACCAAGTTTTCACAGATCTCATTTTCTACATATGCTGCATTACTATTATCATTTACTTTGGGATGATAAAGCAGTTTACGTCTGTATTCAGAGGGTGTTTTACCGAAGCGCTCTTTAAAAGAAATATTAAAGGCTTTTATATCAGAAAACCCATGGGCATAAGCAATATCGGATATTTTGTCTTCTGTGTTCGTTAGAGCATAAACAGCTTCCCGCATTCTCACTCTTGTAAGATACTCATAATAGTTTATCCCAAGCGTCTGTTTCATCAATTGAGAGATATAGCTTTTATTATAACCAGTAAAGTTTACAAGATCCTCAAGTGAGATTTTATCTCTAAAATGCTTATTTAAATACTCCACAATTTTCATAACATTCTCATGCCTATTTGTTTTTGAGTACTCACTAATGGACATTTTTTTAGGTGGAAAGCCTATAAATAGTTCTCCTATTAAACTCTGAAACATCGATTCATAAATTAGTCGATCCGTTTCGGATTCTCTACCAGTGTAAGTACTCATAATCAACATCTTGCGTCGTATTTCACGATAGTTTTTTTGCTCTCGATTTTGTGCATTGGAAATACAATTGAACTCATAATTTTGATAATTTTTAATCCAGTTAGAAAAATAAACTGGATCAAAATGGAGGACCATTGCAATAGAATCCGGTTTAAGCGCCATTGTTGCATGCCCTCTGTTTGAATTAATTAAAATGAGGTCTCCACGATTAAGAATATGACTATCGCCGTCTTTATTCACTTCAATTTCACCGTTTAAAACAAGTAACAATTCAATATCATTATGCCAGTTATATCTATAAGCTGAAATATAATAGATGTATTGTTCAATACTCAACGACCTTTTTTTATTCTCATATCGGAAAAAACCTTGCATAAGCACCTCGCTTTTTATACCCATTTTAAATTGATATTTCAAATCTTACAAGGAAAATTTCTATGCACATGATGAATACTAAAGTGATCATCATTCCAAGAATACTACAAATTGCCGTTTTAAATATAAATCCATGTGGTAATTTCCAATATTTATTTATAACTCTAAAACCTAACAAATCCCCCGTTGTCGCAAGAATTGCGAACTCAAAAAAAGCCACCTATATAAGACTACTGAACCGTTACAGCAATAAAAAAATTCTTGATTTCAGTAACTGTAAGCATAAGAATCCAAAATGAAAATGTAACAAGTTCTTCGTTGAAGCTTTTCAACACTAAATAATGATGATTTATTAAAAATACTGTTCTTATTTAAAAAGCTCCAAATCTTAAACTAGGCTTAGGATTTGGAGTTCTCTATTTTATAACAATTTTATAAAATTTCATAGATCTTTATCTTTAAACCCTCATGATCTCGATGACCCTCTCCTCTAAACTGATTGGTATGCAAATATTTTGAAAGCAACTCACTATCCGTATAGAATTTTGGAATCGTATGAAACGGTCTAGGGAAATCAATGTGAAAATAGCCTGTGTTCTCAATGTATAACTTACAGTCCATACCGGATGCATCTTTTCCATCAATCATATATCTTGCCGACATGTGCTTAATGTTATTGGCATCAATCAATTGAGTATCTACTGCTCCCGGAAGAATTTCACCTGAAAACAAGTCGCTTTTTACGCTTCCTTTAAAGGGAATCATCACTATTGTACCCACCTTTGTCTCCAACATGGATCTCTCTAATGTTTCAATTTCAATCTCCATGATCAACTTGTCTTTAGACATCATAAACAGCACCATCATATGAAATTAATGCTGAAATACTGCGTTGTCTTGGTGGAAACTTCTCTTGTATATCATCCGCCAATTCGATACCAATACCGGGTCTATCAGGGATTAAAATGTATCCCTCTTCGACTATGAAAGCCTCTTTAATCATCTCCGATTCCTTACCTCCGTTATAGAAAGAAGGGAACTCCAGTATTGTGAAATTTGGAACTGCCGCCGACAATTGCATACACGCCGCAGTGGAAACTGGCCCTAACGGATTATGAGGAACGATCGTCACATAGTTTGCTTCAGCGATTGCAGCCACTTTTTTACTCGGTGTCAATCCACCAAGTGCACAAACATCTGGACGAACGTATCTAGCCGCTTTTCTTTGTAACAACATTTCAAACTCTTGTATATTTATAAACCGCTCTCCTGTTGCCACAGGAATAACTGTTTTAGAAGCAACTTCATACATTACATCCATATTATCTGGTGGTATTGGATCTTCCAAAAACAAAGGATGATACTTTTCTACGCCTCTGGCAAAAGTTATAGCTTCATTTGGGTTCATACTTCTATGACACTCTAAAACAAGGTCAAATTTATCACCAACTGCCTCTCTACATGCTTTTACTTTATTGATATAGGATTCTACTTTGTTTACAAATATATCCATTTCTCTATCTACAATCGGTTTAGATATGTCCGAAGTTATCATCAATCTCGCTGCTGTAAATCCTTTTTCCTTTAGCTCAATACATCTTTTCGCCATAGCTTCTGCAGTAAATTCAAATACAGCTTCATAGCTCCTTACCTTATCTCTGCATTTACCTCCTAAAAGATCATACACTGGGACGCCTAGAGCCTTACCTTTAATATCCCATAAAGCAATATCAACCGCAGCTATAGCGCTCATAATGACTGAACCTCTAAAATACATGCTTCTGTATAAGTAATTCCAATGATGCTCAATTTGAAAAGGATCTTTCCCGATTAAGTAATCTTCCATTTTCTTCAAAGCACCCACAGTTGCATCCAAAAATCCCCAAGCGCCAGCCTCTCCAACACCATGAATACCTTGATCTGTATGAACTTTAACGAACAGGTAGCGTCCTGCTGGGATAATTTCAATATTTGTTATTTTCATTTAATCTCTCCCTTGATTAACACATTAGATATCTTTTGAAAAAATCAACGACAATGTCTTGTACTTCACTTTGGAAGAACTCATCACTGCCATGATTTGCGCCTTCTATCTCATAATATTCGGTTTGATCTTCAAGTCCGAACTCAACAAGTTTATCATAAAAAGCGCTACTCACTTCACACGGAACATGTCTATCAACCGTTCCATGCATTATAAGCATTGGGCAAGTTTCTTTGTTAATTAAATAAGGTGGACTTGCGCTAATTGAGCGTTCTTTTACATCAACCATATCTCCACCAATTAAAGCTCCTGGATGTGTTTCACTTAAATTTTTCCATCTATAATTTGGGTTCTCTTCGATTGCCTTAATTTCTTTGTCAAACATTGCCGGCATATCCACAGGACCAAACCAATCACAAGCAGCTTGTACGTAGGATGATACACCTTTATTTTCAGTTATCTCTCCATATTCAATGTTCATTCCTGCAAGTGCAGCCAAATGTCCACCAGCAGAGCGTCCCATGATTCCAATTTTATCTGTCAGAAGACCAAACTTATCTGCATTTACTCTTAAAAATCTAATCGCAGATTGAACATCTATGATCTGCGCGGGGAAAACGCCTTGTGAACTCCCACGGTAATACACAAATGCAACGCAAAATCCATGATCTGAAAGATAAGTCATTTCAGGAACTGTTAAATTTTTATCGCTTCCTCTATAACCGCCACCAGGCAACCATAAAATGACTGGTTTCTTCTCTTCATCAGCAATCTCATGAGGATTAAGACCATTTGCCATCCTAGATTCCACATTTCCATGTTGCATCATCAAAGATAAGCAAAGTTCTTGTGGATTTCCGTCCGAATCTAAAATAGTTGAGTATACAATATTATCCAGTAAGGTTATGCCTTTTCTCTTTTTATTCACAATCAAATTATTTCTCATTTTCTCTCCAAAAAAGGAGATTCACAGCATGCAATCTCTGAATCTCCCTGCTCTCTAATATAATGGTATAATCGTCATTGTCCATACTATTGAGACAACACTAAATACGAGTGCCGGTATTATTGATTGCTTAAGAACATCTTTAAGCGTAAAGTTTCCTGCAGCCATGTACATAGGTACCGCAGCAGTTGCCATTGGCGTCATAAATGCCGTTAAGGTTGCTGCCTGAACTAAGATGATTATTCCAATTGGATTAGCCCCCATACTCTTACACGCCTGAATCGCAATAGGAATAAAAATCAGCATTACAGCTCTATTTTGCATTACCTGAGTTAATAAGAACGGAATTATAAAGAATATTGCACCAATGATATATGGGTTTCCAATTGTATTCGCCATATTAGCTAAATAGTCTCCTACAACTGTTCCAGCGCCCGTTTGTGCTAAGGCACTTCCCATGGTCATAGAACCTACAAACAATAAGTACATAGGAATATTCATAGCATTAGTCGCTTCTCTACCCTTTAAGACACCAAACAATACCATTGCAAGCGCACCAATGAAGCAAATTAACCACGTCGGCATTACGATACCTCTTGGTATTGACTTTTGGAATATAAGTGCCAGCGTTGTGAGAATGAAAATAATATACCCTGCTCTCTCTTGAAATGGTCCAAGAGGAGGT
This sequence comes from Fusibacter sp. 3D3, assembly GCF_001748365.1. GTDB lineage: Bacteria > Bacillota > Clostridia > Peptostreptococcales > Acidaminobacteraceae > Fusibacter_A. The sequence goes on along the minus strand of NZ_BDHH01000002.1, from coordinate 168,223 downwards.
AACTCTACCTTTTGTCTATTTTCTTTTATATCTTTTTCTTCAGCTTCAATGTCTGGAGCAACTTTATAGGCAAAGAAAATACAGTAAATTGCCGCCACAATGACTACTGGAAATCTAACAAGCATTGGATCTGTTAATTGAACAACAAAGCCTGTATAAGCATTAGCTTCTAAATATCCATTAAGCTCAGCTGCAACTGTCGCACCACTTCCTAATGGTAGAGCTGAACAAGTAACAATTGCAGAAATTCCTAAAGCAAACATCACTTTTGATGTGTTAATCCCCATATCTTTACATGTTGCCATCATCATAGGTGCCATAATACCAAATACAATCAATGGACTTTGAATGAACTGACTTAACAAGATTGATATTGTAACATATCCGAACATGACTTTTGTGATTGAGCCCTTAGAAATTGCGTTTACACTATGAGCCACATGCTTAACAAACTGAGTTCTCTGCAACCCTGCAGCTACAACGAACATAGACATAATCATAACCCCATTAGAATTACCAAAATTCGCAAGTGCATCTTGGGGGCTAAGACAACCTGTAATGACAAACGCAGCAAAACTCACCATCGATGTCATTGCCATACTCACTTTCCCCCACACATAGCTAATAATTGTCAAAGTACATATTATAAGACAAATAACAAGTGTATTCATTATATAACTCCTCTCCCAATTTACTTCATTAAGCCCCTGCGCATGAACTTAAAAAAACTGTATATAGCACCATATATCTATATGGTCATTATAATACAGTTTTACAATAGAAAAAATCGCAACATTTTCATCATATATGTCATTTAAGTTGATATTAAAAATAATTCTTACAAACTTTTATAAAGTGCTTAATTTCTTCATTTTGTACGAGATCATTATCTGTTACAATAATGAGATTGTGGGGCCTAGGATTTTCACCAAAACTAAACAACCTAACGCCATCACTATAACCATTTTGTTTTACCAGTAAATCCGAGGTTATTACAACGCCCAATTGATTTACAACACATAAAAGCGCTGTTTTAGTTGTCCTAACAGTGATCTTTGTAGTAGGCTCATAAAACTCGTTCTTAAATAATTGATCAAAATAATTTCGAAACACTTGACCTTCCGAATACTGAATAAAATTCTCTTCATAGCAATGTTTAAGATCTATCCACGGATATTTGAAGCCTTCTCTTCGAACACTTTTCAAACATAATGAATTGTCTGGATGTACTGCTAAAACAATTTCACCTTTTTCAAGAATGGTGCAAAAAAATTTATCGATTGATGAATCACTTGTTGTTATCAGAAGATCCAATTGCCTATTTAACAGCATTTGAGTCAAGTTCATGGAACTCTCTTCCTCAAGCATCACCTGAAAATTTGGAAATTCCTTTTTAAATTCAGTAATAACACTTGATATAACGGTTTCAGCCAGAGACATTTGAAAGCCAATTCTCAATCGTCCCATATACATATCCGAAATTCGTCCCATTTCTGAATCAATTTTTTGCTGTAATTTCCGAGCTTCATTAAGCAAAGAAACATAACGCTCTCCAGCATATGTTAAGAAAAATTTTTTGCCCTCTCTTCTAAATATCTTGAGTTTTAATTCTTCTTCCTTAGCAAGAACAAATTTACTTAATGCAGAAGGTGTTATGTACAAATTATTCGCAGCTTTAGTTATACCGCCACACTTTGCAACTTCCAAAATATACTCTGTCGTTTTATCCATTATACTCCACCTCAACTGTATGGTATTTAAACAACTTATTAAATTTCTAAACGCTGTTTATAAAAGTCATTACCAATAGCTCTATTCAAATTTCAACGCTTAGTTAGTGTCTGTTAATTACTTTATACCACTTGAAATTGCTGATTCTTAGGCTAAATTGCGTGACCAAATTGCTCTCTTACTGCAGTCATTTGATTTTCAAGTTTTTTGAACGCCTTTGAAAAGAAGTTCTGCATCGGTTGGGTCAAAATCGTTTATATATGGGTGTCTTGGTTACAACTACAGACAAATCTTCAAAGCTGATGCAAAGATAAAACTTCAAGACCATCATGCGTATGGGTTATTTATGTCAATACACACATCGCATTGCTATTGCCAATCATCGCATTCTCAAGGTTACAGATCAGTTGGTCACTTTCATATATAAAGATTATCGTGATGTCCATAAACCCAAAACAATGACCCTTACGGGTATAGAATTCATACGACGATTTTTAATGCACGTACTGCCTTCAGGCTTTGTGAAAATCAGACATTAAATGCTTTTTCCATAATTGATTTTTTAAGCAAATTTATGAACGTAGATTTTTCTAAGTGTCCCAAATGTCCTCCAGAACCTTCCAAGCTACTTTCAACAAATGCTGTATTACTTTCTCCTGATGGTTACTCAGCTGAAACTGAATATTGCTTACTTGTTCAAATGATTGTATTTTCATGGGGAGGAGGAATCTATGTCATTGTATCAATTTTTCCATGAGTTCACAATCTCATTTTTGCCTTTTATAAGGCGTTTATTCTAAATGTGTTCTAAAAAAACAAAGAGCCGATCATTGGATACCCAAAGGTATTGGTGACACGGCTTCGCTAGGCATAATGTTCCTAAATCACAATTTTTGCCTACTTGAGGCTTATTTTTTTGTGTGATTTAGAAACATTACTTTATGTTAGACGAATACTTTATCCATGTAAATAAAACCACTGTTCTTGTTCTTGATTAAAAAAGGAAATCTGCTATAAGCAAGTTGTACTCGCTCGTAGAGTTTTTGTAGCTGCTCTAAAAAAGTTTCCTAAAGCAGCCAACAAATCTAACTACAAAATCAATTATCATTTTTTTGCCACTTGCATTTGTTCACTATGACACCTATTTATTTAATTGTGGATCTCCAATTATCTCGGCATAACCAACACCTGTGACTTCTTGTCCTTTATAAGTGCCCGTCACATGGATAACCCCTTCCATTCTATTATAGTCTAATACAGTTTCCTGTCCAGGAGCTGTCACCTCTACCAAGAGTTCTGTTTCAACCCCAGGGATCTTTAACGTATATTTAGAGGGCCATGTGATTCCACTCTTTTCACTCACCCAAGGTTCAAATGCGTTTTCTGATAAAGGTTCCACATCTGCAATCGTCAAAGTGCCATCTGGTTGCATAATATTGGCCCAACAGCGCTCACGGTCACCAACGACATCCCAAACCGCAATGACATCTCCATTAGACAACGATATTGACAACCAAGTCCAATGTGCATTTCCAGGCTCTGACCCGAGTTTCTTTTCCATAAGTGATAATACTTGTCTATCATACCAACTGTTGCCCGTAACATTGTATGTCTGACCATTAACCGTTACAGTGCCTGTTGTTTCCATAACAGGAAAAGCGTATTCCAGAGTTGGACTTGCATTATCAAGGAGTGGCCAAATTCCTGTACCACTGTAAGCTAAAACAGGACCTTTTTGGATTAGGACTAAATCAAATGAGCCTTCTCCTGATTCCAATTGTCCCTTGATAGACATACTCTTTTTATCAGCAGACCAAGTCCATAACAAGTTTTTGCTATTCACCTCAAAACCTTCATCGGTTTCCTTGATTTTGCCTTCTTTTCTTTCATCAGCATAATACTTGCTATTCGTAACATCTGTAATGGCAACAGTAGTAGTGGTATTATTAAAAGGCAATGCTATATGGTGCGTCAATAGCCCAAATTCTTGGTCTCCAGCCGTGACGTTCGTTGTAATAAACCAAGAGCCACTACCCGGTTTCATATCGGCGATTGGATCTATAAACATCGGTTGATTAGGTCTTTCAGCATTATCTGGCTTTGAAGTTAATGTCACCGATAAATCAATGTGACTGATTATGATGATTAATACCGCTAGAATAATCGTAATTATTAAAGCCGTTTTACAAGAAATTTTTATTTTATTCCTAAATTTTTCAAACATATTATTTCTCCTTTTTAACACTGCGCTTAGAGTTTTTTTAAACATATTGAGTTCTCAAATCGAATAAACACTATTTCTGCCAGTTACCGACTAGTTCAACACAACAAGTCCCAGTTACCTCTTTGCCTGCAATTATGCCCTTTACGATGCTTTGTCCTTCATATTTGTTCAATTGAGGATTCGCAGAAATGATTTCTTGAGCTTCAGTTGCTGGTGTAATTTCCAATGTCATATTACTTACAGGAATCTTCACAGTAAATCGCGTTGGATAATTCTGTCCTGTTTTATCACTGACAAATACATCAGTTGCTGTTGCTATAACCGAATCTATTGCTTCTACAACTTGCTTGCCATCACGATTCAGTATTGAGGCAAAACAGTTATTCTGTCCATTGTCGTCTGTATAATCCCATATACTGATAGCTGGTCCATCCTCAATAGAAATTCCAAGCCAAGTCCACTTTCCAGGACTTAGTGGCTGTCCATTCTCATCAAGTTTATAATATAGGTTATCAATTTGACGATCAAACCAGCACTTTCCTTCAAGAGGTATCGTTTTTCCGTCTCTCACCAATTCCCCTTTCATGGTGAAATATGGTAGAGAATAGTGATGGTTTTCCTTCATTATTAGAATAGGAAAATATCCTGAACCCCCATTGTAAAGTACATATCCCTTTGGTTCCACCGTTACTTTTAAGGAGCACTCTTCATTTTTTGCAGTCAACACCATTTCGTTTAAATCTGCATTCATAGAGCAGTAATCATTGGTAATAATAAGTTTTTCATTTTCTACCTTTACATTATCCTCTAATGGAAGGAATACATCTTTAGAAGTATACCAACCCGTTTTTTTATCCGTTACAGAAAATACTGTGTTTAAAAATTCAGGTCCTCCTTCTTTCAACTTGACTTTTGCAGCAAAACAACAAAAAAACACCCTTGATCCCATTGCAAACAGTGGGATTCAAGGGTTTCTTTTTTTGCGTTTTTTTGTAGCGTAAATCTATCTCGTTTTGGTTTCTGAAATATTTTTTTTAATCTGTTGAAGTGTTCTTATCTTCGTTGAAAAATCAACATTTGTCACGTCTCCGATATCCTTTAAAACTTCATCGTAATAATCAAACAAGTAATAGTTTTGATCTACATTTGTACATGTACATTTGCTTAAACTGTCGATGATGCGTGTGATGGTGTGTTTGCCATCCATTTTAAACTCTAAAATCCTAGCAAGCACCAAAGCTATGAAGCATGTTAAGAAATGTGCTTTGATGTGGTCTTGTGTTGAAACATATACAGGTCTCGTTTCAAGATCACTTTTGGTAACCTTAAAGGATTCTTCTATCTTCCAAAGGCCTCTGTAGATTTCAATCACTTCACTGGCACTCTTCTTGTATTCGCTTGTGATGAGCACGTAGTAGCCATCAAGAGCCTCTTGCGCTTTTATTTTCTCCTCATCAAGGCTTAAAGCAGTTATATCAGCAATTTCGCCAGTATCTTTTACAAAACTAAGGTTCTTCACATATCCAGCAGCCCCATAGGATGTAGAGCGATTATAGTTTGAAGGTGTTTTTATAAGCTTCTTAGCTTTTTCAATGGCTTTAGCGCGTTCCATCCTAGCTTTCTTCGCATATTTTTCGCTATAGAAAACCACTTGCTTGGCATCGATGGTTTTCTTTTGCTTTTTTCCAGAAGTCATGGTAACCCAAATTTCAGTCGGGTAAATGCGTTCCTTCCACTTATAGTCATCCCCTTTAAAAACATAGCCCTCTTCATCTAAAATATAGTCTTTTAAAGCTTTGTTGGCGCCTCTAGCGGAGTAACTAAAAACAAAGCCATCGTTTGCTGAAAGTGTGTACTGAATGTTGTCACCTGTGGACATCCCTTTGTCAGCAACCACGATGACTTTTCCTAAATCAAACTCTTTTTTCATTCTAGAAAAAGTGGGTCTGTAGGTGAGACAGTCATTGGTATTGCCTGAATAAAGATCGTAGGTAATGGGGATGCCGTTGGTGTCCATGAAAAGGCCCATTTGAACAATGGGGTTTGGACGATGCTCTTTGCTGACGCCTTTGCACCTAAAAGCATCTTCACAATCCGATTCAAAATAATAATTGGTGACATCGTAGTAAACAAGGCTGGTATCTCGTCCGTAGTTTTCTTTGACTTTTTCATTCATCCATAGCTGCAACTCATTGCCTTTTTCATTGAAAAAACTCAGTGCGCGGTAGACGTCATCAAGAGAGTAATGAGCGTTTTCAAAAAAATCATTTCGCTGATCATAGGCTTTCTTTTTAGAGCCTGGGTTAAGGAGTCTTGAAAAAACAAGGAGCTTCATGATGTTATTGGTGCTCGCCTCAATCTTCGTTGAACGTTGGCGATTGATGAGAAACTTGTCAATTTCAAGTGTGTGGTAGATGGCGCTGAAAGCGGCATAGCCAAAGTTTTTACGGTTGTTGGTGCCGACTTCTAATTTGTCATTAGATTTGTACTTAACAAGAATATCTGAATTTTCAAAAGCTTTTTTTTGATTCATTTCGCAGATGATTTTTTCGTAATAAGCAATGGGATCTTTAAACTTTTTTTCTAGTTCATCTAAATAGCCTAGACTTTCAATGGTTCTTGATTTAGTTTTTTTAGTTGTTTTATCTCGATAGCTTTCAACAATAGAAAGATAGACACGTCCTGTGTGTTTTTGATTAATTTTACGTAGAAACATATTATTACTCCTAAACAAAGATATTACAATTATACCATAATAAATCACTTTAATCCATAATAAAATGAAAGAAAAATAAAATAAAAAATCCCTAGACCAGTTAAAACAACTTTAGTCTAGGGATACCTATGTATTATTTTGCTGCAAAACTCGGGAAAGTAAACTCATTTTAAAAAAACATTTAGAATTAGATTTTTCTACGGAGAGTTTCTAATTTACCCCAATAATTCCTTAATGAAGATAACGTTGAAAAAAATTTCGATTGCGATCATCATAATAAAAAACGGTAGGGTATGTTATAATTAAACCCGAAGACTCTATTCATCCAATAAACTTAAAGGGAGTTTTAAATGCATACAATTCTAAAAAAATATTTCGGTTATGATGCCTATAGAGAAGGTCAAGAATCTATCATAGAACAAATTGTTTCGGGCCAAGACGCCTTGATTATAATGCCTACAGGTGGCGGAAAATCCATCTGTTACCAAGTGCCAGCCATGATGCTTGAAGGCGTCACAGTGGTGATTTCGCCACTGATTGCACTGATGAAAGATCAAGTGGAGGCATTGCTTCAAAATGGTATTCCAGCGACATTTCTCAACAGCTCCATCACAGCACAAGAGATGCGGACGCGTCTTGAGGGGATTTCACAAGGTGCGTACAAATTGGTCTACATAGCTCCAGAAGCCCTCATGACCTCACAATTTACAAGGCTTTCAAAAAGCATTAAAATTCAACTGGTGGCAGTGGATGAAGCCCATTGTATCAGTCAGTGGGGACATGATTTTAGACCGAGTTATAAGGACATTTCTATTTGGATTGACCAGCTTACAAAAAGGCCCATCATAGCGGCCTTTACAGCCACAGCCACAAAAGAAGTGAGAGCAGATATTTTAGAGCTTTTAAAGCTTCACAAGCCCTTTGTAAAAATATCTGGGGTAAAGCGTGAAAATTTGATCTATAAAGTGATCAGACCTACTAAAAAGTATGACTATCTTAAGGAATGGTTTGAAAAAGTGCCTAAAGATCACACGGGGATCATCTACTGTGCCACTCGTAAGACGGTGGAATCTCTAACCGATAAACTCAAAAAAGAAGGGTATTCGGCGGCGGCGTACCATGCGGGCATGAGCACAGAAGCACGGAATAAAACGCAAGATGCCTTTATGCTGGATAAAAAGCAAATCATAGTGGCAACCAATGCATTTGGCATGGGGATTGATAAGCCGGATGTGCGATTTGTGATTCATTACAATATGCCTAAAAACATGGAAGCTTATTATCAAGAGGCGGGTAGAGCAGGACGTGACGGTGAGGAAAGCGAGTGTTTGCTTATGTACGATGCATCTGATATCGTCAAGCAAAAATTACTGATCGCACAGGGGACCAATGATCCCATCCGTTATAGGATGATGCTTTCGAATCTTCAAGCGTTGGTTCAGTATTGTCATACTAGTGCCTGTTTGAACGGTGAAATCATGCGCTATTTTGGTGAGCCAGATCCAGAAACGCAGTGTGGTTATTGTGGCAACTGCATGGATACATCAGAACTTGTGGATGAAACGCTCACGTCTCAAAAATTGCTCTCCTGTGTATACCGTGTCGGTCAACGTTATGGGATGAACTTAGTCATTGATGTCTTAAGAGGTTCAAAGGCACAGCGGATTATCGATTGGAAACTCCACGAAGTTTCGACCTATGGTATTTTAAAGGAAAAATCTGTTCAAGAGCTCAAGGATTTGACCATGTTTTTAATTGCTGAGGGCTATCTGGGTATTACTACGGATGAATTTCCAGTCTTAAAACTCAATGCGCTGTCACAAGAAATTTTAAAGGGTAAGAGAACCGTGATGATGAAAAAGTCACAAAGACATGTTTCTTCTTCTAAAAGCAAAAAAACTAAAAATAATAAGAGCAAGGGACACTCGGGTTCAAATCCAGAGCTTTATAATGCATTGGTGGATCTCAGACGCATACTCGCAGAAGAGAAAAAAGTGCCTCTTTATATTATTTTTTCAAATGCGGTTATAGAGGATATTGCAGAATATACGCCTAGAACAAAGGCAGAATTTATAGAGATTAAAGGGATTGGAGAGAAAAAATACGATCTTTATGGTGAACGGTTCATGGATGTGGTGAGACAAATGATGCTTTGAAGCACAGAAGGCTCTTGAAATCGTATGAAATTTGAATCGGGAAAAAAATAAAACGCGTTATGAGGATGTCCTGTAATTATGAGGAGATCATCTTGCGCGTTTTAATTTTGCCTAATCGTCAGTATTTTCAGAATCATATTTAGAATTGTCGGGGTCATCCTCAGGGTTGATGGCTTCTTCTGCCTGTGCAATAAGATCGGCTTCGTCTATAGTGGCAATTTCACTGAAGTAGAGTGTGTACAATTTGCGCGCCTCTTCTTCGTCTTCTTCTGAAACTAAAATATCAATGCCGTAATTAGAAGTGCCCATATAGAGTGTTAAAAATTCTCCAGCTTCTCTATGCTGGGGCATAATTTCAATACCATTATCTTCAAACAACTCTTTGAGCATTTCAAGTTCCATAGGGTTAGATACGGTCGCAATTTTAATCATAAGTGAACCACCTTTCATTTCATAGTTGAGTTGACTAGATTTTAAGCGGTCTATCAAAGGGGATGCTCATGCCCGGTGCCTCTGCCCTCGGTATTAAATAAATCATATCATCAATTGGAAATAAAATATATGAATTTATACTTAAATTGCTTGTGAGGATGTTGACAAAGGGTAAAAGATTCGCTATTCTATATTAAGATGCGATTGATAATCATTATCAATGCAAGATGATGCAATATAAACCAACCCGATTTTAAAAAACGGATACAAAACAAAGAGAGGATAAATGCGATGAAAGATGTAATGGTAATTTATTGGAGTGGTGGTGGCAACACGAAAATCATGGCAGAATCGATCTGTAAAGGGATAGAAGCCGCAGGCAAAACATATGAGCTAAAAGAGGTTGGATCTGCAACTGTACAAGATGTTGAATCCTGTAATCGGCTAGCACTTGGATGTCCTTCCATGGGTGCAGAGGTTTTAGAAGAATCCGAAATGGAACCTTTTGTAGAGGCTATACAGGGAAGTGTTAAAGGTAAAAAGATGCTCTTGTTTGGCTCTTATGGATGGGGAGACGGTGAATGGATGCGAGATTGGGAAGAACGTATGAAATCGTATGGTGCAGAACTCATTTCAGATGGGTTTATCTTAAACGAAACCCCAGATCAATCCGGAATCGATGAAAGTATTGAATTTGGAACACAACTTGCAAATGCTTAAGCATGTTGGCAAAATGGTGCAAGTGTTACGAAGGTAGCGAAGCGGAATGAGTATACGCTTTGATAAGAGCGGTTTGAACAGCCGCATGAAATGCTCTAAAAAATAGAGGATAAGAATGTATATGGAAAATAAAAACAGTGAAATTGAACAGATTTTATGGCAAATTGCCATAAATTGTGCGCCAACCATTTTGGGTGCTAAACCAGCCTCCTTGTTTTGCGTAAAGGAGAAGTCAGATCTTATAAAAAAGTTTGAAAATCAACAGCCATTGATTGAAAAGGTTTTCGGGGTCAAAGTATTTGAGTTAAAAAAAAGCGAAGATCATCTGGTATTACTTCTTTACAATCTGAAATGGTTAGATCAAATATTGAGTTTAGAATCACATAAACAATTTCTAAAATCTATAGGTTATTTAGAGTCTATTTCTTTAGAGGGGTGGTTGAGCCAATTATCAGAGCGGTTTAAATATCAATGTCCACATGAAATCGGTATCTTTTTAGGATACCCACTGTCGGATGTACAAGCGTTTATAGAACCTAAATCAGAATGCTTACATTGTGGGTATTGGAAGGTGTATTCAGAGGTAGATGCTGCTAAAGTAACCTTTGAAAAATATGACAATGCTAAAAAAGAGGTTGTGTTGGCTTTAGAAGCGGGTGTCAATCTGTTTGAATTGAATAAATATTTACTTGTTCGAAGTTCATAATTACGGTAGAGGGTTGCTCAACTTTGGACTTTTGACACTCTAACGGGTTATTGTTCAAAAAACCTCAAAGTCATTGACTCTGAGGTTTTTTAAATAATCGATAGAAGGTGGCGTAAATTATAAGACAAATCCGATAATCAGATACAAAACAGAAGCTAAACCGGCTGCGGTGAGTGCGTAAGGAATCTGCGTCTTCACATGGTCTATGTGGTCGGCAGCTGCACCTGTGGAGGCCAGAATCGTGGTATCTGAAAGGGGTGAACAGTGATCTCCAAAGACGCCACCACCAGCAACTGCAGATACTGTTGCTAAAACCAAGAAGGTGACTTCATTGCCTGAAAAATTAAATGCAAGTGGTGCTGCGATGGGCATAACAATGGCGAAGGTTCCCCACGAAGTCCCTGTGGAAAATGAAATGGTCGCTGCGATTAAAAAGGTCACGAAAGGTAATAAATTTGGCGTTAACCATGTTTCTGTGATGGAAATAATATAATTTGCAGTGCCCATTTGCTTGCTTAAACCATTGATAGAATACGCAAGTGCCAATATGATAATGGCGGGCATGATGCCTTTCATGCCTTTCATTGCAGTATCCATGATATCTTTAAAGGGAATGCCTTGAATGCGCATGATAATGCCTAGGATAACAGAGGCCGTTAAAAAGGCTTCCATTGTTTTCGCAGATTTAAGGGTGATATAGGTCCCCACTGCGATACAGATGACAATGAGAACAGGGAAAAGAAAATCGAAGAATATATGTGTTTTCACGCCAGGATAGGGAGGTGTATCGGTTAATTCTTCACCAACAAGGGGTTCGGCACCATCACGTAATACTTTCCCTTCTTTAAGTGCACGTTCTTCTGCCTTTTTCATAGGACCAAATTCGGGGATAATACCCGCTGCAAAGAGACCTACTAATGCAACTGCTATGATCGCATAAAAATTAAAGATGACGGATTTCGTAAAAATGAGCATACCTTGTTCAGCGGTTTCAACGGGTCCAATTCCCACGAGTAAACCCGATATAAAAACAGCCCAGCCCGTGATTGGAACGAGAACACTTACAGGTGCAGATGTTGAATCGGCTATATAAGCGAGTTTTTCACGTGAAATTTTAGCATCATCTGATAAACTTCTCATGGTTGACCCCACAAATAAAGGACTGAAGTAATCGCTGAAAAATACGAACATCCCCATGACCCATGCTGTGAGCTGAATTTTTTTGCGAGATAACTTTTTCTGCTTCATGACATCCGTAAAACCCTGTATAGCACCTGTTCTCTGGAAAAAAGCAATGAGTATCCCAATGAATATTTCAAGTAAAAAAATCCATGAAAAACTCGTCGTTCCAAGTGATGTCTTGATTAATGCGGGAAAAGCCATTAAGCCTTCCCCGGTGAGCAGAACCCCAATAAAAATGGCGACAAATAATGAAAAAATAGTGTTTCTTGTTTTAAATGCTAAAGCAATTGCAATTACTGCGGGTACCACAGAAATAAACCCCATATGTGTCATGCCTTCCATAATAACGCCTCCCTTTTAAATCGTGAATTTCAAAATTTTAATTTGTCGTCTAGCCAATATTTGTTGTAGTTGCACTTGGTACAAGATCTAAATCCTTTCTCTCCAGTATGCCAAGCATAGCCTCTGGAGAGACAAAAGGTCTCTTTTGAATGACGCTTGTCTCAGCATGTGTCAATGCCCCCTTATAAACACACATGCTTCTTCTGAGATAACCATCTCTCACACAAGCTTCTGTGATGCCATTGTTGGCAATAGAAAGAATGTGTGGGAAAATAGAAGCCGCATAAGCCTTCGAAACGGTATGCGGTGCGGCGCCTGGTATGTTATCAACCCCATAGTGTAAGACGCCATTAACGACATAAGTGGGTTCTAAATGTGTCGTCGGTCTATAGGATTCCACTGCACCGCCAACATCCGCACTCACATCGACGATCACAGAGCCCTTTTTCATTAACTTTAAATCTTCGTTAAAAATCAAGTGATCTTTTCTGTGCTTAGGCCATTTAACACAATTCACAACTAAATCAATCTCACCTAAAATACTTTGGATATTAGAACGATTAGAGATCATGGTGGTGACATTTTTTGAAAATTGATACTGTGCATCTCTGAGGATGCCCACATTAATGTCCATTAAATAGACTTGTCCACCTAAGGCTGCCAGAATATCCACAGCACCTTTGCCAACAATACCCGCACCGAGGACGAGTACTTTTGCAGCAGGTGCACCGCCAATGCCAAAGATGGATTGTCCGCTACCCCCATTGATGCTGAGTAAGTGATAAGTGCCCATAATCGCCCCAAGTTTTCCGGCCGCTTCACAATTAGGAGATCCGTATTTGTGTGTGTCCTCAGCGGTGAAAGCGATCACTTTTTTGTCCAATAGGGCTTGAACTTCTTCGGCGTTAGCAGCTGGGTGAATACACGTAAAGAGGATTTGATTTTCTCTGAGCAGTTCATATTCAGAAGGCTCAATTTCCTTTACCTTAGTGATGAACTCAGCTTTGCTAAAGAGCTCGGATTTTGACTCTAAAACAGTGGCACCTGCCCCTGCGTAGGCTTCATCTTCAAATCCGGCTAGGGCACCCGCTGCTTTCTGTACAAAGACCTCGTGACCATTGTGGATCAATTCTTTCACTTCTACTGGGGTTAGGATCACCCTAGACTCTCCCTCTTTAATTTCTTTTAAAATGCCTATTTTCATAAAATTTCATCCTTTCATCTGATAATCTGCTCTATATCTTGAAATGCTTTAGTCAATAAAGGATTGACACTTAGATATAATGGCAATTATCGTGCCAATTTTTAAGGTGAAATGTGATGAAAAAAGCCAAAATAAAGCCTTGAAATGGTTTCTTCTCAAATTATTTTTGTTACAGATATGTCAATTCTGCCATTAATGCGACAAAAAAGATGCCCGAAATATTACATTTTGATTTGAATGTTATATTTCGGGCACTTTTGTTATGTTTTGGGCAGTTAGGCGAAAAAACATTTTATTTTGAGTTTTGGGCGTCATAAAAATTTATTTTTCTTTGTAAGGTTTGCCGTGGCATTTGTAAAATTCGGGATGCTCTCGAGACATTGCCGCCAGTCTCTTGAATCGATTTTTGGATCAACTGGCGTTCTAAGGCTTCAACCGCATCTTTTATAGGTTGTAATTCGATCCCGTGGCTGATGATGTGCTCTTGTTCGATGGCTTTTATGTCCATGACGCGTTGCTTGATATGATGATACTCTAAAGTTTCTTCATATTTATGCGTATTGGATATGCCATATTGAAGAAAATGGTCCAGTTCTCTGATGTTACCTGGCCAATCATAGCGCGCAAAAAAATGATAGACACTTTTAGAGACTTTAGTGATGTTTCGATCGAGCTGTTGATTATATCGGGTGATGAAGAAGTCCATTAAGGCCTTAATATCTCCTATTCTATGGCGTAGAGGTGGAATGGCAAAATAGAGGACACAGAGTCTGTAATAAATATCTTGACGTAACTTATTGGACTGAATACACTTTAAAGGTTCTTCATTGGAAGCGCTGATAATTCTCACATCTATTTTTTTCTCTTTTTTACCACCGAGCCGACGCACATAGCCCTCTTCTAAGACGCGGAGCATTTTGGCTTGAAGCCCAATGGGCATGGAGTTGATTTCATCTAAAAATAAGGAACCGCCGTCTGCGAGCTCAAAGAGACCAGGCGCATCAATGGCCCCTGTGTAACTGCCCTTGGTTGCACCAAACAAGATGCTTTCAAGTAAATTTTCTGGAATAGCAGCGCAGTTCTGTGCAATAAAAGGGCCTGCTTTACGCTCGCTTGCATTGTGAACTGCATGAGCAAACAGTTCTTTACCAGTGCCCGTTTCGCCATAGATAAAAACAGGCGCTTTATTGTCGGATAAATGCCTGATTTGACTTTTGATATCCTCTATTTTAGAGTCGTTAGAAATTATATCATCCAAAGTATAGCGCGCTTGATCTGAGCCGAGGCGGTATTCAGGTAAAAATTTATGTTGAAAAATAGCCTTATCAATTTCAAAAATATATTTTTCGCGTTCGCCTTGTGAGGTGATATCTTTTGAAAGTTCAATGGCACCGATGATTTCGCCATTGGCTTTGATGGGAATTGAAACGTTCATGGTTTCGATGGTACAACCTGTGATGTCGGTAACCTTTTGAGTCTTCTTCTGTATAATTTTCTTTTGATTGATGGCAGAATAGAGCGTACTTGTTTTTTGATTAATGTTGGTAAAGACTTCATCGAGCTTTTTTCCGATAATATTTTTTTCAATCATCTCGGGATAAAAATTGGGATTGAATTTTATAGAGTATTGAATTTTACCTGTATTGTCGATAATAGTAACCCCATCGATGTATTCAATTTCTTGTAAAAAATCGTTTGATTTTGGTGACATAATCTATCCCCCTAGCAATCATCATATTATATCAACACTTTAATTCTAATATTATATCATGTCGTTGAAAAAATTGTGGTCTGAGTTTGGTGAATTTAATACCATGCACACCTATTTTGTGTAAACAAGAAAAAGTAGAAAAAGAGTGAACAGGCAGAATCTATAAATGTCTGCTAACTCTTCAGCTGTTTTTTCAAGCTTTTAAGCGGGATTCAAATTTACAAGTTTCAAAAGACCCAAGTTACAAAAAACACTTAAAAACTTAACAATATAGGAAGGGTTTACAAATTACAAAAAATATAATATAATAGGGATTGGCTTACAATTACATAATTGCAGAAAAATGAAAAAGGAGATTTAAAAATGAAAAAAAGTATTAGTTTAGTTATTATCGTGTTTTTATTAATGTCTCAATTTAGTTTTGCAACAAATTCAACTGGTGACGATGATTATTTAATTAAGTCAAAGATAGTTAAAGGAGAAATCACAGCAGCGGAAGCGTACGGTGGAGAGAGTCATGTACAAACTTATTCTCTAAACAGAATAAGTCCGGAAGACGCTACATGGGGTCAATATTATATTTTTAGTACTACTAAAGTTGAGAAGTATGGAGAGGCATTGAGCCAAAATATAAAGATTAAACCCGTTTGAAAAAGAGGTTTGAAATGTGCAGAAAAAAAACAAAAAATATGATTATTATCTTTGCTATACTCACACTAGTCATCTACTTAGGATATCAGGTGTGGGCTAAAACACCACATAGTGTAGTTGCGCAAATATATGAAAGCGGTTATGAGGGAAGTAATCCTGAAATTATGAAATTTTCTCAAATGATGAAGGATCTTAAAGATGAAGGTTATGCAACACCACTTGTGAGCAGTTGGTTTGAAGATGGGATTTGGATATCAATAGTGGATCTTTATTTATATGCCGACGAGGATGGGAGTGTATTAGACCATTGTCGTATTGATATACATTTTAAATCCAAAAGAGTACTTCAACATTTTTTCAGACCTGAAATATCAGAAGTAATTTATATTGAAGCTATTGTGTATGACAATTAGTATAGTCACAATAAATGAATAAACGAGAAGGCTTGCATCTCTAATATAGAGAAGCAAGCTTTTTTGTAAAAAGAAAACCGCTAGTTTTGCCAGTGGTTCCAAAGAGCTTTAGCGTGATCTTTCCTTCTTCAAGACTTGAAACATATCGGCTTTCTAAAATTTGCATGTGTAATTGTTTTTAGAGCCTCAATAGTCATGTCGGACACGATCTCCTCAAGCATCAATCCGTGTTCGGTCACACGAAAAACGGCCTGATCTGTGATGATGGTGTCAACGACGTTTTTTCCAGTGAGCGGGAGCGTACATGAGCGCAGTATCTTGGAATTGCCATGCTTATCGCAATGTCAAATATACTCGAATCAGGCAGTAATGTAATCGGTTGAGATGCTGCATTTGCAAAATCAGAGTCTTCTTTGCCGAATTCAGGTGTAGGACCGAACATTAATGCACCATTTTCGGTTTGAAAAATAATCTTTTTTTCTGGAGCAATATAATTGGCAACGACTACAGGTATTCCCAAACCTATGTTTACGACTTCGCCATTTTGCAATTCAAGTGCTGTCCGGTTGATCGCTACATTAATATTGTGAAATATCAATAATTCATAGTTTATAACCAATGGTTATAAATCAATTTTTAGGGGGATGATGGTAGGTGCCAAGACACTTTACACCAGAAGAAAAAAAGAATATTCAAGATAAGATTTTGGATGCAGGGATGTTTTTATTCACTAAATTTGGTGTCGGGAAAACAACGATTGAAGATATTACAAAAGAAGTCTGTGTTGGGAAAGTTTTTTTATATAATAGAGGCGCATTATCTGATTTATTACTAGAATATATTTTCGAGAACAGACGACACTTGCTAGAACATCCGATTTTGTCAAAAGCCTATGACCCATCAACGGTATCTTCTATTTTTGATCAGGCAGGCCATGATAGATTAAGAGAATTTAAACGTCTAAGCAGTGAAAGACTCAGTCGTATTATTGACAGCTGGATTTCGGAGAATCACTTAATCTGTCCCATCAGAACCGAGGTGGTAGCTGGGATGATGAGAAGTCTAAGTTTTTTGAATTATCATAAGATGGAGATCGGAGAGGATATTTTAGATGAAGTTGTTAGACGGTTTGCGGATGCCACAGAGATCATTGATAGCTTCCGTAACATTCGAAAAAAAATTAAAATGACTCGAACCCATGTAGAGAATCCGATCAAAATAGCGGTATCTCCATTTTTAGGGAATACCTGTTTTGGTAAAATTATCGCTGAGTTCTGTGAGTTAAATCCGAGTATACCGATCCATTATTTTGAGACCGATAAGCTTTCTTTGATTAGCCCAAACTATATGAAGGAAATGGATCTTTCCCTATTGTTATTACCACAGGAGGGCGTTGAAATCTCAAATGATTATCATATAAGTAATCTGAAGGCCTGCAATCTTATGGGAGTAGTATCTCGTCAGCATAAACTTGGAAAAATAAAAAAAATGATTTCAAAATCATATTTTTAATGAGTTCAATCTGAAATATGCAATGGCGTCAAATTGCTGCCTATTTGAAGAAGCGGATGAGAATAGTGTTTAAAGTAAAAGGTGTAGAGTAAATCAAACGAGATTTGCGATACATCTTTTTTTTAACACTCTGGGTAAGTAAAGAGGGATACAAAAATCGATTCAAATTGGTATAGACAAGTATACAAATCAGTGCTATAGTTTTTTTATAAGGTATTGAAGAGGTGATCATTTGTTTAAAGAATTAGAGACGCTCACAACAGAAAAAGTAAATGACAAAAGTAATCGGTTAGATCGTATGTCAACTCACGAGTTCGTAAAACTGATGAATGAAGAAGACAAAAAAGTCGCATTCGCTGTTGAAGCAGAATTAGAACAGATTAGTAAAATGATTGAAATTGTTACCTTGCAAATGAAAAAAGGTGGCAGATTGATCTACATAGGCGCAGGCACAAGTGGTCGGCTAGGAATCCTAGATGCCGTTGAATGTCCTCCGACTTTCGGGACAGATTCGTCTTTAGTCGTGGGCATAATCGCAGGCGGCGAAAAAGCTTTCAAGATAGCGGTCGAAGGTGCAGAGGACGATGAAACACTTGCAATTGAAGACCTAGAGGCGATAGGCCTAAACGCTGAGGATGTTGTCATAGGGCTTGCAGCCAGCGGAAGAACCCCTTATGTGATCAATGGCATCAAATTTGCGAGTCGTATAGGGTGTAAGACGGGTGCTGTGAGCTGTAATAAAAACTCTGAAATTGGAAAACATGCCTTAATTCCAATTGAAGTGGTCGTTGGTCCAGAAGTACTTACAGGTTCGACTCGATTAAAAGCGGGTTCTGCACAAAAGATGGTCCTCAATATGATCTCCACTGGTGTTATGGTCGGCATGGGCAAAATGTATAAAAATCTTATGGTGGATCTGCAGATGACAAACTTAAAACTTGTCGAACGTGGCAAAGGGATTATCATGAAAGCCACAGGTGTTGATTATAACATGGCCACGGAATATCTTGAGAAATCGGGTAAACACGTTAAAACAGCTATCGTCATGATAGAGAGTCAATGCTCATATGAAGAGGCAATTGTAAAGCTCAAGGGCACAGAGGGCATTTTATACAAAGCCATTGAGGAATCCATTAAAATATAAAAAGAGAGAGATCGGTATTTTGTTAAATCTTTTGGGTAAAAAGTGACATAGAGTCATTTTTATATAATAAAAGAATGGGGGACAAAAAAATGAAAAAGATCTTTAGTTTATTGTTGATACTGATACTCATGTTGAGTCTTACAGCTTGTGGGACTTCTAACACGGATGGTGGATCAACACCAGCGGCTGAGACGCCAGCAGAAAAGCACATTGTCAACTTGGGGATTACAGCTTTTCCAACGAATACGAATCCTTTTACGCAAACCATGCAAGCAGATCACAATGCACTGCGCATGTATGAATCCTTGGTTCAACAGGATGCAGCGACGCTTGAATTCAAGGGCGTACTTGCGGACAGCTGGAGTGTTTCTGATGACGGACTTGGATGGACGATTAAATTGAAAGAAGGCGTCAAATGGCATGATGGTGAAACCTTCGATGCAGATGACGTCATGTTCACTTATAGTGCGATTTTAGACAACTTGGAGAACGAAAATGCTGGGTTTAGTAGAAAATCCGACGTTAAATCCATTGAGAAAATCGAAAAAAAAGGCGATTATGAAGTACTGTTCACAACGAAAACACCAGTGGCCAATTTCCTCGATACACCACTTCAAGTGATCTATATTGTACCAGAGCACATCTTTGGTAAGATGTCTGTGGCAGAACTGATTGAATTTACAAATTCAAATCCGATCGGCACATCGCCTTGGAAACTCGTTGGAGAATTCAATGCGCAAAACACGGAACTTGAATTTGAAAGAAATGAAGACTACTATGGCACAAAACCCAATGTGGATGGCTTACTCTTCATCTTGTTTGAAAACTCAGATACGATGTATCAAGCGTTTAAAGCGGGTTCAATAGACATGTTTTCACCAAGTGGGACTCAAGCAGAGGAACTTGCAACTGATGCCAATGTTGAAGTGATTAAGAACTTGCAACCTAAATTAACGGAAATCGGTGTTAACAGTTCGGATGATCCGAGATCAACAGTCAACAAATCGCTTAAAATCAAAGAAGTAAGACAAGCGATCAACCTAGCACTAGACAAGCAAAAACTGATAGACGATGTTTTAAAAGGTGTTGGTTATGCAGGCACAACAATCGTGCCGACTTCAGCAGGTAAATGGCATCTAGAGGGAGAGCACGAGTACAGCCCTGAAAAAGCGATTGCCTTGCTTGAAAAAGCTGGATTTACAGATTTTGAAACCGTTCAAATCAGCGGTAGAGATGTAAAAGTTAGAAAAAATGCGGCAGGAGACACTTTAGTCTTCAGATTAGCACTTTTAACAGATGGCTATGCTTGGCATTACAGAGATAGTGCACTTTATATCGTAAAATGGTTAGAAGAAGTCGGCATTGGTTTAGAACTTCAATCTATGGATGGTTCTGCACTTGGAGATTTAATGGATTTAGAGTCTGATTCATTCTGTGATTATGACCTGTACATTTGGGGCTGGACACCGGGTTATGATCCAGGCTTCATTTTAACGGTGCTTACCACCGATCAAATCGGGGGTCGTCAAGAAGTCATGTATTCAAACCCAGAGTACGATGCACTAGTGGATTTACAAATCACACAAGTCAATGTGGATGAGAGACTAAAAACCGTTCATAAAGCACAAGAAATTATCCTAGAGGATGCACCTTATATTCCACTTTACTACCAAGGCGCTTATGATGCTTTTAGAAAAGACAAATATGAAGGCTTTATTCAATTTGCAGGAGATGGCACAATCTTTAACAATGAGACTTATATCAATATCAAACCTGTAGCGAAGTAATATTTTGACCTAATTGTAGGTCAGTGGATCTTTAATTCAAATGGAAAGAGTGTTCTGCTTTAGGGCACTCTTTCATTTGAATAAAAGGGTGAATATAACAGTGTTTCCTCACGATAAGTATGCGATATGATGGGGGTAATCAATGAATTCAAGGTATTTTGCAAAAAAAATATTTCAGAGTATTATTACGATTTTAATCGTGTTAACCATTAGCTTTATTCTCTTTAGAGTAATGCCTGGAGATCCCACCTCTATGTTCGTAAAAAGTGGTATCGATCCAGAAGTGGCTGCACAGATTAAGGCCAGTTATGGCTTAAATTTGCCAATCTATCAGCAGTATTTTGTCTATATAAAAAATGCACTAATGGGAGATTTTGGCACTTCCTTTTCATTCAAGAAGCCCGTTATGGAGGTCATAGGGAATCGATTGCCAAACACGCTCTTGTTGGCGCTTTGTGCTCAAACTTTAGCGATTGCCTTCGGAATCCTCTTTGGGACAGTGGCCGCTGCACATCGAGGCAAGAAAATTGATGTGGGTTTGCTGGGCATAGCACTTTTAATCTATGCGATTCCTGCATTCTGGTTCGGGATGGTTTTACTCGTCATCTTTGGCGTGAAGCTCGGCTGGGTACCTTTATTTGGGATGATGACACCAGGCCTTAGAAACGTCAGTACTTTCACCTATATCAAAGATGTAGCACACCATTTGATCATTCCAACGGTGACACTGGGACTGGCTATTTTTGGAAGCTACGTCATGATTATGAGAAGTTCACTATTAGATGTTTTTACAGAAGACTATATCAACACTGCGAGAGCGAAAGGGTTTAGTCGTAAATACATCATCAGAAAACATGCACTGCCCAATGCGATGTTACCGATGGTCACCGTAATCGCCACTTCGATAGGCTTTATTGTGGCAGGTGCCATACAAACGGAAACCGTATTCACGTGGCCAGGCGTTGGGACCTTGCTTTTAAAAGCGCTCACCACTAGGGATTATCCACTACTACAGGGATCTTTTCTAATCACAAGCTTTGCGGTAGTTGCGGCGAACTTTATTGCAGATATCATCTACATGTACATTGATCCGCGTATAAGATATGAATAGGGGGGTGGCGCAGTGGAAAAATTAAATCATAAAAAGCAGATTAAAAGAGATAAATTTGAAGTGAGAATGAGAAATTTCAAAAGATTCGCAAAATCCTTTTTTGGAAACCGGATTGGCACCATTGGATTTATAATGGTTGTATTGTTCTTCGTCATTGCTTTTGTTGGGCCTAAAGTCTACCCGTATTCAACTATAGACGTTGGAAAAGGACCTATGATGGCACCGCCATCTGCAGCGTTTATATTTGGGACAGATCATCTGGGGAGAGACCTCTTTGGCGCTATTATTCATGGTACGAAGACCTCTTTAATTGTGGGATTTTCAGCAGCTTTTATCTCGATCAGTATTGGAACCATCATCGGTCTGATTGCAGGTTTTATAGGGGGGAGACTGGACAGTCTGCTCATGAGATTTACAGATGGTATGATGGTTTTGCCTAAATTGCCACTGATTATGGTACTCTCTGCACTTTTAGGCACTAATATCAGAAACATTATTTTGGTCATCGGGTTTACAGGATGGACTGGAACGGCTAGACTTGTGCGTTCGCAAGCACTATCCATAAGAGAAAGGCCCTATATTGAGCGTGCGAAATCGATTGGGGCAGGTAGCTTTTATATCATGTACAAGCACATTTTGCCAAATGTGTTTCCAGTGATTTTTGCCAATACCATTTTGGCCACAGCATCAGCCATATTGGCAGAAGCCTCATTGAGCTTTTTAGGTCTTGGCGATCCGCTTTCGGTGAGCTGGGGACAAGTCCTCAATGGCGCATTTGTAAATGGTGCAGTGAGTATAGGCGCATGGTGGTATTTTGTACCGGCAGGGGTTGCTATCATTTTATTAGTACTCAGTTTCACTTTTGTAGGGTACTCTTTTGATGAAATTCTTAATCCAAAGTTAAGAGGTAGATAATATGAATGAGTCAGGTAGAAAAATTCTTGAAGTTAAAGATTTAAGCATCTTTTTTGATATCAGTTTAGGGACCGTAAAAGCAGTTGAAAATGTAGATTTTGATCTCTACGAGGGCGAATCTTTAGGTCTAGTGGGTGAGTCTGGCTGTGGGAAAACCACCACGGCACTTTCAACCATGGGCATGCTACCAGACAACGGCTACATTCATTCAGGTGAAATTCACTATGGGGGTAAAAACCTTGCACCGATTACTGAGGAAGAATGGCAGCTTTACAGATGGAACGATATCTCAATGGTATTTCAAGGCGCTATGAATGCCCTAAATCCTGTTAAGAAAATCAGTTTTCAGATTGCTGAGGCGATTACGCTTCACAATCCAGACATCAGTCAGAATGATGTGAAAACAAAGATTAAAGAACTCTTTAAATTAGTTGGGCTGGATGCCACGCGTATAGACAATTATCCACATGAATTTTCTGGTGGCATGCGCCAACGCGTGATGATCGCCATGGCACTGGCCTGCGATCCGAAGATACTCATAGCAGATGAACCGACCACGGCACTTGATGTGATGGTTCAAGCCCAAATTATTGATCTGATCAACAGTTTAAGGATCAAACTCAATATGAGCATGATTATCATTACACATGATTTGTCCATTATTTCTGAAACTTGTGATCGAATCGCGGTGATGTATGCGGGTAAAATTGTGGAAATTGGCAGTGTCAGAGATGTGATTAAGAACAGTTTGCACCCTTATACCAAGAAATTGATCGCTGCGTTTCCCAATATTTATGGTGAGAAGAAAATGATAGAGTCCATACCGGGATCACCTCCTAATTTATTGGATCCACCGAAAGGGTGCCGGTTCCATTTGAGATGTAGCGAGGCATTAGAACTTTGCAAAAGCATTGAACCCAAATTGATTCAATATGAAAAAGGCCACTTTGCGGCATGTCATTTACTAAGAGGTGATGCGAATGAATAAGTACATTGTTGAAGCAAAGGATTTAAAGGTCTATTTTAAAATTCGTGGCAGCTTTATAAATGACCTTTTGAATAAGGGCGACAAGATCGTTAAAGCAGTGGATGGCGTGAATCTGAGCATCAAAAAAGGTGAAATCGTTTCTCTTGTTGGCGAATCAGGGTCGGGTAAGACGACGACCGGTCGTGCAATGCTCAATCTTCAACATCATGAGGGACAGTTAAAGTTTGATGATGAAGAGTATAAGCTTAATGATAAAACGTGGTTAAAGGGCTTTCGAAAAAGGGCTCAAATGATTTTTCAAGACCCCTATCAGTCCTTGAATCCAAAATATATGATTATTGATGTGGTATCAGAACCCTTAAGGCTTATAGAGAAACATTTGACACAAGCTGAAATCAAAGAGAGAACGGTTCAAGCTTTAGAGTTTGCAGGGTTAAAACCAGGTGAGGACTACATCTATAGATATCCTCATGAACTCAGTGGTGGACAGAGACAACGTGTTGCCATTGCCGCTGTCTTTATTGTTTCGCCAGAGTTTATTGTGGCTGATGAACCGGTCTCTATGCTAGATGCGTCCATCCGTGCAGATATTGTGAAACTCATGTATGAAATGAAGGCACAAAAAGGGACTTCATATCTATTCATCACACATGATTTGTCATTGGCTTGGCTTATTTCAGATCGGATTGCCATTATGTACCTTGGTAAAATTGTGGAGATCGGACCAGCGGACATCATATCAGGTGGCTGTAGACATCCCTATACTCAGGCACTTGTAAGTGTACTTGCCAATGTGGATGTTGACAATAGACGTGAAAAGATTGTGTTAAAGGGAGAGACGCCTTCGCCAGTGAATTTGCCAAAGGGTTGTCGATTTCATCCGAGATGTCCAAATTTTAAGCCGAGATGTGGCGAGGAAGAGCCAGAACTTCGTGAACTCGAGCAAGATCAGTTTGTGGCGTGTCATTATCCAGATCGTATTTTAAAATTTGTAGATGAAAAATAGAGATTGCTATAAGAAAATAGAGGTCATTATGAGAGATCGATCCATTTTGTTAAAAGAAATAGATAACTGCATCACCAGTGGTGTACAAGAGGGCGTGTTTCCAGGGGCCAACTATTGCTTGGTGATCGATGACGTTGAATACTACGGGAGCTTTGGAAACAAAGCGACCACCCCTGTAGTAGAACCTAACCGATTGGATACAGTATACGACATTGCTTCGCTTACAAAGGTCGTCGGAACGACTACGGCGATATTGAAACTCGTTGAAGCAGGTCAGTTGAAGTTAGAGGATAAGGTGAGTCAATATTTGCCTTATATAGACAACGATATTGTGACGATTAGACATTTGATGACACACAGTTCAGGCTATCCCGCATTGACAACGGGGACCGAGGTGATGACTTCGGTTGAGCCATTATTGAGAGACCTTAGGTCTTGCACGTTAGAGTATGAGCCAGATTCCAAAGTCGTTTACTCCGATGTTGGATTTATGTACTTAGGCTTTATCATCGAAAAACTCACGGGTTCTTTGCCGCTCTACCTTGAAAAGCATTTTTTTGAACCTTTGAAAATGCAGGATACTTGTTTTAATCACAAGGAGATCGATCGAATAGCGCCCACGGAAATTTTCGGATTTCGGGGTCTGATCAGAGGCAGTGTACATGATGAGAAGAGCTTTTTACTAAAGGGTGTTGCAGGGCATGCTGGCCTCTACAGTACGGTGAAGGACCTGAGTCTATTTGCGAAGATGATCTTAAATCGGGGAGAGCTCAATGGGGAACGCTTTTTAACGGAAGAGGCCATAGAACTTATTCAGAGAAAAGTGATTCAAGCAGATGATGCGTACAGGAGCATCGGCTGGATAATTCGACAGGTATCAGACCATGAGGTCATCTATCACACGGGGTATACGGGGACCAGTTTACTCATAGATTTTGAAAAACAATTGGCTTTTATCCTGTTGTCCAATAGGGTCCATCCTACGAGGGCGAACATTCAAATCATCGGGTTTAGAAAAAGGCTTGAAGCCATTTTATATGAAAATTGCCATTGATCAGGCAGAACTTACCTGTGAGAGATCGGGGGCGATATTATTACAGAGGTCATAAATTTTTGTGAACAAATCAAAGGCAATATTCATTGTCACACCACGCGATCAGATGGTGAGTATTCTGTTGAAGGGATTCAAAAGCGCTATCAAGAAAAAGCGTATGCCTTTTTGGCCATAACAGATCATCGAATCTACTTTGACGAAGAGGGTACCCCTAGAGATCTGATTTTACTCAATGGTTGCGAGTACAATTGTTATTTAGACCTCAAGGATTATAGCGAGCGGATTCATTTTCACTTATTGACGCTTAAAGATCCAGAACTTGAGGTATCCAATCGCATTGCGCATGATGACAATTCATATAAAAGTCTGTTTTACACAAAGCTGGATGAAGTTCAATCGCTTATAAATGAGCTCAAAAGTCGTGGTAATTTGGTTATTATTGCACATCCTAAAAAGCCGTTTATTCCAATTGAACTGCTGAGGACACTTCAAAATTATGATGGGATAGAAGTCTATAATGCCAAATCTGAACAAGATGCCTCTGATTACAGGGCTCAATTGTATCAAATGCGAAAAACGTTGCTTTTCACTTCAGTGGATGATTCACATGCCTATCAAAATGAACAAGGTGAATGTGAATATTTCAAAGGCTATATTGTCGTTGAAGATGGCGCAAAGGATAAAAATAGTGTCGTAAAAGCTATTAAAAATAAAAGATTTTACGCTTCAAATGGCCCTGAAATTTACAGCTTGGCATTTGATGAAAATCAGTTGAAGCTTAGGTGTTCAGCGATTTCAAAGCTTGAACTGACCTTGTTCTCAAAGGATCAGTTCGAAACGATATGCTTTGAAAAAGAAAATGAAATGATTACAGATTTACAGTACAAATTTTCTAAAGCAATCACGCACTATATGGTGATCTGTACAGATCAAAGCGGCAACAAGGCTTGGATCTCTAATTGAAGCCTTATAGAGTTTAAAATGTTATTTATAGGAGGCAATTTATCATGAAAATTATGTTCGTATGTGCAGGTGGCATGTCCACCACAATGACAGCAAAGAAGCTTGAAGAGGTTTCAAAGAAAAATGGTGTAGAGATGACGGTGAATGCGTTTGGAACCTCAGGCTATTTAAGACAACTTGAAACAGAACACTATGATGTCCTCTTAGTAGCGCCGCAGATTAGACACAGGTTTGATGTGATCAAGGATTCCTGCGCTAAATTTGAAGGCTTAATAGTCGAAAAAATTCCGCCCAATATGTATGCACCCATGGAGCCCATGGTGAAAAAACTCTTTGATTACATTATGGAAAAAGTTAAATAATCATCGAAGCAGGCCATTTAACAGCTGTAGATTGTTCACTAAACGCAGTTTAGTAAAGCAATAGAGCACAAAACAAAAATTCATAAGAGGGGGTAACACCAAATGATGGAGAAAATCATGCTGTGGTTAGACGAAAAGTTTTCCACACCTATGGCCAAGCTTGCTGAACAGAGACATTTACGTGCAGTAAGAGATGGTATTGTGGCGACATTGCCCATTATCATCGTCGGTTCTTTTTTTCTAATTATCGCTTTTCCACCAGTACCTGCCGATACAGCAATCGCACTTTGGGCAGCAGAAAACATTGTCACAATCCTTTTACCTTATCGTTTAACCATGTATATTATGTCCCTGTATGCAGCTTGGGGAATAGGATACAGCTTGTCGAAATCCTATGATATGGATGGGGTATCCGGTGCCAATTTGGCAGTGGTTGCATTTCTAATGACGATGGTTCCAAAAGTCGCCGAGGGCATCGGTTGGGTACTACCTATGGCTAACATGGGTGGTGCAGGTATGTTCGTCGCAATTATAACTTCTATTTTAGCCGTTGAACTCATGAGAATCATTTACAAATCTAATTTCAAAATCACTATGCCAGAACAAGTGCCCGCATCTGTTGCAAGATCATTTGAAGCATTGACACCAACTGCAGTTGTCGTGGTGTTGATGACATTGATCACCTTTATATTTGGTTTTGATTGGCATGGCTTTATCGCCAAAGTCATGGCACCGCTTGTGACCACATCGGATACTCTTTTTGGCGTGTTGGTTCCTGTTATTTTAATCACTTTATTCTGGTCTGCTGGGATCCATGGTGTATCTGTGGTGGGTTCAGTGGCTAGACCGATTTGGACAGTACTACTGGATGCCAATACCAAAGCAGCTGCGGAGGGCATTGCATTACCCCATATTGCACCAGAACCTTTTTACCAATGGTTTATTTGGATTGGTGGGGCAGGTTCTACGATTGGACTGGTCTTGTTGATGGCATTTGCTTCTAAATCTGTTTACAGCAAATCTTTAGGCAGAACAGCACTTGCACCAGGTCTATTTAACATCAACGAACCTTTAATTTTTGGTGCGCCGATTGTACTCAATCCGATTTTGATCATCCCCTTTATTTTGGCGCCGGTTGTTCTTGCAATCGTAAGTTACACAGCGATGGCACTTGAGCTCGTTGCCAGACCCTTTATTTTGGCGCCTTGGACGCTTCCGGGACCGATTGGTGCCTTTGTGGCAACAGGTGGAGATTGGCGGGCTATTGTACTCAACATCATTTGTATTTTTATTGCAATGGTGATTTACTATCCTTTCTTTAGAATCTATGACAACAAGCAATTGGCACTTGAAAAAGAAGAAGTTACGCTATAATAAAGTTAATCTATCAAAAGGAGTAGAAGATTCTATAGAGCGAGCCTGTAAGGGCCTTGATCTATAGAATCTTCATAATATAAAAATGGAAATGAATGAAATGGTGATCTTCGGGATCATATCGAATGCAGGCAATGCAAGAGGCTTTGCCTATGAGGCGATTGAAGCCGCTGAAAAGAGTGAATTTGAAAAAGCAGATGCCCTTTTAAAGGAAGGTCATGAAGCCATCGGGGAAGCCCATAAGTTTCAAACGGAAATGATTCATGCTGAGGCACAGGGAAACCATATTGAATTTAACATCATTTTAGTGCATGCTCAGGATCATCTCATGACAGCGATGTCAGAACTCAATATGGCAGAAAAATTTATTAAACTCTACAGAAAAATGGAAGAGAAATGTGGAGGCTCAAAATGAGAAAACTCGGCATCTCTATATACCCTGAAAAAAGTAATTTGGATGAAATGAAAGCTTATATTGACCTCGCCGCTGAAAACGGATTTGACCGAATATTCACCTGCTTGCTGAGTGTCGATAGAACACAGATTGCTAAAATTGTAAGCGAATTTAAAAACATTAACGCCTATGCGGCTGAAAAAGGCATGTTCGTCATCGCAGATGTCAGTCCAAATGTCTTTAAAGATTTGGAGATCAGTTATAATGATCTCTCGTTTTTTAAGGCAATCGGTGCGCATGGCATTAGACTAGATATGGGGTTTTCTGGAAGTGAAGAGGCGCTTATGACCTTTAATGAACAGGGCCTTCTCATCGAAATTAACATGAGCAATGATACACATTATGTGGATACGATCATGAATTATATGCCGAACAAAGACAATCTTATCGGATGCCATAACTTTTATCCCCATCGCTTTAGCGGGTTGAAGTTATCGCATTTTATGGCGTGTACAGAGCACTTTAAAAAATACGGTCTGACCACGGCTGCATTCGTTACATCACAGGTAAAGGGCAGTTTTGGACCTTGGCCAGTAACCGACGGCCTCCCCACGCTTGATTGTCATCGAGAACTGCCCATAGACATCCAAGTCAAACACTATATCAGCATGAATGGCCTCATAGATGATGTGATCATTTCGAATTGTTATGCATCAGAAGCTGAACTCAAGTCTATTGGAAAGCTCAGAAGAGATTTGGTCTCTTTTGAAGTTAATTTAATCGATGCGCTTCCAGAAATTGAACGCAAAATTGTGCTTGAGACCTTACATTTCAACAGAGGTGATGTATCCGATCATTTGATCCGGTCAACGCAATCCAGAGTGAAGTATAGAGGACATTCATTTGATTTGATTAATCCTGTGGCGATCAAACGGGGCGATGTCATTATTGAGTCCAGCACCTATGGGCATTATGCAGGCGAGTTACAAATTGCTTTGACAGATATGCCGAACTCAGGAAAATCCAGTATAGTAGGGCATGTTAGAGCAGAAGAACACTTTTTACTAGATCTTATCAAACCCTGGCAGAAGTTTGTGTTTATAAATAGAGCGTGACACTTTAATCCTAAAGAAGGTACGCTCTACATTTTTTAAGGAGAATCAAACATGGCATATATTATTGTAGTGGATGGTGGTGGCAGTAAGACAAAGGGGCGTTCTTATAACCTTTCTGGGCGCATGATTAGGGAATCTATTGAAGGTTTTTCAAACCCAATGGTGGATTTAGAGCTCAGTGTGGATCACATCGTCAAGGTGTTAAAACAGTTGACAAGTGAAAGCCCTCCAGAAGCTGTCATTTTGGGCATAGCGGGCAGCGCACATCCAAGTGTTCATACTTTACTAGAAAATAGGATTCAACTTCAGATAAGGTCTTTTTTAAAGGCAGTTCAGATTATCCTTGTGGATGACTTAACCTTAAGTTATTATGCAGTATTTAGGGGTCGAGATGGTGTTTTAGGTCTCTTGGGGACTGGATCAGCACTTTTGACACGTGTAGAGGATGAGTGGTTACGACTAGGGGGCTATGGTCATATTCTAGGGGATGAAGGTTCTGGCTATGTGCTTGCGGTGGAAACTGTCAAGGAAGCCATTCACAGAGCCTATAAGGGTGATTATACACTTTCGGATAGGATCGTTGAGTACTTTGGACTTGAAACTTTGGAGGATATCAAAGCAATTGTATATAGGTCTCCTAAAACAAAATTGGCTTCACTGTCTAAAAAGGTGTTTGAGTGGGAAGCAGATGAGGCGCTCACACCTATAATAGAAAATCAAATTGAGGCATTTTCTACTTTAGTGATGACCCTATTAAGAAGAGTCTATTCTACAGGGACTGGTGTTAGTGGAAATGTCTTTAAAGCAGACAAGGTCCAATTGAGTCTCATTGGCGGGATGGTCCAAAATAATAGTCTGTATTTTAAGCGTATTGAAGCCCGTATTCAAACCTTGATCGGGTTGGACGCTGAATTGAATATGATTTGCCCAGAAGTAGATGCTTGTGAAGGTGGCTTACATCTTTACAATGAATATATATGGCGCATTTAGGAGGTGAACCCTATGAAACTTGCAGTTGGACTGATGAGTGGCACCAGTTTAGATGGTGTAGATACCATTTTAATAGAGATTGAGGGCAGTGGTGAAACTACAAAATTTAAAGTCATTGATTTTGAATGCTATGATCTGGAAGCTTCTCTAAAGGCAAAAATTATCGAAAACATGGCGATTGAAACTTCTAATATAAAAGCGATTTGCAGTTTGAACTTTGAGCTGGGCCACGTCTTTGCCGCGGCAGTTCAAAATATTTGTAAAAAAAATCACATAGACACCAGTGAACTGGATTATATAGCCTCTCATGGTCAGACCCTTTATCATTTGCCTAAGGCGGAACTGCCTTATTTTGCTTCCACGCTTCAACTTGGAGAGCCCAGTATAATTGCCTATAGATGTAAGACTAAAGTGGTTTCGGGCTTTAGGGGGATGGATATGGCGGCAGGTGGTGAAGGGGCGCCGTTAGTGCCTTATGTGGACGCACTCCTTTTTAGAAATGCTGAAAAAACAGTAGCGCTACATAATGTTGGCGGGATTGCCAATACCACTATTTTAAAAAAGGCGGGTTCATTAGAGGACCTATTGGCATTCGATACAGGGCCTGGAAATATGATTATCGATGCTCTTTGTGTGCATTTTTATGGCGAAGCTTATGACCGAGAAGGTGCCCACGCTGGTGATGGCAGGGTGAATCAAAGTTTATTGGAGGCATGGCTCGCGATGCCGTTTTTTAAAATTAAGGGACCAAAATCCACCGGTAGAGAACTGTTTGGGGCTGATTTTGTCGCGCGCATTATAGAAGAATCTAAAATATTGAAAATAGAGCCTGATGATTTGATCGCCACAGCGACTGCTTTTACAGCGTATTCTATGGCAATGGCGTACTCAGATTTGCCCTATAATGTGGATGAAGTAATCGTTTGCGGTGGTGGGGCTTACAATAAAACGCTGCTTAAATATTTGAGTGTAGCATTACCAGATACGTCAGTGACCACGCTTGAAGCACATGGCTCATCCTCTTTTGCAAAGGAGGCTTTGGCCTTTGCCATCTTAGGCAATGAGAGACTTCATGGACATCCTGCCAATGTGAAAAGCGCCACTGGCGCGGATGCTTATGTAGTCCTTGGAAGCGTCACAGAAGGAGGCTTAAATGTCAGCACAACCCTTTAAATTTTCTTATAAAGGTGCTATATTGATGATCCTTGGATTTTCAGTGATCAATGCCATCGCTTCTCTTTTGACTTCGGCGTATGCCTTAAATCCGATCTTGACCAGCGTCGTCTCAAATGGTATTCTATGTAGTATTTGGGTAAGCTTTATCATCTCTAAAGTTGAGTTAAAAGAAGCCTTCTCAAAACAAGCCGTTTTTAGAACTGTTAAAATAAGTCTTGTGTTCACTTTGATTGCTTTTTTATGGGGTAAAGGCGTTTACTTATAGACTGAAAATCAATAAAGGTTAGAGTGTTCGTGCGAACGGGCTCTAACCCTAGATAAAAAGCGAAAGAAATTGGGGGATTAAAATGGCATCCGTACCGAAATATGTCCTTATTGAAGACTATATAAAGATCAATATCAAAAATGGTACTTTTAAAAATAATGAAACCATCTATCCGGAACGCAAACTTTGTGAGTTGTTCAAAGTAACTCGAATGACTGTGAGACAGGCCATCAATAATCTCGTCAGTGAGGGGTATCTCTATAGACAAAAAGGCAGTGGCACTTATGTTTCAGATCAGAAGATGATCAAAGGGCGATCGGGATTGACGAGTTTTACGGAGGATATTGAGATCAGTGGTATGAAACCGCGTTCTGCAGTGCTCTCCATGAGGACGATAAAAGCGACAGAACGCATTGCTAAAAAATTGAGTATTTCTGTGAACGAGCCCGTCTATGAAATTGAGCGTATTCGCTATGCAGATGACGAAGCCTGGGGATATGAGATCGTTTTAAGACCTTATCATTTCACACCAGAGCTCAAAAAGGACGATTTAGCCAGTTCAATGTTTGTGGATCTTGAAAGTAGAGGCCTCAAAATAGCGTATTCAGATCAGACCATTGAAGCCGTATTGGCTTATGAAAACACAGCGGAATATCTTGAAATCAAGGAAAATGATCCTTTGCTTTTGATTAAATCCACCACATATCTCGATAATGGTGTTCCGCTTCAATACACGAAGGCGTTTTATCGAGGAGATCGCTATAAGTTTAGCTACCGGGCGATTCGGAAATGAGGGGGAAAGTTTAGTTATAAAAAGTTTTTCTCACTTTAAAATATTGTAACCGTACATTTGTTCTGGTATAATAAAAAGGCTTATTTTGTATATCTTAGAAAGTAATTTCGACATTTTGCAACATGCAGTTGTGTAGATATTAAAAATATCAAAATGTTGAGATTATTTTTTTGAGGTATATGTTAACGTTAACATTTGGAGTTTGTTGGTACATAAGTGTTAGGAGGGATAAACTTTGGAAATCAAATTGAAACAAACAAAATACCGCTGGTGGGACTTTATTGCACTGCCCTTTCAGTGTGATCCTGCGGCCACGATTGCCCTAGGCGTTCAAAAAGCTTTAACAGGTATATCGGCAGTGGTTCAGGTTCCCGTTATTGCCAAACTTATTGATTTAGCCATAGCATCCACCCAAGGTGAAGCTGCATTTGAAGAAGTACTGCCTTGGTTTTTTCTTTTGGTGTTATGCGTGGGTTGGAGGCGCATCTCCTTTATCGTGGGAAGTTTTTTCTCGAAGAGATTACAGGTAAATGCAGGTGCTAAAATGGGCATTGCCTTTACGGATAAACGTTCTAGGCTCCATTACAGCCATATTGAAAATGCGGACACATGGAATTTGATCAAAAGGGTATGCACGAAAGTGGATGAAACTGTGAGCCTTATGATACAAAGAGTTTACAATTTAATGGTCTACAGCATTCGTATTTTTGGCGTTTTATTCTTTGTTTTTACACAGGTGTGGTGGATTGGGCTGTTGACACTTTTATTGTGCATTCCGCTGATTCTGGTCTCTTTCAAAGGGGGCGATAAGAACTACAAGTCGAGCAAAGAAGCCGCTCAATATGATAGACGACACCAATATCTTGCAGAAGTGCTCTCTAATCGGGAAGCCGCAAATGAAAGAACACTTTTTGGTTATTCGGATCATGTGAATGAGGATTGGTATGATCAGTTTGAGAAAGCGCGTAAAATTCGCTTAAAGGCCAATATTAGACTGATGCGCAGTGTCAGAGGCGGCAGTGTGGTTACGACGATCTTATCTGCATTCATCACTGTGGCACTTATTTTTCCAACAGCAGATGGCTCTATTACAGTGGGTATGTTCATAGCACTCGCCACAAGTATGTATGATTTAATCAATATGGTGGGGTCAGAAATGACAAAGGCAGTGACGCAACTGGCACAATTTGGGGGTTACTTTAAGGATTTAACAGAATTTGTGGCCCTGAGCGAGACCGCTGGTGCCACAGATGCACCCGAAAAAAAGCCGATTGGCTTTCGCTCTCTTGAGTTTAAGAATGTCAACTTCACTTATCCCAATACAGATACCCCTATTTTAAAAAATGCAAATTTTAAAATGGAAAGTGGTATTCAATATGCCTTTGTTGGGGTCAATGGTTCGGGCAAAACCACCATTACAAAACTCATTACAGGATTATATGATCAGTATGAAGGTGAAATTTTGATCAATGAGAAGGAACTTAGAACTTATACTCAAAGTGAATTAAAGGCGATATTCTGTGGCATTTATCAAGATTTTGCTAAATATTATATCTCTGTGGCAGAAAATATAGCCATTGGCAATATCAATCAAATGGATACAGAGGAAACCAAGGCACAAATGGATGCATTGCTTAAACGGTTGGGACTTTATGATGACCTTTCTGCTCTACCAGAAGGACTCAAAACGCCACTTGGAAAAATACAGGATAATGGTGTGGATCTTTCTGGTGGACAATGGCAGAAGCTTGCCATCGCCAGAACACTGATCAATCCAGCACCTGTACTCATATTAGATGAGCCTACAGCAGCACTTGATCCAATCAGTGAGAGTAAGTTGTATGAACAATTCGAAGAAATCAGTCAGGACAAAACCAGTATTTTTATCAGCCACCGTTTGGGTTCCACAAAGCTTGCAAACAAAATTTTCGTCATAAATGATGGGTGTGTGGCTGAGGCGGGTTCACATAGTGAGTTGATGGCACTTGAAGGCACTTACGCACAGATGTATGAAAGTCAAAGGAGTTGGTATCAGTGAGTAAAATAAAAGCGCAAAAAAGTAAAAATAGGGTTCTGCAGTTGTTTAGTCTTCTGATGAAAAACAGGCGTTTGTCAACGCTTTTTACACTGGGCATGTGCGGTAGTGTTGGCCTTGCAACAGCTGGAAATACCTTGTTTACGCAGAAGTTTTTTGAGTCTGTCAATGCGGCTTCAACCACAGGCGAGGTGAGCAAAGCTGTGAGCTGGGGACTTTTCGTAGGGCTTTTTATGGCTTTCACGCTTATTCTGAACGGCATATCCGATGTGCTCATGGAAAATATGGGCCTTTCGCTTAGTGGTTTTTTAGGCATTGAAATCAACAAAAAGGCAGCAAAAGTCGATCCGATTTGTTTTGAAAATTCTGAAATGCTGAACACCATTAACAAAGCTTATGAAGGTGTTGAAAGATCAGGCCGTTTTATGACGATTCTACTGACGAATTTCACTTTTTATATGCCTTATTTTCTTTTTTTCCTCGTTTATCTGTTTTTAATACATCCCATGTTGTGTTTGGGGATCGTATTTGTTATTATTCCAACACTCATTGGCATTAAAGTGAGAGGTGATTACTACAGCACCTTAGAAGACACTGTAGCACCAATTCGAAGAGAGATGACTTATTATGAAAAATGTCTGGTGGATAAAGAATACACAAAAGAGACAAGACTTCTAGGTGCGGTATGGTTCTTTAGGGCACTGTATGAAACATCAACGCTGTTGTTTAAAAAAGAGCAGTGGAAAATAAGCGTCAAAAGCCAGTTTTTAGAGCTGGGTCTGAGATCGTTGACTTTAATGGCGTATGTGTTTATTTTATGTCAGCTTTACTACTATATGAGCATTCATGTGATCAATATTGCGATCTTTGCAGCCGTTTTTACTTCTGTGGACCGGATGTTTGCATACATGGATTATATAGGCTATAGCTTAGGAGAGGTCGCTTATATTTATTCGGCGGTTGACAATACTCTGAAATTTTTAGAATTACCTGAACGCGGGGGGATTGAAATTCCAGAAGAAGATTACGATATCCACCTTAAAGCGGTTTGTTTTTCATTTCCAAATAGCGCTGAAAATGCTTTAAAAGACATCAATTTGACTATAAAAAAGGGCGAAACCATTGCAATTGTGGGCGAAAATGGTGCTGGGAAATCCACCTTGGTCAAATTGCTCATGAATTTATATCTGCCAACTGAGGGGGCGGTCTTCTTTGGCGAACACAATACAGCAGATATAAAACCCGGCGGGGGGGCGAATGCCATCTCTGCTGTTTTTCAGAATTACCAACGTTATAAGATGAGGGTATCGGATAATATCTCTATCAGTCATACTCAAGAAGCATTAAATCCTGCGAAACTAGAAGCGGCTATTCAAAAGGCGGATTTGACTATGGCACATCGCAGCTTTACAAAAGGGATCGATACCATGTTATCTCGTGAGTTTGAGGGTGTGGAACTGTCTGGTGGGCAGTGGCAGCGCATCGCTTTAGGCCGTGGTTTTTATAAAAACCACAATATGATCGTCCTTGATGAACCCACTGCGGCGATTGATCCTGTAGAGGAAACACGCATTTACAAGAAATTTGCAGAACTCTCTCAAGATAAAACGGCTGTCATTGTGACGCATAGACTAGGTTCTGCTAAGATTGCAGATCGAATTATCGTCATGGACAAGGGGCGTATCACAGATGTGGGAACTCATGATGAGCTGATTTCTAAAGAGGGGCTTTACAGTGAGATGTACAGCGCACAAGCGCAGTGGTATGTGGCTGGGTAATTTGAATAGATCGATGCAGCAGTCAAACTGGTAAAAGAAATGGATACAAAGATTGCTACATGGATGCTTTCGTACTAATTGAGAAGAAGAAAAGGCACCTTGAATGGAATTATCCTCAAAATGTCAGTTATGAAGCAGACTTCATGGGTAATCATAAAATAGTTCATTTAATTTTTTCCGATCAATATAACATTTGTCGTGTCTGAAGTTATGAAGAGTTACTTAAATGCCAGAAAGAGATCCCCTTTATTTTACTATAGAGATTCGGATCAAAAAGAAATCGATTTGATTTTGAAATAAACAGAGTGCATAAAACGATGAAAAGGAGAGTATATGAAAATAGCTAACTCTATTAACTTATGTTCAAGTATAAGCGTATTAGAAGCACTTAAGAAAATTTATAGATTTGGGATTAGTACAAATCTAAATCTTAATTTATCATTAGGAAATATTATAGATCCATTTGATGTTGAAACACGAAAAAGTTTATATGATCATTCTGTTGATCCTGATTTATTAAAAAAAGTGGACTTTTTCTTAAGGTCTGTTACAAAAGTTAAACATATACGTTTGTGGATCAATACTAATGATCCCGATGATGCTTGTCTTAAAGCGTTCATTGCGACTAAATATGATAACCATAAAATAAGCATTTGTGATATAAATGCGAGCATCGATAAATACAAGAGAAATGCAGTGCGGAATATCAATAATCTCAATATAAGGCAATTAAAAGCATTGAAAAAATATGAATATATTTTGTCCTTTAATGAACGTCAAGAATGTCAAAATAATTGGAATAAATTTATTTTAGAGAATGCTGAGTTGCGTACGATTGTTGATGGTGTTCTTGCTTCTGTTTGTATCGATTTTTATGATAAAGCAATAATGAATGAATTGCACCGTATTAATTTACCTTTTATGCGATCGTTAGCATATCTGCTTACATGTTTTCCATCACTTTCAGAAACTTTCTTACGAAATCGTCTAGAATATCTAATTGATACATTGGGTTTGGATATAAAATAATTTATAGTTTATATTAATGGGAGCAAATTTAATGAAAAGATCAAAAAAAAGAAGTATAGGGATTCTAATACTCTTCTTATCTATAGTTTTTATTATTGGAGTCTACTCAATTAATACAAATACACAAAATAGACATTTACAAGTAGCCATGTCCATCTATGAACAAAATGAGAGCGATTTTCTTCATTTAGTTACTGATAAAAACAGTATTACTTTCAATCTGGATATAGCCTATAATACAAGTACTAATCAGACGCTGCGATTGTATTTACTTTCTAATTTTCAATTGGCTCCGTACTCTTTAAATGGGAAGCCACCCAGTTTAAAGAACGAATTACATCTGGAATCATCCAATAACATTCAAGTAACAAAAGGGAATCAAATAGTTATTAATAACCTTAATGCTAGAAAAAATGATTTGAGCTTATTATTGGTATCTGACTCAATGATTGCAACAAAAAGATTTCAAATAGATAATGTTAATGGTGAAGTACTAGCGTTAGTACCTAAAGTAGAATTGATACCGTCAGAAAAAAATATATATGACTCATATCAAGTAGCTACTGTTGATAGGGGTAGCATCCCCCTTGTGTAACAAAATTTTAAGGATTTGACCGCAAACTGCTAGAATTTGGGTGGTGATGCAGAAATATAAATATCAGTGTCGTAAGTAATAACACGACAATAACAAGAGTGTTCGTGTGATTTAAAACAAAATGTTAAATCACACGAATTTCTTTTGTTTTTGTTAAATTTCGTGTAATATAAAAATAGGGTTTAAATTACACGAGTCTGGATAATATAATTGTAACACCCATGATGTTAAGGAGGGCACTCATGTTTATTGATAGAGCATTAGAATCGGTGGTTAGAGAAGTATCGAGTACTTTTCCAGTTCTACTAGTGACTGGTCCAAGACAGGTCGGAAAAACGACTTTATTAGAACGCGTTGCAGATGAGAACCGGCAGTATGTAAGTTTGGATGATCCTGTGGCGAGACAATTGGCAAAAGAAGAACCTTCACTTTTTTTACAGAGGTATGAGCCTCCTGTAATAATTGACGAAATTCAATATGCCCCTGAATTATTACCCTATATTAAATTGCATGTCGATCAGAATAAGCGTAATGGTGATTTCTGGCTTATCGGTTCACAAATGTTTCCGATGATGAAGGGTGTAAGTGAAAGTCTTGCCGGTAGGGTTGGGATATTACCTATGCAGGGACTTTCGGCATCAGAACTGAATAAATTACCCAATCAACCTTATACAACAGAGGTAAATCGACTCTTAAGTCGACTGAAGATTGCAAATAAGATGACCCTACAGGAGGTCTATAATTTAATATATAAAGGTTCCATGCCAGCGGTCCATACAACAGAACAGAGTGTTGAAAGGTTTTATGCATCCTATGTAGATACTTATGTTCATCGTGATATAAAAGAGTTATCACAAGTTGCTGATGAAATGCAATTTCAACGTTTTTTAATAGCGTGTGCCGCTAGAACAAGTCAAATGGTAAATTATTCAGAACTTGCTAAGGACGTAGGGATATCTTCTCCAACCGCTAAAAATTGGCTATCGCTTTTAGTAACATCAGGGATTGTTGTTCTTGTTGAACCGTATTTTAACAATACGTTAAAAAGAATTGTAAAAGCCCCAAATATGTATTTTATGGATACAGGGTTATGCGCGTATTTAACAAGATGGACATCAAGTGAATCTTTAGAAGTGTCTGCGATGTCAGGTGCTTTTTTTGAAACGTTTGTCGTGTCTGAAATTATTAAGAGTTATTTAAATGGTGGAAAGAGACCCCCTTTATTTTACTATAGAGATTCAGATCAAAAAGAAATCGATTTGATTATTGAAGAAAATGGAAAGCTACAACCAATAGAAATAAAGAAAAGTGCTCATCCTAAAAAAGATGCAGGTCGCCATTTTGTAGTTTTAGAAAAAACAGGTAAAAAGTACGAAATGGGTAGCATCATTTGTATGAGTGATGACTTAGTGCCGATAACTAAAGAAACTTGGGCAGTCCCTTTATGGTTGATTTGATAACCGATCTTTAAATAAACAGAGTGGATAAAACGATGAAAAGGAGAGTATATGAAAATAGCTAACTCTATTAACTTATGTTCAAGTATAAGCGTATTAGAAGCACTTAAGAAAATTTATAGATTTGGGATTAGTACAAATCTAAATCTTAATTTATCATTAGGAAATATTATAGATCCATTATAATTGGAATGACCGTATTTTAGAGAATGCTGAGTTGCGTACGATTGTTGATGGTGTCCTTACTTCTGTTTGTATTGATTTTTAGGATAAAGCAATAATGAATGAATTGGGCTTGAATATAAAATGTTTTTTTTATTGGAGTCTACTCAATTGATACAAATACACAAAATAGACATTTACAAGTATCCTGTCCATCTATGAACAAAATGAGAGCGATTTTCCTCATTTAGTTGTTGATAAAAACAGCATTACTTTTAAAATGTTGCTTAACTAGAACTCATACTTAACCTAAAGAGAGAAGGTGAAATTTATGCTGACTGAGGAACTTGCTCATAATATTGTAAAAAAAATAATTTCTATTCTGGGGAAGAACATAAATATCATAAACAGTAAGGGCATTATAATTGCTAGTGGGGATATAAAGCGTATTGGAAGCTTTCATGAGGGTGCTGCACGGGCTATAAGCAAAAAGGAAACAATTGAGATCAATATGACAAATAAATTAACAGACGCAGTAAAACCGGGCGTAAATATCCCCATATATTTTGAAGGTAAAATAGAGGGTGTAGTTGGCATTACTGGAGACCCGAATGAAATTCGAGGTTATGGTGAATTAGTTCGTCATATGGTAGAGATGATGATGGAAGAAGTCGTATTAAGGCAACAAGCACATTTTGAAGAGCTTACAAGAGAAGCCCTTATCCAAGATTTAGTGAGTGGCAACTGGATTAAGGATTCACAAACTGTTTTTTTAAGAGGAGAAAGAGTAGGCTATAATCTGAGGTTGCCAAGAATCGCTATTGTATTTGATATTAAAGATTTTTCAAAAACGGCAAGAAACTATCTCGAAGATTCAAAGGAAAAAGTTAGTGGAGAGATCTTATTACAGCAGTTAAAAAACAATGCGTTATTGGCTATAAAAGCTATATTTGTTGACAGTCCAGAGGAAATTATTGGATTCATAGGCACTAACCGTATTGCTCTTCTAAAAGTTATTAATACAAAATTAGGACTTTCAGAGCTTGAAAATAGGATTAATGTAGATATTCAAAAATGTAAGACCAAAGTATGTGAGACAACAAACTTAGAGTTGTTCGTAGGAATAGGGCGATACCACGATGAACTTATAGGGCTAAAGCATTCATATGAAGAAGCAATATCAGCATTAACAATTGGAAGAAGAACTTTTCCTTCAAACGAAGTTTTTTTTATGGATCATTTACAGTACGAGTATTTGGTAAATCATATACCTAAAGAGTTAGCAAGAAGCTTTTATAGGGACGTATTGAAGGAATTGATTGAATTAAACGAAAGAGAATCTAATTCTAGTCTCATACAGACATTAGATGCTTTATTTAAGAATAATTTAAATTCTAGCAGTGCTTCTAGGGAATTGTATATTCATCGAAATACAATGCTGTTTCGTTTAGATAGAATAAGAGAAATTACCGGACTGAACCCAACAGATTTTTATGATGCGGCCTCTTTACATCTATCAATATGTTTATACGGATTATACAAAGAATAAGAATTAGTAAAACATTTAATAACTGTGCATGTTGCACAGTTATTTCTATGTTTATAAGGCAATACTTCTTACAAAATAACCGAAGATTTTAGGCATATTGTCATAGTATAATTAATTAGAATATTTTTAGGAGGTGGATTTAGTGAAAAAGAAAGGAAATGGTTATGGGAATGGGTTGTATATTTTTAGACCTGAGATAAGTGAAAAAGAAAGGAAAAGAGGTGTGTTTTGGGCTATATATTTTCTATTATGTGGATTAGCAACTATTTGGCCAATGTATAAGTTGATTGGTAATAGAATATACCCAATGATTGGAGGACTACCTTTTAGTTTCTTTTGGATTGTATTTGTGGTGGTAATGATTTTTGTAGGTGTTTATACTTTATATGCGCAACAATATAATAAGTAAGGGGGGGATTATTTATGTCTGGATATACTATTATTGTAATGGTTATTGTTTTACTTTATTTGGTTATTACTATGGCAACAGGAATTATTGCTGGTCGCAAAGGTAAACATGACGGTGAAACTACTCTTTTAGAATATGTGGCGGCAAGCAGAAACTTAGGCTTCTTTGTCACCTATTTTCTAATGGGAGGTGCAATATTTAGTGCATTTGCTTTTCTTGGGGGACCTGGAACGGCTTATTCACAAGGAGCTGTAGCATTTTATATTATTGCTTTTGCTTCAATAGGTTTTGTACCGTGGCTATTATGGGGAACAAGATCATACAGAATGGGAAAACGTTATGGATATGTAACACAAGCTGAATTATTCGCAGATAGATTTGAATCAAAAGCTTTATCAGCAATTATGGCAATTATAAGTGGATTAGCATTAATTCAAAACATTGCAGTTCAAATAAAAGGGATGGCATATATAATTAATGTGACATCTGGGAATTATGTTCCTTTTTGGTTAGGTGGTTTGATCGCATATGGCGTTGTCGTTATTTATGTATTAACGAGTGGCGTTAGGGGTGTTGCATGGACAAACGTGTTACAAGGTATTTTGATGATTGTAACGGCTTGGACCTTAGGTTTATATCTTCCTGTTAAGTTCCACGGCGGAATTGGAACAATGTTTGAAAAAATTGCAACAACTAATCCAGAACTTCTATTAATAGGTGCTAAAATGTCTTGGGCAGCTTTTTCATCTGCAATTATAGTGTCCGTGCTTGGCTTTACAATGTGGCCACATCTATTTATGAAAGCATATGTTACTGATTCAGAAAAAACACTTAAAAAAACTGTAGCGATGTATCCTACATTTGCTATTTTCTTGGTTCCAGTTTTGCTAATTGGTTTTTCTGCAGTAGGCATTGTACCATATGATACTCTAAAATCAACTGATGAAATATTACCACATATTGTTTCTATTTTGAAGTTATCACCTGGTATTATGGGTTTAGTTACTGCAGCTACTTTAGCAGCTGCAATGTCTTCAACAGATACGATTACTCATGCAGCTGCATCAATATATACTTTGGATTTTCATAAAAAAATAATTAATCCATCTGTTAGTGATAAAAACGCAATTAGAATTACTAGAATAGCCATTCTTGTATTTTGCTCTGCAGCGTACTATGTTGCTATATTTGGTGGGAAATCTATTGTTGCATTATTGCTAGGTGCTTATGGCTCAATTGTTCAATTTTTTCCTCTATGTGTAGCGATGTTCTTCTGGCCAAGAGCAAATAAGTATGGTGCGATCGCGGGGTTGCTTACGGGAACAGCGATTAATTATTATATCACTTTTGCAAAAGTTTCTTACGGTGGTATTAACTCAGGGGTATGGGGCCTACTAGGTAATATTATTGTTTTAGTAGTTGTTAGTTTATTGACAGAACCTCAAAGCGAGAAGCATTTAAAGAAATTTATTGAAGAATCACAAATACCTCTTGAAAGTGATGTTATAAGCTAATTAAAAGTATTATAGATAAACAAAACAGGTTTGACAAGTATGTGATCTATATCGCATACTTGTCAAATGCTAATGGATTAATAAGAAAGGTTGTATAATATGAAGGCTTTAATAAAGAAAAAAATAGATGATTTTTCTAAAGAATTGATTGATATTCGGAGATATTTTCATCAATATCCAGAATTAATGTTTGAAGAATATGAAACATCAAAAAAAATAAGCGAATTATTAACCAGTTGGGGTATCGAGAATAAAACCATTTCGAAAACAGGTGTTGTTGGACTAATTAGAGGGTCGAGGCCTGGAAAGACTATAGCTGTTAGAGCTGATATTGATGCATTGCCGATAGATGAGGAAACAGAATTGGCGTTTTCTTCAAAAAATAAAGGACGAATGCATGCTTGTGGCCACGATGGACATATTGCTATGGGTTTGGGAACGGCAAAAATTTTATCAGAACTAAAAGATCATTTTAATGGTAATGTCAAATTTATTTTTCAGCCAGCGGAAGAAATGCCAGGTGGTGCAGGTTATCTGATAAAGGAAGGCGTTTTAGAAAATCCTAAAGTAGATGCAATTATCGGACTTCACATTTGGCCCGATATGGAAAAGGGCTATATAGGAATTTCTAAAGGGCCTTTAATGTCCGCAGTAGATAAATTTGATGTGGAAGTAATTGGAAAGGGTGGACATGGCGCTTTTCCTAATAAGGCAATAGATCCGATCGTTGTTGGAAGTCAAATAATAACGGCTTTACAATCGATTGTGAGTAGAGAAATAGATCCTTTTGATTGTGTCGTGTTATCCAGCTGTGCCTTTAATTCGGGTAATGTATTTAATGTCATTCCAGAAAAAGCCAATATTACAGGCACAATAAGGTACTTTAATAAGGCGTTTAGTGAGTATATTCC
The DNA here is from genome assembly GCF_001748365.1 of Fusibacter sp. 3D3. Classification (GTDB taxonomy): domain Bacteria; phylum Bacillota; class Clostridia; order Peptostreptococcales; family Acidaminobacteraceae; genus Fusibacter_A. The sequence goes on along the minus strand of NZ_BDHH01000002.1, from coordinate 123,647 downwards.
AAAGAGAATGGAAGAGATTATTTCAGGTATTACTATTGGATTTAGATGTAATTATAAGTTTGAATATACACAGCTTTGCCCTGTCGTTGTTAACGATAGAGCATTCACTAATTTTTTTGAAAATGGTGCCAAAGAAATAATGGGAAGTGAAAAAGTAATAGAAATTGAAAGGCCTGCAATGGGGGGCGAGGATTTTAGCTTTTATTTAGAAAAAGTACCAGGTACTTTCTTTTTTTTAGGGACCAAAGATGAAAAAAATGGAATTAGTAAATCCTTACATCATCCTCAATATAATTTTTCTGAAGAAATTTTATCAGCGGGCGTTGAATTGTTTGCTAATACAGTAGTGAATTATCTTAATAAGATCTAAGTATTGAATTATGCCTTATTTCCACAGCGGCTATATCAGTATATAATTAAAAGAACAGAAGCTGCAGCTTGAGTATGACTTCTGTATACAAGGAGATTAGTATGAGAGTTTTGATTGCAATGGATTCTTTCAAAGGTACTTTTGCATCTTTAGAGGTAGCAAATATAGTGGAAAAAGGATTAAAAAAAGTTTATGAAAATGCAATTGCAGATAAAGTTTTAATCGCAGATGGAGGCGAAGGTACAGTTGATGCTGTTGTTAATGCTCTAAATGGCAAGTATTTTTTTGTAGATGTTTTGGACCCTTTGGGTAAAAAAGTAAGGGCTAAGTATGGTATCGTTAATGGCATGACTGCAATAATTGAAATGGCTGAGGCTTCAGGACTTATTTTAATGTCAGAAGAAGATCTAAATCCATTGGTGGCATCGAGCTATGGCACGGGTCAATTAATATTAGATGCACTCAATAGAGGTTGTAATAAAATAATAATGGGCATCGGAGGTAGTGCGACTAATGATGGTGGAGCAGGAATGGCTACAGCTCTTGGTGCGAAGCTTATAGATAGTGATGGCAATGAAGTCGCTTCAGGAGGAGGCGCTTTAGATCAATTAGATTATATAGACATTAGTGGATTGGATCCAAGGATAAAAGAAGTAGAATTTATTGTAGCTTGTGATGTTGATAATATTTTATGCGGAGAAAAAGGTGCATCTAGAGTATTTGGACCTCAAAAGGGTGCTAATGAAGAAAAAATAAGAATATTAGATCAGAATTTAAATTATTATGCACAGTTGATAAAAAGAGATCTTGGAATGGATGTAGGAGAAATACCTGGTGCAGGCGCTGCGGGCGGCTTAGGTGCAGGATTAATGGCATTTTGTAATGCAAATCTTTCAAAGGGAATTGATGTTCTTTTGGACATTGTAAAGATTGATGAGAGCATAGAGGCAGCAGACATCGTAATAACGGGTGAAGGCAGGATTGATAAACAAACAGCTTATGGAAAGGTACCTGTTGGGATAGCAAAAAGGGCAAAAAAGTTTAACAAGCCAGTCTTTGCAATTGCTGGGTTTGTTGACAAAGGCGCAGAGCTCGTTTATCAGCATGGAATAGATGCTATAATAAGCTCCGTCGTTGCACCGATGACGTTAAAGGCGGTTATTGAGGACTCGCCAAGGCTTATTGAAGAAGCAAGTGAACGCCTTTTTAGAATCATTAAAGCGATAAAATCTATGTGATTTATGATCCGGTTCTAATATTTGACGAGGAGATAATATAGTGATACAATACAGATGTAATACAAAGTATTACGATATTTTGTAAACTAGGAGGTGTAATGATGAGTACAATTTCGTTGAGATTAAATGATAAAGAGGATATGTTGATCAGAAAATATGCAGAGTTACATCATGTTGATTTATCTACATTTATTAGACAAACCGTCATTGAGAAAATTGAAGATGAATATGATCTAACATTGTTTAACAAGATTTGGGAAGAAGAGCAGGATCAAGCAAGAATGAGTCATGATGCAGTTAAAAGAGAACTGGGATTATGAAATATACCGTTGAATACACCAATGCAGCAGTCCAACAGTTAAAAAAAATGGATAAAAAGATTGCTGCATTTATGCTTTCGTATATAGAAGAAAAGCTTGTCGATTGTGATAATCCCAGAGTATACGGAAAAGCATTACAAGGCAATTTAGATGACAAATGGCGTTATAGAGTCGGAGATTATAGAATACTGGCAAAGATTGAAGATGACAAAGTCATTATTACTGTAGTTGAAGTTGGGCATAGAAAAGAGGTTTACAGATAGCGTTCTTATTTTGGGATTGCTTTTTTTGAGGATGGCTATTCTTCGTGGTATCGCTGATTTTATAAGGTGTCGCATTCATCCTATATTTTCATATTGCCAAACACAAGATAGAGTGATAGTATAAATTTAAACAACTGAATAGCGTATTTTGGTCATGAAAATGTGAAAAAGGGAATCAGGTAAAAGCCTGAGCAGCACCCACTACTGTAAGCCAGACGAGCATATAAAGCCACTGAGAAATCGGGAAGGTATATGTGAGGATGAAAGCGAGCCAGGAGACCTACCAAAATGCAAACCAATTTCTCGGGGATGGAGATTTTTATTGGAATTTAGCAGTAGAATTCTGTTTTTAAGAGGACTCTGCCTGAGTTTAATAAATAACATCGAACACCCGAGAGGGTGTTTTTTTATGTCTAGAATCACACACGATTATAAAAGGGGAGGTTTTATGATTGCCATAGGGATCTGTGAAAAAGTAAATGGTATTTGTACCACGACGGGTTGTTTTAAAGCGTTTCCCAGATACAAGAGGAGAAAAAGATGAAATTAGCATTTAAAAAAATGGAGTTGATGGTTTTAACACTGAGCTTGATGTTAGTGTTGTTAACTGGTTGTGGYAACGAAGTAAAAAAAGACTCACAGGAAGTGGCACCAAACAACGCAACAGAAACGGYTCAAGAGACAAATACAGAGAGCACCGATCTTGTGCAGAAGACAGAAGCCTATTACCCAGTAACCATTCAAACTTATAACTGGGCGAAAGAACCGGTTGAAATTACTTTTGACAAAGCGCCTGAGCGCATTGTTGCAATCTACCAGAGTTCAATAGAGACGCTTCTAGCGCTTGGACTTGAAGATCGAATCATTGCAGCTGCCTACTTAGATGATCCAGTGAAACCTGAATATGAAGCCGCGTTTGCAAAAATAAAATATTATGACAGTCGCCCKACAAAAGARGAAATAATCGGTATGAATCCTGATTTTATCACCAGTTGGTATTCACTTTTTGCAGAAAAGAACTACGGTGATGTGRCGTTTTGGCATGAACGTGGGATCAACACGTATATGCAACAAAATAGTGGTGCAGTAGTGCCGAATTCACTCGAAAATGAATATGAAGATATCTTAAATATGGGGATAATCTTCAACGTTCAAGACAAGGCAAACCAAATCGTTGAAGATATGAAAACAGAGATTGAGCAGGCGAAGACTTTTGTAGAAGGTCAAGACAAAGTGAAGGCGGTTATCCTAGAAATCAATAAAGACGGTGCCTTTAGAATTTACGGTAAGGACAGCATCGGTGGCGATATTGCGACACAAGTGGGTGCAGAATTAGTGGCGGATGTGAACGGCACCATCGGCAAAGAAGACTTGATCGCGTTAAATCCAGGGGTGATATTCAGTGTGTACTATGGTGATTCTATCAAGAGAGATGAAGCGGTGACAAGACTTATGAGTGATACATCACTTTCGAGCCTCAGTGCCGTACAAAATAATAAAGTGTTCCCAATCGTCTTAAGTGAAGTCTACTCCAGTGGTGTGAGAACTTTAGACGGGATTCAGACGATTATCAGCGGTCTTTACCCTGAGTTAAATCAATCGGGAAAGTAGAATGAAATCTGAAAAAATACTCAATAGTCATGTGAAATTTGCCAGCTTTATTTTGGTACTGATTGTGGTTTTAATCTTCACATTCTTTTATTCGATTACCATGGGATCTGTGGATATATCGGTAAATGAAATCGGCAAAATTATCGCCAATAAAGTATTTCGGCAAGGCATAATCGATGATATTCCAAGGTCCATTCAAGATATCATATGGGAGATCAGATTGCCACGGATCGTACTGGCACTTTTCACGGGCATTGGTTTATCCATCTCTGGTGTTATCATGCAGGCCATTGTTAAAAATCCACTGGCAGACCCTTATATCCTAGGGATATCTTCTGGCGCATCCCTTGGGGCTACGCTTGCGATCATGCTTGGTGTTGGTGCGTTCTTTGGATCCAATTTTGTAGGTGTCAGTGCGTTTTTAATGGCTTTTTTAGTCTCATTAATGGTTCTAGCACTTGCAAATGTGCGTGGCAAGTCAGATGCCATAAGGCTTTTATTATCGGGAATGGCTATGAATACCATGTGCTCAGCTATATCCAGTTTCATCATCTACACGTCCAGTGATCGGGAGGGCATGCGAACGGTTGCCTTTTGGCTCATGGGTAGTTTTAGTGGCGCAAACTGGAACAATCTCAAACTTTTAATGCCTGTGATTTTAATGGCTCTTGTATTCTTTTTGACTCAAAAAAGAACGCTCAATGTGATGCTTTTAGGAGATGAAGTTGCGGTAACACTGGGCAAGAAATTGACGGCCATAAGGCATTTATATTTGTTATTGATCTCTGCGATGATGGGATTTCTTGTGTTTAATGCGGGCATTATAGGTTTTGTCGGATTGATTATGCCCCATCTGACGAGATTGATCGTGGGTACAGATCATAATAGAGTGCTACCGACTGTGGCATTACTCGGGGCAATCCTGTTGATCTGGGCAGATGTTATCTCTAGAATCATCATAACAGGGAGTGAACTTCCTGTGGGGATTATCATTTCTTTGGTGGGCGCGCCTTGTTTTATTTATCTTATGATCAAGAGCAGCTATGGATTTGGAGGGGCCTAAATTGAATATAAAATTTAAAGACATCAAGGTTAAATTTGATGAAGTGCCCATTTTAAAGGGGATTGACCTTGAAGTTAAAAACAAGGCGTTTATCGGTATAATAGGCCCTAATGGGAGTGGCAAAAGTACGCTTTTAAAATGCCTTTATCGGGTGATCAAGGCCAATGGAGGGCATATTTCTTTAGACGATCACTTGCTTGAAAAAATTTCTTTGAAAGAATCTTCTCAAAAAATGGCAGTGGTTGCTCAGCATAATGAACATCAATTCGATTTTTCTGTTTTTGATATGGTTTTATTAGGGCGGACACCGCATAAAAAATTCTTGGAAAAAGACAATGTGGATGATTATCAGATTGTGAGTGATGCGCTTGAAAAAGTGGGCATGAGTGCTTATCAAAATAGAAGTTATAGTACTTTATCAGGCGGTGAAAAACAACGTATTATTTTGGCGAGGGCCTTGGCTCAAAAATCGGAGTGTTTGATACTGGATGAGCCCACCAATCACCTTGACATCAAATATCAACTGCAGATTATGGGAATTGCTCAGAAACTCAATATCACAACGATTTCGGCGTTTCACGACCTCAACATAGCCGCACTTTTTTGTGATAAATTAGTGGCTATGAAGGATGGCCAGATATATGCTCAAGGCAGTCCAGAAGCTGTATTGACAAAAGAAAATATAAGTGCTCTATATGAGGTTTCAACGACGGTTTCTAAAGATCCCAAATCTGGGAAGATTCATATAAGGTATACGCCAGAGGGCTTTTAGAAATTTAAATTGAGATGGGATTTGCGTTAAATATTAATTGTTGGATTTGACACTTTAACCTTATATAAAATAAGAAAATAAAACTGAATATACTGTAGTTTGGTGTGCGCATTTGCGTGCTTAAAAGGGAAGCATGGTGTAAATCCATCACGGTCCCGCCACTGTAAAAGCCTGTATTTCTCATAGCCACTGTGCTCGCACGGGAAGGGAGAAAATATGTAATGCTTGAGTCAGGAGACCTGCCAGCTATGAAACGCTATGATACTCACGAGGATGAGAAGGTGTGAATCTCAGGGAATACCCTGATGGTTTTCATGCTCTTTAAAAAAGGGCTCTTTTTGTAATGGTATAAAAACCTTGTTTAGTGATAGCGTCCAGATTATTTTGGAGGCTTTTTTTTGTGGATAATGAAGAGGAGGGATTAAGTTTGAATATGTGGTTAGATGAAAACACCAAAGTTATCATACAAGGTATCTCGCGTCCAGTAGCTCAATATCATGCTAAGCAGATGTTGGCACAGGGAACCCAGATCGTAGGTGGGGTTTCACCTAGATCTGGAGGGACGCAAATTTTAGGAATCCCCGTATTTGATAATATGTTTGAGGCAGTTCGCGTAACACATGCCAATACTTCTATTATATTTATGCCTCATTATGTGGTGGCAGATGCTATTTTAGAAGCTGCAGATGCGGGGATCAAAACCATCGTGTGCATAACGGAAAACGTGCCTATTATGGACATGGTCAGAGTTCAACCGGTGCTAGAACGGAAAAAAGTGAGATTGATTGGCCCTAATTTTACTAAAATCATAAGACCAGAAGGATGAAATAGAGGCCAATCAACCCAAAATACTTATCTGAACGCTTTAAATATGAAATCGGAGGCTTTTATGACTAAAAAACTAAAAAGATTTATTGGCATTAACATAGGTCTATTGACCATGAGCTTAGGGCTTTACTTTTTTCTCATGCCTTCACAAATGGCTGTGGGTGGTGTAACAGGGTTTGCTATGGTGATAAAACACTATATCCCCTCTGTGAATTTAGGTGTTATCATGGGTGGGTTCAATATTGTGCTGCTCATTTTAGCATTTTTACTAATTGGCGCCGAATTTTTTGGCTATACGATTTACTGTAGTTTAGTTTTGTCAGGGATCATTGGTGGGTTAGAATTCATCTTCCCGATGAATGGATATATTGTTGAGGATTTAATGCTCAACTTGATCTATGGGATTATCATACAAGGCATTGGTATGACCATGATCTTTCATCAAAATGCTTCAACGGGTGGGACCGATATCATTGCTAAAATATTAAATAAATATTTCAGAATTGACATTGGCAAAGCACTTTTTTTATCAGATGCACTCATAGTGATATTGGCGGGAATCGCTTTCGGTAAAGTGCTCGGATTATATGCTTTGATGGGAATCTTAATTAATGGCCTTGTGATCGATAAATGGATTGAACAGATCAATCAAAAATTTCATATTCTCATTATTTCTGAGGAATATTTAACCATATCTGAGTACATTCAAAATGAACTCCATCGTGGCAATACACAGATTTGTGGGAAAGGTGGCTACTCGTTACTAGAAAAGCATATTTTAAGTGTTGTACTTAATCGTCGTGAATACGTCTTGCTCAAACAAGCAGTGATTATGATAGACCCAGAAGCATTTTTAACAGCTAGCAGCGCACATGAAGTTATCGGCAGAGGATTTAGCTATAACTTCACAGGTGCATGAGGAGGCCGAGATGAATGATATACTTTATGCAAGTTTAACAGTGCTCTATTTTAAAATTTATCAATATGAAAAGCTGGATTGCGAAGCAGATTATTCGGATATACAAGCCTATATAACCAAGCAATTGTTTGAGCTTGAAAGGGAAGAAAGTGTTCAAAGAAAATATTGGCATAAGTCTTTCGATGTGGTATTTGAAAAGAGTAAAATTCCCTTGAGAGTCATTCAAAACGGCTCAAATCATTATATGAGCGTACAGTTTAAAAATGATCTCAAGATTTTATCTGAGATGGATCCTAAGTTTACTGCGTTTATGAGATGATCCTTTGGGTATATAGCACTTGTGAATCGTAGATATAATAAAATCTAAAAAGGGTTAGGGTGTCAAATCCGAAACTGACTTTTGACACCTTAACCCAAAATAATCTATAAAAAAAATTGACATTCAAACTGCAATATGATATTCTCAAAATGTAATCATTACAAATTGAGAATTCGTATCACTGTTCTGTCAATCCTTTTTTCTGATTTTACAAGCTAAATGCTTTATCAGCATAAATGATTTACAAGGGTGGCAAAAAAATTATGTTTCAATAGGAGGAAGAAAAATGGAAAATTCTAAATTACCTTTATTAGGCGATCAGTTCCCAGAAATGCAAGTTAAAACAACTCATGGTATCAAAAATCTCCCGACGGATTATAGTGGCAAGTGGTTCGTTTTATTCAGTCATCCTGGTGATTTTACACCTGTCTGTACAACAGAATTTGTCGCGTTTGCTAAGAAAAATGATGCCTTTAAAGCGCTGAATGCAGAATTAATTGGCCTCTCGGTAGACCAAGTGTTTTCTCATATCAAATGGGTAGATTGGATCAATGAAAATACAGATACGACTATTCCTTTTCCAGTCATCGCAGATGAACTCGGAAACGCTGCATCTGCACTGGGCATGTTACACCCTGGAAAAGGCACCAATACGGTTAGAGCCGTTTTTATTGTAGATCCAAAGGGCATCTTAAGACTTATGATGTACTATCCACAAGAGATTGGAAGAAGTGTTAACGAAGTTCTGCGTGCACTCAATGCACTTCAAGTTGCCGATAAGCACGGTGTAGCAGCACCTGAGAATTATCCGAACAACGAATGGTTAGGCTCTGATGTTATCATCCCACCCGCTGGAACGGAAGCGCTTAAAGCAGAACGTTTAGAAGATGCTAAGGCAGGCAAGTTTACTTGTAAGGATTGGTGGTTATGCCACAAATCACTTTGATTTGAGTTTGAACAGTGGGTACTAGAGTTTATTAAAAAAAGGGTTAGCCTAATATGACAAATTGCTAAAGAGCTGATATTGCTAGTATTGGCTCTTTTTACTGGTCGATCTTGTAGATGCTCTAAAATTAATGTAACATGTTGATAACAAAGCATGCTACATTATAAGATTTGTGGGTTAGAATTAGGCGGTGGAGAGCGTGAAAAAATCAAAAATAATAGTGGCGATGTCACTCTTGTGCATCGGGATTGTATTTTTAATGTATTATAGTAAAAAGAATTCGGTTGTACCCCATATAGGAGATGCGGAGAACGTAGTCCCGATCAATGCAGTAGAGCCTAAAGAGGATGTCGTCATTTATGAACCTGAAATTTTCATAAACGCAGAGGGTCACACATTGGCAAGTAGAATCAATACACCAAGTGGGTACTCACGAATTGAGTATCCAGAGGAGGGCTTTGAAACTTATCTACGCCATTTTCCATTAAAGGCAAATGGGTCAAAAGTTTTGCTTTACAACGGCAATGAAAAAGGCAATCAATCTGCACATCTGGCTGTGTTTGATATGAATATATCGAACAGAGATCTGCAGCAGTGTGCAGATTCTATTATGCGCGTCTATGCTGAATATTACTATTCAAGTAAACAATATGATAAAATAAAATTTCATTTTGTAAATGGGTTTTTATGTGAATATCAAAAATGGCAAGAGGGGTATCGGATTCAGATCAATGGGAACGACGTCTCTTGGACAAAGACAAAGGGGCATGATGACTCCTATGAAACGTTTGAGCGCTATCTGGATACCGTATTTGCATATGCAAGTACGCTGTCGTTATATCAAGAGTCAGCGCCAATCGATATTGAAGCATTGAAAGTAGGTGCTGTTTTTTTAAAAGCGGGCAGTCCAGGCCATGTGGTTATGGTAGTGGATATCTGTGAAAATGCAGAAGGTGAGAAAGCTTTTTTATTGGCACAAGGGTATATGCCAGCCCAAGAATTTCATGTTCTAAAAAACCCTTCATCGGATACAGATCCTTGGTATTATATGGCGCCATTTTCTTATCCGCTACAGACCTGTGAGTATACATTTGACGCGGGGAGTTTGAGAAAACTGGATTATTAGGGCTAAATCCCTAAAATTAAATTTTATATTGCCAAACACAATATATAGTGATAGTATGGAGTTAAGGAACTACATAAAGTATTTTGGTCATGAAAATGTGAAAAGGGAATCAGGTAAAAGCCTGAGCAGCACCCACTACTGTAAGCCAGACGAGCATATAGAGCCACTGAGAAATCGGGAAGGTATATGTAAGGATGAAAGCCAGCCAGGAGACCTACCAAAATATGAACCAATTTCTCGGGGATGGGGATTTTTATTGGATTAGGCGATAGGATTCTAAATATAGAATTTAGGATTTACAATTGTTCAATTTGAATAAAAAAGACATCGAACACCCGAGAGGGTGTTTTAATTTTGTGTATTTTAACGAAATGAGATGGGGCACATACAAATAGCGCATACAGCGGAGGGAAAAATGATAGACAGTAAAAGATTAGTGGATCTCTATTTAAAAAAAGAAGATTGGCAAGTTAAAGAAAATTCGAACTCACCTTATTCATTTGGTGCACTTAACAAATATATAGCAGGAGAAGTTTCAAAGGATTATTGGCTTACTGGTGTCTATACAGAAGCAATTGCAGAAGGGTATGTGGTGGGTGATTACCACATTCACGATTTGGGCGGTATTACACTTTACTGTTGTGGCTATTCTTTGAGACGCATTATCCAGGAGGGCGTTAAGGGCGTGCCCAATATTCCAAAATCATCTCCAGCAAAGCATTTTGCATCAATTTTAAATCAACTGGCGAATCTCATTACGGTATTTCAAAATGAAATTATGGGTGCTGTGGCATTTAGCTCTGTGGATACCTATCTTGCGCCTTTTATAAAAGAAGATCAGCTCTCTTATGATGAGGTTAAACAGAACCTTCAGAACTTTATATTTTCAATTAACTCGAACTCAAGAGGGGGTGCAGAACCTGCATTTAGCAACATAACACTGGATTTAACACCCCCTAAGGATTTGATTGACACGCCTGTATTTCATGGCAACAGGCTACTGGATTACAATTATAGAGCTTGCCAAAGTGAAATGGATATGTTCAACAAGGCTTTTTACGAACTGATGCAAGAAGGCGATGCTGATGGAAAACCGTTTGCCTATCCAATTCCCACCTACAACATTCATGATCGCTTTGATTTTGACAATCCACTTAACGATGCACTCTGGGAAATGGCGGGCAAATTTGGATATCCTTATTTTGCAAATTTTCTCAACAGTGATATGAAACCTGAGGATGCACGGAGCATGTGTTGTAGACTTAGAATTGATGTCAGAGAACTCGAGCGGAAAAATGGGGGATTGTTCGGAGCAGGTGAGAGCACGGGGTCTATTGGCGTCGTCACATTGAATCTGCCGAGATATGGCTATCTTTCAAAGGATAGAGAAGCACTTTTTAAAATGATTGATAAAAACTTAGTGCTCGCAAAGGAAAGTTTAGAGATTAAGCGTGCTTTTTTACAAGAAAATGTACTAGGAAGGGGCCTTATACCTGCATTTAAAACATATGTGGGTGGCTTTGAAAATCATTTTGCCACAATAGGTCTTGTGGGCTTAAATGAGATGTGTGAAAACTTTTTAGGCAAGTCCATTTTAGAAGAAGAGGGCAAATTGCTTTCCATGGAAGTGTTAGAGTACATGAGAGAAAGATTGAGAGATTTTCAAGAGGAAACGGGCAATCTCTATAATCTAGAAGCGACACCCGCTGAATCGACTGCCTATAGACTGGCACTTAAAGATAAATTCGTCTACCCAGATATTATCACTCAAGGCACTGAACAAACACCTTATTATACCAACAGTTGTCATATCCCTGTCAATCAAATAGAGTCTATAAAGCAAGTGTTTGAGCACCAAAATGATATTCAAGTTCTATTTACAGGGGGGACAGTGGTTCATGTGTACCTAGGAGCGCCGATAACGGGAACACAGGCCAAACAAATTATTAAGACGGTCTGTGAAACGTATAAGGTCCCTTATGTGAGTCTTTCACCTGTAAATCACTATTGCCCAGATCATGGCTATTTGAACGAAGCCGTAGATCAATGTCCGAAATGTCATAAGACTGTTGAGAAATATCAACGGATTACAGGGTACCTCAGAAATGTGAAGTATTTTAATGAAGGTAAAAGAGAAGAGTTTTCAGATCGACATCAGCTCTAGGTGCTAAGAGGCTGGAGGTAAATCATGGCAATTAGATACAAAAGCATTGAAAATGAAAGAATGGAAGACGCCCCTTTTGTGGGGGCACTCATCTGTGCACATTCATGTGCCATCGGATGCAAAGGCTGTTTCAACCAAGATTTAAAAAAAATGCCCTCCGAGGTGAATACAGCTAGCAAAATCGTTGAATTGGTCCTTGAAGACCCTTTTAATAAAGGCTTGATACTCGGTGGTCTTGAATGGTCTGAACAACCGGAAGAACTTATAGAGCTCGTCCAAGCGGCAACACAAAAAAACTTACCCGTGATTATATTTACAGGACATACACTTGAAGCTTTTTATGAAAAAGTGCCTCGTATAAAGAAGATTGAAGGCGAAATTTATATCAAGTATGGGGGCTATAATGAAGCTTTGCTGGAGCCCTCGAAAGTGGTCTATGGTGTGAAATTAGCGACTTCAAATCAAGGGATCGTGTTGCTCAAAGCGACGGGATAATAAAATGGAATAATGTTCATGAAAAGCATCTGTATGATACAGGTGCTTTTCATTTTTGTATTGACGCTATATAAAAAAAATGTTAAAGTAAAGGTGATAAATAAGTTAAGGTTAACCTTAATAAATGAAAAGAGGCCATATGAATCGTGGAGAAGAAGACTATTTAAAAGTTATATATGAGTTACAAGAACACATTTTTGAAGACGATTTTGTGACCAATCAGAATTTAGGCGCTGCTTTAGGACATACGCCTCAAACTGTTAATGAGATGATCAAGAAACTTGTTAAAAAAAATATGATTGCATATGAAAGATATAAGGGTACTAAATTAACAGAGACGGGAAGAGCCATAGCGGTTAATCTGATTAGAAGACATCGATTGTGGGAGAAGTTTCTTGTGGAAAAACTGGGGTACTCTTGGGAATCTGTTCATCAAGAGGCTGAACAATTGGAGCATGTTACGTCAGATGAGTTAGAACTTAAATTGTATGAATTTCTTCAAAGACCTTCTCAATGCCCACATGGAAATGTTATTCCCATGTTAAATGGTTGTTTTGAAGAGATGAAATCCATATCGTTACGGCAAAGTGAACCGGGGAAGCATTATCGTTTGATACGTGTAATTGATGATCCAATATTGTTAAATTATTTAAATCAAATGGACATTTCGTTAAAAGATGAATTTCAAGTGTTAGAAATGGATTTGTTAAATGAAAATATTCATATAAAAAAGGCAAATCAAATTATAATTATAGGATTAAATGTCGCACAAAAATTATTTGTAGAAGAAACCGAGGAGGTTTAACTATTATGAAAAAAAATGTAAGATTTATTGCAATTATTATGGTATTCGTGTCGTTCGCGATGGTGATATCGGGATGTAGTTCGAAGGAAGTTGTAAAAACAAAGCATACAGTGGTTGCGACGACTACGATGTTGGCAGATTTAGCAAGGGTTATCGGAGGCGATGCGATTGAAGTACAAGCATTAATGGGGCCTGGAATAGACCCACATTTATACAATGCCAGTGCTGGCGATGTGGACAAAATGTCTAAAGCCGATCTTTTGGTGTACAGTGGGTTACATCTCGAAGGTAAAATGGGCGATATCTTTGAAAACTTGAAAGGTAGCAATAAAATCATTATTGAAATTGCAGAAGGTCTAGATGAATCTAAACTTATTACAGATCAAATGAGCGGGGCGCATGATCCTCATATTTGGTTTGATGTTTTACTTTGGAAATTGGCAGCTGAAAATCTTTATAATGGCTTTATCGAATTAGATCCAGAGAATGAAGCGATTTATACAAGTAACTTTGAAGCGTACAAAAAAGAATTGGATGCGCTAGATACCTATATTAAAGAACAGGTTGAGTTGGTGCCTGAAAGCGCAAGAATATTGATTACAGCACACGATGCCTTTAATTATTTCGGTAAAGCCTATGGCTTTGATGTGATGGGGTTACAGGGGATTTCTACTCAATCTGAAGCTGGAACGGCAGATGTTACAGAACTCGCTAATTTTATTGTAAAGCACAAGATTAAAGCGCTGTTTGTTGAATCTAGCGTGCCTAAAAAAAATATTGAGGCTCTCCAAGAAGCTGTAGCAGCGCAAGGTTTTGATGTTGCCATCGGAGGCGAATTGTATTCGGATTCATTGGGTTCTGCTGGAACACCAGCAGGGACTTATATTGGGACTGTAAAAGCCAATATAGATACAATTGTAAATGCACTCAAATAATTTGAAACGGAGATGATTTAATGGTTGCTGAAAATAAATATGTCGTAGAAGTAGAAGATATGACCGTTGCTTATCAAGAAAGACCTGTGTTGTGGGACATCGATATAAAAGTGCCAAAAGGTGTGTTAATGGCCATAGTTGGGCCTAATGGTGCAGGCAAATCAACATTGATTAAAGCGATGCTTGATCTTATAAAGCCGATTACAGGTAGCGTATTATTTAATGGGGGCACTTATGCTTCACAGCGAAAATACATTGGTTATGTGCCGCAAAGAGGTAGTGTTGATTGGGATTTTCCGACAACGGTTTTAGATGTCGTGCTCATGGGACGATATGGTCACGTGGGTTGGATTAAAAGGCCTAAAAAAAGGGATAAAAAATTTGCTAGAGAGGCGCTTGATAAAGTGGGTATGGTTGAGTTTGCACATAGACAAATCAGTCAGCTAAGTGGTGGTCAGCAGCAACGTGTTTTCTTAGCGAGAGCACTTGTACAGGATGCAGATATCTATTTTATGGATGAACCCTTCCAAGGGGTCGATGCAAAAACAGAAAAAGCGGTTATTGAAATATTAAAAGAGCTCAGGAAAAAAGGCAAAACAGTCGTGGTGGTTCATCACGATTTACAAACGGTGACAGAATATTTTGATTGGGTTACGTTGCTCAATACTCAGTTGATTGCCAGTGGCCCTGTTGAAGATGTCTTTACTGAAGAAAATCTGAAGAAGGCCTATAGAAGTACGGGTAAAATACTGAAAGGATAGGTGGTCTCATGTCCCTTATAGAAATGTTTCAATCAGATTATACGTTACGACTGGTATCTTTGGGCGCCGCACTTTTAGGAATCATTAGCGGGGTGATCGGGAGTTTTGCAGTGCTAAAGAAGCAAGGGTTACTGGGTGATGCCATATCTCATGCCTCGTTACCAGGGATAGCCATTATGTTTATCATTTTACAAAACAAAAATACAGCGCTATTTATGTTAGGTGCTCTTATGGCAGGGCTGTTGGCAACAGGTCTAATTACAGGCATTTGTAGATTTACGAGAATTAAATACGATAGTGCCATGGCACTTGTACTTTCGGTGTTTTTTGGTGTAGGACTTGTTTTAATGACTTATATACAAAAGATTCCCAATGCAAATCAAGCGGGCATTGACAAATTTATTTTTGGGCAAGCTTCTACTTTGCTTAAGAGAGATGTATACTTTATTCTGATTGTTGGAGTGGTTTTGTTGGCATTGGTTGTGTTGTTTTGGAAGGAGTTTAAAATATTTTCATTTGATCCAGATTACGCACATAGTTTGGGCTTTTCTACGCAAAAACTTTCGATGCTTCTATCCAGCATGATTGTGATTTCTGTTATTATTGGGCTTCAAACAGTAGGGGTCATATTGATGAGTGCTATGCTTGTTGCGCCAGGTGTAGCAGCTCGGCAGTGGACGGATAGACTGTCCGTAATGGTGGTGTTGGCAGGCACATTTGGAGCCTTTAGTGGCGTAGTCGGAACTTTAATCAGTTCTTCAGTTGTGAAAATGCCAACAGGTCCGGCGATTGTATTGATTATTAGCGTTATTGTCGTCATAAGTATTTTAATGTCGCCTAAACGTGGTCTTGTTTGGCGTTATCTTCGTGCACTTAAAAATCAAAAGGATATCAACGGGGATCAAGTACTTTTTAACTTATACGATTTAGCGATGAATCATAAGGACCATTTTCACAGTCATTCTATCGCGGCGATAGCACCCATAAAGACACAAGGTGGTAAAAAATCTGAACTTACAAGACAGGCTCTCAATATGCTTAAGGATAGAGAATTTGTTATTCAAGCTTATTTTGATGAATGGGCAATTACAGAGCGTGGCATAGAATATGTGGCGTTACATCCATTGAAAAAAGGAGGTGGCGCATGAGCGCTCAAATTGAAATTCAACTGATCGCCATTATTGTTGCAGTGGCATGTAGTATTCCGGGTGTATTTTTGGTGTTAAGAAAAATGGCAATGATGACAGATGCTATTACGCATACAATACTGTTGGGAATCATATTAGCATTTTTCATCGTTAAAGATTTAAGTTCACCATTGCTTATACTGGGCGCAGCACTCGTAGGTCTTTTGACGGTTTATCTAGTTGAAGTGCTTCATAAAACAAAACTAGTCTCAGAAGATTCAGCAATTGGAATCGTCTTTCCGATGCTCTTTAGTATTGCGATCATCATTATCAGTAAATATGCTGGCGATATTCATTTGGATACCGATTCGGTTTTGCTAGGCGAGTTGGCCTTTGCCCCTTTTAATCGCTTGAAAATTATGGGGGTCGATATTGGTGCAAAAGCACTTTATACAATGACAATGGTTTTGATTTTAAACTTGGGACTTGTGATCATTTTCTTTAAGGAACTCAAGATCAGTATTTTTGACTCAGGTCTAGCGGCTGTTTTAGGGTTTTCGCCAGTTTTAATTCAATACGGATTGATGGCTTCGGTATCGGTGACAACAGTTGCTGCTTTTGAGGCAGTAGGTTCTATTCTTGTAATTGCTTTTATGATTGGGCCTCCTGTAACTGCATATTTGCTAACGGATGATTTGAAAAAAATGCTGGTTACAAGCGCTTTTCTAGGCGGTCTTAACGCAGTTTTGGGCTATAGAATTGCCTACTTATTTGATGTTTCTATAGCGGGATCAATGGCGATGATGACAGGTATCACTTTTCTACTGGTTTTTATTTTTGCACCGAGTCGAGGGATGATCACAGTTGCACGAAGAAGATATACGCAACATTTAGAATTCACGAAGAAATCCATTCTCTTTCATATGCTTCAACACGAAGGCGAGGCAAATGAAAAACAAGAAAATGGTGTAGAGACGATTTTCAATCACATTAATCAGAGTAAAGAATTTGTTAATAAAATGATGAAAGAGCTTGTAGAGGAGTCGATGATCAGCGTTAATCAAGATGTTTATTGTCTTACTGAAAAAGGAAAAACTTATACAATTGAAAGTTATGAAGAGATTGTTCAAAGTTTTAATACGGAATATACAACATAAATTTTATAGATTTTAATACAACATAAATTTTATAGATTTGAAGGCTTGACAAACGTTCGTCTGAGTGCTAGAATTCACTTGAAGGTCGTTATGGTCTTCAACAATTGAATAGTAAAATTTTTGGTGTGTATCTTTGATACACTTAAAAGGGAAGTTTGGTGTAATTCCGACACGGTCCCGCCACTGTAAAAAACTGTACTGCTCATAACCACTGTGAACAACGGGAAGGGAGTAAGTACGATAGTTTTGAGTCAGGAGACCTGCCAAGAATGTTTGCGCTGTTAAACTCACGAGGATGAGGAGGTGTGATATAAGGCTAGTTAGCTTTATTTATCATGCTCTTTCGGTATTGAAAGAGCTTTTTTATATCATTGCACAGTTTTGATGTGTAATGAGTGAAATGTCCGTGTCTGTTTAGTGGTGCTCAAAATGAGGACTACTTTTTTTGTGTAAAAAGAGATTCAAAATTGATATCAAAATTTGCATTTAAGGAGGCATTTGATGAATATACATGAATATCAAGCTAAAGCAATATTAAAGCAATATGGTGTGTCGGTTCCAGAAGGTTATTTGGTTGAGGCAGTCAATCAACTGGAAACTCAAGCGAGAAAAATACAAACCGATGTCGCTGTTGTAAAAGCTCAGATACATGCAGGTGGCCGAGGAAAAGCGGGTGGCGTAAAAGTTGTCGATTCCTTAAATGCATGTATGGCCGTGGGTACTGAAATGCTTGGCAAACAGCTGGTGACGCATCAGACGGGTCTTAAGGGTCAAAAAATCAGAAAAATTTATATAGAAGAAGGCTGCGAGATCAAAAGTGAATTTTATATGAGTATGGTTTTGGATCGAGCAACCAGCCAAGTTATGATTATTGCTTCTAAGGAAGGTGGCATGGACATTGAAAAAGTTGCAATGCAATCGCCAAATTCAATCCTTAAAATATCGGTGGATCCTTTAATCGGGATAAGAGAATTCCATGTTAGAGTGTTGGCAGAGTCCTTTGGATTATCGACGGAGTTGATGCCAAATTTGGATAAGATCATAAAGGGCATCTATGCTTGCTTTGTGGAAAAAGATTTAAACTTAGTTGAAATAAACCCATTTGTGTTGACTAAAGAAAATGTATTAATAGCACTTGATGCAAAAATGAACTTTGATGACAATGCACTTTTTAGACACCCCGAGATTGAATTGCTGCGTGATTTCAATGAAGAAGATCGTAAAGAAATTGAAGCTTCATCGGTGGGTCTATCTTATGTGGCACTTGATGGTGAAATTGGCTGTCTCGTCAATGGGGCTGGGCTTGCAATGGCGACGATGGATGCCATACATTATGCGGGAGGAACCCCTGCAAACTTTTTAGATGTAGGCGGCAGTGCAAGTGCTGAAATGGTTCATAAAGCACTTGATATTATACTATCGGATGATCATGTCAAAGGCGTTTTCATCAATATATTTGGTGGCATTATGCACTGTAATACCATTGCAAAGGGCATTATTCAAGCGACGCAAGCAATGCCTAGAAGTGTACCCATAGTGGTGAGGCTTGAAGGCACTAATGTTGAAGAAGGTAAGCGGTTATTAGATCATTCAGGTCTGGATATTATTTCAGCAGATACCATGGATGAAGGTGCTGAGAAAATGGTAGCTTTGATCAAGCATAAGGAGGCAATCGCATGAGTATTTGGGTCAATCAAAAAACCAGATTAGTAGTTCAAGGCATTACAGGTTCAGCGGCGAGATATCATACAGAACAGATGCAAGCATATGGAACAAAGATCGTTGCTGGCGTAACACCGGGTAAAGGCGGTACAAAAGTATTCGGTATTCCTGTGTATGATACCATGAGAGAAGCTGTCCAAAAAACTCAGGCGAATACTTCCGTCATATATGTGCCTGCCCCTTTCGCAGCAGATGCCATTATCGAAGCAATAGATGCTAAAATAGAATTGGTGGTCTGTATCACAGAGCATATTCCAGTGCAAGATATGGTAAAAGTTAAGTATTATTTGAAGCACAGTACGACACGTCTCATCGGGCCAAATTGCCCAGGGATTATTACTCCAGATCAAACGAAAATCGGTATTATGCCAGGGCATATCCACCAAAAAGGCACAATTGGTATCGTTTCAAGATCGGGCACATTGACTTATGAAGCTGTTAGTGTGGTTTCAAATGCTGGATTAGGCCAATCCACAGCAGTGGGTATTGGCGGCGATCCCATAAATGGAACAGATTTCATCGATGTGTTAAAAGCTTTTAATGAGGATACTGAAACAGAAGCGGTTATTATGATTGGTGAAATTGGTGGAGATGCTGAAGAAAATGCAGCTGCTTGGATTAAAGCCAATATGAAAAAACCTGTTGTGGGCTTTATCGCTGGCAAGACAGCACCTAAAGGCAAGCGCATGGGTCATGCTGGTGCCATTGTATCTGGGAATAGCGGCACAGCCACTTCTAAAATTATGGTCATGGAAGCGGCAGGTATAGCAGTTGCTGAAAGGCTTTCGGATATTATACCAAAATTGAAGGTAGAACTTGAAAAATATTAGGATTTAAAAACATTTCAATTAGTGCTGGAATGGTCAGACGAAGACTGCATGCTTACGATCCTGAGCAAAGTCCCCTTCATCATGGGCCATCCATCACTAATAAATATCGGCTGACCCCCGATATTTTTTTTGCAATAAAGGTGTCGGATACCCCAAACGGAAGTAACTCCTAATTTGACAGAACAGATGTAGCCAAATGAACGGATACAGTAAAGGCCAATGGCGTTAATTCCCTAAAAAGTGTCTGACACCGTTTGTGGAAAATCATATGTCAGAGGATTTTGGTTCTTTCTATAAATTAGCGGGACAATCAGTGATACAAACCTAGAAGTCATATCAATTTAACACTCTAACGATAAAAGAATATTCGCAAAATGCTTGCAATAAACAAAAAGTAAGAATAGAATATGAATAGAGTTTTAATAGAGTATAACAAGGGGTGATTGCTTGATGGAAATTAAACTGTTTTATAAAACTCAGAGAGAGCTTGCGGATGCGATCAATAAACTAATCGATTCATATTGGAACAACGAAATTAGTGAACCGGATTTAGTCGCTCATTTGACTTCTTTATATGCTAATAATAAAAGTAAAATTAGAAAAAGTGACGATTTCACATCCATATTGAAACAACAATGTGGGAAGAGACGATTAGAAGTATATGAACGTATATTATTGATGACGGAAAATGAAAAATAAACTGGAGGTGTTGTAATGTCTATAGAAAAGTTGAAATTGTCAAACTTCACCGTGTTTTCAAAATTAGATATTGATTTTTCCGAAGGGATTAATATTTTAATTGGTGAAAATGGAACGGGTAAGACTCATATAATGAAGGTTTTGTATTCGGCTTGTCAAGCAAGTCGAAAAGAAGTAAGCTTTTCACAAAAAATTGTAAAAGTATTTCGTCCAGACGGTCTAAATATTAGCAGACTTGTTTCAAGAGGGAAAGGCGGAGATACGGCCAGTATTGATGTTCTGTCTTCCAATGGAGCAATTAAAACTAAGTTCACAACAAAGACTAAGAAATGGGATGCAGATACAACGGGTGAAGCCAGATGGGAAAACACAAATGCAGAGTTGATAAGCACATTTATTCCTGCAAAAGAGATTCTATCAAATGCTTATCAGTTTGAAGCGGCTTATCTTAAAGGTGTTATCGATTTTGACGAAACGTATTTAGATATAGTGACAACTGCAAAAATTGATATCAATCGCGGTCCTGATAAAGCAAATAATAAGAAGTATTTAGAAAAATTAAAAGAAACCATGCTTGGAACCGTTACAATAAGTGATGAAAAATTCTACTTAAAACCAGGTACACAAGCAAAAATAGAATTTCATTTAGTAGCTGAAGGGTTAAGAAAACTTGCATTGCTATGGCAACTCATTAAGAACGGTACGCTAGAAAAAGGAACTGTTTTATTTTGGGATGAACCCGAAGCAAATTTAAATCCAAAGGCTATTCCTAGCATTGTAGAAATATTATTAGATTTACAAAGAGACGGTGTTCAAATCTTTATTTCAACGCATGATTATGTTCTTGCTAAATATTTTGAAATAAGAGCGCAGGAAACAAATAAAGTGCAGTATTATTCGTTGACTAAAACGGATGCAGGTAACGTTGATATTAATACCTGTAAGAATTTTAGGGATCTTAAGAGTAATCCTATAATTTCAGCATATGACACTCTTCTTGAAGAGGTTTTAAATAAAAATATGGGAGATTGATATGCCAAAACATATATTTGTTGAAGAAAATAGGAACTTTAAAATTATTACAGAGTATGCGGATGAATTTATTGAGTTAAACGCTGTTTATCACAAGACGATTTTAAGCGATGTGGATCTGATCATTGCAAAAGACAATGAAGTGATTTTAATGGAATATAAAAATGCAAATGTTCCTAATGCCTCAAATCCAGAGGTGTTTGAAGAAAAGTTGAGTCATGATGATCACTATAAAAAAATTGCAAGAAAATACTATGATAGCCTGATTTATGTTGCCAATAGTGAGCTTAAAGCTGATGTTAAAAAGTTTTATTATGTTATAGAAGCAAAAAACCTTGATTCTGTTCTTCGAGCAAGAATTGCAGGAAAAATAAAGATGAAATTGCCTTTTGGATTTAAGTCAGATTTAGGACTATTAAAAAGTTTTATTGACGAATTTCATGTTGTAAGTATTGAGGAGTGGAATAATGTATATTCTGAGTATGCATTTACAGCATGTTAATTATAGTTACAGTTTCATAATCCAGTTTCGCACAAACCCGCTACCGTAGGCTGTATCGCGTACTTCCCATAAGCGCATCATAGGGTAATTGGTTGCCCAACTTTTGGCTTTTGACACTCTAACTGTGTTTCGATTTCTAAAAAATTCTTGAACTTTAAAAAAAATGATGGTATACTCGTCTTGTACAACGGCGTACAAATTTGTAAAGAGCATTGAAGCTCGTAGTGATCACACGATAACTACGGGCTTTTTTTGTACAAAAGGCATAGACCTCAAAATTTTACAATTGTACGGAGGCATACATGACATCAGAAAAACAGAGAGTGATACAAGAATATGTGCCTGGTAAACAGGTGACATTGGCCCATTTAATCGCAAATCCCAGAGCAGAAGTTTGTAAGAAATTAGGTCTAAACGAAGATCAGACAGGTGCCATAGGCATATTGACCATTACGCCAAGTGAAGGGGCCATCATTGCAGCAGACATCGCCACAAAAGCATCGGGTGTGAGCATCGGGTTTTTGGATCGATTCAGTGGATCGCTTGTGATCGTAGGGGATGTGGGCAGTGTTGAAGAGGGGCTCAAAGAAGTGATTAAAGTGTTAGAAGAGAACTTGAAATTCACGCCAACGCATTTGACAAGGTCATAAAAGATGGGGAAAATCATCTTTATGGGTAAGACGGGTGTGGGCAAAACGACATTGATCCAAAATTTAAGAAACGAAACGATCACCTATAAAAAGACACAGGCCACCGAATTTCAGGGTCATTATATAGATACGCCTGGTGAATATATTGAAAATCCAAGATTTTATAACGCACTGATTACATTATCGCTTGATGCTGATGTGGTGGCACTTGTACAAGATGTCACCTCAGAGGAATGTTACTTTCCACCGGGATTTGGCGATATGTTCAATATAAAAGTCATAGGCATTATGACAAAAATCGATCAAGCGGCACACCAATTTCAAAGGGCTGAACAGTTCTTAAAAGAGGCAGGTGCTGAGATCATATACGGTGTAAGTGCTTGTACCAACGAAGGTATGGACGTTTTGGTTACCGAACTCAAACGATGGCTCTAAAAACCGTTTGAATGAATCCAGTGATCAAGAGGGAACTTATAAGGGGGATAAGATATGAGTAGGAAAATTGTCATTGCAGATGATGAACCTATTACGCGAATGAATATCGCTGAAATGCTTGAAGAGGCAGGTTACAATGTTGTAGGACAAGCAGTGGATGGCTTTGATGCAGTGGAGCTTTGTAAAAAGCATCATCCAGATTTGGTGATTTTAGACGTGAAGATGCCGTTATTGGATGGTCTCATGGCAGCTAAAATTATTAAAGAAGAAGGTCTTAGATGTGGTGTGATCCTGCTGACGGCATACAGTGGCAAAGAATTTGTCGATAAGGCAAAAGAAGTGGGCGTGCTCAATTATTTGGTAAAACCGGTTACAGAGAAAGCGATACTACCAGCGGTTGAAATCGCCATACACAAAGCAGAAGAATTTCAAAAGATTAAAGATGAAACCGAAAAAATAAACGAAAGATTAGAAGCGAGAATTTTTATAGATAGAGCTAAAAGCAGTCTTATGAAAAGAGACGAAATTAACGAAGAAGAGGCTTATAACTATATTCGAAAGATGAGCATGGACAAAAGATGTTCCATGAAAGAAATTTCACGTATCATTTTACTCAATGAAGAGACGAGGTGATCAAATGCTCGAAAAGCTCTGTAAGGAATTTACCAATTTAAGTTCAAAAGACATTCATCAGCTGATATCGGTTAGAGAACAGACTCAATTGATGGCGAACTTGATGAATGCGGATGTTTTTATTGATTGTATGACGAGAGAATCTGGCGTGGCAATCGTAGTGGCAGAGGCAAAACCCGCTACGCATAAATCGATGTATAAAGATACAGTGGTTGGGGAGTTTGCCTTTAGACATAATGAACCTGCTGCAATAAGAACACTTGAACTTGGAATGCCCACAAGAGACTTGAGAGCGATAACACAAGAAGATCAAATCGTTAAACAAAATGTGGTGCCGATTAAAAATGAACACGGTGTCACTATTGGTTGTTTAATCGTTGAAACGGATGTCTATGAAAAAGAAAATGAAAATGCACGAATGCAAATTCTTTCAGAAACTACAGAACAACTCACTGAAACATTGATGGATTCCATGAATGAGAAAATTTTGATACAGCCTTATCTCAATGATGGAATCGTCATCTTTGATAGACATGGGATGTCGCAGAGCTTAAATCCTGTGGCGGCTCAACTCTACAGGAAATTGGGCTATTTAGATGAACTTGTGGGCATTCCATTTGATAACTTAGTCTTAGATGGGAGCCGTTTTGAAGATGTCATTAAGATGACTTCGATGAAAGTTTCTGAAGTTGATATAAGTCATTTAACACTAAAAGTAAAGTATGCAGGGATGAAGTTTAGCAATTCAGACCTTGCAGGGATGGTTATGGTAATCAAGGACATCACAGACGAAAAGGCAATTGAGAAGGAACTGATTTCAAAATCAGTTGCCATTAGAGAAATTCATCATAGAGTTAAAAATAACTTACAGACAATCGCCAGCCTTTTAAGACTACAATCTAGACGTATTGAAAATGAAGAAGCCAAACGCGCATTTGAAGAAAGCATTAGCCGAGTGATTAGCATAGCGGTTACACATGAAATTTTGGCACAAAATGGTGTAGACGATGTGGATATAAAGACGATTTTAGAACGCATCATTATGAATGCCATGAGTATGCCAAGTGACTCTTGTCAAGTGGATCTCTATATAACCGGAGATACTTTTAAGATCAGTTCAGATTTAGCGACTTCTATTGCACTTGTGGTCAATGAGCTCGTTCAAAATAGCATGCAATATGCCTTTGTGGGTAGAAAAGAAGGCAACATAGAAGTCAAGATTCTACAGGGCATTCAGTACTCCAGTATTTTAGTGCAAGATAATGGTGTTGGATTTAACATCGAAAATGCCAGAGAAGGCAGCTTGGGAATGAAAATCGTCAAAAGCATCATCACAGATAAACTCAAAGGCTGCTATTCCTTGGAATCTAACGGCGAAGGCACAAAGGTCAGCTTTGATTTCAAAATGAAAGCCGATTTAACTTCATAAACGCATGACAATGAAGTCTTGCATAACACATAACGATGACGTTATAAGCCCAATACACTTGGGTTTATGCGTCATTTTTTTATACACCCTTTAGTTTGGAACTGAGTTTAGGACATCAACAAGGAGGTAGCATGAAAGAATCCATGATCAGCGTAGGCATAGACATAGGCACTTCCACAACACAACTCGTCTTTTGTAAGATGATCATTGAAAATACAGCCTCGGCGTGGACGGTTCCCACTGTGAAAATTGTAGACAAAGAAGTTCTTTTTAGAAGCGATATTTACTTTACACCGCTAAAGAGTTCGGATGTCATAGATGCGGAAGCCGTTAAGCAACTTGTCTTAAAAATTTACGAACAGGCGCAGATGCAACCAGAAGCTGTGGACACAGGTGCTGTCATCATCACAGGGGAAACCGCGCGCAAAGAAAATGCCAAAGAAGTTTTAGAGATGCTCAGTGGGCTGGCGGGCGATTTCGTAGTGGCCACAGCAGGTCCAGACTTAGAGGGCATCCTCGCTGGAAAAGGGTCGGGTGCCTGTGCGTATTCGAAAGCCCATAGCTGTACGGTGATGAATTTTGACATAGGCGGGGGCACCACCAATGTGGCCATCTATAAAAACGGAGATGTGATAGATGCGGCTTGTTACGATATCGGGGGCAGACTTATAAAAGTAGATAAGCAAGGTAAAATCGACTATCTATCCGAAAAAGTGAAGGCATTATCTGCTAAAATGGCGCTCCCGTTGGTTATAGGTCAAATGGCGGATGTGAAAGACTTAAAGCGCATCACTGATACTATGGCAGAAGTCATGGTGAGCATCGCAGAAAGACGAAATGGTGCGCACATTGACTTGCCGAGTGCTCAAGAAATTTTGATCACCAATCATGATCTTAAGACATTTGATCCAATAGAGGCCGTTTTCTTTTCTGGAGGTGTTGCAGACTGCATGATAGAAACGACAAAACCATGGCATACTTATGGTGATATAGGCTTTTTACTGGGTGAGAGCATTCGAATCGCATTTGAAAAGACAAAAGTCAAGGCAGTCCATGCAGATGAAACCATAAGGGCGACTGTAATCGGGGCAGGGACGCATACCACAGATATCAGTGGGAGTACGATTCATTACGATCGGGCACTTTTGCCGATTCAAAATATACCCATTATCAGGCTGACAGAACTAGAAGAAAAAAGTGACTCAAAGGCGAGAGTAGAAGCGATTACAAGCAGAGTTAAGTGGTTCATCTCCCAGTCGGATCAATCTTTGATGGCGCTTTCGCTAAGGGGGCATAAAAGCTATGGCTTTGATGCATTACAAGCACTTGCAAGCGACATCGTAAAAGGGATGAGGGCCGTTATTGAGGCCAAATTACCTTTGATTATACTGGTAGATCAAGATTTGGCAAAATCTCTAGGACTGAGTATTAGAGGGAATCTATCACCGGAATATCCAGTGATTTGTATAGATTCAGTATCTGTAGACAATGGAGACTACATTGATATTGGAGTGCCTGTCGCCGATGGACAGGTGGTTCCAGTGATTATAAAGACCTTGCTGTTTGGGTATTAAAACAGACCAATAAGAGGTGAGAGGAGTAAAAAAGATGAGACTCAAAACATCATTGTTTGGACAAGTTTATACGTTCGGATCAGTCAAAGAAGTTTTGGCGAAAGCGAACGAAGAAAAATCAGGCGATAAACTTGCTGGAATTGCTGCAGAGACGGTAACAGAGCGCGTAGCAGCGAAAGAGGTTCTAAGTCACCTAACCTTAGAAGATCTTTATAACAATCCTGTAGTGCCATATGAAGAAGATGAAGTCACACGCATCATCTATGACGATTTAAATCGGGTGATTTATAATGAAATCAAAGATTTCACAGTGGGTGAATTTAGAGAGTGGTTATTAGATGATCATGTAACTGGGGATATGATTAAACGGATTTCAAGAGGCTTGACATCAGAGATGGTGGCAGCCGTGACCAAGTTAATGTCTAACCTAGACCTCGTGTATGCGGCAAGTAAGATCAGAATCACAGCACACTGTAATACAACGATCGGCGAAGAGGGCATTTTAGGCTTTAGACTTCAACCGAATCATACAACAGATAATTTAGATGGCATTATGGTCTCACTTATGGAGGGGCTCACTTATGGTATCGGTGATGCGGTTATAGGCCTGAATCCAGTAAATGACACCGTTGAAAGCGTCTATAATGTCCTCAAAATGTTCGACGAGTTTAAACGCAAGTGGGAAATTCCAACACAACAATGCGTTTTGGCACATGTGACGACGCAAATGGAAGCCATCAAAAAAGGGGCGCCATCTGATATGATTTTTCAATCAATAGCGGGGTCTCAGAAGGGAAATGAAGCCTTTGGAATCACAGCAGATATGCTACAAGAAGCGAGAGAACTCGTTCTCAAGCAGGGCACAAGTGCAGGACCAAATGTCATGTACTTTGAAACGGGCCAAGGATCAGAACTTTCAAGTGACGCACATCACGGTGCGGATCAAGTGACCATGGAAGCGAGATGCTACGGCTTTGCGAAACGTTACCAACCTTTCTTAGTGAACACCGTGGTGGGCTTTATTGGACCAGAGTATCTTTATGACAGCAAGCAAGTCATCAGAGCGGGTCTTGAGGATCACTTCATGGGTAAGTTAACGGGTATCCCAATGGGTGTTGATGCCTGTTATACCAACCATATGAAAGCAGATCAAAACGATATTGAGAACTTGGCGGTGCTTTTATCAGCAGCAGGTTGTAACTACTTTATGGGCGTTCCAGCAGGCGATGACATCATGCTAAATTATCAGTGTACCGGGTACCATGAGGCACAAACGCTTCGAAGTTTGTTAAAACTCAAGCCGATCAAAGCCTTCGAAGTGTGGATGGAAAAAATGGAATTTGTAAAAGAGGGTAAACTCACAAACCGCGCAGGGGATGCGTCGGTGTTTATGAAATAGAGAGGAGGGGTCGAAGATGAATGAAACCAATTTGAAAAGTATCATTGAACAAGTCATTAGAGAACTCAATGTTGCGGATGAACCCTCAAAGGCAAATGTGTCAGCATGTCCTTTAAATGAAACCACTTGTGATGTTCCAGAGATTACAGCTTATGAAATGGAGAACTATTTTGAAGTGCCATCAGCAGAAAATAAAGATGCGTATTTGAACTATAAAAAATCAACACATGCTCGTGTAGGGATTTGGAGAGCGGGTCCGAGATATACCACACAAACGATGCTGAGATTCAGAGCGGATCATGCCGTTGCACAAGATGCGGTCTTTACGGACGTATCAGACGAACTCATTGAAAAATATGGCTGGCTTAAGTTACAAACAGCTGTAACCAATAAAGACGAATATCTCACAAGACCCGATTTGGGCCGTATTATCGATGATGAATCCATCGCCCTTTTAAAGGCAAAGGCTAAAGCATCTCCGAGAGTTCAAATTTATATTTCGGACGGCTTATCGTCCACTGCAATAGAAGCCAATGGTTATGACACTTATAAAGCCATGGAACAAGGTCTAAAAAGCCATGGCATAGAAGTGGGCACACCTTTCTTTGTCAAATACGGTAGAGTGCCTGCTATGGACCATGTTTCTGAACTTTTGGGTGCAGAAGTGACTGTCATCTTAATCGGTGAAAGACCAGGTCTTGCAACAGGTGAATCCATGAGCTGTTATATGATCTACAAAGGCAAAGTAGGTAATCCAGAATCACTTAGAACAGTGGTGAGTAACATTCATAAGAACGGCACACCAGCAGTAGAGGCGGGTGCACACATCGCTGATATTATCAAACGCATACTCTCAGAACAGAAAAGTGGCGTTGATCTAAAATTATAGGAGGCGTATCATGAGAAATGATCCATTAAAAGTGACGGTTTTAAGTGTCAAATTGATTCCAAATGTGGATGAGTGCATGAGAGAAAAATTAAACTTACCAGAAGGTCACCGTTCTGTGGGCATGATCACAACGGATTGTGACGATGTGGGTTACACCGCACTTGATGAAGCGACTAAAAAAGCAGAAGTTGCAGTGGCATATGCTAAATCGTTCTACGGTGGTGCGGCCAATGCCAACACGAAGCTTGCTGGGGAGTTCATCGGTATTCTTTCAGGCCCAACGCCAGCAGAAGTGAGAAGCGGTTTAAATGCAGCGATTGACTTCATTGAAAATGAGGCTTGTTTCTACAGTGCTAATGACGATGATTCCATTGCATACTACGCACACTGTATTTCAAGAACAGGCAGTTATTTATCTGAAACTGCTGGCATACCAGAAGGTGAAGCGATTGCGTATCTCATTGCACCGCCAATTGAAGCCATGTATGCACTGGATGCAGCGCTCAAAGCAGCAGATGTAAAAATGGCAGCCTTCTTTGGACCACCTTCTGAAACCAATTTCGGTGGAGGGCTATTGACAGGAAGTCAATCGGCATGTAAAGCAGCTTGTGACGCCTTCGCAGATGCGGTTAAATTCGTGGCAGACAATCCAACGAAATACTAGGGTGAGACCATGAGTAAAGCCATTGGACTCATTGAAACCAAGGGATTGGTCGCTGCAATTGAAGCACTGGATGCGGCCCTTAAGGCGGCAAATGTGACTTTACAGAGTAAAGAGCTCACAGATGGGGGTTGGGTGATGATCACAGTCACAGGTGATGTGGGTTCGGTAACGGCAGCTATAGAGGCAGGCGGTGCAGCGGCTAAGCGTGTTGGACAACTGATCACAGCACATGTGATTCCAAGGCTCTCTGACGAGGTCTTTGCAATTGTGACACCTGCGATGCCAGATCAAACAGTGAATGCAGTAAATTTGCCTATTGTTGAACCTTTGACGGAACCTGTAGCAGAACCTGTAGCGGAGCCTGTAACAGAACCTGTAACAGAACCTTTAGCAGAACCCGAAAAAGATGCGGCAGAAGTTAAAAACAGCACCGTGAACTTTAAAAATAAAAACTATCAAGTGTTTGCAAAGGGTGGTATTGATAGGTTGAAAGTGGTTCAGCTCAGACAACTTGTGAGACAACTCAATCTGGATACTATCGATCGAAGCTTGATCAAATTTGCAAACAAAGAACAACTTATAAAGGCAATTAGAGACCATATGAAAGGAGGACATTTATAATGACGACACTTGATAAAGACTTAGCCTCCATACAAGAAGTGAGAACACTTGTAGCACGTGCAAAAATGGCTCAAAAACAAATCGCATTATTACCACAAGAAAAAATAGATGAGGCCATTGAAGGACTTTCAAAAATTGCATATGAAAATGCCGAGTCTTTGGCAAAACTTGCCCATGAAGAAACAGGCTATGGCAAGTGGGAAGATAAAAAAGCTAAAAACGTATTGGCCAGTAAGACGCTCTGTGAGTACATGAGGCCTATGAAAACCATCGGCGTGATTGAGGAAGATCCAGACCTTAAAATTTTAAAAATCGGAACCCCTATGGGTGTTATTGCAGGGCTTATACCTTCAACAAATCCGACCTCTACGGTTATTTATAAAGCCCTTATTGCAATCAAGGCGGGGAATTCAATCGTATTTAGTCCCCATCCTGCGGCGCTTAAATGCATCACGGAAACCGTGCACGTGTTGAGGGAAGCTTGTTACCTACATGGCTTGCCAGAAGATACAATTAGTTGTGTGACCATGCCTACCATTGAAGCGACAGATGCACTTATGAAGCATGCAGACGTCAACATGATTCTCGCAACGGGTGGGTCAGCCATGGTAAAAGCGGCTTATAGCTCTGGCACACCAGCACTTGGAGTTGGACCGGGGAATGTGCCTGCGTACATTGAAAAAACAGCAGATGTAGATGTGGCAGTGGCACGAATTTTTAAATCCAAACAGTTTGACTACGGCACAGTATGTGCTTCCGAACAGTCTATTGTCACAGAAAAATGTATTGAGCAAAAGGTAAGAGAGGCTGTTATTAAAAAAGGCGGGTACTTCTTAAGGGGTGAGGATCTCGAAAAAGTAAAACGCATTATGGAACGGCCCAATGGCGGCATGAACCCTCAAATCGTAGGGCGATCGGCGCAATATATCGCAGAACTTGCAGGGATTGAAATACCACCGCAAACACAGCTATTAGTCAGTGATGAACCGGGGATTGGTAGTCGCTTCCCATTTTCAAAAGAGAAGTTGACACAGCTCTTAGGCTTTTATGTGGTGAACGATTGGCAAGAGGCGTGTGAAACGTGTATCGCATTACTTGAAAATGGTGGCTTAGGACATTCTTTAGCCATTCACTCAAATGATGAATCGATCATAAGAGCATTTGCTATGAAAAAACCTGTATCACGATTCTTAGTCAACACACCTTCAACGCATGGTGCGGTGGGATTGACCACAGGACTTGCACCTTCATTTACATTAGGGTGCGGTACAGTGGGGGGCAGTGCTACCGGTGATAATGTAACACCGTTGCACCTCATCAATTTAAGATGGGTCGCATATGGCCTTGATGAAGCACCCGAAAAGGAAGCTTCAACCGGTGCCACACAAGATGAAATTGCTATGATTTGTAAAATGGTACTCGAGCAGCTCAACCGCTAGGACCAGAAAATACCGTGGCTTAGTGGATCGTTAAGGTCAATTGAAAATGAAATTTAGAGGCAACACTAAAAATTAAATTATATGAGGAGGCAATATTATGGCTACTATGAATGCGCTTGGAATGATTGAAACTAAAGGTTTGGTAGGTGCTATTGAAGCAGCGGATGCAATGGTAAAAGCAGCAAATGTAACACTTGTAGGTAAAGAAAAAGTGGGTGGAGGCCTTGTAACGGTACTCGTTAGAGGCGATGTTGGCGCAGTTAAAGCGGCAACGGATGCAGGTGCTGCTGCAGCTGAACGCGTAGGCGAACTGATTTCGGTGCACGTTATTCCTAGACCACATGGAGAAGTTGAACTCATTTTACCTTCCACGAATAGAACTGCGGAATAAGCGTTATTTTCACGAATCCCCTAAGGGGATGGAGAGGAGCTTTTCATGAGTTTAATTACAGAAGCTGCGCTCAGAGCAATGCTAAAAAAAGAAACTCTAAGCACTCTGAAAATCCAAAAGGGGGACATTGTGACCCCTTCTGCGAGACAATTTCTAAGGGAGAGAGGCATCGCTCTGATCACAGACGATTCCCTCGATCATATCCCTAAAAGTGATAAAAGTGAGGCAGCACCTATTAAAGAAAATCATTATAAAGGTTTCGAACCTATGGAAACGGGCATCAAACCTAAGTTTGTTTCCTACTATGATGGTGGTTTTTATGAAGTTAAGCCAGAGTACATGACGCATTTAAGGGGCAATCAATTGGTCTTTAAAGATGATCCGAGGATTCTCTTCAGAGGTAAAATGGACAGCATTCAAGCACTTGTCCTAGAAATTCAATATAGACTCTTAGACTCAAAACCAGCACTTCAATCAGAACTCAAAGAACTTTTAGAAGTTTTTAGAGGATTGCTCAGAGCTGAAGTGCTTGATGAACCCATAGAAATTGATAAAGTGATTGGATTAACAGATGTTGAGATCAGAGAACACTCCCATTATCCTAAAAAATACTATGATATTGAGCATTTCTTACCAGATGTGAGCATGGGTATAGAGATTATTGAACTCAATCGATTGAGAACCTATATTAGAGAACTTGAACTGTGTGCCCTGTGTGCCTTTAAAAAAGGCAATGACATTTCACGTAAGGATATTATACAGTTATTAAATCGTTTGAGCAGTGTGGCTTATATTATGATGTGTCGGATAAGAGGGCAGTATTATAAATAAAGTGAGTTGAACATGGAAAATCTAAAAATAGAAGCGATTGTGAAAGCAGTTGTTCAAAAATTGAAAGATCAAGAAGTCCCTAAAATCAGAGTTGAAGCATCAGGCAGACACGTTCATCTAAGTAAAGCAGATGCAATGACCTTGTTTGGGTCCACAGAACTGACAATTGATCGCGAACTCTCTCAACCAGGGCAATATCTGTATAAAGAGAAGGTTATGTTGATCGGTTCTAAGGGCGTCATAAAAGCAGTGGCGATTTTAGGCCCTTGTAGAGACAAGACACAAGTCGAACTGTCGATGACGGATGCCAGAAGCATCGGATTAAAAGGGGTCGTGAGAGATTCAGGAGATTTAGATCAGACAGAAAGTGTCATTATAGCGCATGCGGGTAAATGCATAACGGCTGTTTCGGGAACTATTGTGGCTAAAAGGCACATCCATATGACACCTGATGATGCAATGCTCTTAAAGGTAAAAGACAAACAAGAAGTTTCCGTATATGTTTCGGGGATGCGTCCTGTTATTTTTGACAAAGTGCTTGTGAGAGTAAAGGCAGATTATCGTTTGAGCATGCACATTGACTATGATGAGGCCAATGCGGTGGGATTGGATAAAAATGCGGTTGGTAGAATCGTCGAGGTTTCTCTATGAACCTCGAAAGTGCCAATAAAACCATCGCAAAAGTCGTATCAGCCCTTGAGCACACACATGATTTTGAAGGGGAATTGAGGGTTGGCATTGACCTTGGCACAGCGTATATCGTATTGGTGGTCATCGATGAAATGGACGAGCCTGTTGCTGTTGAAATGGAATTTGCAAAAGTGTTAAAAGATGGGCTCGTTGTGGATTATATAGGGGCTTGTCAGATTGTAAAACGGCTTAAGCAGAAACTGGAAGAGCGGCTTAATGTGGAACTTATTAAAGCAGCTATTGCAGTGCCACCAGGAACTGGACATCAAGATTCAAATACACATAAATACGTTGTGGAAAGTGCGGGATTTGAAGTGACAGCCATAGTGGATGAACCTACAGCGGCAAATGCTGTTATAAAACTTAAAGACGGTGTGATCGTCGATGTGGGGGGCGGTACCACAGGCCTTTCCATATTGAAAAACGGCGAAGTGATTTATACGGCAGATGAAGCCACAGGTGGGACCCATGTAACCCTTGTTTTATCAGGGCATTATCATTTGACTTTTGATGAAGCCGAGGCCTTGAAAAAGAACACCAGTAGGCAAAGAGAGGTCGTTCAGGCTGTAAGACCTGTATTCGAAAAGATGGCCTCAATCGTTAAAAAGCACATAGAAGGCTATGAAATTCAGGAAATATGTCTAGTGGGCGGCACTTGCCTCTTGCCAGGTGTGGAACAAATATTTGAAAGCGCAACGGGCATTAAAACTTTTAAACCCAAGCAACCTTTGCTGGTGACACCGCTTGGTATTGCACTGTTTTGTGAAAGAGAGGAGAGGCTATGACTTATGAGATAGATCAGATTGTAAAAAGGGTGCTCCACAAGCTCGGACAACTGAAAAAGGTCAATATCATTTCAAATCTCAATTATTCAGTAGACCTTAAAAACCAGCTAGAGCAAGCCTTTTTCATAGAGGAAAAGGCGATCTTAGACACAGGTGAAAAGGAGATTGATGTCTGGATACCAGAACTCACTTGTAAACAGCTCATGTCCGTGTATCAGGGCTTGCCTGTAGATGCACTCTCTGAAATCGTCATAGAAGCATTGCTTAAAGGGTATAAAATCGTGGTTTTAAAAGCCTCCGTAGAGCTTCTTAACATTCAAGCGGTGCGAACCCCCTTTATCAATCGTTATTTTGAAGCACTCGGAATATTAGAACAAAGCGGTTTGAATATTAAGGAAAAAATGGATGATGACAATTTGGAGCCTGTTTTGAAAGCGGGTCGAAGGATTGACCAAAGTCAAGAAGTTGTATCAAAATGTGTTGACTTGAATCAAAAGGTACTTACGGAGAGTCAGCTGATTCATTATTTAGGTCAAAATATTGAAGTGGTAAATGTCAATTCAAATGCGATTATAACCCCTTCAGCTCAAGATTTTTTAAGACAAAACCCAATCAGATTGAATAGGAAGTGATTTTATGATCGTAGGCAAAGTGATCGGAAATGTATGGGCTACAAGAAAAGAAAACGCCTTAAATGGTTTGAAATTGCTGGTCATTAAACCCATTGATCACTATTCTGGGGTCGACAGGGCGGAGCTGGTGGCCGCAGATGCCGTGGGTGCTGGAATAGGCGAGACGGTGCTCGTGGTCACAGGAAGTTCTGCAAGGCGAGCGCTGGATAAAGCACTTTGTCCAATCGATGCCATGATCGTGGGGATTGTGGATGAAGTGGAAATTGATCGAAGTGTTGAGCTTAAGTAGCAAAGTGCGAGGAGGCAACATGGAATTGATTCAATCCATTAAGGAAGCAGGTGTGGTTGGGGCAGGTGGCGCAGGGTTTCCAAGCCATATCAAGCTCAATACCACAGTAGAAACGCTGATCGTCAATGGTGTCGAGTGTGAGCCCCTTTTAGAAACAGACAAGTATTATATGAGACATTTCGCAGAGGAACTCATAAGAAGCATTGAAATAGTAGGCACGCATTTAAAAGCGACTCGAAAGATCATTGGCATCAAAGCCAAGTATAAAAAAGAAATCCAGTGCCTTGAGCATGCGATTCAAAAGCAAAATTCAAAAATAGAAATTAAAGCACTTGAGAGTTTTTACCCTGCGGGCGATGAGCAAATGTTGGTGAAAGAAATCTTAAATCTCTCTATTCCGCCAGGTGGCATTCCACTTGCAGTGGGCGCGGTGGTCAGCAATGTGGCGACGCTATTAGACATTGAAAAGAGTATTCAAAATGTGCCTGTGACCAGTAGAGTGATTACGGTGACAGGGGCAGTCAAGACCCCCACACTTATAAAAGTACCCATAGGGACGTCCATAAAGGCATGTCTTGATTTGGCAGGTGGGGTCTTACCGACTCTATATGCAGTGATATTAGGGGGGCCGATGATGGGTGCCGATTGTAACATGGCAGCGATAGAAAGTACTTTTGTAACGAAGACTTTAGGTGGTATTATTGTATTACCTGAAGCGCATCCTATTATTACGAGTAAGCGGCTCAGTTTTAAGCATATTATAAATCGAGCGGCAAGCAGTTGTATCCAGTGCAGGATGTGTACAGATCTCTGTCCGCGATTTTTAAACGGACATCCGCTTTGGCCTCATAAAGTCATGCGTGCTATAGGCAATGGTGAAAAATCGTTAGAAGCTTATGAATCGGCACTTTTATGTTGTGAATGCGGTATCTGTGAGCTCTATGCTTGTCCCATGGGATTGTCGCCTAAAACAGTGAATCAAAAGGTGAAGCAAATGCTGCTCAGCAGTGGTTATAAGCGAAAAGTGACCTCTGAAAGCGAGCCCGTAATCACAGAAGCGCATGATATGAGACCTTATAGAAAAGTATACTCCAATCGATTGATTGCCAGAGTGGCATTATCGGAGTATGCGCAAATTCATTTAGACGATTTGGTTTCGTATACGCCTCCCCAAGTGACGATTGGCTTAAAACAGCATATTGGCAAACCTGCTATCCCTTGCGTTAAAACGGGTGATGTTGTCGAGGCAGGACAGTGCATTGCAGATATTGAAGACGGTGCAATGGGTGCCCGTGTACACGCCAGCATATCGGGAACCGTTACGGTGATCGAAAATGCTGTTGTCATAACAGAAGGCATACAGAAGGAGGCGAGACATGATTAGAACATTAGGCTTAATAGAACTCAATAGCATCGCGAGAGGCTATGAAGTTGCAGATGGCATGGTCAAAGCCGCAGAGGTCAAATTGTTAAAAGCGCACTCTGTATGTCCGGGAAAGTTTCTTGTAATGATTTGTGGCGATACTGGGGCTGTGAAGGCATCCGTGGAAGCGGGTGTAGAGATTGGTCGTGAGGCCATTGTGGACCAGCTGGTACTGCCTAACTTGCATCCAGATATTATACCTGCAATCACAGGTTCTTCTCTAGTTGTTTTACAAGATGCACTGGGGGTACTTGAGTTCTTCAGCATTGCCACGGCGATAATAGCAGCGGATGCCGCTGTAAAAGCAGCAAATGTTGCCCTGATTGAGTTGAGATTAGGATTTGCTCTAGGAGGCAAGGCGACGCTGACGCTTACGGGAGATGTCAGTGCCGTGGAAGCGGCAGTAGAAGCAGGTGTTGAAAGTACACTGGAAAATGGCATGCTTGTGGGTAAAACAGTAATTCCAAGACCGCATTCATCTTTGATGAACGCGATATTATAGAAAGAGGTGAGGTCGATTTCAAAGAGACTGGTAACCAAAAATAACGTTGAAAGCTTCATGGATAAGACTCGAGAAGCCATCTATATGGAGGCCGATATGATATTGACGCCTGGTGCTAAAGATGTGCTTAGAAATCTAGGTGTGACCATCAAGTTTGGCAGTAAACCTTGTAAAGAAAATGAAAAAGCTCAAGCCCCAACTTCTACATGTGACATTCAAAAGGGTGAGCGCGCAGCAGAATCAGGTGAAGTTGAACACATTAAGTCACAAGTACTCAACATGCTTCAAAATGATTATGGCATAAAAGATACACGTGTAATGGCTAAAATTTTAAAAGGTGTCCTTGAAAAACTTTAAAATTGCATATTAGGTTAGGGTGTTAATGCGAAACTGACTTTTGACACCCTAACCCTATAAAACGGAGGGGAAATCATGAGTATTAATGTAATTATAGTTTATATTATGGTGGGCTTTATGGTCCTTGGTGCACTAGACAAAATCATAGGGAATAAATTTGGATTAGGGGAAAAATTTGACGAAGGTATTATGGCAATGGGTTCTTTGGCAGTTGCAATGGTAGGGGTTGTTTCACTTGCGCCTGTTCTTGCAAAAGTGTTGAAACCTATTGTAGTGCCTGTTTATGCTGCACTTGGTGCAGATCCAGCCATGTTTGCTACAACACTTCTTGCAAACGACATGGGCGGATATCCACTTGCGATGGAACTTGCACTCACAAATGAGGCAGGCTTGTTTGCAGGTCTTATCCTAGGCGCAATGATGGGTCCAACCATCGTCTTTACGATCCCAGTCGCACTGGGCATTATTAAAAAAGAAGATCATCCATTTTTAGCGAAAGGGGTCTTGGCAGGTTTAATCACAATTCCACTGGGTTGTTTAGCAGGTGGTTTAGTGGCTGGATTTGATGTGACCATGATTTTAAAAAATTTAGTGCCAATCATTTTAGTTTCAATTTTACTATCGTTAGGGTTATGGAAAATTCCTGAAAAAATGATCAATGGCTTTATCCTCTTTGGTAAGGGTGTGGTGATCATGATCACGGTAGGTCTTGCGGCCATTATCGTAGAAACGCTTACTGGAATCGTGATCATCCCTGGTATGGCACCTGTTTGGGATGGTATTGAAATCGTTGGGTCTATTGCAATTATGCTTGCGGGTGCATTTCCAATGGTTTATGTCATCACAAAAGTCTTTAGCAAACCGCTTATGAGACTTGGCAAAGTGCTCGGTATGAACGATGTTTCTGCAGCAGGTATGGTGGCTTCACTTGCGAATAACATTCCAATGTTCGGTCTTATGAAAGACATGGACGATAGAGGTAAAGTGCTCAATGTGGCTTTTGCTGTAAGTGCGTCGTTCGTATTTGGGGATCATCTTGGCTTCACTGCAGGTGTGGCGCAAGATATGATCTTTCCAATGGTCGTCGGGAAACTCGTTGCAGGTATTACGGCAGTTATGGTAGCATTACTATTTGTTAAAAAGACAGCACCTCATAAGGCATAGTTTGTTAGAGTGTCAAAAGTCAAAAGTTGAGCAACCCTCTACCATATGATGTTGTTTACGAAAAGTACGCGATAGTGCATGTGGTTGAGGGTTTATGCGAAACTGACTTGTGACACTCTAACCATAGTTAAATTTTTAGAGTCTAATGAAATAAAGGGTTAGTGGAGGCATTATGCAAGATATTAATATACAGATGATTGAAAGTATCGTCAAAAAAGTCATCGAGGAACAAATGAATCAATCACAAAAACAACATCGTGTTGTGGATAAAAGTGGTGTCATTGGCATTAAGGCTGAAAAGATCAAACCTGAACCCTTTGACACTGGAAAAGCGGGCGATAAAGTCTTTTTAACCGATTTGTACTCACTAGATGAAAGTCCAAGACTCGGTGCTGGGATTATGGAAATGGAAGATACGACCTTTGATTGGACGCTTAATTATGATGAAGTGGATTATGTGATCGACGGTACACTTGAAATCATCATAGACGGCCGTAAAATCGTGGGGAATAAGGGGGATATTATTCTAATCCCTAAAAACACGAAAATTCAGTTTTCTACACCAAACTTCTGCCGATTTATGTACGTGGTATATCCAGCAAACTGGGCAGAACAAGCATAAAGGAGATGGCATGATGAACAAATTTGTTTTAGATACGGACTTGATTTCTGGCGAGGGCACTATAGAATATATCCGAACACTGCCTCTTAAGAAAGTTTGCATCGTCACCGATACGATGATGGTGAAACTGGGCATCGTAGATCGCGTGACTGGGCATCTCAATGCAAGTCGCATTGAATATAAAATATTTGATCGCGTAGAGGCAAACCCTTCACTTGAAACCGTTAATCTAGGACTTCATCATATTATTGATTATAAACCAGAGGCACTTATTGCAATAGGTGGCGGTTCCGTTATAGATGCCGCAAAGGCCATTATCTATTTTTGTATCAAAACAAAAGAAAGTTTGCTGGATAAAACGCATATAACGAAACCGATATTTATCGCAATTCCCACCACCAGTGGCACAGGGTCGGAGGTGACGGCGATCTCTGTTATAACAGATTCTAAGACGCATACTAAAATTCCTTTAAAAGATGCGTTGATGTTACCAGATGTTGCTATATTGGATTCCAGTCTCACCCTTTCAGTGCCTAAACCCATCACAGCGGATACGGGGATGGATGTCATTACACATGCAATTGAAGCTTATGTGGCCACGGGTGCTAACCGATTTACCAATCTCTTCGTGGAAGAAGCCATTAAGCTTGCTTTTAACAATCTTTTGAAGGCCTATTATAATGGCAATAATAAAATTGCAAGGCAACACATGCACGATGCTTCTTGTATGGCGGGTATAGGGTTTAACAACGCAGGCCTAGGGATTAATCATAGCCTTGCACATGCGATTGGAGGCCATTTTGGCGTAAGCCATGGTCGTGCCAATGCGATTTTACTGCCCTATATCATCGCTTTCAACTCGGGTTTAGAAGATGGACTTGTGCACGAGTTTGGAAAACCCTATGCGCAACTTGCCAATTTGATTCGTGTTGAGAGTGAAGAGATGACGGTTAAAATAAAGAGTTTGATCGAGGTTATTAAGCAGTTTAATAAGAAGATGGAGATTCCAGAAACGTTTGAAGCTTATGGCATTGATCCAGAAGCATATTATAAGGCAATTCCAGAAATGGCACAAAGTGCATTTGATGATATTTGTACCACGACCAATCCGAGAATTGTGACGTTAAAAGTACTTGAAAAGAGATTAGAACAGGCATTTAGAGGACGTTAATTTAAGGGCTGTCCACAAGCAAGTCGGTTGTGGACAGCTTTGCTGTTATATGTAACCTGCTGTCAGCAGTTACACGTGGACAGAGCAAAGTCATTGTATATTATTCGTTTTTGCGATAGGGGGAAAATTCATGTTTAAAAATATTAAACTCGTACATAGAATTATAATGATGGCTGTGGTCATTGTTGTCATCAATCTTGTACTCCAAGCAAATCTCATTCTAAATATGAAGTCAAAAGATTTGCTAGAAGCCACTATAAAAGCAGAGTATTTATCGAGTTCACAAGCGGCGCTTTTTTCAGAACAGATGACTCATATTGAGTTTGTTGTGAAAAATTTTTCAGAGGAGTTTGCCATGCTCATAAAAAAGGGCAGACTTGAGCGCTCTGATGTGCTCGAACTCTTAAGTGAAAGCTTAAAAGAAAACAAGCAAATTGTAGGGCACGGTGTAGGCTTTATGGCGAATGCATTTGATCAGAAAGACAATGAATTTAAATTCCAAAATGCAATGGGATCAGATGAGCAGGGGCGGTTTTTGCCCTATATTACACTTTCAGATGGCAAAAATCCAGTAGTGGAGCCACTTGTGGGCTATGATATCCCTGGAGATGGCGATTGGTACATCCTACCGATGCAAACGGGAGAGTCTATCGTAACGGAACCTTATCTCTATCCTGTGAATGGTGAGGAAGTGCTGATGTTCACGATATCCTATCCCATTAAAATGGACGGGAAGCCTATAGGCGTTGTAACCGCAGACATTGAACTCAACGAAGTTCAAGGGATATTGGAACAAGAAACACAAAAGAACCTAGAAGGCATGAATGCCCTTATGGTGACAGGGGCTCAAAATGTTGTTGGCTCAACGATTGACAAGGACTCAGTGAACAGCAATTTGTCTGAAACCCTTTTGTTTCAGAACATGAAGCGCCATACGCAAGAATCTTCTTATTTTGAATACGTCCAAGGGTTAGAAGGACGACAGTTGATCATACGCACCCCCGTTTCATTTTTTAGCGAAAAAAAAGAGTGGCAACTCATCCATTTTGTGCCTGAAAGTGTCATTTATCAGGCTTTTAAAAAAAATCTTGCTTTTAATTTGATGGTGTTAGCGGGTGCACTTTTGCTCATAACGTTTATCATATTTTACATTCAAAGCAGTATTAAAAGACCCATCAATCAGCTCATGCAGGTGATAGATCAAGTGGCAAAAGGAGATTTGACAAAGCAATGTGCTTTAAATTCAACAGATGAGCTGGGGCAGCTAGCCCATAATTTTGATCAGATGATTTTAAAAATGAGACAGCTTATTGGCAATGTGCACAACTCAGCTGAGGTGGTGGAAGAGAGTGCGGGTAAAATGATAAAAATTTCGGATCAAAGTGTGCTGTCCATAACAGATGTGACCACCATCGTGAGTCAGATTGCTGAGGCCAATTTAAAACAGTCAGAGGACATAGAGGGCATCGTTCAAAAGACATCAATCCTCAGTGAGATGATTGATAGGACCTCACAGACCATCAATGAAGTGGTTCGCATATCCGATCAAGCACAAGGCATTTCAGCTGAGGGGGTTTTAATCCTAAGAGAACTCGATGACAAAACTGTGACGACAAAATCACGTTCAAAGGAAATCGCAACGGTGGTTGAAGATGTAAATCAAGCTGTAAATAGTATTGACCAAATTACAGCGATTATTGAAAATATAGCATCTCAAACCAATCTGCTGGCTTTAAATGCCTCCATCGAAGCGGCAAGAGCAGGTGAAGCGGGAAGAGGCTTTGCAGTGGTGGCGGATGAGATCCGTACTTTAGCAGAACAGACAAGCAAGGCTACTAAAGATATCAAGAAGGTCGTTGAGGAAGTGATTTCTAAATCGGATGATGCTGTGATTAGTGTGAGCCTCGTTGGAAGTGCTCAAGAAGAACAGTTCCAAATTATTAAAAAATCAATCGAAATATTCAATGAGATCAATCAGGCGATCTTGCATATGACGGATAGGATACTTGCTGTAGGCAACAGTGCGGGTACAATAGAAACAAGTAAGGATGAAATTTTAGATGCCATTACGAATATTTCGGCGGTTTCAGAAGAAACCACAGCAAGCACAGAAGAAGCCACTTCAGCGATGATCGAGCAGAAAAATGGCATCGAGAATCTCAATGAATATGGGAAAAAACTCAGTAATTTAACCTTAGAGCTCAATAATGCCGTCAATCAGTTTACAGTTTGAGTATAGCGATGTTTTCCCTAGGTGAGGTATAGTGGGAAGGGCTCAAGTCTGTTATACTAAAGGCAACAACCCTTAAACGCATTAGACTTAAATCTGGAGGCTATTATGAAATCGGAATATATAAAACTGGCGGCGTATCTTTCAAAAGAAGATCATCTAAACGTATCCGCACTTGAAGAGAGATGCCTTAAAGAAGGTGTTTCACTTAAACTTGAATTGGATTATAAACGGACTATTTCTAAAGAAGCAAAGCAAAAAGAGAGGGCACAAAACGCATCGGATGCGTCCCCTTTAGTTAGAGAAAAAATCAACGAATTTATGTATTATGTTGAAGACGAATTGGTGGGATACATTGGCA
Source organism: Fusibacter sp. 3D3 (assembly GCF_001748365.1). Taxonomy (GTDB): domain Bacteria; phylum Bacillota; class Clostridia; order Peptostreptococcales; family Acidaminobacteraceae; genus Fusibacter_A. The sequence goes on along the minus strand of NZ_BDHH01000002.1, from coordinate 80,462 downwards.
TATGCGGTTTTGGTGGCATTGGAAGTCAAATTGAAGTCAATGGTATGGTCCATCCAGATTATAGACGAAGAGGCTATTTTAAAACCCTTTTTGAATATGTGAAAGATGAGTTTCATAGAAGAAATTCACAGGCGATGCTGCTTCTAAGCGATCGAAAGTCATTTGAAGGTCAAGCCTTTATCAAAAACACAAATGCGGCCTATAAGCATACAGAATATGAAATGTATTTAGAACAAACTGTTTTTAATGCCATTATTAAAGAGGGCAGATTTAAAGAAATTGAGGATCGCGGGCTGCTATCCATAAGAAAAGCATCCAATGCAGATGCTCAGGAAATTGCAAGGCAAAATGTTATTTATTTCAAAGAAGAATTTGATCTTGAAGCGGATGAGACCATGCCTTCTGATCCAGCAGATCTAATGATGCCAGAAACGGAAGAACAACGTGGCATGACGATTTATATGGCCAAAACTGGGGAAGCTTTATTCGGTAAAACCCATTTGCAATTATCTGAGGGATTAGGCGGCATTTATGGACTCGGTGTACTTCCAGAATATAGAGGAAAGGGTTATGGCAGATGGCTTTTAATGAAATCTGTGATGCAACTGCTGGATTCAGATGCAAGTCGAGTGATGCTACAGGTGGAAGCGAATAATGCCAATGCCTTAAATCTTTATACATCCTGTGGATTTGAACCGACTTCTACGATGGATTATTATAGGATAAATCAGAGCAAATAAGCCTTATGGATTTGCTTCAAATTTAATTAAAACGGATTTTACGGCTTTAACTTGATTGAACTTATATATAAAAAATTGCCTGTTAAACGATGTTTAATTGGGCAATTTTTTTTGAGAAAATAGTTTGATTTAGGTGCGGTTTCTATTTTTATCGGCATACATTCTTTTATCGGCTAATCGCATGAGTTCAGACTTTGACATGGAATCGCTCGGAAAAGAAGCAATACCATAGCTAAAACTGCCTTTAAATTTATATTCATCGGAATCGAATTCAGTATTTTCAAATAATTTTCTGAATTTATCGACATATGCTTCTATTTGAGGTGTATCCAGTAAAGAGATTAAGCAGGCGAATTCATCGCCCCCAATCCGGGCTAGGGCATCTGGCATGTCAAAATTTTGAATGAGCATGTCCGCAAAGGATTTAAGATATAAATCACCACTGTGATGACCAAATTGATCATTTATCTTTTTTAAATGATCAAGGTCAAAAATAATTAAGGACATAGAGATATTTGAAAGTTCAGCGATGTTGAGCTTATCCGTTAAAACCGTGTCGAAATAACCCCGATTCATTAAGCTGGTCAAACTGTCATATCGAGATAATTTTAAGGTAGTGCGAGTCAGTTCAAATATGTGGTAAAATAAGGGTAATTCCTCTTGAATGAATCTTGCGGCAATTAAGTCAATTTCATCAAATATACGATTGCGATTACTGTCTAAAGAAATGAGCCATTTGATTTCATCATTGAAATAAAGCGGAATGATAAGTGACGCATGTACTTTGCTGTTTTCAATGTCATTGATAATGTATGGTTTAGACATGCCAACGCGATTGTCCTTTCTTAAAAAGAGATTTTGACGTTTGGTCTTTAAAAGTGTGGTTTCGTTTTCAATATAACCTGTGTTTGTCAGAATGGACAAGGTTTCTGAATCATCAAATTTGAGGACGACTGCCTCATCTAAATGCGAGAGCACGGATGGAAATTCTCTGAGGATTTTGTTGAAGAAGGACGCTTCATTTTCAAATTCCATAATGGTTTGATTCATCCTCCAAAAGATATCTCTGACATTTTGAAGTATCTTTTCTTTCTTTTCAATGTTTTTCTTTTCTGTGATGTCTTGAATGATACCGACTAAGCCCACTGTCTCACCATTTTCATCGACATGAGCAGCTTTGCTAAAGATAACATCTCGATAAGACCCATCTGCATATTTCACCTTGGATTCATAAACTTGATGTCCTTTTTGTGCCATGAGCTCTAAGTCTGCTTTATGATAGATGTCAGCAAGTTTTTTTGGAGAAATTTCAAAAACACTTTTATTAAAAACACTGCCTTTATCAGCACCGATATACTCTAAAAAGGCAGTATTACAAAACTTATAAAGGCCTGCTCTATCCTTATAAAAGATAGGGTTAGGGAGGGCCTCCATTAAAGATTCAAAAAAACTTAAATCATTTGAAAGTGTTGACTTAGCCATGTAGTCGGTGGTCACATCGAGGATGGTCCCAATCAATTTGATCTTTTGACCTTGATCATCATAAATCACCTCACCATTAATTCTGACCCAACAAGGTGTATTTTTCAAATTGAGAATGCGATACTCTTCCTGTGGGAGTATGCCATTTTTCAAAGCAATAGCAATCGATTCATTTAATAGTTGTTGGGATTGTGGGTGAATTAATGTCGTGAAGATATAATCAAAATCATCATTGAAATCTTCTTTTTTATAACCGGTAATTTCGAAAACTTCATCGGATAAAGTCACTTGATTTGTAATAAGATTCCACTCCCATATACCGAGTTTAGTCATTTTAATAGCGCATTTTAAGGTTTCTTCAATTTCACATTTTTGTTTTAGGAGTGCGTTTAAAACGCGGCAACTTTTACAATTGGGGTTCAGCGTATATTTTTTTGTCATAATAAGCACTCCTTTGGAATCATTATAATCCTATTATACCCTAGGTTTTTTTGGAGAATCAACAATAGTGGCGATTATATGGTGTTTGGCATTAGTATGAAAAATAAAAGCGTCATCAAGCACCGATCGATAGAGATTAGGGTGATTAAGGACGCTTTCTAATAGATTTTATAATCGCGATGCGGACAATTTTCGGTATCCGATTACTGCTGCACCAATGGCACCAACAAGTTGTGCCTTTTCATGTGTATGAACAGGCACACCAAGGTGTTTTTCAAGGCTGATTTTTATGCTCTTGCTTTGTGCGAGGCCGCCACTAAAGAAAATGGGGGCATCCCTATTTAGCCTTTTGACGAAATGTGCAGAGCGTTCACAGATAGAATCTAGAACCCCCAGTGCAATATCTCCAGGGTCAATGCCTTTTGCCAAGAGGCTGATGACTTCACTTTCTGCGAAGACGGCGCACATGCTGCTGATTTTAACGGGTGTGTGTGAGGTAACGAGATCATCTAATTCCAATAAGTCCTTGTGTAGTGTTCTCATCATAACTTCTATAAATCGACCTGTTCCAGCGGCACATTTATCATTCATTAAAAAGTCAATGACATTGCCTTTAACATCGAGTTGGATCACTTTGCTATCTTGTCCCCCAATGTCGAGCACTGTGGTTGTATCCGCATTTAAAAAAGCGGCACCTGCGCCGTGACAGGTGATTTCTGTGATGCTCTGTTTTTTAGAGGAGAGCAGATCGCGGCCGTAGCCTGTTGTATAAACGGGGATGTGCTCATCATCACCACTTAATTTATGAAGCGCCAATTGTAGATTTTCCATGGTGCTTTTGGGATTATAGCTCGTTGGGACTATAAGCGTATGTGTAACGTGTGTACCATTGAAAATAACCCCTTTTGTCGTTGTTGAGCCAGAATCGATACCCATGATTTTCATGATTAGAGCATCTCCACAAATGCAGCCATACGTGTGTTAAGTTGACCGATGTCGGCTGTTGAATAATCGGTTTCAACACTCATGTAAGGTATAGTCTTGGAGGCATTTACAAATTTTTTTATGCTGATGGTCTCAATGGCATAAGTGTGACATGCTTGTAGAATCACATCGATAACACCGTCTACTTGATATTCATCTATAGAGCGGTCGAGTAAAGCCACTCGATTTGGATTTGGTGTCATACAAGAACACCCAATAGAAAGGTATTTCTTTGCAAGTGCTTCATATACATCAGGTTCATTTTCATCCACGAGATCCTCAATGGCTTTTGCGCCCATACAGTTTTCAAAGAAGACGACTTGTCCCCCATTATCTTCAATTGCTTTAACAATTTTTTCTGTCACGCCACCAATTGGACAGCCTGTAACGAGAATTCTAGGTTTGCGCTCCAGTTTTTCACCTGCTTCATAAGCCGCGAGAACACGATCGGTGAGTGCCTCGATTTCGTCAATATTGGCTTTGCGATCAAATTTAAAAGTGGTTCCATAGAGCACTTTTAGAATATCTGTACCCGTAATCGCAGGTGGGTTGAGTTTTCCAAGACCATAAAATCGTTTTAAAGCGCGTCTTTCAAAATTTTTAAGGACGATGGCTTCTCGAATTTTTGTCTCTGTGATTTCCACATTGAATTTTTCTTCAAGCAATGATTTAAGTCTTATAATTTCATTTTTCCAAAGCGTAAAGGCATCCTCTGATTGTTGTGTATTAGGCAACTGCATTACGTGGACGGGTTTAAACTCTGCCATATGCTCATACATTTTTTTCTTGCCATCACAAGTTGTCTCCCCTACGACGATGTCTGAAAAATAAAAGTAAGGACATTTATCTGTTTTGCCAAAGCCATAACTCGATTTAATTAAAGGGCACAAGTTTCTAGGCAGTTCTTTTTCTGCTTCGGGAATGGTTTCATCAGATGTCGCACAAAGTGATACAACTACCGCGCCCATCGCTAAAGGCAGTTCTTGCGGCATGTATGTACAAAAGGTACCTACCATTGGAATGTTTTGTTCTTTTAAGGCTTTTGCAGCGATAAAACCGTTTTTTCTTGCATCTGCAAATTGATCGAAAATTTCGGGTAAATTTTTTCTTAATGACATGGAAGCCTCCTAATTTTACAATTCTTATAAGAAAAAAAATGTTCTGATAGCAATATCATATAGCATTGAAATTCCAATGTCGAATGAAAGATACACACTATAAAAAAAAATTATAAATAGAAGCTTAATATAAAAAAAAGTAATGATTTTTATTCAAAAGCATCAAGAATGGCAGTTCTTGCAATCATCAATTTTTTTGAATGACTAATTCAGAAATAGATGGTATTGTAATATTAGAAAAGTATTTAGGTGGTCGAATGAAATTGTTTAAGATGTATAGAGGATCTGCAAACTAAAAATAAAAAATAGATGACAAAGTGATCAAAATGTCAGGAAGGAAATCGTATGGGAAGCTTACAGAATTACTTTGGCGAAATTGCCGCATTAGCCACAGCACTATGCTGGGCAGTTACATCCACTTCATTTGAGCACAGTGCTAAAAAAATAGGCTCTATGAACTTGAATTTATTGAGATTGTTAATTGGACTTGTATTTTTATCCGTTTTTACAGGGGTGACAAGAGGTTATTTGTTTCCAACAGATGCCACGCAATCCGAATGGTTTTGGCTTTTGTTATCAGGACTCGTGGGCATTGTAATTGGAGATTTGCTCTTATTTGAGGCATTTGTGCTCATTGGATCTCGAATCTCTATGTTGATTTATGCCAGTGTACCACCGCTCAGTGGGATTATGGCATTGATCTTCCTAGGTGAAAAGATGACGCTGTTACAAGTCATTGGGATGATGATTACTTTAGCAGGGATCGCATCGGTCATATTAATCACAGAGAAAGGCAGTAAGAAAGTGAGCTTTTCACATCCGCTAATGGGAATTCTTCTCGCATTTGGGGGCGCATTTGGTCAAGCGGCGGGGTATATTATCGGTAAATTTGGAATGGCAAGCTATGATCCTTTTGCAGCGACTCAAATTAGGCTTGTGGCGGGAATCATCGGGTTTGTGGTCATCTTTACCCTTAAAGGACACTGGCCCAAATTTAAAGCGTCATTAAAAAGAAAAGATGCACTTTTATCACTCACCATAGGCTCGTTTTTTGGACCCTTTTTAGGGATTTCTTTATCGCTTTATGCGGTGCAAAAGATCAATCCAGGTGTGGCATCTACTTTGATTTCCATAACGCCGATCCTCTTAATTCCATATGCATTCTTCGTAAAACACGAAAAAGTAACCGCGAAAGAGGTTATCGGTACTTTTATAACACTTGCAGGTGTTGGGGTGATGTTTATATAACCCTTGGGGAGATGACCCCCACTTCTCAAAGTGGGGGTCATCTCCCTAATTCAGCGGGAGTTTCACTCCCGCTGAATGCAATCCGATAGGATTGCGCAAGGGTTACGAAGGTAGCGCAGCGGAATGAGTATACAATGCGAGTGATATTGGTAAGTATTACCATAACAACAATGAGTGTTGAAGCCTTTCGTGTGAAAATTTTTAATATGGTGACTGACGTAACTGAAAAATATACTGCAATCCGCTTTAAGGAAAATGATACAAGTGATGCATTAAGTAGAATAGAGCAGTGGCATTCATACTATTATCCCGACTATATCCCCGAAGGGTATGCGTTAGTAGAGGCTAAAGGTTCAGGTGCATTAAAGATAATGTACTTCTCGAATGGAAGCAATGATCGGATTGAGTTTTCACAGGCATCAATAGATGCAAACTTACAAGTTGATACAGAAGACGCTAGCATTGAAGACATTGAAATTAATGGAATGGCGGGTATATTTGTTGAAAAAGAGGATCTGAGTATACTGCTCTGGGCAACCGATACGGATGCATTTTATATTTTAGGGACTTTAGACAAAGAGACATTTTTAAATATTGCTGAAAATTTGGAATTGAAATAAGAGTTAGAGTGTTAAAATTCAGTTTCGCACGAACCCTCTACTATATGCTGTATTGCGTATTTCCCGTAAACGACATCATAAGGTAGAAGGTTGCTCAGCTTTTAGATTTGACACTCTAACCATATATGAAATTAAAAATTACTTTTATGAAATTAAAAATCGCTTTAGCCAAAAGTAATACTCTAAAAAGGAGCTGTTACAAATCTAAAAAATTAGATGAGCAATAGCTCCTTTTCTATAAGTCTTGACAATCGTAAACGGTAAACCACCAGAAACCCAAAAAGGTGTCGGATACCCCAAACGGAAGTAACGCCTAATTTGACAGAACAAATGTAGCAAAATGAACGGATACAGTAAAGCTCAAGGGAGTTGCTTCCCCAAAAAGTGTCTGACACCGTTATCTATGACACCGTTATCTAAGTTCTATTCAAATTTTACCTAAATATGTTAGACTGTAAAGAGTACCTGTGGGAAAATCAATTGTGAAACTGTGAAATAAATAAAGGAAGAAGAGGTTTTATGTTAATATTTTTAATGCATCTAGACACTAAAGAAGAGAGAGATACTTTGGAAAAACTTTATCTCAAATACCACAATCAGATGTTTTACATAGCTCATGAAATATTGAAAGACGGTCACGAATCACAAGACGTTGTTCAAACTGCTATTCTGAAAATGGTCAATTATATAGACCGAATCGACAGTGTTGATTCAGATAAGACAAAGTTCTTGATACACACGATTGTAAAAAATACTGCAATTGATCTCTATAGAAAAAGAAAGAGAAATACAGTGGTTGAAGCAGAAGTATTTGAAGATTTACAAGATACGAAGAATTTGCCTTTAGAGGATATGGTAATCAAATTAGGCGAGGCAAAAATAATTTCAGAAAAACTAGCTGAAATAAAGGCTGAATACGCGGATATACTGGCTTTAAAATATTATCATGAATTTGATGATCAAGAAATTGCTGAAATACTAAGTATATCACATGAAAATGTACGTGTAAGATTGGTTAGAGCCAAAAAGACTTTAAAAAAATTGATGTTGTCAGAAAAATCAACAGATTATACATACGGAGGGCTGTGTAGAAATGAAATCTGAACACGATGATGAGAAGGTGCTTGAAGGGTATTATGCTTATATTGGAAAGCATCATGTGGAAAATAGCGTTAAGGTGTTTGATGATCTTAATGAAAAGAGGAGTTGTACAGCGTATCCAGATGAACTTCACTCTTGGTTTAATGCCTATTTAAGTGAGCAAATAAAAAAAGAACAACGCAATAAAGATAGAGTAAGGATGAGCACATTTTCAAAGCGTGTCGCTGTTTTCTTACTTATATTTGTCACGGGTATTGCCATAACAACGATGAGCGTTGAAGCCTTTCGGGTGAAAATTTTTAATATAGTGACTGAAGTGACTGAAAAATATACTGCAATTCACTTTACGGAAAATGATCTCAATGGGGCTTCAAGTATTATGGCGCAGTGGGATTCGTACTATGAGCCTCAGTATATCCCTAAGGGGTATGCGTTAGTAGATGCTAAAGGTTCAGGTACGTTAAAAATAATGTACTTCTCAAATGAAAGCAATGATCGGATTGAGTTTTCACAAGCATCAATTGATGCAAATCTACAAGTTGATACAGAAGGGGCTAGCATTGAAGATATTGAAATTAATGGTGCTGCGGGCATATTTGTTAAAAAAGAGGACCTGAGTATACTGCTCTGGGCAACCGATAAAAAAGCATTTTATATTTTAGGGACTTTAGACAAAGAGACGTTTTTGAATATTGCTGAAAGTATTGAATTGAAATAAGTTTTTTAAAATAAAGTGTAACAAAATCGCCTTTCAGACGTTATATAGGTTATGGAAGGAGGTGAGAGAGATCAATCGAATATTAAAAAAACGATTGGTATGGGCTATTTTACTATTAGTATTAGTGAGTAACGGCACGATACCGAATTATGCAGGAAGTGACGAAATGTTTGATGAAGGCATTGTAAAAGTATCTGGTATTCAACTTAAGTTTGTGAATATTTCAATATTTCAAAATGTGATTGATATTTCAGATAATGGAAAGGTTTCGATAAAATCGAATTTGAGTTCACGAAATGTAAATAGTGTCGAAATTGAGGCCTGTTTGCAGCAGCTCAGAAATGGTAGTTGGGTGACTATGAAGAAATGGTCCAATATATCAATCGGGTCGAATTTAGAATTAGAAGGAAACTGTTATGTAGTCAAAGGATACGAATACAGGCTTGTTTCAACTGGGAAAGTAGTTAATAAAAATTTTGAAATGGAGCAAACCATATTTATCAGTGACTCTAAGTATTATTAAAACAAAAAGTGCGATCATTATTATGCGATCACTATTAATGGAGGAAAATCATGAAAAAGAAAAGAACAATTTCAATGTTATTGATTTTAATGTTGATATTTAGTAATTTATCGATGGCAACTGAAAGCGTTAAAAATGAATTAAGCGAAGAACTTGACTTTTCAATGACTCTTGATGAAATGTCATCAGAACCAAGTATCGGTGTTGATCGTACAAGTGGATCTTCAATAAATCAGTCAAGAAGTGAGAAAGGACAGTTTGACCTAAAATTAGAAAAAGGTACAAATGAGGAATCAAAAGTAACAGGAACTGTTATAATAAATGGAGAAAGCTATAGCGTAGAAGCTACAGGAGAAGTTCTCTTATACGATGTACTTAGTGAAGCAGATTTTTCTAAAGGTGTTTTTACTGGACACGTATATGACCGTAATGGTAAAGCAGAAGAAGTTATTTTCGATCTGAGTTATGATGAAAAAAACAAAAGAATGGCAGCTTCATCGATGACGATCGGAGTACTCACAGATACAAGCGAAGATCCAATAATGCTTTCATTCGGGACAATAGATGTTGAATTAAATAATGCTTTTTATGAAAAGTATATCTTAAACAACAATACTTCGAGGCATGATAGTATTGATGAATCCAAAATGATTGCTCCAAGTGCACAGGTAGTTGAAACTTCAAATTATCAATTACAGGCTTCTGGTAACAATAGAAATCTAGTTTATCTGGCAGGTTTTCATGCGCCACAAGCTGAGGCGGGAGACCCAACCAAGATGTGGATTCGCTCTTGGACTAATAAGACGAATATTAACAACTATTTTGCAAGTCAATTTAATACACCATTTCTTCCTAATTCAGTTGCTGTAACAGAATCCTATTTAACGATAGAAAATCAAAGCTATTGGCAGAGCTTTGATCAACTTCCTAGCAATAACATAACAATTTTTAATATGGTTCTTCCATTGGTTACATCGAATGGTGCATTGAGATTTTTAACGTTACCGATCACGACTTATTCTACAAAGTGCAATCCAGCTGGATCCCCATTCGCAAATAAGGTGGACTGGGTTTTCAAAAAAGCTATGGGAACTTACTGGAATACAGATGCTAACTCGAGTTCACCATGGTATGAAAGTAATAATGGATTTGGAGCAGAAAGTCTATTCACATATCAAGCAAGTATTAGCGGTAATATATATAAATATGCTAATTTTAGTGGTGGCTTCAATTGTAGCGCAGTTACCAATAATGGGATATATACAACAAAATATCTCAAGATTACTCATAGTATTGGCTCATCAATTCTTGTAACACCATAATAAACTTTACTTACAGATGTTTTACAATGCTGAGTTCGTACTATTTACCTGAAATACAAAAGGAGAGCGTAATGAAGAAAAACAAAACACTCAAAATATTGGGCGTCATTGTCTTATTGATTGTCTTACATCTGTGGGAGTATAGTCTCTGTGCAAGAAAGCTCTATGCATATTCTTATGAGACATTATCCCAACAATTAAGAGTCGCAACGAGTTATTATTTGAGAAATGGCCAAGAGGATATTGGTGAGCTTGAAAACAATCTATTGGAACTAGATGTAGCTGTTAGCTACAGAGTATTTTCCATGTTTCCTAATAGAACTCATTTGCTTTATGAAAAATTTGATTCAGTGACTCGACAGTTGGTAATGAGAACGCTAATGCCTGAGGATATACCCTATTTCTATGACGTATTAAATAAAATTAGTATTGAAGTGAGTCACTTGGTTACAAGTTATCAGGTCAATAATATCAGCGAGGCTCAATATGACAAGATTACAAAGTTATTAGATGAACTTCTAGAGATAACGACAAAAGTAGAGATAGAATAAAGGTGTCGGATACCCCAAACGGAAGTAACGCCTAATTTAACAGAACAAATCTAGCAAAATGAACGGATAATGTAAAGACCAAGAGCGTTACTTCCAAAAAAAGTGTCTGACACCGTTATCATGTGACACCGTTATCATGGACAAATCAGTTAAATTAAAACCCTCAAAATCAAAAACAGTAGTGCTACAAACAAATTTATAAGTAGAATATCTAACAAAATCAAATCAACTGTGAATTTAAAATTTAAAAGAGAAGGAAAAATAAAGTTATGAAAAAAATAATTCTTATAATGCTTGTCATATTTTCAACAATGATGCCTGCATTTGCTTCAGATTCGACTGATTTGAACACTCAAAATAATCAAGGAATCAAATATCATGATGAACTTTCAGCTATTTCTGATTATGTATCAAAATCTGACAAAAAGAGTAACGAAACAATTTTTTATGATTATAGAAAAGACCCTGAGTTTGTTAAGAAGTACACACCGGATAAGACTTTTTTAATTGAACATAGTTCTTATACAGAAGTCGTTGATAACAATCTAGATGTTATGAGTTTATCCTCTACAGGAACTCTAGTGAGTACGTATGAAACGAAAAGTTTTACCAGAAATGGTGACGTTGTAACAATAACGTTAAAACTTAATGCTTATAGAAAATTAATTGGAAGTACCTATTTCTATAATCCAAATTATTTCAAAATATCTTGGACAACTTCAGACCCAATTTATGATGGTGATGGTGCAGTATTTGATAGTGCAACATATGATACACTATCAGAAGGAATAAACTATGATGATTCGAGATACATTGAGCAAGATTGCAGATCATATTCATACAATCCATATTATGGAGCAGAATCAGGTTATGCCCAAAACAATTCTGTAAGTGATTATTACCTTTCAAACTCATTTCAAAATGGAACACTCATAGATGTTAGTAGATATAGTATTACATGGGCGAATGGGTTAGCATATAGTACAGAGACTTTCTATGATTGGATTTATGGTTGGGTAAATGGATTAAACAATTAAGGAGGGAAAAATGAAGAAAAAATCATTACAATTGATTCTTATTTTCACAATAATTATTTCAATTATTGGACAAAATTCATATGCTTCAGGTGATACAGGTCATTCAGAAGCAATAAATAATTTATTAAAACACGATTACGTAATTACTCATGAAGAAGATAAAACTTCTGATGCAAAATTGAATTATACAAAAAGTAATGATAACATTGAGGTTGAGGTTATATCTGTAAAAGAATATGAACTAGTAAAACCAAATACATCAGGAGGAATAATGATGTATTCAGCTTCAGCAAGTCCGACATCTGTTACAAGAGTAAAAGAAATTACTCAGAGGGTTAATGGTGTGAATGTAACAGTATCTTCATCAATGCAAGCACTAGTGATTGATGATGTATTTTATTATGTAAACCCTGAGAAATTTAAAATTTCATGGCAAACCGATAACTCACTTTCAGATGGTGAAGGTGCTGAAGTCGATTATATTGATTGGTCAAGAAAATGTGCTGGAAAAGATTATTATAGCGGAGTATTATATACACAAATAAATGCTTCAGAAAGATTTAATTCTTCAACGGGTTTAACAGGTGACTCTACTAGCAAAACTTATAGCGGAGCAGATATGTACTTAATGGCAGATGAAGAATTGATGCCAGGTTCTGGTAATTATCAAAAACTAACTAAGTATGTTATTGCTAGTATTAGTCCGTATGGATATGGTTCGGTAACATTTACTAATTTATTTGCAGGGTGGGATTAATATTATGATGGAATTGGTAAAAAACAAAAGAGCATTGATAACTTTTCTGCTTAGTAGCATATTATTTGTTTTTATTGTTCAATACATGAGTGTCTATGTTGTTGAGCTCTCAAAAAATTATTCAAATGCTGTTATAGAGTATGAATTAGTTAGGCTTTCTATAGCATTTGTAGTTTTTGCTTATTTTCAAGTTAATGTGAAGTTTAAGTCTATTGTAAAATTAATATTCTTAATGGTTTTGTCTTTCCCAAGTATGATGACATTATTATTTTCATATTTAATTTTACCTTTTCCTGATATATTTTGGACGACGAGAACTGTAGCATCCAATATGATTTTCATTATTTTCATATATGAAATTAAAAATTACTTTTATGAAATTAAAAATCGCTTTAGCCAAAAGTAATACTCTAAAAAGGAGCTGTTACAAATCTAAAAAATTAGATGAGCAATAGCTCCTTTTCTATAAATCTTGACAATCGTAAACGGTAAACCACCAGAAACCCAAAAAGGTGTCGGATACCCCAAACGGAAGTAACGCCTAATTTGACAGAACAAATGTAGCAAAATGAACGGATACAGTAAAGCTCAAGGGAGTTGCTTCCCCAAAAAGTGTCTGACACCGTTATAAAAAATTTAGCATAGGTGAATATAATGAGATTGTCAAAAGGCATCTCAATGAGCTATATATGTGTATCCATGAGGAATTTGCCGATAATGAGAAGTTAACCAAAGCATTTGCCCTATGTAAAAAACGAGTTGAGGATGAAGGCGGAAGAATAATTAGTGTCGTTGATACTGAAGCAAGGGTTGCTTATAAATCTCCAGGTCATGCAAAAACAGGTTATAAGAATAGTATTATCACTGATGAAGACAGTGAAATAATACCATCTTATGAAGTCACGCCGTTTAATGTAAATGATGATAGACTATTGCCAAAACTAGTCACCAAGGTCGAAGAAGAATTTGCGCTCAAACCAAAAGAAGTCAGCGCCGACAAAGGTTATGCAACAACAGAAATAAGAGCTTATCTTTATGATAAAGATATTACCAGTAACATAGATTTTTATACAATATCAGAAAAAGAAAAGGAAACTTATACCTGTAGTGATTGTCAGTTCCAAGACAATGGGAATACACTTATATGTCCAAATGGCGTTGTTGTAGACGGATTCAAACTAAGCAGCAATGCGTTAAATCGTGTGTATAAAGTTAGTTCTGAGTATTGTCGCCAGTGTCCTAAACGCAATGAATGTCTTGGAAAAAAAGAAAAAGTTTATCTGGGAACATCGAAGTCATTTGTTGCAAAGGCTCGATTTGATGCAATTTTAAAAGACCAAGAACGAGTAAAAACAGAAGCTTTTCAAGAAGCGAAAAAACGAAGGTTTAAAATCGAAAGAAGATTTGCAGCCGGTGTAACAAACCATATGATGAGAAGAACGAGGTTCATTGGTCTTGAAGCTACAACAAAACATGTAGCTTTGTCAAATATTGCCGTTAATTTGATCCGAGTTATAAACCTATTGGAAAAGTCTAAGGATACGTATGCCCTTTCGAGTTAAAATAGAGAGGTTATGCACCAAATCTATGAAAAATGGACCGGTTATTAACAAGTATTTTGCTTGTGACTTGTAGATTTATCATACAAATAAGAGAAAAATGAATATTTATTAATTCGGCAAGTTAGGCTGGCAATTTACTAGACTTTTTCGGAACCTTCTCTGACACCGTTAGTACGCGGCATTTTCTTTTCGCGGGATGCGCCAGTAGTTGTTTTTGTGAGGTCGCAATTCGTTTTTTAGAGGCCATTCCGATGGTATTCTTGCTCACTGAGACATCAAGTTCAACTTTTGCTTTGTCTTCTAAAAAGCGAAGCGTCCATCTGGAGCAGGTCCGCGTGCAATTTTAATCAGTTTTTCTTCAGCACGACCATTTAGTTTTCGCCGAGCATTGTCAGATTTGATGCTTCTCTCTAGAAAGGACGTTTTATCTGCCGCCATCAATATAACGTGATGACATTATCAGCTGTATTACAAATACCAGTAGCCTTAGCACACTGTTCTTAAGTGAACTGCTTCTAACTACGTTTCATCAAGAACAATTGAAATTTGACATCTGCATTTTATTGTTCTTGTAGTTATTTTCTTTCGCATGATAGACTTTAAAATTATAAAAGATCTATTAATTGATAAATAATAAAAAAAACAAAAAATAAAATTTCTACCAAAAGACCGTATTTAGAATTTTCGACTCTTTTTTCACACCCAATTTTTTTTGGGAAAAAAAATCGCATAAAATCAATTGCCATCAAAATAAACAAACACAAAATAGCAATTGTAATAAGGGTATCTTTTGTAAAAATAAAACTTTTATTCATATGTACACCTCTTTTTCAAAAAAAATATTTATATTTGATTATTTTCTATTTTTATTATATCATATCAATTGATAATTGAAAGAAAATAATATTTATAAAATTTGAGGAGGATTCAAAATGAAAAAAACACTTTCTTTACTACTTTCCGTTATTATGCTTTTTACAGTATCAACTTCTTCTTTTGCAAATTCAAACGATACAAGTCAGAAAGTCATTAAAGTTGCAGTTAAAAGCATTTCACAAGTTAATGGTCTTGACAAAGAGCAAAGTACTTTATTAGAAGAATCACTTACCCCGATTATCAAAAAAATGAGTGTTCAAGAACAAGAGAATTTGATGAAGGAAATGAATAATTTGGAAAAGGAATATGAACTTCAAAAGAATAGTGTTTCCAAAGTATCAGTCAAAAGTTTTATTACTGAAAGCGATTTGAAGCTAACTTCATTATCTAGAAGTACAATTGATGACGCCTTTATTAGCTTTACATACGTTGGAACCGTGGTTGCTAAACAAACTGGATGGATGTTGATGTGTAATAAAGCAGGTTTAGAAGTCATTGAAACTGCTATTGCTGGTGGCGCAGTTGGAGGCTCTTTAGCAGGTATTCTAACCTACGCAGCTGGATTTACAATTACTCCATTTGGTGCGGCAGTCGCGGCAACAATAGGAACTTTTATTGCTTTTAATGTATTTTTGATAAAACTCCAATTATTGTATGGCGATATGGCAGCTATAGCAATATAACCCTTGGGGGGATGTGGGGCTGTCGGGAAATAGATAGCCAAAAAAATAAAAAAATTTAAAATTCAAAAAGGAAATCCTCCTATCAATGTCGAATAAACATAGTAGGAGGATTTTTGTACTAAAAAAGATGGTCGCGACACCACCTTAATCTCATTGCACTTTGTCTTGTGGCATTCGTAGAAAAAACACAAAAATTGCATAATTATTATAACGAATTTTTCAAATTAGGGCAACAGGTAATTCATTTTGATTTATATCAATTAAAGATTCCTAAAAAAGGTGTAGGATACCCCAAACGGAAGTAACGCCTAATTTGACAGAACAAATGCATCAAAATGAACAGATACAGTAAAGGCCAAGGGAAGTTGCTTCCCCAAAAAGTGTCTAACACCGTTATTTACTAATCATTCAACTTAATTATTTTATATTTATCAATCAAAATCATTACCTTTTTACGCTCAAATTTGAGTTCAGTTGATTTTTTTCAGTTACTTCATAGTATTTACTTGAACGAGATTAATGATCCTACACTATTCTCTCGTACGGGTGAGATGCTATCAACTGACTTAACCTCAACTTTGTTGTGCTTAATATGTATTTGTATATTTGAAGTTATGATGCAATTACTTCTTTAGATACCCTGTTTGTAGGGATATTTACAATTACAATTCAGTGATAATTTGTATTTAAGGAAATTTAGCCTAATTTTTTTTAGAGCGTTTACTTTTTTACTCAGAAAAAGTTATTAATAATAGATCGATCAAATTATAATATTAAAAATACGGAGCTTATTTATGAGTGCAACAGTAACAAAAACTATTCACAATTTAGATTAGCATATTGCAGATTTAGAATTTGTAGAACAAAAATTCAAAGAAGCCAGAGATGATCAAGCTGTACAAGCAACTATTCTGAGTGCGATAAGTCTTATCCCTGGATTCGGTTCAATTTCAGCAGGAGCAAGTCTTGGCTTAAGCGATGTTCAAACTTACACATATGCAGTTTGTGATTCAATTGAATATATTGTGAAAAATACTTTAAATTATATAATATATACTTTTTATGGATATAATGGCTAAAAAGAGATATACTTACATTATTGATATTGGGACAATATAGCGGTTTGAAAACAATTAGACCTCAAAACGGAGACTATATAATGGGAAATTAGTAAACGGTAAACCATGAGTACCTATGTAAAAAAAACTGCCCTGAAACAGCAGTTATATTTGATTCAATTTTTTACATTCATCCGGAAGATTTTCACTCCAAGGGAGCAAGTTATCTAAGAAAGTTAAAGTCTTGTCTTCCATATGTTTAGGGATCTCTTCAAGTAAATATCTAAAATATTGATAAGGTTTTAAATTGTTCGCTTTTGCTGTTTCAGCAATGCTATAGATGATTGCGCTTGCTTTTGCACCTTCAACTGTATCTATGAGGACCCAGTTTTTCTTGCCAATACAGAAACCTCTGATGGCAGATTCAGTTGCGTTGTTATCTAGAGGCAAATCTGCATGTTCAAGGAATGTTCGCAAGTATTTTTCTTGATTAATACAATAGGTAAATCCTTTTCCCGTTTCAGATTGAGAAGGCACTTCATCACGTTTGATTTTTATCCATGCAAAGAAAGCATCTATATGAATCGTGATAGTGTTATTACAATTTAAAGCACAATCTTTGAATTACTGCTTCTTGAGTTGTATTCACACGCTTAATAAACGCTATAACAACTAATTTTATTGCTTGAACCGTTGGAAAAAAAGCATTGTTGATCGTGTCGATTTTTAACCATCCCCCAGAGTCCCTCGATTAAATTCAATTGTGGTCTGTAAGGAGGGACGTACATTAAAGTCAGCCTATCTGCATACTGAATCTTTGAATGATCAAGGATCATCACAATTTTTCATCGGAATACGGATAAAGGTTTTAAAAGAACAGACAACTTAGGGCGGGTTGTGGGGGGAATTGCAAATATTGTTTAATGGACTTTTTACCTTGACGATGATATAATACTAATTATGGTAATAAACATGTGGAAGTGGTTGTTTATATGAACACAGTTATCGATCGCTTGAAAAGTGGCGAAAGCAAGGTAATCTTGGGAAGAGTTCCATTGCCTATTGTTAAAAAATTTCAGCTTGAAGATTTAGATGATGAAATCATTATGTGGAAAGACAGATTGGAATATATCGAAAAACATAGGGAAGAATATAGTTCACATGAAGATTATTTGCTTAATATAAGATCAATACCTGATATTGTTAATAATCCTGATTATGTTGGAATCAACCCTGATGGGAGTGGGATTGAATTTGTTAAGAAAATAAATTCTTTTTCTATGGTTGCTGTAAGAATATCCAATTCAGGACAGTTAATTTTTAGGAGTTTATATCCAATTAGTGAATCAAAGCTTAAAAACAGGATGAATTCAGGTCGTTGGGTTTCTGTTGAAGATATTTATGACGAGTACGATAGTAAGAAAAGTATTGACGAAGAGGTATTTTAGAGTTATAATATAAGTAACAATATAAAGTAGATTAGTTGAGGGCAGAAAGGGTAGCTGCCACGCCACTTGTTGGTCTTTAAAGAGATGTAGGAGTGCCATCCTACCAATTAATCTATTAGAAATTTAAACCTCTCACATATGAGAGGTTTTTTATTGTTAAAAAAACCACTGATGGATAGGAACACTTTTTTAAAACAAAAACAAGCTGCTTATAACCTGCTGACACATGGCACATTCCAATGGCCTATAGGTCAGCAGCCAGTTTCGAACGAACCCGCTTCCTAATTCTGTATCGCGTACTTTTCATAAACGCATCATAGGGGAGTGGGTTGTCCAACATTTTGACTTTGGATACTTTAACTATTTTAACAAATACTGAATCTCCGTCACATATTCATCTGGATTTTCAGTAATCCAATCGCCCTTGTGGTATATTTCTCTCACAGGGCCATCGAGTTCATACTGGTTTTCTTTAATCCAGTTTTGGATGATACTATAGGTTTATGGTATCGAAAGAACCAATGTGAACGATACATGCCACTTTTGAATGCGCTGGAAGCTCATAAACCTTCATTGCATTTGTACCTTCAATGGGTTTTGAAAGCGGTTCAATCACCTCCACAGTAATGCCCTTACTTGCATCAAAGCCATCGTGGTAAAGCGTCATACAAGGCAGCGATTTTTTGCCTTTTTTAAGATCAATCTCATGATTGAGCGTTTCCCAAAGTGGGCCCATATCATCAAAAGCATAGATCTTTTTAGAAAGTGCTGCGACTAAAATAGGTTCAATTATTTTGATTGTAACGTTATTTTCCATGGGAATGCCTCCGTTTTTAAGTAAAAAAATATTGGTTCGGAGGCGTTGAATACGCTCTTGCTCTGTGCGAAGCGCTTCATCTACACCATCGGCCTTATCTTCTAAGATTCGGATGATTTCTTTATTGGGTTTGTCACCCTTTAAAATTTCCAGAATTTCAGTAAGCGAACATCCTGCTTCCTTAAACGCAAGAATTTGATTGAGCTTCAATATTTGTTCGGCGCCATAATAGCGGTATCCTGTACTTTTATCCACTTTTATGGGCGTGAGTAAACCGAGCTCATCGTAATAATGAAGAGTCTTGATTGAAACTGAATTGACCTTTGAAAATTCGCCGATTCTATACATATTTAACGACCTCCTATACTGACTGAGTGTGCACCCTCAACCTTAGTTTAAGGCCTCCTGTAAAAGGAGAGTCAAGCCTTGATTTTAAATATTTTTTTAAACCGACAAACAGAGTGGCATCTGGCAAAGCAATAGGATCCTGAATCCCTTTAATGGATTTGCTATCAAAGCAACCATTGATAGAGAATAGGGATAATTGCAACTGCAGTGATGAGCCGTGCCAATTGTAATGTGCTGATGGTAACCACATCGGCATCCAAATCTTCGGCTAAAACAATCATCGTTGAAATACCACCTGGAAGGACACTCATCAAACCAGTCATATAGTCCATTTTAAAAAGCTTTGAAAAGACAAAACCAAGAAAGATACTGGTGGTCACGATTAAAAAAGTCATCATGAGCATTGGTACAACGAGCGTGCCCATTTCGATAAAACTCTCTTTTGTAAAGCTCGTGCCAATGATGGCCCCCATCCCGATCTGTGCCCATTCGTAATATTTCACATTGGGCAGTTTAAAATGTACAGGTGCTAGAGTTTGCAAAGCAGCGACGAAGACCGTGGCCCCTAGCAGTAATGCCGCTGGAAAATGGACTTTGTAAAATAGAAAAGAGCCTATACTGCCGACTATAAAAAACCATATAGAAGAATAGGTGATTTGATTTTCATCTGGATTTTTTTCGAAAACGACGGCTTTTTCTAAAGAATTTACTTTTGTGATTTGATCTTCACCCACTTTATGACGGTTGACTAATGGGACGATGATGTATTTTGAAAGTAGGGGCATAACCAAAACGATTGAAAGATATCTGACGAGCTGAAAAGATGAAACTTGGGCAAGATTTGCACCAAATGAAACCGCAAGTACGCCTGCCTCAGCCACACCACCAGGAATAACCGATAAAAAAGCAGTGTTTTGATCCATATGGCTTACAGAAGTTAAAATGCGGCCATAGATCATGGTGATGAAAATATAAGACACTGAGAGGACCAGAGCGGGGACAATCGCTTTGAGGAGTCTTTTTTGTGCACTTTTATCAAAACGAAGCCCTAAATAAATACCGAAGATCACTGAAAAAGCCATTTTAAAAAAGCTTGGAATTTCTATGGATAAGCCAAAAGCTTGCATGAGCGCAACTGCAAAAATAGGTCCGACAAGTCGACTTGCAGGAAAATGAATTAAATTAAACAAACGATAGCCTATGTAGCTTACTGTAAAAAGAATGATCCCTATAACGATTGAATTCAAGTGTAGACCTCCATTTCTTTGTGTTACTTTACATTATAATCTACTGGTGCATTTTTTCAATGCTCTAAAAAGGACTTGAAAAGAAAATCAGAAGTTGATATAATGAATTTAGAAATAGGGTAAACGTTTACCCTGAAGGAGATTCTCATTTGAAAGTGACAATAAAAGATATCGCTCGGATGGCAGATGTGTCCATTGCAACGGTTTCAAAAGTAATTAATAAGAAAGATGCCAAAATATCTCAGGAAACGCGAGATCGCATTTTTAAAATCATAAAAGAGACGGGTTATGTGCCCAATCGTGTGGCGAGTAGCATGATTACCAAAGAGACCAAAAGTATTGGGCTCGTCATTCCGAATATTGCCAATCCCTTTTTCCCAGAAGTGGCAAGAGGTGCTGAGGACAAAGCAAGTGAAGAGGGTTACAGTCTGATTTTGTGCAATACAGATGATGATGTGGCAAAAGAAGATGCTTACATCGCCATGCTCCAAGAGAAGATGGTAGATGGCATTATTTTTACAGCGTCTAGTAGACGGCTTAAGATCAGCGAGTCATTAAAACACATCAATATTCCGATTATTTCGCTTGACCGTGAAATTGAAGGATTGAAAGCTCAAGGCAAAATTACGGTGGACAATATTTCCGGAGCGTATGAAGCTGTAAAGTATATGCTTGATAAAGGGTATACTAAAGTGATTCATCTCAGTGGCCCTGCCACAAGTATGCCCACTAAGCTTCGGATTGAAGGCTATAAGAAGGCGCTTGAAGAATTCGGATATAAGGACGCTGATGTCTTGATTTTCGAAGGGGATTACACCAGTGAATCGGGATACGAGAGCATGGAAAAGGTGATCAATCAGGGCATTCCATTTGATGGTGTTTTTTGTGGCAACGACTTAATTGCCATTGGGGCCCTAAAGGCTTTAAAGAAAAACGGAAAGATTGTGCCTTATGAAGTGGGTGTTGTTGGATTTGATGATATTTATTTGGCGAGCATGATAGAGCCCGAACTCACAACGGTGAGTCAACCCAAATATCTCATGGGATATAAGACTGCTGAACTTTTAATTAAAATGCTGAATCATAGTAAAATTGAAACACATGAAGAAGTCCTAAAAACAGAATTGATTATACGTGATACAACAAAATAGAGAGCGTAAAAGCTCTCTAAAAAACAGATAGGTTAAACGTTTACCTTAACGCATTTATGATGACAGAAAGGACATTCGTATGAAAAAAATTAATGTACTCGGAAGTTTAAATATGGACTTAGTGACCTGTGTTCATATGACGCCAGTAGTTGGAGAAACGGTACTTGGAAATGGTTTTGATAAGATCCCAGGTGGGAAAGGGGCTAATCAGGCGGCTACTATCGGAAGACTTGGCGGCAATGTTTCGATGATCGGTAAGGTTGGGCGTGATGATTTTGGGACTCAACTTACAGAGAGCCTCAGTAAAGATCATGTGGATACAAAACATGTGTTAAAATCGGACTCTGCACCTACGGGGACAGCAATTATTATGGTCAATGATAGTGGTGATAATTCGATCGTGGTCATACCAGGTGCAAATTTTGAACTTTCAGTACATGACATTTCAGAGCAAATTTTAGAAGGGGACTATCTCGTCGCACAACTAGAAGTGCCACTTGAAATTATAGAAAAAAGTTTTAAAATGGCGAAAGGCAAGGGGATGACTACTGTTTTGAATCCTGCCCCTGCACAAGGATTGCCTTCATCAATTTTAGAAAATGTTGATTTATTAATTCCCAATGAGACAGAATTTAAGCTGCTAACAGGCTGTGATCCGAAAAACGAAAGAATGCTTGATCGCGGGGTCAGGGATCTCATTGCATTAGGCACTCAAAAGATCTTGATTACGCTAGGAGAACACGGTGCTGTTTTATGTGATGGCACTACAAAGACCTACTTCAAGGCACAAAAAGTTGTCCCTGTGGATACAACTGCAGCTGGAGATAGTTTTATAGGGGGATTACTCTTTGCACTCTCTCGAGGTGAGGCCATGGATGCAAGTATTGACTTTGCAACTTTGGCAGCGGCAATTACTGTGACGAGAAAGGGTGCACAGAGTTCCTTGCCAACATTGGCAGAA
Organism: Fusibacter sp. 3D3; assembly: GCF_001748365.1. Lineage (GTDB taxonomy): Bacteria > Bacillota > Clostridia > Peptostreptococcales > Acidaminobacteraceae > Fusibacter_A. Next base: position 57,669 of record NZ_BDHH01000002.1, on the reverse strand, counting down.
GTGCAAGAAAGGTTTGGTGTGTAAATGTTTAAAGGAAAGCTATTAAATTCTGAAGTCTTAGCGATCGTGGGCAAGATGGGGCATACAGATATGCTCGTAATAGGTGACGCAGGCCTTCCAATACCTAAACATGTAAACCGAATTGATTTAGCTTTAAGTCAAGGCATCCCCAGTTTTAAGGAGACGTTGGAAGTTGTTCTAAGCAGTGTACAGGTAGAAGCTGTCATACTCGCTGAAGAACTCAAAACACTGAATCCTGAGATTTTAAATATAATTGAAGCCAATTTTACAGAAAATCAAATGACTTTTGTATCACATGAAGACTTTAAGAAAAAGACAAATGAGGCGAGAGCCGTTATAAGAACTGGTGAATGTACCCCTTTTGCAAATATTATATTGGTGTCAGGAGTGACGTTTTAATGGAAAAAGTGCTGTTGCAGATGAAGGGCATAGAAAAAGAATTTCCAGGCGTTAAAGCGCTTGATGGTGTGTCACTTAATGCTTATGAAGGCAAAGTGATGGCACTTCTTGGGGAAAACGGTGCTGGAAAATCTACATTGATGAAAATTGTTTCAGGCGTTTACAAAAGAACGGCTGGTGAAATTCTTTTTGAGGGTAAGCCTGTTCATTTTAAAAATACGAGAGAATCTCAAGAAGGTGGGATTGCCATCATCCATCAGGAACTCAATTTAATCGACCATTTGACCATTGGTGAAAATATATTTTTGGGTAGAGAACCTCGAAATGCATTTGGTGTCATAAGGTGGAAAGCACTCTATGAAGAAGCAGAGCAGTTGATGCAGTCGTTAGGGATGAGGGAAAATGTCAAGGCAAAGGTCGCCGATTTGAGTATCGGGAAAAAACAAATGGTGGAGATCGCAAAGGCGTTGTCCATCCATGCGAAACTGATCATAATGGATGAACCTACAGATGCACTCACAGACAAAGAAACAGAAAGCTTATTTGCGGTTATTAGAGCGCTTAAAGCGCAGCATAAAAGCATTATCTATATTTCCCATAGATTAAAAGAAATCTTTGAAATCTGTGATGACGTGACGATTTTAAGAGATGGTACTTTTATAGCAGAAAGTCCTGTGAGCGAAATGGATGAGAGCAGGTTAATCGAGATGATGGTGGGGCGAAAGTTAGAAGATCTCTATCCTCGACTTGAAGTTGAAATCAAAGCGCCTATTTTAGAAGTCAAAAATTTGAAGAACAAACACATTAGAAACATTAATTTTAATCTTAGAGAAGGTGAAATCCTAGGGATTGCGGGTCTAATGGGCTCTCAAAGGACAGAACTTGCAAAGACGATAGTCGGTGCAATCGCCTCTGAAAGTGGTGAAATATTTTTACGTGGGACTCGAAAGCGCTTTAAAAATACAGGTGAAGCAATTGAAAATGGCATTACTTATGTTTCTGAAGATCGCAAAGGTGATGGGTTGATACTGAGCATGAGTGTCAAAGAAAATATGAGTTTATCTGCACTTAAAAAAATGTCGGTTGCAATGGTAATTAATAAAAGAGAAGAGTCAGAAAAAACAGAAAGTATGATTGAAAGTATGTCGATCAAGACGCCTTCAGTCAATCAACGGGTCAAAAATCTCAGTGGTGGGAATCAACAAAAAGTGAGTATTGGCAAGAGCCTTTTAACAGGACCGGATATTTTAATTTTAGATGAACCCACAAGAGGCGTTGATGTTGGCGCTAAAAAGGAAATCTATGAACTCATGAATCAGTTTAAGAAAAAAGGCATGAGTATTATTATGATTTCTTCTGAAATTCCAGAAATTCTAGGCATGAGCGATCGTGTCATGGTGATGCACGAGGGGACTGTATCAGGCATATTGGAAATAAAAGAGGCCACACAGGAAAAAATTATGAAATTAGCCATTGGGAGTAGGGAGGATTTAAATTAATGAATGTAAAGCTTAAATCAACGTTGGTTAAATACAGATCCATTATAGGTCTCATTCTATTTTCTTTAATCATTTCGTTGCTAAACGATCGTTTTCTGACTTTGTCCAATATATCCAATGTGTTAAGACAAACCTCAATAAACTCTATCATTGCAGCTGGAATGACCTTTGTTATCTTAACAGGTGGGATTGACTTGTCGATTGGATCCACGCTTGCCTTTACGGGTGCAACCAGTGCCTTCATGATTTTTAGTGGTGTTCATCCACTTTTGGCAGTCTTTTTTTCACTTCTTTTAGGGCTGGGATTGGGCATGCTCAATGGGGTTATCATCAGTAAAGGCAGATTACAGCCTTTTATTGTAACTCTGGCAACGATGACCATTTTAAGAGGTGCAACCATGGTTTTTACCAATGGGAAGCCTATTTCCACAGGCTATGATGCTTATGGAGAGCTCTTTAATAAGATCGGGGAGGGTTATATTTTCAATATACCAAACCCAGTATTGATCATGATTGCGATTTTTTCTTTTGGCTATTTCATCTTGAAAAACACGACGTTTGGACGTTATGTTTACGCCCTTGGTGGCAATGAAGATGCCACTGAATTATCTGGGATCAATGTAGATCGTATCAAGATTTTCGTCTACGGGATTAATGGCTTATTGGCAGCGCTTGCAGGCATTATCATCACCAGCCGATTATCATCCGCTCAACCCACGGCAGGGAGTGGTTATGAGCTCGATGCTATAGCTGCTGTTGTTCTTGGCGGAACGAGTCTTGCGGGCGGTGTGGGGTCCATATTAGGGACCATCGTAGGCGCGCTTATCATCGGTATTTTAAACAATGCACTGAACTTAATGAATGTTAGTTCGTATTATCAATTGCTACTAAAGGGCTTGGTCATTTTGATCGCAGTTCTTTTAGATAGAAAACAAAAATAGTTTTAAGGGGAGATGTAAAATGAAAAAAATATTAGCATTACTATTAATTATGTTGCTTGCATTTACAGCACTTGCAGGGTGTGCAAAAGAAGCGGCACCAGTAGCAACACCAGAAGCAACAACACCAGCGCCAGAAGCAACTGCTCCAGAGTCAACCGACCCAGCAGTAGCAAAAATTGGTTTAGTCGTTTCGACACTGGATAACCCTTTCTTTGTCACTTTAAAAGAAGGTGCTGAAGCCAAAGCGAAAGCACTTGGTATGGAAATCATCGTTTTAGATTCTCAAAACGATCCAGCAAAAGAACTCAGCAATGTTGAAGATTTGTTGACACAGGAAGTGAGTGTCATCTTGATCAACCCAACGGATTCAGATGCAGTGGTTAATGCGATTAAAGCTGCAAACGCAAAATCTATTCCAGTAATCACACTTGATAGAGGTGCAAATGCAGGTGAAGTGGTAACACATATTGCTTCAGATAACGTCGCTGGTGGTAAAATGGCTGGTGAATACGTTGTGTCACAGCTTAATGGCACTGGTAAAGTGGTAGAACTTGAAGGTATTGCAGGGACTTCTGCAGCGAGAGATCGCGGTCTTGGTTTCAACACAGCACTTGAAGGATCTTCGGTAGAAGTGGTTGCAAAACAAGTTGCAGATTTTGATCGTACTAAAGGCTTATCTGTAATGGAAAACATTCTTCAAGCACAACCAGAAATCAACGCTGTTTTCGCGCATAATGACGAAATGGCACTTGGTGCTTTAAAAGCAATTCAAGCCTCAGGAAGAGATATCATGGTGGTTGGATTCGATGCAACTGATGACGCTGTGAAAGCAGTTGAAGAAGGCACCTTGGCAGCTACTGTTGCTCAACAACCCGACATGATTGGTGGACTTGGCGTTGAATATGCTCAAAAGGTATTAAACGGTGAGACTGTGGATGCATTTGTACCAGTGGATTTGAAATTGATTATGAAGAACTAAAAAAAGAGGCATATTAAAAATAAAGGCAATTGACAGCTAAATTTTACTGTGCTAAGATGTCAGTAACTTAATAGAATCTTCAGGGCAGGGTGCAATTCCCTACCGGTGGTATAGCCCACGAGCCGCAAGGTATGATTCGGTGTAACTCCGAAGCCGACAGTAAAGTCTGGATGAAAGAAGATCAAAGATTTCATAAATGTATTGTACACCTTTTTGAGTGCAACATATATTATGATGATTTTGTGAATAGGCTCTGAAATGTTAATCCATTTCAGAGTTTTTTTAATATCATTAGTTTTTTTGATCATTAATTATCACAAAAGCACAACGCTTAAAAGCCCTGATTTGATTCAGGGCTTTTTTTTGGTGAATTAATTCACAAATCATGAGGGAGGTATAAATGACACATGAATATTATATGAAAATCGCATTAAAGCTTGCCATTAAGGGGCTTGGAAGAGTTGCACCGAATCCCATGGTGGGCGCTGTGATCGTACGTGAAAATAAAATTATTGGACAGGGTTATCATGAAAAATATGGCGGACCACATGCTGAAATCAATGCGCTTTCAGCTTGCATAAGCGAGACAGAAGGTGCAACACTTTACGTTAACTTGGAACCGTGTTGTCATTATGGCAAGACGCCACCGTGTACGGAGGCCATTATTAAAAGCGGCATCAAATGTGTGGTGGTTGGTATCAGAGATCCAAACCCCAAAGTGAGCGGTAGAGGGATAGAAATACTAAGAGAACACGGTGTAGAAGTTATTGAAGCTATTTTAAGTGAAAAGTGCATGGCGATCAATCGCTTTTTCTTGCATCATATGAAGACGAAAATGCCTTATGTGGCAATGAAATATGCGATGACAGTTGACGGTAAGATCGCAACGAAAACAGGCGAATCCAAGTGGATTTCAGGTGAAGATTCAAGGGCCTATGTTCAGCAGTTGAGAAAGCAGTTTCAAGGCATCATGGTGGGCATTGGAACTGTGATAGAGGATGATCCATTGCTCACGTATAGATTAGATTTGACGCAGAGCCCGATTCGAATTATCTGTGACAGTCGCTTGAGAATGCCGCTGACTTCTCACATTGCTCAAACAGCGCAAGCAATAAAGACTTTTTTAGTCTGTGAAAGTGATTACATTGAAACAAATGAAGGGGTTTTAAAAAGAGAAGCACTTGAAAATCAAGGGTTTTATGTGCTAGTGATACCGTCAAAAGAGGGGCACATCGATTTAAAAGTGATGATGGAATCACTTGGGGCACTGGGCATACAGAGTCTTTTAATTGAAGGTGGGAGCACTTTAAATGATGCGGTTTTACGAGAGCAGTTAGTCCAGTATTTATACGCGTTCGTAGCCCCTAAAATACTAGGCGGAAAAGGGGCTTTAACACCCGTTGGTGGTATTGGCGTCGATGCCATGGATGAGGCAAAACGGCTTGAGCTCGTTAAAATTAAGCCGTTTGAAGATGATGTTTTACTGGAATATCGGTTTGAAAAGGGAGATAAAAGATGTTTACTGGAATCATAGAAGAACTGGGTATTGTTAAGGGGATGGTTACGGGGAGCACGCTTTCAAGAATCGAAATAGAAGGCCCTAAAGTGCTTACAGATGCTCATGTTGGAGATAGTATCGCCGTAAATGGCGTATGCCTTACGGTGACACAATTCACCTCTACAACTATGACGGCAGATGTCATGAATGAAACGCTAAAACGGTCGAATTTAGGCAAGTTAAAGCGTGGTGCAGTGGTGAATTTAGAGAGAGCAATGAAAGCTGATGGCCGATTTGGCGGTCATATGGTCTCAGGGCACGTAGATGATGTCGGCGAGATCACTGGCATAAAAAAGGAGGGCATCGCCACGATTTACACTTTTAAGACATCTGACAAAATGATGCATTATATCATCGAAAAGGGCTCTATTGCCATTGATGGGATCTCATTAACAGTGATGAATAAAGAGGTGCTTCATTTTTCAGTGAGTGTTATCCCGCATACCTTATCTCAAACCACGCTGGGTTATAAGCGAATGGGGGATACGGTCAATTTAGAAGTGGATATGGTGGGCAAATACTTGGCTCATTTCTCATCACTCAAACAGGCGCATACCCTCACGAAGGCTTTTTTATTCGAGAATGGTTTTTGATGATCCGAATGCAAATAAGATCAAAATCAAAATAGAAATATAATTGGAAAGACAAAGGAGAAGTGGAATGTACAAATTTGATTTAATAGAGGAAGCTTTAGAAGCACTAAAAAAGGGTGAATTGATCATCGTAACGGATGATGAAGATCGTGAAAATGAAGGGGATCTCATCTGTGCAGCAGAATTTGCAACCACAGAAAATATGACTTTTATGGCCACTTATGGTAGAGGCCTTATTTGTATGCCGATGGATCTTGAAATTGTGAAGCGCTTGGATTTACCACAAATGGTTTTGAACAATACAGATGCACATGGGACAGCTTTCACGGTCTCCATTGACCATGTGGACACAACCACGGGTATCTCCGCAGTTGAACGTGGCATTACGGCAAGAAAGTGCATGGATGCCACCTCTAAGCCAGAAGATTTTAGAAGACCAGGGCATATGTTCCCACTTCTTTCAAAACCCAATGGCGTGTTAGAAAGGAACGGGCACACAGAAGCCACTGTGGATTTGATGAAACTAGCTGGACTCAGTCCTTGTGGCCTCTGCTGTGAGATGATGAACGACCAAGGTGAGATGATGCGCACCTCAGAACTGATGTTATTTGCCAAAACACATGGGCTTAAGTTTATAACGGTTAGGGCTTTACAGCTTTACAGAAAACGCAATGAAAAGCTTGTTTCAAGGGTTTCTGTAACGCGTATGCCGACAAAATACGGCGATTTTATGGCGCATAGCTATATCAATTTATTAAATGGAGAACATCATGTGGCACTTGTGAAAGGGCATATAAACAGTGAGTTGCCAGTGCTCTGTAGAGTGCATTCCGAATGTTTAACAGGAGATGCATTTGGCTCTGTCAGATGTGATTGTGGCGCGCAATTAGCGAGGGCAATGGAGACTATAGAGACGGCTGGAACGGGTGTGCTGCTTTATCTGAGACAAGAGGGTAGAGGTATCGGTCTTGTGAATAAACTGAAGGCCTATGCACTTCAAGATCAAGGGATGGACACTGTTGAAGCGAACCTAGCACTTGGATTTGAAGAAGATGAGCGAGACTATGTTATAGGTGCGCAGATTTTGAAAGATTTAGGGGTTAGGAAGCTCAAACTTTTAACCAATAATCCTCTTAAAATTGAAGGACTGAGTGCGTATGGGCTTGAAGTCGTGGAGAGAAAGCCGCTTCAAATCAAATCTACAATTCATGATGCTTTCTATTTAGAAACTAAAAAAAATAAAATGGGCCACTTACTTTAGAGCCTCAGGAGGAAAAAATGAAGACATTTGAAGGTAAATTAATCGCAAAAGAAATCAAAATCGGCATTGTGGCATCGCGGTTTAACGAATTTATTGTTTCTAAATTATTAGGAGGCTCAATCGATGCCTTGACAAGGCATGATGTGGATCGTGAACAAATTGATATTGCATGGGTACCGGGTGCCTTTGAGATTCCTCTTATTGCCTCACAAATGGCGAAGACGAAAAAATACGATGCTATAATCTGTTTAGGGGCCGTGATTAGAGGCGCAACCACACATTATGATCTGGTTTGCAGTGAAGTGACGAAAGGCATTGCATCTGTTTCGCTCCATGAAGGGATCCCAGTGATGTTTGGTGTCATCACCACAGATACCATCGAACAAGCGATCGAACGTGCGGGCACTAAAGCGGGTAACAAAGGGTTTGATGTTGCAATGGGTGCTATTGAGATGGTGAATTTGATCAGAAGCATGAGCTCTTAAAATGAGAAAAAGGGGGTATACATGCAATAGGTGGAGACTTACAGTAAGGGTTTGGCGGTAAAAAAGAGGTGTTAAAAAGTGGTGGATTTGACTCAAAATCAAAGAGTTCACGCAATTGTGCATCAAGAAAATTTAGATCGCATTTTGATTATAGGTGGGATGTATACACTTGTGGAATCTTTTGGCTTGATATTATCAGTGTTGGGCACATTTCGCGATGACGTTAGATTTTACAGCTTGATAATCGCAGCATTTCATTTGGTGATTTTGCCCGTTATTTATTATCAAAAGAAAAAAAATTATGTTAATATCATGATCAATGCAATTCTTGAAAAAATATATTTTGTTTTTTTGATGATATGGGGGACTGGCTTTACATTGCTTCATCAAGTAAATCCAATCGATATGACAGTTTTTGCACTTGTGATTGTGACTTTGGCGATGATGATCACCATGAGGCGTGAATACACGACTTTTTTGATGGCACTTAACAATGTCGTCTTTCTTTCGGTGGGCAATATGCTCTACGAAGAATCTTATTTTACCACAGACATCATGTTCAAATCCATCCTGTATACAGTAATAGCCATCAGCTTGGCAAGACAGTTTGCCAAACAGAGATTTGAAATTAAAAGAAGTCATATTATACTTCAAGAACAGAATGAAAAACTCGCAGACCTCGCTATAAGAGATTCCATGACGCAACTTTACAACAATGCCTATATCCACGATTTCATTTCTAAATCCATAGAATACAGTTTTAATCGTAAAGGACATCTGTGCATATTGATACTAGATATTGACGATTTCAAGCATATTAATGACACTTACGGACATCTTTTTGGAGATGAAGTGATCAAAGCGATTGCAAATATGCTCAGACTTCACTGCAGAGAAGGTGATATCGTGGGCAGATATGGTGGTGAAGAATTCATGGTTGTCATGCCGAATATCTATTCTGATAGTACAGATAAAATCGCAGATCGATTTAGGCTTGGTGTTGAAGAACTGGTATTTTCAAAAGAAGTTATAGTGACGGTGAGTATTGGCGGTGCATGTCTGGATGGCCATACGTCTTTGGAATTAATTGAGCTTGCCGATCAAAATTTATATGAAGCGAAAAGAACGGGTAAAAACAAAGTCATCATAAGCTAAATGACTAGAAGCGTTGTTCATCAAGGTGTTGATATAGGGATGAACAGCGCTTTTGTAATGTGATATAGATATTGACAGGTTAAAAAATGTAAAATATAATTGTAAATGAGAACGAATATCAATTAAGCGAAAAGCTTTGAAATGGCATTGCTTATATTCGCGAGGGCATTGTTCGTGAGGTTGCGAAAATGAAAACAGACATATTTGAGTCTTATTTTAACAATATAAAAAGTGCGTATCGGTGTAAAGTCTGCAATGAGCGCTTTGGGGAGAAATATATTCTTGAAGATGGCTTAGGATCAGGAAGCTTATTAAGATTGCGCACGGAAGAGGGGCTAGAGATTACCATGCTAGAGTCCTTTAACCTTTTGGAAATGGAGTTTGATAACAGGGGTTTTGAAGAAAATCTTCTAGAAGTCGGTTATTGCTACTGTGGTGAAGCTGAGATTTTAATGCTGCCGAGTCGTAAGGTTTACACGATCAGGGCAGGAGATGCTTTTATTTATAAAATGCTTAATAATGTAGAGAAATTTCAATTTAAGTATAAAAACTGCAAAACAATTTCGATTTCCATGAGTTGTGAGATTATAAACAAGGCGACAGACCCCAAGTGGAAGGCGGAGACTCTGTTGGATTGGCAACGCCATTTGGATATGCTGTTTAAAAAAGAAATTTTAATTGTAGAGAAAGCAAGCTATGAAGTGGATAAGATCACAAAGAAGATAGATGAATTGTCTAAGGATGAAATGTTTGGATACGTGAGCCTTAAATCTAAGACTTTGGAATTGGTTGCACGATTGATATATGAAAAAAATAAACCTTGCAATCAATGTGGCGCTATAATGGCAGAAAGAGAAAAAATATTACGAGCGCAAGAAATCATTGAGAACAATCTTGAATCTAGCCCCTCAGTGAAGGCTTTGGCAAGCCAATTGGATATGAGCGTATACAAACTACAAAATGGGTTTAAAGAAATAACAGGGGATACGGTCCATAATTATATTAAAAAAATAAGGGTTGGAAGAGCAATGGAGTTGCTTAGAAATACGGACCTTTCCATTTTGCAGATTGCCAATGAAGTGGGGTATGAGAACCCCAGTAAATTTGCACAACTTTTTAAAGTGTATAACCAGATGACGCCATTAGAATATCGAAAATTATAAAAGTCCTTTTTAGGGCTTTTTGTTTTTTGGAGCTGCTGAAGGCGTTTTTTTGGAGTAGACAGTGAGAATCATTCTCAATATAATGATTTAGAAACTTGCTTTGATGCATACAAGGAGGTTATTATGAGCGTTTTTCCAAGTCAAAATGCATTTAAAATTGACCCGAGGACATTGTTTATATTAAATGTTTTATTTTGTATTACGATGTTTATTGTATCAAGTGAAATGGCCAACCATTTATGCTTTACAATTGCATTTTTGCTAATGGTTACGGTGAAAATGTATAAAAAAGCATTTGCTTTTGCAGCAAGCTATCTTGCAATTGTATTTTTAAATTATTTTTTCTTGATGTATCCATTTGGAAATGCGAAACTACTTTTTAGTCTGCTGTTTTATTTATTCAGCAAATTTATACCGATTGTTATGATTGCATCTATACTTGTGAATACAATTAAAACGAGTGAGATGATCACAGCAATTGAGAAAATGAAGTTGCCCAAAGGCATCATGTTAGCGATTATTGTCGCTTTTAGATTTGTGCCAACAATTCAATCAGAAATGGCATTTAGCAAAGAGAGTATGCATTTAAGAGGCATCGGGATTTCATTTAAAAATATACTTCGATATCCAGTGAGAACCGTAGAATATTCACTAATTCCTCTTCTTTTCAGAAGCTTGAAAATTTCTGAAGAATTGACAGCAACAGCCCTTACCAGAGGTGTGGAACACGATGTTAAAAGAAGCGCTTATTTTGATGTTGAATTTAAAAAGTTTGATGGTGCAATTCTTACTGTTGCGCTGATGGCAAGTATTTTTGTGTTTTTAGTAGATCGTGCTGTATGGGTTTTATAGAAAGACATTGAAGGAGATGAAATGATTGTTTTTGATAATGTAAGTTTTAAATATGAGGGTAGTGAAACCCATAGCATTTCCAAAGTGAATTTCAAGATTAATCAAGGGGAATTGGTGGTTATAACGGGCAGAAGTGGCTGTGGTAAATCAACAATTACAAGGTGTATTAATGGTCTTGTGCCCAAATATTTCGAAGGTGAATTTCAGGGGAAGGTAATGATTGAAAATGTGGATATGGATACGTTACCTATTCATTTAATTTCCGAAAAGGTTGGATCTGTTTTTCAAGACCCAAGAAGTCAGTTTTTTACGGTGGATACTTTATCTGAATTGGCTTTCACGTGTGAAAACTTTGGGGTTCAGCGTGCTGAAATTTCTAAAAGAATCGAAACGGCAACACGCTGTATGGGGATTGAACATCTTATCGGGAAGAGTATTTTTAAGCTTTCAAGTGGTGAAAAGCAAAAACTTGCAATCGCGTCGGTGCATACTTTACAGTCCAAAATACTTGTGCTCGACGAACCTTCTTCAAATTTAGATTATCAGTCTATTGAAAGATTGAAGGATGTGCTAAAGCGGTTGAAAGCGCAAGGCTATACGATTATTATTTCTGAGCATAGACTATACTACCTAAAAGAATTGCTAGATAAAGTGCTCTATTTTGATGAAGGTGTACTAAAAGAGCAATTCACTCAGGTAGAGTTCCTTAAACTTTCAAATGACGCATTGATGAATAGAGGACTTAGGAGCATGATGCTCTTTAGAAATCCAATCAGGGGAAAGCCTGTTTTGGAAGATGCAAAGGAGGTTATGAAGTTAGACCGTGTTGCTTTTTCTTATAAGAAATACAATAGAATTCTAGAAAATATCAGTTTCAAATGTTGTGAAGGCGAGGTTGTTGGTCTTATTGGCAATAATGGCGTGGGAAAGACAACACTCGGACGTCTTTTATCAGGTGTTTATCGAGAAAAAGCCGGAAGTGTTTTTTTTAAGGAGAGAGCAACATCTTATAGAAAGCGAAGAGAACATGTCTCGTTTGTTATGCAGGATGCCGATTATCAATTGTTTACTGAAAGTGTAGAAAAAGAGCTTTCAATTGGCAATGAAAAGGTTTCAGATATAGAAGTAAAAGTAGAGAATGCCCTTACTGCGCTGGACCTATTGAAATTTAAAGAGAACCATCCAGCCGCTTTATCAGGTGGACAGAAACAAAGGGTAACAATAGGGTTGTCTTTGGTAAAGGCATCTTGTGTTGTGATTATGGATGAACCCACCAGCGGATTAGATCGGTTCAATATGGAAAGAGTGTGTAAAAGTGTAACGGATTTGGCAATGGCAGGCAAAGCGGTCATCTTGATTACTCACGATTATGAGTTTATTACAAATGTGTGTAACCGAATTATTTATTTGAAAAACGGGGGCATTTTTAAAGATTTTGCCTTGAATCCAGAAACTGAAAAAAAACTCATGGATTGTTTCAATGATATGAATACAAATTAAAAGGAGGCACAGTATGCCAGTTATAAAAAAAAGTTTTGTTTTAAAAAGATTTATACCGTATATGGGCAAGAAAAAAGTGCTTTTACCCCTTGCTTTAGTATTGTCAGGCGTTTCGGCAATTCTCAATATATTGCCGTTTGTGTTTGTATGGTATATCGTACGTGAAATATTATCTAATCCTCATTCAATGGATACTTTGAACATCAGTTTTTATGCGTGGCTTGCATTTGCAAGCGCTGTGAGTGGAATTGTAATCTATTTTTTAGCTCTTATGAGTTCTCATCTTGCCGCTTTTAGAGTAGAAGTAGGTATGCAAAAAGTGGGGATGGCAAAAATAATGGGAATGCCCCTTGGTTTTTTTGATCAGCATTCAAGTGGGAAGATACGTAAAATTGTAAATGATGGCGCTTCAACAACGCATAACTTTTTAGCACATCAGCTTCCAGATATGGCTGGCAGCGTAATTTCTCCCATTACTCTAATTGTTCTGATCATTTTAGTGGACTGGAGAATGGGACTGGTTTCTCTTATTCCGATTGCATTGGGATTTATGACAATGAGATTTATGATGAGTGAAGAAGGCCAAAAATTCCAAAAAAATTACTACGATTCTTTGGAAGAAATGAGTTCGGAATCTGTGGAATATATCCGTGGGATTCCAGTTGTAAAAACTTTTGGACAGACTATTTTTTCTTTTAAACGATTTTACAATAGCATTATTAGATATAAAGAAATGGTTCACGCTTACACAGTGCTTTGGAGAAAACCGATGTCTTTTTTCACCACGGTGATGCAATCCGCAGCTTTTTTCTTGATTCCAATGGCTGTTTTTTTAGTGGGAAGAGGGGATCAACTTTCACTTGTGCTCACGGACTTTGTTTTTTACATTTTAATTTCACCGATTTTTACGACGCTCTTAATGAAGTCTATGCATTTTCAACAAAATATCATGATTGCTGAGCAAGCCATCGATAGACTGGATCATTTGTTAGAGTATAAAAATATGTCCTATTCGGAGCCTTCTAGCCGCATTAAAAACTATGATTTAGAATTTAAGGAAGTGGCGTTTTCATATGAAGGCAGCGATAAACGTGCTATTGATAAGATTAGTTTTAAGCTAAATGCTGGAGAAACCATTGCACTTGTGGGCGCCTCTGGAGGTGGGAAGACAACCATTGCAAGATTAGCTGCGCGATTTTGGGATGTAGATGAAGGCGAAGTGCTCATTGGAGGTGTTAATGTTAAAGCCATTCCAAAGAAAGTGTTGATGGAAACGGTTTCCTTGGTTTTTCAGAATACCAAGCTCTTTAAAGGTTCACTGAGAGAAAATATTGTATTTGGAAAAGAAAATGCAAGTAAAAGTGATATTGATAATGCGATTAATTTTTCGCAATCAAAAGAAATAATTGAAAATCTTTCTGAGGGTCTCAACACTATAATTGGATCAAAAGGGACCTATCTATCTGGTGGGGAGCAGCAAAGAATTGCACTTGCCAGAGCCATGGTGAAAAATGCGCCCATCGTGATTTTAGATGAAGCCACCGCTTTTGCTGATCCTGAAAATGAGCATTTGATACAGAAGGCACTTAAGGCACTCAGTCGTGGGAAGACAACACTTATGATCGCTCATCGTCTCACAAGTGTACAAAATGTAGACAGAATTTTAGTGATTGAAAATGGCAGAATCGTTGAAGAGGGTTCACACACTTTTTTAATAGATAAGGGTGGACTGTATAAAAGCATGTGGGATGAATACCAAAAAACTGTAGATTGGAAAATCACAGTAAAAGACAATAACGATGATGATGATGATGATGAAGGAGGACAATGTGCTTAATTTTTTTCAAAATAAATATGCAATGTCTGAAAAAGGTGCTAGAGACCTTTATTATGGGATTATATGGACTGTAATCATGCATATCAGTTTCATGGCCCCAGTGATTCTAGGGTTTAAATTCTTAGAGGCGTACATGGCGACAATTTATGATGCTTCAAATATTTCTCAAACGCGTATTGTATCCTATGTGGCTATATCGGTTGTTTTATTTTTGATAATGTTGACTATTTCATATTTTCAGTACAATTCAACCTATACTAAAATTTATGAAGAGAGCGCGAAGAGACGCATCAGTTTGGCAGAAACGCTTAGAAAATTACCAATGGCTTACTTTGGTAAAAGCGATATTGCAGACTTAAGTGCAACGATTATGGATGATGCCACGCAGATTGAAATGCTTTTTTCTCATGCGGTTCCTCAAATATACGCAGCGGTTACAACTGTTCTTATTATGGGGGTGATGATGTTCTTTTATAATTGGCAGCTATCATTAGCAGTTTTTTGGGTGGTTCCAGTTGCAATATTGATCTTTTATTTGTCTAAAAAATATCAAAAAAGTATGCATGGTAAATTTTATCATATTAAAAGAGATATTTCGGATAAAATTCAAGAAGGGATTGATTTAGCAAACGAAATTAAATCCTATAATAAAGAAAATGACTTTTCAAAAACATTAAACGCTGAACTTGATCAGCTTGAAAAATTTATGATTAGTGGGGAACTTTTAATAGGTGCTTTTATAAACCTTTCGTATGTTTTCTTAAAGCTTGGTCTCCCAAGTGTTATATTATATGGGGCATATTTGTTAAAAATGGGTTCAATCAGTGTTTTTACCTACTTGGTTTTCCTTGTGGTGACAGCGAGAATTTATAATCCAATCATGGATGCAATGAATAATTTTGCGTTGCTTTTATATCTTGATGTGCGTATCGATCGAATGAAAGAGATGGATCAGATGCCAAGACAAGAAGGGCTCACTGAGTTTCATCCGAAAAATTTTGATATTGAATTTAAAAATGTGGATTTCTCATATCAAGATGGTGTTCAGACGCTAAAAAATGTGAATTTTATCGCAAAGCAAAACGATGTGACTGCTCTTGTGGGACCTTCTGGAGGTGGGAAAAGCACCATAGCCAAACTATCGGCAAGATTTTGGGACATCAACAAAGGCATGATTACTTTAGGTGGAGAAGATATTTCTAAGATTGACCCAGAAACCCTATTAAATTATTATGCCATTGTTTTTCAGGATGTGACGCTTTTTAATTCAAGTGTTATGGAAAATATTCGTGTGGGCAAGAAAAATGCAACGGATGAAGAGGTTATAAGAGCAGCACAACTTGCACAATGCGAGGACTTTATTCATAACCTGCCACAGGGATACGGTACGCTTATAGGGGAAAACGGCGAAAAGTTATCTGGTGGTGAAAGACAGCGTATTTCCATAGCAAGAGCTATACTCAAAGATGCTCCGATTATTTTGCTCGATGAAGCAACAGCCTCTTTAGATGCGGAAAACGAAAGTAAAATACAAAGTGCATTTAGCGTTTTAGTGAAAAATAAAACGGTTTTGATTATCGCACATCGTATGAGGACGGTTTTGGGAGCTGATAAAATTATAGTGGTCAAAGAGGGCGTTATTGCAGAGTCAGGAAAACCATTAGAATTAAAAGCGAAACAAGGTCTATTTTCATCTATGCTAAAAGCACAATACCAATATCAATAGGAGGCACAAATGAAGCAACAAAAAAGCGAGCTGTTTCAAATCAAAGATTTTATACTCATAGGTGTGTTATCAGCAGTATTTTTCGCAGTTTACATGGTGATTGCCATGGTCACAGCCATGGCAAGTCCTGTGGTGCATATATTTTCACCGGCGATTAACGGCATCGTCGGCGGTATAATTTATTTATTGTTGATTAGTAAAATTCCCAAAAAAGGTGTATTTACGATAAGTACGATCATTGTAATGGTGTTATTTCAATTTACAGGAGGCGGCTATTTACCTTGGTTTATAACCACATTATTATCAGCAGTTATTGCAGATTTGATTTGTATGCCCACACGATATAGTCATTTTAAATCCATCGCCTTGGGGTTTGGCATTATGATCACAGGGCAAGCCCTTGGCAATGTGATACCTGTTGTGATCTTTGCAGAAAGCTTCAGAAACGATTTTATATCAAGAGGTGTTGATCCTGCATTCTTAGATCCGATGATTCAATTTATCGAAGGACCAATGAGTATTGTGATTCTGGTGATATCTTTTGCTGGGGGTGTATTCGGTATGCTGTTGGGCAAACGCCTATTAAATAAACATTTTAAAAAAGCGGGAATCGTCTAAGGGGGTGGTGAAATGGAAAATTCTACACACAGTGAGCAGAAACAAAAAATATTAAATGCGCCGATGGGGCGAGTGATCTTTGAGCTCTCGTGGCCCGCTGTACTGGCTATGGTTTTGTACGGGCTCAATAGTGTTTTTGACGCTTTCTTTGTGGGGCGATTTGTAGGGGAGACTGCTTTAGCAGGGGTTTCACTAGCTTATCCACTCTCTCAAATCCCGTTGGGAATCGGTTCTTTAATAGGCGTTGGGGCAGGTTCAGTCTTGAGCATTGCCATAGGTGCTGGTGACAATGAGACTCAAAAAAAACTACTTGGGAATGTCAATGTGATGACGTTGGGGACGAGTATAGTTTATATGATTTTGGGCGTGATTTTTGCACGCACAATGATTCAGTGGATGGGCGGATATGATGATGCCCTTAAACAGGGGACAACTTATTTTCAAATCACAGCGATGGGTGCGGTTTTCTGGATTTATGGGCTTGCGATTAATATGATTGTTCGCGCAGAGGGCAAAATGAAATCTGCAGCAGTTATGATGGGTGCGGGTCTTGTCACTAATATTATTGCCAATTATATTCTAGTGGTTCGTCTTCAAATGGGCGTTGGGGGAGCAGCGTGGGGGACCAATCTGGGGATGTTTGTCTATACGCTGATAGGGTTACTTTATTTTTCTAAAGGTAAGGCCTCTTTTCATTCGAGTCCATTTAGTTTTAAAGCAGATGCTAAAAGGTTAAAGACTATCTTTTCTCTTGGCGCATCGTCCTTGATTATGTCCGTTATGAGTTTGGTACAAGCCTTTGTTGTGTTTAATGCTTTGTCGCGTTATGGAACGATTATGGATGTTGCTTTTTATGGCGTTTTATACCGCATATTCACATTTTTATTAACCCCTATCTTCGGGCTGATGAGAGCACTACAGCCTGTAATTGGCATTAATTACGGTGCGAAGCAATATGAACGCGTCATTTATGCGTTTAAATCTTTTACAATCAGTGCTGTTGGTATTTTGTTGCCCTTTTGGTTCTTCTTAATGATCAATCCGTGGGGGATTTTAAATATGATGCTTCCAAACACGTTATTTACCAGTGAAAATATAGAACACTTTAGAGTTTTTATGAGTGTGGTTCCGTTTCTGCCAGTTATCTTTATGGCGATGACTTATTTCCCAGCAACAGAAAAAGGCGCACCAGCAGCGGTTATTGGGATCGCGCGGCAACTTTTGCTCTATGTCCCCGTGATGCTTGTTATTCCAAGATATATAGGAATAAAGGGCGTGTACTATGGATCAGCAGCAATTGATATTCTGGTTATTGGATTTGTATTTTGGGCGATGAGAAAGGACTTTCAAAAATATAGAGAGAAGGCAATGATTCTGGATGAAGTGGCTTAAAAGGATGCCATTTTTAGGCTTTATTTAAAAATCAGAAACTTAAAAACTCAGGGTTCAAAAAACCTTGAGTTTTTTTGTGGGTGTGCAAATAAATTTTGAGCATACTTATTTTATTTTTTACATCTAAAAATGTTATAAATCTGTTAAAATAGGATATAAGCACTGTTACAATGGAAGTGTATGGCGTATAAAATTTAATGAAGCGTAGGCGTGTGCATGAATGAGATTTTGATTTTTTTAGAGGGCAATGTAATCGTACGAAAAATGTTGGTTTCAGGTGGCTTATTGCTACTGAATTTTATCTTGATCAGGCTCATGGGTAAAATTCTATTTAAAACCATTAAGACGAATAGTGTTTATTACACGACACGAAAAAGACTTTCCTATTTTAATACGGGGATTTTATTTGTGGTGATTGTTTTAATCTGGTCCGAATCCAAGTTGGATTTAGCTACATATGTAGGGTTCATATCAGCAGGGATTGCCATATCGCTTAGAGAATTGTTTACAAATATGGCTGCATGGCTTATCATTATATTTCAAAAGCCTTTTGAGGTAGGTGATCGCGTAACGGTCAACAACATCGTTGGAGATGTCATCGATATCAAGGTGTTTCAAACCGTGCTTATGGAAGTTTCAACACCTGAGCACAGTCAGCAAAGTACTGGGCGGATTGTTCACTTCCCCAACAATTTTCTCTTTATACATGGTATTTCGAATGCCAATAAGGGATTTGTGTATATTTGGAACGAACTTGAGGTCAGGCTCACACTGGATAGTCCCTGGAATATGGCAAAACAAAAACTAGAAGAGATCATCAATCATCATACACTTCACCTTTCTAAAGAAGCCGAAGAAAATGTAATTGAAGCGTCCAAACGTTATATGCTCCACTATACCAATTTAACACCGATCGTGTTAATTCGTGTGAAAGAAGGTTATTTGTATCTTACCATTCGATATTTGTGTGAACCTAGACAAGCACGAATGACTGAAAATCTTATTTGGCAGGAGATTCTTACTGCGTTTTCGGAAACGGACGATATAAAAATAGCGTGAAACTTAAATTTAAAATACTGGGGGTCATATGTTAGAAGAAAAAAGGTTTGCGGTGCTTATAGACGCAGATAACATATCTGCAAAGTACATTTCAAGTGTGTTGGATGAAATTCCGAATTATGGTGTGGCCACTTATAAACGCATTTATGGGGATTGGACAAAGAGCACTTCAGGTTCGTGGAAAGATGTGCTGCTTGAAAATTCAATTACGCCAATTCAACAGTACGGCTATACCAGCGGTAAAAATGCCACGGATTCAGCGATGATTATAGATGCCATGGATATTCTTTATTCTGGCAAGGTAGAAGGTTTTTGTATCGTATCCAGTGATAGCGATTTTACAAAATTATCTTCGAGGTTGAGAGAATCGGGGATGTTTGTCCTTGGAATGGGTGAAAAAAAGACGCCTAAACCTTTTATAGCCTCATGTAATCAATTTAAATACCTTGAAGTACTTCAAGCTTCTGAAAAGAAAACCGTTGAAGCAGACTTGAACGCCAATGAGCTCAGTGTTGAAGAGGCCTTAGCCATGGAAATTGCTGGACGTCAAGGCATACGCACGGGAGATTTAAATGCGTCAAACGGCAAGGCGAACGACAATGAGAAGAACATGACGGAACTTAGCGTTATTAAAGCGGCTATTCTTAAAATGCTCAACGAGATCGATGAAGATGATCAAAGCATGAATATGGGTGAACTTGGGAACCGTCTTGTAAAAAGGTATCCAGATTTTGATGTGAGAAATTATGGAGATCCGAAGTTATCCCGATTTTTGAGAAAATTTGATTTCTTAGATATTCATACGAAGGGCAATAGCAAGTCCATGTGGGTGCGTCTTAAAAAAGAGAGTGAAAAACCTAAAATACCACCTGCTAAAAAGAAGCGGCCCGCTAGAAAGAAAGCCCCTAAGAAGGAAATGCCTAAAAGAGAAGTGAGTCCTTCAAATGAGCCCGAATAAACCGAGGATATGGGTTGATGCAGATGGCTGTCCCGTGGTGAAAATAGCGATAGAGATGGCCCAAAAAGAAGGCTATCGCATCACGGTTGTGAAAAATCATGCAGTAGTTATTGAAGATGACTACGCAGAGATTATTACAGTGGATCTATCCAGAGATGCGGCTGATTTTTATATCGTCAATCATATGATGGCCCATGACATCGTCATTACTCAAGATTACGGTCTTGCAGCTCTGGTGCTTTCAAAGCGAGGACAAGCCATCAACCAAAATGGACGGTTGATAACTCAAGATAACATAGATTTGATTTTAGATCAAAGGCATGTAAGTCGATTGGCTAGGATGCAGAGGGGCAAGTATACAAAGTTTAAGAAGCGCTTAAAGGCGGATGATGAAGCGTTTGTTAGCGCTTTTAAGGGGCTTTTAGAAAGGTGAAGGTCTTAGTCTAATAGGAACAAATGAGGGTTCATGCGAAACTGACTTTCGACACACTAACCAATGAGTTTTAATTTAAAAAATGGCGTCATACGAAGCGAATATTCGTATGGCGCCATTTTATATTGAGTATGAGTTTCTGCCCGGTTTTTTCTAAGCCATTTCCAGCTGATGCGAATCATCCAAATGGCTAAGTTCATTAAAGATAAAGATGGCAGTGACCACAGTGGCGCTGAGATCTGCGATTGGACCAGCCATCCAAACACCTGTTAAACCAAAAAATCTAGGCATGATCACAAGCATTGGAATTAGGATAATCACTTGTCTGAGTAGGCTCAAAAACATTGCTTTCGGGGCTTTTCCAACCGCTTGAAAGTAATTTGAACTGATCACCTGGAACCCTATAAAGGGCACCATGCACAAGAATATTTTCATCCCTGACGTGGCAACAGATACCAGTTCAGGATCTCTATTGAAAATTTGAATCAGGTAGACTGTAAAAAACTGTGTGGCAATAAAAGCGACTAAACAGATGGCTGTTGCAGCATAGATGGCTAATTTTAGAGTTTGTTTCACACGATCATACTGTTTTGCACCATAGTTAAATCCAATAATAGGTTGAGAACCTTGATTGAGACCAAAAATCGGCATTAAGAAAACGATGACAATGGCATTGATGACTGTCATAGCACCGATGGCAATATCGCCGCCCGTATTTTTTAAGGCATTATTGGAGACAATCGTCACAATACTGGCTGCAACTTGCATAAAGAAAGGAGACATACCAATGCTAAAAATACTCTTGATGATTGCAAAATCTAATTTTAAATTTTGGCGCTTTAAAACCAATTTGCTTCTACCTGAAAGAAAATGGTATAAAACCCAAATAGCTGATATTAATTGCGAGAGAATCGTTGCAAGTGCAGCGCCAGCAATCCCCATTTTAAACACAAAAATGAAAATAGGGTCTAACACAATATTGGCGATTGCACCGAGGAGCATGGTGTACATAGCAATTTTAGGATTACCTTCAGCTCTAATGATGTTGTTAAGTCCAAAACCGAGTCCTTGAAAAATAGCGCCAAAAAGAATAATTGTAATATAAGCGTTTGCAAATCCAATGGTGTCATCACTTGCGCCAAATAAATAGAGTAGAGGTGTTTTGAAACTTAAACCGATAATGCCAACAACGGCCATAATGAGGATTAATAATGTAAAGGCATTCCCAAGTATTTTTTCAGCACCATCATGGTTGCCTTCGCCAAGTCGTATGGAGATAATGGCCGCACCGCCGATACCGATGAGCATACTAAAAGCCATTAATAGGGTCATAAAGGGTAAATTAAGACCAATACCAGTCATGGCAAGGGGACCAATCCAACCGATGTATATTCGATCCACTACATTATAGAGCGCATTGACCATCATGCCCACAATGGCGGGAATCGAGAACTTGAGCAAGAGTTTGCCTATGGGTTCGGTTTTTAGGGGGTTAAGAGTTGCTTCATTTGTCATTTTGACCTTCTTTCTTATTTCGATAGAGTATTGAATTTTGAGCGAGTTTTTTTAAAGAGGATTCCAATAAAGTGATTTCCTGTTCTGAAAAGGATTCCAAAATTATAGATTTCCATTGGTTTGAAATGCTTTTGAGTTCTGAATAAAGTGCATCACCTTTTTCAGTGATAGAAACATGATTAACGCGCCGATCCTCCAAATCGGAGTGCCTTATAACAAATCCGTGAGACTCAAGCTTTTGAATTGCTCTAGCTGTGCTCGCTTTATCAATACCAAGTGCTCTACTGATTTCTTCTTGTGTTGAACCATCATGGGTTTTTAAGTAAAAAAGAAATGTATGCTGGCCACTTCCAAAATTCGGATCAGTCAAGTGTTGATCTATGAAAATGCGATTGTGTCTATAAAGCATAGATAGATATTTTCCAATGTCGGTGTCATCAATGATGGTCTTTCTAAGAGCCTTCATAATGGATTTGCCTCCCAATTAAAAATAGTTGTGGATGCAACTATTTTACACTCGAAATAAATTGTTGTCAATAGAAAAATTGAACCTTAAAAAAAAAATTAAAATGACCGACAAAGGAAACGATGATGCCTAATATTTTAATTGTGGAGGATGAAAAAACATTGCAGATGCACTATCTGTGTATCTTGAAAGTCACAGTTTTTATACATTTGTTGATCTAATTGGGATTGAAGCACGTAAGATCATCGAAAACCAAAAGATCGATTTAGTCTTATTGGACTTCACAACAGTACATGGATTTGGGTACAAATTTAAGTAATGAGATGTGTAACATGAAAGTGCTTTTTTGGTTAATCAAATCACTAAGATCTATAAGGAAGAAGGTCGATATTGGAATTTAATATCCGTTGAAAACGTAGGTGTAAGTACCATGGATATCAATCAATACGTGCTTGTGGGGAGTACGATAAAATCGTATCTCTCTTACTTATCTGATGAAAATAGAATTGCTGTCCGATTTAAAGCAAATGAAATGTTGCAGCAAACGGTATAGACGAAAATGCTGATAAAGTCTGCAAATTTATAAAATTAGGATTCATAGAAAATGAGCGTTTGAGATTCAATTAGTTGCGTATAAATGGAATATGTAGTTGGAGGGTTTGGGCAAAACTGGTATTTGACACTCTTACCCTATTATCAAATATTAGATTGGAGCGTGAAGACATGCTAAAACGATTGAAGGTTAGGCTTAAAATTATTCTTCTGAGCAGTGCTCTGATAATTTTATTGTTGTTAGTTGCAGGTGTTGCTTATTTGAGTTTGACGAAAACCAATGACAACCTTAAGTCACTTTTCGATATCAACCTTACGAAAACGCAGCTGATTAATGACAGTCGAGCTCAACAGAGGGCCATAGAAGCAGATATCTACTATATTTTTCTAAATGTAAATGAGAAAGAAAAAATAAATGCAAGGTTAGATGATATTAAGCAGAGAAAAGAACTCTTCAATACCGATATACAAAAGGTAAAGGCTATTGGGCTAGATGAAGCTGAAGGTAATCTTTTTGGTGAACTGGAAGCTAAGTTGGCGATCTATAGACCCTTGCGAGATGAAGCGCTTGACTATGCACTCTCTGGGAATCAGGAGATGGCACTGAAAAAGTACAGTGAGGCCGAGGGACTAGGAGAGGAAATTCAAAACAGCTTAGTGAAGTTAGCGGATGATCAACAAATGGATGCTGAAAATGTTCATGAAGAAAATATCGTGGGATATCATAGCACTTTAAACTTATTTGTAGGGATCATTATTTTTTCATTGGTTTTAAGTATTGTGTTAACAGCAGTGATATCACTTGATATTACAGGACCATTAAAATTGGCAGTTGCTCAATTATCACAAGTCGCCTCTGGGGATTTCTCAATCGAAATTTCAAGAGATCTATTAAATCGAAAAGATGAGATGGGAACGCTGTCAAAAGGTATCGATGAGATGCAAGGTGCCATCAAGGCCCTAATCGGGAAAGTAAGCATAGAATCCGTAAGTATTGAGCAGATTGTTAGAGAAGTTAACAGCAGAGTGGCTGATCTCAACAGCGATATTGAAGATGTATCTGCAACCACTCAAGAGCTTGCTGCAGGTATGGAAGAGACTGCTGCTGCCTCAGAAGAGATGTCGGCAACTTCTCAAGAAATGGAAAGAGCTGTTTCAGCCATCGCGGACAAAGCACAAGAAGGTGCAATCAAAGCCAATGAAATCAGCAACAGGGCGCAATCGACAAAGACTATTGTCCTCGAAGCACAAACGAAAGCAAAGACTGTTTTAGACCGTGTAAAAGCAAAATTGGAAACGTCGATTGAATCTTCAAAAGTGGTCTCTCAAATTGATGTGCTTAGCGAAGCTATTATGGACATCACTTCACAGACCAATTTATTGGCACTCAATGCAGCGATAGAAGCGGCCAGAGCAGGTGAAGCGGGAAGAGGTTTTGCGGTGGTTGCCGATGAGATCCGAAAATTGGCAGAACAATCAAAAAATACAGTGGTAGAAATTCAGCGCATTACTTTAAAGGTAAATGAAGCGGTGAGTGATTTGACAGGCAATTCGAATAATCTACTTGAATACGTGATCAAAGATGTCAACGAGGATTATAAAATGATCTTAAGTGTGGCGGATCAATACAACGATGATGCCATTTATGTAGACGATTTGGTAACGGATTTTAGTTCAACCTCAGAAGAACTTTTAGCTTCTATCACAGAAATTTTGAGGGCGATTGATGGGGTTGCGAGATCCGCCACAGAGGGTGCACAAGGGACATCCGATATTGCTATTAAGGCCTCAGGTGTCACGAATAAATCCACAGAGGTTGTCAAACTTATCTTAAAAACAAATGAAAGTGCAAAAAATCTTGAAAGTGAAATTTCCAAATTTAAAGTGTAACCTAAATAAGGATCATCATAAGAGGTGTCTTAAGTGTCTGAGCTTGTTTTCTCAACATTAAAGACGCCTTTTTCTTATGCCCAAAATGCTACATTTGAAGTAACTATAGAAGCTCTGCGCAAATTGTTAATATTGTAATATTAATTTGTGGCAACGCCCCCTCCGTCATATAACCTTTGAGTCTTCACGACATCATTTTTGTTTACTCAAG
This sequence comes from Fusibacter sp. 3D3, assembly GCF_001748365.1. Taxonomy (GTDB): domain Bacteria; phylum Bacillota; class Clostridia; order Peptostreptococcales; family Acidaminobacteraceae; genus Fusibacter_A. The sequence goes on along the minus strand of NZ_BDHH01000002.1, from coordinate 32,606 downwards.
GCACGTGGCGTGCGTAGTGGGACTACGCCGGATAGACTCCTTGTAATGTTTGAATTTTAAATATCCGAGAGGTTTTTTGACTTTTCGCAAGATAGCAATGAAGTTAAGAATAAACGTATTATTGATCATTTGCTCGTAAGGGTAGGAATCAACACAGCGAGTGTGTAGGTAAGTTTATACAAATTGTGGAATGACAATATTAGTGGCTCAGTTGTGCAAATCGACTGGGTCATTTGTTTTATACAGATTTACATTTATGCTCTCTTGGAATACAATAAGAGCATAAATGTAAAAGGACAGTGATTGCATGGACTATAAAACGAAATTGGAACAACTAATTACTGAGAACAATGGTCTCGTTCTGACAAAGATGGCTGATCAAGCTGGTATTCCGAGGCAGTATCTATCTCTCTTTGTCAAAGAGGGGAAATTAGAGCGTGTAGCTCAAGGTATTTATTTAACAGTGGAAGCGTTTGAAGATGAAATGTATTGTTTGCAGGCAAGAAATACTCGAGTCGTATTTTCTCATGAGACTGCATTATTTCTTCATGAACTGACCGATAGAGATCCAATTCACTTTACAGTAACGATTCCTGCAGGGTACAATGGGACAAATCTACGAGAAGCAGGTACTAAGGTTTTTTCAGTTAAAAGCGAGTTATACGGCCTCGGCCTTATTGAAAGTGAAACGCAGTTTGGACGCATGATAAAAACCTATGATTTAGAAAGGACAATCTGTGATATTGTGAGAAGCAGAAGTCAAGTAGACGTTGGTATTATGACTGATGCCTTAAAAAAATATTCAAACAGAAATGATAAGAGTATTTCAAATCTGATGATCTATGGTGAGAAGTTTGGCATCATGAAATTATTAAAACAATATATGGAGGTGCTACTTTGAAGAGTGCCACTCAATTAAAAGCACAAATTCGAAATTTATCTAAAAAAAATGCTATCAATCCTCAAATATTAATGCGAAATTACATGTTGGAACGCCTGTTAGAGAGGATATCTCATTCAAATTTCAAAGATAATTTTATACTTAAAGGCGGCATGTTAGTAGCAGCAATGGTAGGTGTGGATCTTAGGGCAACTATTGATATGGACACAACAGTTAAAGGAATGCCTCTCGAAAAAGAAACAATTGCTAGAATTTTTCAAGAAATAATTCAGATTAATCTCGAAGATAATGTTTTTATGACTCTTAAAGATATTGAAGAAATTCGCGAAGAAGCTGATTATCCAGGGCTGAGAGTTTCTTTAGTAGCTACTATGGGAACGGCTAAAATTCCGTTAAAAGTAGATATAACGACAGGAGATAAAATTACACCCAGAGAGATTATCTATTCATATAAGTTGATGATAGAGAATAGAATGATTGATGTATTGGCATATAATCTGGAAACAGTTTTAGCAGAAAAATTAGAAACGATTATCACAAGGGGTATTGTTAATACTAGAATGAGAGATTTTTATGATCTATTCATACTTATAAATGTATTTACAGACCATTTTAGTTATTCGCTTTTAAAAGAAGCTGTTAAGATGACCTCAGAACGTAGAGGAACTGCTGAAGAGCTTAAAAAGGCATTTATTGTTTTTGATCAGATAGAAAATGATAAAGATATGGCGGGTTTATGGATGAGGTATCAGAATTCGTTCAGTTATGCTAAGGATATAGAATGGATCAGCATTATTCCAGTTGTTAGAAAAGTATGGGACTCAATAATAGATGAATAAATATCAAAGCTAGGGAGCCACGAGTGGGCTCATCCTAAGGTGTTTTGAGTACCACCATGAAGATTTATGAAATGTTCAAACTTGAACTTACAATGGAAAGGATGTTAATTGGATATGTCTATTGACTATAACAAATTCACTGAATTGATGAGCTATTTCCATTTTGTTTTCAATATTTACTATGTGCTAATTATTATTTTAGTTTTTAATGCTTCAAAAGCAATTTTCTTCTTTTACAAAAGTCCGTATAAACCTAAAATAGGTAATATATATGATTTAATAATAAGCACTTTAGTTGGATTTGCTTTAAATACAACACGTTCAATTCCGATAGAAGATGTTCGGAATCATCATTATGACTTTAATTGGGCTTACTTATCTGGCGATACTGAGAGATATACTAAGTTTTTAAATGATATTTTAAGCGTTGAGTACATTCCTTCGGCAATTAAATTAGATGATGATGGTGAAATTGTGAACTGGGACAGTCAGAAAGGAAGTATTGGTAATACTTACGCCTGTTGCGAAAGAAAAATGTTATCCTTTATCAAGAATAACAATAATAAACATTTTTATATTAGATGGGCTCCCTGTGAAAAATGCAGACCAGGATTAATCAGTAACTCATGTGAAATAAGTATAAGTGCTTTGGATATAAATTTCAGTAGTTGGGTTAACTCTGGAAGAAGTAATGAACTTAAGTGCTATATAGTAAAACAGATATATTCGGTGCATGAAAAATTATGATTGTTTAAATAATAATGAGTTATTTGATTTAGTCGTGTTTCAATTAGCCGTTAGTAACATGAAGGTACAGGACTCCATGTGGACTTGTTCAAATTAAGAAAATTGATTTTTATTATTTTAATGATTAGATTCGCAGTTGCCTATACTTTTGACTATTAAGTAAATAGATGTTTATATTAAAGGGTTCTTTTTATGATGTTAGGTTTTAAAGTGTAAAAAGGACTCTTTCTATATGCACATTTTGTCATAATATATATTTAATAAGTGTTTGATAATATGACATAACAGGTGTATAATTAACGTATGAGGAGGTGTCACTATGAACAATACATTAAATCCTATTGGAGAAACTATAAAAGCATTAAGAGAGCAAAGTGGCTTCACGCAAATGAACCTTGCGAAATACTTGAAGGTAGATCAGAGTCTCATATCGAAAATCGAAAAAAATGAACGTGTCATCACATCGGATATGCTGGATAGGCTGTCTTCGCTTTTTGGCATTACACCTGATAGTTTTTATGCGGATTCCCTTCCAGAGAAGCGCATTACAGTGGCTTTGAGAGCAAGTGAAATTAACGAGGATGATTTGGAAATGATCAGCGCCATAAATAGAATCACTTTAAACTTAAATTTTATGACTGAACTGTTAGGTGATCGCGATGGTAGATAAGTTAGATATTAATACAAAAGCTCAGTCTTTAAGACGGGAACTTGGTGAAGACTTAGAATCTTCGATTGATATTTTTTCGTTGGCGCATACAGTTCCTAAACTGACGCTGGTTTATTATCCAATGGGTGAAAGAATTAGTGGGATGTGTATCAAAAATGATGGCTATCCTGTAATTGCTATTAATTCAGCCATGTCTATTGGAAGACAAAGATTTTCTCTGGCGCATGAGTTATACCATTTATATTTTGATGACAGTGAACACTCCGTTGTATGTGCAAAGAAAATTGGCGGGGGTAATGACATTGAAAAGAGTGCGGATCAGTTTGCATCGTATTTCCTTATACCATCAGTTGCGCTAGAGTCGTTTATAAAGAAATTCAAAAGTGACTCAGTGGGGAGACTTGGTATTAAGGAAATTGTGAAGCTCGAGCAGTATTTTGGCGTCAGTAGACAAGCGCTGTTATATAGATTAGTCGGCGATCATAAATTATCACTTGAAGAAGCCGATAAGTTCAGAGATGGCGTTATCAACTCTGCTGTGAATTTGGGATATGATGACGTACTTTATAAACCGCTTCCTGAAAACAAACAATACAAGACTTATGGTCACTATATTGAAAAAGCAGAAGAACTTTATGAAAAGGATTTGGTGTCTACAGGGAAATACGAACAGTTGTTATTAACAGCCTTTAGACCGGATCTTGTCTATGGGGAAGAATTCGAAGGGGGCGAATTAAATGACTGATTCGCTCTTTTTCGATAGTGACTGCATTTCGGCTTTTTTATGGGTTAGAGAGCAAAATCTATTGGCAATTCTTTATCCAGGTAGAATTATCATACCGAAAGCAGCATATGATGAGTTGTCTCATCCTACGACGCCTCAACTTAAGGAACGAATAGATCAATTACTTCGAAGTGGGGATGCAAACTTAGCAACAATTGATTTGGGAACGGATGAATTTGTTTTGTATCATAAACTCACCACTTCACCTGATCAAGGTCATAAAATTATTGGTCCAGGAGAGGCAGCTTCGATTGCCTTGGCAAGTGTTCATAATGGCGTAGTCGCAAGTAATAATCTTAGAGATATTGCACTTTACGTCAAGGAGCTTGGATTAAGACATATTACCACTGGCGATATTTTAATTGAAGCATTGGAAAAGGGACTTATCACCGAAGCTGAAGGAAATACGATTTGGGCTTCCATGTTGGCTAAACGGCGGAAGTTAGGTGCGGGAAGTTTTACAGAGTATTTGAGCTTAAAGAAATAAAAGTGAGTTTCGAGTTTGCCTATCTTCAAAAGAAGTTGCCTATTCATCAAAAAAGTTGCCTATTGAATAGGCAACTTTTTTGTCATATTGCAATTAATCGTGTCTTTTAGAACGGAAAAGTGCCGATTCATTTTGAAAAAGTAGCTATGCAATAGCTACAAAATTAATCAGACTTATCTTCTGTGTGATTTTATTTTGTGCAAAATTTAATATCCAAGGTGTGCAGATGCCCTTATAAACGTGGAAGTTTATGAAGGTATCTTTTTTGTTGCAAATTTTTCCGCTCAACTGTACTTCTCATCGTTGAAATATATGAGAATAAAAATTTTGTAGGGGTGCCGAAAAATTGCCTTAAGTAGTAGGGGGACAAAATTATTTTTCGTCCAACCACTCGTTCCATCGTTGAAATAAGTAGAGGTGTTTTTTCTAAATGGTTATCAAAAATCTGTTTTCAATGCCAAATACATCCAGATAATGACCCTTTCGCCCTTGTGTAAGTGAGTAGTGGTTAATCAAGAGATGGTGTTCGAACAGGGCTTTCTAATGGTGACAAAATAGTGATAACCAAAACTGTATAAGAGTGCAAGGATGCCGCCCAAAATCGGTAAGGCGTAGGCAGATAGGCTTTGTAATAAAAGTCCTGATAAAATCAGACCAAGTGGTAAAAAGAGCTTAACAAGGCTAGAGACCAAACTTAGGATTCTACCTAGAATGTATTCTGGGACGATATCTTGGAGGATATACATAATGGGGATATCGATAAGTGCAATGGTAATGCCAAAAGTGAACATAATTAAGCCATAGAGCACACCAATACCAGTGGAAGGCCACGATAAAAGTAGCGGTATGCCAATTAAAATAGAACAAATGGCCATAATTAAAACCATGCTCATGAGGATCTTGTTGTAATCAAATTTGGCCATGATTTTTTCAACAAGGAGAGATCCCGTAATAAGGCCAACAGGAAAAGCACTGTTGATAAGGCCAAACCATTTTGGTGAGAGCATCAGTACTGTATTGATGATATAAGGCAAAGGGACTTGAATCGAGAAGCCGAGAAAGAAATTGATAAAAATAAACACACTGGTGAGTTTTTTGATTTCTCCAGAGGCATTCAGATATTGAATGCCTTCTTTGAGCTCAACCCAAGGAGATACTTTTTTAGCCTTTGCCTCTAGAGGCATACTCGGCTTGAATTTTAAAAAGAGCTCACTGCCGGCTGAAAATAAAAACGATAATGCATTGATTAAAATAAAGAAGCGGATATCAAATAGAGCAAAGGCAATGCCTCCTAAAATAGGCCCCAAAATAGCAGAAAGCGAATCGATTATTTTACTAATGGCATTGATTCTCAATCGTTTTTCTGGAGAAACAAGTGCTGGTTTAGCAGCTTCCATACTGACCATAAAAAGTGTAGAGAAGATGGCGAGCAAAACAGTTGTAAAATAGATGGCTGTAACGGATAGAGACTTGTTAATACTCAAGATGAAAAGTGATAAAAACAATAAGCCGTTTAAACTATCTGAGCAGACAATAAGGGCTTTTTTAGAAAACCGATCGGTCATAATCCCTGCAAAGGGCGCGAATAGTATCATGGGTAGAATACCCAGTAACAAAGTCGTGGCAAAATTAAAAGCAGAGCCTGTGATTTTGAGGACATATAAACTGATCGCAAATGTGTAAATAGAAGAACCAAAAACAGAAACGCCTTTGCCCGTGATAAATAAAATCAAATTTCGTGAATCGACATTTTTTGATGAATTAGATAACATATAAACACCTCCCTTGTAATCAGTATACTGGATGGTGTTAAGCCTACATCAACCCCTCAATAATGAATAATTTGTGGATAAATAGAACAAACGGTGGGGTTATCCCCACCGTTTGCCATAACAGATAAAACTAAATATATTTTCACCTTCTACGAAGAAGTCTTCGAACTTGCCGCCTCGAGTAACGACGTTTGACATGTAAGATAATTTCTCTTCGAATTTGAGCTTGCTGATTTGCTCGCAGACCGGTTTAAGTTTAAAATGATCTCTTAAGAAAGGTTCTATTCTAGAGTTTTTACTAAAATTCTTAAAAAGTAAATAACTGCCAATCAAATCGCATTCTTTATTGTAGAGCTGAGATAACTCTGAAAGTAAGAATTCGGGATGATCAAAAGCATAATTTGTTGAACCTGAGATGTCCAACAAGACGTCTACGGCGTTGTTATGCAGGGGGATCTTTTTAAAATCACATGCAATGAGCAGGAGATCAAAAGTCGTAGGATTACTGATGAGACTGTTTCTGAGCCACTTTAATCTGCTGATATCATGATCGACAGCGATGTAGCGGTTAGAACTATGGATGGTATCATAAAAATACCTAAGAAAGAAACCATGACCAATGCCAAGCTCCAAAAGTGTCTTATTTTCATAGACTTTAAAAGGAATGTTTTTATAGGCCCATTCAAAACTTTTATATAAATTGTTGAGATATTCATAATCCGTGTGTATAATGTAATATTCAACATAGAAAGAGGCACGGGTTTCATCCGTATGCGTTGAGATTAAATCCTCAGAATTCACGATCAAAATACCCTCTTCTATAGTATACTGAGTCCCACAGGTGCACGTCAATAAACCTTTCACAAGTCTTTGGTCGATAACAGTGCCTTCGCTCATAATCATAGTGGATTTACATTTATAACAAGCAATTTGAGATAGAAAAGAGAAGGGTATTCCAAAAACAGAATGGTGTTCGGGTTTTTCTAAAGTGGCCTCCACACGCTTCATCGCATGGGTCAATTTGTCTTTCATGATTTCAAGTTGAGCCATATTTTCGTTTATCGCGTTCATTTTTTGCTTGAAAAAGGATTGGTAGTAAAGGCTTTTTTCATAACCGGTGAGGCGTCCAATGCGTTTGAAGATTAAAAGGGTTTGAATTTCTTGTAAGGAGAAACCAATACTTTTAAAATGAAGGATTTCGGATAGATCGGTTTGACATCTTTCATCAAAATCGTATTGTGAACCATTCATTTCAGGGACGATCAAATCAAGGGTCATATAATGCCTGATCGTATCAATGGTCACGTTGTTCTTAGATGCAAATTTGCCGATTTTCATAAAAACTCCTTTGCTTAACGGTCTTAGATATAGTATACCTACAAATGGTTTTTTGCACAAACAAATGGACGAATATGTTATCATTATAATAAAAGAATGATGGGCTCAAATAAGGTCATTTATGATCAAAAACTTTAGTAGAATAGATAGAATTGAGGGGTTAAACATGAATTTATTGATATGTGATGATGAAAAAACCATTTTAGAGGGCATGGTGGCTATAACCTCTGAATTTAAAGAGTGGCCATTGACTGTTTTTGCCGCGATGTCTTCTGAGGAAGCCATTCGTATAATACAAACGAAATCGCTAGATGCTGCTATTTTTGACATTGATATTGATGAAAGAAGTGGCATTGATCTTGCCAAATTTTATAGAAATTGCAATCCGGAGGGATTGGTTGTCTTTATTACCAGTTATGCCTCTTACGCCATAGATGCCTTCCAAGTGGAAGCGGTTAAATATCTCATAAAACCGGTTCAATCCTATAAATTTTATGAAATTTTAAATTTCTTAAAAAATAAAATTGAAGAGCAGACTTTTATCGAAAATCATATGTTCAAGACGGTCGCTATCAAAGTAAATGGCAAACAAACATTAATCAAGCAATCGGATATCATCTATATTGAAAAGGCCGGTAAGAAATCAACTTTCCATACTGTAAACGGGCGATATGAAGGTAGAGAATCCATAAAAGGGATTTATGAATCTTTATCGAAAGATATGTTTTTAAAATGCCATCAAGGCTATATTGTCAATATAGATCATATCTATAAGCTTGAAAGGTATATTGTGTATATTGGTGATCAGAAAATACCGATTCCTGTGAGTAAAGCAAATGTAGAGCAGGTACAGGAAGCTATAAAAAGAAGAATTTGGGGGGAGTAGTATATGGAGTGGTTAGTCATTGAAAATGCCATAAATCTCTTTGAAATGTTCATCGTATTGATTTTTCTGAAGAAACAATTTGCACATATTAAAAAGACAGGGTTTATAGACGATTTCATAGTGGTTATTGTCGGCGGTGAAATTTTGTCTTATTTGAATCATGCCTTTGATACAGGGTCCATTTATGTGATGCTAATCATGTTTATATATTGGACTTTGGTTGGTATGTGGCGTTACGGCGCTAAGCAATTCTTAAGAATTATGCTGGCAATCATTACGGTAGATATCATTTTGATTGCATGTGATTTTATTCTTATTGTAATGATAGGTTTATTCTTTAAAATTACGCCAATGGAGTTAGCAACACTTGGTGCAAGTCGATTTATCTTTGTAATTAACAGCAAATTATTGACTTATTTAGTTGTCAATATGCTAAAAACAACAAAACTTGATATGAGTGTTGGAAAGCGATACCAATCGTTAATTCTAATTCTAATGTTAATGTTGAATATCATTGTAGCATTTTTTATTATGGATATTTACAGAAGATACATCATTAGTGAAAAAGCAAATCAAAGTGTACTATTCATAAGTTTTGTTATGTCTGGATGTAATATCTTGATACTTTTTGTCAGTAATATGTTTTATAAATCAACACAGATGGAAGTCGAAAAACAGATGGTTGAACTGTCGCTTAATCAGCAAAATGATCAGATTATTGCACTAAAGGGTGTTATGGATGAAGTTCGCCGGAATCAGCACGATTATAAAAATCACTTTCAGGCGATACGAACGATGATCAACCATGACAAGAAAAATGAAGCTTTAAACTATGTTGAAGCGCTTATAGACGATCAGTCCGTACTGGATCAAAATTTAAAAACGTCCATGACGGCCATTGAATTGATCCTAGAACAAAAAATCAATGAAGCCAAGCAACAAGGGATTGAAATTGAAAAAGAGGTTATGGTTCCCAATAATCTCAGTGCACTGGAATACAGCCTCGCCATGATCATCAGCAACTCCATGGACAATGCCATTGAGGCTTGCCAAACTGTCGTCGGTAAACCCTATATCGATGTTAAAATATTTATGAGAAAGGGCTATCTCAACTATTATATTGAAAATGCCTCCGCTGGAGACTACAAAAAAGAAGGGGGACATTATTTAACTCGAAAAAAAGAAAAAGCATTACATGGTTATGGTCTTAGAAATATTGAAGCCCTTATTAAGAAGCACAATGGGATCTTTGAGATTCAAGCATTGGAAGACAAATTTATCCTTAAATGTAGCATGTTAGTTGACAAAAATGAGTGATTTGTCATTTGCTGTTCCAATTAAGCCGCGATTCGTTCCAATTAGGCCAGGTCTATTGATTTTTTAGTTCAATTCCTTATATAATGATGGCAGACGTAAGAGATAAAAGAAAAGCGTCACGGGAAAAAAATATCATTTATCGGGGTGTGATTTATTTGATCCAAGCTTTAGCAAAGCAAATTAGAGTGAGCTTTTTTCAAAAGCAGCTTAAAAATGAGATTGAACAAGCCAAGTTTGAATACGGATTGCTATTATTCATCGAAACGGGACTGGATATTATTGGATTTATAGTGATCGGCTATATTTTTAATTGTTTAGATCATTTGGCAATTTACCTGATAACTTTTGCTATGGTGAGGATGAATGCTGGAGGTCATCACGCTAAGACATTTGTAGGGTGCTTTCTTACTACAAGTGTTTTGGCACTGGCTTCGGTGGGCATAATGACGTATTACAGTGGACCTCATTTTATCTATTTTGCTTTAGGCATTTTATCAAGTGCGATGATCATCATGATGGCACCGCTTGATTCAATTTCAAAACCCTTGAGCAGAAAACAAAAACGAAGATGCAAGGTGAAGACAGTTTATTTTACGATTAGCGTTATGGCATTAAGCTTTGCTCTTTATATATTCGGTTTCACAGATGGGTTTAAAATGATGAGCTTAGCAATAGGTGCTCAAATGCTCACCATGATACCAATCTTTTATAAATACAAGAAAGGGGAGAAAAATTATGAAAATGTTATTGAGTAAAATGAATCAAATCTTTATGGTAACTATTTTTGGTCTCGCACTTGCTAACTTGAACTCAGCTTGTATGGCTTGGTCACATCAACCAGAGGTACCAAAATGTTTACAGGAAGTCGACTAATTTAGTAGGTTTCTTAACTTTTATAAACTCCTAGACAATTTAAAAAAATGGGATTTTGAGCAAACCTGTTGACTCAAATCCTATTTTTTTAAACCTTTTATTTTAATATTTAGGAGGTGAATTCCCATTAGACATCTGTATAAACTTTTCAAAATGATGCTGATTGCCAGTTTAATTATAGATATCTACTGGCTGAAATTATATACCCCCACATTTGTGTTTGTCTTAAATGCAATCGTGGCATCTATTGCATATGCTGTTATATTGTTCTTTGAGGGTGCTAGACAAATAAAAATGCTTATTCGTGTCTTTACATTTGTGTTGATGTTAGAGCCTATTGCAATTTATTTCCGATATAAGTCGATGCCTATTGCATTGTTTTCGGTTTTGATAGGCGCAATTTTGATGATTTTACTGTTTGCGATTAAAGAAGAAATGGAAGGTGAAGAATCTTAATGTTTAAGAAAGTAATTAAAAATATCATTAAAATGAGTGTAGCAATGCTCTCCGTTTTACTATTATTCCTCTTTTTCTCAAACGAAAGTATAACTTTCAGTGTGCCAAATTCAATTCTTGATTTTTCAAGATTTATGGAATCTCAAAAAGAGTTTGAAGTCGTACTTTCAGATGCACATAAGGGGTACAAGCAATATGCTGAGCATGAAGCTTATGAGCGTCAATTCTCAGTAGAATCTGATTTGGTGCAGCTTTGTATTACAAAATACAACTCGGTTGAAAAAGCTCAAGAGGCTTATGATATCCTAAATCAAAAGAATGTGATCAAGATGACTTTTGATATAAATGGGAACTCATACATAAGATTTAAAATACATGATGTGAACTATTGCGCTTGGCGTAATAGTGAAACTGTAATCGTCATGAAATCTTTAAACAAAGAGTCTCTTCAAATTTTGAAGAATTATATAGTAAAACAAATCAGGTGAACAAACGCCTATAGAGAAGATCATTTCATGCGCTATTATTCTATATTTTGTTATACCCCATTGAGCCTCCCCAGTGCCCCTACCAAACGCGGTTGGAGGCTCTTTTTTTATTATAACCCTTGAGGAGATAGGATTGTGCAAGTGTTACGAAGGTAGCGAAGCGGACTGAGTATACGCTTTGAACCCTTGAGGAGATGCCCCCCCACTTCTCAAAGTGGAGGATATTTTTCTGGTTCAGGCGTTTATTATTGTTGCAATAAACACTATAATAGTGCTAGGAGGCGAAATGTGATGAAAATGATTCATTCGGCAGATTGGCACCTCGGTAAACTGATCAACAATGTGTTTATGACAGAGGACCAAGCCTATATTCTAAAGCAGTTGAAACAGACCCTTATCCGCGAAGAAATTGAAGTTTTAATGATTGCTGGGGATGTATACGATAGGAGTATCCCACCAGTGGAAGCCGTTACTTTACTGAATAGCTTTCTTTCGGAAGTCATTGAAGAACTGAATATAAAAGTCATCATCAGCAGTGGCAACCATGATTCTAGTGAAAGACTCTCGTTTGGGGCTCAATTGTTGAGAAAAAAAGGCCTTTATATAGTAGGCAAGACAGAACTTGGTTATGAGACGATTGCTCTACAGGACGCTCAAGGGGCGCATATAGATTTTCATGTCATTCCTTTTATGACGGCGTTTGAAGCGAGAAAACGGTTTGATAATCCGGACCTAAAAACAAATGATGATGCAATGGCCTTTGTTATCGATCAAATAAGAACACAAGTGAAGCCTGAACATCTAAATGTGGTTATGGCACATGGCTTTGTCATTGGAACAGAGGCTCCAGAAGAAAGCGATTCTGAAAGACCGCTCAATATAGGTGGAACAGATGCCATCTCATTTAGTCATTTTTCAGATTTTGATTATGTAGCACTGGGGCATTTGCATAATCCTCAAAAGTCTGGACGGGAAACAATAAGGTACTCAGGATCGCTTTTAAAGTACTCTTTTTCAGAAAATCAGGCTGAAAAAGGGGTTGTTAAAATCGATTTTGAATTTGGAAGCGTGCCTCAAATCGAATTTGTACCCTTAAAACCCATTCGAGATATGCGGGTGATTAAGGGGCCATTAGGTCAACTTATTTCAGATGAAATAGTTTCAGAATTTAATCACGAAGACTATATTCATGCGATTCTCACAGACCGCGGGGAACTCATGGACCCTATGAATACGCTTAGAAGTGTCTATCCTAATATTTTATCCATGGAAAAACAAAGTGAAAGCAGCTCCCAAAGTTTAACGGAAACCCAAGATTTGCGTCGTGAAAAAAATCCTGTGAACTTGTTTGATCTGTTTCATACGGTCATTGAAGGTAATGCTCTTGAAGCGGTGGAAAAGACATTTGTCCAAGCCGTTGTTGAAAATGCAATGAAGGGGGACGTGTAACATGAGACCGATCACACTAATTATGGAAGCCTTTGGCCCTTTTTCAAAACAAGAGACCATTCACTTTGACACATTTAAAGATAAGGGCATTTTTTTGATCACTGGGCCAACGGGTGCGGGCAAAACCACCATATTCGACGCTATGATCTATGCTTTATACGGTGTATCTTCAGGAGATCAGAGAGATGGGGACAGTTTTAGAAGTGACCATGCAAGATCTGATCAAATGACTTCTGTAACATTGACCTTTATGCTCAAGGGAAAAATTTATACTGTGAGACGTATCCCTAAGCAAATGAGACCTAAATTAAGTGGGGACGGTTTAACGGTTCAGACCGCAGACGCAGAACTTGAAGGTGAAGGTATTGTATTATCGGGCATTAAAGAGGTTACCGAAAAAATTAATGATCTCTTTGGGCTCAATGCAGAACAGTTTAGACAGATTATGATGATTCCTCAAGGTGAGTTTAGACGCCTAATTTTAAGCGATAGTAAGGAAAAAACCGAGATTTTTAGAAAGTTATTTGGAACTGCCCTATTTGAACGCATACAGGATCAAATGAAACTCGAAGAAGATGTGCTTAAAAATCAACATTTCGAAATCAGTTCCCAGATTAAAGCGTTAGCGGGGCAGTTGAGCCTCACCGAAGAAAACGTGATTTTGAGAGATCAGTGTATAGAAAATCCAGTAGTACCACATTTTAAAAAACTGATTGAGGTGGTGAACGCTGTTTTTCATGCAGATGAAAAGCAGTGCGAAACGCTCAAATTACAAATCGAAAAAGATGTACAACTTCAAGATCAGACAAAGCTTGAGGTGGCGCATCAAAGACAGCTAAAGACTCAACTTGAAGAGCTCGAAAAAAACAAAGAAAGGCTCGCAAGACATCTTGAACGTGAACCCGAAGTTGAAGCGAACAAGATACGGGTAAAATCTGCCCAGAGAGCAGAATTGGTGCGTTCTGAAGCACAAAATAGAATAGAAAAACAAGAGGGATTTAACGCACGCAAACGTACCCATGAGAAGATTGTGGCGCAATTTTCAGGTCAAGATGATCTCTATAATTTGAGTAAAGAAGCTTATGAAGGTATTCCGCCCTTAAAAGAAACTCATGACAAAAATCAGGCTGAACTTATGAAACTCAAATTGATCCGTGAAGAGGTGCAATCTTTAAATGTATATCAAAAGCGCTTGACCATACTCCAAAATGAGATTGATTCTTTTGTGATGGAACACGAACAATCGGTTAAGAGCGTGGAACAAGTGAAACAGAAAAACATCGAAGTGTTGGGTAAGTTAGCTGTGTTACAAGAAAGTAAAGTTAAACTTGCTGCACTTTCAGGTCAAAAGACCTCCTTAAACCATGCCGTATCTACGTTTAATGATTGTATGACCAGAGAACGCCAATTAAAGGAAAAAGATAAAGCATTGGATAAACTGAATGCGTGTATAAGCGTTCAGTCAGACGCTGTTGCCTCTGAAAGAGAAGTATGGCAGCAATTGGAAACACAATTTATGAAAGGCTACTCAGGGCTATTGGCCAAATCTTTAATAGATCAAACGCCCTGCCCTGTCTGTGGTTCCAAGGATCATCCCAACCCAGCTTCTGAAGGGGAGGTTATTTCTAAGGCAGATCTTGATGCGTCAAGACTGGTTTTAGAAGGCCAAATGAATCAGTTTGAAAAAACAAAAGCTGAAGCGGAGTCCATGAAGTCACAGAGGGATGAAGATCAGCTAAATCTCAGTAAACTTTGGCAGCAGCTTTCTGTTCAGCTTTCAGAGTTGTTAGATGAGAACCTCGTTCTGGATCAGAAAAATGCATTTAAATCTAAATTAAGCAATTTTAAAACAGCACTTTCAGAAAAAGAAAATAGATATAAAAAGGATATGGAAGAAACATCGCTCTTGTTAAATCAGCAGGAGATTCAAGCGAAAAATCTTGAAGTGCATATGAATCGTCAAAAAGAATTGGAAAAGAAGCTCAGCACATGTTATCTGGAACGTGAAAGTTTAAAAACAAAGATAGAGCAGATTGTTCTAAAGGTTCCTAATCAATTTCTAGAATATCAAACTCTAGTGGCTGAAATCAAACGGCTTGAAGAAGACATAAAAGCACTTTCTGCAAAAATTCAAAATATATCAGATGCTTATGCGACAAATCGTGAGACACTTAACATGCTTTCAGAGCAAAAAAGGCTTGCAAGTGAAGAGTTAGACGCTGCTGAGAAAAAACTTGAAGATGCGGAACTTTTATTTAAAACAGCTTTATTTGAGCATGAATTTGATTCTCTGGAAACGTATCAAGAAGCCCAGATGAACCGGATACAAATGGAACCCCTTTTAGAGCAGGTAGAGGTCTTTTATAGTCAAAAGCTAGACCTTGAAAAGACGATAAAAGTTCAGAATGCATTATTAAAAGATAAGCCCAAACAAGATATAGACAAATTAGAAGAGGCACTTCAGTCCATTGAATTCACCATTACATCGCAAAGACAAGACCTAAATCAAATGCTTTCAGGTATTTCTCAGAATAGAAAGATGATATCTGAAATAGAGCATTTGCTGGTGACATTAGAAAACAGTGACTCAAAGTATGCCTATGTGAGTAAACTGGCGAGAATGGCAAGAGGACAGAACGCACAGAGACTTTCCTTTGAAAACTTTGTGCTCTCTCAATATTTTGAAGATGTTCTCAATGCAGCGAATTTGAGACTTCAAAAGATGACCACGGGCAGATTTGAACTCATAAGAAAAAGAGAGAAAAGTAAAGGCAATGTTCAGAGTGGTTTGGATATAGAGGTTATGGATCAATATACAGGCAAGCTTAGACATGTGAAAACGCTATCGGGTGGCGAAACTTTTAAAGCTTCTCTTTCTTTAGCGCTTGGTCTCTCTGACATCGTTCAAAGGTTTTCGGGAGGGATTAGCTTGGAAACGATGTTTATCGATGAAGGTTTTGGAACCCTCGATAGTGATTCTCTGGATAAAGCGATTGAATCACTCATGTCGTTGAGCAATCAAAGTCGCCTTGTGGGGATTATCTCCCATGTCCAAGAACTCAAAGAGAGAATCCCGACTCAACTTCGGGTGATTCAGCAGATTGAAGGGTCGCATACGCAGATTTTGGCTTAAACGGTCTAGTGATGGCAAGTAGACCATTCAATTTTCAATCTATAATGCACATAAACAGGAGGTCCTATCATGGACCTCCTGTTTTGATACGCTAACCACAGATGTAATTACAATATTTTGTTCAATATCTCCCATAGGTCATCTTGATATTTAGAGTAGGCAGCAGATTGGGGTTTATCGGTTTCAATAAAGCCATTATAACGCATATAAATTTCAGAAATTGATTTTTCATTGCTTTCGTTGAATTCTTTAAAATTTGCTGTTTTGGTATTTGGATCATATGAAAGCCAATTTGAAAAAGTTCCAGGACATCTACCTTTAATAGCTTCTTTGCAGTCATTGGCAGAATTCTGTAGTGCCATAGCTTTTAAAATGACATTTTTTAGGGTGGTTGCATCTAAGGGTTTATCAATCTGCTTGTTATTGAATAGCACTATTTCACAGGTTTTATCACCTTTTAGGCTACACCGATAAGAACGTTCACCAGCTGAGTTAATTTGAGAAACAATTTTTGTTGAAGCAAGGGGTAAACCTATTTTTTCTCCGAGATCACCGATGTCATAAACATGAATATCACCGATCCCTTTATTGGGGTCATCCGCACGCATGCCCACTTTTAAGTCAAATCGAACTAGACCTGGTTTCGAAAATGTTGTATTCAATTCTTTTTCAAGTGATTTAAATGCTACTAGATCACTGTCTTTAACAATAGAGATTTTAATGGGATTTGAAGTTGTGCTAATATCGTTTGAGTATGTAGGGGATATGGCATTACTCAGAGTGGATTTGTTGCGGGTCGTAGATATTTGATAGGTTTTCGTGGCAGATACTGAGTTATTGACATTACTAATCATTGTGGGACCTCCTTTTTTATGCTGTATTTAGGTTATCGGATTAGGTGTTTAAAATCTTTAGTGATAGACACAAATAAATCGAAATAATGTTAACAAATGGCAAATGGGTGACTGTTGAAAAATCTGTACATAAAGTTGAAAGCAAAGGCTATAAGCATTATATTGAATTTTCTAAAGCCCCTAGAAGTATAAACAAACGCAAGTACGTTGTTATAATAAACGGAGGACTCACTAAAATAGATGGGTTTGTTAAATATTTCAATTAGTGAAGTGATTTATCGTATTCTATGAATGCACATAAACAGGAGGCCCATAGGGCCTCCTGTTTATGTGTGAATCATCAGTTTTCGTCCAGCTTAGAGCGGGAATGTTTAATCTGCTCTGAGCGGTTAGACGAGAACGGGTAAGACAAAACGAAGTTTTGTCTTATAATCTCACAACCTGATTTTTCCCTTCGCTCTTCGCTTGATAAAGCGCTTTATCCGCTCTTTTGATAATGGTATCTTCAGTATCAAGGGTTGTCGCTTCTGATACGCCAATGCTCACTGTAATATTGAACTCAATTAACATGACGTCTGAGGATATGGTTTGTCTCAGCTTTTCCAGTAGGCTCTCGGCTTCTGCCGCTTTGGTATAGATGATCCCACTAAGTTCGTCACCACCCCACCTTGTGATCAAATGATCAGAGAGGGTGTTCTTGCTTATGGTCATGACATGCTTTAATATTTTATCACCTTGAATGTGTCCGTGGAGGTCATTCACTTGTTTAAAATGATCGAGATCCATCATAAAAACAGACCACGGTGCCTCATTTTTAGCGAGTAATTCTTTAAGGCGTTTATCAAACCCTTTTCGATTGGTCAGTATGCCTAAAGAATCCACAAGTGCCATTTCATTCAATTGTTTCTCATGCTTTTTAATAATTTGTGTAACGATGAAAATGACGGATGCAAGTACAAGGCTTATGATAAAGAAATCATAGTAAAGTTGTTTGTTAAAGGATTCTGTCAATATGGAAGTATCTTTACGCACCACGAGATACCAATCGAGTTCTTCAATATAATGGCTGATGATGTATTGACCAGAATGAGCAGATGCGCCATCGAATACATTGATGCTGTCTGTCTTGTTATATAGCCTTTGACCGAGATTTTTATAGAGTGCTTCATCGTTGATATTTCTATTTTCAATGAAAGGCGCATTTGTATGCGCCTGAACCAGTCCGTTTTCATCCACTAAGAAAGCTTCCAATTGATAGTTTTGTTCAAAGTCTAATAATAGATTTTGAACATAGCCCATCTCAACACCAACACCTGTAACACCTAATTGACGGCCTGAATCGTCTAATATTTTGCAATTGACAAAGATGGTCAGAAGTTGATGATCGACTTCATCTTGATCGACATCTAAAATATAGAGCTTATTTTGATTCGAAAAATCATGATACCAAACATCATGCTGATCTTCTGAGGAGAGGGTTTTGAATAAGCCGTTGTAGTGAAAATATTTTTTCGTACGGTCTGAAACGAGAAAGACAGAGTGATAATGGTATTTGTTACGAATGCCTTCAAGATAACTTACGATTTCTGAATCCGCACGTGTGGATTCTTGGACTAACCAGTTTTTCACAAAGGTATCATTGGCCATGGTCAGTCCCACAAATATAGGTTTGGTGAGTTCGTTATCAATCTCAGAGTAAATATTGGTAGAGCTCAGTTTAGAGATGTTCAAAATATCATCTCTTATAATACTGCTGTAAGTTGAAAAACTCAGAAAAAGAGTGGCTAAAATCCCGATCAATATGATCGTTGAGATTAAAATGCTGATTTGATTTTTTTGTTTCATAAAATAAGGCCTCACATAAGTTTCTTTTTTTACATTATATCATGATATGCGAATCTTGAAAGGATGACCTTCAAAATTAATTTGGAATAATATGTAATATTACAAACGCAATATATGCAGTTTAAACATGAAAAGTTACAATTTGTTCACAAAATCAGCATGTTTATAAAAAATTATATAGAATGAGTTTAAACATTTCATATGGAGGAGGAAACCCTTGGAAACTATGGCGAGAAGTATTGGATTCGGTCCGTTTTTAAAAGAGAGCTTAGGCACATATTACGATATTTTATCATCACAAAAATATGCTTGTGACTTTATTGCAAGGTATAACGAACGCAATTGTGCTTATGCACTCAAAAAAGAAATGGAGTACTATGCATTTGAAAATAATGAAGTCCTATTTTACGAAAAAGTAGATGAATTAACTTTAGAAAAAATAGAGGTTATAAAAGACCTATTTCAGAAAAAACATGTGGATTTTGTGGCGGAGAGCAAAGACCATATGGCCACATCTATGTATTATGTCATTGAGGTAGATTTGCCTCAACATAGTGAAATTATAAGCGCTATAAAGCGATTTAGATTTTATAAAAGTTTTAAATTTGGTCTTGAAGGCTGGGTAAATGGGAGCATCATATTGATTGATACCACAACTCAAAAAGGCGTTTCTAACCCGTTTGGTAAAAAAGAACTTAAGAGACTTCTAAAACTTCACGGGAAATTTATTGATAAGATTGTAAGTCAAACGACTTCAATATAAAAATTTTGGGGAGGTATGAACAAAATGAGTGCAATGTTAATGATTTTAGTTGCTATTGTTCTATTCTTTATTGCTTATGTCACATATGGTGCATCTCTTGCGAAAAAGTGGGGTATTGATGAAAGCATTAAAACACCTGCGCATCGTTTAGCGGACGGCGTCGATTATGTGCCAGCGAAAGCACCGGTATTATTAGGTCATCATTTTTCTTCTATCGCAGGCGCAGGGCCAATTGTAGGTCCGATTTCTGCAGCTATTTTTGGATGGGTTCCAGTATTCTTATGGATCATCATCGGTTCAATTTTCTTTGGTGGTGTACATGACATGGGTTCGCTTTTTGCATCTGTCAGAAACGATGGTAAATCCATAGGCGAAGTTATTCACACATCAATAGGAGATAAAGGCAAAAAATTATTTGCAGTGTTTGCATGGTTGACACTTTTACTCGTTGTTGCGGCATTTACAAACATCGTTGCAAATACTTTCGTTTCAGTACCAGCTGCGGCATCATCTTCAATGATGTTTATCTTGCTTGCAGTACTCTTCGGATACTTTGTTTACAGAAGAGGTGTGAGCCTGATGGTAGGTTCTATAATTGGTGTGGCTGCACTTTTTGTATGTATTTATCTAGGCACCTTGTTCCCAATTTCGCTCTCAAGAGAAATTTGGATGCTGATCCTTTTAGGTTACATCTTTGTGGCAAGTGTTACGCCGGTTTGGATTTTGTTACAACCTAGAGATTATTTAAATTCTTTCCTATTATATGCGATGTTGGCAGGTGGTTTGATCGGTATCGTTATCATGGGGCCATCTATGCAATTGGCACCAGTGACAAGCTTCACTGTTGGGAAAGCGACATTGTTCCCGATTCTATTTGTAACTGTAGCCTGTGGTGCTATTTCTGGTTTCCATTCACTCGTTGGATCTGGAACGACTTCTAAGCAAATTGATTCAGAAAAAGACATTCGCATCATCGGTTATGGCTCAATGCTTATCGAAGGTGTTTTAGCGGTTATTGCGATTATTACTGCAGGTTATATCGGTGCGGATAAGTTTGCGGACCTTCTTGCAAATGGAGGCCCCGTAAATGTTTTCGCAGATGGTTTGGGCACTTTTATGACTTCGTTTGGTCTTCCGTTTGAAACCGCTAAGAGTTTTACAGCACTTGCAATTTCAGCGTTTGCTTTAACTTCGCTTGATACGGCAACTAGACTTGCACGATTTATTTTTCAAGAGTTCTTCACAAATGGAGAAGAAGTATCTGAAAAAGGCATCACAAATAGATATGTTTCAACAGGGATCACAGTGGTCTTTGGAGGGTCTTTAGCATTCTATGGCTGGGCACAAATTTGGCCGTTATTTGGTTCGGCAAATCAACTCTTAGCAGCACTTGCATTACTTGCACTTGCAGTATGGTTAAAAGAGATGGGCAAGGAGTACAAACAAGTGCTTATACCGATGGTCTTTATGTTCGCAGTAACCCTTGCGGCGCTTGTTCAGTTAATTTTAACGAATTTAACAAATGTAATCCTTTTGTCTTTCTCCGTAGCATTATTTGTACTCGCATTAGTCCTTATTCAACAATCCATTAGTGCCTTTAAAGGAAAAACACCTCTTGCTGAAAAGCAAAAGTAAATGGAGAGCACTGTTTAATGAGCCAAACACACATTAACCCATATTTGGAAAAGCACTTCGCAGATTGTTTCTTAACAGAGCAAGGTGAGGTGCTTTTTCTTTTGAAAAAAATAAAAAATGGCGTCATATCGACTTTTTTTTGAGAAAAAGAAGACTAAAAATAGACGTTACACCTCTACAATGTGATTAATAGAATTGAACATGGAGGGGTATAAAGATGATTAAGAATTCGGATATTTCAAAAGCAATGCGCGTTAAATTGGAGGATGTTTTTAAAACATTACCAGAAAGGCCCAATTTCGTAGAGGGGATTCGTAGAGCACCTAAGCGTGAGTTTACTTTATCAAAAGAGGAAACTGCATTGGCGCTTAAAAATGCATTGCGTTATATTCCAGAAGAATGGCATGAAATTTTAGCAGAAGAATTTTTAGAAGAACTTTTAACTATGGGGCGTATTTACGGCTACCGCTTTAGACCACAAACTGAAATCAAGGGCAAATCGATTGATGATTACAAGGGCAATACAGTTGAAGGGCGTGCCATTCAAGTGATGATTGACAACAACTTAGATTTTGAGATTGCACTTTATCCATATGAACTTGTGACTTATGGCGAAACAGGACAAGTGTGTCAGAACTGGATGCAGTATCATCTCATTAAACGTTACTTAGAAGCTATGACGGATGAACAAACGCTCGTGGTTCAATCGGGTCATCCGCTTGGGCTCTTTAAATCACCTAAGAATGCGCCAAGAGTCATCATCACAAACGGGTTAATGATCGGCATGTTTGACGACATGGATAACTGGAATCGTGGCGCAGCACTTGGAGTCGCTTCTTATGGTCAAATGACTGCTGGTGGCTGGATGTATATCGGACCTCAAGGGATTGTTCACGGCACCTATTCTACCCTTTTAAATGCAGGGAGAGACAAGCTGGGCATCCCAGAAGATAAAGACTTAAAAGGCCGATTGTTTGTCACTTCGGGTCTTGGAGGCATGAGTGGGGCACAAGGTAAAGCCGTTGAAATCGCTGGTGGCGTGGGCATCATCGCCGAAGTGGATGAATCCAGAATCGTAACACGTCATACGCAAGGCTGGGTCAGTGAAATCACAAGAACCCCTAAAGAGGCTTTTGACAGTGCTAAAGCGCATCAATCTGCGGGCACAAAAGCAGCCATAGCATTCCTTGGAAACATCGTGGATTTATTAGAATATGCAGTTGAAAATGACGTTCACATCGATTTGCTATCAGATCAAACGTCTTGCCATAATGCTTACGATGGCGGGTATTGTCCTGTGGGCATCTCATTTGAAGAACGTACAGCGTTATTAAGCAAAGATAAAGCAAAATTTGTTAAACTCGTGGATGAGACACTTGTGAGACATTATCATGCGATTAAAGCACTTACGAGCAAAGGCGTTTATTTCTTTGATTATGGAAACAGCTTTATGAAGGCGATGTTCGATGCAGGTGTGACGGAGATTTGTAAAAATGGAGTCAATGAGTTAGATGGGTTTATCTGGCCATCGTATGTCGAAGATCTCATGGGCCCCATCTTATTCGATTATGGATACGGTCCTTTTAGATGGGTTTGCTTGACGGGTAAAGATGAAGATCTTAGAAAAACGGATCATGCGGCGATGTCATGTATAGATCCTAATAGAAGATTTCAAGATAGAGACAACTGGACTTGGATCAGAGATGCAGAGAAAAACAAGTTAGTGGTGGGTACAAAAGCGAGAATTTTATACCAAGATGCGCTTGGCAGACTTAAAATAGCCCTTAAATTTAATGAAATGATCAGAAATGGTGAAATCGGACCTGTGATGCTCGGTAGAGATCATCACGATACTGGCGGAACAGATTCACCTTTCAGAGAAACATCCAATATTAAAGACGGTTCGAACATCATGGCAGAAATGGCAACACATGTATTTGCAGGGAATGCAGCTCGCGGCATGAGTATGATTGCACTTCACAATGGTGGGGGTGTGGGCATCGGTAAATCCATCAACGGTGGCTTTGGCATGGTGCTTGATGGCAGTGAGCGCGTAGATGAGATTCTTTCAAATGCGATGCCATTTGATGTAATGGGGGGCGTTGCAAGACGTGCTTGGGCAAGAAATGAGCATGCGCTTGAAACGTCTATGGCGTACAATGATTCAAGACCGACAGATCATATTACACTGCCGTTCATTCCAAAAGAGGATTTAGTACAATCTTTAGTTGACAAACACTATGTAAAAGGTGGAAAATAGTATTAACCAGAATGGCTGCTAATCGAGGTTCGAGAAGCAGCCTTTTTATCTAAAGTAGACTTGAAATCTATAAACTCATATTGATAAAGTGAGAAGCCTATGATAAAACTTAATCTTTTAGGAAAACCGAATATTGAAATAGAGGGTAAAGCTGTTGATGTTTCACTAAAAAAGAGTGAAGCGATACTTTACTATATTGGCGTGCAAAAAAGAGTGACCCGCTCAGAATTGGTCGCTTTAATTTGGTCGGATACGGATGAGCAGACTGCCAAGAAAAATCTTCGAAATAGTCTATATCGCTTAAAAAAGGATTTAGATCTCGATATCTTTCATTGTCCCAATAAAAATATCATCGAACTTGAGGAAAACCGCATTCTAATATTAGATTACGATTTTGATGATCTGAAATTTCTTAAAGTCTATCAAGGCAAATTTTTAGATGGATTCATTTTAAAAGAATCCGAAAAGTTTGAACAGTGGGTTGTGGAAACAGAAGCCACCTTAAATCAAAAATTTATGACTTTGGGTTCTAGGTTCATAAAAGGGATTCTTGAAAAAAATGACCCAAGCATGCTTGAACAAGCACTTGAAACCGCACTTATTATGAGACAAATTGATGAGTTTGACGAACAAGTCACTCGATTTTTAATGCAGCTTTACCACTTGCAGCATCAATACAAACCTATTGTGGAAGAATATCAGCGCATCAAAACACTGCTTGATGAAGAAATGGGCATCCTGCCTGATAAAGATACACGTGAGCTCTATTATGAACTCATCAATCAGCGCGTAGATGAAGAAAGTGCTGAAACACTATATGGAAGAGAGCTTGAACAAGAGCTGATTTTAAAGCAATTAGATGCATTTGTGAAAGAAAAGGAACGTAAAGGGATTGTGATCATGGGGGAGGCTGGCGTTGGCAAGTCTAAACTCATGGAAGAGAGCTTTGAACGCTCTAATTTTCAGCCATTTTATATCTTAAAAGCCAATTGTTATCAGATGGAAGAAGAGTTTGGTTTTAAACCATGGAATGAGATATTCATTCAATTAGCGCCAATCATCAAGGCGCATTCCATTGAACTTTCACTGCCCATTCAGCAGATGTTGTCGCGTGTTTTTCCAAGCTTTATTGAGAAACAGGAACAGTTAAGAATGGAAAATTTGGAGACGATTAAATATGACTACCTTGAAAAGATCATCTGTAATCTCTTAGATGATATTGGCATTCGAAAAAAAATATTACTGGGTTTTGAAGATTTACAGTGGATGGATCAGACCAGTCTTAAATTGCTTATCAGTATTATGCTTCATTGCAAGTACGTGACTTTTATAGGCACTATGCGCAATGAATATTCCAATAAGATAGATCAGTTCATGGCGATTATGCATAAATACGGTTTGATTAGAGATTTAAATTTGGATCGTTTTACTAGGGAAGACACCTATAATTTTATCGATTACTTAACGAACGGTCAGCTGAACGAAGACTCAAAGAACAGAATTTATAAGGAAACAGAGGGCAACGCTTTCTTTGTGGTGGAGTATATCAACGGTATAGACGAAAAACTCAACCGTAGGATCAAGGACATACTAGCGGCTCGCTTTATAGGGATTTCTCAAGAGGCCATGAAAATTCTCAACATCACAGCCATGTTTTTTGATGAACTGGAATTTGATCTTTTACTAAAGCTCTATGCGAAGGAACCCTATGAGACGATAGATCATCTTCAGGAGCTTAAGGATAAGTTTATTTTAAAAGAGTATGAAGGGGAAGAGGATATACGCTATCGGTTTACACATCATAAATTGAGAACGTATATTTATGAGGCGATTCCGCTTCCCAAACGCAAAATCCTCCACAATAAAATAGCGGATACGCTTGAAGAAATGCTCGTTGGCAATAAGAAGGATGTCTTGATTTTTCAAAAGCTGATTTATCATTATCAAGCTGCAGGCAATTATCAAAAGCATCTTAAATATTTTCTGAGATATCTCAAGACTTATTTTGATTTTTCACATGAACTCTATCCAGAGATTAATAATCAAACGGCTTTGAAACTGGAGCATTCGCCTGACAAGACTTTTAGAGAAATTGCTTTTCTAATTGAACAGGAAAAGGAAAGAAATGATGAAATCGATGCACTTGAAATGGAGTATCTCCACATGTATGCGCGTTATTTAGTAAGGCAGGGACATTATGTCACGGGCATCAAAATGGTGGAAAAGTTGATACAACTCGCTAAGAATAATCAGGATGAGGATATGCTTTGGAAGGCTTATATTCAATGGGTTTACTATTGTATTCAAGTTGAGGATTCAGAGACTATGGCAAAAGTGTTAAGCTGGTTATCTGAAATGGAGCAGAATCCCAAGAAGACCTCAATTTTGGAAAGACTTGTAGGGATTAAATGCATGATGAAAGGCGATTATGAAAGTGCAAGGCTTCATTTTGAAAGGTCTATTGAGGGGTTTGAGGCCTTAATGAATACGGCTAAGTATGCACTCAATATTGCAGCGGCACATAATTATATTTCAGAGACTTATAGACGTGAATCTAACTTTGAAAAAGCACTTGAGTATGTTAAAGCCGCCATTGTGATTTGCGAAAGTTACAATATTTTTAGAGGACTTTCTATTTTTAATACCAATGCAGGGATGATCGCTTATAACATGGGTGAGAAAATGCTTTCCAAGCAATATTTTGAAGATGCAATAGAACACTTTGATGCAATCGATACGATTTGGCGAAGAAGTGAGGCGGAGTGCTATTTAGCGATGCTTTATTGGGAAGAAGGCGAAAGTGAAAGATCTATGCATTTTATTGAAGCGGCGGAACAACATTCTAAGATGATCAATACCCCTGAGACGATTCGATTGGTGAACCAGTTTAAAAAGAAAATAAGAAGTGCTCTTTAGGAAATAGACGGTAGAAATATTAAAAAGACGTAAAATGGACTTAGTGCCCTTATGATGAGTTTAAATAAACAAATCAAGGGGCATTTTTTAATGAAAGTAGATTATGAGGTATATGGTGCCGTGATTCACACGGGAACCCGAAAAACAAAAAAGACAAATGGAGAAACACTAGCCGCAGGGATTCTTGGAGGTGCTTATATTGCACTTGGAAGTATTGGCTATCTTATGGCAGTTGCGAACATTCAACCAGCAGGTGTGGGAAAGCTTGTTGGATCGTTTTTGTTTCCTGTTGGCCTTTTATTAATCCTAATCACCGGTGCTGAGCTTTTCACAGGTAATAACTTGATGAGTCTCTCGGCAATGCATGGTGAATCCAAATGGTCTGATGTTTTTTCAAATTGGGTAAAAATTTATTGTTTTAATGCCATCGGATCAATTTTGATTGCTTTTTTAGTGCACGTGGGCGGTTATGATCAAGGTGAATTTTTGCTGGTTATTGAAAAGGTCATTCATGCAAAAGTGGCATTGAGTTTTGGGACTGCACTTGCTCGAGGCATTCTATGTAACATACTGGTTGCAATTTCGGTATGGATTTCTTATTCAAGTGATTCCGCTGGTGGTAAGGCGGTGCTCATCTGGCTCCCCATTACACTTTTTGTCTTCTCTGGTTATGAACATTGTGTGGCAAACATGCTTTATTTTAGCCTAGGGTGGTTTGCGGGGGTTCATTTTAGTCTGGCTGAATTTTTAGGCAATATGGTGCCAGTTGCGATTGGCAATATCATTGGAGGTGGGGTGATTCTTCCAGTACTTTACTATGGCATGTTTAAAAACAAAAAATAGTATTGAAATGTGTGGAGTTACCTTATATGATGGAATATGAATAGTGGTTGGGCTGGTGTGCGCCCCTAATGATGAAAGGAGAACAAAGATGAAAACAGATGTTCAAATTGCTCAAGAAGCTCAGATGCTTCACATTAAAGAGGTTGCAAGTAGAGTAGGTATCGGTGAAAATGACTTAGAGCTTTACGGGAACTATAAAGCAAAAGTGAGTTTAGATATTTTAAAAGAGAGAGCAGATCAGCCAAGCGGCAAGCTCATCTTGGTAACGGCGATTAACCCAACTGCTGCCGGTGAAGGTAAAACCACTGTAAACGTCGGTTTGAGCATGGGTCTTAATAAAATCGGTAAGAGAACATTCACCGCTTTAAGAGAGCCTTCTTTAGGACCTTGTTTTGGCGTAAAAGGTGGAGCTGCTGGTGGTGGATATGCTCAGGTTGTGCCTATGGAAGACATCAATCTTCACTTCACTGGCGATATTCATGCGGTTACCACGGCGAACAATCTCTTATCAGCACTTATAGACAATCATTTGCATCAAGGAAATCCACTGGGAATTGATCCTAATAGAATCGCTTGGAGGCGTGTGTTGGACATGAACGACCGTGCGCTTAGAAATATCGTTGTGGGTTTAGGGGGGAAAACGAATGGCGTCACAAGAGAGGATGGTTTTGATATTTCTGTTGCATCAGAGGTGATGGCGATTTTATGTCTTGCGAATAGCCTTGATGACTTAAAAGAAAGACTCTCTAAAATGATCATTGGTTACACTTATGCGAACAAGCCTGTGACGGCGAAAGATTTAGAGGCTGTGGGGGCAATGGCATTGCTTTTAAAAGATGCGATTAAACCAAACCTTGTTCAAACACTTGAGAACACACCTGCATTTATACATGGTGGGCCATTTGCAAATATTGCCCATGGTTGCAATTCTGTTGTGGCAACAAA
Organism: Fusibacter sp. 3D3; assembly: GCF_001748365.1. GTDB lineage: Bacteria > Bacillota > Clostridia > Peptostreptococcales > Acidaminobacteraceae > Fusibacter_A. The sequence continues at coordinate 4,405 of NZ_BDHH01000002.1, read as the reverse complement.
AACAGCACTTAAACTTGCAGATTATGTAGTCACTGAGGCGGGATTTGGCGCTGACCTAGGGGCTGAAAAATTCTTTGATATCAAATGTCGTTACGCGAATCTTGAGCCAAGTGTAGCTGTTATTGTTGCCACTGTAAAAGCACTTAAGAAACATGGTGGTGTTGGTAAAAACGATTTAGCAGTAGAAAATGTAAAAGCACTCGAAGAGGGTTTTGAAAATCTTCAAAGACATATAGAGAATGTAAAAAAATTCGGTGTACCCTGTGTGGTTGCTATCAACGAATTCCCAACGGATACAGAAGCAGAAATCAACTTGCTAGAAGCAAAATGTGCGGCTCTTGGTGTTCCTGTAGTGCTGACACAGGTATTTGCTAAAGGCGGGGAGGGTGCCATCAAGCTGGCTGAAAAAGTCGTTGAAATTGCAGAGTCTGGAGTGGCAAACTTTAAACCTTTATACGAGCTTGAGTTGCCAATCATTGAAAAAATTAAAATTATAGCGAAAGAAATTTACAGAGCAGATGGCGTGGACTTTACCTCTGCAGTGCTTAAAAAAATCAAGAAATTTGAAGAAGATGGTCTTGGCGATTTACCAATTTGTATGGCAAAAACACAGTATTCATTTTCGGATGATCCAGATTTATTGGGTGCACCAAAGGATTTTAAAATTACGATCAATGATATTAAAGTATCTGCAGGTGCAGGGTTTATCATTCCGATGGCAGGCGATATTATGAGAATGCCAGGCCTTCCTAAAGTGCCAGCAGCTAATAAGATTGATATTTTATCTGATGGCGAGATCGTCGGGTTGTTCTAGTCTATAGAAGGTCTTGACGCAGCTGATCTTTTGGACTTTAGGCTTTAAACTTGAGTTATAAGAGTGAGTTGTAAAGAATAAACGTTATGATAATGAGGCTCTATATTAACAGAACCAACAGAGGTTAAGTCTTTATTGGTGGCTGTTGATTTAGAGTCTTTTTTATATAATCCTTGGGGGAGATTATCCTCCACTTCTTAAAGATTGCAAATGAAATGTAAAAAACTGTTAAGTATTTGTTGCTTTTTTGTAATAACCTGTGATATACTTTAAAAAAAGCGCGTTTGTTGTTAAGAGATAATAGTAGTTACACAACAATACGACTAAATTTTAAAGGAGAATTGTATGCATCATGAAGATTACACAAGAATTTGGATCATGGAAAATGTTTGCTATAAACCAGAACCTAGAATAGAAGACGAGGGTACAGGTGAGATCATTCGCATAAAACCGGGCATACATACCCAAGTTCATAGAAAATAGTGCCTTATAGAGATGCCTTCGGGACGTCTCTATTTTGCGTTCTATGGGCAATATAAAAAGAAGAAGCGAGGCTATTTCTTAACGAGTTTTTGTGAATTGTCGACGATGAAATGAGATTTACTGCAATTTTAAATGTAAAAAAATGCTAAAAATAGCTTGATGTCCTGTGAGAAAACATGATATACTTAAAATAACATATCTTCTATTATGCGGCAGTTTGAATTTAACCCAAAATGATTAAATAGAATAAGATGTGTATATGGAGAACTGAAATGTATTGTGAGGATACAAAATCATGGTTTAGAGTGTCAAAAGTCAAAAGTTGAGCACGATGAGAAATAGAGCTATAGAGTGACGTAAGTGTCATCGCTATTTTGTCGCACTCGCCCATTGATACCCACCTACTACATTATAAAGTGATAAAGACCACCCAAAAAACAGATCAAAGAGGAGAATGCCTTATGAAACTCACTAAAATCTTAACCACAACCCTATTAACCCTAACCATCCTAACACAAATTATAATCGTAGCACAACCCTCGTTTGCATCATCCACCCCCACCGACATCCAAGGTCACTGGTCAGAACCCTTCGTCACTTCACTTGTCAGCCAAGGCGTAATCTCAGGATATCCTGATGGCACATTCAAGCCTGATAAAACCATTAGCAATGTTGAATTTTTATCTCTAACCCTTAAAGCCATGAATGAGACTGTTCAAGGTGCAAGCTCTAGTGAATCATGGGATATGCCGATTATGAAAAGGGCGTACGAACTTGGACTTGTTAAAACAGGTGAGCCCATGGCCGATGCTACAAATGAAATCACAAGAGAACAATCCGCAACAGTACTTTATAGAGCATTACAGATCAAAGAGGGGATTCAGTATGACCAGTGTTACACGTCAATTCTCGACCAAGTGATCTTTGACCATGACCAAATCGAAAGCGCATACAGAGATAGTGTTTACAGTATGCTTCAAAAAGGCGTGTTTACTGGTAATTCGAATCACTTTGATGCTAAAGGTCTTATGACGCGTGGGGCTTCGTGTGTGGTGATTGAGAGGGTTATAGATGTTGAAAAAAGGGCGAATCCTTCTAAAGTAGAAAATGGTGCAAGAGTAACAGTTTATCCTTTATGGCCAAAAGAAAGTCTTTCAACTCTAAATGTACCCTTTGAAAATGGCAAACCCGTTATGAATAAAGAACAAGTGCTTTCTGAACTCAGACAATATGAAAACAATAAGTTTGGGGGTTCATTAGATGATTTTTATTACTACGATGATTTTATCAATATCAAGTGGTATGGTTTAGGTTATGACACTTATGAAGCAAAGAAAGAAGCTGTTGACTCTTACTATGAAACGGCAACAGGCATTATGAAGGTGCTTTATAATTATTCATATCTTGATGACCTTGTGCAGCATGAAAAAAATCTTAGATGGTATTTAACTAATTCATTTGGAGCAGATGAACTTGTTAAATCACACATGTCTAAAATGATGAGTGATACTCTTGTTATAGAAAGTTGTTTTGTCACTGATAAATCTTTGCTTTACAGCGCTTCTAGCCATGAGATAAGAGTAAGAGGTCGACTATATTTTATATTCAAATCACCAAGTAAAACAGCTATAATGGCAGACGTTGAGAATCTTAATATTGATCAATGGTATTATATTGACCAAGAAGTATTAGTGGGTGTCCTTGCGGGTAATGGCCAATTTGAATGGGAACATAAAGAAGAAACTTACTATAAAAAAATTTATTTAAGCGATTGCATCCCTTTGAGTCCGTTAAATTAAAGGAGTTGAATTAGATGAAAAAACAGATAAGCTTGATTTTAATATTTTTCATTTTACTACAGCTTCTATCAGGAATAAATTTTTTAGATGATAAAAGTGTTAAAGTGGCAGATTATTTTAGAAATTTGAACGTATTCGACTTCTCAACAGACGTTCCTAAAGTAACAAATGGAACAGCATATAGAACCATCGGTTTTAAAGCGACCCTAGTACAAAACGGTCATCCTTATGATGCCTATATTAAAATGGAGCAGTATAAAGAAAGAGATCATACAGGACTTGACGGTACCCCTTGGGTGGAAACAAAGTTTCATGTCCCAGTATCCGACGATAACGGTATTAAAAGTGAAAACATAACAAGTGTTTATGACACCTTTAAATCAAAATTTCAAAACGATCCAACAGCAGTTAAAGAAATCAGTGAATTTTTTGCATCGGATAACAGTGTTATTAAATTAGATGCTGTATTAACTAAAGTAACTGGAAACAATGTTCTTGGTGGTTCAATGACCGTAACAAATGGAAACGCTTCTTTTGACGGTATTGTTTATAAAACTTATGATGAATTTATAGGCTCAGGGATTGGATGGTCAAAAACGACAAAAGAACAAGTTCTAAAAGAATATTATAACATTCAGTTGCCATTTGATGCACAACCCATGATTCCAGTCCCTAAAATTATGGGTACTGTGAATGGCGAAAGAGCCGAAAGAGCAAATCATGTTTTTAAAGAAGGTCAAACGATTGTACTCGATGGTAATGACTCCACGTTTCAGTCTAAGACAAAACCACTTTCTTATATTTGGGAATACAAAAAAACAAGCGATTTAAATTATTCACCACTGGCAACTAAAAGTGAGGGCGGAACCCCCTTTAGCAGTTCTCTTGAAGTGGGAACATATGATGTTAGGCTCAAAGTATCTGCAAGATATGAACGTGCTTGGGACACCACTAGTGTTGATGCAACCTCAACCGTTATTGCAAAGACAAAAGTGACAATCGAGAAAAACCTCAATCCCCTAGCAACCGCAATCATAACTTCACCACCCGAAATCATGCTCGAGGACACACAAAATTCAATCAGCATCCCAGTTACTTTAAACACAAAAGTACTGAATGTAGAGCAGACAGATATTTTATCCGTGGAGCTTCAACTCTCCACCTATGAAAAGGATCAAAAAAAGTCGCAATTTTTTTATCCAAGCCTTAGCCAGAGCATGGCATATAGCTTTACGATTCCTTACTACGGCATCCCTAAAACTCAAATATTCGAAGGTAGGGCAATCGTCACCCTAAAGGGGGGTGGGAT
>NZ_BDHH01000001.1 GCF_001748365.1 Fusibacter sp. 3D3 | reverse complement strand
GTGTCATTCCCTCTCTCAAACGGTTCTCGGTGGTACAGGAATCTTTACCTGTTGTCCATCGCCTACGACTTTCGTCCTCGGCTTAGGCCCTGACTTACCCTGAGCGGACGAACCTTCCTCAGGAAACCTTGGGTTTTCGGCGGACGGGATTCTCACCCGTCTCTCGTTACTCATGCCAACATTCTCTCTTGTGTGATGTCCATAGGTCCTTACGATCCTACTTCACCCCTCACACAATGCTCCTCTACCAATTATACWTAGTATAATTCCATAGCTTCGGTAGTAAGTTTTAGCCCCGGTAATTTTCGGCGCAGAATCACTCGACTAGTGAGCTATTACGCACTCTTTAAATGTATGGCTGCTTCTAAGCCAACATCCTAGTTGTCTGTGCAATTCCACATCCTTTTCCACTTAACTTACATTTTGGGACCTTAGCTGATGGTCTGGGCTGTTTCCCTTTTGACTATGAATCTTATCACACACAGTCTGACTCCTGAGCATAAGATATCGGTATTCGGAGTTTGATAGTCTTCGGTAGCCGGTGAAGGCCCCTAGGACAGTCAGTGCTCTACCCCCGTATCTCTCTATCTCAAGGCTAGCCCTAAAGCTATTTCGAGGAGAACCAGCTATCTCCAGGTTCGATTGGAATTTCTCCGCTATCCACATGTCATCCCAACCTTTTTCAACAGATATGGGTTCGGTCCTCCACTGAATTTTACTTCAGCTTCAACCTGCACATGGATAGGTCACCTGGTTTCGGGTCTACGCCACACAACTATTTCGCCCTTTTCAGACTCGCTTTCGCTACGGCTCCGTACCTTAAGCACTTAACCTTGCTGCATAACGTAACTCGTTGGCCCGTTCTACAAAAAGTACATGGTCGTTCTTTAACGAACTTCCATTGCTTGTAAACATAGGGTTTCAGGTTCTTTTTCACTCCCCTTCCGGGGTTCTTTTCACCTTTCCCTCACGGTACTATTCACTATCGGTCACCAGGTAGTATTTAGCCTTGGCAGATGGTCCTGCCTGCTTCCCACAAAGTTTCACGTGCTCCGTGGTACTCCGGATCAGTCTCGACGCCTTCCTCTTTTCGCTTACGTGGCTCTCACACTCTTCGGCTCGTTTTCCCAAACGATTCTGCTAAAATTCAGGCTACCTTTATCGACTGTCCACACCCCCTCGTCCGTAGACTTAGGTTTGGGCTCTTTCCCGTTCGCTCGCCGCTACTTAGGAAATCACTATTGTTTTCTCTTCCTTCGGGTACTTAGATGTTTCAGTTCCCCGAGTTCCCTTCCTATAACCTATTTATTCAGTTATGGATGACTGGACATTACTCCAGCCGGGTTTCCCCATTCGGACATTTACGGATCAATGCTTGCTTGCAGCTTCCCGTAACTTTTCGCAGCTTACCACGTCCTTCTTCGGCTCCTGGTACCAAGGCATTCACCCTATGCTCTTAGTAACTTGACCATTGACTTTTTTACAAGTTTAGTCGCACATTTAATATGTTCGCATAAGCGAGGGCCATACTAAATATGTTTTGTATAAAACGATCTGACACGTTTTATACGTTTTTTGAATTCCAACTTTCGTTGAAACTCGTCGGTTTCTCGTTTATATGCAATTTTCAAAGTGCAAGTTTTGATGAAATCAAAATTTGTGAGGCGTTAGCCTCTTAATGACGAAGTCATCACTTTGTAGTGACGTAGTTTTCGTTAGAAAACGAGGAACTTCATCTCTACGGTTTGTTAATATTGATGCATTGTTTGAGAAGCGCTAGCTTCCCTTGCGATGTAATCGCAACTTCTTGTAACGAATCATTTTCATAGAAAATGATGAGGTTACTTTGAAACATTTTGTAATGCACTTTGTAGTGACGTAGTTTTCGCTAGAAAACGAGGAACTTCATCTCTACAACTTTGTGAACCAAAGTGTTTTTTTAAGCCTTAACGCCGATGTTGTTACTGTCGTGTAAGACTTTGATATTCGATTGCTCGAATCTACTTTATTAAATTCACTTTGCTTGCTTTTAAAAAATAAAAGCAACTGGTGGAGATTAAGAGACTTGAACTCTTGACCCCCTGCGTGCAAGGCAGGTGCTCTCCCAACTGAGCTAAACCCCCAGTGTTTTGGTTTGAGTTTCTTACAGCGTTTTGTGTTGAACTATAGTCTAAAGACTTAATTCTAGCATTTTTTGCTAAATGCCACATCACTTTTTTCTGACAAACAGAAAATTGCAAGACCCTCAAAATTGAATAGCGCAAACGTCTAATTCTCCTTAGAAAGGAGGTGATCCAGCCGCACCTTCCGATACGGCTACCTTGTTACGACTTCACCCCAGTCATTGATTTCACCTTCGACAGCTTCCTCCCTAAAAGGGTTGGACCACTGGCTTCGGGCGCCCCCAACTTCCATGGTGTGACGGGCGGTGTGTACAAGACCCGGGAACGCATTCACCGCGGCATTCTGATCCGCGATTACTAGCAACTCCAACTTCATGTAGGCGAGTTTCAGCCTGCAATCCGAACTGGGACTGGCTTTTTAGGATTCGCTCCAGATCGCTCTTTCGCTGCCCGTTGTACCAGCCATTGTAGCACGTGTGTAGCCCAGATCATAAGGGGCATGATGATTTGACGTCATCCCCGCCTTCCTCCGAGTTATCCTCGGCAGTCTGTCTAGAGGGTTCAGCTTGACCTGTTAACAACTAAACATAAGGGTTGCGCTCGTTGCGGGACTTAACCCAACATCTCACGACACGAGCTGACGACAACCATGCACCACCTGTCTCTCCTGTCCCGAAGGCCTACACCGGCTAGGGTGTATTCAGGAGGATGTCAAGACCTGGTAAGGTTCTTCGCGTTGCTTCGAATTAAACCACATGCTCCGCTGCTTGTGCGGGTCCCCGTCAATTCCTTTGAGTTTCACACTTGCGTGCGTACTCCCCAGGCGGAATACTTATTGCGTTAGCTGCGGCACCGAGGTTTGACCCCCGACACCTAGTATTCATCGTTTACGGCGTGGACTACCAGGGTATCTAATCCTGTTCGCTCCCCACGCTTTCGTGCCTCAGCGTCAGTTACAGTCCAGTAAGTCGCCTTCGCCACTGGTGTTCCTCCTAATATCTACGAATTTCACCTCTACACTAGGAATTCCACTTACCTCTCCTGCACTCAAGCCCAACAGTTTCAAAGGCTTACATTGGTTGAGCCAATGCCTTTCACCTCTGACTTGTTAGGCCGCCTACGCACCCTTTACGCCCAGTGATTCCGGATAACGCTTGCCCCCTACGTATTACCGCGGCTGCTGGCACGTAGTTAGCCGGGGCTTCCTCCTAGGGTACCGTCATTTTTTTCTTCCCCTAGGACAGAGTTTTACAATCCGAAGACCTTCATCACTCACACGGCGTTGCTGCATCAGGCTTGCGCCCATTGTGCAATATTCCCCACTGCTGCCTCCCGTAGGAGTCTGGACCGTGTCTCAGTTCCAGTGTGGCCGATCACCCTCTCAGGTCGGCTACTGATCGTCGCCTTGGTGAGCCATTACCTCACCAACTAGCTAATCAGACGCGGGTCCATCTCATACCGATAAATCTTTGGCTACTAGATCATGCGATCTCGTAGTCTTATAGGGTATTAATCACCGTTTCCAGTGGCTATCCCTTTGTATGAGGCAGGTTACCCACGCGTTACTCACCCGTCCGCCGCTTTCCTTAAGCTTGCTTTGACCGAAGTCTCCACTCCCTTAATTCTCGCTCGACTTGCATGTGTTAGGCACGCCGCCAGCGTTCATCCTGAGCCAGGATCAAACTCTTAATTATAATCCTTTTTGTTTAACTTCGTTAAACAAATCCAATCTAACGTTTGTTAGCAAACGTAAACCGGACTCATAAATGAGCTAACTTCCATTTTCGACCCAAAGGTCTATTTGGCTTTTGTTTTTCCGTTTGTCTCCACTTCCACCTAAGCTTCCATTTTGACTTTATCACTTTGTTTCTATTAAGCAATTTCTTCTGCCAAGATTGCTCTTAGTAGTTTCCATAAGCTCAAAGAATTGCGTGTTTTAATTCATTTGCGCTATTCAATTTTCAAGGTCCTGTGTGTTGTCGTTTCACACGACAGCTTATTCAGTATATCAGCTCGTCTGTGCTAAGTCAACACTTTTTTTATTCTTTTTTTTTGAAGCTCTTTTGTGTTTGTTGCTTCGCTGTGAGGCAACTTATTCATAATACTAAATATACTGGTCAGAGTCAACACCTTTTTGATGTTTTTTCACCATTAACTATCTGTAATGAATCAGAAAATTCTAATACTTTCATCTGTTTTCTTAGACTTAAATTTTTGTTTCATATATATATCTGAATAATCTATGTTATAGCCCTGAATATTCTATGCACTCTTACTCTCCATTAAATAATAGAAGCTATCCTATTTCTTATAATATAGAATATTCTTTTTTGAACGAGAATTTTATAAAGAAGTTGCTTACTACTCTTTTTCTAATGCCTTGACGCTTCTTTTTAATAATATTATAATAATCCTAATATTAAATTATTAGAGATGTTATTTGATTTATATAACCCTTGAGGAGATAGGATTGTGCAAGGGTTACGAAGGTAGCGAAGCGGACTGAGTATACGCTTTGAAATCAATCATACTCATCAGGAGGCATAAGATGAAAAGAGTATTTTCGGGTGTACAGCCTACAGGACAAATTCATTTGGGTAATTATATAACAATGAAGAACTTCGTTAAACAACAAGATGACAAGGATTGCCTGTATTGCGTTGTTGATTTACATTCAATTACAGTTCCACAAGATCCAGAACAGCTCAAAAAAAGTACCATTGAATTAGCTGCACTTTATTTAGCAATTGGCTTAGACCCTAAAAAAGTAACCCTATTTATTCAATCACAAGTCTCAGCACATGCTGAGTTGGCTTGGATTCTAAATTGTTTCTCTTACATGGGCGAATTGAATCGTATGACACAATTTAAAGATAAATCCGAAGGTAAAAAAGCCGTTACTACAGGGCTCTTTACTTATCCTTTGTTAATGGCTTCTGATATTTTACTATATGATACCAATTATGTGCCTGTGGGTAATGACCAAAAGCAACACCTCGAACTCACGAGAGATATTGCTATTAGATTCAACAATAGATTTGGAGATACTTTTGTAGTACCAGAACCTATTATCGCTAAAGTTGAAGATGGTGCTCGCATCATGGCTTTTGATGATCCTACACAAAAAATGAGCAAAAGTAATCCAAATGAACATTCAAAGATTACACTACTTGAAACGCCAAGCAAAATTAAGAAAACGATTATGAAATCTACTACAGACAGTGAAGCAAATATCCAATACGATCTTATCCATAAACCGGGTGTAAGCAATCTTTTGACTATATATTCACAATTTTCAGGTGAATCCATTCCTGCAATTGTTGCCAAGTATGAAGGTCAAGGTTATGGTTCACTCAAAAAAGATTTGGTAGACGTGGTTCAAGGTGAGCTTGATAAAGTCCAAACCGACTTTCAAAAAATTATTGATAGTGGTGATGTTTATGACGTCTTAAAGCAAGGCAGAGACCGTGCAACTGAACTCTCTACGGTAGTCCTAGATCGTGTAAAAAAACAAGTTGGCTTTGTAACTTTTTAATTTACCTATTATGGTTTTTGAAACTCCATTTTTATAAAAAAAACGGTTCAACTATCATCAAAAGATAATTGGACCGTTTTTTTTATGAATTAAGCGTTAGAATGTCCAAAATTGAGCAACCCTCTACCCAATTTTGCTTTTTATTACGATTTTCTAAATTTCATTCAATTTAGAAAGCTCTTTCCTAAATTTTTTAATAATTTTCTTTTCCATTCTAGATACTGTCATCTGGGACACATTTAATTCATCTGCTACTTGTATTTGTGTCTTATTTTCAAAAAATCGATCGTTGACAATTTTTATTTCGACCTCATTTAATTTTTTCAAACACATATTTATAAAATCTTTATTTTCAATTGTGTCGAAAGTCTTGTCGTCTCTACCAATAATATCTTGAAGTTGAATGTCCTTATCATCTCCGGATGCATCATAAGTCACATCAAGCGATTTTGGTGTATAAACTTGGGAAGCTTCCATAGCTTCAATAACTTCCTCTTCGGATACATTTAAGTATACTGCAATATCACTGACTTTAGGAATACGTTGTAAATCCTGTTGTAATTTTGCTTTAGCCATGTTAATCTTTTTAGATAATTCTTGGATTCTTCTAGGGACTCTAACAGACCATCCTTTATCTCTAAAATATTTCTTAATTTCACCAATGATTGTCGGCGTTGCAAAACTAGAAAATTCAAACCCCTTATCAACATCAAATCGCTCTATTGCATAAATTAATCCCAGAGAAGCCACTTGATAAATATCTTCATATTCAATACCCTTATTGATATATTTTTTGGCCAAAATTTCAGTGATATACATATGACGCTTTATGAGTTCGTTTCTTATTGCTAAGTCCCTATCATCCCTATATAGAACAAACAGATCTTTAGTCCCTATGCTTTTTAAATCCTTTTTTAAAGCAGAGTCATTTTCCTTCATAATATGCTTTTTATTCATGAACATCAGCCCCTAATCAAATAGTAAATCACTCCACTATTTTACTCATTATTATTTTAGTTCCTAATCCTTCTTCTGTATCAATTTTAACTTCATCCATTAGTGCTTTAATAATAAAAAGTCCTAGTCCACTTTCTTGTGGATCTTCTAACATTGGCTCATGATAATTATTGAAATCAAAACCATTTCCAAAATCTTTAATTTCAATAGATAGCGTTTCATTATTTTGTCTAAACTCTAAATTATAAGTATCTTTAGATCCAGAATGCAAAACCGCATTATTACAAGCTTCACCAACAGCTAATTTGATATCTTCAATAGCCTCTATATCAAATCCCATTTTATTTGCTACAAAAGACGCTGTCAAACGTGCAACACTTACATACTCTGGTTTACTTGGTAAAGACAAATTTACAGTATCATTCATACGACTTATCCACCTTTTCTTTTTATTGACGAATAGAAAAAATCTTATCTAAGCCAGTCAACGAAAATATTTTAAATATGCTAGGCTTAAGTTTTTCAAAATATACAGATTTATTGCCCATTTTGACATTTTTGTAAAAACTAATCAAAACTCCTAATCCCGTACTATCAATGTAATCTAGGTTTTCACACTTAAAAATAAAATCTGCTTGTCTCTTTTCATTGAGTTGAACTAATTCTTCTTTAAGCATTGATTTAGAGTTAATATCCACTTCTCCAATCAATTCGACTTCCCAACTACTATTTTCATCACTAAAACTTGTATTTAATCTTAAAGACATCTAATAACCCCCTTGTATCGCTCATCATTATAAACTCTATTTCTATTATACTATATTTCTGATTTTAAACCATCATTTGATTTTAAAGTATTTCGTATATAAAATTAGAATATAAAATAATTTTACGTTATAATAAAATTATTTCTAATTAATTTGACTCTCCTGCAACAGGAGACTGTAAACTAATTTAGAGTAAACACTCAATGGATCTAATAAATGATTTCTATTGACCTGATTCTATGATATTTCCTATTTTATCTGATTTATTAATATTTGTTAATATCTTTTTGATTCTTTTTATATTCACATTTTTGATTATTAAAGAGATAATGACATAACAACATTTTTTGCACATTTAAAGGGGGCGCTTTATGAAAAAACTGTATAATTGGAAGTTTGCATTGTTTATGAGTGTTTTTATTGCATTATTACTTTTATCATCTGTACTCTATGCTGATTTTGTTACATTACCAAGTGAAAACTGGTCAAAATACATAACATTATATCAATCCGATGTTACTGACCAAACTCAGAACTATTACGATGACATTTTTGATGTTGTCGATTATGACCATCAACTTCTATTAACTTTTAGTGATAAGCAAAAGTTGCATTTTAATATTCTAAATTTATCTGGTGAAATACAAAAATCTTTTACTTATGATTTGAATACCAACGTAAAAAAAATAAGTACTGAGATCAATTTAAATGTCTTAACTGTTTTAATTGCAACAGAGACTACACTTAATCAATATAATTTTAACCTAAGTGATTTTACATTAAATGCTCAAGCTGAAATCACAAATCATTTTGAAAGTGTCAAGCTAGATGGAAAAAATGCGGTTGTTTATGTTGATGATACTTTTTACTTTTTTAATGGTACAAATTTGAATTTTGTAAGCGAGAATTCAAAAGTCGAGCAATTTGATTTTCAATTGGATCAAAATAAACTCTTTATCAATTTACTTGAATACAATTTAGGCGGTTACTATTTCAGCTTATACCGTTATGATATCAATCATGATGAGCTCTTTTATAAAGAGAATATGCAGAAAGTAAATGCAATCTCAGGCACTATTTCATTGGATACAGATTTATTTATTAAAGAGGATCACCTTTACAATTGTATGATTTTGAAAAATACAAAATATGGACAAAATTTTGAAACGAATCTAATTGTAGATAAAAACACATTAGATATTATAGAAAGTGTTGATTCTTCAAATATGAGTTATGATCCGAATACCCAATTTGTAAGCTACAATGATCAAGTTTACATTGCTTATAATGACAAAAGTTTTATTGGTAAATTAGAAATAGGATCTCAGTTTAAAACATATACAAATGTTTTTTTAAGACCCATTACTAAAGGTCAAGAAATTGAACAATTGCCTTTTAAAATTTTAACAAAGTCTCAAAATTATGCGCCAAACTTTAAATTTATTACCGTTGATAAATTGGATTATCTCATTACAAATGAAATTGATCATGGCCAAAATGTCCTTTATATTTCTAGTAATGAACCAAACATCATTAAACAAAGTACAAAATTAGCGCTAACGGATTATCAAAATATCTTTTTTGGTGCTTTGACTTATATTCCAGCATCGCTTATGACCTCTTGGATGGTCATCATTGGATTACTATTTCCAGTCATTTTTGTAGTCATTCCAATCGCAATTATTAAAATGAATTGGGTTGAAAGAAATCCTATTAAAATGTTGTATTCTGCTATATTGGCTTATTTGCTTGTAAAAATTTATTATGTTTTTTCAAATTTTGATTTACTATTGTTTTCAAATACTTCAATGGGAACGCCACCATTCCATCTAAGTTCAGTTTTCTTATCGAGTTTGACTTTTATTTTTACAACTGGAATAAGTTTATTATGTATTCATCTTTTTCTTAAGAATAAACCTCAAACACATTTCATTACAGCCTTTTTCTTTTTCTTTGTATTTGAAATGATCCAATATCTGTTTTACATCACAACCTATGCTGTCATGTATATGTAATTAAAGAGAGCCAATTTCAAGTAATTGAAAATTCACTTGAGATTGGCTCTTTAATTTTATTCTATTCTTCTTCAGTCTCAGTAATTTCGCCTAAAGTATTTTCTATCAATGTCTTTTCTGATCCTTCAGAAGCAATATCCTCTGAATCAACATCTTTTATTAAAGCAATTGAAACTAAGTTCGTTTCATCATTAACTTTCATCAGACGAACACCGGATGTAATTCTACCCGTTACTGAAATTTCATCTACTTTAATTCGAATGAGCACACCGTTATCATTGATAATCATCAAATCATCTGAATCTTCAACAACTTTAGCGCCAATAACACTACCCGTCTTGCTATTAATGTTATAAGTGATAATGCCTTTTCCACCTCTGGTTTGTTGTCTATATTCTGTCAGTGGTGTTCTTTTACCGTAGCCATTTTCAGAAACAATTAACATTTTCCCATTTTCTGTAACAATATCCATTTCAATAACATGATCATAGCTTGCAAGTTTAATAGCTCTTACACCTGTGGCAGTTCTACCCATCGGACGTACATCATTTTCACTAAATCTAATCGATTTTCCTTTGGCAGTTATCACGATCATTTCATTGTTACCATCTGTACGTTTAACAGAAATAAGCTGATCATCCTCGTTGAGGTTAATGGCAATCAAACCCGTTTTACGAGATGTATCAAATTGATCAAGCGTCGTTTTCTTTATGACACCTTGCTTTGTACACAATGTCAAATAACCATTGTCAAAATCTTTAATTGGCACAATGGCATTAACACGTTCTTCCGGTTCAAGTGGTAATAAGTTTACAATGGCTGTTCCTTTAGAAATTCTTGAACCATCAGGAATTCTATAAGCTTTCATTCTGTAAACTTTACCAAAATTAGTAAAAAACAATAAATAATCATGAGTTGAAGTTGTAAAGATATCTTTGACAAAATCCTCTTCTCTCGTAGACAATCCAGTTTTACCCCTACCACCTCTTTTTTGAGAAACGTACTCCCCAGTAGAAACACGTTTGATATAACCGGCGTGTGTTAAAGTGATAATGACTTCATCTTCTTCAATGAGATCCTCGTAATCAATTTCATCTGGATTAATGCTGATATCGGTTCTTCTTTCATCGTTATATTGTTTTTTAATACGCAATAAATCTTCTTTGATAATGCTTAAAAGCAATTCTTTGTCATTTAATAAGGATATTAAATAATCAATTGTTTTTAATATTTCAGTATATTCATTTTCAATTTTTTCACGTTCAAGTCCCTGTAGTCTTCTCAATCTCATGTCTACAATTGTTTTCGATTGAATTTCTGATAGATTGAAGCGCTCCATCAATTTTTGTTCAGCATCATTGTAAGCAGATCTGATGATTCTAATGACTTCATCAATGTTATCAATGGCTGTTCTAAGGCCTTCAAGGATATGAGCACGATCTCTTGCCTTCTGAAGATCAAAAACAACTCTTCTTGTTTCAACTTCAATTTGGTGATCAATATAAACGGAAATTATTTCCCTTAAGTTCATAACTTTAGGTTCGCCGCCCACAAGCGCAAGTAAAATAATACTGTAAGAAACTTGAAGCTGTGAATTTTTATAAAGCTGATTGAGCATGATATTAGCATTTACATCTCGACGAAGTTCAATGACGACACGAATACCATTTCGATTACTTTCATCTCTTAAATCCGTAATGCCTTCAAGTCTTTTGGATTTTACAAGTTCGGCAATCCCCTCAATCATTTTAGATTTATTAACTTGATAAGGAATTTCTGAAACAATTATACGTGTCTTACCATTTTTCATCTCTTCTATTTCAGCTTTTGACCTGAGAATAACTCTGCCTCTGCCCGTTCTGTATGCACGTTTAATGCCCTCAATACCCATAATTTCAGCGCCGGTTGGAAAATCAGGTCCTTTAACACATTCCATAAGATCATAGACATCTGTTTCAGGATCATCCATCATTTTTACAACCGCATCTATAACTTCACCTAAATTATGGGGTGGAATAGAAGTGGCCATACCAACGGCGATACCATTTGAACCATTTACAAGAAGATTAGGAAAACGACTCGGTAATACCACCGGTTGTGTTTCTGTCTCATCAAAGTTTGGCATAAAATCAACTGTATTTTTTTCTATATCTCTTAAAAGTTCTCCAGAAAGACGTGTCATTCTTGCTTCTGTATAACGCATGGCAGCTGCACCATCGCCATCGATAGAACCAAAGTTACCTTGACCATCAACAAGTAGATATCTCATGGAAAAATCTTGTGCAAATCTTACCATAGCACCATAAATCGATGAATCACCATGTGGATGGTATTTACCAATAACTTCTCCAACGATACGCGCAGATTTACGATGTGGTTTATCATGCGTAAAATTAATTTCGTTCATCGCATATAAAATACGTCTATGAACAGGTTTTAAACCATCTCTTGCATCTGGTAATGCTCTACTGACAATGACACTCATTGCGTAATCCATATACGATTTCTTCATTTCATCCATGATGTCTACTTGAATAATCGTCTCAGATTCATTTATACTTTCATTGATTTCATCATTGACGTCATCATTTTTAAAATCACTCAACTTCTATTTCCTCCTAGACATCTAGATTCGTAACATAACGTGCATTTGCTTCGATAAAATCTCTTCTTGGTTCTACTTTTTCACCCATCAAAGTCGAGAATATTAAGTCTGCTTCTACTGCATCATCTATATTGACATTCATAATGGTTCTGACTGATGGATCCATTGTCGTGGACCAAAGTTGTTCAGCATTCATTTCACCAAGACCTTTATATCTTTGCATACTAATTCCTGTTCTACCAATTTCACTTAATAGTTTATTAAGTTCTTTATCTGAATAAACATAATAAATACTCTTACTCTTCTTAACCTTGAAAAGTGGTGGCATTGCAATGTAAACATGTCCTTGTTCAATTAATGGTCTCATGAATCTAAAGAAGAATGTCAAAATAAGGGTTCTAATATGTGCACCATCGACATCGGCATCCGTCATAATAAATATTTTATCATAGCGTAATTTTTCGATATCAAAATCTTCTCCTATGCCGCATCCAAAGGCTGTGATCATCGCTCTGATTTCAGCTGAGTTGAATATTCTGGAAAAGTTAGATTTTTCAACATTCATGATCTTACCTCTAAGGGGTAAGATCGCTTGTATAGAACGATCTCTTCCCAGTTTTGCAGAGCCTCCTGCAGAGTCCCCTTCCACTAGGTAAATTTCACATTTAGAAGGATCTCTTTCTGAACAATCCGCAAGTTTACCTGGTAAAGTGAGACCATCGAGGGCCCCTTTTCTTCGGGTTAGTTCTCTCGCTTTTCTAGCCGCTTCTCTTGCCTTAGCAGAAGTTAAACACTTATCTATAACCACTTTTGCTTGAGATGGATTCTCTTCCAGAAAAACTTGAATCATTTCAGAACAAATGGATTCTACAATACCTCTTATTTCACTATTACCGAGTTTTGTTTTAGTTTGTCCTTCAAATTGAGGATTCTCCATCTTAACCGAAATAATAGCCGTTAATCCCTCTCTAACGTCTTCTCCAGTGAGATTTTCATCTTTTTCTTTAATGATACCCTTACGTCTACCATAATCGTTTATAACGCGTGTGAGCGCTGATTTAAAACCAACTAAATGCGTACCACCTTCATGCGTACTGATATTATTGGCAAATGTAAACAGATTTTCTGAGTAACCATCTGTATATTGCATTGCAATTTCAACAGTGCTACCCTCACTTGTCTGTTCAGCATATATGATATCTTCATGAATAGGATTTCTGTTGACGTTCAAGTAAGAAACAAATTCCTTAATACCGCCTTCATAGAAAAATTTAGAAACTTTTTCTTTTCCAACGCGCTTGTCTGAAATTGAAATTTCTATACCCTTATTTAAAAATGCCAATTCTCTTATTCTGGATTCAAGTACTGTAAAGTCATAATCTATTTCCTCAAATATGAGATAATCTGCTTTAAAAGAAGTTTTCGTCCCGGTAATTGAATCGTTTTCAAGTTCACCAATCACATGAAGTTTTTCGTTTGTGTGACCTCTTTCAAAGCCAATTTTGTAGATTTGACCATTTCTTTTTACTTCAACGTGAAACCATTCAGAAAGTGCATTTACAACAGATGCACCAACACCGTGAAGCCCCCCTGAAACCTTGTATCCACCACCGCCAAATTTACCACCGGCATGTAAAATCGTATGAATAACTTCCACAGCAGGTATACCCATTTTGTGATGCATATCTATAGGCATTCCTCTACCATCATCTTCCACAGTAATGATATTATCAGGCTCTATTGACACACTTATTTTATTACAATACCCCGCCAAAGCTTCATCAATACTGTTATCAATGATTTCATATACCAAGTGGTGAAGACCTCTTAAACTTGTAGATCCAATATACATTCCTGGACGTTTTCTTACCGCTTCGAGTCCTTCAAGTACCTGTATCTGATCAGCATTGTACTCTTGATTTGACATTTCTACCTCCTACTAGCATTTAATACTTCCATTTTTCACTTTTATTAATTTAGAAGCATTTATATAATCATCTAATAGATTTTTTACATCTGTTGTTGTGATGATCGTTTGAACATTTTTTAAAGTATATATGAGATCTTTTTGACGTTTATAATCGAGCTCACTCATGACATCATCAAGTAGTAAAATAGGATACTCACCCACTTCCTTTTTGATAATTTCAATTTCTGAAAGCTTTAATGATAATGCCGCAGTTCTCTGTTGCCCTTGAGAACCAAAAGATTTGATATTGATATCATTTATTTTTATATCTATGTCATCTCGATGAGGTCCAATAGAAGTAAAACCTCTTTTGATATCACTCTCTTGATTTTTTTTAAATCCCGCTATTAAGTCATCCTTTATTGTATCATAATTTGTTAGGTTCTTAACAGATGTAATATAATTAATTGATAAATTTTCACTATGATTTGTTATATTACTATGAATTTCTCTGCTGATCTCGCCAAGACTTTCTATGAAATGCATTCTTTTCATAATGATCTTAGACCCTTTAGCTGCTAATTGCTCATCCCAAATATCTAAAGTCTCTTTATAGGCCGGTTTATAAAATATTTTCTTTAGCAATTCATTTCTTTGTATTAGAATTCGATTGTACTCGATGATATCAAGGCAGTAAATTTTACTGATATGTGAAAGCTCTCTATTGATGAATTTTCTGCGCTCACTTGGGCTATCTTTTATGAGTTTTAAATCGTCTGGATAAAAAAGGACCAAATTAATCGTTCCTAGCAAATCCGAAATTTTAGTGATGTTAACACCATTGACTAAAAATTCTTTTTTGTTTTTGTGATTAATTCTGTATTCAATGACCTCTTCATAGCCATTTTCATGTTCTATCTCAATTTTTACAGAAGTAATCTCTTCGTTAAAATTGACAAGATCAGAATCTTTAGAAGTTCTAAAAGACTTGCCAAACCCACATACATATAATGCCTCCAGTAAATTTGTCTTGCCTTGAGCATTATCACCCACAATAATATTGAGATGTTCATCAAAACCTAATTTAACATAATTATAGTTTCTGAAATTTTTAAGCGCAATAGACTTAATTTTCAATAGCGCACCTCTACTTGTTTTTAAAGACCTTTAATATAAATTTTTCCTGAGGGTGACCCATTTCATCAGGTATAATCACTTCTACTTCATCTTGATCATGAATCTTTTTACCGCGCATCATACAGACTTCACCATTCACTTTTACAAAACCTTCTTGAATTAACAATTTAGAAACACCGCCTGAGTCTACAATAGCTGCATATTTAAGCAATTGATCTAGTTTAATAAAATCCGTTTTGATCTCTATTTTTTTCATTTGACCACCCTTATCTAGATATTCTACAAGGTAATACTAAATACGTATAACTTTCATGATCTATAGGTCTAATAATACATGGACTTACATTGTTAATAAGTTCCAAATAAATTTCTTCACTATCGATTACTTTGAGCGCATCAATGAGGTATTTGGGATTAAAACCAATTTCAAGATCATTACCTTCTAGTTCTACATTGAGTTTTTCCATAGAACTTCCCATTTCAGAACTAGAAGATATTTTAATAAGATCATCTTTTATTTCTAATTTGATGGCTACATTTTTATTTTCTCTAGCCATTAGGAAAGAACGATCAATACATGTTAAAAATTCATTTGTATTCACTTTAGCGACCGATTTAAAATCACTTGGTAGTATTTGAGTGTAATTAATAAATTCACCTGCAAGTAATCTTGAATACACTTTCAAGGATTCAAAAGTAAATAAAACTTGTTTATCGTCAAATGAAATTTTAAGATCACCCTTGGATTCCACCTGCATCATAATTTTATTGATTTCGTTTAAAGTTCTACCGGGTACAACTGCTTTGTTGCTTAAATTTGTTTTTATGTTAGCGCGTTTAATGGCCATTCTAAATCCATCTAATGCCACCATATTAAATTTGCCGTTTTCAATTTCAAGAAGAGCACCTGTAAGTATCGGTCTGGATTCATCTTGAGAAATAGCAAAACTGGTTTGTTTGATCATATTTGAAAAAAGTTCCTTATCAATTTCAAAAGAATTTTGATCTTCAATGTTAGGGAGTTCGGGATACTCATTACCAGGAAGACCCACTATTTTAAAACTAGACTCTAGACAATTAATAGCGATCACATTATTGTCACTTACTTCAATTTCGATTGTATTATTCGGTAATTTTTTAATAAGTTCAGTTAGTAGTCTAGATGGAATTACAATATTCCCCTCTTCATAAACCGTTACATTCATAAATGTTTCTATGCTTAGATTTAAATCGTTTCCAATTATTCTTAATTGATCACCTACAGTTTCAAAAAAGATACCAGATAATATAGGTAAAGTTGTCTTGCTAGAAACAGCTTTTGAAACTAAATTAATAGCTGTTGATAATTCTTGCTGATTACATGAAAATTTCATGGGTGATCCTCCTTTTATAAATATAAATTAGATAATTATTTTACTAGTAATAGTAATAGGGGCTGTTGATTTGTGGAAAACCACTTCTAGACATGCAATAGAGCCAAAATCACTCTGGTTAGCCTGTGTATAAAAAGAGGTAAACTGGCTAAGTTGTCCACTGTGCATAAAAGCGAAAAAAAAATAAGTTATGCACAAAAAAGTTATACACATGTACACAGGGGTATCAATCCCCTTTAATTTCTTTAATAATGCCCTCTATTCGATGTTTTAAGTCAAAATCATTGCTCATATCGTTGTTTATTTTTTCGCAAGCATGAATAACGGTTGTATGATCACGACCACCAAACTCTTCACCAATCTTTGGTAATGAAAGATCCGTAAGTTCTCTTGAAATGTACATCGCTATTTGTCTAGGGTATGCAATTTGGCGTGTTCTTTTTTTGGATTCAAAATCATCTATCTTCATATTAAAGTATTCAGCCACAGTCGCTTTAATCAAATCAACATCAATTTTTCTGGCTTTAGAGGAAGCAATTAGATCTTTAAGTGCTTCATTGGCAAGTGAAATGTCAACTTCTCTCTTTGTAAGTGTGGAATATGCAACAACTCTGTTTAAAGCACCTTCAAGTTCTCTAATATTAGATTTTATTTTGGAAGCAATAAATTCAAAGACTTCATTTGGAACATCTGCGCGATCTCTTTCAGATTTTTTCCTCAATATAGCGATTCTCGTTTCAAAATCTGGTGCTTGAATATCTGATATTAAACCCCATTCAAAACGCGATCTCAATCGATCTTCAAGTGTGGGAATTTCTTTAGGGGGTCTATCAGATGAAACGATGATTTGCTTATTATCTTCATAAAGTGCGTTAAATGTATGGAAAAACTCTTCTTGAGTACGTTCCTTACCTGCAATAAATTGAATATCATCCACGAGTAGAACATCAACAGTTCTGTATTTATTTCTGAATTCTTCATTCTTATCATCTTTAATAGAATTGATGAGTTCATTTGTAAATTTTTCACTTGAGACATAGTAGATTTTGGCATTTTTATTTTGGGACAGAATGTAGTGTCCAATGGCATGCATTAAATGTGTTTTACCAAGACCAACGCCTCCATATATAAAAAGTGGGTTATAAGCTCTTGCTGGAGATTCTGCAACTGCAAGAGATGCAGCGTGTGCAAATCGATTGCTGTTGCCAACGACAAATTCATTAAAAACATATCTTGGATTTAAATTTGTAGACTCTAAGATATCGTTGACTTCTTGTGCCATTGCAGCTTTATTCTTATCAAGTGTATTTTCTTCAGGAATGATGTATTTTACAACAAAATCTTGATTCGTCACATGTTTGATTGTATTTTTAATCAAATCATTGTATCTTGTTTCTAAAACACTTCTATTTAAAACACTTAAAGTTTGCAATATAATCGTACTGCCCTCGATGGTGACTGGATCGATTGTTTCAATCCAAGTATTGAAACTAACGGTCATTAATTCATTTCTCATAATTTCCCTGGCTTGATCCCAAATGGTCTGCAAGTAATTATCCATGTGTTATCCTCCTAATTGCTGATAGTTATCCACAAATAAATGTTAATATTGTTGATAGTTTAAAAAGTGGCATTACGAATTTCTAATGTATAAAATTGTGGATAAATACGATCAAAATAGACTTATCAACAGAAAATAGCCTAGTTTATCAACAGTATCAACAGTGGAATATGCAAAAAGTCAAAAAAAAATCGATAAATAATCAACATATCATACTTATCCACAACTTCATCTCAAAGAAAACGGTAAATTGTTAGTACAAATTATTTTACCAAAGATTAAGGCTTTTTTCAAACTTATCCACAAAAAATATTAATTTATTTATGATTTTAAACATGTGGATATCTTTTTGATGAATTCTAAAAATAATTTTGCAAAATATATTGTGGATAAGTCTATTTTTTTCTCCACAACATTTTTTAGAATATACCACATAAGTTTATTGCTTCAGCATGCATTACTATATATAGTAGAAAACGGTTTCATCCGGTATAATATGAATTACTTGATGTTATAACTTGACAGGTGAAGCCCTTCAAGTTATAATATTTTAGCGGACTTGTGTAGAAAATTTGTTAACATATATAATTTGTTCACAATTAAGGAGGTGTCTGATAATGAAGCAAACTTTTCAACCTAAGAAGAGACAAAGAAAAGTTGAGCATGGATTTAGAAAGAGAATGAAATCAAGCTCAGGTAGAAATATTCTTAAATCAAGAAGAAGAAAAGGTAGAAAAAAATTATCTGCTTAATGGATGAAAAGACCGCAGTCAGTGGTCTTTTTTTGCAATGTAATTTTCACTTTTAGTTTAGAAAAGCGAGTGTCGCTCGTTTATAGGATTTAAGTTGGAGGTCTTATGACTTATGAAAGTTTGAAGAAACCTTCAGAGTTCAGTAAGGTATATAAAAGAGGAAAATCTTTTGCAGATAAGTATTTGGTGATGTATATTCTACCTAACAAACTCGGATTTACACGTGTAGGTTTATCGGTAAGTAAAAAAGTTGGGAACAGTGTTAGACGCAATAGAATAAAGAGATTGATCAGAGAAGCGTTTCGTTTGAATTATCTGAGTAATGGCAATTATGATATAGTTTTTATAGCACGTGTGAGATCAAATGATGCAGATTATGCTAAAATTGAAAAATCTATGAAATTTTTATTAAATAAAATGATTAGTAAGCGTGATTAAAATGAAATATGTTATGATATTTATGATAAAATTATATCAAAAGTTTATATCCCCTCTATTAGGTAGTAATTGTAGATTTCTTCCTACTTGTTCTCAATATTCAGTTGAGGCAATAGAAAAATATGGGGCAATTAAGGGTGGCTTCCTTAGTGTGAAAAGAATTTCAAAATGTCATCCTTTTCATCCAGGTGGGTATGATCCATTAGAATAGTAAATAGGAGGAGAATTCATTGACGATATTTGCGCAAATTTTTGGTTACTTATTGGGGTTAATTTTTAATTTAGTACAAGATTATGGTATTGCAATCATCATATTTACATTGATAACAAAATTGATTTTGTTGCCACTTACGATCAAGCAGTTAAAATCTTCGAAGGAAATGGCAGCAATTCAACCTAAGATAAAAGAAATTCAAGAGAAATACAAAGGCAATCAAGAAAAAATACAACAACTTACAATGGAACTTTATAAAGAACATAATTATAATCCATTAAGTGGTTGTTTGCCGATCTTAATTCAGTTTCCAGTTATTATTGGTCTTTTTACTGCTTTAAGACAACCGGAGTTGTATGTTTTTGCCGGAAACCCAGAATTGCTGATCAGTGCAACACAAGATGCATTTTTATGGGTTCCAAATTTAGCGTTGCCTGATTTAATTGGAAATATTGTGCCAAATGGTCCGGATTGGTTAATTGCATTACCAGGACTTTTACCTATAACTTCGGCAGCATTAACTTATTTTCAAATGGCAACAATGAGCACTGCACCTGCTGCAAATGGTGCTGCAAATACTCAAATGAAAGTAATGCAAACCATTTTCCCAGTAATGATTCTATTTTGGGGTAAAAATTTGTCCGCTGGTCTGATTTTATATTGGACGATTGGTAATTTATTCCAAATTGGTCAACAATATATTATGAATAGACAAGTTAAGGGGGATGCATAGTACATGAAATTTGTCGAAAAATATGGTAAGAGTGTTGAAGAAGCACTAAGACTAGCATTAATTGAACTTGATGCCAGCCGAGATGAAGTTGAATACGAAATTATTGAAGAAGGTTCTAAAGGCTTTTTAGGTTTTGGTGCTAAGGAAACTAAAATTAAAGTGAGTAAAAAGCACAATGCTGCTGATATAGCACAGACGTTTTTAGCGAGTTTGTTAAGAGAGATGAATATTTCAGCAAGTATTAGTGCTGAATTATTTGATGATAATCTTTCTATTAATATGGCTGGTGAGGATATGGCCATTTTAATTGGAAAAAGAGGTCAAACACTTGATTCTTTGCAATATCTTATCAGCTTAGTGGTCAATAAAAATCGTGATGAATATGTAAGAGTTGTACTGGATACAGAAAATTATAGAATGAAGCGAAAAGAGACACTTGAAAATTTAGCTGGAAAACTTGCTTTTAAGGTTAAAAAATCTAGAAAGAATGTTATTTTAGAACCAATGAATCCTTATGAAAGACGTATTATTCATTCGGCACTTCAAAACAATCCTTTTGTCAGTACAAAATCGGAGGGTGATGAGCCTTTTAGAAAAGTCGTTATATATTACGATTATAAAAAGAATAGAGCTAACTAATCCAATAACCCAGTTAACCACTGGGTTATATTTTAATTTGTAATTTAGGAGTGATTAAATTGTTATTTGATACAATTACAGCTATTTCAACACCGATAGGAGAAGGTGCTATTGGTATTGTGCGTATAAGTGGTCCGGATGCCTTTCCAATATTATCTGAAATTTTTAAACCTATTAGAAGTTCTAGTGGCATTTTAGAAAATAGAAAAATGTATTATGGACATATCGTAAGTGATGAAAAAATAATGGATGAAGTGATGGTTGTTAAATTACCTTCAAGCGGTTCTTATACGATGGAAGATATCGTTGAGATCAATTGTCATGGGGGACTGATGCCACTTAGAGAAATTCTTGCATTAATTTTAACAAAAGGGGCAAGAATTGCTGATAAAGGTGAATTTACAAAACGTGCTTTTTTGAACGGCAGAATTGATCTTGCACAAGCTGAGTCGGTAATGGATCTCATCAGCGCAAAAACTGAAATTGGATTTGATATTGCAATGCATCAGCTCAAGGGACATCTGTCTGAAAAGATTACGAAATATCGAGATATTTTGATTGCCTTAATGGCTGAAATTGAAGTTTCTATAGATTATCCTGAAGAAGATATTGAAGAAATTACGTATTCTAAGATTGAATCTACGCTTACTGATTTAAAAGAGCATTTGAGTGTGCTTATTGAGAAATCAAAGTCTGGTAAAATTATAAGAGAAGGTTTAAAAACAGTTATCGTTGGAAAACCTAATGTTGGAAAATCGAGTTTGATGAATGCTTTACTTAAGGATTCAAGGGCAATTGTGACTGAAATTCCAGGAACCACAAGAGATGTTATTGAAGAATATATGAATATTTCGGGTATACCGATTAAATTGATTGATACAGCTGGCATAAGAGAAACAGAAGATGTGGTTGAAAAAATTGGTGTGCAAAAATCGAAGCATTATTTTAATGAAGCGGACCTTATTATTTTTGTTTTGGATGCTTCTGAAGTGTTGACTAAGGAAGATCATGATCTCATGGAACTTGTAAAAAACAAGCATGCCATTGTGATTATCAATAAAACGGATTTGGAAAGCAAAATAGAGATGGCCTATATTAACGCGGTGTTGGTGGATAAAGCGATTATAAAAGCTTCAGTCCATAACGATCTTGGTATTGAAGCTTTAGAAAATGAAATCAAAACCATGGTATTTGGAAATGAAGTGGATATGAATCATACGGATATTATAAGCAATACGCGGCATATTCAACTGGTCAAAGATGCAGAAAAGAATATTTTAGAAGCCTTAAGTGCGGTACGCTCTGGAATGCCTTATGATTTTATTGAAGTTGATGTCAAAAATGCAATTTTAAATTTAGGGCATGTCACTGGGGAAAGTGTTGAGGAAGATTTAATGAACACGATTTTTAGTAATTTTTGTTTAGGAAAGTAGAGGAATCAAAATGGTTAGAACTTTTGATGCAGGATATTTTGAATGTATAGTGATTGGTGCAGGACATGCAGGATGTGAAGCTGCGCTCGCAAGTGCTCGGATGGGTGTTAAGACTTTGATTTTATCGATTAATTTAGATTCAATTGCGATGATGCCTTGTAATCCTTCTATCGGTGGCACAGGGAAAGGACATCTCGTAAAAGAAATTGATGCACTCGGTGGTGAAATGGGTCTTAATATTGATAAATCTTTCGTTCAAAGTAAGATGCTCAATAGTTCTAAAGGACCTGCTGTTCATTCACTACGTGCCCAAGCGGATAAACATCAGTATCATACTGAAATGAAAAAAGTACTTGAGAACACAAATAATCTCTATGTGAAACAGGCAGAAGTGACTTCTTTAATCATCGAAGATCATATGATCAAAGGCGTTATTACGAGCATAGGTTCTAAATATACTTGTGACGTTGCGGTACTCTCTACAGGTACTTATTTGGGAAGTACTATTTTTATAGGTGATGCCGAACTACGAAGCGGTCCAAACGGACTTTCAGGTTCTTATGAATTAGTGGACAGTTTAAATCAGTATGAGTTTGACTTAAGAAGATTTAAAACAGGTACACCTGCTCGTGTGGATAAAAGGTCTCTTAATTTTGACAAAATGGAAGTACAATGGGGTGATCAAGACTATGAGTTATTTTCTTTTATGAATGATGAATTAAGGCTTGATGAATTACCTTGTTGGTTAACCTACACAAATAATGTGACGCATGAGATTATACTGAGTAATTTGGATAAATCTGGTCTTTTTACTGGCGCCATTGAAGGTACTGGCCCAAGATATTGTCCATCTATTGAAACTAAATTACAGAGATTTACAGATAAACCGAGACATCAGCTCTTTATAGAACCTGAAGGTAGAGATACTAATGAGATGTATGTTCAGGGCATGTCTACAAGTTTATCAGAGGATGTGCAATTAGCTTTTATGAGATCTATACCGGGTATGGCGCAATGTGAAATTATGAGACCGGCATATGCAATTGAGTATGATTGCATAAATCCATTGATGTTAAATCTTTCTTTAGAGCTTAAATCCGTGAAGGGTCTTTTTTCAGCGGGTCAATTCAATGGGACATCAGGTTATGAAGAAGCTGCTGCGCAGGGGTTAATTGCTGGCATTAATGCAGCGCTAAAGTTCAAGGGTGAAGAACCGCTTATACTGGATAGATCAGAAGCTTATATTGGTGTACTGATAGATGATCTTGTCACTAAGGGGACTGATGAGCCCTATAGGATGATGACTTCAAGGGCAGAGTATAGATTGGTCTTAAGACAAGATAATGCAGATTTGAGATTAACGCAAAAAGGCTATGATATTGGACTTGTAAAAGAAGATCGCTATTTAAGATTTCAAAAGAAATTAGAGATGATTGATAAAGAATATATGCGCATTCAATCGGTAAATTTAAAAATGGAGTCTTTAAACAACGCTTTAGCGTCTATTGAGAGCAGTCCTGTAACACAAGGTACTAAATTGATAGATATTTTAAGAAGACCTGAAGTTTTTTATAAGCATCTTATAGCTGTTGATGAAACGAGACCCAATGAACTGACAAAAGATGTTATAAAACAAATAGAAGTTTCCGTCAAATATGAAGGCTATATCAAAAAACAAATGCAACAAATTGAAAAATTTAAAGCACTTGAAGAAAAAAAATTATCTTATAATATTAATTATAATGAAATAGAGAGTTTGAGATTAGAAGCGAGACAAAAATTGATGAAAATAAAGCCTGATTCAATAGGTCAAGCATCAAGAATATCGGGTGTATCGCCATCTGATATATCTGTGTTACTTGTCTATTTAGAGCAACAGAGGAGAAAAAATAAATGATGAATAATTTATTTGAATCTATGAATATAGCGCTTTCAATGTCACAGTATGATAAACTCGAAAAATACTATTCTTTCTTAATAGATGAAAATGAGAAATATAATTTAACTGCAATTACAGAGCGCAAAGATGTATTTATCAAGCATTTTTTAGACTCTATGCTCATTAAAAATAGTGGGGTTGAAGTGGCTCATAAAACTATTATTGATATTGGAATTGGTGCTGGATTTCCTTCTATTCCCATTAAAATATTAGAACCGAGTATAAAAGTAACGGGACTTGATTCATTGAATAAAAGAATTACTTTTTTGAATCAATTGGTACAGGTACTTGAATTAGATCATTGCGCTTTTATCCATGGAAGAGCTGAGGATTTTGGTCAGGATAGCCAATACAGAGAAGGGTATGATATAGCTGTTTCGAGAGCGGTTGCAGAGCTTAGATTGCTGCTGGAACTTGTGATGCCCTTTGTAAAAATAAATGGTTATTTTATCGCCTATAAGAGTATTAAAACTAAAACGGAATTAGATGATGCACAAAATGCATTTCAATGTATGAAATCTGAATTAGTAGAGGTTCAAAAAGTCATATTACCAGATGGCTATGGTGAAAGAGATCTTTTAATTATTCAAAAGAGAGGTAAAATCGAAAAGAAATATCCTAGAAAACCAGGCGTGCCTAAAAAAAATCCCCTTTAATTAACGAATTGATTTAAATATGACAATTAATAATTTTAGTTTAAATTTATATTGCTTGCTTTAAAAGAAATAAGAGCCCAATCTTGAATATTGGATTCTTATTTCTTTTTTATTTTATGTTTTTTTAGTATAATGAATATAGTATCTTAAATAGGAGGAATACATGGGAAAATCGATTGCTATATTCAATCAAAAAGGTGGTGTTGGTAAAACAACAACGGCTGTAAATTTGGCAGCAGGTCTTGCACAATTAGGACGTAGTGTATTACTCATTGACAATGACCCACAAGGAAACTTAACGAGTGGTGTGGGTGTAGATAAGTATAATGTGGAATACTCCATTTATGAGGTTCTGATTAATAATGTTCCAATCAAATCAGCAATCGTACAAACTAAATTTGATAATTTATCGATTTTGCCAGGAAGTGTGGACCTAGCAGGTGCTGAAATAGAGATTATTGAACTTGATAATAGAGAAACATTATTAAAGAGATGCTTGAGTGAAGTAAAAGAATCTTATGATTATCTTATTATTGATTGCCCACCTTCGTTAGGGATGCTGACGATAAATGCACTTGTAGCTGTAGATAGTGTTGTGATCCCTATTCAGTGTGAATATTATGCACTTGAAGGTGTTAGTCAACTTTTAAATACTTTTAATTTGATAAAGCAGAGTATTAATCCTGAAATTGAAATACAGGGTGTTCTCTTAAGTATGTTTGATGGTAGAACAAATTTATCAATTCAAGTTGTTGAAGAAGTAAAGAAGCATTTTAAGGCGTTGGTTTATTCTACTATTATACCGAGAAATATCAGATTGGCTGAGGCACCTAGTTTTGGTTTGCCTATTATGCATTATGATTCTAAATCTAAAGGATCTGAGGCCTATATGGATTTAGCTGTAGAGTTTATTGAACTTGAGGAGTCAAGATATGAATAAGAAGAGTGGATTGGGGAGAGGGCTTGGCGCTTTAATACCTAACGATATTACAGTAGAGAAAAAATCAAAAATTAATGAAGATGGGGAGATGATCGATCAAATTGATATAAATCTAATTATCCCTAACAGAGATCAACCCAGAAAAGATTTTGACGATTCCAAAATTATAGCATTGGGCGATTCTATAAAGGAATTGGGATTATTACAACCTATTGTTCTTAAGAGGAAAGGTAGCTACTATGAAATCATTGCAGGTGAAAGACGGTGGAGAGCTTGTAAAGAGGTTGGATTAAAAAAGATTCCTTCTATTATAAAGGATGTTGATGAGTTCACGGTTGCTCAATTATCTCTAGTGGAGAACATTCAACGTGAGGATTTAAATGCTATTGAGGAAGCTGTTGCTTATCACAAGTTAATTGATGAATTTAAAATTACACAAGAGAGTTTAAGTAAAATTGTTGGAAAGAGTAGATCTTATATTACGAATACAATTAGACTTTTAAAACTCGAAGAATTTATTCAACTGGGAATAGCAGATAATACGATTACAAATGGACATGGGCGTTCACTGTTATCCCTTGACACGGATAAAAAGCGTAGAATTGCTTATGAATATATCGTTAAAGAAGGTTTAAGTGTCAGAAAAACTGAGGAACTTGTAAAGCATTATGATCTTTTTTTTAATAAACAACCTTTGCAACGGACACATAAACCCAATAAAAAATTACCTGAAATCATCAACATTGAAGAAGAGTTAGCGGTTTCGATTGGAACAAAGGTAACTATTAAAGAATCTAATGGAAGAGGAAAAATACTGATAGACTTTTACAACATTGATGATCTGAATAGAATTTTGGAATTAATAAATCAAAAATAGTTTCACGTGAAACATTGAAATTCTTATTGGATAATCTCTATTTGAAATGTTCTACGTAATGGAATTGAATATTTATTTAAACCCTTTAGCTAATAATCAAAGCTTATACTCAGTCCACTTCGCTACCTTCGTAACCCTTGCAATCCTATCGGATTGTATTCAGTGGGAGTTTGGACTCCCACTGAATTAGGAAGATGTCCCCCACTTTGAGAAGTGGGGGACATCTCCCCAAGGAATCAAAACATATACTCAGTCCGCTTCGCTACCTTCGTAACCCTTGCAATCCTATCGGATTGTATTCAGTGGGAGTTTGGACTCCCACTGAATTAGGAATATGAACCCCCACTTTGAGAAGTGGGGGACATCTCCCCAAGGGGTATAATAATGAAGCTTGAAATAGGATGTTTCACGTGAAACAATGCCGATTTCAGGCTTCTTTTAATATAACGCACTCTGGATGGCTTAAATTTGAGCTGTGAGATGTTTTAAAGACGCGACGACAACTGTATCAAGGGGAGCGAAAAGAGACGTTACAATTAACTAAGAAAGCGATACGCGTTCAAACCGTTGAAATATCAACACTTTAAAAATCGAAATTAAGTTTATATGAAATAAAAATGAAAAAAATATGAAGTAAATCAATTCTATTGGGTTGATCATAGTTCATAATTAAAAAGCACATCAAAATTACAATTAGGATAAGAGTTATACTTCATGGCATGAATATAGTTAATACAAAAAAAGTGAAAATAGAGTATAATATAAGAAGACGTAAATAAAACTTAGATTGAGGTTTGCATGGTGAAAGAAAGAAAAATTGTCTTTATTATAAATCCTGTCGCTGGTAGAGGTAATACAATTAAGCTACTACCGACCATTAAAGCAAAATTAGATAAAATGATAAATATAAAATACAGCATTCAAGTTTCAAGATACAAAGGCAATATAACTGAAATTGTTAAATCCTATTATGCGGATGGGTATGAAGAATTTATTGGTGTTGGTGGTGATGGTACTTTATCAGAAATAATCAATGGGCTTGAATATGAAAGTGAAAATAAAATTAAAGTGGGAATCATCCCATGTGGAACAGGAAATGATTTTGTTCGATGTTTTGATAGACCAGCAGATATTGATTCCATATTATCTAGAATAGAAAATGAAGAGTCATTGCTCATTGATGTGGGGAAAGTGAATCAGTTCTATTTTATTAATGTGTGTTCATTTGGAATTGATGGTCCTATTATTAAAGATACGGATAAACTTAAAAAAATAATTCCAGGATCAACAGCTTATTTTTTAAGCACCTTGAAGTCGGGTTTGTTTTTTAAAGCCAATAGAGTTTTACTAAATATAGATCAGCAAAAAATAGATAAACCATTAATTTTGATTGCTGTTGGAAACGGAAAATATATTGGTGGTGGAATGAATGTCTGTCCAGATGCTTCGCCACAAGATGGTGTCTTTGATATCTGTAT
The DNA here is from genome assembly GCF_001748365.1 of Fusibacter sp. 3D3. Lineage (GTDB taxonomy): Bacteria > Bacillota > Clostridia > Peptostreptococcales > Acidaminobacteraceae > Fusibacter_A. The sequence goes on along the minus strand of NZ_BDHH01000001.1, from coordinate 411,379 downwards.
GGTTAATGCAGTTAGCAAAATTTTATTTGCAAAAGAACTTTCTAAAATTTACAGTGGGAAATTGGATCAAGTAAATGAAGTGAGTTATCTTAAAGGAAAAGATATTGAAATACATGATGATAAAGGACAGTATTATATCAATGCAGATGGTAACTTAGTTGGAAAAACACCAGCTAAAATTTCCATGCTCGAAAATGCATTGAAATTTTATTAAAATGGATATATATGTTAAAAACAATGACTCTATAAAGAAAGAAATTATATTTTTTATATAAAATATCGATATACGGATAAAACGTGATATAGCGAAAATTTAGAGGTTTAAACCACATGTGATTAAGTTGAGGAAGTGATATGTATAATATTCAAGTAAAAGAAGCAAAAATGCATTTTATAAAGACAGGCCGTTTAAATAAAAAAATAGTCAACGAAGAAATTTCAAAATCATGGTATAGATGTTTTATCACACATCTAAATTCGGATGAGCCAATAAGATCTAAAAGTCAAAAGGACTCATTAGAAACCACTATGAGTAATGAGATGATAGAAAATATATCTAGGCTTGTAGATCATAACTACGATTACCTGATTTGTGATACCAATGGTGATGTCCTATTCAAGAATATAATTCATGATGTGTATGATGTGATCAATCATGTAGATGAAACTTTGATTGGAACCAATGCTGCTGCGATTTCATTGAGAACAGAAAAATATACGAAAGTGTCTTTAGAAGAGCACTATTTAAATGTCTTTAGCAATTTATATACGGTGGCAATGCCGATCTCATTAAAAGATATTTTTTATGGTGTCTGTATGATCATCAGTGATGTCAATTTGTCAGAATATGATGTGCATCGATTTCAAGAATCACTTAAAAAAATGAAAATAGATTCTAAACTTATTGTGCACAAAGAAAATAAAACGAATTATAGAGTAGATAAATTGTTTGCATATCCAGAATCCTATTTGGCTAATTTTGAAATGAATATTAAAAGACTCTTGGAATATAGAATGCCCATCTTTATCATGGGGTCTAAAGGAAGTGGGAAGACAACTTTAGCACTTTATTTAGCAGAGCAAATTTCAAAATCTAGAATATTAATAAATGTAGTGGACATTCCTAGAAAGGCTAGATATGATGAACTTTTAACAGGATTGTATCAATTTGATACGGTCATAATAGAAAATTTTGAATTGCTAGATTCAAAAAGTATTGCATTGTTAATCGTTTACACTGAAGAAAAAATAATTGCAAACTTAGGATATAAATATAGTGATTTCAAATGCTATAATATAATCTTGACAACAGTTTACACATCGGTTAATGCGCTTGCTGAACTCAATATAAATCAAAGATTGCTATCAAGAATTAAACAAAATTCAATTGTGCTTAAGAATCTTTACGATTTCACAGATGACTATTGTAAACTGGTTAAAAAGATCATTGATAACAATGACGTAAATTGTACACCAGAGTATATTGATAAACTCATAAATAAAAGTGAAATGAAGAACTTTAAAGAAATTGTTCTAGATGTTCAATTATCAGAGCTAAATAATAGAAATGTAAGTGTTTACAGTGTGGAACACTTGTCACATCTTCAAGATGAGAATCTTCTGAGCTTAGATGAAATGGAGGCCAAGTATATTCAGAAAGTGCTCACTAAAGTAGATTATAATCTTACACTGGCAGCAGAAATCATTGGAATTGGAAGAAGTACTTTATATCGTAAACTCGAAAAGTATCAAATTGAAACAAAAATCAAAAAAAAATAAAATCTCATTATAAAACATAGGTTGAGAACGTTCTGTATTGAAACGCTTTCAACCTTTCTCAGTTTTGTATACATATCAAATTATGAAGACAATAGGCGTGAAAGTTGTATGACGCTGTCCCAATTAAAATAAGTTCTAAAAAATTAAACTGCATTTTAAAAATATAAAAAGGATCAAGATATTGAAAAATAAAGATTTAGATGATAAATGTAAACAGGTTTACAGTTTAAAAATTCGAAAATAAAATGTGTGAGTACTTACTGTTTTAAGCTTAATACACTGAAAATAAACTGATACATATAAAAAAAAGATATATAAAAAATGAATTGTAATTATGAATTTAATTATGTAAAATTAATATATGCATGTGAAGTCAGTTAATAAGCGAATTATATGATTAACAGTTAATTAACAGTAAACTGAAGGAGGTGAATTAATGTATAAAGTCAGTGAAGCAGCAGATATAATTGGTGTTGAGAAAGTGGAAATATTTGAAAAAATGATCACACATAAAGCTTTACTTGATCCTAATATTTCAAAGCAAGATGGTGTTACTTACTTTGATGAACGGGGATTAGAGATATTAAAGACATTATTTCACACAAGTTTGGATCTGAACCAGAGTTCTACTTCAGATGATATGGATCATATTAAAGATGTAAAGCAAAACAAAATAAAGTCTAGGCAAGATAAAGAGTATGATATCTTGAGAAGGAAGCTAGAGATAATAACAGATGAATTGACAAATTTAGATCAAGAATTAGAAATTAAAGATGAATTGATGGCAAAATATCAGTTTAAACTGTTAGAAGATCTAGACGTGATCAGCAAATTACAGTATGGTTTACTAAAAAAGCTTGAAAGGTCAGTTGAGTAATATGTATAGAGTGATTGAAGTAGCTCGAATGCTAGGTGTCAGTAAAGTGACGATCTACAAAAAAATAAATAAGAATAAAAAAGTGTTGAAAGCTCATATTCATACGAGAAGTAACATTACTTATATTGATGATGAAGGTGTTCAAATTATAAAAGATAGTATTGAAGTTATAACACCCTATTTACTAAATGAAGATACTGATTTAGCTGAGTTTAAGAGAAATAGCTTAGAAGATTTAAATGAAGTCATTGATCTCTTGAGTCATCAAATTGAGATTAAAAAGCTTCAAATCAATCGAAAAGATGAAATTATTGAATCTTATAAGAGTATACTAAAGAGTAATAGAGGCAAAATTCAATATTTGGAAAGTAGACTAAATGAATTATAAGTATAGGGAGGGCATTGACGTGGTACCTAAAAAAACGTTATTTGAAAGAATGGGACTTGTGGAAACAAACTCAGCGGAAGGCGATGAATCAAAATTCGAAATGATAGAAGAATCCAAAGAACCTGAATTAGATGTAAATCAGGTTCCAGATTTAGAAAATATCCCTGATTTATCACATTTAGTATCAGCATCAGTTGATGAGGCTGCTGTTCGTATTGAAAAAGAAAGTGCAAGATTTAAAGAAAAAGATTTGGAAAGAGAAAAAGCTGGGAAAATGAACGATATTCCAAAAGATATTGGTGACAAACTCGACTTGTTGATCAATGCTTATGAAAAAAATAAAATGTTGACAATTGATGAGATTTACAGAAATTCTCATTTAGAAACAGATTTAAAAAAGTCAATTTTTATGGCTGATGTTTATTTAAAAGCAATTCCAGAAAATTTACCAATGGATCTCAAAAGAGAAACTGTTTTAAATATAATGAACGTTTCTAATATAAGTTTAGACGAACTTTTAAACGATGCATATAAGAGAATTGATTCGCTTAATACAGTGCTGGAAGAAACGGTTTCTACTACTCAAGAAATTTTTAATAGAAACGATGCAACGATTAGAGAATTAGAAAAACGGATTGAAGATTTAAAAGAAATCAATAAGAGTAGAAAAAAATTCCAAGAAGACCAAAATACTTTAATTGAATATGAAATTCAGAAGATTATTAATCTTGTTGAATTTGTTAAGCCTAAGAAGTAGGGTACAATGTTTCCTAAAAAATACACTCAAAAAGGTAAAATAATAATTGGAATTTACTTGATTTCTTTACTGACAATCGTTATTATAAGTAGTAGTTATATTTTTGGTTACGTAGCGGATCAACCCGAACCGGTTGCTCATACGAACTTAGATAATGTAGATGAGCCGATAGATTTAGCAAATGGTGTAGAAAAAACCGAACCAGAAGATGTACCAGAAGATGTTCCAGAAAAAATACCAGAAGATGTACCAGAAGACATACCTACTCAAAATACTATTGATGATCCTATTGAAGAACAGGACACTGAAGTAACAGAGGGTCCTGAGCGTGATGGAAACGGAACGTACTCAATAGAAGATCTAAAAATCTTGAAAGAAGCACATATAAACATTTATTTTGATTTTCAGTCATTTGCAGTTAGCGATGAAGCCAAAGCATCCTTAGAATCTTTTATAGATGTGGTAAAAGCATATCCTGATGAGTCAATTGTCATAGAAGGTCACGCTGATGGATACCCTAATTTTATGAATACCGCTATGGAAGTTGAATTATCTTCTAATAGAGTTAAAGCAGTGTACACGATCATGACCGCAAATGGTTTGGATCAAAGCAAATTTGTGACTATAAATGCGGGTTCTTCAAATCCTATTTCTGTTAAAAAAGAAGAACGTCAAAAAAATGATTATGTGGAAATATATTTTAGAGATTATGTTATAAAGAACATCAATGGAAAATAAATGCACTCGTAGCTCAGTGGATAGAGCAACCGCCTCCTAAGCGGTAGGTCGGAAGTTCAAATCTTCTCGGGTGCGCCACGACATTAGAACCCTTGTGATCAGTAGGTCACAGGGGTTTGTTATAGATTGTTAGTTTTGATTTAACATCCAGAGCAATTGGAGGTAACGATGAAATCCGAAAGCAATGAAGATATAAATAATGCCTTATGGCAAAAAGAGACATATAATGCTTATGTCAATAAATACGGTGTACCGACTGAAGCTGCACAAAAAATTATGAAGTCACCAGAAAAGATTTTGCACCCGATCTATCCTTACTTTGAAAATGTAAGGGAGAAGAAGATTGTTAATTTGATGGGTTCTATGGGGCAGAAAGCGGTCGCTTTAAGTTTATTAGGTGCGCATGTCACTGTGATTGATATTTCTCCAGGTAATAAACAGTACGCTACGGAACTGGCAGAGGCATGTGACTGTGAGATCGAGTATATAATAGGTGACGTACTCAAAGTAGACCTTGAAAAATATGAGGGTACAGCGGATATTGTGTTCGCGGAGATGGGGATCATCCATTATTTTCAAGATTTAAAACCTTTTTTTCAAATGGCTTTGAAATTACTCGGTCAAAATGGAAAATTTATTTTAAGAGACTTTCACCCTGTGTCGACAAAACTTATAACCTCTAGAGGTTCCACTGCAAAAGTTAGAAAACATAAAGTGACAGGGAATTATTTTAGTACGGAATTGGAAGAGCAGGAAGTGGCTTTTTCTAAGTATTCAGATGAAGTGGTTCTTGAAAAAGTCCGCCTCAGAAAATGGACTCTAGGAGAAGTGATAACGGCACTTGCACAAGCTGGATTTTTGATCAATGAACTCAAAGAAGAACAAAATTTATCCTCAGAAGTATTTGATCAGGGAATTCCTAAGACCTTTACAGTGGTATGCAGTAAATTATAACAGAGGAGAGATATTGTTGTGGATGAAACAATGCATTGTCGTTTTATGAAGTTAGCGCTAGTTGAAGCTGAGAAAGCTTTTGATCTTGGAGAAGTGCCGATAGGTGCAGTCATTGTAAAAAATGGAAAGGTGATTGGAAAAGGGCATAATACAAGGGAATTATCCGAAAGTGCCATTGCTCATGCTGAGATCAATGCGATACAAGACGCGTGTCAAAATATGGGGCATTGGAGATTGACAGACTGTGTGCTATATGTTACAATTGAGCCCTGCCCTATGTGTGTTGGGGCTATTTATCAGTCCAGAATTAAGACGGTTTACTTTGGTTCAAGAGACCCTAAAGGGGGCGCTTGTGGTTCAGTATTCAACTTATTTGATTTTCAAGGATTGAATCATTATTGTCAGATCGTTGAAGGCGTATTAAGTCGAGAATGCTCGGACGTAATGAAGCGTTTTTTTAAAAGGTTAAGATAGTGGAGAGATGTCCGAGTTGGCTAAGGGGCACGCCTGGAAAGCGTGTAAGGCTGTCATGGCCCCGCGGGTTCGAGTCCCGCTCTCTCCGCCAATAAAATATATGCCGTGCTAGATGGGGAGGTAGCGGTGCCTTGTAACTTGCAATCCGCTGTAGCAAGATTGAAGTCCATCTAAGGGATACCATTGTTGAGTCTGCCCATGAAAAGTGGTGTTGATAATTGGGTCCTGCGCAATAGACACTTATGAACTCCGTCAGATCTGGAAGGAAGCAGCGGTAAGTGAGAAAGTTTATGTGCCGCAGGGGTTCCTGGTTTGAGCTAACTGTTGTGGTAACGTCCGTAGTAGTATTTCGAAGTTGGATGCACGGCTTACATAAGAAAGAGTTGTCTTATAGACAACTTTTTTTAGTATCTAAAATTTGTTATGCAAATCAAATCAAATTGAGTGGATAGGGTTTTCAGGGATGTTTAACTTCAAAGGTGGTATTCTGCTTTATTTTTAATGCTTTTTCTAATATAATTTACTTAATACATCAATGGATCAGATCGTGGGGAATTTGAGTGAATCATAAAAGAGATTCGATAAAAAGATCAACACTACATTTTTTAATAAAATATATAGCGTTGTTAGTGTTTGTGCTATTAGGCGCCAATATAGCGTTCTTTAGCGTTTTTTGTGATGTGAGTCATGTGATTGAAGATAAAGAGTCAGTGCCATTAGACGTAAGAAATACGCCTATAAAGGTTATATTGGATGAATTAGAGCTTTTATCAGATATCCTCATAAAACATCAAGAAAGCAATCTAATACAGGATGAACATGAAAATAAGTTGTTTTTAGAGGCACTTGTGAGTTCAGATTCTAATATATTGAGTGTTCATTATACAGTAGAAGATGAAGATTTAAAAATCAATTCATCAAAATCGGATGAAATCAGTATTTCTGAGCCCAAACAAGATCCCACTCTGGACGTTGAATATGTAACATTTAGCAAAAATGTTATAAATTCTAAAGGAGAGTGGCGAGGAAATCTTATAATGAACTACCAATATGAAGCTTTTAAAGCGTCCGTTTTGGCAACAATGAATGAATCAGATCGTGTACAACTGCTTTATAGTGATGATTCTCGATACATAATTGTCGATCAATCAAATCATTTTAAATATCTTCCAGAAATATTTAGAAATCGATTTACGCAAATCATATTGATGATATTACTTTTATTAGTGTCGTGCTATGTTTTCGTAAGTAAGAGTTATGAGACTTTGAATCAATTAGTAGTGGCTTTGGATACAAACTATAGAAAAAATATTGGCGGATCTTATTTAATAGAGGAATATCATGTGATTAGGGCAAGCTTAGATGAAATAAAAGAAGATATTGATCAAAAAATGCTTAAAATTAGCGAACTTAAGGTCGTTGAGAATGAGTTGATACAGGATATCCGGTATAAGACGAAACAGTTTGAAGCGCTTTATAAAAATCATGTGGTTCTTAAAAATAAGGCATTATATCTCACCTCATTCTTTGATGCGGTGGCTAATAATATAGATCAGATGATCTGGTTAATGGATGCAAGTGGACATATTATTTACGTTAATCAAGCGCTTGAAAAAAACCTAAAAATGGAAAATATGACAACGCCATGTGATCGCATGAGTGCATTTATAGAAGGCTTTGATGAAGACTTAGGCCTTTTATTAGAGCGAGATTACAAATCCATTAAGTTCACGTTTAAAAACCATATATTCAACGAATCACTTAATGGGAGTTCCGTAAGAATAAAAACATTTCATCAAGTAAATTGTATACTATGTTTTTGTTCAAAAAATAATTTTGAAAATAAAATGAATCAAAATTACCTTAAAAAGAGCAGGGATTTGCATTTTATCAATGAAATCGGCAAAATAGTAAGTGTTAATAACAATATAGATGTAACTTTACAAGATATACTGGACAAGGTTGCTTTTTTGGCAAATTTAAATTCAAGTACAATTAGACTTGTAAATGAAGATCAAAAACTTGAACTCAAAACAATTTCGGGTTATAGTACGGCGTATGTTTTAAGTGAAGAAATCCCAATTGAAGGGAGACATATGGGGTATTGTTTTAAAGAAAATAAGATTATTTTAATTAATCATGAAGAAGATTTACGGTTTCACGAACCTATTTTAGAGCAGTTACTAAAAGAAGGACGATCAATTGCCTATATACCGTTGGCCAATTACCAAAAGAGCTTTGGCGTTATGTCAATCATTAGCGATTTCAAATTTAAAACCGACGATATCATTTTGTTAGAATCGATATCGATTAATGTCACTATTTCCCTTGAAAAGGTTTTGTTATATGATCAGTTAAAGGCAAATTACTTTAAAACAGTTGAAGCGTTTGTCACAGCAGCAGAAATTAAGCAAGAAAGATTTAGTGGGCATTCAAGACGAGTTGCTAAGATTTGTAGCTTAATTGCTCAAAGACTTTATTTAAAGGACAGTGAAATTGATGATATTTATATTGCAGGGTTACTGCACGATATCGGAAAATTAGGCTTCGCAGATAATTCTTTGGAGTATTTTTTTGACATAGATGAACATGGGGCTATGGGCAGAAAAATGATAGAGCATGTAGGCTTTAATAGGGAAATTCTTAACGGTATTGAATTCCATCATCTCAATTATGATTTGTCAAATAAGCCTATTGAACTTCAAGAGCAACCCTATTATGCACAGATTATTAGATTGGCAAATGATTTTGATCTTTTTATGAATTATAATAGTGGAGAATCTGACCGCAATCATTTTGTAACAAAAATGACTGCGGAATCTGGAACGGTCTATTCACCACAACTGTTGAAAATATTAGAGGATTTGATTGATAATAGAAACGATGCTTTAGATGCACTTTATGATTCGAAAATACCGGGGGAACATTATGAGAATTAAATATTATAATTTTCAAAAATGGTTAATTTTTGTGATCATTTTGATTCCAATGATATTATGGAGTTTAAGTGCTTTTTTCTATTTGGATGAATCTATAAAAGAGAGAGCACTTACAAAAGTTAATTTAGAGATAGACCGATTAGCAGATCAAATCTATTTGAATTTAGAGAATCACTTAAATCAATTAAAGTTTATTCAAAAGATAGACCGGTTAGGTAAAACACCTGTAGAAGAAGATCAAGCTCTTTTCGAATATGTTGTCAGTATGGATTCAAACCATAATAGATTTGCGATCTACATTAAGCGAGATGGGGTGAGTTCTTTAGTTCAATATGTTGGTTTTGAGGACCTCAATCTATCAAATTATGCATTTGAAATCACCTCTAATTCGAATTTGCAGCTAAAATCAAATGTACTACAGATGATTGACAATGACTACTACAAGGCCGTTTACAATGAAAGTTTAAATCTTGAAATGGTGATTATAATGCCTGTTAAAGACCGCCACAGTATTCCCTATATATTGTGGTGTGTTGTTGTAATTTTAATAAACATAGGCATTTTTGCTCTATTCAACATTGTATTGAAAAAGAAACAATATCTATTAAATAATCTCATAGAAACACTAAATCTCATTAAAACGGGTCAATATAAGCGTGACAATATGATAAAAAATAATGTTGATCAACCTTTAGAGGATCTAATCAGTGAAATATGTGAGGTTGAAGTGCATTTGGATGAACAAATAAAAGCATTGATTATTTCATGTGAGAAATACAGACAAGATAGTGAATCTGTAATTGAGAACAGCAAAGCCTTAAAAAGAGAACATGATCAATACTTTACTGAGATGGCAACAAAAGAAGAGATGAACGATATCCTCTTTGATACAGTAAATGAAATTGTTTTTTTGATCAATAGAGAAGGCGATATTTTAGAGGTCAACCGTACTTTTGAGAACACATTGGGCTTTAAAAAAGATGAAATTGTTGGGAAATCAATACGATCAATAATGATTGATAAATCCAAAACCCTTAAAGAACTGACCACTCATTGTTCAGAACCTTTGTTTTTAAATTTTAGAATGAGCAGTTTTGATTCTAAAGTGTCCCAGTTTTTGAACGTCAAGATTGAGGCATTAACGAACGGATGTTATTTATACATTGGTAAGTCCATTAATGATGAAATTACACTTCAAAGTCGAATTCTAAGAAAGAATAGGGAACTGGAGTACATTAATCAAATCAATTCCGCACTGATTAGCAATTGGGGCCTTAATGAATTACTGATCAATATAATCAATAGAATTGATTCTCTTTTCAATATTATTTTTGGAACAATTCGAATCAAAAATGATAATGGATTTTGGGAGTTAAAAGCTCAAACAGAGAAAGGCGAATTTTACCATGATCTGTATATTGAGGATGTAAACACGTATTACGAAAGTGACATTATAATGGATTCAGAGATAAAAATTATTGAAGTGGATGAGGTTTATCGCAAAGAGCATCATTATTCTGATAATTTAAAGCAGATATTGATTGCGCCTATGGAGACTGAAGGTGAAATTATATCTATTTTAGCACTTGGGATTGAGCGGGATTTGAATTCAAATGATATCAATATTCTAAAAATGTTTAAAAACCAAGCCTCAGTCGTTATCCAAAGAGCTTTGTTATATGATCAATTGAGGAAGCAATACTTCAATACAATACATGCACTTGTAAATGTCATTGAAGCCAAGGACAAATATACTGAAGGACATTCAAGAAGAGTATCAAGATTTTCTGTTGAAATTGCGCTAGAAATGGGCTATAGTAATGAAGAACTTGAAAATATAGAAATTGCAGGTCTCCTTCACGATGTTGGGAAAGTGGGCATACACCAATCCATCCTTACAAAACAAGGTGAATTGAGCTTAGAAGAATATGAGATTATAAAACAGCATCCTGAAAAGGGCATTCAAATATTAAAATCCATTAAACTAAATCCTCAAATTATGGAGGGTATTTTATACCATCATGTGAGATATGATCTAAAGGGTTATCCAAGGGTACAAACTTTGCAAGAATTGCCTGAATATGCTGGCATTATAGGTGTTGCGGATGCGTTTGATGCGATAACTTCCGAAAGATCTTATTCTCAAGCAGAGACCATATATGAAGGTCTCGAAGAATTGATCAGAAATAAAGGAACTCAATTTATCCCTGTTATCATAGATGCATTTGAAAAAATTGTGATGCAATCTCCAGATAGGTTGCAGAGTATAATTGATGATCTATAATTTATTAATTTAAAGGATTTAAACATAAAACAGTATGTAGTTTACAAATATCTTTTTACAAATAAAGGAGTAAGAAATGGCTTATCAAGCATTGTATCGAAAATGGCGACCCCTTAACTTTGATGAAATTATTGGACAAAATCATATTATATTGCCTATTAAAAATCAAATTGTTAACAACAGTATAGGCCATGCTTATCTTTTTTCAGGCACTAGAGGCACTGGGAAAACCACAACAGCAAAGGTTTTCGCAAGAGCTGTAAACTGTTTAAATAATTCAGATGGCAATCCTTGCAACGCATGTGAAAATTGCAAAAGCATTTTAGAAGACCAGTTTATTGATGTTGTGGAAATGGATGCTGCTTCTAACAATAGTGTTGACGATATTAGAGAGTTGAGAGAACACGTTAAATTTTCACCTTCAAAGGGTCGATTTAAGGTGTATATAATAGATGAGGTACACATGCTATCTCAAGGTGCTTTTAATGCACTATTAAAGACGCTTGAGGAACCGCCTGAATATGTGCTTTTTATTTTAGCGACTACAGAATCGCATAAAATTCCAGCAACGATTCTTTCAAGATGTCAGCGCTTTGATTTCAAAAGAGTCTCTTATGAAGAGTTGCTCTTTAGATTAAAGTATATTTGTGATCAGACTGCTGTAACTTATGATATTGAGGCGTTAAAACTTATTATTGAAAAAAGTGATGGTGCTGTGAGAGACTCCATCAGCAGTTTAGATCAATGTCTAAGTGTAGGTACAAATCGCTTGTTGGTTGAAGATGTGGTCGATTTACTAGGTCTTGTGGAGAACACAGTCATTTTGAAGCTTATAGAACATTTAGTGAATCAAGATGCGAATCAAATCTTTATACAAGTGGACGATATTATAAAAAATGGGAAGGATCTCAATCAATTTATTAATGCAATTATAGAGGTCTATAGAGATTTATTAATTGTTTTATCGGTAAAGGAAAATTACGATCTTTTGATCAACGCCTCAAATGAATACATGGAGACCGTAAAATCTTTAGCAACTCAGTTTACTCAAATTGAGATTTCTAGGGCTTTAAACCTCTTTATTGAGCTTTCAAAGAGCATCAAATATTCTCAAAATAAACGCATTTTATTTGAAGCAACACTCGTTAAAATTATGAATGTGAAAGCAGATCAAACCATTGAGGGTCTTGTAGAACGCATCACTAGGTTAGAAAAAATTGTTTACGAAGGTGGCAATGTCCCTAAAGGAGCGCATCCATTGGCGCCGGCAAGGTCTTCTGTATCTTCAAAGAGCAGGCTCAACGAGAGCCCTTTAAAAACACCTCCAGTTGTGCAGAAGGATGATATTGAACCGTTCATTGAATTTACTGAATCTGAAATTGATTTTGATCATGTCAATGCCGTGTGGGGAAAATTTAAGGAGGCCATAAAAACTGAAAAGAAGGGGATTATGCCTGTTTTTGAGAATGCAACCCCTTTGACTCTTAATGGAAATAGGATTACAATTGGTATAGCACCAGAAGATAAACTTTTTATTAATATCGTTCAAAATGCAGTAAACTTAAGGTATTTAGAAGCTTTGATGTCTCGGCTTTTAAAGAAGCTTATTTCACTTCAGTTTGAAATTAAGGAAGAAGAACATAAAGAAGCACTAGATCCAGAAGAGCAGGTAAAAGACTACTTTAGGGATTATAAAGATGTGCTTGAGATAAAATAAGATTTTAGGAGGATTTTCAATTATGGCTAAAGGTAGAGGACCAGCTGTGCCTGGTAATATGAATAACATGATGAAGCAAGTTCAAAAGATGCAAAGAGATATGCAGGAAGCACAAGAAAAAATTGAATCTGAAGTATTTGAAGCAACAGCGGGTGGTGGTGCAATTAAAGTAACGGTTAGTGGTAAAAAAGAAGTCATTTCAATTGATTTAAAACCTGAAGTGGTTGATCCAGATGATATTGAAATGCTTCAAGACTTAATTATTGTCGCAGTGAACGAGGCGCTTAAAACAGCTGAAGAGACCATGAGCAAATCACTGGGCAAGTTTACTGGTGGCATGAACATACCAGGGTTGTTCTAGATGTCAAAATTTATTCCTTCTATCAATAAATTGATTGATGAATTTTCTAGATTACCTGGAATTGGTAAAAAATCGGCACAACGACTTGCGTTTTATGTGATCAATATGGAGCAGTCAGAGGCTTATAGTTTTGCGGAATCCATACTGGAAGTGAAGCGAAAAATCAAATACTGCGAAAAATGTTTTAATATCACTGAAAGTGAATTGTGTGATATTTGCTCTGATCAGAAGCGTGATAAGACCTTAATTTGTGTTGTTGAATCACCAAGAGATTTAATTGCTATTGAGAACACAAAAGAGTTTCATGGCTATTATCATGTCCTTCATGGTGCAATATCACCAATGGATGGCATTGGGCCTAATGAGGTTAAGATCAGAGAACTCATATTGAGGCTTCAAGAAGATGATACCAACGAGATTATTATTGCAACGAATCCAACGATTGAGGGTGAAGCAACTGCAATGTATATTTCAAAGCTTTTAAAAGGAACCGATATCAAGGTGACGCGCCTTGCTCACGGCATCCCTGTGGGAGGCGATTTGGAATATGCTGATGAAATTACGCTTGCAAAAGCAATTGAAGGCAGAAGAATACTGTAAAAAATGACTTTGGCTTATGCCAAAGTTTTTTTTGAAATCGTCGATATCATACAAAAGTTGACAGTGGTCAACCCATTAGAGTAGAATTTATGAATAGCAACGCATAAACTCAACTAAGGACGTTCAATGATGAATTCTAAAATAGTGATTGGAAAGCCAGAACTTTTAAAGCGAATAAACCGAAACTCGATCATAAAGTTGATCTTTAAACAGGGTAATATAAGCAGATCAGAAATTGCAAAAATCACAAAACTGACACTTCCAAGTGTTATGAGGATTGTGGATGGATTAACAGAAGAGGGGTTAGTAATAGATGTTGGAAAAGGGGATTCAAGTGGTGGCAGAAAGCCAAATTTAATTTGCTTAAATCGTGATCACCTCTATATTTTAGGTGTGGAAATTGCGATTAATACCCTTGTTGTGTTGACCGATCTTTCTGGATGCACGATTGAACGTTGGGAATCGCCACAGATGGCGTATGATACGCCCACGAAGATGCTAGAAGAGATCAATAGCGTTATTACTAAATTGATTCAAAAATACAATATACCTAGGGATAAAATTGCTGGAATCGGTATAGGAACCCCAGGCACTAATTTTAAACATCATAAATCAAAATCGTATGCAATCCTTAAAGGTTGGGAATCTATAGATGTCAAAGCTTGGTTTAAAGACAAGTTTGATTGTCCTGTATATATTGACAATGTTGCAAGAACGCGCACTTTAAGTGAACTTTGGTTTGGCAGAGGGAGAGAAGTAAAGCATTTTATATATGTGTTTGTGGATCAAGGTGTGGGCTGTGGAATTGTCAGCAATTCAGCGATCTATGAAGGTGCTAATGGTGTGGCAGGTGAATTCGGTCACTCGGTCATCGAATATCATGGTAGAGAATGTTACTGTGGCAATCGAGGTTGCATTGAGATGTATGTTTCTGCAGGGGCCATTATTTCTGAAATTTCTGAGACACTTAAACTAAATCCAAATAAGAAAATGACGTTTAGAGAGGTAATGGCTTACGAAAATGAGGATGAGGCCAATGCCATTTTGATTAAAAGTGCGAAAGTACTTTCAGTAGGCATAGCAAATCTGATCAATATTTTCAATCCTCAAATGGTTGTTATTGGAGGAATTGTGCCTATAAACAGCAAAGTGTTTACAAATGTGCTTTTTCACGAGGTGAATCAATCCATCTTTTCTAATGCTGCAGTTGAAACTGAGATTGTACTCAGTGAAATAGAAATGAGCGCAAGTGGTCTGGGCAGTGTTGCTCTTGTGGTCAATGAAACCTTTAAATCTGTGGTTGTGGCAGAACAGGGTTAAAAGAAGAGATTATAGTTAAGTCCATGGTCAGAAGAGTTCATTATGAAAATCGTTTTTCAAAGTGAACTCTTTTTGATTTCTACCTTCAACGCGTATCCCCTCCTTTGGATACTGATATTGACGGTCAATTTATTTGGTGATATCATTTACTTAGTTACCTACATTCCGCTGAACTAAAATGAAAGTAAATGATTAAAAAATCCATAAAATTCCAAAAAGGATTTTATGAATTTATAGCGAATACTAACATAAGAAGACTTTAAAATGGAGGTTATCGTATGTTAGTAGATCCAAATATAGTTGAAACATATAGTTGCGGAAAAGAAGGTTTTATTGTAGCACTCTGTGAAGCTATTGGTATTCCTAGACTTATCGACAGTGCTCTTGAAAGTCCTGCTGGTCGTCCGCCCGAAATATCGTATGGGGTGCTGGCAATGATGATGATGGTAAATATGTGTGACGATCATCATCCACTATATCGTCTTAATGAATACTACAAATATAAAGATCTTGAAGGCATATTTCATCAGTCGGTCGCCCTTGATCAAATAAATGATGATAGATTTGGTGGATTTTTAGATCTATTCTACAAAGCAGGATGTCAAAAAATATTTGCTAAAGCATCGGCAAATGCACTGATAACCTATGGTGTACAGATCAAAAACATTAACTTTGATACAACTTCGAAAGTCATGTGGGGTTCATATGAAACAGCCGAAGGTATCTTGGGCAGTATTCAAATTGATTTTGGTCATAGTAAAGACAAACGCCAGGATAAAAAACAAATCAAATACGGTATAGGCTGTGCCAATGGAATTGTCGTTGATGCAATTGTTCTTTCAGGTAACAAAGACGACAAAACATACAACACAGATACACTTGAACGTTTGAATGATGTTCTTGAAAATCTTCAAGTTGAAAAGTCTGATTTTTACTATATAGCTGATAGTGCCCTGTTTTCTGAAAAAAATTTAGATATGGCAGCTGACCGTTCAATTAAGTTAATTACACGCATGCCAGATAACGTGCTCCTTGCCAAAGATGCAATTGATGAGGTTGTAACACATCTTGATGGCCTTGATACGATTACAATTAAAGATTACAAGGGTCAATCCTATGATTATAAAGTCCTTGAAAAAACCTGTGATTATAAAGGACACGCATTAAAAATTGCAACCTATTACAGCACAAAATATAAAACACAAAAAGAAAAAACCATTCGGAAAAAAGTAAGTAAAGAATTAGATGCCTTAGATAAACTATCAAAAGTGCTTTCAAAACGAGCATTCGCCTGTGAAGAAGATTCAAATTTGGAGATTGAAAAACTCAAATTGAAAGATCTCAAAAATTTCAAATACCATAAGATAGATTTTACAATAGAATCCAAACTCAAACGTAGACGTGGTCGACCTTCATTGGATCCAAAAGCTGACCTTGTTGGCTATGAGTACTTTTTAAAACTAAATAGCTCTCAAGATGAAGCATTCATTCATTATGAAATACAGAGAGAATGTTGTTTTGTACTCTGTTCAAATGATCTTGTAATCAATGGTGAAGAAATTCTAAAAGAATACAAAACTCAAGACAGTGTTGAAAAGAAGTTCAAACAGTTGAAATCACCACAGTTTGTAAATTCAATCTATTTGGAATCACCAGAACGCATTGAAGCATTTTCATATTTGATGCTCATTTGCATGTTGTTGCTATCCACAGCTGAGTATGTTGTCCGCAGAGGCTTGTGTGCAGATCAAGATCAAGTTGTTGGACCAGGTCAGGTAAAAATGAAAAAACCTACTCAAAGAGCAATATACGACATGTTCTATTCCGTTCGTGTGCGTGTTATAAAACACCCAAACAAACCGTGGGAGCGTAGTTATGCCAATAATTTAGACGAATCTCTTATAAAAATATTAAACTATTTAGATATACCACTTGAGACCTTTATCAAAGGTTCTAGTTGAGGTTAAAAATAGTTGGATTTAAATGTTGGATTTTTGTAACCTATTCAGCGGAATGTAGGTTATTTGTTCCAATCAGCAAACATAGCAGTAAAATAGTACAAGCGTTCAATAAGGCTTTTCCACCCTCTATAGGAGGACATGAAAGCCTAATGGAACGCTTTTTTAGTGTGAATAGATATAGATATTGGTTAACGTCTGTCAGGAGCTATTTTTGTTTCTGAATGGAGCACTTTAATAACGACGAATAGGATGGTCGCGGGAATAAAGAATAGGAAGACAAGTCCCAGTACAAGCCCAACAAGTCCAAAGGCTAAACCAATGGCAATACCGATAATGCCAAGAATCACACCAATGATGCCGAAAACGACACTTAAGACCCCGCCGATAAGACCACCGATGCCACCGACAACACCACCTGTAATACCACCGATTCCGCCAATGGTGGATCCAAAAATACCACCAACAAACCCCAAAATACCGCCTATAATACCAAACAGTACTTTAAAAGGCCATATAATAATGGCGCCAATTGGAATGAAATAAGCAACTAAACCTGCGATTAAAACAAAGGGGATGAGTTTTTCAATCTCGTAACCTTTGTTGTGGAGTAGTTTGCCTACGATTGCCATAGTAATTAGTGAAAATAGCATTTAATACACCTCCTCATATAAACTTATTAAATACAGTTTAGCAAGTATAGATATAAGATGCATTAGTCTGTGATTAGAATTGGGTAAGAATCTATTCAATTTTATACTTCAGTTATTATGATTCGGGCATAAAATCCATTACAATTCGGCCAGGCTCTTTTAGTGAAAACACTTTATAGCTGCTTGGCTTTTTAAGTTTTATAGATAAACCAATTACAGAATCATCAGAAGGATAGTAGATGTCTACGGCTTTTATATTGCTGGTATCTGCAAAAACGGGTGCAGCAGCTGAGGCTGCACGAGCGCCTGATAAGACGATGTTGACCTCAAGGCCGTTTTCGGAAATGGTCGTTTCATAATGACAGGCCTCACTGACTTTAACAGCAGAGCCATCTGTATGCCATTCTGTAAGATCGATTACAAGACGTTCGTACTGATCGTGATTGCCATATCGAATACCACTGATATCTTGTCCATCCGTGATGATGCCACCCTTAAAACCGCCCGATTTTACGAAGCCTTCAGGCTTAATAGGCGGGGTTGAAGTCGTCGTTGAAGTTGTAGCTGAGTTTTCAGTGGATGCAGTCGGAGCATTAGATGTAGCGTTGTTTGAACTATTAGCGCTGGAGTCTTGATCGTTAAGCGAAAAATCTTGAATTAACCATGCATCCCCTTCTAATGTAAGTGTAAATTGCCACTGATCTTGACTGATGAGGTGTTTGTTTTCGCTCGTGCGATCAATGCTGCTAATGACATTGACTGAGGCTGTATTTTCATCGCTTAAGGTCGTATCTGAGATATCAAATTCTATTTTGTCAATGTGGCCTTTATTTTTAAAGGCGGTTAGAATTTCAAGTGCAGATTGAGGCGTTTTAAAATACATTGAAAATGAAATGTTGTTATCATTCACATATCCTGGGAGTTCATTAAAGAAAGCGTTGACTGTATTGTCAGGACCGATGTTGATAACAGCGTCAGTTTGTGGATTATTAACATCAGCGGGTGTGTTATCCACAGGTTCTGAAATGGGTGCGGCTGGTTCAGAGGCAAATGGGTTAAATTTCAATTTTGAACTGGCAAGTGCAAAGACAAGAGCGATTAATAAAACCACCACAACCAACAAAATAATCGTAACTTTTCTATTGTTGGTTTGTTGATCATCTTCATCTAAAATTGCTTCATCTAAAGTATAAAAATCATTTTGAATATCTCCCGTTTGAACAAGCTCAATATCAATAACATCGCCATTCTCGTCAAGGAATACATGACTTGAAACGGCTTCGTTTGCATTCTCAGTGGCGCATTCGGTTGCCTCTTCTTCACTTTCATCTGCATGCGTTTCTCTAGAAGCGCTTGGTTCAAGGCTGTTATCGAATTCATCTGTATCGTAATCGTATACGGGGATGTGAGGTCGGAGCACACTGGATGTATGATTATAAGCTGAATTAACATAAGCTGAATCCTCGTGAGGGTTAGGTTCAGACGGTGAGTCTTGATTTTGAGAATCGGATTCTTCAGAGAGCGCATCTGTTGCATCAAGACTGCGTTTTTTATCCTTGGATTTATCTAAAGGATTTTTGATTTTACGTGGATTAGAGCGAACACCAAACAAAGTATCAAAGGTGACTTCCATTTCAGAATCGTCATCACTTGATACGGCAGCATGATCGTGTTTATGAGTGCCTTTTGGGGCTGGATTTGTATCAAATTCATAACCGCAAATTTTACACATGACACTTTGGTCGGGGTTCATAAAACTACAATTTGGACATTTCATGGAGACCTCCTTTGATTATCGATCTATTGGAATTTCAATGGTAAAAGTAGTCCCGTGATCCAGAACACTCTCAACGAGTATTTCGCCATCATGGGCTTCAGTAAGTTGTTTGACAATGGCAAGACCAAGTCCCGAGCCACCTTTTTCTTTTTGATCTTTTTTCTTATTGACCATAAAAAAGGGATCAAAGAGATTTTGGATAAAATCCTCGGGAATGCCTTCGCCATCATCTTGTACTGAAATTCGAAGATGGTATTGAATAACCTTTGTTGATACGATGATTTGAGTGCGCGCATATTTTTTGGCGTTGCTTAAAAGGTTATCTAGGATCTGTGTCATCCGATAGGGATCTACGTTAATATAGGTTGAAATAAAAGGTTTTTTTAAAACGAGCTCAATATCAGAGTATTTAAAATCGTATTGCTTGTGATTAAAATAGTTATTAAGAAGGCGCCCTGAATGGATACGCTCGATATTAAGAGTGAATTCACCCAATTCTTGCTTGGTATAAACGGAAAGGTCATCAATCAGGTGATTTAAGAGGTCAGACTTTTCATTTATGGTTGCAAGGTACTTGTCATAGGTTTCTTTGTCCTTAACGATACCATCTTGAAGCGCTTCCACATAACCTTTTATAGAGGTGAGCGGCGTTCTTAAATCATGTGTAATGCTTGCAATGAGCCTTTTCCGTCTTTTTTCAAGTTCGTGTTGTTCCAGAATCGTGTCTTTTAAACGAATTCTCATTTTATCAAATTCTTTACAAAACTCGCCGATTTCATTGCCCTCAGTGAATTGAATGGGGTAATTGAGATTGCCTGTTTTAATCTGCTCAGCTGCTTTTTTCATCTCAGAAATGGGTTCGAAGATATACTTTGTAATCAACATGATCATGACCATAAAGTAGACGATCAACACGGTGACGAGAACCGCTAAGAGCAGGTAAGGACTTTTAAACAAGGAAACTTGTTGAATTTTATCAATCTTATAAGTAAAGAAGATATAAAAGACAAAGATAGTCGTGAACATAATCATATTGGAGAGAAAAAAGATGATTTTCATACGTAAAGATATTTTTAGAAGTTTCATGTGATCTATCCTTTAAATTTATAACCGATACCCCAAACGGTTTCAATGTATTCGGGCTCTGATGGATTTTTTTCAATCTTTTCTCTAATTTTGCGAACATGTACAGTGACTGTATTAATGTCACCGTATTCGTTATAGCCCCAGATTTCATCAAATATTTTCTCGCGAGAGAGTGCTTGATTTTTATTGACCATCAAATAATTTAGAATTTCAAACTCCTTCACCGAAAAAGGCATGTTCACACCGTTAACAGTGACGGTTCTAGCTTTGATATCAATTTCAAGATCGTTGATTTTAAGTGTATCCGTTACAGGCGTGCCTGAAAGTTCGTTCACACGTCTAAACTGCGATTGAATTTTTGCAACGAGAACACGTGGACTAAAAGGTTTTTCGATGTAATCATCAGCACCAAGACCTAGCGCTAAAATCTTATCGGTATCTTCTTTCTTTGAACTGAGCATGATAATGGGGATATTGGATTCGTTGCGAATCTTACGACAGATTTCAAAACCATCAATCTTGGGCACGATGATATCGAGCAACGCAAGACTTGGTTTTTCAGATTCGAATTTTTGAAGGGCTTCTTCGCCATCAGATGCGGTGACTGCAATATAGCCAGAAGCATTAACATAATCTCTGATCAAGGTTTGGATCTGAAGATCATCTTCAACGATGAGTATTTTTTCCATACTTAAATTGCCTCCTGTTATCGTTAAGGGTTAAAATTTATTTTTTAATGCCACTTAAGTCTGCCTTTGAAAGAATATTGATGCTGTTCGAGCGAATCAAACTACTTTTTCGACGGTGACTTCTATAAGCTGCCTCAATCATTTCTTCGAGCATTTGCTTGAACGTTACACCAGTGGCCTCCCATAAATAGAATGAAAGTGATCCTGGAATGGTATTGAATTCATTTATATAAGGTAAATTCGTTTTTCGATCAATCATAAAATCAATTCTTGAAACGCCAGCACAGTCAAGTGCAATAAAAGCCTCTGCTGCCATGCATTCAATTTCATTTTTTAAAGAGTCACTCAGTTTTGCAGGAATTTGTCTCTTTGCAGAAGACATGCCTTTGCTTCCCGCTTCGTTGACATATTTGTCTTCGTAGGTTAAAAAATCAGAAGCGGTAAGGGGTTCTTCACAAACGGATAATTTCAATTTTTCGCTATCGCCGAGCACGGCAATATTGATTTCTCGCATATCATCTAGCATCTTTTCAATGAGAATGCGAGTGGAGAACTGTTTTGCAAAATCAATAGCTTCGATGAGTGCACTTCTTGTCTTCACAGGTTTTACGCCTACACTCGAACCAATGTCGGCGGGTTTGACGATCAGAGGATAGGAGAGCTTTTTTTCAAGATCCTCTATAATGGAAGAGGCGTATTGATTCCAGTGGTGCGAGTAGAACCATTCGCCTTCAACGACCCGAATACCTGAATTCTGTAAAAAGAGTTTCGAGGCAATTTTATCCATTGTGAGCGATGCTGCAAGGACATTACACCCTACATATGGAATTGCCATATGCTCTAGAAACCCTTGAAGGTTGCCATCCTCGCCGCCTGTGCCATGTATGATTGGAAAGGCGAGATCGATGTCGCAGATATAAGTTTTTTTGAAAAGTTTCATCTCTGCATGAATGAGGTGTGCGCATTTATCCGCTTTGACCATATGACAGCGATGACTTGATGCAATCACTTTTTTTAAATCTTTAAAATGTTCAATTTCTAGAAGGTAGTCCCCAGTGTACCAATTGTTGTCTTTGGAAATGTAAATCGGTACGATTTTATAATGTTTCATGTCAAGGAGCTGACTAATTGCTTGTTGTGCAGTGATAATGGATACTTCGTGTTCTACGCTGGTTCCCCCAAAAAAAACGCCAATATTAATCATAAGATATTGTATGGTATGCCATACTCTCCTAAAAAACAGATTTGGATTTTAAGGCCAATCCATAAGCCTAAATTTCATTAAAGGTATCCGGAAGATCGTTTTCAATTAGAACCACATCATCTTTAGCTATAATTTCATCCCGTTTTCTAAAGGCATCAGAAAGATCGCTTGCAATATAGAGTTTAGAAGAGGGATAGTGATTTTCTTTTAGACCTTCTTGAATGGGTTCTGTTTGTTTTTTGCCCACTAGAATTGTGAAATCACATACTCTAGAGATTTGTTCGCCCAATTGCTTGTTGAGTGTAAAAGAAGCTGAACCCAGCTCTACCATCCCAGGGGTGATGATGATCTTAGAATTGCCCTCAAATCGGTCTAAAACTTCAAGGGCCATTTTGGAACCAATCGGATTGGCGTTAAAAGCATCATCTAGCAAGGTATAAGTGTCGTTGACGCGTCTATAGGATAGTCGATGCTCAATTGGGTTGATATCAACGATAAGGGTATTAAGTCTTTCCATACTGACACCCAGTTCAAGTGCGACCGCCACGCCTGAAACGATGTTCGCCAGATTGTGACGCCCGAGCAGTTTGGTATTGAGACGCACTTTCTTTTTGCTCGGGATATGAACCAGCGTAAAGCTAGAACCTTTCCCAGAGAGATGAACATCTTCGATCGCATAATCGGGTAGTGGTATGAGTGCTTTATAATCCGTATTTGTAGAAAAATGCACATATTTCAAATCTTCACGTTTGGGTAATTTCAAAATGTTTTCATCATCCACATTGACAAAGGCAGTGCCGTTTGGCAAAAGACACTCAAAGAGTTCGCCTTTGGTAGCAATGACATTTTCAAGCGTTTTAAAAGTTTCTAAATGTTGAGGTCCGATTGAAGTGATGATCCCCATTTTGGGGTGGACAAAATCGCAGAGTTCTTTGATGTCACCAATCTCTTTCGCGCCCATTTCAGCGATTAAAATTTGATGTGTGGGCTTGAGATATGTTCTTATGGTTCTGGTCAATCCCATCTTGGTATTAAAACTCTCAGGTGTCATCAAGACATTAAAATCTTTTGAGAGCATTTGATAGAGTACATTTTTAGTGCTGGTTTTACCATAACTTCCGGTGATGCCGATAACTGTTAAGTTTGGATTTTTAGCCATGATTTTTTGCGCATCCGCAAAAAAGTAGTTGTTAATTTGTGTTTCAATGGGCATGTTGATCAGATTGCTGATCATGGTCAGTAAAAAGGATCCGAGATAAAGCACCGCAATAAGTGTCGAAACAAGTGTTTTTGCAGAATCTGAGGCGTAAAACCAAATGGCGAATAAAAGTGATAATAACAAGCCGTTGGTAAACATCATGCGCTTTACACGTGCGGTCATGTTGAGTTTAAGTTTTGTTTTGGTAGCGGTTTTAATGAGCCAAAAGAAATAATAATCCAAAAGTATTAAAAGTAAGCCTAAAATTTTAAAATAAAAGGCATTTGTATAGAGCAATAAAATAGCGCCGAGGACATAGAGCCATTCGTGAGGTCTCAAAAATGAATTGTGTTTACTCATGAGCCATTTTGAATAACGTTTGATTCGATATGAATTTTGTTGGAACTTTTGTAAATCATCTTTGGATCTTAAAAAGATGAGCACGAGTATTAATAAAATCCCTATGAACATGGATTAGCCTCCAATAAAAGTTTTTATAATGGTCAAAAATCGAGTGGGTTGCTCTAAATACGTAAAGTGGCCAGCACCTTCAAATACAACCAATCCAGAATCAGGAATAAGGGATGACATGAGCTGTGCATCTTGTAGCGGCGTTGCCGTATCTTGATCCCCCCAAATGAGGAGTGTTGGTGAGACAATTTTAGGTAAAAAGTTTCTAAGGTCCTCATTGACCACTTTGGATAAAACCATTTTCATCATTGGTGAGGCTTGCTTGTAATCTTGACTGGCGTATTTCTCAGAATATGCCTTGATAGGTTCGGCCAATACATATGAAAAAAGCGGCAATTTACCAAGAGCTCGAATACCCTTAAAGCCGTATACTTTAAAATAATAATTGAATTTTCGTTTCGGTTTTATGCCCGCACTATTTACTAAAATGAGCTTATCATAGATGTTTTTTGGCGCCAGTTTAATGGCGACACGCCCCCCAAAGGAATGCCCTATGACGACTGGATTTTCCAGATTTAAATGGGTTGTAAAAGCCTCCACTAACTCTGCGTACTGTAAAAGTGTAAAGGGTTCTACAGGTTCTTCTGATAATCCAAACCCTGGAAAATCAAGTGCGGTGACTTGATAATGTGCTGAAAGGTCTTCAATGATGAGATTGAAACTTTCAATATTAGTGCCCCATCCGTGGAGAATGAGGACAGATTTACCATGACCACGTTGTACATAATGGACCTTTTTGGATTTATAATCGAAAAAACTCATGTTTTAACCCCTTATAAACGCTGAATAAATTTTAATTACGTGCATTCTCAACGTGACTTTGAATTCTACAGCCGATTAGATATATGATTTCACTCTACATTTTACCATAAAACGCGTGATGAAATAAGCTACTTATTCAATACTGTTTTTGAAATGTAATAAACAATTTTAAAACGCATGTTATAATAGGTATAGAATTAAAGAAAAAAGGAACGGTATAAACAAAAATTCGGAGGTAGATGATGACTAAAAATAAATTTTCTAAAATAACGGCAATGGTATTAATCTTGTTAATGATGAGTAATTTGTCTTTCGGTGTGGTGGCAATCACAGATGTGACCTCTT
Source organism: Fusibacter sp. 3D3 (assembly GCF_001748365.1). Classification (GTDB taxonomy): domain Bacteria; phylum Bacillota; class Clostridia; order Peptostreptococcales; family Acidaminobacteraceae; genus Fusibacter_A. Next base: position 386,048 of record NZ_BDHH01000001.1, on the reverse strand, counting down.
CACATTGGGCCAATGATTATGTTCAAAACGTTGTGGAAAAGGAAATTATGCTTTTAAATGAAGACGGTAGTTTTAAACCCAATGCCAATGTGACAAATGTAGAGGCGATTATTGTCCTTTATCGAGCAGCGAAGGCAGCGGGCTATTTACAGGAAGTTAATCTCAATACCTTGACCAGTAAGTATGAAAGCGATTTAAAAGCGCTTAATATACCTGTAATGCTTGCACCTTATGGTGGGGATGTGTACCCAGCGCTTGCTTATGCACTTGAAAATAAGATTTTAGTGATGGATGAAGTGAAATACTTTATCAGTAAGGATAAACTCACTGAAGCTAAAAAAGTGGATGTATCTGTTTTTTTTGGCAAGGCACTCAATGTTTATAAAAATGAAAATTTGAATAAGATCATATCACTTTCCTATAAAGATGCATTTGATATATCATTAGGAGCACTTAAATATGTCAACCTTTTAATTGAATACGATATCATTTCCAATAAAGGGGATAGCAGCGGTAATTTTAATCCCAAAAGCATCATCAATCGATCTGTGCTGGCAGTTTATGTAAATTGGTACTATAAGGCGATTAAAAATGAAGTGACGACGCCAATGGATCCAGCCGGAACCCCTACAAGTGACAAAGCTCAGACGACTATTCCAGGCAGCGCCAATGCGAATACAGGATCCGAAGCAAACGCGAATGATGTTGTTGTAACGGGTTCGATAACAGATATCTTTAAAGATTTGAAATTGATCGAAATTAAAGAGACAACTGGAAAGACCACCGTTTATGACTTAAAGCAAGCTAAAATTTATGCAGAACAAGCTATGATTGATTTTGACAGTTTAGAAAAAGGGGCCTATGTAAAGTTAACGCTCAGCAAAGAGATCGTGACAACCGTGGTACTTGATAAAGTTTATCAAAAAGTGGAAGGTACTTTTGCTCAAGTAACAGAGCCTATGGGAGAGACGCTTAAATTTAGATCTTTAAAATTTCAACTTGAAAATAAATCGTTTGATTTCAAACGTGTATATGACAGTACACCGATAACCATAGATGGCGTTCAAAAAACGGTCCTTGATTTAAAAGCGGGCTATAAAGTTGTTGTATCATATGATGGTTATGATGCTAAAAGTATTGCGGCTTATTCGGATCAGTATCAATTTACAGGGATGCTCAATCAACCTATTGATCCAAAAGCACCTATGACTCTAGAGATGACTAAAGAAGATGGCGTGACTTTTAAGCAAGCATTAACCACTTCGGTTTCTTTTGGAGATCCTGTGAAAGTACTTGCTAAAAATGACATTGTAAAAGTAACTTTAAAATATGGCGTTGTATCCAATGTTGAATATTTAGGACAATCTAAAGATCTCATGGGCACCATAGAAGAAATTCACATTACTAAAACGCCTGAAATTGCCATTAAAGTAGAAGCAGGCACTATAGAAAAATATACACTTTCAGATGCTGCTAAGATAGTGGATGAAATTGGCAACGAGGTGCTGACGATATATGATTTAAAATTGAATCAAAGCGTAAGAATACATGTAGGTATCGGCGGTATTGATCGCATTGATTTCAGTTATCAGAAAGAAGCTGTCGGCTTTAATGGCACCGTGACAAATGTATTTTCAACTACAAACCTTCTCGTGGTAAAAGATGGTGCTGGCATCACTAAAACGGTAGGATTTGCTCAAGCTTCGGGCCTTAAAATTACGGACTATAAAATTGGAGATGAGCTCTTAATAAAAGGCACTCAATTGACAGATGTACTCTTTGAAGCTGAGTCAATCGTCATTACGAAAAAATGAGGCTAAGTTCAAAGTAAAAAGAGTTGACTTTAAAATCGATTGTGGATATACTATCTAAGTATTATTAAGATTTATGAATTGAATCGGTATAGTGACACCCTTTCGGGTGGCTACTTGAGCCTTAGGAACAAGAGTGTTTAGTCATCCTTAAGGGGTGACTTCTCACTCTTTTTTTGTGAAATTAGGACCTTGTGAGTAGGTTAAACACTGGAAAGCGTGGATCGACATAGAGTTTTTCCAATTTTTGAAAGGAGTTAATCAATGAGCACAAAGTATATTTTTGTAACAGGAGGCGTTGTTTCGTCGCTGGGCAAGGGCATAACAGCCGCATCCTTAGGACAACTCTTAAAAGCAAGGGGTCTCAAAGTGACGATCCAAAAATTTGACCCTTACATCAATGTGGATCCAGGCACGATGAGCCCGTATCAACATGGAGAGGTTTTCGTAACAGATGACGGTGCAGAAACAGACCTCGATTTAGGACACTACGAAAGATTTATTGATATTAACTTATCAAAGAACAGCAATGTAACAACAGGCAAAATATACTGGTCAGTGCTTACGAAAGAGAGACGTGGGGATTATTTGGGCGCAACGATTCAAGTGATTCCACATATTACGAATGAAATTAAAGAAAGATTAACACGTTCTGCAAAGGAAACAAGTGCAGATGTGGTCATCACGGAAATTGGAGGAACAGTTGGGGATATCGAATCATTGCCTTTTTTAGAGGCGATTCGTCAGATGAAATACGATGTAGGTCGTGAGAATGTAATGTACATTCATTTGACATTACTCCCTTATTTAAGTAAAGCAGGCGAAATCAAAACAAAACCCACTCAACACTCGGTTAAAGAACTTAGAGGGATTGGGATTCAACCGGATTTGATCGTCTGTAGAACAGAAAAAGAAATTTCTCAAGAGATGAAAGATAAAATTGCGCTTTTCTGTAGTGTTAGTCCGAAAAATGTCATTCAGAACTTAGATGCTGAGACGTTGTATTCAGTGCCAATGACACTTGAAAAAGAGGGCTTGGCAAGTAAAGTTTGTGAGTTCTTCAAAATTGAATGCCCAGCACCAGAATTTTCAGAGTGGGAACGCATTGTTGAAATAGAAAAAAATCTCACAAAGACGGTGAAAATCGCATTGGTGGGCAAGTATGTGGAGCTTAAAGATGCTTATCTATCCGTGGCAGAAGCCCTTAAACATGCAGGACTTGCAAATGAAGTGGCTATTGAAATCGATTGGGTGCAGTCAGAGCACGTCACACCTGAGCGTGTCGCTGAAATTTTAAAGGGCACTCATGGCGTTTTAGTGCCTGGTGGATTTGGCTTTAGAGGTGTTGAAGGCAAAATTGAAGCGGTTAAATACGCCAGAGAAAATAACATTCCCTTTTTCGGAATCTGTTTGGGAATGCAAATGGCAGTGATTGACTTTGCACGTCAGATTTTAGGCTATAAAGAAGCGCACAGCGCTGAACTCAATGGATTGACACCTGTTCCTGTGATTGATCTCATGCCTGAACAACACGATGTTGAAGACATGGGGGGGACCATGAGATTGGGGCTTTATCCATGTAAGATTAAGCCTGATTCATTGGCCTTTAAAGCTTATGATGAAGAACTCATATATGAAAGACATCGCCATAGATATGAGTTCAATAACACTTATAGAGAAGAAATGCTTGAAAAAGGGCTCATCATATCAGGTCTGTCTCCTGATGAGAGATTAGTGGAGATTATTGAACTTTCGGATCATCCTTGGTTCTTGGCAGTCCAATTTCATCCGGAATTCAAATCGAGACCAACCAGATCGCATCCACTTTTTAGAGATTTTATTAAAGCAGCGAAGACCTATTCTTTATAAAACGAAAAAGATCATACAGGCAACCCTTATAGATCAGAGTCTAATTGTTAGGCTCTGATTTTTCATCTTGTAAAGAATTAAGGTGTTAAAAATAAGAGATAGATCCTATCTAAGAATAAAGACAAGACATGATATGAATATTGTTTTATAATAAACAGAGAGAAAATTAAAGATTAGGAGGCATTTATGAACAGGCCGGAGATCAGCGTTGTTGTACCTGCATATAATGAAGAAATGAATATAAAGCCACTTTATGATAGATTGTTAAGCGTTTTAGCGAAAATAAGTCCTTATTTTGAAATCGTTTTTATAGATGACGGCAGTCATGATGAGACGGTGGCAGAAGTTTTAAAAATGAGAGCGCTTGATGAACGCGTTAAGCTCGTGTCTTTTTCACGTAATTTTGGACATGAAATGGCGAATACTGCTGGATTTAGAACAGCATTAGGGCAAGCAGTTGTCATCATTGATGCAGATTTACAAGATCCGCCAGAGCTCATTATCGACATGTATGAAAAGTATAAAGAAGGCTTTGATGTCATATATGCCAAGCGCAAAACGCGAAAGAAAGAGAGTTTTATCAAAAAGAGTACGTCAAAGTGGTTTTATCGTGTGCTCAAATTTATGAGCGATACGGAAATTCCCCTTGACACCGGTGATTATAGATTGCTCAGCAGACGTGCTGTGGACGAGCTCAATCGTTTTAGCGAAAAAAACCGATTTTTTAGAGGCCTTACACACTGGATTGGATTTAATGTCACTTATGTTTATTTCGACCGAGATGAGCGCCACGCAGGCGAGACAAAGTACAGCTACATTAAACTTATGAAGCTCGCAGTCGATGCGATTATATCCTTTTCATATAAACCTTTAAAATTGTTTACTTTGTTTGGATTTTGTTCGGCAGGGTTTGGATTCTTGTTGATGTTATACTGGATTATAAAGAAAATGCTCTTTGGCAATCCCACAGATGGTTGGACTTCTACTGTGACGATTATTCTATTTTTCTTTGGGATTATCATGATGCAGATATCGGTGGTGGGTGAATATATCGCTCGAATTTATGAAGAAGTAAGAGAGAGACCTCTTTATATTGTCGGGCGATCAGAAGGTGTGGACCCAGACCGGGTGTCTGAAAAAAATGAAATCAAAAACTATGGTATAGACCATGAGGCTTAATCCTTTAAGACATCATGCAAGTGAGGGCTTTCGGTATTTAGTGGTAGGTGGATTGACGACTTTAATCAATCTTGGCGTGTATCAAATGGGATTGTGGTTCGAAATGGAGTATCTGGTGGCAACGACGATTGCTTTTGTATTATCGGTGGTGTTTGCCTTTTTCGCCAATAAGTATTTTGTTTTTAAAGTGGTGACTCAAAACGCTACAAGTCAAGAGCTCGTGATGTTCGCTGGAAGTCGACTGTCAACTTTTTCAATGGAGACGGTTGGTCTCCTCATACTGATTAGTGGTTTAGCCGTGCAGGAAATGATCGCTAAACTGGTCATGAACATTATTGTGATTTTACTGAATTATATGATTAGCAAATTTTGGATATTTAAAGGAGGGAAACGTGAAGAAGATGGAGAGGTGTAATTTAAAAGCAACCTTTGAGGCAATTTTTAAAGCGCACTTTAGGACAGTGATCCTCTTAAGTCTTTTTTTATTAGTGGGCTTATGCCTTAGATTAACCTTCGTTTTGACAATTCCAACGCAGCAAATGTTTGATTTTGAAACCTATCAGCAACTTGCGGTGAATATTGCCACAGGTCAAGGTTATACACTAGGGGGATATCCTGTGGCGTGGCAGGGCATGCTTTATTCTACCGGACTGGGTGTGATTTACAAGATTTTAGGCAATACTTCTGAAATCATTCCTAAAGTGATCAATGTATTCCTATCAGAGATGACGATTGTATTTGTTTATATGATTATGAGGCGAATTTATAATAAGCCTTGGGCCGTTTGGATCAGTGTTTTTTTAATGACCTTTATGCCGCATCAAATTATGTATTGTAATGTCATAGGGACTGAAATTATAACGGCTTTCTTTTTAAGTGCTGCCATATGCCTGAGTTTATGTCGTGTGAAAATGATTTATAAGGTCTTGGGACTTGGCGTTTTATGTGGCTTTTTATCCTTATCAAAACCTTTCTTTCTGGCTTATCCTATGATTTTGGCGATAGCGCATTATATGATGACGCACAAATGGAAACAGTCTTTGCTTTATTTTGCATCCGTTTATGTGGTGATGATGCTGGTGATTTTACCGTGGTCTTTAAGAAACCTTGAGAAATATGACCGGTGGATTCCTGTTTCCTACAATTCTGGGTTTAACTTATATATTAATAATAATGCACAAAACGTTCATGGTGGCTGGATGGACTATCGTGAAATCGAAAAACCGTATGCACTTGAACAAGCCATTGAAGCTGAAGTTCAAAGCCATGGTGCCTCGGTGAAGACGTCGCCTAATTTAGAGGTGCTTTTAAAGCCGTATGCCGTGGATTATATTAAAGCTCATCCTATTGAATTTTTCAAGTTAGGCGTTATTCGCATTCATGCGACTTATTTTAATGGGGCATGGGATCTGGATGCTTGGACGATGAATGAAATTTCTTATGATCAGTTGGCGACAGTATTGCCAAGTTTTAAAGATGTGGATGAATTCACTTATACTAGATTTATGAATTTCTTTAGGGCCTTGTCGGATATTGTTCTAGGGATCATAAGTGGGTTTGGAGTTGTCTTTGTCTTTATGAATATTTTTAGAATGGTTAAATCACTCTATAATCAGAAGCTTAATTTGGAATCTTTTGTTGTAATTCCAGTGATTAACTTAGCTTTTGTCTCTATGGTTTTTTTCGTATATGAAGGACAACCCCGTTATAATTTCATTGTACTATTCTTATTGATCATAACTTTTGCCATTGGTTTTGACATCATTCGGGATAAATTTTTAGAGGTTGAGGGAAATACCTTCAAAATTGATGAAAGATGATGTAAAATAGGAACTAGGGATCAAATTTTAAATAATTTGGAGGGACATAAAATGTCTGAAAAAGCAATGATTAGAATGAGAATGAGTATGCATGATGCACACTATGGTGGAAACCTTGTGGATGGCGCTAAAATGTTGAACTTATTTGGCGATGTAGCGACTGAGCTTTTAATTCGACAAGATGGCGATGAGGGTCTTTTCGCCGCATATGAGAGTGTTGAGTTTTTAGCACCGGTTTATGCGGGCGACTATATCGAAGCAGTAGGTGAAATTACAAAAATGGGTAACTCTTCTCGCAAGATGACTTTTGAAGCACGTAAAGTGATTATCCCAAGACCTGATATCAACGCGTCAGCATGTGATGTGCTCGAAGAGCCTATTATTGTTTGTAGGGCTGTGGGCACCTGTGTCGTCACTAAAGACAAACAGAGAAACAAGTAGGTGATGATATGGAAAAATTGATTATAACGGCAGCTTTAACAGGTGCAGAAGTCACAAGAGCGCAACAACCAAGCTTACCTTTAACACCAGATGAAATCGCAGAAGCGGCATATGAGTGTTACCAAGCCGGCGCTTCTGTTGTTCATGTACACGCAAGAGATGCAGAGGGGAATCCGACTCAAGATTTTGAAGTCTACAAAGAGATTAAAGAGAAAGTAGAAGCAAAATGTCCGATTATTTTTCAACCCTCAACAGGTGGTGCTGTATGGCATACGCCAGAACAAAGATTACAACCTGTAGATCTAAAACCAGAAATGGCAACGTTGAGTTGTGGGACTTGCAACTTTGGACCAGATGTGTTTATGAACTCAGAAGAATATATAGTACGTTTTGCAACAAAAATGCAAGAAATGGGTGTTAAGCCTGAAATAGAAGTGTTTGAAAGAGGCATGATTGAGAATGCTAAGAGTCTTGTGAAAAAAGGTCTTATAAAAGCGCCACTTCATGTGGATTTCGTACTTGGCGTACCAGGGGCTTGCCCAGGAACCCCAGAGGATCTTATGTTCATGGTAAACCAAATTCCAGAAGATTGGACATGGACGGTAGCTGGTATTGGACGCGCTGAAACACCACTGGCTGTTATGGCAATTGTCATGGGAGGCCATGTGCGCGTTGGTTTCGAAGACAATGTTTACTACTCAAAAGGCAGACTTGCAAAGTCCAATGCTGAGCTTGTGGAAAGAATCGTCAGACTCGCTAAAGAGATTGGCAGAGAAGTGGCGACACCTGATGAGGCTAGAGCGATTTTGGGACTAAAATAGAGCGGTTGCACGTTGGCATTCTACGGGCAAGAGTCCTCGGCCGTTGGCCTGCGGATTGCCCTTCGAATGTCAACGTGCAACCTGTGTGGTTTGAACAGTAATAAGGTAGCACACCTACATCCTACGAGCAAGAGTCCTCGGCTAAAGCCTGCGGATGTAGGTGTGCTGCTTTTGTGGTTTTGAAACTATCCTATGACAAAGCCCCCCATACAATCCTAGGCGGGAATCCGCAGGCGCAGCCGAGGACTCTTCCCAGAGAGGATTGTATGGGGGGCTTTTGTTAGGACTTGATGAAAATCAGAACGGTAAAAATTCTGTCTTCTTGTACTGTGAGTAATGTCCCATCATATTGATATTAAAATATTGAAGTTTCTTTTGTGATTGGTCGTCTTTATATTTTATTTCCCAAGCAATGTCGGAAAGTTGCCATTTACCGTTAATGAAGTTTTCGACCCAGTAGTGGGAAACTTGTTCGTTGGTACCTCTCACGATTCGTGAAGGCACATTCATGGAGCGCATAAGACCCGCGTATAAAATGCTGAGGTCGACTTCGGTACCACTTGTTTTTGAAATCATACTGGTGGTGCTAGAGAGCGTGGTGCTTTCCAAGATAGGCTCATAAGTGTAGTTGTCCACAATCCATTCGTAGATCATTTTTGATTTTGCATAGTCATTTGTGAGGTTATACGTCAATCCATTGGCGGTTTGGTAAACACTATGAGCATCATAATCAATATAATCAGATGGCAACAAGAATTTTATAGCATCATCGGAAGTGTTGAGTATGCTGAATTTCATAACTATTTTCTTAGAGTCAATAGGCATTTCAAGCGAAATGGCATTGTTGACAATATCGTCAAGTGTGGGTCCGAGGCTAATGCGTTCGCTTAAAGGGGGTTTGCTACCTGCGTCATCAACCATGACAGTGATATTGTGCTTGCCAAGGCCAAAAGGCGTAAAAATATTTGCTTTAAACGCTCCCGAAATAAGAGGTGCATAGTATTCAGTTGTTTCAGAGCCTTTAGAGACGATTATGTGTAGCCCTTTTAAAGCGGTATCTTCTGGAAATGTACCACTGAATAAAAATTGATTTTCAACGGTCATATTAGAGTAAAGCTGCATATCAAGGTGCATCTCCATTTCGAAAAACTTAGCGAGTTCAATATAGTGTTCACTGTTGTCGTCTACAGTCAGTTTACTAATTTGAAATGTATTTGCAATGGTATCAAATACATTTCTTGCATCACTTGAATCGACGGTAGTATTGACCTCACCTTCGAAAATGTAACCGTTATTATTTTCAAAAAAAACGTAGATAAATCTTTTCTTCAGCACTTGATCGTCTTTAAAGTCATAAGTGGTCACTCGACATAGAAAATCATTATAGAGGCGTTCTGTGTTTTTTACATTTGAAATTTGAAGACCATATTCATATTTCAAGTTGTTTATTAAGGCGTTTGACAAAATAACTCTATTGAAATCACTATCAAGTGGTATAACTCTAGGTTCAAATTTATAATATTCGTAATCGCTTGAATAACCATAGGAAGCATAGGTGCCATCAAGCTTTTCCCAGTATTCAGGAATGAAAAAACTGATGCCCCAGTTGAGGGTATTTATTTTTTTATAATGTTGATCGTTAAATTGTTCGTACTCATACAAATTTTCTCTGAAATCTAAATTTATACTGTGCATTTTCGAGTCCAAAGTATAATTGAGATCGAATGCATTTGCAATAAAAGATGCTGGAATAAAGATTTCTCCAGATCGAACGAGAGGTGTAATCCCCATAGACGTTGCTTTGCCGTTTACATGGGCAACAGGATTGTCGATTTGAATTTTCACAAAGACATTATCTCTGTAAGCTAAAAGCTCTTGGGTTTTATCAATCCAATAAATTTGGACCCCTAATTTTTCAAAAACAGCACGTGCAGGGACCATGATCTTATTTTGAAGGTAGAGGGGAGGATTGGTAAATGTGATTTCAAAATCATCTAAATAAACTTTAGCCACAAGCGGTGTGCCGTCCATAATGGGCGTATTTGCAAAAGCGAGTGTGGGAATGGCTAAATTTATAATGAGTAGACATATAAGTATCTTTTTAATCATTGGAACCACCTTCATTTGATTTGTCTACAAAAGTATGTTAGTATTATCTGTAGCAACAATTCTATTTATTCTAACGCGTATCAACTCTTTGTGTGAATTTTCTTAGAACCACTCTTTTTGATGTCAACCTAAATTTCCCCAGAGTAATAGAAGAATATCTTCTTTAATATATCACAATTTGATGACTTTTAAACGATAGTTTATCAATTATTTTGTTTGTTCATTAAAAATTAAAAATTACATAATAATGTTGTAAATGGAGGAAGCATGGATATTAGGACGTTACGCTTGAAAAAAGTTCAGGATTTGAGAGAGATTGCGAAGGTAATGGGATTTGAGGATCTGACTAGGCGTAGGAAGGATGATTTAATTGACTTGATTATTAATGGGAATCAAGAGTCTTCAGAAAATGAAAATGATGAAACAATCGAGTTTGTTGAGGACGATTTCTCTGATGATGCCGACGATTCTAATGATGATGAAGAAGATGATGAAGAAGATGAAGAAGATGATGAAGATGAAGAAGTTGAAGTTGAAGATAACGATTTAGGCGCGGATCGCATAGCTGAAGAAAACCTAGACGGAAATTCTGAGGAAAGCCTTGACGAAGGCACAGTGCGAAAAAAAAGAGAAAGTAATGATGGCAAGCAAGATGTAGAGGGTGTACTGGAAATCATTGAACAGGGATATGGATTTTTGAGATTTCAGAACTTTTTATCCAGTGAACAAGACGTTTATGTGTCGCCTTCTCAAATTAGAAAATTTTCTATGAGAACGGGTGATAAGATCATGGGTGTTACGCGTACCCCGAATCCTGGGGAACGCTTTAGAGCGCTCTTATATGTAAAGCAAATTAACGGACTTAAGCCAGAGTCAAATGGAAAACGCCCTAAATTTGATGAATTGACCCCTATGTATCCAACGTCGAGGTTTAAACTTGAAGGGGATTCTAGAGAACTTGCCATGAGGATTATAGACATTGTATCGCCAATTGGGAAAGGACAAAGAGGTTTAATTGTAGCGCCTCCTAAATCTGGGAAGACTATTTTACTTCAAAAAATTGCAAAGAGCATCTCTAAAAATTATCCTGAAGTGGAATTGATTGTACTGCTTATTGACGAGAGACCAGAAGAAGTTACAGATATGAAGCGTTCTATTAATGCAGATGTTGTATACAGCACCTTTGATGAATTGCCATCTCATCATGTGAAGGTGGCAGAAATGGTGCTCAACCGTGCAAAAGCACTTGTAGAACAAAAAAAAGATGTGGTTATTTTACTCGATAGCATCACAAGGCTTGCAAGGGCGTACAACTTGGTGATGCCTTCTAGTGGTAAAACGTTATCAGGTGGTCTTGACCCTAATGCGCTTCACAAACCTAAGCGTTTTTTTGGTGCAGCGCGTAATATTGAAGAAGGGGGATCTCTTACAATTCTTGCTACAGCATTGGTTGAGACGGGTTCTCGGATGGATGATGTTATTTTTGAGGAATTTAAAGGAACGGGCAACATGGAACTCATCCTTGACCGAAGACTTTCTGAAAAGCGCATTTTCCCTTCAGTGGACATTAAAAAATCGGGTACACGTCGAGAAGAATTTCTATTTAATAAAAATGAGGTTGAAGCTATATGGCGTATAAGAAGACACCTAGATAAGAGCAATAGTGCTGAAAGCACAGAAAAGTTAATTGATACACTAATCAGTACACGCAATAATGAAGAATTTGTTAAACTCATAAATCGTGATTTTTCATAAAAAGTGATTGAAAGTATAGATCAACTGTGTTATAATGATAAGGCTTGAAATTAGATTATCGTTTATTGATATAAATTTTAGAAAGAAAGAGGTGAACAATAATGAAACAAGGAATTCATCCAGATTATCATGAGATTAATGTACACTGTGCATGTGGAAACAATTTTACGACTAAATCAACAAAAGAAGAGATAAGAATTGAGATTTGTTCTGAGTGTCATCCGTTCTTTACTGGTCAAGTTAAGCAAGTAGAACGTGGCGGTAGAGCAGATAAATTCAAAGAGAAATATGGTCTTAAATAAATTTGAGATTGCTGAGGCTGGGAGAGATGTTCCCAGTCTTTTTTGTGTTTTGAGAGCATAAAGGAGTTTATATGATTATAAGAGAAGCTTGTATAGGCAGTTTTGAAATGGCTTGTATCGCTGAGCAAAACGGTGCAGATCGTCTTGAAGTCTGTGAGCGGTTAGACATAGGAGGCGTAACGCCGAGTTTAGAAATGCTCATCATGACACGTCAAAAAATCAAAATCCCTTTGGTAGCGATTATCAGACCTAGAGGTGGCGACTTTATTTATACACCAAGTGAATTTGACGGCATGCTAAAAAGGATTGAAAGATGCAAAGTTTTAAGCTATAACGGTATTGCTGTAGGCACTTTAACCCGTCATGGGGAGATTGATAAATCGTATATGAAAGCTGTTATGGAGGCAACCGAGGGGATGGAAGTAACCTTCCATATGGCTTTTGATGCATGTAAGGATATGTTTGAATCCATGGATTTTCTCAAAGAGATCGGTGTTAAAAGAATATTGACAAAAGGTGGAAAGCTTTCTGCCTTTAAAAATATAGATCAAATACGGACGCTTAATCTGGCGAGTAAGGATGAAATTATCATCATGCCTGGCGGTGGCGTGACAAAAGATAATTATTTGGAGTTGATCGAAAAAACAGGGGTTTTTGAAGTGCATGGGACTAAAATTGTTTAAACAGGTATGCGAATGAGCGCAGTTGATTGTAAAGTTGATGTAAAATTGAGACCATATTATTTACAATTAGACGCTATTGCGTTAAGCTAAATTTTTAACAAAGAACAAGATTTGTATAGATTAGGGCAAGAATTGTATATTATTATGAATTATTTTCTGTTACAATGTAAAAAAAGATGTATTTAATCTGTGATAAGTTCTATTATATATAGAGCATCAAATACAAGTATTTTTTCTTTGAGGTGTGTTCATTTAAGGTCGTTTTCTAAATAAGAAGTTAGGTTATTCTTACTAGAAGTACTAGATGAACTTAATTTTCGCCTTAAAATGTTAACGCTAACATTGATTGTGGACGAAAACATTTTAAAGTGGCGGTTAAAATGGACACGTTGATAAATAATCAGAGTATGTTTTTCTGATTTTAAAGGTAACTACACTTGAAAAACTAACGTTTAAAGCTCTTTTTTAAATTTTGTAATTACAAAATAATTAAAATGATTACGTTAACATTAAGTGCTTCAGCGATTGCATCAAGTAATTTTGAGAATGAATTTTAAAATGTTCAGGAGGAAAAGATGGACTTTAGAGTAAATCAGAATAGTAAGTTGAAACGTTTTTTAGAAACGTTGAGGAGAGATTGGGCCCTTTATGTTTTGTTAATCCCGATTATTGTCTTCTTTGTGATGTGGCGATATAAACCGATGGGCGGTGTCCTTGTGGCATTTAAAAAGTACAAGGTCATTGATGGGGTTCTGGGAAGTGATTTTGCGGGATTCTATTATATCAGAGAGCTTATGTTCGGCAGTGCGAGTAGAGAGTTTTGGAGAGCGCTTAGAAACACTTTTATGCTCAATATATATGGCATTTTATTTGGATTCCCAGCGCCTATTATTTTAGCACTCTTGTTCAGTGAAATTAAAAATGTTGCCTATAGAAGTGTCACGCAAACCTTTTCTTATTTACCAAAATTTATTTCTGAAGTTATCATCACCACTTTGATTGCTATGTTAGTTTCCAACAGTCATGGGCAAGTGGGTATTGTAGCGCATTTACTCCAAATGATTGGTGTGATTGGTCCGGATGCAAAACTGCTCTATGAACCAGGTTACTTTAGGGCGATTTATATCGTGTCTGATATATGGGTCGGTGCAGGTTACGGTTCTATCGTTTACTTTGCCGCAATCATGGGAATTCCACCGAGCAATTATGAGGCGGCGAGAGTGGATGGGGCATCCAAATTTGATCAAATTCGGTATATTACCATGCCAGGGATGGCATCCACGTTGACGATCATGTTGATTTTACGAATTGGAAGTATGTTGGCGGTGGGTTTTGAAAAAGTATTCTTACTTTACAATGCCAGCATTTATGAGACCGCAGATGTGCTTGAAACCTTTATATACAGATTGGGAATGGGAGAAACTGCTGTAAATCCATCGATTGCAACAGCGGCTGGATTGTTTAACTCTTTGGTGGCAATGGTTCTCGTACTCGGTGCAAATTACATCAGTCGTAAAATTTCAGAAACATCATTATTTTAAGGAGAAATAGATGAAAAGGTTAGATAAGTCAGAGTTGATCTTTACTGTTATAGCGCACATTCTAGTAGGTGTATTTGCGATTATGGCAATATATCCTTTTATTTATACAGTTTCAGCATCCATAAGTGGTCGGATTGCCTTTGAGCGTGGCGAAGTATTTTTGTTGCCAAAAGAAATCACTTTCGGTGCCTATCAGTATATTTTTAACGATAAAACATTTTGGATCACCTATACGAATACACTTTTTTATACGTTCTACGGGACGTTGTATTCCATGTTTATAGCGATTACAGGTGCCTATGCACTTTCTAAAAAACGTTTAATGTTTAGAAGACAACTCAATTTCTTACTGGTGTTTACAATGTGGTTTTCGGCAGGCATGATTCCTACGTACATCAATTACGTGGAAATGGGTGTAAACAACAGATGGGGGATTGTCGTCGCTTTTGGTGTTCAAGCGTTCAATGTTATTCTACTCAGAAATTACTTTGAAAGTATTCCTAGTGAGATTGAGGAAGCGGCCACTATGGATGGTGCAAGTGAGTTCAATATATTAAAAACGATTTATATCCCGATGTCAAAAGCCTCTATTGCTACAGTCACTTTGTTTTCGGGCCTTGGTAGATGGAATGGTTTCTTCTGGTCAAGAATTTTATTAAATGATACAAACGATGTACCGTTGCAGGTTTATCTTAGAACTAAATTTGAGATGTTAGAACAGATATCGGATGAAATAGGTGGGTTAGCACTCAACTATTCTATTGAAGCCATTATTTACGGCATGCTTGTGTGCTCAATTATTCCAATTATCATCATTTATCCATATCTACAGAAATACTTTGTCAAAGGTGTTAATGTTGGTGGTGTAAAAGGATAAAGCTCAGTAATGACTCAGGAGGAAAAAATGAAAAAAAATAAGATACTCAAGTGGATGATATTGATTTATTTCATCATGACGATCATCTCGTTTGTATATGCGCTTGGTTTTTTTACGAATTTTGTACAGATCAGCGGCGCGGACCGAAAATTATATGATTTATTACAACTCTTTAATCACAAAATATTCGCCTACTCTTTGTATGTAATGCTCGCTTCAGGCGTGATGTTTATGTTTGGTTATCAAAATGGATCAAACCACATTATCAGCAAAGGATTTGCATGTTTAAGTGGACTTGGAAGTATTTGGTCGTGTTTTTTTGGCTTAAAATATTTGCCTTTCTTTAAAAATGCATATTTAAAGCTCAATATTGAAGATGTGCACATGTACTTTCCAGAATATCAATTATCAACGATGACTTTTAGTTATGGTTATGTCATTTATAGCGTACTTGTTATTTTTTCTGTATTGCTTATTGCGAGTACTTTTTTAAGAAAAGGAACGGAGGCTTAAGTGATGAGAAATATAAAAATTGAGAAAATGCGATATCAAGAAAATAAAAGTTCTTATAATTTAGCTTTAGTGGCATTCTTGATCAATCAATACTATTTGGTAACATCCCTGAACAGCTTAGCGATTACCTATCACATTGGAATTGAAATTGCCATCAATCTGATGACGTTTATGTTCATGTTTTTAGGGATGGAGCGCGTTAAAGATCATGACGAAAAATGGAGTAAGTACTTTATGGGACTTGCTGGATTTGATATCGTTCGGATTCTATATATGCCGAGAATGTTATTTGTGCAGGCAAATGAATTGATTCAAACGGGTGATACCATCAGTATAGAAACGGGAAAGTCAATACTGCTTGCAGGTTATAAATCCGCAGGAGCCTTAATCGTCATGAGTATACTCATTTTGATCAGTGGCATAATTGGCTATCGGAAAGCAAGTGCACTCAAAAAATATTATGGGACTAAATAGGAGGAAATACTGTAATGGCTAACATGTCGCTTAAAAATGTCAATAAAATATATCCAAATGGTGTTCAAGCTGTTTATGATTTCAATTTGGAAATTAAAGATGGTGAATTTGTTGCTTTTGTAGGTCCCTCTGGATGCGGAAAATCTACAACGTTAAGGATGATCGCTGGTCTTGAAGAAATTTCAAGTGGGTCGCTCATTCTCGATGAAAAAGAAATCAATAATTTAGCGCCTAAGGAAAGAGATATTGCCATGGTATTTCAGTCATATGCACTTTATCCGCATATGACGGTGTATCATAATATGGCTTTTAGTTTACTCCTTAAAAAGGAAGATTCCGATGTGATTCATGAAAAAGTAATGAACGCTTCTAAAATTTTAAGCTTAGATGAATATCTCACGAGAAAGCCTAAAGAGCTCTCGGGTGGTCAGAGACAAAGGGTTGCACTCGGCCGCGCGATTGTTAGAAATCCTAAGGTTTTTCTAATGGATGAACCCCTTTCAAACCTAGATGCAAAACTTAGAGTTCAAATGAGAACAGAACTGATCAAACTTCATAAAGCCATGAATGCCACAACGATTTATGTGACGCATGACCAAATTGAAGCGATGACCATGGCAGATCGAATCGTCGTTATGAGCATGGGCTATATTCAGCAAATTGGTTCGCCGAAGGATGTCTATGATTTTCCAAACAATAAATTTGTTGCAGGTTTTATTGGAACACCGCCTATGAATTTTATAAATGGCAAAATAGAAAATGGCTATTTCTGTGTTAAAGCGGATAAATTCAAAATTGAAGCAAATCAATATGCGGATCTTCAAAAGCGAGGTTATGAAGGCAAAGAGATTACACTGGGGATTAGACCTGAAAACATTCATTTAGATGGAGATGTTTTTAACGCTGTAAAGGCGTCTAAGACAAAGGTGGAAATTGAAGTCTTTGAACTTTTGGGCAAAGAAATCATTATTTATGCACAGATTGGAGACTCAAAGATTTTAATTAATACGGAGTCCAAGCATCAAATTAAGATGGGTGATCACATAGAAGTCGCACTCAATATGGACAAGATTCATTTCTTTGATATGGAAACAGAAGAACGCATTAGATAAAGTATTTGGAGGTCCCAATGAAAAAAATGAAAACAAGTAAAGGCGTTTGGGCGAGTAGAATGCTTTTATTCAGTGGTTTGTTCCAAATGATAGTAATTACAACACATATAAACATGATTACAGGGTTATATTCCACAATAATTGGGTTTTACATGTTTGCGTTTGTGTTGTTTACAATAATTAACATTTTAAATGGTGTCAATTATGCCGCTAAAAAATCCGTAGCCACATTAGTGACCACCTACATTGTGTCCCTTGTACAAATGGGTTTTGCTTTTTTATTCGTAAAAGAGACTTTAAATGAAGTTGCACTCTATCCTGAAATTACAATAACTAAGAACATGATGACTTCACTTAGTTTTGTGGGTGTCTCGGTTGGGTTGACAGTGCTCGCGTTAGTGCTTGCGACGCTTTATAACTTCAAAAAAGATCAGGACATCTCAATCTACTTCTAGGGAGGGATTTATGAAAAAGAAAGCAAAGGAAAAGAAAAGGCTAGATCCATACAAAATTGATCTACTGTCGTCTATCCCAATACCGATTCAAGTTGGGGTGTCCAAATGGTGGTGCTATGCAGCGACATACTATTTTATAGGTTTCGGTATGCCGATGCTCATGCACAGCGTGATAGATTCTATTTTTGTCTTGGGATTAGTTTTAGGCCTTGTGCAAACATTTGTGGTGAACTTTGTGGTGAAAGGCATTTGCGGCAAAGAAGAGGTTTTTAACAAGTATTTGGCAATTAGGATGACAAGCCCCTTTCGGATTGTTGTTCAGGTTTTATACAGTTGGGTTCTAATTGTATTAATTGCGATGACGTATCAAATTTTTAATACTGTGCTGAGTTCGATGTATGGATACGAAGAAGGTGTTGTGGTATTGGGAGTTGAACCCGTATTGTTCGGAATTTTATTACTAATCTACGATACACTTTTTATCAAGGCGTTTAGTAAAAAGACATTTAGAAAGAAGCAGAGTAGAGGTTAATGACAGGGTCAAACTATTTAGGAGGGTAATGATGAAAAAATTAGTTTCTTTATTGCTAGTATTTATGATGATGTTCACAATGGCGGGCTGCTCAAGCGACAAGGGCATGGAAGCGGCAATCAACAATGAGCCAGCAGCAGAACCGGCGGCAACAGAACCAGTAGCGACAGAACCAGCGGCAACAGAAATTGTAGCAGTAGATCCATCCACTTTAGAACATGCGAATGTAAGTGTTTATGTGACTTCTGCAGGGGAGAAATTCATCTCTTTTAACGAATCAACACCTTTCACAGCGCCAGATGGGATCACGTACAAAAAGGGAGACCTTTTACCCACTTGGACCCATATTGAAAAAGCATTAAACCTATCGGTGGTGGATAAAACGCCTAAGTCGGGATCTGATGAGAAACTTTTATTAGAACAAGCGGCTTCTACAAAATTTGAGGATGCTAACTTATTCCTTGGATCACCTAGAAAGCTCAGCGAGTATGGTATTGATGGTTATTTCCTTCCATTGAATGATCACTTCGATAAAATGCCAAACTTTAAAAAGTTTTTAGATGAAAACCCATCGGTTGAAGTGGCTTTAACACAAGCAGATGGCAATATTTACTTAACACCTTATTTTGACGATCTCGATGAACTTGAAAGAATGTTCCTTATGAGAATTGACTGGGTTCAAAAAATCTTAGATGAAGAGGCACCAGCGTTTGATAAAACAAGAACGATTAAACCTGTATACAAACCTGTTTTTGATTATGCAGGTGGCAAAGCCATCCAAATTGGCAAAGATAACTTGAAAAGTTTTCCAATTTCTAAAAATATCATCAATATTCAAAATGAGCTCTCTACTTTAAATGGTGAAACTTTGGCACAATCTTTAAGAGATTACATTGATGCCAATTACATGAATGCTGAAACGGGCTACACAAAGCGTTCTGAACTGTTTACATCTTCTAATGCGGCTTACGATGCAGATGAACTCATCGCACTCATGAGAGCTGTTAAGACAAATTCAGTTTACTTGACTGGAGAAGACAAAGATCTTATGATTGCATACTCAAGAAAAGTTAAGGATTTCGAAAAAATCAGATTCATAGCAGCGATGTGGGGCGTGAGAGGTGTAGATTCTAAAAATGGTTACTACTACCTTGATAGCAATAACCAAGTCGTTGATGCGAGAACGGATGATGCGTACTTAACGGGGCTTGAAAATCTCAATAAACTTTATCAAGAGGGTCTTCTTTTGGCGGACTTCGATCAAGCTAAAGGTCAAACTTCTGATTTTAGATCCCTTAGTTTCCAAACCAATGATGGTTTCTTAACTTATGACTATGCAGCTTCAACTGTGGCGCTTCACGATCTCATTCCAGTAGAAGATAAAGAAAAATATGGAACGATCTTTGAACCCGTAGTGTCACCAGCAGCTCAATGGTTTGGTACAGAGTTCGAACACTATGCAGAGTCTAACCGTTCGCTTAAAACTGAAGGCGGTTGGGGTGTTACGGTTCATACAAAAGGCGCAGAGTTAGATGCAGCGCTAAGATTAATGGATTATCCGTATAGCAAAGAAGGTCTTGAAGTGATGTCTTTTGGTCCTAAAGGACTTTACTGGAATGATTATATGGAATTTAACGGCAAGCAAGTGCCTAAATTAGAGGCACAATTTATGGCAGATCGTGACACCTATGCAAATGGTAACTGGTCAAACTTTATGAGAGGTTTCATTGGGGCTACTTTTGGTGTGGGCCATGTTAAACAGACCATTGCACTAGAAACTCAAGTCAGCAACGCGCACTATGCTATTGGTATTGAGAGATTAGGCGCTTCTACAACAGCTTTAGCATCATTGTCTTCAGATGTGGCACCTGAAAGAAGAATTATGCCAACGCTTCTGCCTTTAAATGAAGATCAACTTGAAGCGAAGAGCGTCAACACTTATGGCACTTACTATACAGAGTGGCAAACGAGAATCATCAAGTATGGTTTTGGCGCTAAAATTCCAAACAGTGCTGATGTGGTTCCTACTAGAGAACAGTTTGTACAAGAATTAAAAGATAAAGGTATTGAAATTGATGTAAAACTTATGAATCAAGCTTACGATACCGTTAAGTAGATTCAAGTTCTACAATGAGTCAAAGGTTTAAAATAATGAGATGAGTAAATGCTTAGGCATTTACTCATCTTCTTAAAAAGAAGGAAGAATAATGAGCCAAAAAAACAGAGCACTCTTATTTGATTTAATCTTTTTTATGATCATTGTGGTTTTGGGAGAATTCATTAACAGTAGAGCGCTTTCGGATTTTTATTCGGGCTACTACTTTTCAGTCACTTTGATTGTCTCCTTTATCATGATTTTTAGATGGGGCGCCTATGGCATTCCTTTTGCGATGCTGTCGGGTTTAGTGACCTATCTCTTTATGGGAGAAACGCATTTAGAGACGGCATTGATTTATATTTTTGGCAACATGGGTATTGTCAGTAGCTATTTGTTTTTGAAATGGCAAACCACAGATGAGGTTAAACAACAAACGGGTTTATGTCTTCCATTTGTTCTATCAGGTTATATGACCATCGTCGTTTTGAGAGGGGTCATAATGGCACTATTAGGGGAAGATTTATTAAGCGCGTGTTTTCTCGTTTTATCAAACGAGATGTTAAACATCATAGCGGTGACGCTCTTTGTCACACTTTTGATGAAACAAAAATCGATTATGATCCATTTAAAAGCATTATATGAGCAAGAAGAGGTGAAGGATGAACATTAATCCATTATTGATAACATCAAGAAGTATCACGCTTGAAATCGAAAATGAAAGCAGTTATTATTCAGAAGGCCGTTATGATGTTTTTGTAAATGGTCAAAAGCGCATTGAAAATGAAAATAAAAATGTAATTAGCTTGTTCAATCTTGAACCTAACGCATTATATGATATAGAAATTGTTTTTGTAGGGCAAAAAAGCGAAAAAGTAAAAGTGAAAACTTTAGAAGAATGGATACGGCTCAATGTTAAAAAATTTGGCGCAAAAGGAGACGGTATTGCGGATGACACGGCGAAAATACAAGCCGCTATTCTAGCAGCACCTGAAGGCGCTACCCTTTTAATACCAAAAGGGACTTATTTGACAAGACCACTTTTCTTAAAGAGTCATATGACCTTAGAATTATCCAAAGGGGCCACACTAAAACTCAGCACTGACAGAAAATCATTTCCCATTTTGCCAGGCTATTCGCTTGCGAATAATGAAGTGGATGAGTATTTATTAGGCACCTGGGAAGGCAATCCCCTAGATATGTTTGCGAGCCTGATCACAGGTATTGGTGTGGAAAATGTGCGCATCATTGGGGAAGGCACGCTTGATGGTGATGCACAAAATGGCCCGTGGTGGGGAGAACCTAGAACGAAGCCTGATGGCGCTTTTAGACCGAGAATGGTCTTTCTAAAAGGGTGTAAGAACATCACCTTACAAGGGATAACGGTTCAAAATTCACCGTGCTGGACGATTCATCCCTATCTTTCTGAAGATTTGAAATTTATAGATCTTAAGGTTCGAAATCCAAAAGATTCTGCAAATACGGATGGAATTGATCCAGAGTCATGTAATCGTGTGGATATCATAGGGGTCGATTTTTCTGTTGGAGATGACTGTATCGCTATAAAATCTGGGAAATTATATATGGGGATGCGATACCAAAAGCCTTCTGAGAACTTTAACATCAGAAATTGCATTATGAAACATGGACATGGTGCGGTGGTTATTGGCAGTGAAATGTCGGGTGGCGTGAAAAACATCAATGTAGAAAAATGTGTCTTTCAGGAAACGGATCGCGGTCTGAGAATCAAGACTCGAAGAGGTCGTGGCAAATACGCTGTCATTGAAAACATCAATTTTGATCGCATTGTGATGGAGCGTGTACTAACACCGTTTGTGATAAACATGTTCTACTTTTGCGATCCAGATGGCAAAAGTGAATATGTATACAGTCGCGCGATACATCCTGTGGATGACTGGACACCGAGTTTAGGGGCTTTTAAATTTAAAAATATTATTTGCAGAGATTCTGAAGTCGCTGCTGGCTATTTTACAGGACTTCCTGAAATGCCTATTAGAAGTATTGAATTTGAAAACATTGTGGTGGATTTTAAAGAAGAGGCTCAAAGAGGAAGACCAGCGATGATGGACTATATTGACGCGGTTTCAAAGTTGGGATTCTATTTTATGAATGTAGATGAAGTCATCATGAATAATGTCAAATTGGAAAATCATGTGGGTGAACCTGTGATTCTTGAAAGTGTTAAGCAATACACAGGCACTCTATAAAAAAATCAATTCTGAGAAATGAGGCAATGATGGATCAGATACAATTATTTATTAAGAAATTAATGGAGACCTCCACAGCAGAACAACCCGCATGGAATGTTGAAGTTAAACTGGACAATGGGGTTGCTAAATGGAATTATGTGGACGGCTGTATGATCAAAGCAATCCTTGAAATGTATAAAATAACTGAAGAAAAGACTTATCTAAATTTTGCAGATGCCTTTATTGATAAATTTGTTTCTGAAGAGGGTGTTATATTAGGGCTTGATGTGGCTGTATACAACATTGATAACATCAATGCGGGTAAAGTACTCTTTGAACTTTATGCATTCACAGGTAAAGCAAAATACAGAAAGGGCATTGAATTTTTATATGACCTCTTGCAGTCGCATCCGAGAACAGAAGCTGGAAACTTTTGGCACAAGGGGATTTACCCAAATCAGGTGTGGCTTGATGGGCTCTACATGGCCCAACCTTTTTACATGGCCTATGAGACGAAATTTAATAACCTAGGTAAATATAGGGATATTTTCAAACAATTTGAGACGGTTCACAAACTGATGAGAGACGATAAAACGGGACTTTACTATCACGGTTACGATGAATCCAGAGCAATGCACTGGTGCGATAAAACCACTGGCCTTTCGCCTAACTTTTGGTCAAGATCCATGGGGTGGTATGTGATGGCACTTGTGGATACCCTTGAGGAGATGAGTGAACTCATGTTTTATGAGTATAGAACGTTAATGTCTTATTTTAAAGAGGCGATAGAGACACTTCTCAAATTTCAAGATGAAGAGACTGGGATGTGGTATCAAGTGATTGACAAAGGTGAAATTCAAGGCAACTATCTTGAAACGAGTGGCTCAGCAATGATCAGCTATGCGATTCTAAAAGGGGTGAGATTAGAATTCTTACCTGAACGTTATAAGGGACACGGGCAGAAAGCCTACAAGGGTATAATGGATCGGTATTTGACCACAAGTGAAGCGGGCATTAATCTGGGGGGCATTTGTTTAGTCGCTGGATTAGGAGGGGATTCCATGAGAGATGGGAGTTTTGAATACTATATTTCAGAGCCCGTAGTTGAAAATGACGCTAAGGGTGTGGGACCGTTTTTATTTGCATATACAGAGACACTGAGAGATTAAAAAAATAAAAGTGAGAGAAAAATGATGGCAGATAAATTTTCGTTTGAAAAAGCAGTTGATGCAGTTCAAACAGGCAATATGGAAACGTTAATCGCTCAATTGGTTTTAGATCCAACTTGGGCTGAAAAAAAGATAGATGAAGACCGCTACCCTGTTTTTATAGCGGCAAGTCATGGGTATTTTGAAATGGTAAAGTATTTTGTAGAATATTCAAGATGCAGTATGAATATTTCGGACAGCCATAATCAAACGGTATTGCACTATGCAGCTCAATCAGATGCTGTAGCACTTACAGAATACCTGATCGACTACGTGACAGAAGATCCTTTTAGAGCGAATAAAGCGGGGGAGATTCCGTTTGATATCGCCCTAAAGCGGGGCAACCAGAATTTAGTGGCATTTTATGAGGAGCGCTATGGCTTTAAGTCAGGACAATACTACAGAAACCCGATCTTAGAAGGGTTTCATCCAGATCCCTCTATAGTCTGTGTGGGTGAAGACTACTACATGGTAACGTCAACTTTCGTATTTTTCCCTGCCATTCCGATTTTTCACTCTAAAGATTTGGTGAACTGGAAGTTGATCGGTCATGCGGTGAGCAATCCCGAGTATTTAGATTTAAGTGAAATTGATGACGGCAGAGGCATTTGGGCGCCCGATATTTCTTATAATGAGGGTCAATTTTACATCACGGCAACCCTGAGAATGAATGATGATGCGCCTCTCTTGAGAAAACAACTCGTGGTACATTCCGGTTGCCCATCAGGCCCTTATTCAAGACCTACTTATATTGAAGAGGATGGTATAGATCCCTCTATTTTTACAGATGATGACGGCAGACGGTACATGTTGCTCAACAGAGGTGCGCGGATTTTTGAAATCAACGCAGAGGGTTCGGAGAAACTTTCAGACTCTAAATTGATTTGGTATGGCTCCAATAAACGTGCACCAGAAGCGCCACATCTTTTTAAGCGCAAGGGTTACTATTATTGTCTCTTGGCGGAAGGGGGCACAGGGACCAATCATCAAGTGAGTATTGCCAGATCAAAAGCATTGCTCGGCCCATATGAACCATGCCCGATGAATCCGATATTAAAGCAAAATAATCCATTGGATCCAATTCAAAGATCTGGACATGCTAAATTTGTAAAAGATCATCAAGACAATTGGTGGCTGGTGTATCTGTGCGGTAGAATTTATAAGGATCAGTATACGATTTTAGGCAGGGAAACTTGCTTGGATCCTGTTCAGTGGACCTTAGAAGGATGGCCGATTGTCAACGAAAATAGAGGCCCAAGTAGCATTCAGAAAACACCAGATTTTTGTAAAGTAGTATTGCCTAAAGTGAAAGAAAATGACATCTTCAATCAAGATTGGATCTTTGTAAGAACGCCAGATATGGCGAAAATCATCAATAATCATCACAATCAATTTATTAGATTCTATCCAGATGCGCATGCGCTTTGTGAGCGTCAAAAATGCAATACAATGGTCATGAGACAAGATGAATTCAATTTTGATGTGTATTTTTCATTTAGACATCAGCATATGACGGATGGCTGTGAATTTGGTATTACGGGGTACTATGATACAAATACCTATGTGAAGTTTGCGGTTGAAATGCAAGATGCAAAATTGCATGTATTCATAGAAGAGAGAATCGGTGAAACTGAAGTGAAAAAAGTCTCGCCCATTGAAATAGCCCCTGAAATTATTGATATGAGAATGAAGACAGAATGCCTTAATCGGGTTTTCTATGTAAGAAGTGTAGAGTCTAAGTGGATTAAAGCGTTTGAACTTGAAAATGTCTATTATTTATGTGATGAAGGCATTAAGTTTGGCAAGAGATTCACTGGAGCGACTTTTGGGATATATGGCAAAGGCACAAAATCTAATGTGGATTTTTCTTATGATTTGCTTGAAATGGAGTGGCTATGAAGATTTACCTAATTGGTGATTCAACCTTACAATACAACAACATTAAAACATATCCTCAAATGGGTTGGGGTCAAGTTCTGCACCTTTATGTGGAACCTCAAATTGAAATTTGTAATCATGCAAAAAATGGGACGAGTAGCAAAAGTTTTTTTGAAACAGGTTTATTCGAACCCGTGGCAGAAAGCATGACATCAGGCGATTTGCTGCTCATCCAATTTGGACACAATGATCAAAAAGAAGATGAAGCGAGAAAGACCGATGCGCATACCACGTACAAGATTTTTTTAACGCATTATATTGAAGTAGCGCGCTCTAAAGGGGCGATCCCCATTTTGATCACGCCTCTTTGCAGGCGACATTTTAAGGAGGGTGCGTTAAAGGTAGGCATTCATTTGGACTTTCCAGAGGCGATGATTGAACTTTCGAAAGCATTGGAAGTGCCGCTTATTGATTTGTATGTTGAGAGTCGTCAGCGGATTGAATACTATGGAGAAGAAGATTCAAAAGCATTGTATTTACACCTATCACCGAAGCAATATGAAAGGGCGCCTGAGGGACTTGAAGACAATTCGCATCTGAGTATGAAAGGTGCTGTTGAGTTTGCAGGCATTATTGCAAATGGGTTAAAGCGGATAGGATATGATTTTGTAATTTGAGAAGAGGCATAAATGAAAATGACGGGTGAGCAAGAACGTAGACAATTTATATTAGAAGGCAACATGTGGAGAGTCGTTATCTTAATTTCACTGCCGTTAGCACTTTACAACAGTTTTGGACAACTCTTTGGGGTGTTTGATACCGTTATTGCATCTCGAATAAGTAGCGATTCGGTGTCTGCAATTGCTTATCTCAACCAGATTCAGATCATGGTGAATTCTATTGGAAGTGCACTTGCAATCGGGGGCAGTATTTTAATTGCCAGATTTATCGGGGCCAATAATATTGAAACGGCTAGGCGATTTATCAGCACCTTATTTGCGACGGTTTTCTTATTGGGAATGGTCATCATCGTTGCTGTGGTGCCATTTGCAGAGCAAATATTGAGATTTTCTAAGACGCCAGAATCGTTAATAGGTGTCGGCAAAATATATTTTATGATACAGATTGTTATGATTGTTGTTATTTTTATCAACAATGTTTTCATCGCAACTGAAAAGGCTAAAGGGAACACAAAGAGTATCTTTTATCTAAACTTTGTCGTGTTGAGTGTTAAACTTTGTATGACGCTAGTATTTGTTGAAGTGATGCACTTTGGGATAGAGATGATGGCGATAGCCTCGCTTTGCTCGCATCTGATCATTACGATTTATGCCGTAAGGGTTTTGTTTAATAAAAATAATGAAATGCGCTTTGCTCTAAAGGATGTGCGCTTTAATAAAAGCTTTATTATGCCAGTGGGGACGTTGTCATTTCCTATTTTTATGGAGAAATTTTTATTCAGCTTCGGAAAGGTTATTGTCAATTCCATGAGTGCCAGTTACGGTGCGAATGTAGTCGGAGCGTTAGGCATTTCAAATACCTTAGGGGGTATTATTACCAATCCGACTAACGGGTTTGGCGATGGTGAAGCTTCAATCATCAGTCAAAACTTAGGCAATAAAAACGTGGATCGGGCCTTAGATGCCTTTAGGAAAACACTTATGGTCAATCTGATCATTGGATCGGTGGGCTTTATCTTGATGACGCTCTTTATGGATCAAATCATCAGTATTTTTGCAAAAGACAATGCTGCGTTTGCAGCGAATATTCACAGTATTTACTATTATGAGCGTATAGCGGCGATTACTTTGGCGATTACCTCGTCTGTAAATGGGCTGCTTTATGGTTTTGGTTACACTAAAATGGCGCTTTACTTAAGCATAATGAGATTGTTTGCTTTCAGAATTCCCTCGCTTTACGTGATGAAAACCTTTACAAATTTAGGCAGTGAAAGCGTGGGTATTGCGATGATGATCAGTAACGGGCTCGTGGGTATCGCGGCTTCCGCAATGGCTTTTTATATCGTCTATAAAGTTAAAAACAAAGGTTATCATGCAGATTTTATTTAGAAGTGCGAAGTAATTGACGAATGCAATGTTTTATTGTAATCTTATGCTATAGGAGGGCGGTAATATGAGCGTAACCATTAAAGATATTGCAAGAATTGCCGGTGTTTCTCATATGACTGTCTCTAGAGCGTTAAATAACAATGAAGCGGTCAAACCAGAAACGAGAGAAAAAATTCAGGCAATTGCACAGGAACTTAATTATACAAAGAATATAAACGGTAGAAACTTAGCACTGAATCGATTTTTTAATATAGGGCTCTATATCACTTCTTTAGTAGAAGGCACATCACCACAATTTTTAAATGAGGTCATCACTTGTATCTATTCTTCGATTAGAGGAAATTACAGTTTAATCATTGGGTCCATACAAGATTCACCTAATTTCGAGAGCTTAAATCATCAAAATTTTGATGGGATGATCATCGTCAGTCAATCTAAAGAGGATGATCTTTTTATAGAAAGTGTTAAGCATAAAGGCATTCCAATTGTCATTATGAATCGGCAGTACAAGGGCCTTATGAGTGTTTCCAGTAATGATGTTATTGGCGCATACAAAGCTTGCCGATATATGATCGAAAAAGGACATCGCAAATTGGCTTTTGTAGAGGGTAGCGCCAAAAATGTTGCCACAGCACTACGCCGAAAAGGCATTAAAACGGCACTCGATGAATTCAAAAATCAAGTTGAGTTTTCTGAATTTTTGATGGGAGATTATTCTTTTGATAGTGGCTATAAAGCAGGTCTTCAAATTGAAAACCTCGTGGATAAGCCCACCGCTGTATTTTGCTATAATGATGATATGGCCATCGCATTACAGCGTTATTTAATAAGCCAAGGCTTAACGGAGATTAAGGTAATGGGTTTCGATGGGTCCATTATGACAGAGTATGTCAATCCAAGTTTGACCACGGTAAAACGGCCCATCAAGATTATCGCTGAAAAGTCAATTGAGTTACTCCTCATGATGATTGAAGGGGTTCAAACGGATCATAAAACATATTTATATGACCAAGTTATTATTGAACGAGAGTCATTGTAACCAAAAACCCAATTTGGGTTTTTTATTAAACAGGAAATGTTAACGTTAACAGGAGGTTGTTATGGAAAGATTAAGCAACAAACATTTGAAGGCAATAAAAGATTATCCCATTAGAATACTTCAGTTTGGAGAAGGCAATTTTTTAAGAGCATTTGTTGACTGGATGGTTTATTCAATGAATGAAAAAGCAAACTTTGAAACAGCTGTTGCCGTTGTTCAGCCAATGCCGCAAGGCATGATCGACATGTTTATTGAACAAGATGGACTATACCATCACATTATGAACGGTCTTGAAAAGGGTGAACCCAAAAGCGATGTGACTTTAATTGATGTATTAAAGCAATTTGTGAATCCGTTTGAAGATTACGAGGCATATCTCAAACTGGCCGAACTTGATACCATAGAATACATCGTTTCAAATACAACGGAAGCGGGGATCGCATTTGACGGAAGTGATACTCTAGAAGTGCCACAAAACAGTTTTCCAGGCAAATTGACGGCATGGCTCTATAAAAGATTCCAGCATTTTAATGGCAATCCTCAAAAAGGGACGATTATTTTACCGTGTGAACTCATCGATAAAAATGGCGAAAAACTCAAAGAAACGGTGGTTCAGTATTCTAAACTGTGGTCATTGGGATCAGCGTTTGAGGGATGGATTGAAAATGCCAATACTTTTACGAACACATTAGTGGATAGAATTGTTCCAGGTTTCCCAAGAGCGATCATCGACGAAGTTTATGATCGCATTCAATGTGAAGACCAAGTGGTCTGTGAATCAGAGCGATTTCATCTTTGGGTTATTGAAGGTCCAAAGGTAATTGAAACTAAATTACCTTTCAAACAAGCGGGATTAAACGTCATCGTTACAGAGGATATGACGCCGTACAGAACAAGAAAAGTTAGAATTTTAAATGGCGCGCATACTTTGCTTGTACCCGTTGGCTTGCTCTATGGCATTGACCAAGTGAGAGAGAGTATAGAAGATGGTGTTGTTGGAAAGTTTATATTCGATGCCTTAAATGAAGAGGTCATACCGACGATTGATATGGATGTTGCAGAACTCAATCAGTTTAGAGATGACGTGCTTGAGCGCTTTAGAAATCCGTATGTCAAGCATTATCTTAAGAGTATTTCACTCAATTCAACTTCGAAATTTAAGACGAGAGTATTGCCATCGCTTTTAACTTGTATTGAGTGTAAATCGATATTACCGAAGAGAATGCTCTTTTCGCTAGCGAGTTTGATTAAGCTATATGAAGGTAAGACAATTGAAATCAGTGACGATAAGGATGTTCTTGAATACTTTGCAGCGCAATGGGCAGCGTACAACTCAGGTCAGGTGTCCGCAGCTCAGATGATCACCGCCATCCTTTCCAATCAAAAATTATGGGGTCTAGATCTCAGCGCTAACGATGCTATAAAAACGCAAGTTATAGCCTATTTCGAATTAATTGCAGGTGGCGATTATCCAGAAATCCTCAAAAAGTTAATGTCAGATGATTTTAAATAGTGGACACCTTTAAGGAGTGATAGAAATGAAAAGATGGATCAAAATCCACAGTAAAGACGACGTTGCTGTTGCACTTGATAACCTTGAGAAGGGTGAAACCGTAATCGTTGACACTAAGGCAGTGCTTATTAAAGAAGAGATACCAAGAGGCCACAAATTTGCCCTTAAGTCGATTGAAGAAGGGGCAACTATTACAAAGTATGGTCATACCTTCGGTATTGCTAAAGAAGCGATTGCTCTAGGAGAACGCGTGCATGTACACAATACGAGAACCTCTCTAGGTGCGCATGAATCTTACGCATACAATCCAAGTATACCTGCACCCGTTTTTAAAAATGAAAATAGAACCTTTATGGGCTATAAAAGAGCGACAGGTGAAGTGGGGATTCGAAATGAAGTTTGGATTATTCCCACAGTGGGATGTGTGAATGGTACAGCAACAAGTATTATGAATTCTTACCGTTTCTCAAATCCATTGACACCTGTTGAAATCAAAGTTTGGACACATCCTTTTGGATGCTCTCAACTTGGAGAAGATCATTTAAACACACAAACCATCATTGCAGATATGATTAAGCATCCCAATGCAGGTGGTGTTTTGGTTCTTGGACTAGGCTGTGAGAACAATCACATCAGCCAATTAAAAGAGCGTTTAGGTGAAATTGATGAAACGAGAATCCTCTTCCTTGAAGCGCAAAAAGTTTCAAATGAGATCCATGAAGGGATTGCTTTACTAGATAAACTTGTGAAAATTGCAAGTGGAGATCAAAGAATAGAATTACCCTTATCCGCACTCAATATTGGATTGAAATGTGGGGGGTCGGATGGGCTCTCTGGCATCACGGCAAATCCGCTTGTGGGGATTTTTTCAGATTATATGGTGGCACAAGGCGCCTCTACGATCTTAACAGAGGTGCCGGAGATGTTCGGTGCGGAAACCGTATTGATGGCACGAGCAAGAGATAAAGGGGTTTTCGATAACATCGTAAATCTAATCGAAGATTTTAAGGGCTATTATGAATCGCATCATCAACCGATCTATGAAAATCCTTCACCGGGTAACAAAGAAGGGGGGATTACCACGCTTGAAGATAAATCCTTGGGCTGTATCCAAAAAGGAGGGCATTCTGAAATTCAAGATGTTCTAAAATATGGAGAAAGATTAAAAGTTAAAGGCTTGTCTTTACTAGAAGGTCCTGGGAATGATCTCGTGGCATCCACTGCACTGGCAGCTTCTGGCTGTCACATGGTGCTGTTCACAACGGGAAGAGGCACACCGTTTGGGACGTTTGTACCGACGCTTAAAATCTCCAGCAATTCAGAACTTGCAAACAATAAACCGCACTGGATTGATTTTGACGCAGGCAAATTACTAATGGATGAAGTGGAAACATTAGAAACAGTGTTGCCCTCATTTGTGGATTTAATTGTAGAGATCGCAAATGGTGAGAAATCTAAAAATGAAGTAAGTGGCTATGCAGAAATCGCCATATTCAAAACAGGTGTTACACTTTAATGTCAAGAAGTAAGGAGAATCGAAATGTTTTTAAATAAAGATTATCTATTAAATAATGAAACATCCAAAAAGCTCTATCATGAATACATGGCGGATTTGCCAGTGTATGATTATCATTGTCATATCAATCCTAAAGAAATTTATGAAAATAAGCCCTACAATAACATTACTGAGGTATGGCTTGGGGGAGACCATTACAAGTGGCGTCAAATGCGTTCAAATGGTGTTCCAGAAGCCTATATCACAGGGGACAAATCACCTTATGAAAAGTTTGAAAAATGGTGTGATACGATGCCGTATGCACTTGGTAACCCGCTTTATCATTGGAGTCATTTAGAGCTTAAAAAGTATTTCCACACGGATTTGATCCTTTCTCCAAAAAATGCAGAAGTAATCTGGAAAACAACTGAAAAGCATTTCGCAGATACCCAAATGGCACCACAGGATATTATCAAGAGTTCTTACGTTAAATTAATCTGCACGACGGACGATCCAATCGATCGTTTAGAATACCACGAAAAAATAAACGCAAATCCAGTAGAGGGCGTAGATGTGTTACCAGCGTTTAGACCCGATAAATCGTTTTTAATTCACAAAGACACATTCGTAAGCTGGTTTACAGAACTTAAAAAAGTGACGGGTATGGAAATCAAGACGTTCGCCGAATATAAAAAAGCGATTGAATCCAGAATTGACTTCTTCCACAGCATGGGTTGTCGGCTTTCAGATCACGCACTGGATCCTATTTGCTATGTGGATGCAACTGAAGCCAGTTTAGAAGCCACTTTTACAAAAGCCATTAGTGCGGTTGAAATCTCGTCCCTAGAAGCAAATGCGTTTATATGTGCGATGCTTGTGTTCTACGCAGAGCAATATCGAAAGAGAAATTGGGTTATGCAACTTCACATTGGCACCATTCGCAATGTAAACCAAGAGCTGTTTAAAAAGCTTGGAAGTGATACAGGATTTGATGCCGTGGGGGATTGGCAATTTGCGAACGATTTAGTGGCGGTACTCAATGCGATGAATTCAAACTCAGGTCTCCCTAAAATAATGCTCTACAACTTAAATCCAAAGGACAATTTCTCTCTTGGAACAATTATGGGCTGTTTTCAAGGGGATGACTGTGCGGGTAAGATTCAATTTGGGAGTGCATGGTGGTTCAATGATCACATTGAGGGCATGGAGAGACAAATCAAAGATCTTGCGAATTTAGGTCTTTTAGGGCGTTTTGTGGGCATGACCACAGATTCAAGAAGTTTCTTATCTTACACGCGTCATGACTACTTTAGAAGAATAGTCGCTAAAGTGATCGGTGAGATGGTCGAAGGGGGTTTAATTCCACAAGATTGGGATCTGTTAAAAATGACAGTTCAAAACATTGCATACTACAATGCAGTGAGATAC
This sequence comes from Fusibacter sp. 3D3, assembly GCF_001748365.1. Lineage (GTDB taxonomy): Bacteria > Bacillota > Clostridia > Peptostreptococcales > Acidaminobacteraceae > Fusibacter_A. Next base: position 352,819 of record NZ_BDHH01000001.1, on the reverse strand, counting down.
TTTAACATGGGCGACGTTCAAAATCAACTCAATGTATAGACCCCAATAAAATGACCCTCCAGTAATCGGAGGGTCATTTTTGAGCGTGTTATAGCGCATTAGAGTGATCATTGCCAAGGTGTTCTTTTCTAAACTGAGTTGGGGTTTCGTTACAAAATTGAGTGAATATCCGAGTGAAGTGTGTGTGACTATTAAATCCAACGGTATAGGCGATATCAATGATCTTGAAATCGGATTGAACCAAAAGCTGTTTGGATTTTTTTATCCTTAAAGCGTTAATGTATTGAACGAAAGTGGCATTGGTCGCCTGCTTAAATTTCTTAGCCAAATAAAAAGGGCTGATGTAGAACTTTTGGGCCATATCATTGAGGGTGAGGTCTTCGTGAAAATTTTTATTGATGTACATAATGACTTCTGCAATTTTTGAATTGATGGCACCGAGCATTGCCCCCTCATTGAGCGTTGAATTTTGGATTTGAGTGTTGAGTAAAGACAATATTTGAACGATTGTCAGTTTAGCAGTGGATTCGTCAAAAAGTGACTTCGTTGGAATGTAATTCATAAGGGCAGTAAAGTTATTCTCTATAATTTCTTTGTGTTGATAATCCAATGTGACCATTTTTATACCATCGTTAAAACAATGGAGCAGATTATATTTGACGATGATGTCATTTAAATCATCTAAATCACTTTGATAAAAATGTAATACAATTTGTTCATAATAGGCTGTATCATAGATAACCGTTTTCACATTTGTGGCATTATCAAATAGAACCACAGTTCCTGGCGATATCTTATAGAGGGTATCGTTAACCAAGTACTTACGTTCTCCGGTAATGAGATAGATTAATTCATATCCCTTTTTTTTAGGTTTATTTTTGACTTTATTGAAGTCATCTTTTTTCATGTAAACAATATTGAGACAATTATTAACTTGGATACCCTCTTTTGAGTTCATAAATTCACCGCCATATCTTAAGTCTATTATAGCAGATAAAAACGAATTTGAAACATCGTTTTGCATTGTGAAACAGAATTTCAAAGAAGGGGTTAGCCTATAATTAGACATTCAATTTCATGTTGATCAATGGTAAAATGAAAATGAAGATAAAGATGAAGATGAAGTAAACTGGAGGCAATCAATATGGCAAAACTCTATTTTAGATATGGCGCAATGAATTGTGGAAAGTCAACAGCGTTGATGCAAGTGGTGTATAATTATGAAGAACGCGGGATGCAAGCCATTATTATCAAGCCGTATACGGATACAAAAGGAGGCGATCAAGTCGTTTCAAGGCTGGGGATCTCTAAGACTGTGGATATTTTAATCAGACCAGAGGACGATGTCAACAGGTGTGTAGATCACTATCTCAGTGCTCAGGGCAAAGTAGATTGTATCTTAGTGGATGAAGCGCAGTTTTTTAAGCGTCATCATATAGATCATTTTTTTGAAATTGCTGTTAAGCGCGATATCCCTGTGATTTGTTATGGGCTTAGGACGGATTTCTCCATGAAGGGTTTTGAAGGCTCGGAGCGCTTGTTGTTACTTGCACATAGTTTAGAAGAACTTAAAACGATCTGTAGGTGTGGTCGAAAAGCTATTTTAAATGGTCGAAAGGTCAATGGTAAGTTTGTCTTTGAAGGGGATCAAGTGGCAATTGATGGTGAGAATCAAGTGGAGTATGAATCACTCTGCGCGACTTGCTATTTTGAGTTTAGAGATGGAATACAGCAGTCGTGAGTATTGGACATTTTCCACCTTCGGAAAGTCTTTCCACACACTGCTTGAGTGTGGGAATTAATGACTATAATTTTACTTGCAAATATGATAAAATAGTTAACAGTCGTTTAATGGAATAGACATAATGTTATGCTATGATAAAAAAAGAACTTTTTAAAATTTTACGCTTGAAAGGAAGTCGTATGTCAGATAAAAACGTTAAATATACAAGCATTGGTGGACAAGCTCTAATTGAAGGGGTCATGATGCGTGGCAAAGAGGACATTGCCATTGCAGTGAGAAAGCAAGATGGCAGTATCGTCGTCAAAATGGAAAAAGGCAGTCCGATTGAAAAGTGGAAGATTGCTAGAACGCCAATTCTTAGAGGGGTGTTCAATCTTGTGGCCTCAATGATGGTGGGAATAAAGGCACTGACGTATTCAGCAGAGTTTTATGCTGAAACAGACGAAAATTATGAGCAATCAAAATTTGAGAAGTTTATGTATTCAAAGCTTGGTAAGCATGCAGATGATATTATGATGGGATTTTCAATTTTGACGGCTTTTGCCTTTGCGCTGGTGCTCTTCGGCATTGTGCCTACTTTTTCGGTGGGGCTTTTAAAAGGTGTTATATCCAATCAGATTATTCTGAGTGCCATCGAAGGTGTTTTAAAAATTGTGGTGTTTGTGGCCTACATTGTCATTATTTCTCAAATGAAAGATATTAAAAGAGTCTTTCAATATCATGGGGCAGAGCATAAGACGATACATTGTTTTGAAAGTGGTGAAGAGGTTACTGTTGAAAATGCACGTAAATTTACAACTTTACACCCAAGATGTGGCACCAGCTTCATATTTTTAGTTTTGATGATCAGTATTATCCTATTTACTTTTATTGGCTGGTCCAATTTAATGATTCGAATATTGACGAAAATCATATTATTGCCGCTTGTGGCAGGACTTTCGTATGAGTTTATAAAAATAGCAGGCAAGTCTCAAGCGGGTTGGGTTAAAGTGATTAATCAGCCGGGTTTATGGATGCAAAAGTTAACCACCAAGGAACCAGATGACCAACAACTTGAGGTGGCAATTGTTGCTTTTAAAAGCGTTTTAGAGCGCATGGGTTCAGATTTATAACGGAGGTCTTATGACACTGCAAGAGATTCAAGTTTGGTTAAAAGAAAAATTGGAACCTATTACTTCAGAATGGGAAATTGAATCTAAGTGGATGCTTTGTCAGGTGTTGGATTGCTCTGTGTTGGATTTGATTATTTATAAGCAACAGGATATTACAGAAAAAGCATATAATGAACTTTTAGAAATGGTGAGAAGACGTATCCTAAGAGAACCTATACAATATATATTGGGCGTTCATGAATTTATGGGGTTACCTTTTAAAGTGGGGAGAGGTGTCCTCATCCCAAGACAAGATACGGAGTCACTTGTGGAATACATCATTCAGTATGTCGCAGGACAACCTACAAAAATATTGGATATTGGGACTGGAAGTGGTGCCATAGCTGTTTCTTTGGCACGTTTTTTAAAATACGCTGAAGTGACCACTGTGGATATTTCAGAAGACGCACTCGAAATTGCAGGAGAGAATGTAAGACTCAACGGTGTTGAAGCACGCGTGACGCTTTTAAAAAGTGATTTATTTGAAAGTGTTGGGTCAGAGGTGTTTGATATTATTGTTTCGAATCCGCCCTATATTTCAGAAAAGGATTTAAGAGCACTTGAGCCTGAAGTTAAAGATCATGAACCAGAGCTTGCACTCCTTGGTGGACTTGATGGCCTAGATTTTTACAGACGTATTATACCTCAGGCAAAGCCTTATTTAAAAGCAAAGGGATTATTAATTTTTGAGGCGGGTTACGACCAATCTGTAGAAATAATAAAGCTCTTCGAGGCACAGGGTTATGATGATATTGGCGTATTTAGTGATTTACGTGGGATACCACGATTTATATATGGTCATTTTGTAAATGACGCAGATAAAACGAACGGATAATTGGAGGAAGTTATGTTTGACAAGTTAGAATTTATTGAAGAGCGATTTGAAGAGTTGGGACTAAAAATATCCGATCCAGAAGTAATCAATGATCAGACGCTTTGGCAAAAACTCATGAAAGAGCATTCGGAAATGGCTCAAATCGTTGAGAAGTATAAAGAATACAAAGAAGCAAAACAGGGGATTGATGAAGCCAAAGAAATGCTTCAAGAGAGCAATGATGAAGAGATGAGAGAGCTTGCAAAGATGGAACTCTCTGAACTGGAAGTCTCAATTGAAGCAATTGAGGTAGACCTTAAAAAACTTCTTTTACCAAAGGACCCTAATGATGATCGAAATGTTATTTTAGAGGTGAGAGCTGGCGCGGGTGGTGATGAAGCGGGTTTGTTTGCAGCTGAACTCTTAAGACTTTACATCCGGTATGCTGAGAGGCGTCGCTGGAAGGTTGAACTACTCAACACAAATGAAACTGGCGTGGGAGGCATCAAAGAAGCTTCTGTTATGATTAAGGGACAGGGTGCATACTCTAGACTTAAATTTGAAAGCGGTACACATCGTGTACAGAGAATTCCCCAAACAGAGTCGGGTGGGAGAATTCATACTTCAACAGCGACGATCGCAGTCCTTGCCGAAGTGGATGATGTAGAAGTTGAAATTAAACTAAACGATATCAGAGTAGATGTCTTTAGATCTTCTGGAAATGGTGGACAGAGTGTTAATACTACAGACTCTGCGGTTAGGATCACGCATATGCCTTCTGGGCTAGTGGTGAGTTGCCAAGATGGCAAGTCACAGCTCAGCAATAAAGAGAAGGCTATGCAAGTCTTGAAAGCGAGACTCTTTGAAATTGAGCAAAACAAACAAAATGAGGAAATTGCAGAAGAGAGAAGAAGTCAAGTGGGCACTGGAGACAGGAGTGCGAAGATCAGAACTTACAACTTCCCACAAGGTCGCATTACAGATCATAGAGTTCCTGTGACGATGTATAAACTCGACAGTTATATGCAAGGTGAAATTGATGAGATGATCGATGAACTCGTGACCTTTTTCCAAGCAGAAGCGATGAAATCGTTAGAGGAATAAGTTTTACATTCATTTATGCCAAACTTTAAAGTTCCGTTAAATCCCTTGAAGTGTCTTTTTTTAAGGAGTATACTAATTCAGTGGACAAAATCCAATGGGGTGGGTTAGTATGGAATCGAAATATATGTTTTTACTTCAATTAGCGGCAATTCTTTTGGCAGCACATGTGGCGGGCCTTATTAGTGAAAGACTAAAGCAACCAGCAGTACTTGGACAGATTATTATTGGGTTAATCCTAGGTGCTGGTCTCATGGAAAAGACAGAACTTATCAACCAATTTGCAGAAATTGGGGTCGTGTTTTTAATGTTCATTGCGGGACTGGAAACAGATGTAAAAGAACTTTTAGAGTCTGGGAAATCTTCGTCGATTATTGCCTTTGGGGGTATCGTGGTCCCTGCTGTACTTGTTTTTGTCGGCATGATGTTGATTATCCCCTCACATGATAAAACGGTAGCCCTCTTTTTAGGAATCGTTGCCACGGCAACATCAGTGAGTATATCTGTACAGACTCTGAGAGAAATTGGGAAGCTTCGGACGAAACAAGGGGTTATGATCTTAGGTGCAGCGATTATAGATGATGTGGTGGGCATTGTTCTTTTGACCCTTTTAGTGGGTATGGTGAGTCCAAATGCCACGAGTTCTATCTTTGTTGTCATTTTTAAAATTGTTGCTTTTTTTGTTGTTGTATACGGCGTGGGATTTGCCGTCGTAAAAATATTAAAGAAAATGGATGCTAAATTCATAGTTGAAGATAAAGTGATTATATGGGCAATTGTCATTTGCTTGATTTTGGCCTTTTTATCTGAAGAGTTTGGTGTTGCAGCGATTACAGGGGCCTATTTTGCAGGTCTTATATTCTCGATGACTAAACATCAACATCAAATCGCGCATGAAGTTGGCAAGATTTCTGGTTTCATGTTTACACCGGTATTCTTTGTAGGTATAGGCATGGATATCAACATTATGGAAGCACTTTCAGCCATGGGCGTCGGTTCGATTCTCATCGTATTAGGATCTATTGGGAAAATCATCGGCTGTGGTGTTGGGGCGAAACTCACTGGGTTTAATAGTGCGGAGTCACTTCAAATCGGTGTCGGAATGGTGCCAAGAGCAGAGGTTGCCATTATTGTGGCCAATCTCGGTCTTAAAATGTCGATTTTGACACAGAAGGATATGGCAGCGACGATCCTGATGGTACTTGTGACCACTTTGATCACACCATCACTCTTAAAGTGGACTTTTCATAGGAATGAAAAATTGCATGAAATTAATGCCGATTAATAAAGGGTTAGAGGGTTTCTCAACTCGGGACACTCTAACGACGATTTAACTCAAATATACGCTGAAGCAGTTCTCATCAAGGAACTGCTTTTTCTTAGATAAATCATTAGTTTTCGTCCAGCAAAGAGCAGGAATGTTCAACCTGCGCTTTGCGTTTAGACGAGAACGTATCGGGCAAAACGGAGTTTTGACGGACAATGATTAGAATCATTAGTTTTCGTCCAGCAAAGAGCAGGAATGTGTAGCCTGCGCCTTGCGTTTAGATGGACAATGATTAGAATATTGAAAAGTGGAGTGTTTCATGACTAGATTGATAAAAATAGAAGATATGAATATGGATTCGAGTGAGCTGGATCGTTTGTTACTTGACCCAGCTCAAGTATTGAGTGCAAACGGAACGGTGGCATTTCCAACTGAGACAGTCTATGGTTTAGGCGCCAACGCACTCAGTGAGGAGGCGGTTTTTAAAATATATGAAGCAAAGGGTAGACCCTCAGATAATCCTTTGATTGTTCATATTTCAAAAATAGCTCAACTCAATGAACTCGTTTTGGATATAAAGCCGTATGCATTAGAGTTGATGTCAGCATTTTGGCCTGGGCCAATCACGTTTGTTTTTCGTAAAAATGCGCTTGTGCCAAGTAAGGTCACGGGAGGACTGGATACAGTTGCCATTAGAATGCCAGACCATGTTATAGCGCTTCGGTTGATCGAATTATCGGGTGTGCCTGTGGCAGCACCCTCTGCAAATCTTTCGGGCAAACCAAGCCCAACAAAGGCAAAACATGTGATTGAAGATTTAATGGGAAAAGTCGATTTTATAATTGAAGGGCCTGATGCTCAAGTAGGACTTGAATCGACAGTACTCGATGTTACAGGGGACATTCCCGTGATTCTCAGACCTGGTAAGATCACTGTGGAAATGATTGCCGGTGTCGTGGGCAGTTGCCTAGTGGATCCTGCGATTACAGAAGGTGATGTTGAAGGTCTTGCGCCGAGATCGCCAGGGATGAAATATAAGCATTATGCGCCTGAAGCGGAGGTCGAAGTCGTTATAGGTGAAGCTTCTAAAATTATCTTGGCGTTTGAAAAAGCAGTGGATTCTGCAATTGAGCAAAACGATAGGCTTGGCATTATGGGCTTTGAAGAAGATTTGTTGGTACTCGAAAAAATTTTGCAGACAAAGTATGACCTTAAAGACATAAAAAAACATGTTTTTTTATGCTCTCACGGGAGTGTTAAAAACATGGAAGAGTTTGCGCGACAATTATTTCAAAATTTAAGGCGGTGTGATGAGGCAAAATGTGGTAAGATTATCATAAGAGGCGTTTCGGAAGCTGGTATTGGTCATGCGATTATGAATCGACTTAAAAAAGCGGCAAGTGGGAAAGTAACGAGAATTTAATTTGCAATTTAGTATTCAAAATCTTATAATAGATAGGAATAAAAATGGAGGTGCCTCATGAAGGTGGCAGTCGGTTCAGATCATGGTGGTTTGATCTTAAAAGATGCAGTCATTAAGCATTTGCAATCTAAAGGATATGAAGTGAAGGATTTCGGAGCGTATACAGCAGACTCTTGCGATTATCCAGATTATGCGCTTAAAGTATCAGAAGCAATTGTAGAGGGAGACTTTGAACTAGGTGTTCTGATTTGTGGCACGGGACTTGGAATTTCCATTGCGGCCAATAAGGTGAGAGGTATTATTGCAGCACCTGTAAGTGATACTTTCAGTGCGGAGATGGCAAGAAAGCACAATAATGCCAATATCGTAGCACTGGGTGCACGTGTGGTTGGTGAAGGGTTAGCCCTTAAGATTATTGATGCCTTCTTTGATTCAGAATTCGAAGGCGGAAGACATGCGCTTAGAGTTGGTAAAATTAAGAAAATAGAATCAGAAAAATTATAAAGAGGTGGAAAATGAGTAAAGTATTCGAGATGAATCATCCCTTAATACAGCATAAGCTGAGCTTGATTAGAGATAAAAATACAGGTTCAAAAGAGTTTAGAGAACTTGTAAAAGAAATTTCGATGTTGATGGCATTTGAGGTAACACGTGATTTGCCTCTACAAGAGGTTGAAATTGAAACGCCTATCTGCAACATGGTTACAAAAATGTTATCGGGTAGGAAAGTGGGGATTATTCCAATCTTAAGAGCGGGCTTAGGCATGGTGGATGGCTTCTTAAATCTTTTACCAGCAGCTAAGGTGGGTCATATAGGGCTCTATAGAGACCCAGAAACTTTGGAACCTGTTGAATACTATTGTAAGCTCCCAACAGATGTCAATGAAAGAGATTTGATTGTTGTGGATCCTATGCTTGCTACAGGCGGTTCTGCAAATGCTGCTATCCAATTTATTAAAAATAAAGGTGCAGCAAGTATCAAATTGGTTTGCCTAATCGGTTGTCCAGAAGGTATTGCCGCAGTTCAAAAGACTCATCCTGATGTGGACATCTACATTGCAGCGATTGATGAAAAATTAAATGACCACGCTTATATCGTCCCAGGTCTTGGCGATGCTGGAGATAGATTGTTTGGTACGAAGTAGTCCATGAAAGTTGGGGACATTATGCTTAGAAAAGATAAAATGAACTACTACCTCGACATTGCACAGGCAGTTGCTGAACGTGGGACTTGCCTTAGAAGAAATTTTGGAGCCATTATCGTAAATGAAGATGAGATCATTGCTACAGGCTATTCGGGTGCACCGAGAGATCGTAAAAATTGTATTGATGTGGGTGTTTGCGTTAGAGAAAAGCTCAATATTCCCAGAGGTGAGCGCTATGAAAAATGTAGGTCAGTTCATGCTGAGGCTAATGCGATTATATCCGCTTCAAGACGGGACATGATAGGTGCAACGCTGTATTTGGTCGGTATGGAAAGAACTCACAAAAATTATGTGATGGAAGCCAATTCATGTGCAATGTGTAAGAAATTGATTATAAATTCAGGTATCAAAAGAGTTGTCATTAGGGATGATGTCAATACATTTAGGGCAATTGATGTGTGTGATTGGATCTACTATGATGATTCCCTTGAAAATCATGTTGGATATTAGTTTAATTATCCAGAAAGGGTCTTTTAAAAAGAGGTGTAATGGATATGTATATATCAGCTTTGTTAGCAGGCGTTATTAGTTTTCTATGTACGCCACTCGTCATTAAAATGGCACATAGATTTGGTGCGATAGATATTCCTAAAGATGATCGACGTGTGCATAATAAACCTATTCCACTATGGGGTGGGGTTGCTATTTTTACAGGTTTTTTTGTCAGTATGTTTCTGTTTTCAGATATTCATACAACTAAACTGTTTGGATTATTTATGGGCTCTATTGTTGTGCTTGTAACAGGTATGGTGGATGATGTCAGACCACTTGGCGCAAAGACAAAGCTTTTTATGCAGTTCGTTGCAGCTTCAATACTCGTTTTTTCTGGTTTTGAAATTAACTTTTTGACGAACTTTTTTGGCTCGTCAGAGTATATTTATTTTGGTATGTTTTCAATTCCTGTATCCATCATATGGATCGTAGGCGTTACAAATACGGTGAACCTCATTGATGGATTAGATGGTCTTGCGGCAGGCATATCCGCTATTGCGGCGATCACACTGGGTTATATTGCCTTCATCAATCATAGATATGATGCGGCAACCATCACTTTAATTTTAGCGGGCAGTTCTTTAGGGTTTTTACCTTACAACTTTAATCCCGCTAAGATTTTTATGGGGGATGCTGGCGCACTTTTCCTTGGCCTTGTTTTGTCGGCGATTTCGATTGAGGGTGCCCTTAAAGGGGCAACTGCACTTACGGTTGTCGTTCCTATCATTGCTCTAGGGGTGCCTATATTCGATACGGCTTTTGCCATTGTGAGACGGTTGATCAACAAGAGACCGATCATGGAGGCAGATAAGGGCCATTTGCACCATCGCTTTCTTTCAATTGGTTACAATCAAAGAAAAGCAGTGTTGTCGATCTACTTAATCGGTGCCCTTATGGGAGCCGGTGCGATTGCTCTACTCAAAGGGGAGCTCATTGGCGCGGGTATTCTTTTGACGCTTGCAGCAGTGGTGGTCTTTATCCCTCTGAATAAAGTGAAAGAAATTGAGAAAGAAGCTGAACAGGTCACAGTGGAATCTAAATAAAAAATAACTTATGAGAATCATTTATTAATAAGCCTTCGAGTGCATCGGAGGCTTTTAATCCATATCGTGCGTTTCGTTCAGATCAAAGGCGTGCACGACTTCACAAAATAATGCGCAGACGATGACTTTATATTGGAGGACATATGATTAAAGTAATGACTATTTTCGGAACAAGACCAGAAGCCATTAAAATGGCACCGCTTGTAAAAGCACTAGAGGCAGATGCTCAAATCGAATCCATCGTATGTGTGACCGCCCAGCATAGAGAGATGCTAGATCAAGTGCTTGAACTTTTCCAGATCACGCCTAAGCATGATTTGAACATCATGGCCAAGGGTCAAACATTGAGCGACATCACATCAAGAGTATTAAAGGGGATTGAATCTGTTCTCAAATCAGAAACGCCTGATCTCATCTTGGTGCATGGGGATACAACGACCACATTTGCAGGTGCGCTTGCAGCATTTTATGCACAAATTCCTGTGGGGCATGTAGAAGCTGGTCTCAGAAGTCATAACATTTACAGCCCTTTTCCTGAAGAGATGAATAGAAGCTTAACGAGCCGAATTGCAGTCATGCATTTCGCTGCAACTGAGGGCAATGTGGTGAATTTAAAAAATGAAGGCGTTGATGAAACCCTAATCGTGAAAACAGGGAATACGGTTATAGATGCTCTAAAAATGGTTATAAAAGAGGATTACCGATTTGAAGATGATGTCCTCAATCAGATGGATTATGAGCGCTATAAAACCATTTTACTGACTGCACATCGAAGAGAAAATTTAGGTGAGCCCATGGAAAATATTTTTGGTGCCATTAGAGCGATTGTAGATCGCAATGAGGGCATACAAGTTATATTTCCGATTCATCTCAATCCAGCGGTCAGAGCAATTGCCAATAAACATCTAAAAGATGTGGAGAGAATTCACATGATCGAACCACTCGATTACGAACCCTTTGCAAATCTACAGGCCAAAGTAGATATCATCTTGACAGATTCAGGTGGTATTCAAGAAGAAGCGCCAGCACTCGGCAAGCCTGTGGTGGTGCTCAGGACAGAGACAGAGAGGCCAGAAGCTGTGGAAGCGGGGACAGTGATCATTGCGGGCGTGGATAAAAACGCCATCATAGAGCTCACAGAAAAACTGCTCTTAGATGAAAGTGCTTATTTAAAAATGGCAGAAGCAGTGAATCCATATGGTGATGGCAAGGCCTGTTTGCGCATCGTCGATGCAATAAAAGCACAATTTTCTTATAAGTTATAATTTAATTTCTTCAAAATTTATGGTATCCTAAGCATAGGGATTTTAAGAGTGGTCAAACACTCAAAACTTTATAGGGAGGTGTAAGTTTTGGAGAAAATAATTACGCTTGAAGAAGCAGTATCCAAAATTAGTGATGGTATGACTGTCATGATAGGTGGCTTCTTGGGAACCGGTTCTCCGGATTTACTTGTAGACAAAATCATTGAAAAGGGCATACGCAATTTAGCGGTGGTTGCCAATGACACCAGTTTTCCAGATCAAAATATCGGAAAGCTCGTAGTTGGAAAAAATGTAAGTAAGGTCATTGTTTCTCACATTGGAACAAATCCTGAAACTGGAAGACAAATGAATGCAGGCGAGCTTGATGTTGTGCTGGTGCCACAGGGGACATTAGCAGAGCAAGTGAGAGCTGGCGGTGCGGGTCTTGGTGGCGTATTAACGCCAACGGGCCTTGGAACGATTGTAGAAGAAGGCAAAGAGAAAGTGGTTGTGGATGGTAAAACTTTTATCCTTGAAAAACCAATAAGAGCCGATATTGCAATCATAAGAGCATCAAAAGTCGATCGAAAAGGCAATTGTGTTTTCGATAAGGCTGCACGTAATTTCAATCCTTTAATGGCGATGGCAGCAGATACTGTGATTGTGGAGGCTGATGAAATCGTTGAAGTGGGCAGCATTGACCCAGATCAGGTCATGACACCTCATATTTTCGTCAACTATATTGTAAAGGGGGCGAAATAATGGCTGATGTTAAAACGATTATTGCAAAAAGAGTCGCTATGGAATTAAATGATGGTGATCTCGTGAATCTTGGAATTGGACTGCCAACACTTGTTGCAAACTTCGTACCAGAGGGCATTGATGTCACGTTTCAATCTGAAAATGGTTTCATAGGCATGGGAAATGCACCAGAAACGGGCGCAGAAATTGAAAACCTAGTAAATGCTGGAGGCTTACCTTCATCAGTGTTACCGGGTGCTGCATTTTTCGACAGTGCTATGAGTTTCGCCATCATCAGAGGCGGACACTTGGATTGTACTGTACTAGGTGCGTTACAGGTAGATGCAAAGGGAAATCTTGCGAATTGGATGATTCCTGGTAAGAAAGTGCCTGGCATGGGTGGCGCTATGGACCTTGTCACTGGGGCCAAAAAAGTAATCGTTGCCATGACGCATACGGCTAAAGGTGATATTAAAATACTAGAAGAATGTACTTTGCCACTTACGGCTAAAGGGCAAGTTAACTTAATTATAACTGAAATGGGTGTAATGGAAGTGACGGCAAAAGGGTTGGTTTTAAAAGAAATCCATCCCGATTTATCGGTTGAGGAAGTCCAAGCGGCGACCTCTGCAAAACTCATTATTGCGCCTGATCTCAAAAAAATGTGTTTATAGTTTGTCAAGCAATTACAGATAAAGACAGAAAATGATGAATTTTTGAGAGTGTTTTTAAATTCTATGGGCGCGATACTAGTATTGTGCCCATTTTATTATTAAAATATTAACGAACAGTAATAATTTGTGATATAATTGTCTAAGATTTTAGGTGTTTGGGTATAATGAAGCCATTGGAGGTCTATATGAAAAAGACGACGAAAAGTACAATGGAAAATCTAGCGCTTATTTCACAAGTGGGGATCATGATGATTGTGCCCATTGGATTTGGGGTCTTTGCAGGTGATTTTTTGGATGACCATTTTGGCACTACCCCCCTATTTTTAATCATTATGATTGTTCTGGGTGTAGGAGCATCGTTTAGAAACTTGATGAAACTTGCAACGACGAAGTCAAAGGAATATAAAAATGATTACACTGCACGCACACAGGTAGAGCAGTATGCCAAAGAAAAGCATCAAGAGCAACGGCATTTGGAACAAGAGCTTGACCTAGACACTTTAGAAGCAGATGAGGCTAATGCCGATCAAGAGGAAATTTCAAAACAGAAAGAATAATATTTATGTCATTGTGAGTGTTACATTTATTTTGAATAGTGATATAATAAAATGGTGATTTGAACTTGAGATAGGGGATTTTAAATGTTGAACACGCAAAAGACATTGAAAAACTTAGAAAATAGTATTATTAAGTATATGCTATTTGCTGATATAGCCATTATGATTTTAAGCTTTTTTTTAGTGGACGAGCCCATACCCTTTATAGTAGGACTCGTCTTTGGTTCTGCCGTGAGCGCACTTAATTTTAAAGAACTCGCAGTAACGCTTAAAAGGGCGGTTACAATGCCCCCTGCAAAAGCACAAACTTTTGCAACCACAAAATACTTCCTTAGATATATCGTGACAGCTGTGGTGATTTTCGTCTCCATTGTTGCACCTTATATAAATGTCATTGGGACCATAGTGGGTCTTATAATGATCAAATTTATCATCTTAGCTACCAATCTTTTTAATGATAAGCACTATTACCAAAACATTTTTAAAAGAAAGGAGGATGAACCTAGTGGGCGATGAAGGTTTTGGACCACGCATTGTATTTGACATTATGGGTATATCCGTTACTGAAACAGTAACAGTTACCTGGTTTATCATGTTTGTACTTCTTGTATTTTCAATTGCAGTGACGCGCAACATGAAGAGAGAAGCATCAGGCATACAACTCGTGGTAGAACAACTGGTTGGAATCATCAATAATATGACGAAGCAAAACATGGGGGAGAAAAATGCAGCATTTGCACCTTATGTAGGAACTTTGTTACTCTTTATTGGCATCTCTAACATCATTGGATTATTCGGATTTAGACCGCCAACTGCTGATCTTAACACGACCATGTGTCTATCGATCGCAACATTTGTACTCACGCAGTTTTTCGGGATGAAATCAAAAGGACTAGGGGGATATGGAAAGGGATTTTTAGAGCCAATGCCGTTTTTATTACCACTTAATATCATTGGTGAACTTGCAAATCCAATATCTCTTGGTTTCCGTCTATTTGGTAACATAACAGCAGGCGTCATTATAATGACTTTGCTCTATGGTGCGTTAGGCGCGTTTACAAACTCACTGCTCGGCTTGACTGTGCCGCTTTTGCAAGCAGGTGTACCAGCTGTACTTCATATTTATTTTGATTTATTTGCTGGATTACTTCAGTCATTTATCTTTACAATGCTAACCATGGTATTTATTTCAGGTGCAATGGAGTAAAACTGGAGAAAGGGTGTACGTATGGAATCAACCAATTTTGTTTTAAACTTTTTAGAATGGTTGATGAGCTTTGAGCCAAAAGCTCTGATCTTATCTGCATCAGCTATCGGCGCAGGGTTTGCAATGATCGCTGGTATAGGCCCTGGTATTGGACAAGGATATGCGGCTGGAAAGGGTGCTGAAGCAGTTTCAAGAAATCCTAAAAGTCAGAGAGAGACCACAATGGTTATGCTCCTTGGAGCGGCTGTTGCAGAAACTTCTGGTATTTTAGCACTTGTAGTGGCTTTAATCATGCTCTTCGGAAATCCACTTGTGGATTTAGAGGGCGCGGCACTCATTATTATGGCTTCAGCAATTGGAGCTGGCCTTTCTATGATAGCAGGTATAGGCCCTGGAGTTGGACAAGGGTATGCTGCTGGAAAGGGAACAGAAGCAGTCGGCAAAAGACCGAAGCTTCAGTCGCAAATTGTCAGAACAATGCTTGTAGGGCAAGCTGTTGCTCAGACAACAGGAATTTATGCATTAGTAATATCGCTCGTTTTATTGTTTGCTAATCCATTAATTAAATTATAGATAGTGGAAGCATAAAAAATTAAATATGAGTTTAAATTCTTTAAACGTTAAGGAGGATTTTTTTATGGAACCGATTACAGGTAAAGCATTAGTATTAGCATGTTCAGCAATTGGAGCAGGTCTTGCAATGATCGCAGGTATAGGCCCTGGTATTGGACAGGGGTATGCAGCTGGTAAAGGTGCAGAGGGCGTTGGTAGACAACCAGAAGCACAAGGAGATATCGTTAGAACCATGTTACTTGGAGCAGCTGTTGCAGAGACAACAGGTATCTATGGCCTTGTTATCGCATTAATTTTATTATTTGCAAATCCATTGGTAAAATTGTTATAATCAAAAAAATAGGATTAAAATCCTTGTAAAGGAGGATCAACATGGGTATAGAACTCGTAACTGCAAATTTGCGCCTTGGTCTTGTCGAGATCAGCGCGACATTTTGGTTTCAGTTAATCAATACATTCATCCTATTTTTAATTCTCAGAAAGTTTTTATTTGGTCCTGTGACGGCTTTTATGCAGAACCGAGAAGCGGAAATCAAAGAACAGATTGCGGTTGCTCAGCGTCTGGAAGATGAAGCTAATCAGCTTAAAGCAGACTACGAAGCAAGACTTCAAACAGCTGAAGATGAAGGGAAGGAAATTGTCAAGAAGCATACTTTACGTGCTGAAAACAGAGCCTTTGAAATCGTTAAAACAGCAGAAACTGAAGTGGATGCAATGAAGTTAAATGCACATAGAGAGCTTGAAAGAGAAAGAATTAAAGCGGTGAATGAGTTAAAAGATCAAATATCTGAACTTACGATCATGGCAGCTTCAAGAGTAGTTGAAAAGGATCTTAACGAAGCCGACCATCGAGAACTTATTAATAAGTTCATCAATGAAGTGGGTGAAGTTCAATGGCAGAATTAGTTAGTAAAACGTATTCTGAAGCTCTATTTGAAGTCGCAAAGGAAATGAAAATGATTGACTCATTCCAAGCGGAGTTTGAGTTTGTTGTTTCAAGTTTCAATGATTATCCAGATTTTTTTGAAATTTTTAAAACACCTAAAATTGATTTTGAAGAGAAGAAAAAAATGATTCATGAGATTTTTAGTGATAAAATTTCAGAAAATCTTCTGAATTTCATCTATGTGATTTTAGATAAAAAAAGAGGGTCGGATATCCTTGAAATCAAATCGGCTTTTGATCAAAGAGTGGATGATTACAAAGGGATTGCAAAAGTGACTGTGGAAACAGTCGTGCCATTAACTGAATCTCAACGCTCAGATATCACTGAAAAACTTGCCATTAAGACTGGCAAGCAAGTGGTACTGAATGCGATTATCAATAAAAGCCTTGTGGGTGGCATGGTAATCAAAATGGGAGATCAAGTTATTGATGGATCTGTTAAGTACAAGCTAGAAGGTATGCTTGAAGGTTTAACGCAAATAATAGTTTAATGGGAGAGTGTTAGACATGAATCTAAGACCAGAAGAAATTAGTTCTGTGATCAAGTCACAGATTAAAAAATATGAGTCTAAGCTTCAAGTAGAGGATACCGGTACTGTAATTCAAGTTGGCGATGGTATTGCTAGAGTACATGGCCTACAAAAGTGTATGGCTGGGGAGCTGCTAGAATTTCCACAGGAAGTTTTTGGAATGGTTCTCAACCTTGAAGAAGATAGTGTCGGTGTCGTTTTATTTGGATCAGATCAATATATTAATGAAGGCGACTTAGTGAAGAGAACTGAAAGAGTCGTAGAAGTACCTGTTGGAGAACATGTCTTTGGACGTGTTGTTAATGCACTAGGACAACCAATCGACGGTAAAGGTCCAATTCCATCGGATAAATTTAGACCGATTGAAGCAAGGGCAACAGGCGTTATCGAGCGTAAATCTGTAAACGAACCCCTTCAAACGGGTATTAAATCCATTGACTCCATGATTCCAATTGGTCGAGGTCAACGTGAACTCATCATCGGAGATAGACAAACGGGTAAAACAGCGATTGCAATCGATACCATTATCAATCAAAAAGAAACAGATGTTTACTGTATTTATGTTGCGATTGGTCAAAAGCAATCTACAGTGGCTCAGATCGTAAAGCAACTTGAAGACCATGGTGCTATGGCATACACTTGTGTGGTTTCAGCATCTGCAGCAGATCCAGCACCCCTTCAATACATTGCACCTTATTCAGGTGTTACAATGGCTGAAGAGTTGATGTATGCTGGCAAGCACGTACTCATCGTCTATGATGATTTATCTAAACATGCTGTGGCTTACCGTGCAATGTCCTTACTTCTTAGGAGACCACCAGGACGTGAAGCATTCCCTGGAGACGTTTTCTATCTTCACAGTAGATTGCTTGAAAGAGCGGCTAAACTTAGCGACAAGCTCGGTGGCGGTTCTATCACAGCACTTCCTGTAATTGAGACACAAGCAGGTGACGTATCGGCGTATATTCCGACAAACGTTATCTCCATCACAGATGGACAGATTTATCTTGAAACAGAACTCTTTAACGCTGGACAGAGACCTGCAGTAAACCCAGGTATTTCGGTTTCAAGGGTTGGTGGTTCTGCACAGATTAAGGCCATGAAAAAAGTAGCTGGTAGAATTAAACTTGAGCTTGCACAATACAGAGAGCTTGCAGCATTTGCTCAGTTCGGATCTGAACTGGATAAAGATACAAAAGCGACACTGGATCATGGTGTGAGATTAATGGAAATTCTAAAACAACCACAATATAAACCAATGTCAGTTCAGCACCAAGTTATGATGATTTATGCCGTGGTTAATAAGTATTTGATGGATGTAGAAGTTAAAGATATCAGGCGTTTTGAATCTGAATATATTGATTTCCTCGATACAAATTATCCTGAAATCGGTAAAAGCATCGTTGAAGCTGGCGCTTTATCAGATGAAATGGAAGAGAAACTTAAAGCTGCAATTGCAGAGTTCAAAGCGAGCTTTGAAGTAGAGTAAACTTCCTTGTAGGAGGGACTAATAATGGCAGGTAACATGCGCGATATTAAGCGTAAGATACGAAGCGTTAATAGCACCATGCAGATCACCAAGGCAATGGAATTAGTATCGACTGCAAAGCTTAGAAGAGCAAGAAGTAAAATGGACATCACGAAGCCCTATTTTGAAACGGTTAAGCAAGCGGTTCAAGATATTCTCAGCGAAGACAAGAGTATTCGCATGAGCTATGTGGCAGGTCGCGAAATCAAAAAGACATTATATATTGTCATTGCTGGTGACCGCGGTTTATGTGGTGGCTATAATATCAATGCTATCAAAAAAGCGATAAGTGAAGTAGAAGATATAAAAGATGCCAAATTCATCACAATTGGTAAAAAAGCATTTGACATCATTAACCGTTACGGTTATGAGATTGAAGATTATTTTTTAGGCATATCAGAGAAACCTGAGTATTTTGATGCAGCTCAAATTTCAAAAAAAGCCATGAGTATGTTTGATTCTGGAGAAGTCGATGCAGTGAAATTTATATATACAAGATTTGTAAGTACGATTTCACAAGCACCTGAATTGATTCAATTATTGCCAATTGAGCACGATCACTCAAGTGAAAAAGTAACATCTGATGAATTTATCAACTATGAACCATCTGCTGAAGAAGTGCTTAAATACGTGATTCCCAAATACGTTGAGAGTACAATTTATGGTGGACTAATAGAGTCGTCAGCCTCGGAGCAAGCAGCTCGTAGAGTTGCAATGGAAAGTGCATCAGATAATGCAGTAGACATTATCGATGAATTATCACTCTTTTACAACCAAGCTCGTCAGGCAGCTATTACGCAAGAGATTTCAGAAATCGTAAGTGGTGCAGAGGCACTTAAATAACTCGAAATTCGATTGAAAGGGAGTGAAAGAGTATGGCTCAAGCGATTGGGAAAATCGTGCAAATTATTGGACCTGTACTCGATATTAGATTCGAAGCAGATCAGCTTCCTAATATTTATGATGCGGTAACAATAGATTTTAATAAGATCCGTGTTGTTGCAGAAGTTATGCAACATACTGGAGATAATACTGTTAGAGCTGTTGCTATGAGTTCAACAGATGGGTTAATTAGAGGTATTGATGCGGTTGCCACAGGTGCACCTATATCCGTTCCAGTTGGCAAGGCAACACTGGGCAGACTGATCAATGTTCTTGGTGAGACCATAGATGAAGCGGGTCAGATTACGCGTGAAGATGCTGAATTTTGGCCGATTCATAGAGAAGCACCACCTTTTGTTGAACAAAATACGACAGCAGAAATGCTTGAGACAGGCATTAAAGTTATCGACTTAATCGCACCTTATTCTAAAGGTGGTAAAATCGGTCTCTTCGGAGGTGCCGGTGTTGGTAAAACGGTTATTATTCAAGAGCTCATCAACAACATCGCGACAAATCATGGTGGCTTATCTGTATTTGCTGGTGTTGGCGAGAGAACGAGAGAGGGTAATGACCTCTATCATGAGATGAAAGAATCAGGCGTTTTGGATAAGACGACGCTTGTATTTGGACAGATGAATGAACCCCCTGGAGCGAGAATGCGTGTTGGGCTAACAGGCCTTACAATGGCAGAATATTTCAGGGATCAAGAAGGTAAGGATGTATTGCTCTTCATCGACAATATATTCAGATTTACACAAGCGGGTTCTGAGGTTTCGGCGTTACTCGGTCGTATGCCAAGTGCCGTTGGTTACCAACCGACACTTGCAACCGATATGGGTGCTTTGCAAGAACGTATCACATCTACGACGAAGGGTTCTATCACTTCGGTTCAAGCGGTATACGTACCTGCGGATGACTTAACGGATCCAGCACCAGCGACGACGTTCTCGCATCTGGATGCGACCACGGTTCTTTCTAGAAAGATTTCAGAGCTCGGTATTTATCCTGCAGTTGATCCACTGGATTCAACTTCTAGAATTTTAACACCAGATGTTGTTGGTCATGAGCATTACAATGTGGCGCGTGAAGTTCAAGAAATGCTCCAAAGATACAATGAACTTCAAGATATCATTGCAATCCTTGGGATGGATGAACTTTCAGATGAAGATAAGCTCGTGGTTACAAGAGCGCGTAAGGTTCAAAGATTTTTATCTCAACCTTTCAACGTTGCAGAACAATTTACAGGTATTGAAGGCAAATATGTACCTGTTAAAGATACGATACGCGGCTTTAGAGAGATCCTAGATGGACTTCATGATGAAATCCCAGAGCATATGTTCTTCTTATGCGGTTCAATTGAAGAAGTTGTTGAAAAATTCAAAAGCAGTAGAGCGTAATGGAGGTGTAGCGAATGGGCAAAAAATTCAATCTTGAAGTTGTGACACCTGACCGTGTCTTTTTTGCAGATGCAACAGAGATGGCGATTGTGAGAACAACTGAAGGAGATTTTGGAATTTTACATGACCACGAGCCTCTTGTCGCGCCACTGAGAGTAGGAAGCATCCGTGTGAAGCAGGAAAATGGCGCATTTAGATGGGCTGCTTGTACTGAAGGCTTTGTCATCGTAAATGATGAAAAGGTGACGATTATCACAGATTCTGCTGAATGGTCAGATGAGATTGATGTCGATCGTGCTGCAAAAGCCAAAGAACGTGCAGAACACAGACTTCATATTCACAAAGTGGAAAACAAAGACGTTGACGTCGCAAGAGCAAAAGCAGCGCTTGAAAGAGCGATCAATCGTATGAGACTTTACGAAAATAAATAACATGACTCTAGCAAAGAGACACCCACTTTAGTGGGTGTCTCTTTTAAATCAGTGGGCAATCGCCCACTGATTGCAAGCCCCTTCGGGCTTGCGCTAGAGTCACGAGGGTAGCGAAGCGGACCGAGTGTCCTATTGGTGGCGTCAAGCCCCTTCGGGCTTGTGCTAGAGTCACGAGGGTAGCGAAGCGGACCGAGTGTCCTATTGGTGGCGTCAAGCCCCTTCGGGCTTGCGCTAGAGTCACGAGGGTAGCGAAGCGGACCGAGTGTCCCATTGGTGGCGTCAAGCCCCTTCGGGCTTGTGCTAGAGCCACGAGGGTAGCGAAGCGGACCGAGTGTCCCATTGGTGGCGTCAAGCCCCTTCGGGCTTGTGCTAGAGTCACGAGGGTAGCGAAGCGGACCGAGTGTCCCATTGGTGGCGTCAAGCCCCTTCGGGCTTGCGCTAGAGTCACGAGGGTAGCGAAGCGGACCGAGTGTCCTTACAAATTGTGACTTGCGTATTATTTTTCTAAAGAGTATACTTTCATATATGTGAAGTGAATACAATACAAGGAGCAAAGCATGTCCGTTAACAGATTTTATAATAGCAATACCATAAGTGATGATGTATATGAACTTTTAAAGAAAGAAATACTCAATTTGACCATAAAACCTGGACAAGTATTAACCGAGCAAGAAATTTGCGAGCAATATCAAATCTCAAGGACGCCTAGTAGAGATGTCCTACAGCGCCTTAAAAACGATGGTCTGATCATATCGATTCCCTATAAAGCCAATTATGTTTCACTTTTGGACTTTGATAAAATTAAGCAGTTGATCTACATGCGCTTGGTCTTAGAAGTGCAAGTGATCAAAGATGTTATTGAGCTGGACTCAGAAGCCTTCATCCATGCGCTGGAAAATAATCTTAAGAGGCAAGAGTACCTTTTGGCATCAGATTTTGAAGTAGAAGCTTTTTATGAGATCGACAGCGAATTTCACCGAATCTGGTTTGAAGAAGCTAAAAAACTTGCTGTATGGGAAATGATTCAAAAATCACAAATAAACTATACAAGGTTTAGAATGCTGGACATTGTGATGGTTAAAAACTTTAAAGCCATTTTTGAGGAACATATTAAACTGGTGCATTTAATTAAAGCGAAAGATATAGAGGGTATTGAAAAGCACTTAGAAAGACACTTTAATGGCGGTATTTCCAGATTAGGCGATCAAATTTACAGTGAATATGCTGAGTATTTTATGTAGCGCTCAAAAGATGTTCACATATGCGAAAGTGTGCCTTTAAAATAGTTGTGGAGATTTTATTTTAGGGAGAAGGCTATGATATTTGGAAACATTAAAGATTGGAAAAAGAACGGTATTTTTCATCAAGACGCATTTGTAAAAGCCTTTGCATTTTTAGAGAAAAATGTGGCGGGGTCTATTGAAAACGACACTTACGAGATCGATGGTAAAGCAGTGTATGCCATGGTGATGGAAAAGACGACAGAACCCATTGAAAAAAGGGCACCTGAAGCGCACGTAAAATATATTGATATTCAATTTGTCATTTCGGGAACTGAGAAAATGGGCTTTGCCGTTTTAAGCGATCAGCCCGTTATTAAAGAAGATAAATTAGTTGAAAAAGATGTTGTTCTTTTTGAAAATGAAATTATGAATGAATCTTTTGCAATTTTAAGTGCTGGCGATTATGCCGTTTTTTATCCTGAGGATGTGCATAGACCCCTGTGTCAAGTTGAAAATTCGGAAACGGTGAAGAAGATTGTCGTTAAGATTAAGGCATAGGCATAGGGAGAAAAAGCTTTATACGAAACTGGAATTTAACATTTTAACCGTGAATTTATAGCAAAAAAAGAACGAGAACGCAACTGTGAGGAGGAGCGTTCTCGTTCTTTATATATATAAAATAATTGTGGGCGATTATCGTTGAACTCGGCCAGAGGCATCTCCGTTTACCAAAGTCATTACTTCTTCCAATGAAACGAGATTGAAATCTCCTGGAATCGTATGCTTTAATGCAGATGCGGCAGCACCAAATTCAATGGTGTCTTTTGTAGACATGCCTGAAATTAAACCATAGATAACACCTGATGCAAACGAGTCGCCTGCACCAACACGGTCCACAATTCTAATCTCATACGATTTAGATTGGTAAAAATCGGTTTCATCACAGATGATGCCTGACCAACCGTTATCTGAAGCGGAATGGCTCACTCTAAGTGAAGATACAACGTATTTGAATCCAAATTCGGCTTTCATTTCTTCGAAGATTGCCTTGTAGTTATCAATTTCAAGAGCACCTTTTGTGACGTCCGTATTTTTAGGTTTAAAGCCTAAAACTTTATCTGCATCTTCTTCGTTGCCAATACATACATCAACATATTGCATAAGGGGACGCATGATGGATTGCGCTTTCTCAGAAGTCCATAATTTCTTACGGAAGTTGAGGTCCACACTGACGGTGACGTTATTTTTTTTAGCGGCGATCAGTGCTTGTTCTGTAAGCTGTGCTGCTGAATCGCTAAGTGCAGGTGTGATGCCAGAAAAATGGAACCAATCCGCGTCTTTAAAGATTTCATCAAAATTAAAGTCTTCTGCAGTAGCAGTGGCGATTGAAGAACCTGCGCGATCGTAGATGACTTTAGAAGGTCTCATTGAAGCCCCAGTTTCTAAGAAATAGATGCCCACTCGGTCTCCGCCTCTTGCGATATAATCCGTATGAACGCCGTATTGTCTAAGGGCATTCACAGCAGATTGTCCAATTTCGTGTGTTGGCAATTTACTTACAAAGTAAGTGTCAAGGCCATAGTTTGCAAGTGAAACAGTGACATTGGCTTCACCACCACCGTAATTGATATCAAAGGTTTTACTTTGAACGAAACGGTCTGTAAGGGGTGTCGACAATCTGAGCATGATCTCTCCAAGTGTTACAACTTTTTTCATAACATTACTCCTTCGAAATTTAATTGAGCTTTCATATTTTCCTTTTATCTTAGGCTTTTTTTGCTCTAAAAGCCTTAACTTTATTGACATATTCTGCAGCCTTTGCAGTGACGACTTCATAATTACCGTCTTTTAAACCCTTTGTTAAGTCGCCGCCAACACCTACAGCGACAACGCCATTTGCGAACCACTGATCAATATTGTCAAGCGAAACGCCACCTGTTGGCATGATTTGAGCTTGTGGTAATGGCGCCTTTACAGCACTTACAAAGCTCGGTCCAAATGCACTTCCTGGGAAGAGCTTCACTACTTCAACGCCATATGAAAGCGCTTCTTTAACTTCGGTAATCGTCATACAACCTGCCATATATGGAATCTTGTATAGATTGCACATCAGTGCAATTTCTTTATCAAAATGTGGACTTACAATGTACTCGGCGCCTGATAAAATGGCTAAGCGTGCTGTTGTTGCATCCATAACCGTACCTGCGCCAATGATCATTTCGCCATTTTTAAAATGGTCACTCAATTTATCGATAACTTTATGTGCCTTTGGGACTGTAAATGTAATTTCTATCGCGGTGATACCACCTTTTAAACAAGCTTCTGCAATGAGTATGGCTTCATTTTCATCTTTTGCTCTAACAACAGCAACCACGCCCACGGCGCTAATTTTTTCTATTACCTGCCAATGCTTAAACATAAATCCTCCTAGAGAGTTTCACATTGCAAAACTCAATATCACAATGTGGAATTTGATTTCATTATACAGAACTATTGGAATTTAATCAACAAAAAAATAAAAACATTTCCTTAAAAAATAAATTAAAAGGAAATGCTGATCATTATAGGCTGTATATAACCCTTGAGGAGATAGGATTGTGCAAGTGTTACAAAGGTAGCGAAGTGGACTGAGTATACGCTTTGATTAAAACGGCTTTAGAATTTACCCATTTGCTTTGAAATCTGCAATTTTATTTTTAAAAGTTCAGGTTTTATAAGGGCCATTTTGTCATCGGTCATCCGCCCAAGTGGTCCTGAGATAGAAAGTGCGCCAATGGTTTCACCAGAATAATTCTTAAGTGAAATCGCAATACAGCGGATACCCGTTTCTTGCTCTTCGTTGTCAAAGGCAACTTCGTTTACTTTTATTTCAGAGAGCTCATTGTAAAAAGCATCTAGAGTGACAATGGTGTTGGAGGTGTATTTAATGGGATCAATAGAGTTCCAATAATGCTCTATGGCTTGAGGCGATTGTTCTGCTAAAATCGCTTTGCCCACAGCGGTACAGTATAATGGTGCTCTCTTGCCCACAAAGGAATGCATTCTTAAAGTGTGATTTGATTCGACTTTATCGATGTAAATAATCTCTTTATCATCGGGTATGACCAAATGCACCACTTCGCCGCTTAGATCTCTCATGGCTTCTAGATAAGGTCTTGCAACACTGATCAAGTCATTTTGCTTGACGATGGAGACCCCGATTTCGAAACACTTTAAAGTGAGCTCATATTGACTTGTCTGAGTATTTTGCTTGACATAGCCGATCTGAATAAGTGTATTTAAGAGCCTGTGTACGGTACTCTTATGAAGTGCTACCTTTTGAGAAAGCTCAGTAATCGTCATACTATTGTTGTGTTCCGCGATGGTTTCTATAATGTTAAAAGCCCGAACAATGGACTGGACAGAATCTGACATGATATTCTCCTTACGAATCTATTTGAGTCAAATTATATCACATTATAGCGTTTTAGAGAAAGGTGTATCGGCGATTAAAATTGACCATTGACGGCACGTGAATAAAAAACTATAATAATCGTATACGTTGTATACAATGTATACGATTATTATAAAAATTTAATAATGAATTGAGAAACTCAATTCATTTTGGACATGAGACTCATAAACTTAAAAAAAAGAGGAGAGTGAATGGTTATGTTTTCATTAAATGGAAAAGTTGCAATCGTCACAGGTTGCAATACAGGTCTAGGTCAAGGGATCGCATTGAGTTTAGCAGAAGCAGGTGCAGATATCGTGGGTGTCAATCACGTTGAGGCGACTGAAACTGAGCAAAAGGTGAAGGCTTTAGGTAGAACTTACTTTGGCATCAATGCGGACTTACTCTCTATTGCACCAATAGAGGGCATTATGGGAAAAACTTTGGAAAAATTTGGCAAAGTGGACATTTTGGTTAACAATGCCGGCATTATAAGACGAGAAGACTCTGTTGATTTTACGGAGAAAGATTGGGATGATGTTATGAATATTAACGTTAAAACCGTATTTTTCTTCAGCCAAGCTGTGGCAAAACAATTCATAAAGCAAGGCACAGGTGGTAAAATCATAAACATCGCATCGATGCTTTCTTTCCAAGGCGGGATCAGAGTGCCTTCTTATACGGCAAGTAAATCTGGCGTTAAAGGGATTACTATGCTCATGGCAAATGAATGGGCTAAACACAATATCAACGCAAATGCAATCGCACCAGGTTATATGGCAACGGATAATACAGCCGCTTTAAGAGCAGACGAAGATAGAAGTGCAGAAATCTTGAGTAGAATTCCTGCTTCAAGATGGGGAACGCCTAAAGATGTTGGTGGTACAGCAGTGTTTTTAGCATCTGAAGCTTCCAACTATATCAATGGCTTTACAATAGCAGTTGATGGTGGTTGGTTAGCGCGATAAATTTGAGGGCAATAATCAAAGGCTAGAGTGTCAAAACAACCTGTAATTTAACAAAAGATTAGGAGCGCAATATGAGTTTAGAAACGAGATATTCCAATCATCCAGAGGATTCAAAATACTATACAACAGAAGAGCTTAGAGCACATTATTTAATTGAGAAGCTCTTTATAGAAGATCAGGCAACACTTGTTTATTCGCACAACGATCGCATCATTGCGGGTGGAATCATGCCTGTTAAAGAAATACTTGAACTCAATGCGGGTAAAGAACTTGGCGTAAAAACTTTTTTTGAAAGAAGAGAGGCGGGGATTATCAACATTGGTGGTCCTGGTAAGATCACGCTTGATGGAACGATTTACGAAATGGGGCCTCGTGATGGCTTCTATATCGGCATGGGCGCTAAAGAAGTAAAATTTGAGAGTGTTGATGGCTCAAATCCACCTAAATTTTACATCAACAGTTGTCCAGCACACCAAGCGTTTCAGTCGAGAATAATTACTCTAGAGCAGGCAAATAAAGTAGATTTAGGAGATCCAAAAAGTTTAAATGTGCGTACTATCAATCAATATGTGCATCCTGCGGTTCTTGAAACGTGCCAGTTGGTCATGGGAATGACAACTCTAAAAGAGGGCAGCGTATGGAATACAATGCCTTGTCATACACATGAGAGAAGAATGGAAGTTTATCTTTATTTTGATATGTCAGAAGATACAAGAGTTTTCCATTTGATGGGCCAGCCGTCAGAGACACGACATATCGTTGTTGACAATGAGCAAGCGGTTATTTCGCCGAGCTGGTCAATTCACAGTGGCGTGGGTACTGGTAGTTACACTTTTATCTGGGGCATGTGCGGCGAAAATATTGAATTTACAGATATGGACCATGTCGATATCAAAGATCTAAGATAGAGGGCAATGCGTGCAAGGTGACCCCCTTAGACGGCCAAGTAAAGCAGCAAGCGTTCTGAGCGATGATGTTTATGAAATCTTAAAGCAGGATATATTGACTCTAAAGGTAAAACCAGGACAGACTTTGACAGAGCAAGAAATTTGTGATCAGTTTATCATTTCAAGAACACCGAGTCGCGATGTGTTGAAGCGATTGCGAAATGAGGGGCTTGTGGTGGCGATTCCTTATAAAGCGCATTATGTGGCCTTGCTGAATTATGACTATATTCAACAAATTATTTATATGAGGCATATCCTAGAAGTTAATATTGTGAAAGACCTATTGCCAATAAAACATGAGCAAATGATTTGTGATCTTGAATTTAGCTTAGAACAACAAGCACAATTGTTAAAATCCAATTTTTTACCAGAGGATTTTTACCAAATGGACAGCCAATTTCATAAAATTGGGTTTCAATATGCTGATAAACTCGCTATTTGGGAACAAATTCAAAAATCCCAGATACATTATACAAGATTCCGAATGCTCGATATCTTGATAGATAAAAATTTTGATGTGCTCTATGAAGAACATAAACAAATAGTAGAATCAATAAAATCAGGACATATAGAACAACTTGAAAAACATTTTTTGAAGCATTTAGAAGGTGGTATTTCAAGACTGAATGAGAAGGTTCATAATGAATATGCCTGCTACTTTGAACAGCCATTTTAATGTTATTTTCCTTATATATTATGGTAAATATAATCCCCTTAGTAAAACTAGAGAAGGCTGATCAGCCTTCTCTAGTTTTACTTGTACACACAACACTTTTAGGCATGGCTTTTCATACGCGCTCTAGCAGCCGTGAAGTTTAATAATTTCCAATACAAGCTCTGCAACTTTCACTAGATCTTTGATGTGGATATGCTCTTCAAGCGTGTGTGGTTTTCGCTCGCCAATGCCGAGGTTGATGGCTTTAATCCCATTTGCATTAAAGATGTTGGTGTCACTCCCGCCACCAGAGGCTGCCGTAAAAGGTTTGATCCCAATATTGGTACAAGCCATTTCCGCTATTTTGACAATATCTTCAGTGGCATCTACCTTAAAAGCATTATACATACGATTGATTTCAACTTCAACTTTTGCACCGAACTTTGCGGCAGCATTTTCAAAGCATGCTTTCATATGGTCGGATTGTGCCTTCAATTTATCGTTATTTAGAGATCTTGCTTCAGCTAGGATTTCAACTTCGGATGCAACGATATTGGTAACACTGCCACCTTGAATTGTGCCTATATTGGCGGTGGTTTCAGAGTCTATTCTCAAAAGCTTCATTTGATCTATGGCATTTGCCGCAACCATAATAGCGCTGATGCCTTCTTCAGGACACACACCTGCATGAGCAGATTTCCCTGTGATTCTAGCATGAATTTTATCTTGTGCAGGACCTTGGATTATGATTTGACCAGGGTCACCACCGCTGTCTAAAACGAAGGCGCTTTGAGATTCAAACTTTTTGAAGTCTAAATTCTTGGCACCGTGTAGACCGCCTTCTTCAAAGATACTCAATGAGATTTCAATGGGACCATGTGGGATGTCATTTTCTTTTATAACGGTTAAGGCTTCTATTATGGCTGCGATACCTGCTTTATCATCTGCGCCGAGAATTGTCGTGCCATCGCTATAGATAACATGGTCTTTGATGACCGGTTTGATATCGATGCTAGGCGAGACCGTATCCATATGGCAACTCAATAAAATGGGATCCCCATTACATGTCCCGTTTAATTTGGCGATGACATTACCTGTATCGCTACCTACTTTTTCACCTGCATCATCAATTGAAACTTCAAGACCTAATTTTTCAAGTTCAACCTTAATAAAATTTGCAAAAGCACCCTCACTTTTTGTAGGACTGGAAATTTGAACATATTGCATAAACGCTTCAACAAGACGTATTTGGTTAATCATATGGTCCTCCCTCTTGAGATAAAATAAAGTTTTGACACTCTAACTACTATTATTATACTAAAAAAATGAGGACATTCATCTTAAAATTTAGCAGAAAGTGATTAACTTCATAGAGATTTTGTGGATCAAAGCGTATACTCAGTCCGCTTTGCTACCTTCGTAACCCTTGTGCAATCCTATTGGATTGCATTCGGTGGGAGTTTGGACTCCCACTGAATTAGGAATATATCCCCCCACTTTGAGTAGGGGGATATATTCCTCAAGGGTTATATTGACTTATGTCAAAAAAATAGTAAAATTGAAACTGGCATACGCCAATAAAATAAAGTGAGGGAATCTACTATGTATTCTGAAAAAGTACTGGATCATTTTATGAATCCAAGGAATGTCGGTATGATACAAGATCCAGATGGCGAAGGAAGTGCGGGCGATCCAGAGTGTGGTGATTATTTAGAAATTACAATTCAAGTTGAGCATTCAATTATAGTGGATATTAAATTCATGGTGCACGGCTGTGCAGGTGCGATCGCAACAAGCAGTGTGCTCACAGAACTTGCAAAAGGCAAGCACATCCTTGTGGCCTATACGATTAATGAAAATGATATCGTAACGGCATTGGACCACTTACCGAAAGAGAAAATACATTGCTCTTTGCTTGGAACTGTTGCACTTAGAAACGCCATTAATGACTATAGATGTAAATGCAACAAGTAATTTCATGGAACCTAATGGGGGTAGAAGGTTGATCAACTTTTGTCGCCCGAGACTCTAGCTGACATGAAATGATGCAAAATCACCCCCTTAGAATCAAAAAAATAAAAAAAAAAAAAAATAATGTAGAATGATACATCGTTTTTATATATAATAGTAAATGTGTATGAGTGTTTTAACAGGTTTACAAAATTGAGTTGGAATATGCGTAAATACTTTATATAAAATAAATTTTGGGTAGTAATCAGGAGGATACAATTGGCTAAATTATTAGTTGAAAAAAGTGGGCCTTTAGTAGGAACAGTTAGAATAAACGGCGCAAAAAATTCTGTTCTTAAACTTATGGCAGCATCTTTGCTAGCGGAAGAGGCTTGTGTAATAGAAAGTGTTCCAGAGTTGTTAGATGTAGAAGTTATGATTACATTACTTGAATCATTAGGTCAAGTGGTTCATTATGATAGAGTGGAAGAGACGATCGAAATTAAGCCAGGTAAGGTTTTAAGATGTGAAGCGCCATATGAATTAATTCAGAAGATGCGCGCTTCATTTTTGGTGATGGGTCCTTTGCTTGCAAAAAAGGGGATTGCCAAAGTTTCAATGCCTGGAGGTTGTGCGATTGGTGCGAGACCTATTGATCTTCATTTAAAAGGCTTCCAAGCACTCGGTGCAGAAGTGACTTTAGGACATGGTTATATCGAAGCTAAAGCGGAGCATGGCTTAGTCGGTTCAGAAATCTATCTTGATTTTCCAAGTGTTGGTGCTACAGAAAATATAATGATGGCTGCCACTATGGCAAAAGGTCAAACTTCGATCCAGAATGCTGCAAAAGAACCTGAGATCATTGATCTTGCCAATTTCCTAAATGAAATGGGCGCCAATGTAAAGGGTGCAGGGACCGATACGATTAGGATCAATGGCGTGACATCGCTTAAAGGGACTAGACATCAAACTATGCCAGATCGAATTATTACAGCAACTTACATGGTTGCTGCAGCCATGACTAAAGGGGATATCACTATTGAAAATGTAGTTTCAAGCCACGTTAAGCCTATTACAGCGAAACTTAGAGAAATGGGTGTAATCGTTGAAGATGATGATGATCGAATCAGAGTGACCTCAACGGGTGGACTTAAAGCGGTTGATATCACGACATTACCATATCCAGGTTTTCCAACAGATGTTCAAGCGCCTTTCATGGCTTTATTGTCTATTTCAGAAGGCACAAGCGTGATTACAGAAACGGTGTTTGAAAACCGTTTTAGACATGTTGCTGAAATCAATAGAATGGGTGCTAATGTCAAGATCGAAGGGCATAGTGCTGTCATACAAGGTGTCAAAGCGATTCAAGGGGCACAAGTCAAAGCAACGGATTTAAGGGCAGGGGCAGCACTTGTTTTAGCAGGTCTTATAGCTGAAGGCGTTACTGAAGTGGATGATATTTATCATATTGATAGAGGCTATCCACAGATTGAAAGAGATTTAGTGAGTCTAGGTGCAAAAATCAGACGAGTTGAAGGCGAATAAGGTCAATTTTTTTATATAAATCATTAGTTTTCGTCCAGCAAAGAGCGGGAATGTTTAACCTGCGCTTTGCGATTAGACGAGAACGGGTCGGGCAAAACGCAGTTTTGACCGACAATGATCAATCATTAGTTCTCGTCCAGCTTAGAGGCAGGAATTTTCAACCTGCTCTAAGCGGTTAGACGAGAACGGGTCGGGCAAAACGCAGTTTTGACCGACAATGATTCATAGAGGATTGAGTTGTCAATAAAGAAATGATGTGGAAGGTGGATAATTCATGTTTGGAATCGGCGCTGAAATTGGAATAGATTTAGGAACGGCCAGCGTGTTGGTATATATTAAAGGCAAGGGAATCGTTTTGAGAGAACCTTCGGTAGTTGCCATTGATAAAAATACAGATCGTGTACTGGCAGTCGGCAACGAAGCACGAAAAATGTTAGGACGTACACCAGGAAATATTATCGCAATTAGGCCTCTGAAAGATGGGGTTATTTCTGATTACGATGTTACTGAAAGAATGCTCCGATATTTTATCAACAAAACATGTGGAAAAAGAAGATTATTTAAACCTAAGATTATCATTTGTGTTCCAAGTGGTGTAACAGAAGTGGAAAAGCGAGCGGTTCTTGACGCAACCACTGAAGCGGGTGGGGGCAAGACGTTTTTAATCGAAGAGCCCATTGCGGCTGCCATCGGAGCAGGCCTTGATATCACAAAACCTGATGGGAACATGGTGATTGATATTGGTGGCGGAACAGCTGATATAGCCGTTATTTCTCTTGATGGTATTGTCGTGAGCAACTCCATTAAAGTGGCTGGCGACAAGTTTGACGAAGCCATTATAAGGTATATGAGAAAAAGACATAATCTTTTGATCGGTGAGCGGACAGCCGAGGAACTTAAAATCAATATTGGAACCGCATATCCAAGGACGAAAATGGTTAAAATGGATTGCCGTGGTCGAGATTTGATTACGGGTTTGCCTAAGAATATTAGTATTTCAAGTGATGAGATGTTAGAAGCATTAAGTGAAGCTGTGAACTCAATTTGCGATGCAGTTCATGCAGTACTTGAAAAAACGCCACCGGAACTTGCTTCAGATATCAGTTCTAGAGGCATTGTGATGACAGGTGGGGGGTCGCTTTTATTCGGCCTTAACAAACAACTTGAAAAGAGAACAGGAATACCAACTTACATAGCAGATGATGCGGTGAGTTGTGTTGCAAAAGGCACAGGGATGAGTCTTGAATATTTGGATATTCTTGAGAAGAATATGATGACCACATCTTCGCGGAAGCGTTACCTATAAGATAAAAATACGAATTGAATAAGAGTATCTAAAGAGGATTTCACAACGTTTTTTTGAAAAAAAGACGCGTCGTTGAAATCCTTTTATATTTTGTATAATGGTTGAAGTCACTCATTTTTTGTGATATATTACTGGTGAAGATGTGACAAGACACATGTAATGTCATAGAAGGGGGCGTAACATGAATAGGAACACGAACACGAACACGAATATGAACATGAATACCGATATCGTTGAAAAGATTAAGGCCCTTAAAATAGAGAGAAAAGCCATTGTACTGGCACATCATTATCAAATAGAAGCCATAAAAGCAGTTGCAGATTACGTTGGCGATTCACTGGAGCTGGCAAAGATCGCCTCTGAGTGTGAAGCTGAGACGCTTATACTTTGTGGGGTGTATTTTATGGCTGAAACCGCCAAGTTACTATCACCAGATAAAAAAGTCATATTGCCAAATTTTGAAGCAGGTTGCCCCATGGCAGATATGGTTACGGCAGAGCAGTTAAGAGCAGAAAAACATAAATATCCAAATGCCAAAGTCGTTTGTTATGTCAATTCATCTGCGGAAGTAAAGGCTGAAAGCGATATATGTTGTACTTCTTCAAATGCAGTTAAAATCATGAAAAGCATAGCATCCGAACAAATCATCTTTGTGCCCGATCAAAACCTTGGACATTATACATCGAAGTACGTTCCAGAAAAAGAAGTTATTTTATGGAAGGGCTTTTGTCCGACGCATCATAGAATTAGCATGAAAGACATTGAAGCTATAAGAGCGCAATATCCAGAAGCCGAAATTTTGGTGCATCCAGAATGTAAACCCGAAATTGTAGATCAAGCGGATTTTGTGGGTTCAACGTCACAGATTATCCATTACGCAAAGACGTCTGATGCTAGGGTGCTTGTGATTGGCACGGAAGAAGGCGTTATGGAAACCTTGAAGGCCGATAGCCCTGAGAAGAAATTTGTCCTTTTGAATGCTCACTTTACTTGCCCAAATATGAAAAAGACAAGACTTGAAGACGTGTTAAGAGTGCTTGAAACAGGTGGCAATGAAATCATACTTAAGCCTGAAATTAGCCAAAAGGCTTATAATTCAATCCATGCCATGCTTGAAGCATCGAAATAGAAGGTGATGAATTGAAATCTTATGAAACGGATGTTGTCATTATAGGGGCAGGTATAGCGGGTTTATACACAGCACTGATGTTGCCTAAAGAAATGAAAATATGGATTGTTTCTAAAGCAGACAGTCAAAATACGAACAGTTATTTAGCACAGGGTGGTATTGCGGCTTCGATGATCAAAACGTATGATTCACCCTCGATGCATTATGAAGATACGCTAAAAAGTGGCCATTATACCAATGACCCTGCAAGTGTGAAAGTTTTGGTAGAAGAAGCTGAAATCAATATGCATCGACTTGAAATTTTAGGCGTTCATTTTGATCGTGATTCAAACGGTCAGTACCTTATGGGTATGGAAGGTGCGCATCGCGTTGCCCGAATACTAAGAATTGGTGATCATACAGGGAAATCCATCATGGAAGTACTCGTTGAACAGGTGAAGGCATCTG
Source organism: Fusibacter sp. 3D3 (assembly GCF_001748365.1). Lineage (GTDB taxonomy): Bacteria > Bacillota > Clostridia > Peptostreptococcales > Acidaminobacteraceae > Fusibacter_A. The sequence goes on along the minus strand of NZ_BDHH01000001.1, from coordinate 318,267 downwards.
AAAATATCAGATGGGAAACGCCCTTTTTTGGAGCAGAACTCATGACGGATGGCGAAATGTGTTTTGGTGTTCGGGGATATTTAAACCAACACTATACCGAAATTTTATCCAAATGGACGGTGCTTGCGACAGGTGGTATAGGACATTTATATAGTTTCACCAGTAATGCAAATGGCATAGATGGAAGTGGTATCGCAATGGCGATCAGAGCGGGGGTGAAAACGGCACATATGCACTTAACGCAATTTCACCCCACTGTTTTCTATACGCCTGAATTGGAAGGCCGACAATTTTTAATATCTGAAGCCGTGCGTGGGGAAGGTGCAATTCTCAGAAATGCATCTTTAGAACGGTTTATGGTTAAGTATGATGAGCGGTTGGAACTTTCGCCTAGAGATGTGGTATCTTCAGCAATTGAGCGAGAATTAGCACTCCAAAGTGTGCCCTTTGTCTATCTGGATGTGACACATTTAACAAAATCATTTTTAATGGAAAGGTTTCCGACGATCTATGCGTTCTGTAAGACACAGGGCATACTCATGGAAAAGGATTGGATTCCTGTGGCGCCGAGATTACATTATTTTATGGGTGGTGTACAGACTGATCTTTTGGGGCAAACCTCCATGGGCGCTTTATTTGCAGTGGGTGAGTGTGCACATACCGGGGTTCATGGAAGGAACAGACTTGCCAGTAATTCACTTTTAGAAGCGGTTGTATTTGGCTGGCGCGTGGCAAAGGCGATTGAACAAAAGGCTCTAAAAGGAGAAGGCGTCATCAACCGGCCTTTAGATCAAGGGACAAAAATACCGAAGTTTGATTTGGATCAAGAGACTTTACGAGGCTGGATGGACATGTACATGGGAATCAATCGTGATAAGGCTGCGCTAGAGGCGCTTTGTGATCGCGTGAGTGCCATTATAGAAAATACAAAAACAGTTTCCAGTGAGACTGTAGAAGCAACAACTATAAAAGAGTCTAGCATAGAAGATATCAGCCTTTATAATGCTTTGGTCATGATGAGGGCAATGATTTGCGATGCTATAAAGGAGTTTGAGTAAAATGATTAAGCTTAAAATAGAGGAAATGATTAAGCAGGCACTTATAGAAGATATGAACTACGGGGATATCACCTCGGAAACGCTCTTATCAGGTCATGAAAAAAGCGTTGCAGATCTCATCGCAAAAGAATCAGGTGTGATTTCGGGGATAGATGTCTTTGAGAGCACTTTTAGAATGGTTGATGCAGCTTGCGAAATAGAGTGGTTTGTTTCAAATGGAGAAGGGGTTGAGAAGGGGCAGAAACTTGCGGTAATCCGTGGGCTTTCGATTCATCTGTTAAGAGCAGAACGAACGGCCTTAAACCTGCTTCAAAGAATGTCTGGGATTGCCACTTTGACAAGTCGATATGTTGAAGCGGTAAAACCTTATAATGCAAGAGTTGTAGACACTCGTAAGACTGTGCCAGGATTACGGATATTGGATAAAATCGCAGTTAAATGTGGTGGTGGCTTTAATCATCGTTTCAATTTATCAGATGCTGTTATGATAAAGGACAATCACATCAGAGCGGTGGGGAGTATTCAAGAGGCTGTAAAAAGAGCTAGAGCACATATTCCGCATACTACAAAGATAGAAATTGAGGTTGAGAGTCTAAAAGAACTCAATGAAGCGATAGATGCAGGTGCAGATATTATCATGTTAGACAATATGAGTCTAGAAGAGATGCAGGCAGCTGTGGCAATAACGGCAAAGCGAGTGATTTTAGAAGCTTCTGGGAATGTGACTTTGGATCGTGTAAGTGAAATCGCCAAAACGGGTGTGGATGTGATTTCGGTAGGGGCGTTAACACATTCTGTTAAGGCGTTGGACTTAAGTCTCAGATTTAGGAAGTAAAAAAAAAGGGAATGTTCAAGCGACGCTTGAGCATTCCAAAATGAGGAAATTGAAATTAATAAAGGGTATGGTATTTTAACCACTTTTAATATAACATTTTTGAACGTGGCATACAACAAAGAAAATATAAAAAAAAGTGAAAACCTATAGAAATAGCTGATAGTTGAATCCTCAACAATTAATTAAGAACCGTTATTAAGTAGAAAGTAATGCGGTTTGAAACCTTTATAAATATCATATAAAGACTAAAGTTTTTAGACCTGAGTGCCGATACTCTAATTGTAAAAGAGCTGGAGGTATTGATGTGATAAAAGGATTATATGTAGCAGGCACAGGTTTAATGACAAATGTACATAAAATAGATGTAATTAGTAATAACCTTGCGAATGTCAATACATCGGGTTACAAAAGGGATACGCTAGAGGTTGAATCCTTTAACAATCGTTTGTTCACCAGAATCAATGGGTCGAATTTACCCTATAAATCGGGGGCGTCTAAAGTGTCTTCTGAATCTAGAAATGGAGAATACACGGCTCAAGTAGAGCATGGTTTTTTTAGAGTGGATACAGAAAACGGTATAGATTATAGTAAATCTGTAAAGTTTTTTAAAGATAGTGATGGTTATTTAAGAACCCTCTATAAAAATGTAGGCGGGCAAGTCAATCCCTTACAAGGGGATTATGTACTTGGGAAGAACGGTCCGATTTATATAGGCGACAATGAATTTGAGCTTGATGAAGCGGGGAATATTACCTCTGGAGGTGCAACCCTAGATAATATCGTGATACAGGGGTCACCTAATGTGATCGGCACAATGAGTGCTGGTATTAGAGGTTACGCGGTTATGACGGATTTTGATCAAGGACAGCTTGAGATGACAAGTGGCAAATTCGACTTGGCGCTTAGAGGACAAGGTTATTTTAATTTGAGCACAGAGAATGGCACTTTACTCACAAGAGATGGTGCTTTCACAATAAATAATGCTGGAGAACTGGTTTCTTTTGATGGCAGCAGGGTTCTGGGGTTAAATGGTCCCATAGAAATCACAAGTGATAGCTTCACGGTCAATGAATTTGGAGAAGTGATTCAAGATGGTGAAATTTCAGATAAAATTTTGATAACAGATTATACCAACGTTGCAGATCTTGAGAAAGTTGGGGGTTCCTATTTTAGAGAGAAGCCAGAAGCTGAAATGACGGGGGAAAAGACCGAGTTTACAGGTGAGGTTGTACAGGGCTTTATTGAAGGGTCTAATACAGATGCCATATCTGAAATGATTCGATTGATTGAGATGAATCGAAATTATGAATCCAGTCAAAAAGTAGTGACGACAATTGACGACATGATCGGCAGAGCTGTCAACGATATTGCAGCTGTATAAAGTGTTTTTAGAGGAGGGTATTTGAGATGAAAGCTATGTGGTCCGCTGCATCGGGAATGAAAAATTTACAACTTAAAATAGATACGATTTCTAACAACTTGGCCAATGTCAATACGACGGGATTTAAAGGTCAGCGCATTGAATTTAAAGATATTATGTATGAGCGAATGACTCAAAGTGATCGTATTGACGGTGAAGGCCGTCCGGTGCCAATTGAAATTGGACATGGGGTAATGACTTCGGCAACTTTGAGAGATTTTAAAGGCGGTAGCCTGCAACAGACGGAAAGAGACCTAGACTTTGCCATCAACGGCGACCACTTTTTTAAAGTGATTGATCAAAATGGAAACGAAAGGTTTACAAAAGATGGTAACTTTAAAATTGCGGCAACAGAAGATGGTGCTAAACTCGTTACATCAGAAGGCTATTTTGTACAGGGGACTGACGGGGATATTGTATTAGGTGAAAATATAACAGAATTAAATGTCAGCGCCACTGGAAATATACAAATTAAGCGAAATGGCGAAGAGGAATATGAAGATTTAGGGGATTTTATGTTGGCTAAATTCATCAATCCATCTGGACTTGAGAGCGTTGGTAAAAATTTATACAAAACAACGGGTGCATCGGGTACACCTATTGAAGGCTTAGAAGAGGGCGACACGACTGAAGTAAAACAAGGTTTTATAGAAAGCAGCAATGTTGAAGTGGTCGATGAAATGATTAACTTGATTACAGCTGAAAGAGCTTATGAAATGAATTCAAAATCCATTCAGACAGCAGATAGAATGCTTGAAATTGCAAATGGGTTAAAGCGTTAAGGCTTATCCAGATGAGTTAACAATAGAAGGGATCAGGACATGAAAGTTGATAATATAGGATTGAGTAGTGTTTATCAGACTCAAATGACGGATCAAAAAAATTCGATAGAGACAGATACTTTTAAGAAAAAACTTGAAGAGGCTACAAAGACAAAAGATGAAACTAAAATCAGAGAAGCAGCAGAGCAATTTGAATCGTTTTTTGTGAACATGCTTTTTAAGGAAATGCGCAAAACGGTTCAAGAAGGTGGTTTAACTGAAAAAAGCAACGCAAGGGAAACTTTTGAAGGGTTGCTTGACGAGGAAATGTCCAAGAAAATTACTGAAGCAGGTGGGATTGGATTAGCAGATATGATGGTCAAGAATTTTTTGCGCCAATATGAATTGACTGCAGCATCTGATCCAAGTTCTGAAACTGTTCCAACTGAAAATAATTCAGCAGAAAAAATAACATTAGATGTAAAAGGCTAGAGAAAAACGCAATAAGAGGTTAATTGCAAATTATGAGACTTTACAAGAGGATCATAAGTTGGGATTGAGCTCTTATTTTAGTGGTATAAATAAGTGAGATGAGATAAAACATATAAACAAGATAAATATGTAAATGAGGTGTGTTAAATGACTGGATTAGTGCTCGAAGGTGGTGGCGCAAAAGGCGCATTTCATGTAGGGGCCGTAAAGGCATTAAAAGAAATGGGAATTGAGTATGATGCTGTAGTAGGGGCTTCAATAGGATCGATAAACGGCGCACTCATTGCAATGGGAGACCTTGAGAAACTCGAATCCCTATGGCTTAATATGAATGTTGAGGACATCATAAAGGGAGATGAGAAATTACTCGAGAAAGTGACTAAATTTGAATTTGGATCTGATTTTGATATCAATAAAATCGGCAATTTTCTGATGGAGACATTGAGGCAAGGTGGCCTTGATGTGACGCCGCTCAAGAAACTGCTTAAAGAAATCATTAATGAGCAAGAGGTCAGGGCTTCGAAGATCGAATACGGGCTTGTAACCCTTTCTTTAAGCGATTTAAAACCGATTGAAATTTTTATTGAGGATATTCCTGAAGGCAAACTTCACGACTACATCATGGCATCTGCCAATTTTCCGGCTTTTAAAATTGAAAAAATGGATGATAAACTGTTTGTGGATGGTGGGATGTTTGATAACTTGCCCATCAATATGCTCATAGAAAAAGGGTATGAGCACATTATAGCCATAAGGGTAATGGGACTCGGCAGACAGCGCAAAATTAAGAACAAAAAAAATGTGGCTATAACCATGATCAAGCCTTCTGAGAATTTGGGCAAAACATTAGAAGTCAGTAGAGAAAAGGCTGCCTATAACATAAAAATGGGATACTATGATACGTATCGCGTTTTTAAGACGCTTAAAGGCAAAATGTATTATATCAAAGGCGATATTGATGAAGATTTAGTCTTTAATGAATTAATTGGCCTTTCGGATCGCACATTAAAGGAAGTGGGGAAACTTCTGGGCATTGATAAACCCGCAAAACGCCTTTTGTTTGAAGACGTGATTCCGTTGATTAAACAACTTTTAGGTGTCCGTGACAATGCGACTTATGGTGAAATCGCACTGGCACTTTATGAATTTTTAGCGCAAGAACTCGGCATAGATCGATTTAGAATTTTGTCGTTTGAGCAACTTGTAGGCCTTGTTCATAGACGTTACCGTGAAGATAAAATCGATTTATCTTCTGGAAGAGGTGAACTCACTCAAAAATTGATTGGGATATTGTCTGTTAAAACGAATGCCCTATTCCCTCATAAGTTAAAGGCCGAAACTTTAAAACACTTATTTTTTATGCTATTTGAGACGGGCTTTTTAGTAGATGGGGAAATCCCACTATAGAAACATAGCGCAATGGCTTGATTTATAAAAAGAGATATAATAAGATATAACGAAGTAGATTGAATAGAAGATGGGAGAGATGAATATGACTGTTAGAGAAAAATACGAGCAGTGGCTTGAAAATACTTATTTTGATGCAGATTTTAGAGCGGAATTAAAGGCAATTGAAAATCGTCCAAATGAAATTGATGATCGATTTTACAGAGATTTGGAATTTGGAACAGCAGGGATGAGAGGCGTTATAGGTGCAGGCACAAATAGAATCAATGAATACGTTGTGCGAAAAGCAACTCAGGGATTTGCAAATTTTTTACTTGAAAGAGATGCTGCAATCCTTAAGGGTAAATTTGAAAAGTCAATTGTCATCGCCTATGATTCAAGACGAAAATCGTATGAGTTTGCACTGGAATCTGCACTTGTGATGGCAGGGAATGGCATAAAAGCTTATTTGTTCGATGAAGTTAGGACTACACCGGAACTGTCATTTGCTGTAAGAGAGTTGTGCTGCATAGGCGGCATCATGATTACCGCAAGTCACAATCCACCGGAATACAACGGTTACAAAGTGTATGATGAAACAGGGTGTCAGTTGGTACCGGATCTAGCAGATGCGCTTATAGAGCATGTTAATCAAGTAGCGGATTTTGAGCAAGTTAAGCGAACGGATAAGAAAAGGGCACTTGCAGAGGGACTTTTTAAAATGATCGGTGAAGATGTGGATTTGCCTTATATAGAAATGGTCAAAAAGGTTTCTGTAAGACCAGAGCTCCTAAAGAACTCAACGCTTAAAGTGGTGTACACCCCTCTTCATGGGACTGGCGGCGCAACGATAAAACGCGTTCTCAAGGAAATGGCTTTTTCAAATTTGATAGAAGCGAGTTCACAGATGCAACCAGACGGTGAGTTTCCAACCTGTAAAAAACCAAATCCAGAAGAGTATGAGGCTTTTGAAGTTGCGATAGAATATGCTGAAAAGCATGGTGCAGATTTAGTGATCGCAACCGATCCAGATTGTGATCGCATTGGTTTGCTCGTTAAAGATAAAAACGTGTATCGTGTATTAAATGGCAACCAAATCGGCGCTCTTTTCATGGAATACTTGCTCTCATCAAGAGGCGATTTAACGCCTGAACATTATGTGGTCAATACAATCGTCTCATCAGATCTTGCCAAAAGACAGGCTGATCATTATGGCGTAAAATTGATTCAAACTTTGACAGGTTTTAAATTTATAGGAGAACAGATCGAAAAAGATGAACCTCATTTTGTCATGGGCTATGAAGAAAGTTACGGTTATCTATTCGATCCACATGTGAGGGATAAAGATGCTGTTATGGGAACCCTCATTGCGATTGAAATGGCAGAATATTTTAAGCAAAAGGGGTGTTCTTTGTTAGAGCAGCTCGACTCAATTTATAAGAAACATGGTTTTTTCATAGAGGAGACCATTTCTAAGAAGTTTGAAGGTAAAGAGGGACATTCTGTCATGATGTCCATTATGGCGAGATTCAGAGCGCATGCGGCGGATCATTTTGAATTTGAGCGGATCATCGACTTTTTAAATGATGATACAGGGCTTCCGAAATCTGATGTGCTTAAATACTATTTAGATGAAGATTCTTGGTTTGTCTTAAGACCTTCTGGAACTGAACCGAAGCTTAAAATTTATTTTTCAATTCAAGCGGAGACACCAGAGGAAGCAAAACAAAAATTGGAATATTATAAATCCTTCATTGTTGCCGAGGTCGTTTCTTAATGAATCGATCAAAATTAAAATTTCTAAATGCAAAGGCCACCAACACCAGGTTAATGGGTGTTGTTGGTCTTGTGTGCGAATGGCAAAATACACAAAATGAGCGGATTACTCAAATCTTTCATCTGGACTATGAGGCCTATGGCATTGATGGGTTTTATCATTTTCTAGAAGGCGCCCCCAGAGAGATTCAAAATACCATTTTAGGGGTCACAGGCGGGCTCGGGGGTATCTTTGTAGAGATAAACTATGAAGAATTTGTATTCTTGATTAAGTCTGCCTATATTGTAGATCCGAATTCAATTGAGTTATTGGTAGATTTTGAAAGCTTTAAATTGGATTTTGAAACGCTTTATACAGGTCTTACAACAGATGAGGAGATTCAGCTTTATCAAAGACTTTGCCCAGATGTAGAGCATGAAATATCACTTCTGAATTACTTTGTGATGCGGACGGTAGGCTGTGATTATCCCCCTACGATGCTTTTGTGGAAAGAGGGTCTAATAGATGAAGCTTTTGAAATTGTGGATGAACCCTGCAGCTTATTAAAAAACACTACAACTTGTATGTCTGAAACGGATCAAAAAGCAATCTATCACTGTGAAGCGCTTATCGATTTTGAAACGCGTTATAAAATCGTCGTCATCGAAATTGAGATTGATAAAGCCGTTATGAAGGTTGAGAAGGCTGGGGTTATTGAAAGTTTGGAAATCTCTAGTATTGAAGCTTCGTTTAATCTAAACAAGCCTGAATATATGATGATTTTAACGCTTGAGGATGCTTTTTTTGAAAGAAGATTTCACGATCAAAATCCAGAAATGATGTGTTTTGAGTATTATAATGGTAGGCTTTACAGCGAGTTTAATCCACATAATGACCATGTCGGTGAAAATCCCTACTATTTAAACGGCGATTTATTTGCGCTCTATTTTTTCACAAGCGATGGACAACTCGTTGTGGGGGCGTTGAATAAGGAAGCCTTAGCGGCGGTAGATCAAGCTTTTAGTGACAATCTAGTCTATGAGGAGAGTATGCAGTTTATATGCGAAGTCAAAACAGATCATCCTGTCCTGTACTCTTTTATGAACAGTGCCTATGACAATATTTTTGACTTTTTAGAAAATTGGAGGGGCTAGATGGCTGTAATGTCTCAAGTGAATTAAATTTTGTTCGCAATTTAGCTATTGCGTTATTGATAATCATGTGCTATTATGATCTAGTAAATTTAATAGTAATCCTTATCAAGAGCGATGGAGGGAATAGGCCCTATGAAGTCCAGCAACCGGTTTTACACGGTGCTAAATCCTACAGATATGATAAATATCTGGAAGATGAGGTTGTGAGAATGCTCGCCTCTTCTTATGAAGAGGTTTTTTTGCGACTAGAATTCATCAATGAGATATAAAAGGATTATCAAAACTATAATGATTAATGGAGGTGTCGTAGAATGGCAAGAAGATTATTTACTTCTGAATCTGTAACTGAAGGTCATCCAGATAAGATCTGTGACCAAATTTCCGACTCAATTTTAGACGCAATCTTTGCACAAGATCCAAATGCAAGAGTTGCTTGTGAAACATCTGTGACAACAGGTTTGGTTTTGGTTGCTGGAGAAATCACAACAAACTGTTATGTAGACATTCAAAATGTGGTTAGAGAAACCATTAAGGGCATTGGTTACGACAGAGCTAAGTTTGGTTTTGACGGGGATACCTGTGGTGTGCTCGTGGCGATAGATAAGCAATCTGATGATATTGCAATGGGTGTTGATAGAGCACTTGAGAGTAAAGAGGGCAATATGGAAGATGAAGTGGGTGCAGGAGATCAAGGGATTATGTTCGGTTTCGCTTGTAATGAGACACCAGAATTAATGCCGCTTCCAATTTCACTGGCTCATAAACTTGCGAAGCGATTGACTGATGTTAGAAAAGACAACACTTTGGAGTATTTAAGACCAGACGGTAAAACGCAAGTGACCATTGAATATGATGAAAATGGAAAGCCCGCTAGAGTGGATACTGTGTTAATTTCGACTCAGCACGGACCAGAGGTTGAGAGAGATCAAATAGAAGCAGATTTGATTAAGCATGTAATTAACCCCATTATTCCAGCAGAACTCTTGATCAATACGCGAATTTTAGTCAATCCAACGGGTCGATTTGTAATTGGTGGACCTCAAGGAGATGCAGGCTTAACGGGTAGAAAAATCATTGTAGATACTTACGGTGGTTACTCTAGACATGGCGGTGGTGCTTTTTCTGGAAAAGACCCTACAAAAGTGGACCGTTCTGCTGCTTATGCAGCAAGGTATGTTGCAAAAAATCTTGTTGCAGCTGGCGTTGCGGATAAATGTGAGCTTGAACTTGCTTACGCAATCGGCGTTGCACATCCTGTTTCGATCATGGTTGAAACTTTTGGTACAGGTAAAATTGACGATGAGCGCATCATAGAGCTCGTTGCAAAACACTTTGATTTAAGACCAGGTGCAATCATTAGAGAACTTGACCTCAGAAGACCTATTTACAAGCAAACGGCTGCTTATGGTCACTTTGGTAGAACAGATATCGATTTACCTTGGGAAAAAACGGATAGAGCAGAAGCGATTAAGAAAGACGCTTTTGGGGCGTAATTTTATTCACTAGATTAAGGGCATCCCCCCACCCTATATATATGCTTACTGAACAAGAGTCCTCGGCGGTTCCCGCCTGCGGATTGTTCATCCAGCATATATATAGGGTGGGGGGATTTCAACTTTATAGTGTATTAAATTACTTTACAGGTTGATGGACTATATGCTTCCTGAACAAGAGTCCTCGGCGGTTTCCGCCTGCGGATTGTTCATCCAGCATATATATAGGGTGGGGGGATTTCAACTTTGTAGTGTATAAAATTACTTTACAGGTTGATGGACATCGTCCATTTTAAACGCAAAATAAGGCACAGAGTTGGGAATGGTCAACCCGATGCCTTATGTAAAGATGTCAATTCAAAATATGTCTAATAATAGCTTTACTTATTTTTTATTTCGTTTAAAGAATCGTGAATTTTGAAAATTACAATTAAAAGTTCACAGTAAACTCTAACGACGATTGGCGATATCACCAGTGTTAATAATCCTAAAAGCACTTGTATGCCGCCGCCAAAATGTGATCTCATACCGCTTAATATCATACTTAGTCCAGTGAGGGTAGACAATAAAATGCCGATGTAGAAAATAATTTTAATTAAAGTAGGGGTAATCATTTTATCAAAACTTAGAAATGTTTTGACAAGCCCTTCCTTTTGGAGTTCTTTCTTGACGTCGTCAAAATCTTTTTTCATATCTTCCATGCGTTTTGACCTCCTTATAATAGTTTTTCCATTCCGAATAGGAAATGATTGAGCATCATCCGTATGTTAACAATAATAGCATAATATGAATGAAATTTCTATTATATATAAGATTAGAGTGTCAAAAAAACAGTTACCCCTCTACCCTATGCTGTATCGCGAATTTCCCGTAAACGACATCATAGGATAGAGGGTTGCTTATCTTTTGGATTTTGATGCCTTACAGCTACACTGGCGTTGGATCTTAAATCAAAATTTATTGTATTCTACTTAGGCTTATAAAATCAGCACCAATGCCACCTTCTGACTGATACATATAGGAAGTTGAAATGTCTTTAAGGAGCATGGTAACCTTCAAAGACTGTCCTGATTTAATCAGTTCAATTTCTTCAGCGGTTAAATTTGCTTCAAGTTCCTCTTGATTTCTAATGACGCATGAAGAAAAAGTTTGGTCAAAAATATATTGATCTGGGAATTCAATTTTGATTTTATAATTCAAAAGCTCGGTATCTTGAAAAACAAATATATAAGCCTCCCAAAACTCAGCATCATAAAATAACTCACCGCTTATACTGGTCGAACCTTCTAGTGTATAATCAACCGTAGAATCGCCTGCTTTAAATTGATTCCCCTTTACAACTAAACCAGCTATAGCAGTGCCATTTTTAAGATCTTGAAGATTGTATTCAATACTCTGACCTTGATCTTCGCTTGGATTAGATACATCAGATAAAACATAATGATCGCCATCAGTGATGATAAATTTTCCAGAATCAATGAGTTTATCAACGGCAGTTTTAAACATTGAATCTGTTTGATAGAGTATAAATTCGTGAATGTCCTCAGGATAAGTCGCTATATCCATACTGAATTCTATCATTGTGTTGAAAACAGTTTCATAGAATTCAAGACTATAATCTTCTTGAGTACGATCAATAAGATCGGAATGATTGTTAATTGAAATGATTTTATCAATCTGTGCGCTCAGGAGATTCCGGTCATCTAATCGAAGGGAGTCCTTTGTTATTGAGACGGAGATAGGGATATTGTTATAATATTGTCCTGATAAAATGGGGCCATCTGGAGAATATTCGAAAAGCGTTCGATCTAAATATTTTGAAAAGTATGCATCTTGAAACCCTATCTCGGAGTAACTTTTTCCATTAAAGACGATAGGTTCATCCAGTAGGATACCCTCTTCAAAGGGACTGGGGTTAATCGTGATGAGCCCTGTGATGACTTGAGCGTCTGTATTAATTTCAGTATTTGTGTTGGATTGATTTGCTTCAGCTTCAGCTTCAAGTTCAGCTTTAATTTCAGCACGAATGACTTCTTCTGATTTCCGTGCACACCCAGAAAAGAGTATCAGGCTTAAACAGAGCAAAATGGATAAAATGATTTTTGATTGAGCCTTCATATAGAGACCTCCCTTATTCAAATGCAAGGATTTCATATTGATCATAATCCCTGACTGTATCTATTACATAATCAACATCCCTTGTAAATCCTTCGCCTAGATCTACCGTGCCTTTGATTTTTATGTGGGAAACATCTGAACTATAAAGTGCAAAGGCATTGATGAGTTGATTGCTTACGTCGCCAACGTTTTCAACTTCGCCGATTGAATCCATAGAGCCATAATAAGTGATGCTTACATTTTTAAGCGTTCCTAAAACAGCAAAAGTAATTTTGGTATTATTGGGATTATCGCTGAAACTGATGTTGTTTGTTGTCAATTTAGATTGATTTATACCTGTATACCATGGCATGAGCACAAAACTATAATTTTCATAAGATAGAGGGGTGTCATTGACAATTTCATTTTCAAAGCCAGTTAATTTCATGCTGCCTAATGTTAAATCAGAATTTGCAGTTTCATAGGCTAGGCTGATTTGATTGTTTAAGTCTTTATCTAGTCGGACGCCCAATGTACAGTAAAATTGTCCGCGATCATCAAATACATCTCTAACCGTTGATCCGTCTTTGAGCTGAGCGAGGACTACAAAATGCTCGTATGGTGAATCCTTTAAATCAGTAACGTACTGACCATCATTTATATAGACAGTAGACATGCTGTTCAAATTGTAATAATAAGTTTGGTAAGGCTTGGCTTTCGTTGTGAAATATATTCTTGAAGGATCAAATGAAGAAGGTGTTGCATAATCTATTTCAATAGGGGTTAAAAGCACTTCTTCGTTTCCTGTATTGTGATAAGTGATGTAGAGTTGATCCTTTTTTACATGGACATCATAACCTTGATGGTAATCGTTTGTAATAGAAGTGGATGATGTCGATTCAGAGGTTGTGGATGGACTCGCATCGAGTTCAGAAAAATTCTCCCCAATTTGGCCACGCTCATATTCTGCAGTGTCTGGATTAAAGGCATAGTTTAGATTGATCACACTGATAATTTTTTCTGCGCCATTGGCATCGACACTTTTAACTTGATAGCTATAGTTGAAATCAGAATAGCCATTATTAAGTGTAATAGTCCCTGCACCTTCTTGATAACTTTGATTTCCGGCACGATAGTCAGTATAGAGTGACTCATGCGTTAACAATTTAACTTTGTTTCCGTCGAAATAAGCAATATCGATGTAATTGCCATTAAGACCTGAACCATGTGGTGTTCCGTGTATAATGATAAAGTCACCGTTAATTTCAATTGTGGTGTTACTTTCTGTAAAAATCTCATCAGACTTTATGGGCTCAATTTTCCCAGAATCTGAAGTTAAGAAGATCGCGGCGGAATACCCTGATGTATCAACGATTGCAACATCTAGATGTCCTTCTCTGGTAATATCTGAGTAGGTTAAATTCCAATTTAAATTAAATGCCTCAGGTGTTAATTCTGGATAAATTGATTTTAAATACGGATATACGATTTCATCGTTTTCAGATTTTGCAGTGCCTAAAAGTGCATTTGTATCCGCTGCATTATTTTCAGCTGATTTTGTTTCTGATGCCATTTCGGCTTTGAGCTCTGCTCTGATTTCTGCTTCGCTTTTTTGACACCCAACCGTCAAAAATAGACTTAAGATAATGATGAACGCAAGTAAAGATTGTCTTCTCATATAACCTCCCAAAGTTAATTGTTAAATATAGTTCATTTTTAATTCTACTATCTGTGAATAATAATTGCACTAATAATATTGTCTAAAATCTAAAGAATATTAATGTATTTGTATCTTGGAAAGTAAATAACAAAAATGCTATACATTAGACTTGTAAAATGCTTTAGGGGCAATGCATAGCACCCGCATTAAATTGAGAAATATAGATTTTATGAAAAAATCATATCGGTCACTATAAAAACTATGATAAACTATGATAAACTATGAACGTGAGTTCTAATTGCACCTAAACAGAATGGGAGACTACATAAAATGTCAGAGGCTTTATTATATGAAGGGGTCATAGAGGAAATCATTTATCAAAATGATGAAACGGGCTTTATGATTGCCAATCTCAATACACATGAAGACTATATTTGTATTAAAGGAACCCTCCCATTTATTAAGTCTGGTGATAGGCTTCGCGTTTCTGGAAAACTTGAGATTCACCCGATCTATGGCGAGCAGCTAACGGTTCAGTATTTAGAACATGTGAAGCCTAAAGAACGAGAAGAGCTTTATAAATATCTGAGTTCTGGTGTGATTAAGGGGATCGGAGAAGCTACCGCTCAACTCATGATCCAAGCGTTTGGGGACTCAGCGCTTGAAGTCATTCATGAAAATCCAGAAAGACTACTTGAAATTCCAGGCATTGGGCCTAAAAAACTAGAGCAAATTGTCTTGTCGTATAAAGAACAATATGAACTCAGAGATTTTATTATGTACTTTCAGAATCTCAATATAACCGTGCATATGGCTATGAAGATTTATCGGAAGTACGGTCTTGAGGCCATAGAAAAAATTGAAACAAATCCCTACATTCTTGCGGATGAAATCAGCGGTATCGGGTTCAAATTTGCCGATCAAATGGCTCAAAAAATGGGCATTGAGTCTAAGTCTCCTTTTAGAATTGCCTCTGGGATACTTTATATACTGAACAAAGAAGCGGGAAGTGGTAACAGCTTTCTGGGCAAGAAAGCACTTTGTTATTTAACGGAACGTGAACTTGGCATTCCCAGTGACTTGGTAGATCAAATGATTGCAGAACTTGCAGTCAAAGGTGATGTGCAAGTGGAGCAGATTCAACCAGAAGCTGATGGTAGCGGGGATGAAATCACTGATTTAGCAGTTTACTTGCCTACATTGTATTTCGCAGAGCAACAAGTTGCCCTTAAACTTGTCAAACTCATGATGATGAACAATCAGCCGCTTCAAACCTTTGTGGATGGTTTTATTGAAGAATATCAGGAGGAAAGGGGCATCCTCTTAGGTGAAAAGCAAAAGCTTGCTGTGGCAAAAGCCCTTGAAAACGGGGTTTTCGTTATAACGGGTGGGCCGGGAACAGGAAAAACAACCATTATCAATACGGTGATAAACGCCTTTGAAGTGCAAGGTAAAAAAGTGTTACTTGCGGCACCTACTGGTAGAGCTGCGAAGAGAATGACAGAAGCCACACAAAGAGAATCCAAGACGATTCATAGACTCCTAGAGTTTCAAGGTGATATGGAATTTCAAAGAAATGACCAGAATCCACTTGAAGCAGATGTGATCATCATAGATGAAATTTCCATGGTGGACATCCTTTTGATGTACCGTCTACTAGACGCCATAAAGGAAGGGAGTCACTTGATCTTGGTGGGCGATTCAGATCAGCTTCCTTCTGTGGGTCCTGGAAGTGTGCTAAAGGAGATCCTAGAGTCTAGTGTGATTCCTTCGGTATGTCTGGATGAGATTTATAGGCAGTCAGAAACTTCGTTGATCGCGGAAAATGCGCATAAAATCAATCGTGGAGAAGCACCTGTCCTCAATAAAAAAGACAAGGATTTTTTCTTTATTTCACATACGAAAGCAGATCAAATCTTAAAAGAGATTGAAGCACTTGTAACAGACCGCCTGCCCAATTACTATGGGTTTAATGCCATGGAAGATCTTCAGATTTTGGCACCCATGAAGGGCACTGGTGTGGGGGTAGATGCCTTAAATACGATGCTTCAAAGTGTTTTAAATCCGGAATCACCAGAAAAAGGTGAAAAGAAAATAGGCTATAAGCTCTTTAGAAGGGGCGATAAAGTCATGCAGATTAAGAATAATTATAATATAGATTGGACAAACCGATTTGGTGAAGAAGGCAAAGGGGTCTTTAATGGCGATATTGGCTTTATTACTATGATTGATGAGGTCTATAGAGAAATTACGGTAGTGTTCGATCAAGAGAAAGAAGTCGTTTATGATTATGCATCTCTGGATGAGCTCGCGTTAGCCTATGCGGTGACCGTGCATAAGAGCCAGGGCAGTGAGTTTAAAGTGGTGATCATGCCTGTGAGCTACGGACCGCCAATGCTCATGAGCCGAAATATCTTGTATACAGCAATAACGCGGGCTCGGGAACTGGTCGTGCTGGTTGGGGATAAAAAATATCTAAATCACATGATTCATCAAACGCATGAAGAGCGCAGGCTCTCGAACTTAAAAGGGCGGCTCGTCCATTTTAAAAAGGTTTGGGAGACACTTGCGGATCAAAGCGATTAGGTGCGGTGTATAAATTTTAATGAGGCATTGAGAGGTGGTGTTTTTAGATGTTAGAGCATGTAGCAGATCTATTTTTTCCAGAAAAACTGAATTGTCTTGGGTGTGACGCAGAATATGATCCACAAATGACTGAATCTTTCTTTTGCAATGCCTGTCTAGAACAACTTAAGATAGATACCACGAGATGTCAAAAGTGTGATCGCCCTGTTGAAATAATCTACGATCAATTGGACATTTATCAATATAAATGCAAGACTTGCCAAGAGCAATTTCATTATTACACAAGGCATATTTCCTGTGCACATTACGATACGCTTGCCAAAAAGATGATTTTGGGACTGAAATACAAAGGCAAAACGGAGTATTGCAAGGGGATCGCTGAGCTCATGATCAAACGCTTAATCGAAGAGCATATTTTAGACAAAATTGAGGTCGTCGTGCCCACGCCGATTCACTGGACGAGAAAGTGGGCTAGAGGGTTTAATCAAAGTGAATTGATTGCAAAGATGATAAAAACAATGCTTGAGAGAGACATTCAGATGGTGCAGCTCAAGCGGCATAAGAGGACAAAAAAACTGAAGCAATTGGACAAAGAAGCTAGGAAGCTGATGTTAAAAGATGCTATAATAATAAAGCAAGAAGAACGCCATAAGATTGAAAACAAAGTTGTACTTGTAATAGATGATATCTATACGACGGGCACAACTGTTAATACATGTTCGAAGGTGTTGTACGAGGCAGGTGCCGAGGCAATTTACTGTATCACTTTTGCCATGGGGCAATAGATCCATTTTGGGAGGCTTTAAGAATGACAGAAAATAAAATGGGCAATTTAAAAAACTGCAAGAAGTGTAATCGCTTGTTTGCTGCTGTAAATGGACATGATTTTTTGTGTTCTAGATGCAATGAGGATATTGACGATGGTTTTACAAAAGTGAGAGAATACATTTACGACAATCCAACTTCAGGCGTAAAAGATGTCAGTATAGGCACTGGAATTTCAACAGAAGCAATCCTCAAGTGGATACGCGATGGTAAAATAGTGCTCGGGGAAAATACGATTATTGCATTTTGCGAACGCTGTGGAGAACCTGCAGAAGGTGGAGGCCGTTTTTGTCCTAAGTGTATTCGCAATCTCACCGATGGTCTTAAAGCGGGTATTGGTGAAAACGACCAGTATAGAACTCGAGTAGGGATGCATATTAAAGAAAAAAAATAATTTAGAAAAGTACTAAACTTACCCCTGTTTATGCCGATAGCTCTAGTAGAGAAATCGGCACGAACGGGGGTGTTTTTATATGAGAATTACAGGTAGTCCAAATATTCAAAACGTTCTAAAGACTTATGGAAAGAACGTTAAGAAGACTGAGGAAACAGAAAAGACTGGCTTTAAGAGCGACAAAGTTGAAATTTCAAGTGCAGCGAGAGATTATCAAGTGGCAATGCAGGCCCTTAAAGAGGTTCCAGAAGTGAGAAGCGAGAAAGTCAATGCGATTAAAGAACAAATTAGCTCTGGCAGCTACAAACCAAATGCAGAGCAAATTGCAGACCATATTTTAAAGGGATTAACAAAATAACGCCGATTTCTTAGCCCCTACATATGCCGGACGTTTGTCCGGTTCTTATATTAGAACGCTAAAGAGGTGTGTACACAGAAGTTGGATTTAAAGCACAAATTTTTGCAAGGAATAGGAGATGTTTTAATGAGTAAAAGTGTAGAGCAATTGATTATAACGCTTGAAAAAGAGAGAGAAGTATATCAGGATGTCCTTGAAATATCTCAAAAAAAGAGAGCGAGTATAAAGGAACAGCGCATTTCTGACCTTGAGAAATTTGTGAGCGAAGAGCAGGGTCTTGTTGTAACTCTGTTTAAACTTGAGGAAATTCGCGAAAAAGTTGTGGATCTCGTGATGCGAGAGCATAATTTGGAGTTCGTTGAAAATGTAACTCAACTTGCACAATTTTTAGACCCTAATGAAAAAAAACTGGTTTTAGAGGCGAAAAACAATTTGGTTGTACTGGTTAAAAATGTGGCTGACGAAAATAAATTCAATTCAAAACTGATTGAAGAAAAACTCAATATGATCAATTTCAATTTAGATCTGTTGACTCAAGTTTCAGATGAAAGCGGGCAATACAATAAAAAAGCAATCACAGATGATTCGGAGAGAAAGAATATCTTTGATGCCAGAATTTAGGCGATTTAACTTTTGAATTCTGTGAGATTTCAAAAGTTTCGTTTTATAGTGACAATTAAATTACGATGATGATTAATTTGCAGGGAGGCAATGAAAGGAGCGATCATATGTCATCAGGTTTTATGGGATTAAGCATATCTTTATCGGGACTATTTGCCAATCAGAGAGCGCTTGGCGTTGTTTCTCACAACATTGCAAATGCAAATACAGAAGGTTATTCACGACAAGTGATGAATATGCAGGCCTACAAACCACAGGTTTTAACCGGTGGCATGGGCACTTTAGGCGTAGGTGTTGACGTAACAGCAGTTAAGCAAATCAGGGATGCATACCTTGATTTTAAAATTAGAGACGAGACGTCGCTTTCAAAAGAGTGGAATGCTAAAAGAGATGTGTTATCACAGATTGAAAGTATTTTTAATGAACCATCGACCTCCAGTATTTCAACACTTATGAGCACTTTTTATACCAATTTAGAAACACTTTCTAAAAATCCAGAAAATTTAACCGCAAGAACGCTTGTAAGACAAACCGCGATCTCGCTTTCAGAAGGCATAGACAGCATCTCGAGTGCACTCAAAAACATGCAATCTGATTTAAATTTCCAATTTAAAACTTCCGTCAATCAACTCAACGGCTATGCAGAGCAGGTTGTATCCCTAAATAAAGTGATTTATGAAGCTGAACTTGAAGGCAGCACAGCGAACGATGTCAGAGATCAAAGAGCGTTGATTCTCGATAAGATGTCAGAACTCACCAATATAGATTACTATGAAGATGATCAAAAGCGCCTGCATGTTTCTATTGGAGGACACAATATAGTGTCGCATTTTAGAAGAGATACCCTCAAACTTGAGGAGAGAACTGAAAAACTCAATTCAAATGATTCGGACCGAATTGTGGATCTTAAATGGGAAGATGGCAATACCGTTAATCTTACTTCGGGATCTCTTAAGGGTTTAATGGATGTAAGAGACAACATAGAGGGGGATAATAAGGGTATTCCGTACTATGTTTCCATGTTGAATGATTTTGTGGATACTTTTTCAGATACATTTAACGAGATTCATTCAGAGGGCTTTGGTCTAACTGGGGATACGGGCTACTACATGTTCACCATTAACAATATGACCACTGCCGAATACAAGAATCACTTGATCAATGAAGGCCTAGATGGAAAAAAAGCCGTAGATGTTACGACAAGTGTGTTAGAGGGTGTTTTAGACACCAATACGGATGAACAAAATGATGACATCATACGCGCAAACAAGGCAAAGATATTTGCGAACAATCCTCAGTATGAGGAGAAGTTTATACGCAAAGTAGATGACCAGTATTTGGTTGTGGATAGGATGAAAGCAGAAGAGATGACGATCGCGAAAGATCTTGAGGATGTCAATAAGATTGCAGCAGCAACAAAAACCGAAGATTTAACGGGGGATGCAAGCAATATTACAAAGATGCTCAACACGCGTCATGACGAAACGATGTACAGCTGGGGGGCGCCAGAGGATTATATTAAATCTTTAGTTTCCAATTTAGGGGTGGATTCTGCCGCCGCTAAAAGGATGGCGACGAATCAGGCGGTGTTGCTCAACGAATTTTCAACCAGTCGTGATTCTGTCATGGGCGTTTCGTTAGATGAAGAGATGGCAAATATGATTAAATTTCAAACCGCATATAATGCCAATGCCAGAATGGTCAATATGTTTGATGAGATGTTAGATCTTGTGGTCAATAGACTTGGAACAGGTGGAAGATAATCACATCTTCCTAAGGTGAATGTGTTTATTACCAAAATTGGAGTGATATATTATGAGAGTAACAAATACAATGCTGATAAAAGATATGCTTTGGAATGCAAACAGGAACTTGGTTTCAATGTCTGAAAAACAAACACAGCTGTCAACGGGTAAAAGGATTCACAGGCCCTCTGATGATCCAGTTGGGATTACCAAGGTCTTAAAATATCAGTCTGATATTTCTGAACTTGAGATGTTTAAAACAAATGCTAAAGATGCGCAAGGTGTTTTGGATATGACGGAAAGTGCACTTACGGGGATTAAAGACATGCTTCAAAGAATTCGTGAACTGGCTGTACAATCAGCGAACGGTACACTTACTGACGAACAAACCTCAAAGGTGGCCGCAGAGGTCGAACAGCTCAAAAAAGAACTCATCATTTCTGGAAATTCAAGTATGGCGGGGAAGTATCTGTTTTCGGGACTAGAAACCGATTCGAAGTTGTTTAATGAGGATGGCACTTACAACATTAATTTAACCAGTCAAAGGCTTTTGAATAAGGACACGATGAAAGTTCAGGTTGCCGTAGGAGAGTTTTTAGATACAGGCACGTATCCGACAGATGTTTTTGGAATCGTACAGCTGGATACTGTGATCTCCAATGGTATTTCATATGCTTCTGGAGCGTATCAACCAGCGACACATTCAGCCTTAAAGGGCAATTTTGATTTGACGCTGGACTATGCGGTGGGGCCAACTAATCTGGATGTTACGATAAACGGAACAGACGTTTTTGCGGTGGATACAACAGAATTGGTCGGGACCGCTTTAAAACCAATATCCAAACAAAGCGTCATCGAAGCCTATCAGAGTGCTCAATTTGGGACCGTGAAATTAGGAGATGTTGCTAACGTTTATTTTAACACATCAGATGAATTGGTTATAGAAGCTAAGAGCTATGGCACAGGTACCGTATCGACTATGGCAGTCGCTGTTTCGGCGGGCTATACGCCAAGCTTTACAGCGGGGGTGAACGTCAACGGAGCCACCAGTACAAAAACAAATGCAACGGGTGCTTTTGGCCTAAGTGCGGATTATACAGCGGATAATTTAGATATCACAGTGAATGGTGTTACTTACTCAGTGGATGTGTCAACGCTAGACGGCACCACAACACCATTAACGGAGGCACAAGTGATCAGTGCTTTTCACAATGCGACAGACGGCAGTGGTCATTTGAGCGATGTGGCAACGGTCTATTTTAGCGGTGGCAATTTGGTCGTTGAACCTAAGGCGTATGGATCGGCTTCAACGGTTTCCATGGCTGGACCTTCAGCCTTGTACACACCAGTGGTTACAGCGGGAACAAACGGAGATGGGATCGCTTTATCGGGTAAGAATCCAGTGTACGATGCAGATGTTGCAGCGCAAAGTGGCATTCAGACTTTCGTCGTCAAATACAATGGACATTCTGAAACGATAAAGATCAACATGGAGGGCATCACCACTGTGGCGGCGCTTAAAACGGAAATGCAATCAAGCTTAGACTCCAAATTTCCACCAGCAGGTACCATCGTCGTAAAGGCGGATAATGGTACAACGATTGATTTTACGACGACAGGTGTCAATGATGGCAGTAAGACGACACTGGAAGTGGATAGCGTTCAGGCGACTGAAAGTAAGCTTATGACTGATCTTGAAGATCTTATTAAAGGGCTTAATGATAAAGACGATGCGATCATAGAGGGTATGATCACAAAGCTAGATAAGCACTTAGATCAAGTGATTACATCGGCCAGCGTGGTCGGGGGCAAAACAAACCGCTTAACCTTTATTTCCTCCAGAATAGAAGAAAATATATTGTCTTTTACAGAACTGCTTTCCAACACGCAAGATATTGATTATGCAGAAACAATTCTTTATTTCAAGAGTTTAGAGAGCATATACAAAGCGTCGCTCAGTGTAGGCGCCAAAGTGATTCAACCTACTTTAGTGGATTTTATTCAGTAGGATAAAAGCAGATGACAGGTGGAACGATGAATAAAATCATACAGAAAATTAAGAACAAAGAAGCGGTGCTCGGGGTTATTGGTCTCGGTTATGTGGGCCTACCCCTAGCGGTTGAAAAAGCTAAAGCAGGTTATAAAACCATAGGGTTTGATGTCCAAGAAGAAAAAGTAAACAAGGTTAATAGGGGTGAAAATTACATTGGGGATGTTGTAAACGAAGATCTCTCTGAAATTGTTAAGAGTGGTTTGCTCACAGCCACCACAGAGATCAGTCAGGTCGCAGGTGCGGATTGTGTGTGCATCTGTGTGCCGACGCCTTTAGACCGACACCAACAGCCTGATATCAGTTATGTTAAAGCTTCTGCGGAGAGTATTCTGCCCTATATGCACAAGGGCATCCTCATTGTCCTTGAATCGACCACTTATCCTGGAACAACAGAAGAATTGCTCAGACCGATACTTGAGTCCACAGGGATGAAATGCGGTGAAGATTTCTATTTGGCGTTTTCCCCAGAGCGTGTAGATCCAGGCAACTTAATTTATAAAACCAAGAATACGCCCAAGGTAGTGGGCGGGGTAACGGCTAAGTGCACAGAAGTTGCGGCAGCATTGTATGAAGCCATATTGGAAGCCCCTATTAAGCAGGTTTCATCTCCCGCGATCGCGGAGATGGAGAAGATACTAGAGAATACTTACCGCAATGTGAATATTGGTTTGATCAACGAGCTGGCGATGCTCTGCGAGAAAATGGACATCAATATATGGGAAGTCATTGAGGCTGCAAAGTCAAAGCCTTATGGCTTCCAAGCCTTTTATCCAGGGCCAGGGCTTGGCGGACACTGTATACCGCTGGATCCTTATTATTTGTCTTGGAAGGCCAGAGAATATGGCTTTCATACGTCCATGATTGAATCTTCGATGATGATCAATGATCGCATGCCGGCGTATTGCGTAGAACGTATTATGAAGCTCTTAAACAAAAGTGCGAAGGCGCTCAATGGGGCTCGTATTTTGGCACTGGGTGTTGCCTATAAGCAAGATATTGAAGACTACAGAGAGAGCCCTGCGATTCGAGTGATCGATGAACTTGAAAAACTCGGGGCAAAAGTCAAGTACTTTGATTCTTTTGTACCTGAGTATGAAGAAAGCGGTATTGTGAAAAAAAGCGAGTTGGTGCTTACCACGAGTTTGATTCAAGAAGCCGATGTGGTCGTTATAACCACAGCACATACGACTGTGGATTATGAATACGTTCAAAAGCAGGCGCGCGTTATATTCGATACTAAAAATGCGATGAAAGATGTCAAAATGCGTGATAACATTGAATTGTTATAAAGACATATTTTTATGAAGGAGATTCGTAATGCTATTGAATTACGCCATTATTGGCTGTGGCCGAATTTCGGTAAATCATATAGCGGCAGCAGTGGAGAACAAACTCAAAATTGTGGCACTTTGTGATTTAGAGGCTTCCAAAGCAGAAAAAATAAAAAAAGATTTTAACTTGCCAGAGCCGGTTAAGGTTTATACGGATTACCACGAAATGCTGAAAAATGAGCGCCTGGATTTAATCGCGATTGCAACTGAAAGCGGCATACACGGGGAAATTGCGCTCAAGTGTTTGGATTACGAGGCAAACCTTATTATTGAAAAACCCATAGCCCTTTCGTTAGATGAAGCAGATGCCATCATTGAGAAATCAAGAGGACTGAATTTAAAAGTCAGCGCCTGTCATCAAAATCGCTTTAACAAATCGATTCAGGAAATCAGAAAAGCAGTTGATGCGAAACGTTTCGGAAGACTTTTTCACGGGACGGCACACATCAGATGGTGCAGGGATGAGTCGTATTACAAGCAAGCCCCTTGGAGGGGGACTTTTGAGCAAGATGGTGGTGCTCTGATGAACCAGTGCATTCACAATATTGATCTCTTGAGATGGATGATGGGGGACGAAATTGATACCGTTTATGGGTTGACCGATAACTTTAATCATCCCTATATTGAAGCTGAAGATCTCGGGGTTGCAGTTGTTAGATTTAAAAATGGCGCCATGGGTATCATAGAAGGGACGACGAATGTTTTCCCGAGTAATCTGGAAGAAACACTATATCTATTTGGGGAAAAGGGCACGATTAAAGCAGGAGGCAAGTCGGTTAATCTCATTGAAGAATGGCGATTCGCGGATGGGCTTGATGATGCACAGGCTGTGATGCGCTCGTGTATGGAAAATCCACCAGATGTATATGGATTTGGGCACAGCAGACTCTATTTAGATGTTATAAACGCAATTGCAGAAGATCGAGAACCCTATGTATCGGCACTTGAAGGGCGCAAAGCATTGGAGCTCGTCCTTGCAATTTATGAATCCTCTAAAAGGGGGATGCCCGTAAAATTGCCACTTCAACATTTAAAAACTATGGATTATAAGTAGAGGCAGAACCTATGAAATATTTTGTTCATGAAAGCAGTTATATTGATGAAGGTGTAAAGATAGGGGATGGCACAAAAATATGGCACTTTACACATGTGCTTGGTGGCGCTTCTATTGGTGCAAATTGTTCTTTGGGCCAAAATGTGAGCATTGGCAATAATGTCATCATAGGCAATGGCGTTAAAATACAAAACAATGTATCTGTGTATGAGGGTGTAGAACTTGAGGACTATGTATTCTGCGGGCCGTCCATGGTGTTTACCAATGATTTGACGCCGAGAAGCAAATACCCTAAAGGGCAAGAAGGTTATCTTAGAACAAAGGTTAAGGAAGGCGCTTCAATCGGGGCTAATGCGACTATTGTCTGTGGTCATACGATAGGAAGATGGGCCATGATCGCATCAGGTGCTGTGGTCACAAAGGATGTGCCAGATCACGCTTTGATGGTGGGGGTCCCTGCTCAGCAGATCGGCTGGGTTTGTGAATGCGGCAAGACCTTATCTAAGGCGTATACTTGTCCTGAATGTGGGATAACATATGGCCAATTAGCAGGAGGCTGGGATGGAATTTAGAGATCTCAAAAAACAATATCAAAAGCATAAAGAAAGATTTGACTGCGCTGTGATTAAAACCATGGAAGAAGGCGTTTTTATAGGTGGTGACGCGGTTGAAAAATTGGAGCGTCGTTTAGAGGATTATGTTGGTGTTAAACACTGTATTACATGTGCGAATGGCACAGAAGCCATGACTATGGTGATGATGGCTTGGGATATAGGCGAAGGGGATGCTGTGTTTGTACCTGATTTCACGTTTTTCTCCACAGCAGAAATCGTTGCCTTTCGAGGTGCAACCCCTATTTTCGTAGATGTGGATCCAAACACTTTTAATATGGATCCGATTAAACTTGAGGCGTGTATTCAAAGTGTTTTGAACGCAAAAAGGTGGACGCCAAAAGTCGTGATCCCTGTGGATTTATTTGGTCTACCCGCAGCACATAACGAAATCGGTCGGATTGCAGATCGGCATAATCTTAGGATTTTAGAAGATGCCGCCCAAGGCTTCGGCGGGTGCATTGGTGATAAAAAAGCGGGTAGCTTTGGGCATGTGGCAACAACTTCTTTTTTTCCAGCTAAACCTTTGGGGGCTTATGGCGACGGTGGTGCAATTTTCACAGATGACGATGTGCTGGCAAATCAAATTAGATCTATAAAAGTGCATGGAAAGGGTATAAATAAATACGATAACATACAAATCGGTGTTAACTCTAGATTGGATACCCTGCAAGCTGCGATTTTAAATGTCAAATTAGACTTGTTTATTGATCGTGAACTTGCCGATGTAAATCACATCAAAGCGCTTTATGATGACAGGCTCAAAGAGGTGGTGGTGACACCCTATATTCCAGAGGAATATATCTCCAGTTACGCACAGTATACGGTAAAGCTTAAGTCCAAAGAGCAGAGAGAAAGACTCAAGCTGTATTTAGGTGCCCTTGGTATTCCGTCGATGGTTTATTATATAAAGCCACTGCATAAGCAAGAGGCTTTTAAAATGCTACAGACAGACGAAGAGTCCTGTGCAGTGACCACGGATTTATGTGATCAAGTGCTCTCTTTGCCGATGCATCCTTATTTAACGGAGGCAGAAGTTGATGAAATTTGCAAGGCGGTTAAAACGTTTTTAATCGCTGAAGCTGTGACGGCATAAATTTTGAAGCGGAGGTGATTATATGTCGATTCAAATAACCTCACAGAGAGCCATTTTAGATTGGAATACCCATAATGCAAAAGTGAATATCAGCGGGAATGGTGCAGCGCATATTCTGAAGATGTCCACGACGAAACCGGTGGTGAATTTGAAAACAGAAAAACCTCAGATTCAGATTGATCAATCACAGTGTTTTGCTGAAGCGGGTCTTATGAGCATCCCAGATTTGATCGCCGATAATGCGGCGTATGCACAAGAAAAAGTTTCTGAGGGCATCGCTAGAATCGTAGATCAAGGCAATGAGCTCGCTGCCATAGAGACAGGCTATGATCCCATTCCAGATCAAGCGTATTCTAATGCATATGATCTGTTTGTTCATGAATTTGTCTATACGACAATTCCGAAATCGCGTCCTCAAATTGACTTTACAAGGGGAACGGTAGATGTACAGTTTCAAGAGGGGAAAGTCAATAATGAAACCCAACTTAAAAAGCTAGAGGTCAGTTACACGCCAGGAAAAGTGGAACGTTTTATGAAACAATATCAATCCATTAGTATTTCCTTTACGGGAAATGCTTTAGATGTAAAAGCTTAAAAATACACCGTACGTTGAGAGGAGGCATTTATTTTGATAGTTAAGACACCTTATTTAGGAGATTTGGAATACGAATCTCAAGATATCATTCGTTTTGAAGAGGGGATTTTAGGTTTTGAAAAATTACATGACTACATTTTTGTGTTGAATTCGGATGAAGCATTACCTTTTCACTATCTCCAGTCCGTAGAGGACAATGAACTTATGTTTATAGCGACTTCTCCTTATCTCTTCGTTGAGGATTATGATTTTAATTTATCGCAATCCGTGATTGATGAGTTGAAAATTGAAGCGATTGAAGATGTGACGGTTTATTGTCTAACGGTGATTCCTGCTGAAACGCTCAAGACTTCAATTAATTTAAAAGCGCCTCTTGTGATCAATATGAAAACCAAATTGGCAAGACAAGTTTTAATGGATGAAAAATTTAGGCTCAAACATTTTATCTTTGATAAGAGCCTCAATGAAGAGGTTGAATAATGTTGATTTTATCGAGGAAAAAGGATGAAAGCTTGATTATCAATGGCAATATTGAGATTAAAATCATCTCATCGGAAGATGGCAAGGTAAAATTGGGGATAGAAGCCCCTAAAGAGGTGGAGATTTATCGAAAAGAAGTCTTTGAAAAGATTCAAGCGGAAAACAGAATGGCAAAAGAGGCACCCGCTCAGTTAAAAGCTTTAAGTGATTTGATTAAGAATAAATCCGCAGAATAAAAAAAAAGTTTTTAAAATATTCTAAAATATTCTATAATAAGGTTAAGTAATTTCTATTTTCGCCGATAATACAATTAGAGGCAAGAACGTTTCTGACGGCCGGCAGAAGCGTAAAGGCTGAAAATACTGATTTGGCAAGGATGCCAATGACATTTAAAATTTCAAGGAGGAATTGATATGAGAATTAATCATAATATGATGGCAATGAATACCCACAGACAATTAGGCATCAACTCTAATGCTGGGGCAAAATCAATCGAAAGATTGTCTTCTGGTTATAGAATCAACCGCGCTGGCGATGACGCTGCTGGTCTTTCTATCTCCGAAAAAATGAGAGCACAGATCAGAGGCTTGGATCAAGCTTCAAGTAATGCTCAAGATGGTATTTCTTTAATCCAAACTGCTGAGGGCGCTTTAAACGAGTCTCACTCGATCTTACAAAGAATGAGAGAACTTGCAGTACAATCAGCAAATGGTACAAATGAAGAAATCGACCGTGATGCACTTCAATCAGAATTAAACCAGTTGACTTCAGAAATCAATAGAATTGGTAATACAACTGAGTTCAATGCTAAGAAAGTTTTGAATGGTGGTACGGATTCTGCTGATAGCCAAAATTTAACGAAAGCAACAACAGCTTCTGTAAGTGGTACTATAGATTTCGTTGCGACAGACCTTTCTAAGGAAGGCGCATTTGCAAAAATCACTGTTGGCGACACGACATTTGACTTGCATGATGCTTTAAGCAAAGACTGGACTGATATTGATGGTTCGGGCACTGATGGCACAATTAAAGATATTAAGGCTGCGCTTGAAAATGTCACTGCTGGTGATACAAAATTATCAGATGTCATTGATATTGAAATTGTTGGATCTACTTTAAGCTTTACGACTAAAGGCACTGGCGATACTGCAAATATTAGTGTTGATGTAGGCAAACCCAATACGGCTAACGTGTTGACTTTTACATCAGCAAATGGTGGTACAACATCTGCAACAGGTGCATCTTCAACCATTTCTAAGTATGGGAATGAAGCTGCTTTAGCACTTGATAAATCAAAACTTGCTATAGCAACAGTGGGAACTGCTATGGGTTATGCTACTGCTTCTTCTGCAGGGGTTTCGTTTGCAGCAACAGGCGTGAGTGGTGCGACTCTAAACTTTGCAGATGATAATTCTGCATCATTTAGAATTAATGACAGAGAGATTGTTCTTGATGAAGACTACGCAACTACTGCAGCACTTGGCGTGGCATTACAAAGTAAGATTGATCAAGCTCTAGGCGTTAATGCTGTTAAAGTAACTGTTGCGGGCGCAACAATATCTTATAAAGCTTATCAAGATATCACATTAAGTGGTGATGTTGCTGAAGTTGGCTTAACAGCTGGGAAAAATGATGCATTTAACTTTACTGCTGCTGCAGCATTCTCTATTTCAACAACTATAGACGGTGCGGTAAAAACAGCAACAATTGATCTGAATGGTCAGAATTTTGATAATGCTGATGGCATGATTGAGTACATCAATAGTAAACTTGATGCTACGTTTGGTGTGGATGTTGTTAAAGCTCAAGCTAATGATGTTTTAGAAAGTTATGATAAAGGCGGCGGTATTAAATTTGTATCTGAACAGAAGTTTAATTATGACTCTGATTCAGATCATTTTGGAATATTAGATGCTGCTAATGTTGATACAACAAATGTTGGCGATGCGATTAGCAAACTTTCAATTGAGGCCAATTCAACTTTCAAAATTAAAGTTGGAGAAGGTAGTTTTACAGAAGTTAAGTTAGATGCAGCTTCTTATGCAGTAAACTCTTCGGATAAAAACGTGGCAGATGGTGCCATGGCGGATATTATCAAAGACGTAAATGCATCGTTACAAGCAGCTGGATTATCGGGTAAAGTAACAGCAAGTTTGTCTGATGATAATAAGCTTCAATTTGTTTCTGAAACAGGTGAAAACTTAGTGCTTGAAGAAGGCTTAAATTCTCCACTTAAGGAACTTGGAATTGACTCTATCGCAATGAGTACTTCAAGTGAGGTTCAACAAGTTGTTGGATCAGCAGGAAGTGGTGCTGGCTTTACCGTTAAGTTACAAGTTGGTGCTAATGAAGGTCAATCCATGTCTGTAGAAATCGCAGATATGAGATCGGCAGCACTTGGTATCACTGGTAATGCGGGTCAAACTGGATTTACAAAAACAAACTCTGTAACAAATGGTTCAAATGATATTGATGTTGAGGCGGCTCTTGATGTAACTTCTCATGAATCTGCAGCATCAGCATTAACAACTATTAACAATGCAATTAATAAAGTTTCAGAGCAAAGATCTAAACTTGGTGCTGTTCAAAACAGACTTGAACATACTATTAAAAACTTAGATACTTCTGCTGAAAACTTACAATCTTCTGAATCACGTATTAGAGATGTAGACATGGCTAAAGAAATGATGACATACAGTAAAAACAACATCTTACAACAAGCAGCTCAATCAATGCTTGCTCAAGCTAATCAAGCACCTCAAGGCGTGTTACAGTTATTAAGATAATTTAATTTTAAAAGAGGCCTCGGCCTCTTTTTTTTCATTTTTGCTAATTTTATTTGAAAATAATCCGATAATATTAAGAGAGTATAAATGTTATTGTTATAACCCTTGGGAGATGTCCCCCACTTCTCAAAGTGGGGGTTCATATTCCTAATTCAGTGGGAGTCCAAACGCCCACTGAATGCAATCCGATAGGATTGTGCAAGTGTTACGAAGGTAGCGAAGCGGACTGAGTAGACGCTTTGATTATAGATAAATTTTCAAACTATATTGCAATGAGAAAGTGGGCGCGCATGTTATTAAGTGTATGCATGATGATTAAAGACGAAGAAAAATATTTGGATACTTGCCTTAAAGCTTTGGATTCTTTAAGGGCTAAGATAGAAATGGAAATTATTGTTATTGATACTGGGTCAAAAGATCTCTCTGTTGAAATTGCAAGAAAGTATACGGATCGGGTCTATTTTCATGAGTGGAATGATAATTTTTCAGAGATGAGAAATATTTCTTTTTCCTATGCAAAAGGAGATTGGATTCTTATTCTTGATGGGGATGAGGTATTTGAAACCACAAATGAAATCGAAAAATTTCTATCATCAGATTTGAAAAATGATTTCAAGTCGGCCTCTGTCGTCCTTAAAAATTTGGAATATAGCGATAATCTAGGCATTTATGCACCGTTTTCTGCAGTGAGGTTATGTAAAAAAAATCTTAGCAAGCTTTATTATGAAGGGATAGTTCATAATCAATTACACCATGAACTGCCCATGATTGAACTAAAAGATTCGATTCTGCATTATGGTTACATCAAAAATGACAAGAGCTTGATGGAAAAAAAATTTTCGCGCACAGCGAGATTGTTGGAAAAGGAATTAAATAGAGAGCCGCAAAATATTTATTTTAATTATCAAATGGCAGTTTCACAGCTGATGTATGAAAAATATGAAGAAGGTTATAAGTATATTAAATTAGCATATGATATTGTGAAAACAACGGGATCAGATTTTAATAAAAATAGATTTGTATTAATGTTTTTGGCGAAATATGAAATAATGCTTGAGCATTTTGATCAAGTAATTGAGATTGAAGAAGAGTTGGTAAGTTATAGCCCTGAATACTTGGATACGCATTTCTATCTTGGGTTTGCTCATGTGAAACGGGGGAACGAACAGAAAAGCATCTCTTATTTTGAAAAATACTTAGAGTTATATCAGCTAGGACGGTCTTTATCATCTCTAAAAGATACGGCCGTGGTGACTTACTGTTATAATGAAGCGTATACTGCGAGAAAATTTTTGGGGATTTTATACCTAAAAAATGAGCTGCTTGAAAAAGGGTTAGAACAATGTGTTTTATATGATGAAGAAAAGCAGGATGCCTATTTTATAGATGAAATCATGGATATATCTATCAAATTAGAAAAATATGATAATGTGAAAAAACTATATGATAGATATTGTGAAAGATCCGATCAACTGAGAATAACTATGGAAGCGAAAATCGAATCAAATTACAACAAATCTAGAGATAAAGTTCTAAGTAGTGTACTTGCAGAAGGTAATAAGCCTTATAATTGGCTGTATCAGATTCGTATGAAAACAATTTCAAATGAAGCTTATTTTACAATTTTAAGAGAATTTGATTTTGAAAATAATGGTGACTATTTTGCAGATGTCCTTTTCTATTATTTTGAGAATGATATCGTATTTAATATATTTTTATCTTTACAGACCAGAGTTCAAGATCGGTTTATAGAGTATATGCAAAACAAGCATGTTACGTATGGATCAAAAGTATCAATGAGGATTTTGAATTTGGACTCATATGAGGCGCTTTCATTTAAAATTATTTCTGTTTATATTAAATTGATATATCCCATTATTCAAAAAAAACTAATTAGTGATCCGAAATATACTGAGCTTATAGGAGTGTATCTTCAATTGGGATTATTTAAATTTAACAAAAAATATATGCCATCATTTATAAAAGAAGATGATGAGTTTTTTTTAGCAGATGAAATTTTCTTTAAATATTACTATATGGCGCTCGAAAAACTAAAGTTTAGCAAGTCATTATATGTATCAAAAGTTAGAGAGTTGATTTCTATGGTGCCAAATAGTGATGTGATTTCTTATTTACTTAAAGGCTTGGAGAGCACTAGAAATCTTGAAGATGTACACAAAGATTTAGAGCAAATTGTACAAAAAAAAGAATGGAAAAAAGTTGATGATATTCAAAGAGAGCTTTTGGAATATAGTGTGTATTCTGAGAAAATATATCTTCTGTTGGCACTAGTATATTTTGAATTTAATGAGATTAATAATTCAAAATATATATTATTAGAGGGATTGCACCATTATCCTGAAAGTTATGCAATATATGAGTATCTAAAAATGATCTATGATGTGTTAGGTGTGGGGAATCTTGCTTCATTAGCGGAGTATTTTTCTAAGCTTTATAATCATAATATTGATATAGAATCGCTTAAATCAGAACTATGGATTGATAAATTTTTAGATCAATGCAATTATGACTCAAATTTGTGTGCTGAAAAATTTATTGAAGAAGATCATTTGGGAATAAAAAAGCGCCAGGTCTAATATTGAAAAGGGAGAAATATAACGTATGGATAATAATCGCATGATTTCAGTTTTGAAACAGAAGATTAGGATTAGTATTGAACTTGGAGAGCATGATAGGGCGTGTAAACTTTCTGAAAAATATGCCTATAAAGCTATAGAGGACACAGACTTCGGTTATTATCTGGGCGAAATAAATTTATTTCAAAAGAATTTCGAGAGAGCATTATTTTATATTGCATATGGTTTAAGTAAAATGCCTTATGATTATGCTTTTTTGATGCTCCTTGGGGATGTATTGAAAGAAAAAGAGGATTTAATAGAAGCTTTAGCGGCGTATAGAAAAGCCTTTAACAGTAATTTTAGGACGCAGTGTGTTGATTCCGCTAAAAATTCAATTCAAATGCTTAAAAGTTGTATGAAAAAAGAAGAAAACGAAGAGTACTGGATGGCCTATATAGACAGAATTTTAGTGATCGATTTTGGATATACAAATGATTTGTATTTATGGGCAAAAGAGCTAGAAAAGTATAATCTTTGTGTGGATTTGGCGACTAACTCAGGTAAATATAGAAATGAGATTTTTAATAGCACTGGTGTGGGCAAACTTATAATGATACAAAGTATTGATGAGATTATGGAATATGCTGATTATTACCAATATGATTTGATATATGTATTGAATGCAGAGGAGCAACATAAGAAGTTTTTAAATTTGAAGTATCCAAAAGTAATAATTGACGAGACAATTGAGTTTGAAAAATTGAAGATAAGAGCATTGGAAATAAATAAGAAGAATCGAAAATTAAATGTGTTTAATAAGGTCTATAACAACTTTACTATTGTTGCAGTAACATTAAATAGACCTCAAAATTTTAAAAAAGTAATTCAGAGTATTATTCAATTTAAATCTCTGAATCCGAAAATTATAGTCTTGGATTCAAGTAGTGATGAAAATGCTAAGAAAAATCAGTTTTCTTTGAAGAATTTAGAAATGACACATGATTTAAAATATTATCATTTGCCTATAGATACTACTTACGCGGAAAAAATTTTGATTGCGATGGATAAAATTGATACCGAGTTTTTTTGTTTTTCTCCAGATGATGATTATTATACAGAAGAGGGATTGTATTTATCTTTGGAATTTCTTAATAAAAATCTAGATTATTATTCTGTAAAAGGGAAAAATTTTGCGTTTAAAGAAGAATATGGTTTTATGTTGGAATATGATAAGTTTAATTCAATATTATCTCCAAAAGCGTTTGATAGGACGAACTCGTATTTAGATGATTTCCCGGCAACCATAATGTATCAAGTGTTTCGCACTTCAGAGTATCAGAGGTTAATAAAATACTATGAATTGAATGAAGCGTTTATGTGTAAGAATCATGTTTTTCTAGAGTATCTTATTTAT
The DNA here is from genome assembly GCF_001748365.1 of Fusibacter sp. 3D3. GTDB lineage: Bacteria > Bacillota > Clostridia > Peptostreptococcales > Acidaminobacteraceae > Fusibacter_A. Next base: position 283,627 of record NZ_BDHH01000001.1, on the reverse strand, counting down.
TTAATGAATGTTGCTACAGGAAAAATTGGAAAAATAAATGTGGATCTAAATATTAGAAACAAAGGCGTAACAAGAGAATTTGCAGTTGAAACATTAAAAGACACTGTTGTTAATGGTAAATTTAATGATAATTATATTGCATTTAAGAATAGTCTCGTTGGGTACTGTGATTATATCAATAATCCCATAACAGATAATGAGGCTGAGACTCTTTTTATGAAATTTATGACTAGATTTATATGTGTTCCAATGCAATACTTAGTTAAAGAACAAGGCGGATATAATATAGAAAAATTATTAAAGGGATTCGAATATAGTTGGACAAAATAATAAAATAGAATGAGATAAGTAAAATCAATAAAGACATAAAGTATGATAGAATTTTAATTATATCGACAGAATATTAATTTTAAAAATGGAGGAAGTAGGAAGATGAAAAATTATTGTTGGAGTGACGTTGAGAGTGCGATTAATGAGTGCAAATTGGGTCCGAATGGTAATTTTGATAATTGCGATATTGTTATTTTTGGAGCTGGAAATGCTGGAATGATTACTTTGAAAGAGCTTAATAGAAAAAAAATAAATGTTGTGGCATTTTGTGATAATGATGCTGATAAATATGGTGAAAAAATTGGCTTAATTAAATGCATTTCACCTAATGAATTAAAATTACTTAACGATCCAATCATTTTAGTCACACCACTACTGCATTATCAAAGTATTTCGAAACAATTAGAAAAACTTAAGATAAGACATCTATTTGCAGATGCATTTCCAATTATTATGGCAAAAGAGAAGTATAAATTTATTTTTGATAATTATTTATATGATGAAAAATCTAAACATGTATTTGTTGCAATGCTTTTAGGTAAGTTAAAAGGATCTTATAAATACAGCTCAGAAGTCTTCGAAGAGTCTTTTTATTATGCAATACCAAGTTTTAAATTTATGAATGTGGAGGATATTATAATTGACTGTGGCGCATTTGTAGGAGATACAATTCAGGAACTTGTTGAAAGAAGAAATAAAAGTAGCTTTAAAAAAATATATGCCTTTGAACCTGGTGATAGACAATTTGAAGCTTTAAATTTTAGAGTAGATAGGCTCAAGAAAGAATGGGCTTTATTAGAAGATCAAATCATTTGTGTTAAGGCAGGTGTTGGTGAAAAAACAGAAAAAGCATATTTGAATATTGATAGTGAAACGCCTTTAATCAATGCCTATATATCAGATGAATCCATTGAAAGTACTCAGAATAATATAGTTGATATCATTTCTTTGGATGATTTTTTTGGTACAGTGGAAGAAAAAATAACTTTTATAAAGGCTGATATTGAGGGCTTCGAATTGGAGATGTTCAAAGGAGCGACAGAAATTATCAAGAAATACAAACCCAATTTAGCATTTTCACTGTATCATAAATGGGATGATTTTTTTGTGCTTCCTGAGTATATCAAATCGATTGTTCCAGAATACAATATTTCAATAAGACATCATGGACCATTATATTCTGAGACGGTTTGTTATTGCTCAATATTAGAATTTTAATTTTTAGAAGATCATCATTAAGTTAAAAAGAAAAATTCGGGAGGACTTGTGAAAATATTACATGTTACACCACATATGGGTGGCGGTGTTGGCAACGTTATTTCTAAATTGGTTACTCATGATACAAGAAATTCTCACAGGGTATTATTATTAGAAGAACCCATCAGACGAGAACATATACTCTCGATTATTGATAACATCTGTACTTTCATGAATTATGATCTTGAAATTTTGATTGAAGAAATCAAATATAGTGATATTGTTTTAGTTCATTGGTGGCATCATCCTAAGACGTCAGAATTCTTATTTAATTTACCCAACATTCCAATGCGATTAGTTATTTGGAGTCATATTTCTAATTTGACAGTACCAGCGCTAAATGAAGGCCTGTTACAGGAGGCTACAAAAATTATATACACGTCAGAAGCCTCTTTAAATAGCGAAGCTTACAGAAAGGTTAAAGACAAGCTGAAAATTGGAGTTTCGGTAGTAAGTGGCTGCCCTGGGTTAGAGGCGTTTAGTGATTGTAAAAAGGAACAGCAAGAAATATTTACTATCGGCTATTTAGGCGTGTTAGATTTCTCTAAAATGAGTGGAAATTTTGCTGAATTTTGCAATAGTGTTCCAGATGAGGATGTAAAATTTCTTATTGTTGGTGATGGTCCTGATAAAGAGAAGTTGATTAAAAATCTTGATAGTCTGTCATTATTAGAAAAAGTAATAATGACAGGCTATCAAGAAGATCCTAAGTTAATGATCGCAAAAATGGACATTTTGGGATACCCATTAATGGGAAAACATACAGCAACTACGGAAAATGCAGTATTAGAAGCAATGGCCATGGAAGTAATTCCAGTTCTAAAAAATCAGTTAACAGAGAAATATATTGTAGAAAATGGAAGAACGGGTTATTTGGTTTCAAATGAAAAAGAATATGGAGAAGTCATCTCCTTTCTGAAAGCGAATCCAGAAATTAGGATACAAATTGGGAAAAATGCACGTGAATATGTTCTTGAGAAGTATACATTAGAGCGGTTTAAAAAGACTTTTTATGATGCGTGCAATACGGCTATGACACAGAAAAAAGACGTTAAAAATTTTCAAATAAGTTTGGGTGAATTGCCTTACAATTGGTTTGTTTCTGGTATGGGGGCAGATGCACATTTGTTTCTAGAGAGTATCATAGAGATAAAAAAAGGCAATTATATCGAAGTTAAAAGACTTTTAGAGCAGGCTAGTCCATTGGTTTTAGGGTCTAATAAAGGTTCGGTTAACCAGTATTATAATGAATTCAAATCGGATAAAATATTGCAACAGTGGTATAAATTGATCCATGGAGATGAAAGATATGATGTATGATAGAAGAGAACTTGCAAAAATAAATCGAAATTGGGATCCTGCTTTAGAATTTGTTTTTTTTGGAGCAACTCAAATTATTAGTGACTTTGTGACCTTATTACCTATTGAAATAAGCGTGAGATTTATTATAGACAATGATGTCGAAAAGCAAAAAAATGGTTATCTAGGATACAAAGTATTTGATAAGCATAAGATAGAAAGTGATAGATATAAAATTATTATAACCTCTGTTTCAGTTGGCGCAAGGCAGAGTATAAAATCAGAACTTGAGAACATTGGTCTGGTTGAAGACGAAGATTTTATCCAGTATGATAAACTTCTTGCACTTTGGAACTGGAAATATAAGGATCTGATATATTCAGATTATGTTGAAATGATGATCACGAGTAGATGTACGTTGAAATGTATAGAGTGCGGTTTATATATTCCGCGTTATAGGAGTCCAAAAGACCGAGAGTTAAGTGCGATTATTGCAGATATTGATCAATATTTTGAAATAGTAGGTCAAGTTAGAGAACTTAGAATTTTAGGTGGAGAGCCATTTATTCACAAGAGTTTGCTTCAGATTATTGATTATGTGTATCAAAAATATGAAGCAAATATTTTGAGAATTGTTATTGTAACGAATGGGACTATTAATCCTAGACAGCAACTCATAGAGAGTTTTAAAAAAAATCATACTGTAATAGAAATAAGTGATTATAGTGATAATCTTCCTGATGTTGAGAAAAGTGTAAATGCAGTTCATTCAGTGTTAAAAGAAAATGGAATTGATGCAAATCGCAGAAAGTATACTGAATGGTTATCGTTAGGTCCTCCTAATTACAATCAAGATTTATCGGATATAGAATTAGAAAATCGTTTAGATAATTGCCGAATGCCATGCAGGAGTTTATATGAAGGTAAATTATTTTTCTGTGGTCCCGTTGCAAGTGCTCAGATTGGGAAAATAAGACCGATTCAGGCGCACGAATATTTAGAGTTGAATCGGGTAAAGATTTCTGATAAAGAAGATTTTTTTTTGACATTGTTCAATTTTGAATTTTCCTTTAGAAACAGATTCTTTGAATCCTGTAACTATTGCAATGGATTTGGAACTGCTAATAAAAATTATGTTTGCCCAGCAAAACAATAGTAATAATAGTCATAGTATTGATAAATTAAACTGGATTATTTAAGGAGATAAGTGATGAGCTATAAAGTTAATTTTGTTAGCAAAAGAATGGATGACATTGACAAATTGAAAACTTTTTTAGATAAGGACGTTGAGTTTATATTGTTTGGTGTGGGTAGAAATTTTGATTTGTTTAGAAAATGTTTAGATGGAAAAATAAAAATATCATATTGCGTGGACAATAATTCGAAGCTTCAAGGCACACAAATTGACGGATATGAAATAAAATCTCCAGAAGAATTAATCCATAAAAATAATAAGCAAAAGATTTTAATCTTGACAGGATCTATAAATTCAGTTAGAAAGCAATTGGATCATATTGGATTTTCAGAGGGAGATGATTATTGTTATGTGATGGAATTTATTCCAATGTACTATTGGTTTGTTGAAAAAAAAATATACTTAACGAATATCTCCTTTATAGTTACGCCTAATTGTACTTTAAATTGTAAACATTGTAGTATTTTAATTTCAAAATCACATTCAAAGAAACATCGGGATTTAAAAGCTCTAAAGCGTGATATAGAAGTTCTTTTTAAGAATGTGGATTTTGTTTATAATTTTAAAATCATGGGTGGAGAACCTACAATGTCGCCTCACTTTACAGAAATATTGGAATATATAAGTGAAGAATATAGAAATCGTATTGAGAATTTGAGAGTTGTAACGAACGGCACAATAAAACTTGATGATAGAACACTTAAAATTATAAAAGGAAACAATATACAGATGGAAATAAATGATTACTCTGAGTTTGTCGATTATAAATATTCGATATCAGATTATATTGAAGAATTGGAGCGTAGAGAGATTAGTTACATCAGTTATAGAACGACAACTGATGATCAATGGGTCGACTTTGGTGATTTTAATGTTGAAAAATTTAAAAAGGGTTTGGTAACGCATAATCATTTTAAAAAATGTGCCTATTATAGCCGAGGGTTATGGGGCTCTAAACTTTATTATTGTACAATCAATGCTGCAGCCGTAAATATGGGGGGCATGCCAGTCGATGAGAGTGATTTCTTGGACTTAGAGAATGTCATTGAGCCTCAGGAATTTATTGAGTTCGAACTAGGAGTGTTAAGAAAAGGTGCCACAAGCCTATGTTCGAATTGTAATGGAGATTATGATGTCAATAAGATTTTGATACCTGCCGGTGAACAAATGAGCGTACGATAATTATAATAAAGTGAATCAAGGAGAGAATCTGGTGAATAAGACTAGTGATAAAGATGCCCTAAAACAAAGATTCAACGAAAAATTTTATAAATTTAAAGATATGCCTATTGCAATATATGGGATAGGGGAGAAAACGGAAAAAATTCTTGAATTATATAAGAATTATAATTTTGTTGGAATCATGGATAAGGATTACAATGAATTAAGTTATTGTGGATTTAATCTATTATCATATGATGAGGTCGTTAAAAGTATAAAAGTAGTTATTATAGCAGCTAATATATCGTCTTGTCACATCATATATCAGAGAATTAATTTTTTAAAAGAATCTGGTATTAGAATTTTCTATCTAAATGGGTTTGAGCCTAAAGAAATTGATACCGATGAAGATCCTTATTATAAAAAGAATGAAAAGAATATTCTGGATTTGATAAAACAACATGATATTATTTGTTTTGATATATTTGATACTTTAATAATGAGAGAAACTTTGGAGCCGAGCGATGTATTTGAGCTTGTTGAAGAAAAACTGAGAACGGAAAAGGGTTTAAACATAGACTTTAAGAAAAATCGGGTATATGCTGAAAAAAATGTATATTGTAAGAAAACAACTTATTTTAATATAGATATGATCTATGATGAATTGGGTGAATTGCTTAATTTAGATGAACAACTTACACGTGAAATTAAAAATATTGAATTTGAAATGGAATATCGTATTTCTTTGCCACGATACAAAATGGTGAATTTATACAAGTACGCTCTAAATGCGGAAAAGAGAATTTATTTAGTTTCAGATATGTATTGGCAAAGAGAAAAAATTGAAATATTGTTAAAGAAGAATGGAATAGAAGGTTATTGTCAACTTTTAGTTTCATGCGAAGAAAAAAAATCAAAGCACGATGGAAAAATATGGAGTGTTTTTAAGAAACCAGATCATCGTATGCTTCATATTGGTGACAATTTGGAATGTGATGTTGAGATTCCTAAAAGTTATGGAATTGAAACCTATCATATAAGAAATTCTTTAGATATAATGAGATTTTCAAAATATGCCTATTTGGAGAAAAAATGTAGTAGTTTAAATCAAAGACTTTTATTGGGAAAGTTTGTTTCAAAAGTATTTAATGACCCGTTTTCATTGCATAAGGGTAAAGGAACAATTGTATTAGATGATATGCATGCGTTGGGATATAATTTTTTTGGTCCAATAGTGTTAACTTTCGTGAATTGGTTAATTAAAACTTCAAGGACATTGGAATTGAACAAACTGTTATTTTTCGCAAGAGACGGATACATTTTGCATGAAATTTTTGAACTGATTATGATGACTCTGAATTTAGATTATCCTCAAGCACACTACTTCTTGACTTCAAGAAGAGCGGCAAGTGTTGCAGCCATTGAAGATATTGAAGATGTAGCGTTAGTTTTGAGAGAAATGTGTAAATCTAAAAATTTGCTTATTGGAGAATCTGTATTCAGGACTCTGGGTATCCAGATGAGAAATGATGATCCAATTCGATTAAAATTCTTCTATGAAGTTGAAATGAACGATTTGATCGCTCACATTACTAGTGAATATTTGAATGCTATTGAAATTAATGCAAAAGAAGAGCGTCAGCATTACAAAGCATATATACAAAGTATTGGTATTGGTGCTCATGAGAAAATTGGTTGTATCAATTTTGTGGGTAGAGGCATTACACAAATGTTTGTAGAACGAATATTAGGGCGTTCGATGTATGGCTTTTATTTTTCCACCGCGCCTCAGATGAAAGAATTTCTAAAGCAAACAGATAAAATCTTTGCTCAATATGGTAAGTGTATTGACACAGAAATAACTCCATTTCATTTAATTTCAAATTATCTTTTAGGTGAGGTTATTTTTTCTGCAAAAGAAGAACAACTTTTATGCTTTGATAAAAATTTAGAACCTAAATATATTAACACGAGTAAAAAAAGAAATTTTACAGCAGTAAATGAATGCCATAATGGCATTAGGCAGTATGTACTCGATGCACTTAATTTGGATTTGAATCTGGGGAAGAGGCAATTTGGCATTGAGCTATCGGATGCTTTATTAGGAGTGATAGTTACTCATAAAGCTATTCTATCTGAAAGTATTAGATCAAGCTTATTGTTCAGTGATTATTATAATTATAAAGTTGAAAATATTCGTTTAGAAATTTAACTAGAGTTTAATTTTTTTAGAGAAAGAGAGATTAGTATGAATAGAGAACAATTTAAATCCAAAATGGAAGCCCTTATTAATTCTAAAGAAAACTTAACTAGAACGGAAAAATTTTTAGAAGGTATTAAAAATTCAGAAGTATACTTATATGGTGCCGGCAATGCAGGGGCAATGACACATCAATTATTAGAAAAAATGGATATCTCGGTGCGGGGGTTTATTGACAAAAATAGTGATGAGGAAAAGTTATACAAGAATGTAAAGGTGTTATCGCCAGATAATGTGAAAAAGTATTTAACAGATAAAACATATATTATAGTCTCTTTTTTATGTGATTATAATGAATTGAAGAAATTTTATAAATTTTTAAAAGAATTAGGTGTTACTAATTTTTGCTATTTTCATGATATTTACAATCTTGCAATTTTCACTCCGTATTTGATCAATTCTAAAGTAAAAATAGAAGAAAGTAGAGAGATTTTTAATGAGAGCATTCAAAATCAGATTCTTAAAATAGCTGATTGGTTAGAAGATGAAGAAAGCCAATCCGTTTATTATAATTTTTTTAATGGCATTATTAACTCAGATTCTAGTTTGTTTTCAGTACCTAATAATGCGATTCAGTATTTCGTTGAGGATATTAAGTTTTCAAAAAGTTATCAAAGATTTATTGATTGTGGAGCATATGATGGAGATACAGCTTTGATGTTAAAAAAATTGAAAGGTAAGGTTGAGAAGGTTGCCTATTTTGAGCCGGAAATTAAAAATTTTAATAAATTAGTGATAAATACTCAAAATCAAGAAATTGCGGATGAAGAAATATATTTTCCTTGTGGGGTATGGAATAAAGCAGATGTGTTAAAATTTAATAGTGGAATCCAGAGTTCGAGTAGTATTTCAGAAGAGGGTATAGCACATATTCAATGTTTATCCATTGATGAAGCGCTAAGAGGGTTTTGTCCTACTTTTATAAAAATGGATATCGAAGGGGCCGAATACAAAGCTTTACTTGGAGCTGAAAAAAATATTAGAGCTTATACCCCGGATTTGGCTATAAGCATCTACCATAAGATAGAAGATATGTGGGAAATTCCTTATCTGATAAAACAAATAAATCCTAAATATAAATTTTATTTGCGTTGTCATGGATTACATGGAATGGAGACAATTTTATATGCAACAGAAGCAAAACTGTGAAAGTGAGTTTAATATTATGAAAGCGAATATAAAAGCAAGCTATGATTCAACTCGGAAAAATTTGAGTGAGATTATTCCATTAAGTATTCCGATGACTGTATTTATCGAACCTACGAGATATTGTAATTTGAAGTGTTTTTACTGTATTCATAGTACTAAAACTCAGAATGGGAAAGGCTTTGATAAATCTGACTATTTAATAAAACATATGTCGAATGATTTACATGAAAAAATAATATATGATTTGAATGATTTTAATTTGACCTTGAAGAGAATAGTTTATTCAGGTTTAGGGGAACCTTTGATGAATCCATTGTTTCCTCAATTTATTAGAAAATCTAGAAAAAACTGCACAGTGGAACGTATTGATTTACTTACAAACGCAACCTTACTAACTCCAAAATTATCCGATGAAATAGTAAATGCAGGTATTTCAAGAATCCAAATATCTCTTCAGGGCTTAAATTCAGAGCAATATTTAGAAACTTCTAACCAGAAAATAGATTTCAAAAACTTCTATCAGAATATAGAATATTTATATAAGCATAAAAAAGAGAGCATTATTTTTATAAAAATTATAGATGCACTTTTGAAGAATAAAAGTAATGAGAAAGAATTTTATTCTTTGTTCGGAAACATCTCGGATCAGATTTTTATTGAACATTTGATAACTCTTCAGCACCAGATGGGAGATCATGATGGCAAAGCAGATAACTCTCGTAATTTGAACAATGAATTAACTTATAGAAGAGAAGTTTGTCCAGTTATTTTTTACATGTTACAAATTGATGTAGATGGGAATGTTTTTCCCTGTCCAGTGAGTGGTTTACCACCTAGCTTTAGCATTGGCAATATCAAGGAAAATAGTTTGAAAGAAATTTGGAATGGAGACAAGCGTAAAGCTTTGATTCTTCAACATTTGCATCTTGAGAGAAAAGAAAATCCCACATGTGCAAGGTGCGAATCTTGTGCTACTGTAATGGATGAAAGAGAATTTCTTGATGATGTAGCAAGTGATTTAATTAGGAGGTTTTAATAAAATAATGAAATCAAATATTATGCCTTTATATGGGTTAGAGCGTACAAAATTAGCGGAAGCAGTTCCATTAGAGACACCTTTTAGTATTTTTGTTTTTCCAACCACGTTTTGTAATTTTAGATGTAATTATTGTGGGCATTCTATGGGATTATCTAAAATGAAAAATCTTTATGATTTTGAACCTCAGCATATGGAGATGTCAGTCTATCTTAAAGTAATTGAACAATTAAAAGCCTTTCCTAGTAAACTTAAATTATTGTCTTTGACGGGTCACGGAGAACCTCTTTTAAATCCTAAAATTGCAGATATGGTAAAGATTGCAAAAGAATCCAATGTGGCAGAAAGAATAGAGATCATTAGCAATGGTTCCTTATTAAATAAGGAAGTAGCAGATGCATTGATTGATGCTAAATTAGATACTCTTAAAATCTCCCTTCAGGGTATGAGTGACAAAAGCTATCTTAAAACCTGTGGTACTGAAATATCATTTGAGAAATTGATTTATAATCTGAACTATTATTATAGTCACAAGCAACAAGGGAAGTTGTTTGTAAAAATTATGGATATTGCCCTTGATGAGGGTGAAGAAGTGCTTTTTTATAATACTTTTGAAAACAGTAGTGATCGCATGTTTATTGAGAAAGTCCGTCCGGTATATTCTGGTGTAAACTATGATTTAGAGTTGACTACTACAATGGATAGATATGGTAATATTCATAAAAATCGTAATGTATGTCCTCTTCCTTTTTTTATGCTGGGTATATTTCCAAATGGCGATGTTGAGCCTTGTGATACAATCTATAAGCCAGTTATTTTGGGAAATGTAAAGGAGCATTCTCTAATTGAAATGTGGAATGGAGATATTCTTAAAGAATTTCAGTTATCACATCTATTACTTAAGCGGAGTGAAAATTCAAAGTGTGCTACTTGCTGTGCACCTAATGATGTTTCACATGATGAAGACGACTTGGATTTTGATGCATTTAATTTGAGTAAAATATGGGAGCATCAATTACTTAACGGGAGAACTGTAGATGAAAGCAAAGTTGATTAATGGGATGTCACCTAGTGGTAAACGAAATATGTTAGGTGAGATGTTACCTCTGGATACGCCGTATTTAGTTCAAATATTTCCTGTTTACGGGTGTAATTTCAAATGCGGATATTGTTTGCATGGCTTACCCTTAAGTGAACATGGTTTTATATCAAATTCTGGTTATATGAGGTTTGATACTTACAAAAAAATTATAGATAATCTAAAATATTTTAATAAAAAAATCAAAATGTTAAGATTTGCTGGTATTGGAGAACCTCTATTGCATAAAGATATTGATAAAATGATAAGCTATGCAAAAAAGAAAAAAATTGCAGATAATATCGAATTGGTAACAAATGGGCTTTTGTTAGATTACAATTTATCTAAAAAACTTATTTCATCTGGACTGGATAAATTAAGAATCTCTATTCAAGGTGTTACAGCTAAAAAATATTTAGAATTATGTAAAACTAAGATTGACTATGATAACTTTCTATCTGAATTGGAATGGCTATATAATAGCAAAGGAAATATGCAAATTTATATCAAGATCATTGACTGTGCTCTAGAAAACGAAACCGATGAAAGTTCTTTTTATAAAATGTTTGGTGATAAGAGTGATTTTATAGCAATAGAGCATATGACTCCTACTGTTCAAGGTATTGATTATGTTGGTTTATCTAAAGAAAATGTCACCGAGTTGGGGCAAAATGGGAGTGAATTATTAGATTCAAATATATGTCCTCAGCCTTTTTACTTAATTCAAGTGAATCCAGATGGTAATGTAGTTCCATGTTGTTCTACTCAGTATCCAATTATTTTGGGTAATGTGAATAATACAGATTTAAAAGCAATTTGGGATAGCGCAAGAGCTAATCAGTTTAGAACAGATATGCTTGAAGGTGTTAAATTTGCGAGCAAGGTATGCTCAAAGTGTAATCTTTATCAATATGGATTGTTTAAAGAAGATAGGCTTGATGAGTATTCAAATATATTGAAGGAGAAATATAAATGGGCAAAATAGAAGAGTTTCATTTAGAGCGCAAAAGAGCTATTGAGGCGATGACAAAAGATGAAGAACTTAAAGAATTGACAAAGGCATGGTCTATTAGATCTGGGAAGTACGATTATGTTTATAATTCTACTTGGATGGGTGTTCCAATGCTTCAAGTACCTTCTGATATTCTTGCACTTCAAAGTATTATTTGGGAAGTTAAGCCAGATTTAATTATAGAAACGGGGATTGCATACGGAGGGAGTTTGATTTTTTCTGCATCTATGTTAGAACTACTAGGAGGCGAAGGCGAGGTAATTGGTATTGATATTGACATTAGAGCACATAATCGTGAAGCTATAGAATCGCATCCGATGTTTAAACGAATTACTTTAATTGAAGGTTCTTCAACTAGTGAAAGTGTATTTAATCAAGTTAAGAAAATTGTAAATGATAAGCATAAAATTATGGTGATTTTAGATTCTAATCACACACATGAACATGTATATAAGGAACTCCAACTATATTCTAGTTTAGTATCTACGGGATCGTATATTGTTGTTTTTGACACTATTATTGAAATGTCTAATGATGTGATTTCTGAAGGAAGAGATTATAGACCTTGGAGCAAGGGAAACAATCCTTGGACAGCTGCTATGCAATTTCTTGAAGAAAATGATGCTTTTGAAATAGATTCTTCTATTACAGACAGATTTGTAATAACCGCTGCACCTGATGGATACTTAAAAAAAATTAGATAAATATGAGGGGCAATTATGTATAAAGTTACTAAGACAAATATCTCTGACTGCTTAGAAATTCACCTTACACCATTTGAAGATGAAAGAGGAATTATATTTAAACCTTTTCACTGTTTAGATTTCAATAGACTCAGATTAAAGTCGGATTTTAAAGAAGAACTTGTTGTCAAATCTAAAAAAAATGTTTTAAGAGGATTACATTTTCAAAAACCACCTTACACTCAAGGCAAACTCATCTATTGTATTCAAGGTGAAATTATGGATGTTGCTGTGGATTTGAGAAAAAGTTCTTCGACATATGGCCAACATGTGATATTTTATTTAGATTCTGAAAAATATAATATGGCTTATATTCCAGAAGGCTTTGCTCATGGTTATCTTGTCTTAAGTGAAAGTGCTACTGTTACCTATAAAATGACAGAAGTATATGCACCAAAATGTGAGGATGGCATATTGTGGAATTCGGCAGGAATTAAGTGGCCTATAAGTGATGTAATTTTATCTGAAAAAGATCTAGAGTTGAAATCTTTAGAAGTTTTTAAGAGTCCTTTTTAATTTCAGATTGGACAGAGCATTTTAGTATAGACAATAAGATTAGAGCCAATAATTTTCTTAGAGGTACCAATCAAGAAAATTGTCAGCTCAATGTTTTAAAGGATTGGAGAATTATATGAAAGTGGTAATACTTTGCGGAGGTTATGGTACACGAATTAGTGAAGAGTCACATTTAAGACCAAAACCCATGATTGAGATTGGCGAACGTCCTATCTTGTGGCATATTATGAAAACTTATTCCCACTATGGATTCAACGAATTTGTATTATGCCTGGGTTATAAAGGTCACATGATCAAAGAATATTTTGCCAATTATTTTTTATATGGATCTGATATTACTTTTGATCTGGCAAGTAACAATAAAATGGAGATTCATTCATGCGAATCAGTTGAACCGTGGAAAGTAACTCTTGCAAATACTGGACTTGACACGATGACAGGTGGCCGTATAAAAAGAATTCAAAAATATGTTGGAAACGAACCATTCATGCTAACTTATGGCGATGGTGTTTCAAATGTCAATATTAAAGCATTATATGAGTTTCATAAGGTACACGGGAAAATAGCCACAATTACTGCAGTTCAACCCAGTGGCAAGTATGGTGTTCTGGGCATTAATGACGATTCAACCGTACTTGAATTTGTTGAAAAACCTAAAAATGTAGAAGCTTGGATTAATGGTGGATTTATGGTTTTGGAACCGCAAGTTTTTGATTATATAAAAGACGATCAAGTCAGTTTTGAATTGGAACCAATGGAGACATTGGCAAATGATAGTGAAATTGCGGCGTATAAGCATATTGGCTTTTGGCAGTGTATGGATAGTCAAAGGGATAAACAGGTTTTAGAACATATCTGGAAAAGTGGAAAAGCACCTTGGAAGGTATGGTGACTATGAGAGACTTTTACAAAGGAAAAAGAGTTTTAATCACGGGAAATACAGGATTTAAGGGATCTTGGCTAACAATGCTTTTAAGTAGATGGGGTGCTGAATTGTATGGATATTCATTAGCACCACCGACGAAGCCGTCCATGTTTGAAATATGTAATTTGGAAGATAAAATTGATTGGTATGAAGGTAACATTCTTGATTTTGAAAATATAAAAAAGACCATTGAAAGCGTCCAACCGGAGATTGTATTTCATTTGGCGGCACAGCCTCTTGTAGGTGAGTCTTATGAAAAGCCTGTAGAGACGTTTAATACGAATATTATGGGCACGGTTTATTTACTTGATGCAATAAGGCAAAACAAATCGGTTAAAGCGCTGGTCAATGTCACTACAGACAAATGTTATTCTAATAAAGAAGGTTTTTATGGATATCGTGAGGACTCTGAACTTGGAGGACATGATCCTTATTCCAGCAGTAAGGCGTGTTCTGAACTCATAACAGCGTCTTTTAAAAAGTCATTTTTTTCAGACGCTCGAAATTTAGGCGTTGCAACTGCACGGGCTGGGAATGTAATCGGTGGAGGAGATTTTGCAAAAGACAGGTTAATTCCGGATTGCATAAGAGCCATAGGACTAGGCCACAAGATAGAACTTAGAGATCCTATGGCTGTAAGACCTTGGCAACATGTACTTGAACCCTTACAAGGCTATTTAAAATTGGCTATGTATTTATATGAAGATGCTGGGCTATATAGTGGTGCGTGGAATTTTGGACCTCATCATGGAAATGAAATGTCGGTTTTTGAAGTTGTTAACAGGCTTAGTCAACACATGGATTTTGAATTTGAAACAGGTGAGGCTTTAGTCAAAAAATATCATGAGACGCATTATCTAAAGTTGGATTCATATAAGGCTACTAAACTTTTAAAATATCAGCCGGTATTGAGCATGCACGAAACTATTAAATTGACGGCCGAGTGGTATAAAAAATATTGGGATGCAAATGTAGATTTACGCAAATTTACTGAAGAGCAAATAGATTTATATGAAAGTAAATGCTTTGGAGAGGTTAAATGAATAAAATACTTGTAACTGGCGGCACTGGGTTTATCGGACGACACCTTGTTAGACGATTAATCGAAGAAAACTACGAGGTTCATATCATTGGAAGAAAAGGTAGCCGTTTTGATTGTTTTAAAACTTATGAGCATAAAATCAAGACTTATATTTATGATGGCACTATTATTTCTATGATGAAAATTGTTGAGCATAGCAAACCACAAAGCGTGATTCATTTAGCAACTCATTTCATAGCAGAACATCAATTAAGTGATGTGGATCAATTAATAGCATCCAATATCACTTTAGGTGCTCACCTCCTTGAGGCGATGATTTATTATGGTGTAAAAGGTTTTCTAAATGTAGGGACAATTTGGCAAAATCGAGAAACAGAAGACTATGACCCTATGAATTTATATGCTGCAACAAAAGAATCATTTGTTAATATTTTGAGATGGTACACTTTAAAAGGTAATCTGAGAGCGATTACGTTAAAACTATACGATACTTATGGTCTAGAGGATACACGTAGAAAGATTTTCAATTTATTAAAAGAGCATTCAAATAGTGATCAGTTGCTAGAACTCTCAGGTGGAGAACAAGAAATGGGACTTGTTTATATTGATGATATTGTGGATGCTTTTGTCTTGTGCTTAAATGAATTGAATCGAAGCACCGAAAACACGTATAAGGAGTATTTTCTGCCTCCGGAAGAATTTGTTAAATTGAAAACATTAGTAAAAACTTATGAAGAAGCAATGGACATTACGTTAAATGTTGAATGGGGAAAAAGATCTTACCGTTTTAGAGAGATAATGAAACCTTTTAGGGGTGAGTCAATAACGGGCTGGAAACCTAAAGTAAGTTTAAAAGAAGGTATAAGAAAAATGAACCAATAGTGGTGTTGCCATAATACATTAAAATAATATTCGTCTAAAGTTTCCCCATTTCATGCCGATAACTCTATTAGATTAAGAAATCCAAGGAGGGAGCTCTATGAAAATTCAAGGAGTGGGTAGCACACCCGTGTATACGGAATATCCGGTACAAAAATCCGAAGGTGCACCCGTACAGGAAGTACAACCAGTGAAGCAAACACAAGGAACACCAACGGGTACAGGTGAACTACAGACTAATCCTGATGAGCAGAATAATCCCCAAGCAGAGCAACAAATGGATGAAGAGATTTTAAAGAAATCAGTGGAGCAAGCCAACCAATCTCTGAAGGCGTATAATCGTTATATTCAGAGGGCCGTGCATGAAAAGACACATACGGTAATGTATACGGTCAGGGACAGTAAGACGAATGAAATAATTGCAGAATTTCCACCAAAGAAGATTCAAGATATGATCGCAAAAATGTGGGAAATGGCTGGATTATTTGTGGATGAGAAAGCTTAAATTTTAACCGCTATTTATGGCGAGAAGAAATGGAGTGATTTTAATGAGTAGTTCAACTAGAATTACTGGGATTTCATCAAATATGGACACGGATAAAATGGTCACAGACTTGATGAAAATAGAACAACTTAAGGTAGATCGTGTCAAAAAAGAGAAAACCTATACAGAATGGCAACAAACGGCTTATAGAGAGCAGGCAAGTGCCCTAAAGGCATTTCAGTCAAAATACTTTGATGTGCTCAATCCAGAGTATAACTTGACAACCTCAGCTGCTTTTAAATCGTTTACCACATCTGCTTTAATAGCGGGAGAAAAAACGGCTAAAGTTGAAATCAAAGGAACGGACAGTATTTCCGAAAAGAACCATGTGATCAACAGGATTGATCAGTTGGCAACAAAGGATACTTGGAAAGCCAATGGGAAAGTGAATGGGGACATCACATCTTCGGGTCTTTACAATGTAAACTCTATCAACAGTGCAGTTGCTGGGGGCAATAATACATTTAAACTTGCAATTGATGGCAAGTATAAAACCATTACTTTTGATGCAATCACAGATTTGGACGGAGATGCAGATACCGATATAGATGATTTTGTAAATCAACTGAACACTAAAATCAAAGCTGCTTTTGGCGATGAGTATGATGGTCTTGTAACGAAGAAAAATGTCTCCGGCAATGATGAATTGAAATTCGAAAAAAATGGGAGCACAATTTCGATTGTAGGCTTAGACAATACCGCTTTAACGGCACTGGGGATTGAAGATGGGGCCTCAACAGGACTTGCTGTAACGGATAAATTAAGTGATGTCTTTGGCACTATAGCTGAAGATTTAACCAAATTTGAAATAAACGGTGTGAAAATTTCAGGATTAACCAGCGACATGACGGTTAAATCGTTTATGGATAAGGTCAATAATTCCACTGCAGGTGTCGAATTGAGTTTCAGTTCGCTCACAAAAGAATTCACATTGAAATCAAAAAGTGAGGGTAGTGTCAACAACATTGACCTCAGTGAAACGAATACCACTAACTTCTTTGCAAATCATTTAAAAATCGCTGACGATGCGAATCATGCGAAAGCGGTAAATGCACAAGTTACAATTGATGGAATTGCGATCACAAAGAGCTCAAATAATTTCACTGTGGATGGTGTGAATTATATATTGAAAGAGACTCATACGACGGGGGAAGCCATCAACATATCCGTTGAACCGAATGTGGATGCAATATATGATAAAATCAAAGAATTTGTGACCGATTACAATGCATTGGTAGAGGCAGTGAGCACAGAGATCAGTGAGAAAAGATTGCGCGATTTTATGCCTTTGACAGATGATGAGAAAGAAGCAATGAGTGAGGATGAAATAAAACTTTGGGAAAATAAGGCAAAACAAGGTATCCTTAAAAATGATAACATCTTGTCAACCATGCTGGATAGTATGCGGGTCGCTTTGTATTCGAAAGTTGAGGGTGTGGGTCTTTCGCTCAGCGATATTGGGATTGAGACCTCCGATGATTATAAAGATAAAAACAAATTGGTTATCGATGATACTAAACTCAAAAGTGCTATTGAGAATAACTATAAAGATGTGGTAGCTCTTTTTTCAAAGGATTCCGATCAAGGTTATTTATTATCAGGCGCAGATCAGTCAAAGCGATATAAGGAGTCTGGCCTTGCAGAACGCCTAAACGATATTGTCAATAATAATATCAGAATTACCAGAGATTCAAGCGGCGCAAAGGGTAGTTTGGTTGAAAAAGCAGGAATTGATGGCGTTGCAGACGTCACAAGTGAACTCTATTTAAAACTCTATGACTATGCTAAAAAGATTGATGATATGCTGGATGTTTTTAGTGATAAACAGGAGGCGTACTATGCAAAGTTTGCGAGGATGGAAACGGCGCTTTCTAAGTTGAATTCACAAAGTAATTGGTTGACATCGCAGTTAGCATCCATGTAGTGAAAGTGAGTGAATGATGGGAAATGAGTTAGAGCAAAAATACTTACTTTTAATGGCGTTGTATGATGCAACCTATGTGCTTAAAAAGGCTATAGAGACACAAGAATACGATCAAATTGAGCAAATGGTTCTAGAAAGAGAGCATATTATCCAACAGATTGATGCCCTTAAGTTAAATGAAATGGATGGCATTTCAAATTCAGAAGCGATAGAAAAAATCAAGACCATGCTCATCAAGATTAAAGAGATAGATGACTTCAATTTAAAAAATATGCCAAGTGTGATTTTGACACTTCAAGAATCTATAAACGAAAGCAAGATCAAAACAAATGAAGTGAACAAAGCAAAGATGGTATATGACCAATATCAAGGTGTTCCAATGTATAAACAGGGTAACCGGTTTGATATTCGAAAGTAAGAAAGGAGAATGATTATGGCAGTTATGAATCCGTATAATTATCAGAAACCTAAAAACTTTATACAGAGACCACCGGTTAAACCCTTACCTGAGAATTCAGGGGCAATTAAGAGGGAGTCTAGAACAACGGATAAAATAGATCAGTATCTCGAAAGTCGAATTATGTCAGCAAAGCCAGAAGAACTCACTTATATGCTGTACGATGGACTCGTAAAATTCATCAAAAAAGCAATCATTCAATTGGATGATGAGAAATATGAAGAGGTTAATTATAACTCTCAGAGGGCTCAAGCCATTTTGGATGAACTTCGAAGTACATTGAATATGGATATTGCGATGAGCCAAAGTTTGGATGCACTCTATGAATATATGTCCTATAAACTACTCATGGCAAACGTTGAAAAGAGTAAAGCTTTTTTCAGTGATGCACTTGAAATTGCTGAGGATTTTAAGGCAACGTGGAAACAAGCCTTTAACATTAAATTTTAGGGGTATAAGTTTACAAATTGTTGATAAAAAAGAAATGGTTATTTTCGATGCATTGAGGTATAATTAAGTTCCAAGGATTGAAGGGAGGGTGTATATGAGTAATAGTATTACATCGTACCAGGTACAAAACTTAACAAGCCTTAAACAAGCGCTCAATGTATCTGTGATGCAGAAGGCTTTAAAGCAAGACGAACAGTCTATAGAGAGTGTCGTCAAGGCAATGGAACAGTCTGTAACGCCATATAAGGGGCAAAATATTGATTTAAAACTTTAAAAAATTTGACTAGAATTAAAAATTCTAGTCTTTTTTATACGGCGAGCGCATTTTTATAGATAAGGAAAAATAGGTTGTTGTAAAGAAAACAGGGATTGAGGTGGCGTCAATAATGCTTGATTTAGACAAGATGAAAATATGTTTAAATGAAAAAACAGAAATTTTAAAACAAATTTTATTAAATCAATTAAAAGCATTGGAAATGTACGATCAATCACCTGATGATTTAGAAATCCTTGGAAAATATGAAACGATAGAACGCCTTGTAAAAAACAAACTTCAGGTGGATTCTATTTTTTTACGACACTATAGAGAAGTCTTGGTTCAAAATAAAGTGGAATCACTTCAAGCACTTTCTAAAATAGAGCAAAATCAGTTTAAAGAAGTGCAGACACTTATTGAACAGATCAGGATTCTTGAAGCGCATTATGAGACCCAAGCCCAAATGCTAAACGGTATTTTTTTGAATTTGAAGGTGCTTCAGAACGACCAACTTAAAATCAAGAAATCGATGGGTGCTTATAAAAATATCAAAAAATAATACAGGCCATTAGACGGTATTTTTGTTTTTTTTATGAGGGCATGGGTATATAGTAAGTATCAATTTTATAAAGGGGCTGAGTATATGAAAGTAATCGTGACTGGAAGAAATTTAGTAATCACAGAAGCAATAAGAGACCAAGTAGAAAAAAAACTAAGCAAGTTTGACAAATACTTTAAAAGTGATGTCGAGGCGCACGCTACTTTTAGCACTCAAAAGAATAATCACATCGTAGAACTAACGATTCCACTCAAAAGTGGTTCATTCTTTAGAGCGGAAGGCACAACTGAAGATATGTATCAATCCATTGATGAAGCGATTGATAAGATCTCAAAACAAATGAAAAAACATAAAACTAAAATTGAAAAGAAATTTCATGGACATGAATCTATAAAGTTTGAAGCCATACCCGATTTAGAAGACAAACTCGATGAAGCGTCTATCGTTAAAACGAAGCGATTTGCAATTAAACCGATGCATCCAGAAGAAGCGGTTTTACAAATGGATTTATTGGGACATGATTTCTTCGTATTTTTAAATGGAGAGACAGAAGAAGTGAATGTTGTTTACAAGCGAAAAGATGGCGATTTTGGATTAATTGAACCTTATCTTTAGTTGAAAGCATATATTGGAGCAAGTTATAATCAAGGACCTCATTAGAGGTCCTTTTTAGCGTAGAAAAATAAGTGATTCATAGACAAAAAAGACCTATATGTTATAATAAAATAAGAATGCTCAAAGTAGGAGGCTATAAACATGAATTTAGAAAGTGATCGCATCAGAATCCGTGAATACAAAGAAAGTGATATTGGATCACTTCATTTATTGTTGACGAATAAAAAGGTTATGACCTACATGCCAGAGATTCGGTCCAATGCGTTAGATGACTCTTATAAAACTTTATATGATGCGATTATGGAGTCGAAATTGATTCATAGAAATAAATTTTTTTTTGCCATTGAAGACAAAGATACCAAAGCATATATTGGTGAAATTGGCTATACTATTTTACTGGATGCCATAGAGGGAAAAGTCGTCAATCTCGGCTATTTTATTCTCCCACAGTTTTGGGGAAAAGGGTACGTTACAGAAACTGTAAAAATACTTATAGATTATATGTTTGAAACGCAGAACATCATCAAAATTTGCGCAGGATGTGTTGCAGACAATATAGGGTCAATTCAGGTCATGGAAAAAGCAGGTATGGTACAGGAATCACATCTTGTAAAACATATGATGATAGAGGGACAGCTTCATGATCGTTATGATTATAGAATTTTAAAAGAAGAATGGCTTGTTAGAGTTCAAAATCACTAAACCGTTAGAGAGGAGTAGAAAAGCATGTATTTAGAGGCTATTTTATTGGGATTGCTTATAGGCTTTATAAGAAATGGCAGTCTACAAAACTTTATAAATGCTAGGTTTAAAGGCTGGCTTTTTATGCCAATCGCTTTTATTCTATTTTTAATGCCGTACTTTTCAATGATCTTTAATTTTGAAATTCCCAACGAGAACTTGTATCCCTTCTCAGCAATCGTGGTTTGCAGTTTAATTTTGCTGATGAATTTTGGGAAAAGGGGGATGAAGTTAATCCTTCTTGGCACACTGCTCAACATCATCATTATGGCGATCAATCAATTTCAGATGCCTCTTGTGTATGATCAAGCGGTAGCAACAGGCTTAGAAACCTTTTCAAACAGTGTCAAGCAAGGCGATATCATCAATTATATAATGGTATCCAGTGAAAATGTCATCAATGTGATCCTAGGGAAGCACGTCTTGCTCCCAGAAGCTTATCCGCTTAATCGAATTTTGAGTTTAGGGGACATCGTTATTTCTCTGGGGATCGTTTTTTTAATTCAAGAAGAAATGCATTATCACGTATCAAAACTCAGAGGGACCATGGTGAATTTTTCCTATCAAGGTCGAAATAGAAGATAATTCTTAAATCGCCACACTCTTTTAACAAATTGTTTGAAACTTCACAATGAATAATATGATATAATAAACGTCTGATAGGTTGGCGAAAGGATGTATAAAAGCATGAATATAATGAAATTATTATTTGGCGATCTCAATGAAAAAGAAGTTAAGAAACTGAGTAAAATTGTAGATGAGATTGAAGCCTTTGAACCAAAATTTGAAGCAATGGCAGATGAAGCCTTAAAACAACAGACCATTATTTTTAGAGAAAGACTTGATAAAGGTGAAACTTTAGATGATTTATTAACAGAAGCCTTTGCTGTGGTAAGAGAAGCGGGCAAAAGAGTTCTTGGCGTAAGAGCCTTTAGATCTCAACTTATAGGGGGGATTGTACTCCATCAAGGCCGTATAGCGGAGATGAAAACAGGTGAAGGTAAAACCCTTACAGCGACGCTACCCGTATACCTCAATGCTCTGGAAAGAAAAGGCGTTCACGTAGTCACAGTGAATGATTACTTAGCTTATAGAGATAAAGAGTGGATGGGCAGACTTTATGAGTTTTTAGGCATGACAGTGGGGTGTGTCGTTCATGGCGTTGAAGGGGAAATGCGAAATGCTGCATATCGTGCGGATATTACTTATGGGACGAACAACGAGTTTGGATTTGACTATTTAAGAGATAACATGGTCATGAGGCAAGAGCGTTTAATGCAACTGCCCCTTAACTATGCCATCGTGGATGAGGTCGATAGTATCCTCGTGGATGAGGCGAGAACGCCATTGATCATTTCAGGTGAAAGCGAGAAGTCCACAGATCTTTATCAAATCGCGGATCATTTTGCGGCAGGCCTAAATAAGGAAACCGATGTCAATATTGATGAAAAAGCCAAATCGATTGCCCTTACAGATGGTTTGGTCGTGGATAAGTACGGCGAAGAAGAAGCGGGCAGTACAGAGAAAAACGGCGTTAAAAAAGCAGAGCATTATTTTAAAGTGGAAAATTTAAGTGATCCAGAAAACTTAGAGATTTCACATCACATCAATCAAGCCATTAGAGCCAGATTTTTAATGAAAAAAGATGTGGACTATATTGTAAAAGACGGCGAAGTCATCATTGTCGATGAGTTTACTGGGCGTTTAATGTATGGTAGACGCTACTCAAATGGCTTGCATCAAGCGATTGAAGCCAAAGAGGGCATTGAAGTGCGCAGAGAATCTCAAACGCTTGCAACGGTCACCTTACAAAATTACTTTAGAATGTATAAAAAACTTGCGGGCATGACGGGTACGGCTAAAACGGAGGAAGACGAGTTTAGACATATATACAGTATGGACGTTGTGGTTATCCCAACGAATAGACCTATTGCAAGAATTGATCTTGAAGATGGCATCTACAAGAATTTTTCGGGTAAATTTAATGCAGTGCTCAAAGATATTGAAGAGAGACACGCTAAGGGTCAACCGATGCTTGTGGGCACGATTAGTATTGAGACTTCAGAGTTTATCAGCTCTATTTTAAAAAAGAAAGGGATCAAGCATGAAGTCCTCAATGCAAAACAGCATGATCGTGAGGCTGAGATCGTCGCTCAAGCGGGTCGATTTGGCTCTGTTACTATTGCCACTAACATGGCGGGTCGTGGGACGGATATTGTACTCGGCGGTAATCCGGAGTTCATGGCGAAGAAGGAAATGCTCAAAAAAGGGTTATCGGATCATGTGATTAATCTCGCTTCTAGTCCTATTGTCACAACGGATCCAGAGATTTTAGAGGCAAGAGAAGTCTATAACGCACTCTATACAGAATACAAAAAGGTTACAGATGAAGAGGCGAGAAAAGTAAAAGAGGCAGGCGGCCTTCATATCATTGGTACTGAAAGACATGAATCCAGAAGGATCGACAACCAGTTGAGGGGCCGTTCAGGACGTCAAGGCGATCCAGGTTCATCACAGTTCTACATTTCATTTGAAGATGATCTCATGAGACTCTTTGTGAGCGATCGTGCCAAACAAATCGTTGATACGCTGGGATTTGAAGAAGATATGCAACTTGAAAATAAGATGCTGACAAAATCTATTGAAAATGCTCAAAAGAAAGTGGAAGGTAGAAACTTTGGCGTGCGTAAACACGTCTTGCAATACGATGACGTTATGAACAAGCAAAGAGAAATCATCTACGGTGAGCGCAATAAAGTTTTACATGGCGAAAATGTCAGAGATAATATCATCTCAATGCTTGAAAAAATAATGGATAGAACGATTCCAATGTATACAGAAGGCTACAAGTATCCAGAGGAGTGGGATTTAGAGGGTTTATTAACCAATTTGCACAGTATTTTCTTACCTCAAGGGTCGGTTGAATTCAAGAACGTTGAGGATTTAACCATCGAGACTTTAAAAGAAATTCTCTTGAGCAAAGCTAAAGAACTCTACACTGAAAAAGAGCTTGAAATCGGTGCTGAGCGCATGAGAGAAGTGGAAAGAGCAGTCCTTTTAAGAGTTGTTGACATGCACTGGATTGATCATATCGATGCGATGGATCAGTTAAAACAAGGGATTAGCTTAAGAGCTATAGGACAGCAAGATCCTGTTATTGCGTATAAAATGGAAGGTTTTGATATGTTTGAGGAAATGATCGCAAGCATTCAACAAGAAACCATCCAGACATTATTCCACGCAACCCTTAAAACCGATACAGAGAGAAAACAAGTAGCGATTATCACAGGCACATCGGGTGGTTCAGAAACACAAATCGCCAAACCTTTTAAAGCAGATAAAAAAATAGGCAGAAACGATCCGTGTCCTTGTGGAAGTGGTAAAAAATACAAAAAATGCCATGGTCTAAACGAGTAAGCCCAAGTAAAAATCACTACAGTAACCCTAAATTATAATGTATTTGAAAGAGGTGTCTATCATATCCTTCGGTTCCATTCCTCACTTCTTTGCGGAAACCCGGATATCATACACCTCTTTTTGTGTTTAAAGCCATAAATTTAGTTTTGGTATAAGCGATATTGTTGTTTCATAAGTTTGAATCATAGGAGGCTTATTCACCATTACCTGTCATTACACAGCCAACCACCGCCATTTATTGATGAAATCATCTAGCGCCTATACACTCACAAGAAAAGCAATCCGCAGCTCCGCGAGGACTCTTGCTTTTCTTGTGAGTGTATAGGTGCTGATAACACAAAACCTAGGAGGTTCACATTGATTCTATTAGAAAAGTACCAAAGGGAGATCAAAACACTAAAAGCGGATGCCGCTGAGCTCGAGGTGTCACTTTGACTTAGTCAGAGTAAAGCTTAGAATTGAAGAATTAGAATATGAGATGTCTGCACCCGATTTTTGGTCGGACGCGGAAAAAGCTCAAGGTAAGCTCAAACTTCAAAAAATGTTAAAAAATAAAATTGAAAAATTTGATGCACTCTTTGGTCAAGTCGAAGAACTAGAGCTCTTATGTGATATGGCCATTGATGAAAACGATGATAGCTTGGAACCTGAGGTTGAAGCTTCTTTTAATATGCTTTCAGCTTTGTGCGAGAAAATGACGCTTGAAACATTGCTCACTGGTGAATTTGATGCAAGCAATGCCATCTTATCCATACATGCAGGCTCTGGCGGTACAGACGCCATGGACTGGGCGGAGATGCTCCTGAGAATGTATAAGCGGTATGCAGATAAAAAAGGTTATTCTGTCAAAGTCTTAGACCTTCAGAACGACACCGTGGCGGGGATAAAAAGTGTCGCATTACTCATTGAAGGCCTTAATGCCTATGGTTTTTTGAAGTCTGAAAAAGGCGTGCATAGAATCGTGAGGATATCACCTTTTGATTCCTCTGGGAAAAGACACACCTCTTTCACCTCTGTGGATGTCATGCCTGAAATAGATGATTCCTATGAAATTAACATCAATCCTGTGGACTTAAAAATAGATACTTATCATGCATCGGGTGCAGGTGGTCAGCACGTCAATACAACAGATTCTGCAGTTCGGATTACGCATATGCCAACTGGAGTCATCGTACAATGTCAAAATGAGCGGTCTCAAATATCCAACAGGGCAACAGCAATGAAAATGCTCATGGGAAAACTCATTGAGCTCAAAGAACGTGAGAACAAAGAACGTATCGAAGATTTGGCGGGGGACTATTCGCAGATCACATGGGGCAGTCAAATTAGATCCTACGTTTTTCATCCTTATAACATGGTAAAAGATCATCGAACAGGTGCTGAGATGGGGAATATACAAGCCGTTATGGATGGTGATCTCGATCTGTTTATCGATAGCTATTTAAAAAATAAATCAATGGGTTCACAAATAAACGAAGAAGAGGCGTAAAATTATGGAGTTAATCATTAAACAACTGGCAAAAGAACTTAATCTTTCCATCAAACAAGTGGAAGCAACAGTGGCCTTAATCGATGAGGGGAATACCATTCCTTTCATTGCCAGATATCGAAAAGAAGCAACGGGTGGCATCAGCGATGAAGTCTTAAGAGATTTTGATGACCGCTTAAAATACTTGAAAAGTTTGGAAGCGAGAAAAGCAGAAGTGATCAGTAATATAGAAGAGCAAGGTAAGATGACGGACGAACTTAAAGCGTTAATCACCAAAGCGACGGTATTACAAAAGGTAGAAGATCTCTATAGACCTTACAAACAGAAAAAGAGCACGAGAGCTTCTAAAGCGATTGAAAGAGGTCTTGAGCCCCTTGCCAACTTGATCATGGAACAGCAATTTGTCACTGGAGACTTTAATGCAGAAGCAGAAAAGTATATAGATGAAACATTAGAAGTAAATTCAGCAGAAGAGGCCGTTCAAGGCGCTATCGATATCATCGCAGAAAGAATATCAGATGATCCGGACCACAGAGAATTCATTAGAAATCTAAACCTAAACCATGGGTTATTGACCGTCGTTGCGCAAAAATCAGATGAAGAATCCGTATATGAAATGTACTATGATTATTCAGAGGGCGTCTCAAAGATCGCCAATCACAGAGTGCTCGCGATCAACCGTGGTGAAAAGGAGAAAATGCTCAAAGTAAAACTTCAAAGTCCAGACGATCAAATCGTGGAAACGCTGATCCAAAAGACCCTTACAAACGCAAAAGCACTTACGACAGAATATCTCATCAAAGCCACCGAAGAGGGTTATAAAAGATTGATTTCACCTTCTATTGAGAGAGAAATCAGAAGTATTTTAACAGAGAGAGCAGAAGAAGAAGCCATCAAAGTCTTTGGTAAAAATACAAAATCCCTTTTATTAGTGCCACCGGTTAAAGACATGAGGGTGCTTGCCATTGACCCGAGTTTTAGGACGGGTTGTAAACTCGCTGTTTTGGATGAAACGGGTAAACTTCTTGATTATGCGACGATTTATCCCAATGCACCTGTGAACAAAGTGGAAGAATCTGTTGCCAAAATGAAGCAGTTGATTAAAAAATACAAGCTCAACATCATCCCTATTGGCAACGGAACAGCTTCAAGAGAGACTGAAAAAATCGTAGCAGATATGATCAGTGAACTCGATGATGAGGTTTTTTATGCAATCGTCAGTGAAGCAGGTGCCTCTGTCTATTCAGCATCGAAACTTGCCACTGAAGAATACCCTGACATTGACGTGTCCATTAGAGGTGCGATTTCCATAGGAAGACGCTTACAGGATCCGCTTGCAGAACTTGTCAAAATTGACCCTAAGAGTATTGGCGTGGGGCAGTATCAACATGATGTCAATCAAAAACGCCTTGAAGAACAGCTCACCAACGTCGTTGAGGATTGTGTTAACAGTGTGGGTGTGGATTTAAATACCGCAACGCCGTCATTGCTCAATTATATATCGGGGATTAGCAATACACTCGCTAAAAATATTGTCGCTTATAGAGATGAAAATGGCAAGTTCAATGAACGTAAAGAACTTCTCAAAGTAAAACGCCTTGGAGATAAAGTTTACGAGCAATGTGCAGGCTTTTTAAGAATTCCTAAGGGGAAAAATCCACTGGACAATACAGCGGTGCATCCTGAGACTTATAAGGCGACGATGACGCTTTTAGATGAACTGGGGTTGTCTCTTGAAGATTTAAAAAAGGGATCGCTTCACGAAATTGAAGATCGAATTGTCAACCTTGGAGAAATCAAAGCAAAACCTTTAAGCAGTAATGTTCAAGGCAGAAACAGTGGCTTTGAATCTTTAAAGGCGCTGAAGCAGACGCCAATAGAGCCTCAAAAGGAACGCATGATGCGCTACAGTGATGGTCTTAAAAAACTATCTCAAAAGCTAGACATTGGTGAACTTACACTTAAAGACATCATAGATGAACTCAAGAAACCAGGACGTGATCCAAGAGAAGACATGCCTAAACCCCTTTTTAGAAGTGATGTGTTGAAGATGGAAGACTTGAGACCAGGTATGGTGCTTCATGGAACGGTGAGAAATGTGGTGGACTTCGGTGCCTTTGTGGACATCGGTGTCAAACAAGATGGTCTTGTTCACATCTCGGAAATCTGTGACAAATTTATTAAGCACCCCATGCAAGTTTTATCTGTGGGGGATACTGTGAAAGTTCAGATTCTAAATGTGGATCACAACAGAGGGAAAATCTCACTGACGATGAAACAGATCAAGGAAGAAAGTCTATAAGCCATAAAAAATATTTTATATATATCTAAAAAACGACTTGAATCCTCTGAAAAAATGGTATAATAAACCTAAGTCTTTAGCGAGGCGAAAGAGTTCGTTCTCATCTTTTATTAAGGGGGTAAGACAATGTTGTTTATTAAAAATGCTCAAATTTACACCATGGCTGGCGAAATTATCGAAAATGGGTGTATCTCAATTGAAGCAGGTAAAATCAAAGAAATTGGCAATGATTTAGTGGCACCACTTGATGCAACCGTGGTAGATGCAAGTGGCAAAAAAGTATTTCCGGGCTTTATCGATGCACATTGCCACATTGGCATGTGGGAAGAGGGCATTGGATTTGAAGGTGCTGACGGCAACGAAATGACGGATCCTATAACACCTCATCTCAGAGCGATAGATGCGCTTAATCCGAGAGATGAAGCTTTTGAAAATGCCATTAAAGGTGGGGTCACTACAGCAGCCACAGGTCCAGGTAGTGCCAATGTCATCGGCGGTACTTTTGCAGTGGTTAAACTGCACGGCGATCGCATCGACGATATGGTGATGAATCCAGCGGTTGCTATGAAATGTGCGTTCGGCGAGAATCCAAAACGTGTCTATGCAGAGAAAAAACTGATGCCGACCACTCGAATGGGCACCGCAGCTAAACTCAGAGAAACATTAGCAAAAGCAGTGGAATACAATAATAAAATAAAACTTGCAGGGGATGATGCTTCTAAATTACCTGCGTATGATATGAAGCTTGAAGCGATGCTTCCAGTGGTTAAAGGTGAAATCCCTTTAAAAGCACATGCGCATAGAGCGGATGACATCTTCACTTCTATTAGGATTGCAAAAGAGTTCGGTGTTAAGTTGACACTTGAACACTGCACAGAAGGTCATTTAATTGCAGAACATCTTGCAAAAGAAGGTTATTTTGCAATTATAGGCCCCTCGTTTGGCAATAAATCTAAATTTGAACTCAACAATAAAACTTTTGACACGCCGCGCGTAATGGTTGAAGCGGGTTGCAAAATTGCGATTATGACAGATAGCCCTGTGATTCCACTTGAGTACCTGCCAATGTGTGCCGCATTAGCGCATAAATCAGGCCTTGACGAGATGGAAGCGCTCAAGTGCATCACGATCAATCCAGCAGAAGTATTAGGCGTACAAGATCGCATAGGCAGTTTAGAAGCAGGCAAAGATGCCGATATCGTCATCTGGGATCGTCATCCGTTTGATCTGCAAGCGCATGTGGAAATGACCATCGTAAATGGTGAAATCGTCTACAAGAAATAACACAAAGACATCAACATAAGAGGGCAATGCCCAAAGCCTTATTTCGATCGCCGGTCCTCGTGCCTGCGGCGCGATCTGCATAAAGCTTTGGGCATTGCCCTCTCTGTGTATCATAATAAAGTATGTCTAATCAATAATGTTCTTTGCATTTTACAATTACTATTTTTTGTGACTCATTTTTGCCTTCAATTGCGTAAATCAGGCGATCTGCTTGATTTATGCGCCTAGACCAATAACCGCTCAAATCGCCTTTTAATGGCTCTGGTTTGCCGATACCCTTAAAAGGGTTCCTTTCTATGTCCTTAATTAATGTGTTTATGCGAGTAAGGGTCTTTTTATCATTTTCAATCCAGTATAGGTATTCTTCCCAAGCAAGATCTGTAAAATGTTTATTCATTTACAAGCTCTTTTTCATGCGTAAGACCTTCTTTGTGCTGTTTTATGGACGTGCTTAGTCTTGAATAGCTGTCGGGATTTCTTCTGACATGCATGTTCTCCATCATATTATTATAGGCGTTTTCACTTATTAGAACACCGTTCTTCCCTCTGCCCGATCTTTGTACGATGATGGCTTCAAAATTATCATTTACATCATCAATACATTCTTTTAAATGGTCTCTTACTTCTGTGATTGATTTTGCTGTTACAGATAACATTTTTACCACTTCCTCTCTTCATTTATAATTGTACCAGATTACGTACAAATACTCAAGCGCTTTTTTTATGTGTTCATATAGTCGCTTCTAACCAGAATTCTTGTAAAACCCCCTCAATTGGTATAAAATAAATGAAGCAAGGAGGACTTGATCACATGCTATTAGAGCTTAAAATAGAGTTTATAGAAGAAACAGAAACCATTGCAAGGGCATTCTCGGAAATATTGACGCGTGGGGATATCCTTTGTCTTCAAGGCGATTTAGGTGCAGGTAAAACGACATTTACTCAATTTTTATGTCAGGCGTTAAAGGTAGAAGATTATGTCACAAGTCCTACTTTTAATATCATAAATAACTATGAAGGCGTGTTTCCGATTTACCACTTTGATGTTTATAGAATTTCTGAACCAGATGAAATGTATGAAATTGGGTTTGACGAGTATCTTTATGGCATGGGGATTTGTATCATAGAGTGGGCAAATCTAGTGGCTGAATTAATTCCGAATTCTGCCGTTTGGATGACGATTTTACTGAACGTGAACGGCTCGAGAAGTATTAGAATTGAAGGCGATGACCAGATCATTTTAAAACTTAAGGCGCACCTTGAAAAAATGGATAATTCTTATGAAAGAAAGGATTTGAGATTATGAAAACCATGATTGTAGACACTTCGTCTAGTGCAGCAAGTGTTGCTTTGTTTGATCATAAAATACTGATAGGGGAATTTTTGTTAAATACCCCCAATACACATTCGCAAAAGTTGATGCCATTGATTGAATCGCTCTTAGAAATGCTTCATCTGAAAATTAAAGATCTAGATCTTATTATTGCCTGCGAAGGACCAGGATCGTTCACAGGCGTCCGTATAGGCCTCAGCACGGTTAAAGCCTTCGCACAACCATACAACATTCCACTTCTAACCGAAACCAGTCTGACCATGCTTGCTGCGCCTTTTAAGCACTATGGTGGTATTGTGGTGCCCATTATAGATGCAAAGCGAAGTGAAGTGTACTTTGGCGAAATGGAATGGAAAAATGATCTGTTTGTAAAACACAATGAAGGTGTGGCTTCTTTGACTGGATTACTGGAAAGACTTATGCAGGTGTATCCCGATAAACCCATTTTGCTTGTGGGCGATGCTACAGAAATTTATAAGGCCGTTATTGAAACACATATTCAAGCGAATACTCAAATGCATATTTCAATAGCAGATGAAAATGAAAGCATCCCCAAAGCCTCTAGTTTAGGATTCTTAATTGGATCGGATCGAGAACGATTGACGTATCACGATGTCAAAGCCAATTACATGCGGAAATCTCAAGCGGAGAGAGACTTAAGTGAGAGGAAGTTATATGAGCCTAAATAATATTAAATCTGTAGATACAAATGTAATAGAACTCAGACGCATGACGGTGACAGATGTAGACAGTGTATTTGAAATCGAAACGCTTTCATTTAAGTCGCCATGGACAAAAGAGGCATTTGTCAACGAAGTTGTCAAAAATCAATTAGCGGTTTATTTTGTTGTGACGCTTGATGCGCTTGTGGTGGGTTATGCAGGAATGTGGACGGTTGTAGATGAACTTCATATAACCAATGTTGCGATAACACCTGATCAGAGAGGAAAGGGGCTTTCCAATAGACTCATGGAGAGGCTCTTTGAATTTGCGATTGAAAACAAGTTTACAAGTATGACACTTGAAGTAAGAACAACAAACGCTGTTGCCATTAGCCTTTATGAAAAATATGGCTTTAAAGGGCTTGGCGTACGCAAAGGATACTACCAAGATACAAACGAAGATGCATTAATCATGTGGAAGGAGTTTTAACATGAATCAATCATTGATAACACTGGCCATCGAAACCAGTTGTGACGAGACTTCTTGTGCGATACTCTCAGATGGTCGAACAGTACTTGCAAATGAAATATACACACAAATTGAAATTCACAAAGCTTTCGGTGGCGTAGTGCCTGAAGTCGCTTCAAGAAATCATCTTGAAAAGATATCGCAGATCATTGAAGACAGCTTAAAAACAGCAGATATTGGATTTGAAGAGGTGGATCATATAGCCGTGACCTATGGTCCTGGACTTGCGGGTGCACTTCTAGTGGGGTTATCCAGCGCTAAAGCTTTGGCGTATGCACTTGAGGTGCCATTAGTGCCCGTTAACCATATCGAAGGTCATATTGCGGCTAACTATATAGCGCATTTAGAACTTGAACCGCCCTTTGTGTGTCTGGTGGTTTCGGGAGGGCATACGCATCTTGTGGAAGTCAAGGATTACACTACCTTTGAAGTGATCGGCAAAACTCGAGATGATGCTGCTGGAGAAGCTTTTGACAAAGTGGCAAGAACTCTGGGACTTGGTTATCCAGGAGGGCCTTTGATCGATAAAATTGCGAAAGAAGGCAACCCTTATGCGATTGACTTTCCAAAGGCAATGCTAGATCAGGAAAATCTAGATTTCAGTTTTAGCGGTCTTAAATCAGCCGTTTTAAATTATATCAACAGCTGTAAAATGAAGCAAATTGAAATTAATATTCCAGATGTATGTGCGAGTTTTCAAGAGGCCGTCGTCCATATTCTCTGTCATAAAGCTATGGATGCCATAGAACAAACTGGACATAAAACGATGGTTTTAGCAGGTGGTGTTGCAGCCAATACCGCTTTAAGAGAAACCTTAACTCAAAAATGCAATGCCAAAAATGTGCGTTTTTATTATCCGCCCCTGACGCTGTGCACCGATAATGCGGCGATGATTGGATGCGCGGGGTATTATAATTTTAGGGCAGGATATCTTGGCGATATGTCCGTAAATGCGATTCCAAATTTAAGGATAGGCACTAAAACGGGACTTTAGTCCCATTTACTTTTTTTTGATAGATTTAAGCTTTATTTGACCGAACCAACATTATGTAAACCGATTGTACGTTCGAATGGAAATGTTTAAAATAGCATGCAATTGTGGATAAAGCTGTGGACAGTGTGGATCAATAGTGATTTTAAGTGTTCCGGCGCGTATATGGTGTGGGTAAAATTGTGGAAAACTGTGGATAACATGCCTGTTATGTGGATAACTTTTGAATTTTGACGAAAAACCACAAGGATACGGTAAAAATAGAAAGCGGGTTTGGTAGACATAATGTAGAGAAAGTTAACCATGAATTATCAAATAATTGTGAATTCATAGAAATTAGAGATAAAAAAAGCACGCATTCATGATTCAATCCGCCGTGAGTCCTTAAAGAAGGATTTTTGACAAATTGAATTAGGAATGGTGCGATTGTTATAAGCTTTGAATTGTTTTTACGATTCGAGGCCTTCGCCGCTTAAGTAATTGATGATGTCCGATATAGAAGTGAACGCCTCAGCAACTTCATCTGGAATTTCAACTTCAAACTCGTCTTCGATAGCCATAATGATTTCAACGGCATCTATCGAATCGATATCCATACTATCGAAAGTTGTATCCGGCTTGATATCACTTGGATCAATAACGCTGAGCTGCTCGATAATAATGGATTTTATTTTTTTAAACATAGTAACCTCCTAATATTGCGTATTATACATGAATGCGGTGTGCACTTATTTTTTATTATAAAGAAAAATTCCTATTTGTCCATATGAAATTCAGTTATATTTACCTAGTAAATTTGAACAAATTATAATTTTTCTAATAATGCTTCAAGTTTTAGATAGTTTTGCTCAATTTCAAGTTCAATTTGACTGATTTCTTTTTGAACCCACATCGCTTTTTCTGGAACTGAAAAAATGGACTCTTCACAAAGTTTCAATTGGAGATTGTGCAATTGCTCTTCGAGTTTATGAATCAGATCTTCGGTATTTTGAAGTGTTGCTTTATGAGCTTTGATCTGTTGGCGTTTTTCTTTTTCTTTCTTTTGCAATTCTTTTTGTTTGGTTTTAGTCAGTTCGGGTTCAACTGGAGCGGCAGTGCTTAAACTTTCAGATTCAGCAAGCTTTTCAACGTAGTAGTCATAGTTGCCCCAGAAGACCTGAATGCCAGAAGCTGTTAATTCAAATATTTTGGTGCATATTTTATTCAGAAAATAACGGTCATGGGAAATCGTTAAAAGGGTACCGTCATAATTCAAAAGTGCATCTTCTAAAGTTTCTTTTGCGAGGATGTCCAGATGGTTGGTGGGTTCATCTAGATAGAGAAAATTTGAAGTGGAAAGCATGAGCTTTAAAAGAGAAACACGACTTCTTTCGCCGCCGCTCAGTTGATCGATTTTTTTCTCATAATCATCCCCTTTAAAAAGAAAGGCACCTAAAAGATTTCTAACTTCTGTTAACGAGAGCTGAGGGTTTTCATCATGAATTTCTTCTAGAATCGTATGTTCGAGTGTTAAATTTTTAAGTTCTTGATCGTAATAACCAGGCTCTATGTGGTGCCCATATAGGATATTGCCTTGATCTTTTAACGTTTCTTCTAGAAGCACTTTAAACAACGTTGTTTTGCCGACGCCATTTGGACCGATGAGTCCGATTTTTTCACCTCGATAGATTTCAAAGGAAATATCATTTAAGACCTTTTTAGAGTCATAAGACTTGCAAAGATTTTCTACTCTCAAAACATCTTTACCACTTGTAATACCAGCTTTGAGATCTATTTTGAAATGTGCTTTAAAAAGTTTAGGCTTATTGACAAGTTCAACGTGATCAAGTCTCTTTTCTCTTGATTTTGCACGCTTTGCGAGTTTTTCAGTGCCTCTATCTTTGAACTTTCGGATTAATTCTTCTTGCTTTTTAACTTCCTTTTGTTGTTGCTCAAAATGATGTAGTGAGGCCTCGTAAATTGCATTTTTCTGTTTAATAAACTGCGAATAGTTCCCGTTGTATTCTACCAGTTCTTGTGCTTCAATTTCGTATATTTTAGTGGTCACTTGATCTAAAAAATAACGATCATGCGATATGAGCATAATGGTTCCTGTATATTCTCTAAGATAGCCTTCGAGCCATTTGATCGCATCTATATCAAGGTGATTGGTAGGTTCGTCAAGGAGTAGGATATCGGGTTGTTTCAGAAGAAGTCTTGCGACGCCTACTCTTGACTTTTGACCACCGCTTAATTGGTTAATGGATTTTTTATGATCACTTTCCTCGAAGCCTAGGCCGTTGAGGATGCCTCGTATTTTACTTGAAATAGCGTAACCGTTGGCGAGATCAAATGCTTCTTGAAGTTTTGAGTATTCATCTAAATAGAGTTCATATGAAGAGGCGTCAGATTCGGCTAAGAGATGCTCTAATGATCTCATCTTGTGTTCCATCTCAAAGAGATCACTAAAAACGGCTTCACAGTAATCAAATGCAGAGATGTCTAAATCGATAGCTGTATTTTGTTCAAGGTAACCGACACTTGTATCTTTAGCAATAAAGATTTCGCCACCGTCTTTTGACTCTATACCCATGAGGATTTTCATCAGGGTGGTTTTGCCAGCACCGTTGATGCCAATCAAGCCAATTTTGTCCCCGGTATTGACAGTGAAAGAAATTTCATCTAGAATGCAGTCGATACCATAAAATTTTGTAATGTTCGTGCACGATAATGCGATCATGTTTTTTCCTTTCCTAATTTAGTGACATATGTATTATACCTTATTTAAAGAAAGATATAAATTCCTTGTTATTTATTTGACATTGTTTTTCTTGAGGTGGTATAATTTCCATAACAGAGAAAAAGATTTTTTAGTGGGACGTATTATCTAATAATTGCAAGTTAAGAAAATAAAAAACTCAGTTTAAGGAGCGTAAGCAATGAAAGACAGAAATATTTCCTTAGCGGTTATCAGGCGTTTGCCCAAATATCATCGCTATTTAAAAGAATTATTGGACAATGACATCAAGAGAATTTCCTCCAAGGAGCTGAGTAAAATTATAGGCTTCACTGCTTCTCAAATCAGGCAGGATTTAAACAATTTTGGGGGATTTGGACAACAGGGCTATGGCTACAATGTTGAAGATCTCTACAATGAAATCGGTAAAATTCTGGGGCTTACCAGAAACTATAATACCGTAATCGTGGGTGCAGGGAACTTAGGACAGGCACTCGCTAATTATACAAGTTTTGATCGTTTAGGCTTTAAGTTAAAAGGTTTATTTGATATCAATCCTAAAATCATTGGTCTTACCATCAATGATGTTAAAGTAATCGATATGGACGCCTTTGAAACTTTTGTCAATGAGAACAATGTTGAGATTGTCTATATTTGTACCAACCGAGATGGTGCGCAAGACGTTGCAGATCGAATTCAGAAAACCAACATTAAGGCGATTTGGAACTTTGCTCCAATCGATTTAAAAGTCAAAGAGGATATAATTGTTGAAAATGTACATTTAATTGACAATTTACTCACACTTTCTTATTTTTTAAAGGCATAATCTGAAAAAGGACTGTGTTGTGAAAATAAATTGTTAAAAAACTGAAAAAGTAATGGGACAAGGATGACCTTGTCTCTTTTTTTTGGTAAAATAACACTAGGGATTGTCACACAAAAAAATAGGGAGGTTTAAAAACATGAAAGAAGTTGTAATTGTTAGTGCCGTTAGAACGGCGGTAGGTTCCTTTGGAGGAGCCCTTAAAGAGATTCATCCAGCAGATTTAGGCGCAATAGTGATCAAGGGTGCTCTAGAGAGAATTGGACTTGAGCCAGAAAAAGTAGACGAAGTACTCCTTGGATCGGTATTACAAGCAAGTCATGGACAAGGGATTGCAAGACAAGCATGGATTAAAAATGGTTACCCCGTAGAAGTACCCTGTACCACTGTGAACATGATTTGTGGATCTGGTCTTAAAACAGTTTCTTTAGCAGTTCAATCCATTATTGCAGGCGACAATGATGTTGTCATCGCCGGTGGTACTGAAAACATGAGCATGGCACCTTATGCGCTTAAGAGTACGCGTTGGGGACAACGTATGGGCAATGGCGAAATTTGTGATGTTATGGTGAACGATGGCCTATGGGATGCGTTTAACAACTACCACATGGGTGTTACTGCAGAAAATGTTGCTGAAAAATGGGGCATTACTAGAGAAGCGCAAGATGAGTTTGCTTACATTTCTCAAAAGAGAGCAGCTGAAGCAAGAGCAAGTGGAAAGTTCAAAGATGAGATTATTCCTGTAATGATTCCTCAGAGAAAAGGGGATCCAATTTGCTTTGATCAAGATGAGTACATCAAGGAAACTTCACCAGAGCAGCTCGCAAAACTTAAACCTGCTTTCAAAAAAGAGGGCGGTACAGTGACTGCAGGAAATGCATCTGGTATCAATGATGGGGCGTCGTGCGTAATCGTCATGAGTAAAGAAAAAGCAGATGAACTCGGCCTTAAACCGCTTTGTACAATTGTTTCTCATGCGTCCGCTGGCGTAGATCCTTCTATCATGGGCGTTGGCCCGATTCCAGCAACGCAAAAAGCACTTAAAAAAGCGCATTTGACTGTGGCCGATTTAGATGTCATTGAAGCGAATGAAGCCTTTGCTGCACAAGCATTAGCGGTGGTTAAAGAGCTTGGTTTAGATAAAAGCAAAGTGAATGTCAATGGGGGTGCAATCGCAATCGGTCATCCGATTGGTGCATCTGGTAATAGAATTTTTGTGACGCTCATTCACGAGATGATGAAACAAGATGCTAAATACGGTTTAGCGACACTTTGTATCGGCGGCGGTATGGGCGAAGCGGTTATCGTCAAGAGATAATAAGCTGTAAAGCCTTAAGAAATCTGGACGACACGAGCACTCTAGAGGATGGCATATGGCAAATTATACAAGAGAAATTTCGCATATGATGGATCGAATGCTGATCAAGATTATGTCACAAGATAAAAATGGATTTTATCCATCAGAATTGATTCATCAAATGAGCTTATTGGATATACTGCTGATTAAAACCGTGGGAGAAGTTTCCCAGATTCAGTTGAGTGTGATGATTAAAACATTGGAACTGGATCGCAACTTAATCGACGTTTCTGTAAAAAATCTGATCCGTATGAAGCTCGTTAAAAAGAAAAAAGGTGAAGTTGATCAAAGAGAAAAATGGATAGAACTTACAGAATCGGGTGAAAATCTTTTTAGGACACTTCTCGATGCACAGCTTTCTGAGATGGAATTTATCTTAAATGATATCACCATAAATGAAGAAAAGACCATATTGAAATTTTTAAGTAAAATAGTCCAGTACCATACAGAAAAATACGATCTCAATAAGGGTTAGAGGGTTCGTTCGAAACTGGATTTTGATACGCTAACGCATAATCAAAACTAAAAAAGCCTAAAGGTCACAGGGTGACTTTTAGGCTCTTTCTTTGTGATTTCAGCTTAAATTACTCAGGTTGAGGTGCATCAACTGGACAAACATTTGCACAAGCACCACAATCTATACATTCTGAGCTGATAACATAAATGCTATCACCAGCAGAAATTGCGTTAACTGGACATTCTGGCTCGCAAGCGCCACATGAAATACAAGAATCATTAATTACGTACATGGGAAGTACCTCCTCATTATATTTAACTTTAATTT
Organism: Fusibacter sp. 3D3; assembly: GCF_001748365.1. Taxonomy (GTDB): domain Bacteria; phylum Bacillota; class Clostridia; order Peptostreptococcales; family Acidaminobacteraceae; genus Fusibacter_A. The sequence goes on along the minus strand of NZ_BDHH01000001.1, from coordinate 244,512 downwards.
CAAGTCATGCTATCATTATAATACTCAAAAAAACGCTTGAACAACAAAAAAAAAAGAAAAAGTAATAAAATACCGTTAAGTATATTGAAAATCATTATCAATTAACAAAGGGCATAAAATTAGATTTGTAAAAAAGAAGGCTTTTCTTATCTAAAATTGAGGTGTACGCCCCCTGCGGAATTTGGTCCCGCAGGGGGATATTTGGAGTCCCGAAAGTATACAGAAAAATTCACAACTGTTGCAAAAAATTTATAGTTTTATGCCTTTTTTTAGTTTACACTATTAAAGGGATATGTTAAAATTTACTCGTTAGGACGATTAACAAAATTTTAACAAACTTTAAGGGTAAGAAAAAATTTGGTTGCTGACAACCGCGAGGGAACCCCCTCAAAATCATTTTAAAGGAGATGTTTGAAATGAAGTATATTGAAGAGGTATTTGAACAAGTTAAAATGAGAAATGCTAACGAACCAGAATTTTTACAAGCAGTGGAAGAAGTTTTCAAATCTTTAGAACCTGTATTAGCAAAACATCCAGAGTACATTGAAGCCAACTTATTAGCAAGATTTGCAGAACCAGAAAGACAAATCACTTTTAGAGTACCTTGGGTGGATGATGCTGGTAAACTTCAAGTCAATAGAGGCTTTAGAGTTCAATTCAATGGCGCTATYGGACCTTACAAAGGTGGTTTAAGATTCCACAAATCGGTATACATCGGCATCGTTAAGTTCTTAGGGTTCGAGCAAATYTTGAAAAACTCATTAACTGGCTTGCCTATCGGTGGCGGTAAAGGGGGTTCAGACTTCGATCCAAATGGTAAATCTAATGCAGAAGTTATGAGRTTTTGCCAAAGCTTCATGACTGAATTATATAGACATATTGGACCAGACGTTGACGTTCCAGCAGGGGACATCGGTGTAGGCGGAAGAGAAATCGGATTCTTATATGGTCAATACAGAAGAATTAAAGGCGTTTTCGAAAATGGCGTTTTAACAGGAAAAGGTTTATCTTATGGGGGTTCATTAATCAGACCAGAAGCAACAGGMTTTGGTGTCACATACTTCACAAGAGAAATGTTAAAAGCTAAAGGCGAAACTTTCGAAGGCAAAACAGTTGCATTATCAGGATTTGGTAACGTYACTTGGGGTACRGCKATCAAAGTAACWGAACTTGGCGGAAAAGTCATCACGATTTCAGGTCCAGACGGATACATYTTAGACGAAGCGGGTATTGCTGGTGAGAAAATTGATTTCTTATTAGAGTTAAGAGCAAGCGGCAAAGACATCGTAGCACCTTATGCAGAGAAATTTGCAGGTTCTAAATTCTTCGCAGGCGAAAGACCATGGGGCGTTAAGGCAGATATCGTCATCCCATGTGCAACTCAAAACGAAATCAGACTTGAGCACGCTCAGCAAATCGTAGCAAACGGCGTAAAATTCCTTTGTGAAGCCTCTAATATGCCATGTACAAACGAAGCGGTTGATTACTTGTTAGAAAAAGGCGTTACTGTAGGACCAGCAAAAGCTGCTAATGCAGGTGGTGTTGCGACATCAGCGCTTGAAATGAGCCAAAACTCAATGAGATTATCATGGACAGAAGCAGAAGTTGATGCTAAATTAGATCAAATCATGACAAACATCCACAAAAATGCTGCAGAAGCTGCTGCTAAATATGGCTTTGGTTATAACTTAGTTGCGGGTGCAAACATTGCTGGTTTTGTTAAAGTGGCTGAAGCTATGATGGCTCAAGGCAACTATTAATCCATTGCTCTGAAACAATAGCATTATTTAGAATAGCATTATTTAAGAGAGGAGTTTCTCATGAAATATTTTAATTTGCCAACACAGATTAACAAATTTGATGACTTCAAAAGTTTCGCCGAAGCATTTTCAATAGGTGAAAAAGACTTGGTTTTGACCCATCAATTTTTATATGACCCCTATATGAAGGCCTTAAATTTAAAATCAGACTTTGTTATGCAAGAGCAGTTCGGTGCTGGTGAACCGTCTGATGAAATGGTCGACAAAATTCATGAAACCGTAAAGGCGAAACCATATGACCGTGTCATCGCGGTGGGCGGTGGAACGGTAATTGACATCGCTAAACTGTTGATTTTTAAAGATGTGACCAATACTTTGGACATGTTTGAAGGCAACATCAAGCTTATTAAAGATAAAGAACTCATCATCGTGCCAACCACATGCGGGACAGGTAGCGAGGTGACGAATTTATCCATTGTTGAAGTGAAGTCAAAACATACTAAAATGGGTTTAGCCATGGATGAACTCTATGCAAACCACGCCGTATTGATCCCTGAATTGCTCAAAGGGTTACCGTATAACTTCTTTATATTTAGTGCGATTGATGCTTTGATCCATGCGATTGAATCTTATGTATCCCCTAAGGCTAATGAATTTACACAAATGATCAGTATGAGAGCAATAGACACGCTGATGAAAGGTTTTATGGCAATTGTTGAGAACGGCCCTGATCATCGTCAAGAACTTTTAGAAGATTTTATTTTGGCAAGTAATTTTGCTGGGATTGCCTTTGGAAATGCGGGCGTAGGTGCTGTTCATGCGTTATCTTATCCACTTGGTGCGGCTTTTCATGTACCACATGGTGAAGCAAATTATCAGTTTTTCACAGAAGTTTTTAAAGTTTATAATAAAAAGAATCCAAATGGCAAGATTGACCCCTTAAATGCTGCATTAGCCTCTATATTAGGTGTGGCAAAAGAAGAGGTTTACAATGCGATCGAAAAGGTGCTTGATAATCTTTTGAGTAAAAAGCCACTTAAAGAATATGGTATGAAAGAGGCAGAAATTCAAGGTTTTACAACCAGTGTCATTGAAAAGCAACAAAGACTTCTTGCAAACAACTATGTGCCATTATCTGAAGATGAAATTTTGAATATCTACAAGCGCTTATTCTAAAACGAAGCATGTATTGATGATCAAAAGGAGGCCATTTTGGATTTCAAAACGATATCACTGTTCAAAGAAGCTGGAATCGCGGTTGCTAAGATTACACGCGAGGATGAATGCAAGATATTCCACAGCTTGTTGTTTAAAGAACTGATGAAATTGGTGGAATGGGTTGAACTGGATGCTGAAGTCGACGTCCTCATCATAACGGGTGAAGGTGATATTTTTGCAGATGGGGTTGAGCTCTCTGAGATGATTGAGATGCATTCTAGGCGTTCGCTTATTTTTGGAGATGTAAGAACAGCAGCCTTTAGATCAATCGAAAAGATGCGTAAACCGACGATTGCAGCGATTAACGGGCTCACCTTAGGGAGTGGTTGTGAACTTGCACTGTGTTGCGATATGCGTATTGCCAATGAAAAAGCTCAGTTTGGCAGACCAGAATTGTGGTTCAATATTATATCGGGGTTTAAAGGAAAACAACGGTTTTTAAAGTTTATCAGTACAAATAGAGTAGAAGAATTGGTGTACACGGGGGGACTCTTAGATGCCAAAGAAGCCCTAAAGTTAGGGCTCGTCAACTGCGTTGTGGGGTGTGATGAACTTATGAACAAGGCAGTCCACGCTGCTAAAAACATGCAGACATATGGCCATGTTGACGTTATGAAATATTAAAAGCAAAAAAATGAAATACCCATAAAAAAGGGTGGTAAGTTGTGAAAATACATGACTCACCACCTTTTTGATGTTCATAGGATATAAAGTAATTAATCCTTTATACTTTGGCGCTTACGCACAAAGGTGGCGGGTGAAATTCCCAGTGCTTTTGCAGCAGCTCTAACATTGCCATATTGAGTATAGGCTTGCGTTAAAAGCTTTTCTTCCACAATGCGGATTGCCTTATCTAGAGGCATAATATCGGCATCCATAAACAATGTGGCAGAAGCGCCCATGGCTGTGATGGTACTTGATAAATCATCGGTCTTAATTTGATTGCTGTTCGCCATGACTGCAGCGCGTTCAACAATGTTCCCCAGTTCACGCACATTACCAGGCCAATCATAAGCATAAAGGACGTCCAAGGTGTCGCGGGTAAATGTTTTATCCCAGTTGTATTTTTTGTTGATATTTTTCAGAAAATGGTTAGCGAGTGGAAAAATATCCAATTTTCGTTCCCTCAAAGGTGGAATGGCAATTGGGATGACGTTCAAACGGTAGAATAAATCTTCGCGAAAGCGCTTAGTTTTCACCATTTCGGTTAAATTTTGGTTTGTTGCAGAAATAATACGGATATCAATGGAAATGGGGTGAGCGCCGCCTACCTTTGTAATTTCTTGTTCTTGAAGGACACGAAGCAGTTTGACTTGAAGATCAAGAGAGAGTTCACCAACTTCATCTAAGAAAAAGGTGCCGCCATCAGCCACTTCAAACAACCCTTTTTTACCGTTTGCGCTTGCACCTGTAAAAGCGCCTTTCTCATAACCAAAAAGTTCCGATTCAATCAAATTAGGCGGGATGGCACCGCAATTGATTTTAATGAACGAACGGTCATGTCGAGGACTATTCTTATGTATGAACTTGGCGATTTCTTCTTTACCAACCCCACTTTCTCCTAAAATTAAGATCGTCGAATCCAGTTTAGCAACTTTCATTGCAAGATTTAGTATTTCGAGCATTTTGGGATCTTCCGCTTTTAAGCCCGGCGTTTGTAGAAACTGTGCTTTGAGCACTTCGATTTCAGAATGGTATTTTTCAGTCAAAGTTATATTTTCTTCGAGTTTGTTTTTGAGGTCAGACAATTCCGTGATGTCACGTACATTGGTGACAACCATGGTGATATCGCCTTGGTCATTTTTAACAGGCGTGCTTGTAATAAGGCCTTTTCGGCCACTTTTGAAAGTTTGTGATAGGGTGACGGTTTTGCCTGAAGTCAACGCGGAGAGTGAACCCGATTCAGAGATGTAGCCTTCATTTACCAAAACCTTCATGTTTCTTCCAAGCAAATTTTCACGCTTTAACCCTGTAATGCGCTCATAGGATTTATTGATTCTAAGGGTGTTTCCCTTGCCATCGGTGATATAAATACCATCGTAGGAGCATTCAAAAAAAGCATCTAAAACACTGAGCTCATGCATTTTGTTTTTGATGAGCGCAATGTTAAGTGTATCTGTATTAAGAACACCTTTAACTTGACCTTCGTCATTGACAAAAACATATAAATCCATTATAAAGTTCTGAAGGTCTTCAATGAGCATATTCTGGTTGATCGGCGTGAGGTTTCTTGAGGGTAGAGTTGCGAGCGTGTCAGATAATAAAGCACCCCTTGAAAGTGCAACTAATAGACTTTGTTCTATAACAAGGTTAATCAAATGTCCGTGGTCATCGACAACAGGAATGCCAAGTATGGCATCAGAGGCCTCAAAAACATGAATCGCTTCCAATAAAGTGTTTTGTGGTCCTAAAGTAATAGGTGCTTCAGTGAGTAATTCTTTGATTTTCAATCCAATATCCTCCTCAGTGGTTACTAATAAAATTATACCATAAATTCAAGGAGTTCGCATGACGTCATAATTCTAATTTTATATAAAAATAGTAACCCTGTGATACCCGCAAAGGAGCTTGAGTTTTTTTCTAGTTCAAGATATAATCAAATGTAAAAGTATAATGATAGATCTCAATTTTCTATTTAAAAGAGAATTTATTGTAAGTAATTACATATACGCAATGAGTAAAAGTAGGAGTATTGTCAATGAAAACAGAAAACTCAGAAAGAAATATTATGTATGATGCGTTTATCAGTTATAGGCATATTGAACCTGATGTCAGTGTTGCATCCGCCTTATATTTGATGTTTGAGGCTTTTAAAGTACCAAAAGAATATAGAAATGCAGATGGTGCTCAAAAGCTGAATGTGTTTTTAGATCAAGAGGTCTTAGCTTGTGCTCCAGTATTGACGGAGGCAATACGTGAAAACATTAGAAAATCAAGATATCTTATTGTCATTTGTTCTAAAAGAACACCTTTGTCAGATTATGTAATTGATGAAATTGAGGCATTTATCCGTTTTCATGGACCTGAAAAAATCATTCCATTACAAGTTGAGGGAGAGCCTTCTGAATCTTTTCTTAAACCGCATATGGGTGCGAATAATATAAATGTCAGTAGTGAAATGCAGAAGTTTTTTACAAATGAATACTTAGCAGCAGATATTCGACCTGCGAGTGTAAAAAGTAGTGATTTTAAAGGCTATGAGGTTATTGAGAAAGCAAAAAATGATGTGCTTAAGCAACTTAAAAAAGAAACGATTATAAAACTTAAAGAGGAAAAATATAAAATATTTGCTTCAATTTTGGGATGCAATCGCAATGACTTGCGTCAAAGACAACGAGAGAAGCTTATTAAGTTAATAGTAATGGCGATGCTGGGAGTGACTGTTTTGGGTGTATCTTTTGGTGGGTATGCTTATAAGAAAAATTTGAAACTTAATAAAACGAACATGGAACTTAATAATGCGAATATGGAACTCAGTAATACAATTTTAGAACTCAGTAATGCATATAAAGCACTTGAAATTCAAAAAAAAGATACTGAGGACGAGAGAGAGCGTGCAAATATTAATGCAGAAGATGCAATAAATCAAAAAAATATTGCAAATGCAAATGCAGTTGAGGCGGAGATGCAAAAAGAAGTTGCAAATACAAATGCTTTAAAAGCGAAGCAACAATTAGCTTTTTCAACACTCGGGCTTGCAAAACTAGAGATTAAAAATGGGGATCGAATAAAGGCGTCCTTGCTAACTTTAGAAGCATTAAAAAATCTAGACAAGACGATGTTTGAATATAACTTGCTTGCAACTAAAGCTGAAGCAATATTGAACGCAGCATTTGTTAGAAATATTGGAGATATGGTCACTACTTTAAATAGTACATCTGATATTGAAAATATTGTCGTTAAGAAAAATAATATTATTTCAACCCTATCTGTAGATGGTAACGTAATTGATTGGGATGTTCAAAGTGGTAAAAAAATTAATGAAACAGGTAGGCAAAACCATATTGGCTCTAGGAAAAGTCCATCCAATGGTGCGATGGCATCTGATGGCAAAATTTCTGTTTTAAGGACTGACGTGGGAGATCTTGTTGTTGTTGATAATGTAAATGATGAAATTAAACATGAGCTTATTGGACATACTGCATATGTAAATAGAATTGTGATTAGTCCAAATAAAAAGTACATTGCAACCAGTTCCTATGACGATTCTGTAATAATATGGGATATGAGCTCAGGGGCTTTATTAGAGCAGTTACAGAAAAGATCAAGGAACATATTGGACTTAAATATTAGTCCAAATAGCAAAAAAATGGTAATTTCTTTTGAGGATGGAGCTGTAGAAGTATGGGATATAGAGAGCCGAAATATCGTTAAGGTTTTGAAAAGTCATACATCAGCTGTTAATAGTGTTTGTTTTAGTTCTGATGGAAAATATATTATAACGGGTTCAAAGGATAAAACTGCAAAAGTTTGGGATGTAGAAAGTGGAGAATTGTTAAAAACAATAGAAGATGTTTATTCTGTGAATTGCGCTATTATCTCAAATAATAATAAATACTTGATATTAGGTTCTTATGAGGGTTCTGTTAGTATATTTGATATGGCAAGTGAGCGATTGATAGTAAAAAAGGATATCGATCTGGGTAGCAAAATTAGAATAACCTCAAGTAGTGAGGGGCAGTATATCGTTGCCTGGGCAGAAGATAGTAGTAAGGCATATGTTTTTGATGTAGTTGGTTCAATAGAGAAGTATACTGAACAAAATTTGTATTATGGAACGTCAAGTTTAGCGATTAATGCCAATAGAAATGAATATTATGTTGGGTTAAGAGATAAAAAATTGAGAATATGCAATTTGAGTGATGGCATGTTATTAAGAAGCATTGACGATATAGGGAGTATTATTTATTCAATATCTGTCAGTCAAAATGGAGATTATTTTGTAACAGGTCAATCAGATGGTTCTGTAGGTATTTATGATTCGAAAACGCTAACATTATTGAAACGCCTAGAGGGACATAAAGGTGAAGTGTACTGTACTACAATTAGTTCAGATGCCAAAATGATTGTTTCTGGCGGCAAGGGTTCAATCATATTACACAATATAGAAACGGGTGTCATTATGGGTAGATTGGACTATTTAGGTGGACAAGTGAAAAGCGTGGCCATAACTCAGGACACCAAATTTATTGGGATGGGATTATCAGATGGAAATATAATAATATGGAACACGGTTAACGGAGATAAAATAAAGCTGAGTGGACATTTTTCCGCTGTAAGTGCCATTGAATTCAGCCCCGATGAAAAAAGGCTTATTACGGGATCTTACGACGAACAAGTCATAATATGGGAGGTGCCAAGTTATAAAATTTTAAAAGAAATAAGAGATCCTATTGATGGTGATGCCGTAAATAATGTCGTATACAGTCATGATGGTCGCAAAATAATTGTAGCATATAGAAATGGAAATATAATTGGTATGGATTCTGATAACTATGAAAAACTGATGGTGTTAAAAAGTACATCAAGTAATGCACTAACTGCAATCAGCGATGATGGAACTGAAATTGTTGCTGGCTATGCAGATGGGGGAACAATAATCTGGCCCTGCCTGACACTGAATGAACTCATATCAACTGCTAATAGTCAACTAAATGGACGTACACTTACTTCAGATGATTTTTAAATTACTATATAATATCACTAGTGTTGCATAAAAAAAATTAACAGAAAGTCAAGTATTTTTTTGAATTAAATAATATGGTAAACTAGGAATGAGTATAAAAATAGTTCTTGCTCAAAATTTTTCTAAACTATCTTGAATAAAGAAAGGATAAAAAAATATGAACAAGAACACCRCWATTAATTYTATCATAAATTCATTACAAGAGTCACTAACAATTTTAAAATCTTTTGKAATTGATAAGTATATCAAGAAATTGACCAGTTCACGATTTATTTCGCTTATGATATTTGCTCAAATTATGGAATTTGAATCAGTCAGAGCACTATCAAAACACTTGAATAGTTCAGTTGCCTTACAAAATGCCATAGGTCTTGAGTCCGCAAGTCATTCACAAATTTCTAGAAAATTGAACAGTCTCAATCCAAATCATATGAAGCAGATGTTTAATCAAGTCGTCAAAGATGCACATATCTATTTGAAGCCAAATGCAGTTAAATCCTCTWTAGGTAATTTGTATATGATTGATTCATCAACGATAAGTATGTGTATAACTCAGTATCCATGGGCMGATTTTCGAAAAACAAAAAGTGGGATCAAGCTCCATTTGCGATTGAAATTTTGCGATGATATTAGTTTGCCAGATAAAGCGATCATAACGAATGCACGTCCAGCAGATAAAAAGCAAATGGACAATTTGGTGATATCCGAAGAAGGTGCTATCAATGTAATGGACCGCGCTTATGTGGATTATAAGAAATTTGATATTTACTGTGAACAAAAGATTTACTTTGTAACACGGTTAAAATCAAATTCAATCATTGAAAAAGTACAAACATTTAAAACAGAGGAAAATAGTGTCGTTATCAGTGATGAAAAAGTGCTTTTGGGTAATCTAACAACCAAAATGAAAAATCATGTGAGACTTATAAAAACATTGGACTTAAAGGGAAATCTTCTTGTGATCCTCACCAATAATTTTGATAAGAAAGCAGAAGAAATAGCTGATATTTATAGGTTGCGCTGGAAAATCGAATTGTTTTTCAAATGGATAAAACAGCATTGTCGAATAAAAGTGTTCTATGGGAAAAGTGCCAACGCTGTGGAAAACCAAATATTTATTGCACTTATTACCTACTGTCTTTTGATTCTGGCGAAACTTAAAGAAGACTATAATGGCTCATTACTGACGTTTGTAAGAATACTGAAAGCCTGTATTTTCAATCCGTTTGGAGACTTCTTAGCTGAATTAAGAAAACGGCCATCAAAGACTTCAAAGGGCAGGCGAAAAAATAACTATATACAAGAATTTGATAGAATCTGCGAATATTTCGAAAAAATTGAACTGGAAAACGATATACACTAATTTAATCCAATAGTAAAATGTCACTTTATGAAAAAATTTGAGCAAGAACTATTTTAGCTTAGCTGCTATTTTTTTTCATTTGCAGAACGACATTAAATGTGATTGTTAACCATAAAAAACTTATAATGTATATATATTTTTTTGTTTATAGGCTTGACATGAGCAATTATTTTTTATGCAACACTAGTGATATAATATGAAAAAAATGTATATGAACAGCGGTTAAGTAGTCATTATTCAGAGGATTTAACAGTTGGCAAATTATGAGCTATCGGCATGCGGATTTTCACATGATGATAGCTCATAACTGCATTATACTGAACAAACAACAAGAATCCATATTATTGCAATGCTCATCTGAAGCAAGTAATTGATTAAACCAAAGCGAAGATAGGAGAGAATATTCCATATTAGATGGGTTCCGTTAGAACTACAGATGTTAGCTTCATTTACTTTCTCACTAAGGATAAATCCAGCAGTGGCACTCCACATAAAAAATGAACTGCCTGCACAAATACTTGCAGCATAAGCAATTGCTACCCAGGTTGTCTGTGAAGCAAATGGTCCATTACAAAGTTGGACAATGATGGGCATTATGGCTGCAGCAGCTGGACCAGCACTGAAAATTCCGGAACAGATGGAGGTCATTAGCATGATGATGATTAAGAGTAACATTGGATTTTGAATGTGCCCTTGTAAGGTATAAGCTAAATTAGCGAGAATACCTGTCTGACTTATAACAGTTGCAAAGTATAGAAAAGATGCAATTAAGAGCACTGATTTCAAATTGATATCTTGTAAGACCGGCACACGCTTCAAGGCGCAAAATGCAGCGGCGCAAACATATCCAAGAATAGCAATGATCTCAGGAGGAATCGTATTTTGATCAATTAAACTCCATGCAAGAAACATGCTCGCGAAAATCAGACAGATGGGGCCCAATAAATCCCAGCGAACTTTAACATATTTATATTGACTTTGTAAGAAGGATACTGCTAGCTCTCGTGCATGTTCGCCGTCAGGTTCTTCTTTGATGAATCGAGTCCAAAAGAAAATGATAATAATACTTGTGACAGCGAAAAGTGGGAACGCATGGCTTACATAACCTAAAAAGGTTGTAATACCTGAGGTCATAATTACAATGGCGGGAAAATCACCAATAGGACTTGCTGCTCCACCGGTATTGCTAAGAGCTAAAATAATACTAAATAAGACGTTGATGTAATGACGATCTACATCAATTGCTTTTAAGAGTACAAAAATAATTGGAAGGATCATCATAACGGCGGTGATATTGTTCAAGGTTGAACTGATAAGAAACATGAGTATACCAAAAAGTGCAGCAATGATCCGCTTATGTCCTTTTGATTTGACAGCTAATTTTGTTGCTAGAAATTCCATGATTCCAGTACGAGCAATTAAATTTGTAAAGAGTTCCATAATCATCAGAATTATAATCACGTCATATGAATAGTTGGACATAATTTTTTTTACAGGAATGCGGCAGAATAAACTTAAAATAGTTGCTGACATGAAAATGGTGCATATGGCAATGCCAGCTCTAGCACCTTTTGGAAACAGGTTTTCGAGTAAGGTTTTTCTTGATACGGTTTCACCTGATAATCTATTAGGTTGATTGTGCTTGCATTGTTTAATATCAGAATTGATCATTGAACATTACCTCCTTATATAGTTCCACCCATTGAAATGGACGCGAAACTGAATTTTCTGAGCAAGGAATAAAAATTTTTCGACCCATAAACGAGCTATATCGCTCCATAAGCCTATAAAAGCGTGGAAGGAGCATTGCACGTGAATTATTTTCAAATCCAAATGCAATAATTGCACTACTGCTGGGTAAAAAATTATCTGGATAGAAAGGCTCTTTTAAAAAGGACACATTAACTCCAGGAGGCATATTGTTTTGAATACGTTCAACCACAACTGGTTCCAAATCACATGGAAGTGCTATTATTATATGATGTTGGCTATTTCGAGCTGCAAGACGTTCAATTAAAGCAAGTTCTGGGGATATAAAGAGTAGATTTTGCTTTGGACAATTCTCCAGTTTTTCAACAATATCAGAGATGCGAGATTGGATATCATCCTCTGCACACATGGGCAATTCCATAAGAATTTGTTCGGAGACGATAGTGTCAATTAGATGTGGCTGAATTAGCTGCATGGTCTCAAAAAAACCAATTTCTTCTATAGTTGAAATAACATTATTCATGTGGTTTCCTCCTGTTCGGTGTTATTATTTTTCAAGTTTTTGATCATCATGGCGGTTAGTATAATCATTTCATCTGGAGCGGTGCTAAGCACCGCCATGATAGAATCCTCATTATCAGGGAAAATAGACTTCAATTTATGCTTTAATTGACCCAACACGGGGGATTCAAAACGCATATTCATTTAAAACACCTCTCTTTCTTCTGTTAGAGAATGGGTTTCCTGCCAAGTTTGCAGTTGAAGGAAAAACAAGACTTTTATTTCAGGTGGAGCGCTTTCAATAATGGTCCAGACAGCAGATGTAGTATCTGGATCTTCAAATATTTGTGCCATGTCTTTGAAATCATTTTCATCTGGGACAAGCGTAAGAATTTGGTTGCGTTTATGAGGGGGAAGCGGTGATGTGATGTGGTTTCCATCGTTTGTTTTTCTGATATTCATTTTCATGAGGAACCTCCTAATCAAATTTAAATTTATAATCAAGCAGTCATTTGCTGATTAGCAATGGATTTTGGGTCAATGTCGATCACTTTTTGACATCGATTCATAATTTCAGGATTGTGTGAGATATAAAGTATTGCGCTGTTTTGCTGCTTGGCCCAATTTTCGATTTCGAATAAAATGAGTTGTGTAGTATGGGCATCAATATTTGCAGTAGACTCATCTAATATTAGTAATTGGAAACTGTGTAAAAATGTTCGAGCAAGTGATAGCCTCTGCTTTTGGCCGGCGGATAGATTATTTGCATCCTCATATATTGGGTGATCCAACGGATTTCCAAATTTCTCAAGTTCGAGGTATAGCTGAACCTTCTGTAATGCTCTTTTCAATGTTGAATCGGTTACAAATTCTGTAATGCCATAAAGAAGGTTGTCTCGAACGGTCCCTTGGAAGAAAAGTGTTCGTTGTGGGACATAGAAAATGTTGCTTGAAAGTGCTTCAGATGATAATTTTTTAATTTGAATGGCATGCAAGAAAATCTCTCCAGTGTAAGGATAATAGCCTTTTAGTGCACGTACTACAGAAGTCTTACCGCAACCAGTTGGACCATTGAGTATAGCAATATCGCCTGAAACGAGAGTGAAGTTGGGTGGCTTCGAAATTGTTTGCCTTTTGTTTGGTTCTTGAATCTCACAATTGGATACATAAAGGAGAGTGTTAGAATCTTTACTTGGAATGATCGTTTTGTTAATAAAAACAACGTCCTCTTGTTGATGTAGTATTTCCGTCAAAATTTTGGATTTGATTTGACAACTAACGAGTTCATCCATACATCGATATATACCTTCAGCGGGTGCGATTAACTGTTGAAAGAGCAATGCAATTGTGAAAGTCATACTGCTTGGTATTTGATTTTGCTGTGTGTAAATAAAGCAAATAAACAGCAGAGTAGCAAAACATATTATTTGAGTTGTTTTTTTGACACTGTCAAAGCTCCCCATGAATAGATGATGTTTGCTTTCGATATCCTGAATTTTCACAGCAAATGGTGTAAGTCGTTTATACTCAAAATTATCACCGTTTAGGCTTCGGATTAATTCAATATTTTGAATTGATTGACAAAATAAACCGTCTAATGAAGCTTTCTTCGATATTATTTGCTCTCGAATCCCATTTTGTGATTTTATCTGAAAGTTGCTGATTAGAATTGATAAGAACAAATAAAGAATCATGACAATAGAAAAAACTTTAGGTGCGTGATTCAAAACCTCAATAATAACCATGATACAGGTCAGAACAGCTGGAACGATGTCGTTTGAAAATAATCTGAGCAACTGGCTGAAACCGGCAGTTGCCTGATTTACCTGAGCGGTAAGCTCACCACTCATCGATTGACTATAAAAGCTAACGGGCAATCGAAGTAATTTATGCATACTTTCAATTCTCAGAAGGCGTTCCTGCCTTGAAATCATACAGTCAGCAGTAACTCGACGAAGTTGACTTAGAATTTCAGAAGAGAATAGAAGTAGTACTAATTTCACAACTTGTTTGGATGTTTCTGTAGATTGGGTAGAAATAAGGACGCATGCTTCGCTTAAATAGATTGGACAAAGAGCATACATTCCAGCATTTAAACTTGAATTGAGAATTAAAATTAGTAATATGATTTTTGTCTTTGTATCCATGAGGGAAATATAGGATGTCCATACTCTAATGCGTTTTTGTCTGTTCGTCATTGTTTTCCTCCTTTTTAATTTGTTTGAGTTTGTTTGTAACATAAATATAGCTCAAGTTAGATTAACATGATACAATTTATACATTAACACTTTATCAAAAACAGTTAACTTGATTAACTCAATTATGCCGTTTCGATTATATTGAATTGAATAGCATATTGAAGATTAAAAAAAGGGGGGCGTATGAATGAGAAAGCAAAATGATAAGTTATATTGGAATCAATGCAAGCATCTACCAACCTTAAATACCATATTTGATAAGCTATATGACGAAGATATAATTCTAAATTTTGATAAAGACAAAAGGTCACTAGATCGAGTCCAGAGAATTGAGACTTTTTTTACTGAAGAGCTCGCAGCAGAAATAAAACAGAGATCACGTTCCTATTTAAGTTGGTTTTTAAATTGTGAAAAAGATGCTAATCCACTGATGAAAAAACTTTGTGGCATGTTAAAAGATTCAACAAATGAACTCTTAAGTGCTATGGAGGAAAAAGTATACAAACAGCTTTATATAAAGGAGGAACCTCAATTTGAAAATGATAAATTAAAGATATTTATAATAGAAGAGCTGGTGATTAAATTTTCAGTATTTATCCAAAATCCAAAGTACCTAAATCGTCTTGAATTTTGTTGTGATATCAATCCATCTAGGGCATTATCACGACTAATTATTTTTGTCGCATTAGGGCCATATGCTCCTGGAGTTATGGAATTAATATTACCAGAAGAAGATTCGAGATTGCTTCCAGAGTATTCAATATATTTGAATTCAAATTCTGCTGAAGAACCAGAAAGTATTTGCAAATATGCAGAATTACTTTATAAGGAAGGTCATCGTGATCAGGCTCTAATATTATTTACCAAGGTAGCAGAAGATATATGTGATCCAATTATTTTTTGTCGTATTGGGAAAATGTTGCAGATAGGGGATGGCTGTAATATCGATGAAAAAGGAGCCATCTATTATTTTAAGAGAAGTGCAGTTAACTCAGCTGAAGGTTGTTATGAAATAGCACAATGTTATCGTAATGGTATAGGGTGTGAGCGCCAAATAGATAAAGCACGTCATTATTTAGAGCGCTCAGCTGAGCATAATTTTAATCTAGCATTGCGTGATATTGGAAGTGCCTATTATAATGGGGATATTGGATATCCAAAAGATGTTCATATTGCAAAGCAGTATTTTGAACGTGGCGGATGCTTAGATAACCCCAAAGAAGGGGATATGACATGTCAATATATGTTAGCTACTATCATAGAGAAGGAGACTAAGGAATCAGGATTTTGTCCCCCAACGGCTTTAGGATGGTATGAAAATGCTGCCAGAAACGGAAGTATAGATGCAAAACAGCGTTTATGGGATTTAAATTGGAATGAGACACTTCCAAAAGAGATCCTAAAACCCCAGAAAGAGAGAGCTGTTGACAATTTGTATGTGCCATCTCCACGGGTATGTTTTATAAATACAATTAGTCAAGAAAGTCTGATATTTGTCGAAACTTTACCAGGCAGTGATTGGAAAGTGATTTTATGTGATTGTGAAGAAAAAGAAAATATTCAAAGACGAAAGTCTAAAACATTGAAATCAAAAGTTGAAAAAAGTGGGGGGATTTTTGAAATATATGAAGGTCCAATGGTCGAAGCATTTGAATACTACTTAGCTATAGGGGAATTGTTTTTTTTAACAAATTCTTTCAATCGTTATGTTGTAGGGGATTTAGGAAGTGATTTAAATGAGTATGAACCTGATCTGCTTTTTTTCTTATTTAACCCAAATCAAGATCAGAATTTAAGTGAAACGGTAAGCCTTTTAGAATATCTATATAAATTGAAAAAGGAAGAAGTTTATGAGCAAATGGATGCTGTTGGGTTAAGTAATCGATCTCGATTTTTTGTAAAATCAGAAATAGAATTTGCAACATTAATATTAGATAGTGTCCTGAGTGGAATGCGCGATTGCTTCTTCGCAGTTCGAATTTGTGATCCAGCGAAAGATGCTGCAGAAAAATTATTATCAATAGCACCATTGTTCTTACCCTGTCTAAAAGAAGGGGCCCCTAAAAATATAGGATTGGTTTTATTTGGGAGTTCTGAGAGCGTTTTATGGTTGATTAAGGATGCAATATCGGTTGCATATATGGAAGGCATATCTCTATCCATTACAGTTATAGATACCAATGTGAAAAGTATAGAGTCGCGTTTTCGTAGGGAGTGTCAAGGTATTTATAAGGCTCATGAATCCATTAAACGAGTGATACCTGTTTTTTATAAATTCGATTTCAACAGTGATCTTTTTAACGAATTGTTTTCCTATTCCTATTTGGAGATGTCGGAAGACGAAAAAAAAATTTCCGTGTTACTAAAAGCCGCAAATTATATTGTAGTTGGGACGGATAATGAACATTATAATTTAAAATTGGCAACAGATTTACGAACATGGTATTTGAAATACGATCCTACATTTAAAAGAAATCCATTCATAACAGCTTATTGTAAGGATTCACATTTAGCCTGGCAAGCGAAGAAATTAGCAGTGGTGAATGAGGATTTGGGATATGACTGGTTTAGTAACTATAATATCCATTGCTTTGGAGCATTTTCACAATTATACACTTATCAAGAACTAGTAAATGGTCTGCTTGAAAAGCGGGCCAGAACAATTCATCTTTCATATTATTCAGATAGTGAAAATGTTCAATCCTATAAAAGGGCTTATAAAGAATTTTTTAGTCGTCAATATAATCGAGATAGCTCATTATTGTGTGCAATTCACTTAATTTACCGCGTATATGCAGTTGGGATTAGGCTCAGTGAATGGTATTACTATGGTGATTTAGAGCAAGAAATAGGGCTCGCAGATGCATATCATAACTGGCTCACTGCAGGCGCAATGGATATAGATAATCAACGGTTGTTAAAGGCATCGCAAATGGAGCATGAGAGATGGAACGCATTTATGTTAACACGTGGTTGGGATCAAGCATCTACAATGCAGGTGATGGCATATATTCAACGTGGTAATCCTAGACAACAGCTCTATATTGCAAAATTACATCCGTATATCTGTGCTTGGGATGAGATTGGTGACGATGATTATGGCATACAGTCACAGGTAAAGCAAATAATGGGACGATTACATCTATCAAAAACAATTCCTAATATAAAGAAACTTGATGAAAACTTGATTAAATTGACATGCAAATTTATAGGTTAATGGTAATTAGAAACATTGTTGTATATGTGTCTTGTACAAATATAAGCCACAACATCCAAATATCGCATCAAAGTTGACATTACGTCCACATATGGTTAATATAAAATAAGAAGAATGTGTTAAAATATGAAATGTCTTGATGGATTCAATATATTGAGCATTTTAACAGGAGATCTGAAATGAAGGAAATCAATAGTTTAATCGCAGGCAATTTGAAACTGTTAAGAGAAGATCGCCATCTTTCTTTAAATGATCTGTCTAATCTAACAGGGGTTAGTAAAAGCATGCTTTCTCAGATAGAGAAAGGTGAAGCAAACCCTTCAGTGGGCACTATTTGGAAAATTGCAGATGGGCTAAAGGTCTCTTTTACGTCTCTCATCAATGAAGAGAGAGATCAAATGAGAATCGTCCGAAAAAGTGATTCATACGAAGTGGATCAAGAAGATGGCAAATACAGACTGTTTACCTATTTTCCATATGATCCTATGAGAAAGTTTGAAATTTATGTCATTGAACTGGACAGTAAAAGTGAACACAAATCAGATGCCCATTTTAAAGGCGTAGAAGAATATGTGGTGGTCACAAAAGGTAAACTTGAAGTACAAATGGGGAACATGGTAAACGTTCTGGAAACAGACGATGCCGCTATATTTGTACCGGATAAGCCGCACGTTTACAGGAACGTCAGTGAAGATCAAACGAAGGCCGTTATCGTCCTATATTATTCAGAATAGTGTTGCATAACTTTCTAAAACATCGTACAATATAGAGGACGAACGTCACTTTATATTGTACGATATTTTTGTTTTGGAGGGTGTCATGAACACGAAAATGAAAGCACTTGTCAAAAAATTTCCTAAAGAGGGCCTTTGGTTAGAAGATGTTGAAATGCCAATAATCGGCGATAAAGATGTACTTGTAAAAATGAAAAAAACTGCAATCTGTGGCACAGATGTGCATATTTATAATTGGGATAAGTGGTCGCAAGACACCATTCCAGTACCGATGACCATTGGTCATGAGTTTGTCGGGGAAGTCGTGGAAGTGGGCTCACTTGTAAAAGCCTTTAAAGTAGGTGATCTTGTTTCCGGAGAAGGGCATATCGTCTGTGGCGTTTGTAGAAATTGTCTCGCTGGCAAGAGACACTTGTGCAAAGATACGGTTGGAATTGGTGTCAATAGAACAGGTATTTTTGCAGAATATGCTTCGATTCCTGAAAGTAACGTGTGGATGTGTGATAAGCGCATTTCAGAAGATGTTTTAAGCATCATGGACCCACTTGGAAATGCAGTTCATACAACGCTATCGTTTGATTTAATCGGTGAAGATGTACTCATTACAGGTGCTGGCCCAATAGGCATGATGGCAGCCGCTGTGGCGAAACATTGCGGCGCGAGAAACGTCGTCATTACAGATATTAACGATTACAGACTTGGCCTTGCAAAGGAACTTGGTGCAACGAGAACGGTCAACACAGCGAAAGAAAAATTAACGGATGTTATGGCAGAACTGGGGATGACTGAAGGCTTCGATATTGGGCTAGAGATGTCTGGAAATGGAGCCGCATTAAATGACATGATCGAAAACATGCTCCACGGTGGTAAAATAGCAATGCTTGGTATTCAAGCACCTGATACTCAGATAGACTGGAATAAAATCGTATTTGGCGGCTTGTTTATCAAAGGCATCTACGGACGTGAAATGTTTGAAACTTGGTATAAAATGACGGCAATGCTTCAATCGGGTTTAGATGTATCCAAGGTTATTACACATAAAATGCACTACACAAAGTTTGAAGAAGGTTTTCAAATCATGAAAAGCGGACAATCTGGCAAAGTTATTTTGGAATGGGACTAGAAGGGAGAACTGAAAATGTCTAATGTACATGAACTCAAGTATTTAAAGGAAAAAATCGAAGGGCTTAAAGCGGACGGCGTGTATAGATCACTTCCAGTTTTTGATGGCGCTAACGAAGCTGAAATTAATTTAAATGGAAAAAAAGTCATCAATCTTTCATCAAACAATTACCTTGGACTTGCCAATAATCCAAGAATGAAAGAGGCTGCAATTAAAGCGGTTGAAAAGTATGGCGTTGGTGCTGGTGCGGTTAGAACGATCGTCGGCAACATGGACATTCATGAAGAACTTGAAACGGTTCTTGCGAAGTTTAAACGAGAAGAAGCGGTTATGGTATTCCAATCGGGCTTTAACTGTAATGCGGGAACGATTCAAGCGATCACAGACAAAGGCGATTTGATCATATCAGATGAACTCAATCATGCGTCTATTATAGACGGCGTGAAACTTTCAAAGGCGGATAAAGCGGTCTTCAAACACAGCGATATGGCGGATCTAGAGCGCATTTTAAAAGAAAAAAGAGATCATTACGAGAATGTTTTGATCATCACAGATGGCGTCTTCAGCATGGATGGTGACATCGCTAAATTGCCAGAAATCGTGGCACTTGCAGAACAGTACAGTGCAATGACTTATGTGGACGATGCACATGGTTCTGGTGTTTTAGGGGAACACGGTAGAGGTACAGTAGATCACTTTGGATTACACGGCAGAGTAGATTTCTCAATCGGGACTTTATCAAAAGCCCTTGGTGTGATCGGTGGTTATGTTGCGGGCAGTCAAACCATGAAAGAATGGCTCAGTCACAGAGGACGTCCAATTTTATTCAGTACTTCTTTACCACCAGCTGCTTTAGGCGCTTTAATCGAAGGCGTTAACATGCTTATTGAAACAGATGAGTTCTCTATAAAACTTTGGGACAATGCAAAATATTTTAAAGAAAACCTTGGTAAACTTGGCTTTAATACAGGTAAGAGTGAAACACCAATCACACCTGTTATCATAGGCGATGAAGCTAAAGCAATGGCGTTCTCTAAGCAATTAATTGAGAATGGTGTCTTTGTATCGCCGATTGTCTTCCCAACAGTACCAAAAGGCACTGGAAGAGTAAGATGCATGGTAACTGCAGGTCACACAAAAGAACAACTCCAAAAAGCAGTTGAAGCTTTTGAAAAAGTCGGTAAAGAAATGGGCTTAATTTAGAGTGCAAATAGCTTTGTAAATATGAAATAGCTAAACAGAGCAATCGTTTAGTATTTGAAACAGTCTGACAAAGTTTTACTTGTACCGGCTGTTTTTTAGGTGTGCCCAGCATGGGCGCAATCTAGTCGGTACATCGAGCCCAACCAAGAAAAACACTGATCTATTCGATTCCAGCCGAGAAAAGCATCTGCCAAAAGAGAATAATAAAGTCTTTTGGCAGATGCTTTTTACAGTGCAACGGTATTAATCAGTGTTTTACTAGAATCTGGAAGTCTGAAAAGTTACCGTGAGCATCTTACAGTACTATTTCATATCTTTCCAGTTTGTAATTCTTTGTTCCCAAATATAACTAAAATTATTAGCAATTTCTTTTACACCTTTAGGCTTTTCTCCTGTTAATTTTTCTACATCATCACTTATTACATTCATCAATCCTTCAGCAATACTAGCTTCATTGGTTACCATATCATTTGAGCACCATGGAACAGGAGACTTTGAAAAATCGCCATTCCAATCTCTTGGAATATTTAGCGAGTCTAAGTGCTCATAAAATGCTTCGTGGTTTACTGGACAGTATTCAATTTGGATACCTGACAATTCAGATATTATTTCAGCAAGTTCTCTCTGAGAAATGGATTCATGACCACATATATTATAAGCTGTATTATTCTCTCCTTTTCCTAGCAACAAAGCAGTCCCTACACGTGCACTATCATCTTTTGGAATAAAAGTAGCTTTTCCTTCACCTGCCGTAGTATACCATTTATTACCAGACATCATTGCAAAAACAACACCTACTGTAAGGTAATTTTCTAAATATAAATTATTTCTCATGAAATTGTAGTAAATGCCTGTTTCAGCTGTTTTTTCTTTAATGTATGTTTCTGTTGCTGTATGATCTGGTGTTACATATACATGAGCATATGCTGGATCACTTGCACCAACACAAGAAGTGTAGGTAATATGTTTTACTCCGGCTGCAATTGCTGCATCAACAACATTTTTATGTTGCTGCACTCTTGCTTCTCCGAGAAGCACTCCAGAAACAATATAAATTCTATCGCCACCTTCAAACGCTTGTGTCATTTCTTCAACGTTGTTATAATTGCCTTGTTTTACGGTTACGCCAAGTTTTTCCCATGTTGCTTTTTTTTCTGGGTCTAAGTTTTCAATACTTGGGCATGTAAATATTAAATCCACTGGGTTTACTTCTTTTAACATATTTTCTGCAATTCTACCTGCAAGTTTTCCGTCTGTACCTGTTACAATATAACGCATAATATAGTCTCCTTTTGTATTCGATAAGATATTGTGAATAAGCTGATTTATCTACTTCATTCTAACAGTATCATTAGGAAAAGTGAATTTCAAAAAAACTAATAGTATTAGATGAATTCTAATACATCATTAGATTTAATCTAATTATATATTGAGATACTTCATTAATTGTTTTATAATAAAATGATAAATAAAAGATAAAGGAGAGAGAGTGGGTGAATACACAACAGTTACAATGTTTCATATGTGTCGCAGATAAATTGAATTTTACAAAGGCTGCAGAAGAACTTTATTTATCACCACCAACGGTGACTCATCATATTCAAACTCTTGAAACAGAACTAAATGCAAAATTATTTTTCCGTACGCCGAAGGTGGTAGAATTAACAGAAGCAGGAATCTCATTTTATAATGATGCAAGAGAGATATTAATGAAAATAGATATATCTAAAGAACATGTAAAAAAAGCTTCCACTAGAAATATTAGTTTTTTGCGTATAGGTTGTAGTAGTAATGCAGAGTTGAACAGTGTATTTGAAGTGTTATCAAATTTACAAAAAGAATATCCAAGAGTTTATCCAGATGTTCTAGTAAAAAATTATTCACAGCTTATTACACTATTTAATGACAAACAAATAGATATTATATTTACACCAAAAGATATGATTAAGGATATTAAGCATTGTACTTTTAAAAAAATAAAAATTCTTACCAAATATGCAGTCATGTCTAAGAATTCACCTTTGAGTCACTATCAAAAGTTGACTTTTAATGATTTAAAAGACAATTGCCTAATTAGATTATCGCCTAGATTAATTCCTAATCAATACAAAGCAAAACCACATGAGAATTTAATACTTGATTTTCAAGATGAATTAGGTTTTATTTGCGAAAATGATCAAGTAGCGATATTGCTAGCAAAGGCAGATTATGGGATAGCGATTTTGCCAGAATTTTGTATACCTATAGATACAAAGGATATCGTGATAATACCAATACAGGAACAGGTGACCGCTGAGTATGGTATCGCATATCAAAGCAAACCAAAAGAAAAATACATTCAATACTTTATAGAGAAATTTACTTTAACTTAAATTATTCATGACAATCTTCTTTGCCAGATAAACCATACTAATCCCAATCATAAGGTTCCATAAACAATCGAATATTCATATCAAATTTTTCATTTACATTCTTTATAGATTTGAGAATAGTGTTAACATGCAGAGGATCACCATGAGAATTCATGCAGTACATCTGCTTAAAACCAAATTGATTCAAATTTTCAAATATATTGGTTTAAACCATTGTCATCGTTTCAAGTTTGACAGAAAATGTGCCAGAAAATGAACCTGTACAGTTGGTTGATGCCCCAATAATAAGGAGGTGCTATTAAGCAATCTGTTTTTTGAGCATTTAACGCCTCTTTTATTTTTTTACATATGGCATAGCTCCAATAAATATCGGCGGATAAATGCTAAGTATTGTCGTGAGCAGCGGGGGGACATATTCCTAATTCAGTGGGAGTCCAAACGCCCACTGAATGCAATCCTAAAGGATTGCGCAAGGGTTACGAAGGTAGCATAGCGGACTGAGTATACGCTTTGATAAATTCACTGTTTAAAAAGACATATCTGGGTATCGAATTCGGTCTCATTAAGTTAGTTATAAGTTATGCTTCTGTTATATCTCAGCATTTATTATCAACTCATTTTCAAAGTATGGTATGTTATATTTGAAACAATGTATCTATAAAATTTCTAAGGAGGACACGGCTATTGTTTAAAAACATTAAGTCTATACAAAGCAAGTTACTTTTGATAGTTATTCCGGTTGTAGTCATTACTTTTTTAATTCTTGCTTTTATAATTACAATTAGCTCTAAAAATATTATTGAGGTTGAGATTAACCAAAAGGTTGAAACACAAGTTGGAAAAGCGATATCTGATATTAATTCTCATATGCAAACACATGAAAAACTTCCGATTGGTCTTTCTAAAACGGTAGAAGGATTGGGTATATCACCTGATAACAAAGCCGGTTATGTTAACGTAATAAAAGAAATGCCTTTGACAAATGAAGATACTCTAGGAACAGGTATTTTTATGGCATCCAAATACGATGGTGAATATTTTTGCCCATATGCTTATAAAGTTGAGGGTGCAGTAACCTATACAGAAGATTATTTTGTTGATAATACTAAAGAGGGTTGGTATGTTATTGGTGAAACTCAAAATAATGTAGCATGGTCTGACCCTTATTTTGATCCAGTATCTAGTATTACTATGATTACTGCGACTTCTCCGATAAGAGATAGCGCAGGAAAATTAATTGGAGTAGCCACAGGAGATATGGATTTTACAAGTGTTCAGAAAATTGTTTCTTCAATTAAAGTCGGTCAAAATGGTTATGCGATGCTCTTAACTAAGGAAGGTGCTTTTTTAAGTAAAGGATCAGAAACGATTAAAGCTGACGATAATGGCATATTCCCTAATATTACTACGGATGAAAATACATCTTTAAGTGAGTTAGGGAAAATGGCTGTCGAAAAGAAAACTGGTACAGGTTACTTTGAACATAATAATGAGAGATTTAAGGCTTTTATAACGGAAATGCCAAATACAGGTTGGATTATTATTCTTGCTTTACCGGAGAAAGAAATAATAAATCCAATAATGAGCATTATCTTAAAAGTTGTTGTGATAACAGTTATAGCATTGTCTTTTCTAAGTTTAATACTGGTGTTTGTTGCTAAGAACATTACAGCGCCACTAAAACCATTAAAACTGGAAATTGAAACAATCTCAAATGGTGACTTTACAAGAACAATTGACCAATTATCAAAAGATGAAATTGGTCAAATTGCAAATTCTATGAATACTATGGTGACTTCACTACGAACAATCATGCAGGATGTTACAGATAGTTCTAGGCTTGTAGCTGCTACTGCAGAAGAATTAGAAGCGTCTGCATCGCAAAATGGACAAGCTGTCGAGCAAGTAGCTGTTGCAGCAACAGAAATATCTGGTTCAAATGCGGAGATTTCCAAAGTTACGTCAGATTTAGATCAATTAATAGAAATTGTTAATCAGAAGTCTGTTGAAATTGAGGATCAAATGAATCATGTAACGAAAGCACTTGCTTCAATTGATGACATGTCATCAGAGAGTAATGAGTCTGTTAAAGCACTGATTCAATCCATGACGTTAGCGTTTCAAGATGTAAATGCGCTTTCAAAAGTAATGAATGTCCTTACTGAAAAATCAGGTCAAATAAATTCAATAGTTGATACTATTCAAGGGATTTCTTCCCAAACGAACTTACTTGCACTTAATGCATCGATTGAAGCTGCAAGAGCAGGAGATGCTGGAAGAGGCTTTGCAGTGGTAGCTGAAGAGATAAGAAAATTAGCAGAACAGTCTTCTGGATCAGCAAATTCAATTTCTACAATTGTTTCTGAAATCAGTAGCGCAACACTTCACGCAAACACATCTACAACTCATGTTGTTAAATCAATAGGGGACGGACAAGAAGATTTATCAAATGTAAACAAGAGCTTTGAAAATATTGTAACTAGTATTTCTAAAATAGTAAATTTAATTGAATCTGCGGACCACCTAGCAAAAATAATTAGTACTCAGTCAAATCAAGCTAAAGCCTCTGCAAGTGAGTTAAAAGCACTTACAAATAAATCGGCTGAGGAAGCAGCTTCCATTGCGGCAGCTACTGAAGAGCAGCTTGCTTCTGTGGAAGAACAAACTTCTGCCACATCAGGACTTGCACATATTGCTGAAAGCCTTCAAGAAAAAATGAGCATATTTAAGGTTTAATAGTCAAAAATAATAGCGAGTATCAATTGTATACGGATTGATTGTGGCAAAGTGAGGTTATTATGAAGGAAATCAACTCTGGGAACGCTTCTACTTTATTCATCATTACCACCAACCATCACTAAGATATACAGTTAACCTGTACTCTCGCGATTATTGGGGTGCTTTCCCTGTTGTCAAGTATTTTTTTAAAGAAATTCAAGTTTCTAGCATGAATTTCTTAAGTTGACGATATTGGTTTCAGAATTGCTGAAAACCTGGAAGAAGCAAATTTTTGAAATAGAAATTTGATTTGTGAAACGTTTATCGTTATAATGAATTAAATGAAGGTTTAAGGAGTGTTTAAATGAATGATAATTCTGAAAATCTATTTTTTTGTGTGGCAAAGGATCCTTATAATCATATTATGCATATTATGTGTAATCGATGGAAGCCTTATTTGATACGAGCTATGGATTTTGAAGACGAAGAGGGTATGCGGTTTTCAACATTTAAGAAAAGACTCCCAATTAGCGAAAGAGTTTTAGCTATGAATTTAAAGGCACTTCAGTCTGATGGTATTATTATTAAAGAAGTCTTTGCTGAAGTACCCGTTCGAGTGGAGTACAAATTGACAGAACTCGGTAAGACATTGTGTCCTATTTTAGATAGTATGTATAAATGGGGCTGGGAAGATATGAAACGAAAGAACATTGAAGTCGATCCACTGGGTGAGATGTGGCATGGTTACAGAGAAAAAGATGAAGAGCTTATGCGGGAGCCGTTTAAATGATTACATGTTATGGATTGGTTGACAATCCATATTTTTTTTTAAAACAATAAAATTTGAGCCTAAAGCTGTGATGAGGCATGTTCAACCTCAAACAGCGTCAGCGAAAATTGGTTTGAAGCATCAAAAGGTGGTTTAAATGGTATTGGAAATAAATGTGTTTTTACATAAAAGCAATTTGAAAATAAAAGATTTAATCAAAAAATAGGTCACCTAAGCAAAACGTATGACACTTACTTAAATGTTAGTTACAGATAAACTTATTCGTAATTATATTTATAGAATTACCGTGATACACTTAACGTGTTAAGTAAATATTAATCTAATAATGTATTTTAGGACATGAGGGCGGTAAATTTAGCTCTTTATCTGGGATTATCGCAAAGTTGGATTATAAATATAATAACGAATGGAGATTGATATGACTAGAAAAAAATATATAAATATGTTTTCGCCAATGCAGATAAAAAATGTTACATTCAAAAATAGAGTTTTTGCTTCTCCACTGACAACCAATCGGATAGTAGAACATGGATATCCGACAGCAGAGGGCATTGATGAATATGAGAATAGATCAAGAGGTGGATTTGCGGTGGTTACATTAACGGAATCCTTCATTGATGATGACTACTCTAGTAGGCATGAACACGGCTTAAATGTGTATAAAAAACAGATGTCAACCATACACATAGAGAGTATCTTAACTTTAACGGAAGCCATCAAAGCACATGGTGCTGTTGCCTCAATTCAGCTCAATCATGTCGGCGCAATGAATCATCCTGAAGAGATTAAAGGGAAAAAAAATCCGATTGGTCCTTCAGCATTTTTGAGAGAAGATGGGGTCCAAGTAGATGAAATGACAGTTGAAATGATGGAAGAAGTTGCTAATAACTGGGCTGAAGCAGCTTGGAATTGTAAGGCCATGGGTTTTGAAATGGTCAATCTTCACGGTGGTCACGGATGGTTGCTTAATCAATTTATATCCCCACGTTTTAACAAGAGATTAGATGAATATGGTGGCAGTATGGAAAACCGTGCACGTTTCCCGATTATGGTATGTAAGCGTATCAAAGAAGTTTGTGGAGACGATTTTCTGATTGAATACAGAATGTCAGGTTCTGAACGTATAGAAGGTGGCATGACGCTAACGGATGGCATTGAGTTTGCAAAAATTATACAACACCATGTGGATTTGATTCATGTAACATCAGGTGTTTATCAAGATCATGTCAATACAAAAGCATTTTCATCTATGTTTGATAAGCATGGCTGTAATTTAGATCTCGCAGAAGCAATTAAAAAGAATGTGAATGTACCTGTTGTAGCCGTGGGAGGATTCAACAGTCCAGAGCAAATTGAAGATGCTATTGCGACGGGAAAGTGTGATTTTGTAGCATTGGGAAGACAACAGTTTGCAGATCCTGCTTTTGTAAACAAAACGTTGGCAGGTTGTGAAAATCAAATTGCGCCTTGTTTAAGATGTTCTTGTTTTAATCCGCTATCTGGAAACCCAGAGGAGAGACCTATTCCGGAACTGTGGCATTGTGCGGTTAACCCATGGGCTTCAAGGGAGTTGCGGTGGAGATCCGCGCCAAAACCGTTGGGCAAGAGAAAGGTTTTAATCATTGGTGGTGGTGTATCGGGTATGTATGCCGCTTTAACTGCTGCAGAAAGAGGGCATGATGTAACTTTATGTGAAAAAGAGTCTGAACTAGGCGGTCAACTCTGGTTTACAGAAATAGATGAACACAAGGAATCTCTAAAACGATATAAAGATTCTTTGATTGAAAGATGTAAATCTACAGGTGTAAATATTCATCTTGGAACTGAAGCTACAATGGCGTTTGCTGATGAGTTGAAACCTGACGTAGTGATTTGTGCTGTGGGTGCACAGCCGTTTACACCTCCTATTAAAGGGATAGAACATGCAACTTATGCAGTAGCGGTTTATAAAAATCCAGAAAGCTACTTTAACAAGAAAGTGGTGATTATTGGCGGTGGAGCGATTGGTTGTGAAACGGGTTATTTTCTAGCAGATATTCATAACACTAAGGTTAAAATATTAGAAGCAAGAGATGATATCAGTAAGGATTCCAATGAATCGCAGAGGATGGCATTATTCCCTAGAATGAAAGAGGCAGGCATGACATGGGATTGCAATACAAAAATATTAGAAATTAAAGATAGTGGTGTTCTCTACATTGATGCGTTTGGAAATGAACGCTTAGAAGAAGCGGATGTCGTTCTATTTGCCACTGGTTCGAGATCAAATACGGATATAGTAGAAAAATATCGTGAGATCAGTCCTAAATTTATAGTAACTGGAGATGCTCGCAAAGCGAGAACTGTCAAGCAAGCAACCTATGAAGGTTTTTGCGCTGCAATGGATATTCTGTAAATTGAGTCAGTAAATCAGTTGGAAATTTTAATCATAAATTAAGTATAACTCAATGGGCTAGTTCTTTGAACTAGTCCAAAACTTTTTTTGAAAATAAAAATGACTATATCAACTCACTTCTGAATTGCTATAGTCATTATCTATTTTAGGGCTATTTTTAAACAGCCCCTTATTTTATAAAAAAAGTTGTCCTATATTGTGATTAGGACAACTCTTTTTCAAAATTCGGTGAATCGACATATAAATACTTGGACTGCTTAATTTCTTTAAGGTATTTATACAGAGTGGCTTGTGCGATCTGTAAAAATTCACAGACGATTGGGATTGAGCCTTTGACTTCGAAGACACCCTTGTCTTCTAAACGCTGAATGATGGCAAGTTTGGCCTCGCGAGAATCGCTTGAGAATGGTTTTTCTCTTTCGATTTCGCCAAAAATAAGTTGCTTTGTCAATGTTTCGATGGAGTCATCCACTTTGGAAGTGGATTCGATTGTCTTTATAGAGGCTCCTGTAAAGTTTTCTAGATATTTTTGCATGACATCAATATGTGTTAAATCTTGATTAATGCAGATCGCATACTGATATTTGCCCTTAGAATCTTTTAAGAAAAACGTGGAACTTCGAATGTGCGTTGTCCCTTTGGTATAGGAGCTTCCGCCAATAAGCATATCAGCAAGTGGCGAGTCCATGGCATGTCGCCTAGTGATGTTCATCGTTGTAGGATCATCAGAATCATTTTCAACTCGACCAGTGATGTGCCCATTGCTAATCCACTTTATTTTACTATTGATTAAGTCATGCACAACAATTTCGGTGTCATTGCCCAAAACTTTGGAAAAAAAATCTAAAATCGTAATAATGATTTCTATTTGGGTCATATTACCTCCGTTGAAAGTTTTGTTTTAATTTATTATACTATAAAACAGAAAAAACCACATCGTATAAATAATTATATTATATATAAAAATTTATTGACCAGAGGTTATAAAATTGTTACAATATATAAGTAATTATATGCTATGTAAAAAATTATACAAGGAGATGGGTTATGAAAAAAGGCGATTTTATTTGGGGGGCAATTATGCTGGTGATCGTGGCTATTTTTGCACTTCCAGATTCACGAGAAATATTTATTAGCTTTACATCAGCGCATCCGCTATTGGGCGGTTTTGTAAAATTTGGTATACTCGCTTCAATGGGTGAGCTACTTGCTGTGCGCGTTGGATCTGGTAAATGGACATTTGCCACATTCTTTTTTGTACGAGCGATTATTTGGGGTTTATTTGGAATATTGATAACCATGATTTTCACCATATATTCAACAGGTACAACTGCCTTGTTATCAAAGGGGCTATTGCCTGGTGGGGAATCCAAGTTGGCGTTTGCTTTCTTTACATCATTTCTTATGAATGCCACATTTGCACCTACTTTTATGTATGCACATCGGATTTCGGATAAGTATTTGGATTTAAAAGCTGAAGGAAAAACGGATCTATCGTTGACAAATATCATTCAAAATATTGATACGGTTGGATTCTGGAACTTTGTCGTCGTCAAGACTGTGCCTTTCTTCTGGATACCAGCGCATACCTTTACCTTTTTATTACCTGGAGACTATAGAATTTTGGTTGCAGCATTGTTGTCAATGGCATTAGGCCTTATTTTGACAATCGCTAAGAAATCAAAAAATGAAATAGCAAAGGGTTGAAAGTGAAAAAACCCCAATAAGGTTGGCGCTGAGCATTTGTAAAGCCTTAATAGATTGGAGCTAAAATTGGAAGTTTTAAAATTACTAATAGAACAGAAAAAAACAAATTTTATTTTTTTAGGCGAGGCCGGTAGTGGCAAAAGTGAAATTGCACTTAATTTTGCAATGCTATTAAGTCAAATGACTGATAAAACGGTTCATTTCTTCGATATGGATATGACGAAGCCTTTGTTTAGATCTAGGGAAGCGATTTTTGAACTTGAAAATGCGGGCATTGTATTTCATTTTGAAGAGCAGTTTATGGATGCGCCAACGTTGGTTGGGGGTGTCAATAGGTTATTAAGAGATGATACATGTCTTGTGGTGATGGATGTTGGAGGCGATCATATTGGCGCAAGGGCTGTGGGTGGTTTTTCAGGTGAACTCAACAAAGCGTATACCCTTGTCTATTATGTGCTCAATGCGTTTAGACCGTGGTCAACAGATCTTGAGCGGATTGACCAGACGCTTGCAGCTGTGCTTGGTGCATCACGAGTGCAACTGGATAATATAAGATTAATTGATAATCCAAATCTAGGAATTTCAACGACAATAGAGGATTTTATTGAAGGTTGCCGAAAAATGAATGAAATTGTAGCGCCTTATAAAACGATTGATTTTACATGTGTCAATGAGTCTTTATATGATAAAGCGCATCTGTTGGTGGATACCGATTTGATGTCTCTTCACTTATATTTAACCTATCCATGGTTGAGTAGTGAGTTTTAAGTCAACTATTTGAAGCAACCGTTTGAAAAAAATGTTTAAATCAATGTCACCTAATTTTTATGTAGAAAGGAGTCCAAAATGGCTGAAGTTAAAATCATTTCGGAGAGATGCAAAAGCTGTGGTTACTGTGTGAAGTTTTGCCCTAAGAACGTCCTTGAAATCGGAACAGAAGTAAATTCAAAGGGTTATGAATATGTGACGCCAGCAAGAATGGCGGATTGTATTGCTTGCTTGATGTGTGGTAGAATCTGCCCAGATGGCGCAATCGAAATCTATAAATAGGAGGAATACAATGTCAAGAATATTTATGAAAGGCTGTGAAGCTATAGCTGAGTCAGCGGTTAGAGCAGGTTGTCGTTTTTTTTCTGGTTATCCAATCACACCACAAAATGAAATCCCAGAGTACTTTGCCAGAAGAATGCCAGAAGTTGATGGTGTGTTCCTTCAAGCGGAATCAGAAGTTGCTGCTGTGAACATGGTATATGGTGCAGCATCAGGTGGTACAAGGTCTATGACGTCATCGTCAAGTCCAGGCATTGCGCTTAAAAGTGAAGGTATTTCCTATTGTGCAGCAGCTAGAATTCCAATGGTATATGCCAATATCTCAAGAGGAGGCCCAGGCGTTGGTTCTATTCAACCTGCACAAATGGATTACCTTCAAGCTACAAAGGCATCCGGAAACGGTGGTTTTCAAATGATGGTCTTTGCACCTGCATCGGTTCAAGAAGCCGTAGATTTAACTTATAAGGCGTTTGACTTTGCAGATAGAGATAGAAATCCAGTTCTTATTTTATCAGATGGTGTCATCGGGGCCATGATGGAGCCTGTTGAATTACCAGAGCTAAAATCTGCAGAAGAGATCGCGACACTTAAAGCTGAAAAACGGCCTTGGGCTTGTATCGGTCATGCACTTGATGAAAAGCGTGCTTGGATACAACCCGGACAGTGGCAAACCTCAGAAATGGAGTGTGTGAATAAAGAGGCGGAGGCACTTTATAAATCGTGGGAAAAAGATACCATGGTGGAAAATTATAAGGTGGATGATGCAGAGGTTATCTTGACAGCTTACGGGATCTCAGCGCGTATTGCGAAGTCAGCTGTAGATCATTTAAGAAAAGAAGGATTTAAAGTAGGCCTTATCAGACCTATTACAGTTCATCCCTTCCCGAATAAAGCCTTTGAAGCAATTGATTATGACAAGGTTAAGTATATCCTAGATGTAGAAATGTCGATTCCAGCACAAATGATCCATGACGTGAATGCTGTGGTAAAAGAACGCATTCCAGTGAGAGCCTGTTTACGTTCTGGCGGAAACATCATGACACGTGATTTGATCATCCAAACGGTCAAAGGATTTGAGGAGGAGCGATAAAAATGAAGCAAGTGTATGCGAGAACAAAAACAATTCAAGAGGATAAAGTATCAGGCTTTTGTCCAGGTTGCTTTCATGGTACGATTATGAAATTAATCGGAGAAGTCTTAGAAGAAATGGCTATCGTGGATAAAACAGCATGCGTGCTTGGTATTGGTTGCTGTGGGCTTCACATGAACTATATAGCTTACGACAACATTACGGCACCCCATGGGCGTGCAGCAGCAGTAGCTTCTGGTCTTAAGAGAACAAATAAAGAGACCTTGGTTTACACTTATCAAGGTGATGGCGACTTTGCCTCAATCGGTCTTGCTGAATCGGTTTCAGCGGCAAATCGTGGAGAAAATATCACGATTATTCATGTAAACAATGGTATCTATGGGATGACAGGTGGTCAGATGTCACCGACTACTTTAGTGGGTATGAAAGCTTCAACAGCACCAATAGGCAGACAAGTTGAAGAGCATGGTTATCCAATGGACATGTGTGAAGTCATTAATAAATTGACGGCACCAGTGTACATTGAAAGAACAAGCTGTAACACACCTCAAAATGTTATTAAAACGAAGAAAGCCATTCAAAAAGCATTTCAAAACCAATTGGAAGGCAAAGGGTTCTCGTTAATCGAGATCGTTTCTAACTGCCCAACAAACTGGGGTATGGATTCGCTTAAATCACTTGAATTTATTGAAGAAAAGATGATTCCGCAATATCCACTTGGCGTGTACAGAGATAAATAGGAGGTAAGACATGGAAACAAATTTATGCGTTGCCGGTTTCGGAGGCCAAGGCGTTATGACCATGGGGAAGTTCTTGGCAGAGGCGACTTGTGATTCAACAGATAAAAATGTGACGTTCTTCCCCTCTTATGGCGCTGAGCAACGAGGTGGAACAGCAAATTGCTTTGTGGTGATTTCAGATGATTTCATAGGTGCGCCTTTAATGGATACAATGGATGATCTCATCGTTATGAATGGACCTTCACTGGATAAGTTTTTAAATCAGCTCAAATCAGGTGGGACGCTGTTTGTCAACAGCTCAATTGTAAGGGAGAATGTTGGGCGCGATGACATTTCTCTTGTGAAGGTACGAGCAACTGAGATGGCGCTGGAAATGGGGAATGTCAAAGTCTTGAATATTATCATGCTCGGGGTCTATATTGGCTATACAGGCGTTGTGGCACCTGAAATTGTATGGCATACCATTGAAAAGAAACTGGCGAGTAAGGCATCTTTATTGCCTTTAAACAAGCAAGCATTTGAAAGAGGACTTGAAATTGGCAAGTCACAAAAGCAATAAAGGATTCTTTCATAGCAAAAGGAGGATTTTAGTCGATCCTTCTTTTTGTGTTAATTTATAATATGGGAATATGTCCTTTAAAACACCTTAAAATAATGGTACAATACATAAAAAATAGATGGAGTTGCTTATGATAAATGAAAAGGTAGATCAAATTTTTAATATAGTGTTAGAAGAGCTTAATAGTGAATTCATAGGACAAGAAACTTATTTTGAAGCGTTATGTCAATACTTTCGCAAGAAAATTGAAACAGAAACTTATGGGAGCTTATTATTAGTAGGTGAACCCAATACGTTTAAGAAAAACAGTGTGAATTCCATTTTTAGACATCTTAATCAATCAGAGTTACTTGGACCTTACGAACTTGCTGAAATGGACATGGAAAACTATGAGTTCAAATTGGGATTCAATGTATTTTTAACAGATTTAATCCATTTGTTAAAAAGCGATGTAAAGGGGCTCATTTTTAAAAATATTGAACGTGCATCGGCACAAATGCTCCAGATTCTCACTGCGATTGAACCCTTAGGCAAGATTCAGCTTGAAAAGCCATATACCATTCGAGATATGTTTTTAGTTGAAATTGAAGAAGCTGAACAAAATATTGTAGACGAAAGCTACATTGAAACCATTGAGTGCCCTGATAAATATTATATTTTTAGTTTTAATAGACGTACTAATGATCAATTATCACAATTTTTAGAGGATCACTTAACTCAGTGTGATCAAGTGCTTTATACACGAGAACTGACAAAAGACGAAAAACTATCTATGATGCAATACATTCTATATAAAGTTCTAAATGATATAGAGGAAGCACATCAGATTAAAATTAAGTTTAATCCGAAAGGGCAACATGGTGACGCACAAATCAGGAGCCTTTATAAATATATTGCAAGTTTTGAAGAACATGAAAAATTCTCTTTAATGGAGTATACGCGTTATAAAATCAGTGCCCCACTTGATAAATTACTGAGAGAAAAGCGCAATCACAGTGATGCCATGTATCTTTATGTGATGGATAATGAGATCTTTTGTAGGCTTGATGAAGAACGCTATAATCTAAAAGACTACGTGACAGCAAGCTTATCAGAGGTCAAATATAGGTTGCAAACGAGAACAGGTCTAATAGCATTTAAGACGTTTATGGCACAAATTGAAAATAATTTTAAAGTTCAGAATATTAGAAAGCAGATGGGGCTCAAAACAACAGTTGTAAATCTGAATACTGTATTTACTGGAAATGCAGGGACTGGCAAAAGTGAATCCGCTCAATTGATGTACGACTATCTTTTGGCACTGGGAGTGCTACAAAGCGAATGCTTTATTAGCGTTAGTCAATCTGACTTTATGGCTGAGAATCTGAATAAGCTTCGTGAAAATGTGAGAGAACTCTTTAAAAAAGCTCTTGGTGGGATGCTTTTTATTGACGAAATATCCTCTATTTTTGACAGTGAAAAAAACAAAGCAAGTGAGGCGTTTATTCGTGCTTTAAGTGAGGAATACCGAGAGTACGGCAATGAATTGGTGATGATTCTTTCAGGAAAAGATGATGAGATGCTTGCGATGATTGAATCACATGGACTAGAAGCCGTTTTTCCAAATCGAGTCCATTTTACGGATTATACGCCAAGTGAAATGTATGAAAAAGCGGTCACTTATGCGGGGCAAAAAGGTTATGCGATTGCTCCAAGTCTAAAAGATGAACTTATTGATCTGTTTGACAAAACGCAGATCAAAGAAAAGAAAGGACTGGGTAATGCAAGATTCGTTAGAAATATTGTTGATCGTGCCATTGCTGAGCTTAGAAAGCAATATTTGTACAATCCAGATCAAGTATTTGATACTCTGACGAAGCAACATTTTAATTTTAAATTCAGCATTGATTTTGATTTAGAATCCAGACTTTCAAATATCATTGGTCTTGATGATGTTAAAAATTTATTACGTGCACAATACAAACTTTTGATTGCACAGGAAAAAAGACGCTCTGTTGGCGTATACACAGAAATAGAACAAAATCTCAACATGGTCTTTGCAGGTAATCCAGGAACTGGAAAGACAAGTATCGCAAGACTGGTAGCTGAAATGCTCAGTGCCATGGGATTTTTGAAAAATGGTCAACTCATAGAGGCCGATCGTTCTGGATTTGTTTCAGATATGCCAGGGGAAACTTCTAAAAAAACAGAACTTAAATTCAAAGAAGCTCTTGGTGGTATTTTATTTATAGATGAAGCCTACACGCTTGCAAGTGATGCTATTGGTCGTGAAGCCATCGAAACTCTACTAAAACTCATTGAAGATTATTCTAAAGAGGTCATTGTTATTTTAGCAGGGTATACAGACGAAATGGAAGCTTTTTTTGATGTTAATATTGGCCTTCGATCACGCTTTCCACTTTGGACCATTTTTAAAGATTATGTACCTGGTGAGCTCTTTGCTATGGCAAAAAAACTTTTTAAAAGCAAAGGTTTTCGAATTTCAAAAAAAGCAGAGTCTGAAATGGCGAAAAACTTCATTGATATCTATGAAAATGCCGATATGCAATCTGGAAACGGAAGGCTTGTAAGAAATTATGTAGAAAATCTTATCCGTATCCAGAGCATCAGAATTGCCGAAGAGCACACCAGTGCAAATGAGATGAATGTCATCACCGCAACAGACATTGAACGCTATATTTTTTCGGATCGTAATCAAGATTATAATTTCAATGCCCGTCTTGAAACGTACACAGGGAATTCAGAATCAAAGCAATACTTGCTTGATTTCTACAAAATGTTAAAAATCAATGATTTAAGAAAAAAAAGAGGCTATGCGGTTGATCTTAACAAGTATAATAACATGGTTTTTACGGGTGAAATGGGTACAGGTAAACACAAGATGATTGATTTAATGGGAGAGTTACTGACAAATTTAGGCTTCATCAAATCTAAAAAACCTTATGAACTCAATTACGAAGAGATTCTAGTCAACCTTGAACATGGCAATGCCCTAGAAGATATCTTCAATAAAGGCATAGGTCGTATTATCTTGATCGACAATGCCGATAGACTCATATTTTTCGAAAAATTTCAAAGTTTAATGTCATCATTTATCAAATTTATAGATAAGAATAAGCAACGGACGTATTTTATTTTGAACTGTTCTCAGGAAGGGCTTTCGACTCTCTTTGCCAGTTATCCGTCATTGGCTTACCGCTTTCCAATGCATATCCATTTTGAAAACTATTCATCAGAGGCATTACAGGCGCTGATTAGCAATGAATTAGAGCTGAGAAAGTATGTGTTGGAAGCCGGTTGTGATGAGATATTAAAAGAAGCACTTGATGAGCTCTGTCAAAATAAATATATGGTGCTTAAAAATGGGCTATTGGCAAAACAATTCTTAGATTATATGATTAGGATGCAGTCAGTTCGTATTTTTGATGGAAAAGAAGTCCAGGAAAAGCTTATGCATATCGAAGCTGTTGATATCATTAATGCGAAAAAAAAATTTATGGAAAAAAACACTTAGATGCAGATACAATGTTAAAGACAGATGCGGTGATTCATGGCTGTGTATGTCTTAAAGTGGGGTATGCCTTGAACTTTTTTCGCCAATGCGTGAAGATTTTATTTGAAAAGTATCATTATAGGGGATTTTAGAAAGGCGACAAAATGAGTGGAATTTTGTCGCTTTTCTTTGAGATATCCAAAGTAATACAGAGTATAAACATAATGTTTTTTAGAGGTGTTTCATGAATTTTCAACAGGTGAGAATTTTTTTAAAAGCAGCAAAGTATTTAAATTTCACTAAAGTTGCAAAAGAATTTTATATGACTCAACCAAATGTCAGTAGACAAATTCGATTACTCGAGGAAGCGTTAGGATTAGAATTGTTTATACGAAACAATAAAGAAATTCAAATAACACCAGAATGACTGATTATGGTAAACCACTTTAAAGCGATTATAGATCATTTAGATGAAGGTATAAAAGACTGTAATCTATTAAAAAAAGGGATGAAGCGGCTATCCTTGTGCACAGCCTTATTTAAAAGCAATGGGCTATGAACAGATTTGCGGTATCCATCGCTTTTTTGATGTAGGACATAAAGATGAGAGCAATAAATTGGACGAATAATTTACCTTCAAGGCTATGCGATTTGATAGCGATAATTCTGCGGGACTTCAGGATCAAACGTTTCGGTCCTAGTATTCATACTCATGATGGTTTTGCAATTTTATCTTTGTATCAGCTTTGAAGACTTGTCAGTCGTTGTAACTAAAACACCCATTTATACATAATTTTGTAATACGTCAATAGATCTTTACATGCCAACAGCTACAGCATTTCTTATTAAAGGTGTTCAAAAACTTGAAAATAAGATGACTGCAGTAAGAGAGCAATTAGGATTGACATTCATAATTTTTTGGAGTACCATGGTAGTATGTTAGTACTAAAATCTAAACATGAATCAATTTTTTAAGGAAGTGAATAGATGAATTTAGAAATAGAAGCATTAAGAGATGGCCTTACAGTCGGTGATTATGTCTATGAAACGATCAAGACCAATATCATCAGTTTTAAGTTAGCGCCGGGGAACAAGATCAGTGAAAAAGAAATTTCAGATTTATTTAATGTGAGTAGAACGCCTGTTAGAGAAGCTTTTATAAAATTGTCTAAAGAGGGATTACTGAACATTGTTCCACAAAGAGGCACTTATATTGCTTTTATTGATCTAGATATTGTTGAAGACGTTCGGTTTATTCGTGAGAGTTTAGAGAAATCTGTTCTCAAGATTGCCACGGATAAATTTCCGTTGGAATTGATTGAGGTTCTTAAGGCAAATATTAATATGCAAAAAAAGCTCATAGAACAAAAATCTTTCTTTAAATTTCTTCAATTAGACGAAGAGTTTCATAAGACTATATTTGCAGGTTGTAACAAGGCAAGATTGTGGTCGTTTATTGAGCAAATAAATTCAGAATACAAGCGTGTACGTGTACTTACCTTTTTTTCAGATGCAATCTGGAAAAGTATCGTTGAACAACATGTTCAGATTTTGGACAGTATTATAAATCAGGATGAAAAAATGGGACAAGAGGTTATTAGCAATCATGTTAAGAAACTTGTATTTGAACAGGTGGAGTTAAAGGAAAAGTACCCAGAATATTTCAAGTAAGTTCTATTTTTTGATGAAAGTGTTGGCATTAATGCAAAATTTCTTGAATGAGGGGACAAAAATATAAAGATTATTTAGGAAATATTTGCAATGCAAATAGCAAGTGAAGATTATAGGAGGGGACAAAAATGAAGAAGAGTTTAAGATTATTATCACTAAGTTTAGTGCTCGTGCTAATTGTGGCAACGCTAGCAGGTTGTGGTGCTAAGACGCCTACACCAGAGGCAGCACCAGCACCAGAAGTGACACCAGCAGCAACTGAACCTGCAGCTGTTGAACCAGCAGCAGAGGCGATTACTTTTGTTTTCGCAGAAGTGAATCCACTAGATACAATCGTTGGTCAAACCGATAGTGCATTTAAAGAAAAAGTTGAAGAACTTTCTAATGGCATGATCAAGATCGATATTCAACCAAGTGGTGTTTTGGGATCTGAAAACGATGTCCTAGATACAATGCTAGGTGGTGGTGGTACGATTGATAT
Source organism: Fusibacter sp. 3D3 (assembly GCF_001748365.1). GTDB lineage: Bacteria > Bacillota > Clostridia > Peptostreptococcales > Acidaminobacteraceae > Fusibacter_A. The sequence continues at coordinate 204,733 of NZ_BDHH01000001.1, read as the reverse complement.
GTCACGTATCTCTGCATTCGCATTAACAAGCTATGGTGGTGAAAAATCAAAATTGCTTTCTATTCCTTATACTTTTGCAAATCGTGAGCATTTCTGGAATTTTGCAACTTCAGATTTAGCACCTGTATTTCTATTAGAACCACATGAAAATGGCAGCGGTGTAAGAGGTTTATTTTATGGAGAAGAAGGATTCCGTCATTTCTTCTCAGCAAAACCACTTAACAGTATGGCAGATCTAAAAGGCTTAAAAATTAGAGTATCAAATGATCCAGTTATGAACGGAATGGTTGAAGGTCTTGGGGCATCACCTACAGTTGTATCGTTTGGCGAACTCTATTCTGCATTACAAACAGGTGTTGTAGATGCTGCAGAGCAACCAATTGCTAATTACAAGTCAAATGCATTTCCTGAAGTAGCACCTAATATGATTCTTGATGGTCATACACTTGGCGCAATTCAAGTAATCATTACAGATGAAGCTTGGGATAGTCTTACGGCTGATCAACAAGCAATTTTAACAGAAGCTGGTAAATATGCATCAGAGTTTAACCGAAAAATTTCAGAAGATGCTGAAAACAAAGTGTTAGAAGAATTAAAGGCTTCAGGTGTTACTATTGTTGATGTTCAAGACAAAGCACCTTGGCAAGATGCTTGTAAAGACATTATTGAAAAATCAACTGCTGACAATGCAGAGCTTTACCAACAAATTTTGGATATGAAATAAGATTAGAGTTCATTTAATGCGTATTTTAGACACAGAGGAGGTACTACCTCTGTGTCTAATTTTTTATAGAGCATTCGCTATTATAAAAAAAGGGGGAGATAAGATATGCCAAAAATATTTGATAGAATAGATAAAATTAAACCGGCATATGATGTGGCTTATAAGATCGTACTATTTTTATGTAAGTTGCTTCTGGTTGTGGATATTCTCATCACGACTATGGCAGTAACCGGCAGGTATGTTTCATTTATTCCAGATCCATCATGGAGCGAGGAAGTTGTTTTGACGTGTATGGTGTATATGGCCGTACTATCAGCAGCTCTTGCAATCCGTAAAAATACACATATTCGTATGACTGCATTTGATCGATTTATACCGAAGAGATTGCTCTTAGTTTCAGATATTATTTCTGATTTTGCAGTTTTAGCACTTGCAGTTATTATGATCGTTGTAGGTTGGAAATATGCCATGCAAATAGGTTCAAAGGGATCTTATGTGAGCATGCCGAGTGTTTCGAGATTTTGGATGTATTTTCCTGTTCCGGTGGCTGGAGTGGCCATGCTTATTTTTGAAATTGAGATACTGTACAATCATATTAAAAGTATTTTTGTGAAAGAGGGGGCGATCTGATGAGTCCAGAAAGTATGGCGATATTAATTTTAATAGGGAGCTTTTTTATAATGATCTTTTTAAGATTCCCTATTGCTTATGCAGTGGCACTCTCATCTTTGTTCACACTTTTATATCAGGGGCTTCCGCTTACGACCATCGTTCAACAGATGGTAAAGGGGATCAGTTCGTTCAGTCTTATGGCAGTTCCTTTCTTTATCACGATGGGTGTCATCATGGGAAGCGGTGGTATTTCTGAAAAATTGATTGCACTGGCAAGGGCTTGTGTTGGATGGATGCGTGGTGGCATGGCGATGGTGAACATCGTTGCCTCATATTTCTTTGGTGGTATTTCTGGTTCTGCAGCAGCGGATACAGCATCACTGGGGAGCATTTTGATTCCAATGATGGTTGAGCAAGGGTATGATGATGATTTTTCAACAGCAGTTACGATTACGTCATCTGTTGAAGGGCTTTTAGTACCTCCAAGTCATAATATGATCATATATGCAACCACTGCAGGTGGTATTTCTGTGGGAAGTCTTTTTCTTGCGGGATATATGCCAGCAGCGATTCTTGCAATCTCTCTTATGATTGGTTCATATATTATTTCGGTTAAAAGAAATTATCCAAAAGGTGAAGCCTTTAATTTGATTACCTTGTTTAAACAACTCTTTAGATCATTTTGGGCACTGGCGGCAATTATGATTGTTGTTGTGGGAGTTGTAGGTGGTAAATTTACAGCTACTGAATCAGCTGCAATTGCAGTTATTTATAGCTTATTCGTAAGTGTATTCATTTATAAAGGCCTTACCTGGAAAGGCGTTTGGAAGGTACTTGAGTACTGCATTGATACACTCTCTATCGTTCTTATATTGATTGCAACATCCAGTATATTTGGCTATTTGTTAACGCGTCTTCATGTGCCAGCACTGGCGGCAAATGCCATCACAAATTTTACAGATAATCCGATTATTTTAGCACTTCTTCTCAATCTTATTCTTTTAATCCTTGGCTGTATTATGGATATGGCTCCGATTATTTTAATTGCGACACCAATTTTGTTGCCGATTGCAACTTCTATTGGTATCGATCCAATTCAATTTGGTATTATCGTGATCTTAAACTGTGGTATAGGTCTTTTAACACCACCTGTTGGCTCTGTACTCTTTATTGGTTCTGCAGTTGGGAAAGTAAAAATGGAGCGCCTTGTAAAAGCAACTCTCCCTTTTTATATTTGTATGATCATTACATTGATGTTGATTACTTTTGTACCTGCGATTAGTTTATGGTTACCATCTTTGTTTAGATAAAAATGCAACCTATTTTAGAGGATGAAAGTATAAGGGAGGAAGAAAGCGTGAAAATGACATTAAGATGGTTTGGTAGTAAATATGATACCGTAACTTTGGAACAAATTAGACAGATCCCAGGATGTGTTGGCGTTATTACGACACTTTACGACACAAAACCAGGTGAAGTATGGTCTGTAGAGGCAATTAAAGCTATGAAAGCAGAGGTAGAAGCTGCAGGTCTTGAAGTCAGCGGTATTGAAAGTGTTAATATCCATGATGATATTAAGATCGGTCTTGAAACAAGAGATGCTTATATAGCAAATTATATAGAAACACTTGAGCACTTAGGTAAGGAGGGCATTGATTTAGTTTGTTACAATTTCATGCCCATATTTGACTGGACAAGATCGGATCTTTCAAAAGTGAGAGCTGATGGTTCCACAGTGCTTTCATATGATCAGGACATCATTGATAAGATTGATCCATCCAAGATGTTTGATGAAATGGAACATAGCTCAGGTGGATTTATTTTGCCGGGATGGGAACCAGAGAGACTAACGCGTGTAAAAGAATTATTTGAGATGTACAGTGAAGTTGACGAGGAAAAATTATTTCAAAATCTGGTATATTTCTTAAAAGCAATTATGCCAACCTGCGAGCAATATGACATCAAGATGGCAATTCACATGGATGATCCAGCATGGAAGGTTTTTGGTCTTCCTAGAATTATAAATAACAAAGAGAACATTCAAAGACTCCTCGATGCAGTTCCGATAAAGAATAATGGTCTTACACTCTGTACAGGATCTTTAGGCTCTAATCCTCTTAATGATATTCCAGATATGATTAGAAGTTTCAAGGGTAGAATCCACTTTGGACATATGAGAAATCTAATTCATCTAGGTCCAAGGAAGTTTGATGAAGCTGCGCATTTGTCTTCCGATGGTTCGCTGGACATGTTTGAAATTATGAAAGCATTTTATGAAATTGCTATGACTGGTCCTATAAGACCCGATCATGGCAGAATGATTTGGGGTGAAAAATCAATGCCGGGTTATGGGCTCTATGATAGAGCACTTGGAGCGACGTATCTCAACGGGTTATGGGAAGCGATAGAAAAGTCATCGAAGTCAATTTTGTAGATATGGATTCATAACGAGGTCAGCATATAACTTTGGAAAGAGGTGGATGAAATGAAATTGGACCTAGAGAATTTAGCAGATCGGGAGATTTGGCAACGTGCTGGATTTAACCTCCCAAAGTTTGATATAGAAAAAGTTAAGGTAAATACGATTGCAAACCCAGTTTGGATTCACTTTGGTGCAGGCAATATTTTTAGGGCTTTTACTGCAAATGTTCAGCAAAATATATTAAACCAAGGTAAAAGTGACAAAGGCATCATTGTAGCAGAGGGGTTTGATTATGAAATTGTCGATAAGATGTATAAACCTCATGATAACTTAAGTGTCCTTGTGACGCTGAAGTCAGATGGTAGCATAGAAAAAACAGTAGTTGGCAGCATTGTAGAATCCTTAATCGTAGATACCCAAAACACAGCGCAGTGGCATCGGTTAAAAGCGATTTTCACCAATAAATCGCTTCAAATGGTGAGCTTTACAATAACAGAAAAGGGTTATAGTTTGGTGGATTCAAAAGGCGATTATGTCACATCAGTGGCCCAAGATTTCAGTAATGGACCTAAAGCGCCTATAAGCTATATAGGTAAGTTGGTTGCGTTACTTTATGAACGCTATTTATGTGATAAAGCCCCTATTGCACTGGTAAGTATGGATAATATGGCACACAATGGCACAAAATTATATAATGCAGTTCATACATTTGCTCAAAAATGGGTGGAGAAGGGATTTGCTGAAAGTGGATTTGAAACCTATGTTAACGATCCTAAATCAGTGGGTTTCCCTTGGAGTATGATTGATAAAATCACGCCAAGGCCAGATCAAAGCGTCAGAGCAATGCTCTTAAAAGATGGATTCGAAGATGTTGAGGATGTTGTGACAAGCAAAAATACTTTTGTAGCGCCTTTTGTAAATGCTGAGGAGATGGAGTACTTAGTCATTGAAGATCAATTTCCAAACGGTAGACCAAATCTTGAGGTTGGTGGTGTGATTTTCACGGACAGAGAAACCGTAGATAAAGTGGAAAAAATGAAGGTCTGTACTTGCCTTAATCCGCTTCATACGACACTTGCTATATTTGGGTGTTTGTTAGATTTTAAATTGGTGTCAGAAGAAATGAAGGACTCTGAATTAAGAGCGTTAGTAGATCAAATTGGCTATGTAGAAGGATTGCCTGTTGTGGTTAATCCAGGCATTATTGATCCAAAACAATTTATTGATGAAGTGCTCAATGTAAGGATACCAAATCCATTTATGCCTGATACACCGCAAAGAATTGCCACAGATACTTCACAAAAGTTAGGCATTCGATTTGGAGAAACCATTAAAGCCTATATTAAAAGCGAGTCCTTGAGCATAAAAGATTTAAAATTGATACCACTTGTGTTTGCGGGATGGTGCCGATACTTGATGGGGGTTGATGATTTTGGCAATGAAATGCCACTGAGTTCTGACCCACTTCTTGAAGACGTGACTGCTCATATCTCATTGATTAAACTGGGCGATCAAGGCTCATTTCATGGGTCACTAAAACCTATTTTATCTAATGCAAGTATTTTCGGTATAGACCTTTATGAAGTTGGTCTTGGAGAGCTTGTAGAAGGCTACTTTAGAGAAATGGTTTCTGGAAAAGGTGCCGTTAGAGAAACTTTAAAAAAATATATATAGCCACATTGGTGTGAAGCCGTTATAATTTTTTAGAGGAATAAGATGAGAACTCAGAAGGGATGATAAGGGATGAAAGATAAAAGGTGGGTATTTCATAGTGAAATAGAGCCGTTTAAAGCGACAGAAGGTGTGGAGAGACGTGTCTTAGCCTATAATGATGGCCTTATGTGTGTTGAAAATAAATTTGAGGAAGGTGCCGTTGGCAGTCTTCATTCTCATCCTCATACTCAAATTACTTATGTTATCAGTGGCGAATTTGAGTTTGAAATTGAGGGTGTAAAAAAGGTTGTTCAAGCAGGCGATTCTATGCTTAAGACGGATGCGGTTATCCATGGTTGTGTGTGTCTTAAAGCTGGGATTCTTTTAGATATCTTTACGCCAATGCGGGCAGATTTTATATGATTTTAAGGGAGTATTCCTAATAAAATGGGTATTATAAAAGACGATTGTAAAAGATCCTTCTTAGATAATATAGACATTATGGTCTTATCGCTTAAAATAGGTTGACCATTGCTGCCACTAATCTGGGCGAAACGAATAAATATAAAAAGAGTTAGGGCTAATAATCCAACTCTTTTTATGTTTTATTTTTTAAAATTGAAGTCCAATTATTCTGCCATTGCAGCGATTTCTTTGTACTTAGCAAGATCTGTATAAAGCTCACCAAGATATGGGTTACGGTTAGTTTTACTTGCTTTATAAACCATATAGCTAATGAGAACGACATTACATGCAAGTGCTATAAAGCTAACAACGAACATAATGGTTGGGTTATAAGTGGATGAAACGACAAACTGTCCTTTGTCTATAAAGGAAGGGAACGTTTGTGCAAACATACACCAAATCGCTAAAGTTTGCGCTCTGTGTTGTAGCCAAGCGCCTTTGCCGACTGTGAAGGCACAAAGCGTTGGGGCCAAAAGAAGTGCAAATCCACAGTACCAAGAATGACCTGGAAGACAGTTGTAGGTGTAAGCAAAATTCCAGATGTCATATGCGATGATCCAGAACCAAAGCATATCTGGCCAGAGCATATCCATACTGCTGTCTTCTTTTGTTTTTTTGCGGATGACGATGCCAAACCATCCTGTGATGGCAATGATGTTTAAAAGACCTGCAATACCGTTCATATAGTTCCAAGGGCCCCCTAAAACGTACATCGCTTCATCGGCTAAAATGCCACCGCCAGCATAGTGCATCCCCACTTCAAAGTCTCTCAGAACGGCTTCCAAGATATTGATCGCTAAGATAAGTGGTGGAAAACAAAGTGCCCATTTCTTATCCGATAAGCGCCATGCTTTACCAGTGCGTTTTGAAGTAAAACGGACATGACGAATACACCAAAAGCCAATACAGCCTGCGGTTGAAGAATAAACTTTAGCCAAGTGGAACCAGTCTGTATAAGTCGTATCCTTCATTGACGTAAACCAGAGTATTGATAAAAACGCTGGAAGCGCTACAAAACTAAATAGGCCAATCCATTTAGATCTTCTCGCCACTTCATTAAAGCCAAAGAGTAAAGCAAAAACAACAAGCCAAACACCCCACACCCCTAAAAGCGTGGCCCCCTCTGCATAATTAAATGTAAACATGATTTAAACCTCCATAAAAAATAGTATTATGCCACATGTGTATTGTATATTTTTTATCAAAGGGCATTCAATAGACAAAAAAATGAAAGTGTCGATATAACCCTTGAGGAAATGAACCCCCACTTCTCAAAGTGGGGGTTCATTTCCTAATTCAGTGGGAGTCCGAACTCCCACTGAATGCAATCCGATAGGATTGTGCAAGTGTTACGAAGGTAGCGAAGCGGACTGAGTATACGCTTTGATGTTGAACAAAATAGAGTTCAGCTTATATCGACACTTTTTATGGACACGCCATTTTATTTGTCTAAAGTTTAGGGGCACAGCGTGTTCCCCAATAATATTTTTCTTCTTCAGCAAAAGCCTCAACAGATCTTGGAATGCTGCCATCAATCATAATTTGAAGTTTTTTAAGGAGGTCTTCAGGCACTTCTTTCATACCTTCATTTACCCAATCCATCATAAGACCCGTAAAGACATGTCTATAGAAATTGACAATAAAACGCAAATCTTGTTCGATAAGATCAATATTCAGTTTTGCCATGCATTCTGCCACCACGCGATCCAAAAGCTGATTGCAGATGCCGACAAAGAAGACATCCGCCTCAGAGCGGTAGGAAGATTCATAGGCATTGAGAATCATGCGAGAATTTAGTTTTAAATAGTTAAGTGTCGCTAGGAAGCCGCCGCACCAAGTCTCGAAGGTTTTATTTTGAGCAATTTCTTCAAAAATTTCGGCTTGAAAAAGGTGCTTAAAAATATCAAACAGATCACTGAAATGATTGTAAAAAGTTTGACGATTGATTTCGGCTTTCTCACAGATTTCGGTAACCGTTATTTTATCGATAGATTTATTTTGAATGAGCTGTCTAAAGGTATTCATGATAGTCACTTTAGCACTGGGTCTCATAAGGTCCTCCAAATGGTATTTTCTTCTATTATATCATAAAACGCATTCAGCATGATTTGGGAATTCGATTCAGTGAAAAATAAAATGACAAAGTCTTTTCCCCTTGGATGATCCCAAAATCGCTCTCGTGAAGGCTCAGAATCTCTTTGGCTATGGATAGACCAATACCACTACCCGTTTCACTTCGAGCATTCGTTTTTTGAGTACGGTAGAATTTTTCCCATAAAATCGACACATTTTCCACATCTATAGAAGTGGTATTGACGAAGTAATAATAGACCTTATCCCCTGAAAGCGTATCATATATATGATATTTGCCATCGGCATCGGTGTATTTTGATGCATTTGAAATAAAATTGTTGATCACTTGATGCATTTTTTTAAAATTGGCCATAACAATTTCTTGAGATAAGTCAAGGGTCAGCTTGATGCCTTTGGCATTGAAAATTTCTTCGAAATGCGATATGCGTTCGTGAATGATGGCAGGCACGTCAACTTCTTCGAATGTCAATGGATACTGTCCACTTTCAAGAACGGATAGTTCCAGCATATCGCCAATCAAGGTATTCATCCTTTCCAGTTCGTTTGCGATGGCATCATGATAGTAAAGGGGTTCTTTATCGTTAATGCCATCTGCTAAAATTTCGTTGAAGCCAGACACGATCCCCAAAGGGGTATTGAGTTCATGGGACAGATGAAGGATTAAGTCTTTAGCGCGTTGCTCTTCTATAGTTTTGAGCCTGTAGTTGATTTCGAGCTCTTCATTTTTAGACTGAAGTGCTAAAATATTTGCTTTTAATTGATCGGATAAGGTGTTTAAACTTGTTCCTAAAGAGCCAATTTCATCATGGGTATGGATCGCCGTTTTCTGTGAAAAATCTAAATGCGCCATCTTCTTTGCATTTTCAGTTAACTGGATTACGGGTTTTGATAGAGTGTTAGAAATCACTTTTGAGAGTAGAATGGCCAGTGCCAATCCTATGAAAAATAAAAAGTAATTAAACGAAGCGATGAACTTAAGTTGGTCACGTAAGTCGATAATCGTACTAGAAGTTAAAACGTAAAAAATTTCACCATTGTTAAAATAATGGGTCCCGTTATAAAGGGTAGTTGCATTCACGTCATAATGATCGTAGTTAAAGCTTTGAATCACTTCGATTGGAGTTTCTTCATACTGATTATCAAAATATAAAAATTCTTGATACAAATTCATATAATTCATATTTATATCAGAGGGTGCAAATTGATAATCGACAATTTTGGCTTGGGTTAAAACGATTATATTTTCATCATCATCATCATACGCCATGGCGTCGAAGCTCAAATCATCACTTGTAATCACAAATGCAAAATAATAATGATCTGAAATTTTCGTGGCAGCAATATTAACCTGATCACTTGAAATATTGGAAAGGATGTCTTCATCGAATACTATTTTGTATGATTGAGTCTCCTTTGTAACCGTGATTATATTTGTGAAGGATTCTATAGGTGCTTCGGTATAGATTTTCGTTTTGCCCTGCATGATGATAATGGGATTGCCAGTGGCTTTTATGTAATCCCTTGTGGCAAGATTAATATACTCCAAATCATAATGCTTATCTTTGATATCATTCAAGAAGGTCTTGAATCCTTTTTCAAGAACGTTCTTCTTAGTAAAATAGTGAGCTTCATCAATAACAAATATATACAGGAAGCTTTGAATGAGCAAAATGACGATGACAATAGAGACGGTTAATAAAAAAATCTTTGTGGAGATTTTAGAGGTGATTTTGTCTATCCATTTATTGAACATAGAATCGATACCCTACCTTCGATACAGTTTGAATTAAAAAAGAATAGGCCCCCAATTTTTGGCGCACTTTCTTAATGTGGTTGTCAACAACTCTAGTTTGACCATAAAAAGTGTAGCCCCACACCGCATCCAAAAGGCTTTCTCTTGAGAGTGCTATATTTTTATGGGCGATCAAATGATGTAAAAGCTCATATTCCTTGGGCGTTAAATCAATAATTTCATTTTTCACTTTTAAGAGTCTACTTTTGAAATCCAAAGACAAGTGTTCATAGGCGAATACTTCAGATTTCAAATATCTTTCCAGTAGGCGCTTTGACTTTGCCACGAGCGTTTTACCTTTTAGGGGTTTTGTCACATAGTCATCAGCACCGAGGTCATAGCACCTCAATTCACTTTCTTCTGTGGTGATGGCCGTCAAAATGATAACGGGGACATCTGACTTGTTTCTGATTTGATGACAGACTTCATAACCATCGATCTTAGGCATCATAATATCCAGAACCACTAAATCATAGGTGTTTTTTTTAAAAAGGGCCAGTGCCACTTCGCCATTTTCTGCTTCAGTGACGTGATAACCTTCTGCTTTATAGTATAAACTGATGAATTCTCTTAAGCGCGCTTCATCCTCAACGACCAGTATCTGATACATAAGCACCTCCTGATTCTATTATAGCAACTAAAAGCCAACAGTTCATCTTATATATAGATTGATTACAGCATCTATACTTCTTGGATATCGTTTGGATACAAAATAAGGTTAGACTTAACGTATCGATAAAGTAAATGAGGAGGCAACATGAAGAAATTGATTCTATTATTAGCGCCTATAATCTTAGTAGGCGGTTTTTTAATTTTAAAGAATTCCAGTAGTGGAAACAGCGATGCACAGTTTAATGTGCCTACGACTATAGTGAAGGCGCAAGATATACAAGATATCATTTATGTAAACGGAAAAATTGTCACTGAATCAACGCGCAATGTCAAACCACTTGGAGAGGAAGTCTTAGAGCGTATTTGTGTAAAAGTTGGCGATCGGGTGCAAAAGGGCGATGTGATCGCAGAAATGGATAAAGTGTCGTTAACAGATCAGCTAAAGGCTAAGAAAATACAACTGGAAATCGATCAGGCTAAATTGAAGCAACTTGAAAAGGGCAGTGATATCACTTTGATTAATACTGCAAAGACGGCAGAACAAGCTCTGGAAACTGCGAAAAAGAAATTGGATGAGGACAAAGCTTTATTGGATTCTGGCATTATCAGTAAAAGTCAATATGAGAGTAGTCAAACGGCTTATGAAAACGCTAAAGTAACACATGAAAATGCGCTTTATCAAGTCAATAATTCCAATAGAAAAGAAGATTTGTTTATTCAAAAAAAGGCAATTGAGACCTTAACAAATGAAATTGGATCAATAGAGAAAAAAATAGAAGATACAAACATAAAAGCACCCATTGACGGTGTGGTCACTGAAATTATAGCGACAGAGGGTGAAGCGGTTAAAACCAATATCATGGTGATCTCTGATTTTGAAAAAAATGTGATATCGGCGAATATTCCAGAAGCCAATTTTAACAAAGTTCAGATCGGCCAACAAGCAGTGGTTACAGCAAATTCTTCAAAAGGAAAACAATATCATGGCACAGTGACTTTTATCTCACCTGGATCTAAGACTCTTGAGGGTAAAAAGCAAGCTTATGTAGAAATTAAAATTACACTGGATCAAGTAGCACCTGAATTGAGACCCAATTTTTCGGTAAATGTGCAGTTGATCACTTCAGAAAAAAGTGCTGTAAAAGCAGTGGGCATTGAAGCTGTTAATCAAAGGCAAAACGGTGAAGAGTATGTCACTGTGAAACAAGCAGATGGCACCACAAAGGAGATCACCATAAAAACAGGCATCACCAACGATGTTGTTGTGGAAATTATCAGCGATGAAGTTAACACAGGCGATGAGGTTGAAATAAAGCAATCAGATTCTGTATCTGAAGACACGAGCAGTATGGGGCTGTATTAAGATTAGGAGGCGGGTATGATTAAAATCAAAAACTTGAGGAAAGTTTATCAAACGGGTGATATCGTATTTGAAGCCTTAAAGGGTGTTGATCTGCACATTGAAAAAGGGGAATTTGTTTCAATTATAGGGCCCTCTGGATCTGGAAAGTCTACTTTAATGAATATTTTAGGCTGCTTGGACAACGCATCGGATGGTTTTTATGAACTAGAGGGTGAAATGACAAAGGACCTTTCAGATGATGCTCTATCTGAGCTCAGAAACGAAAAGATCGGCTTTATTTATCAATCCTTTAACTTGCTACCTAAATTGACTGTCGTTGAAAATGTAGAGCTGCCTTTAATCTACAGCAAATATTCAGATGCAAACAAAAGAGAGAAAGCGCTTGAAACGTTGAGACTGGTAGGACTTTCCAATAGAACGGGGCATAGACCCAATGAGATCTCTGGGGGGCAAAGGCAACGGGTTGCCATCGCAAGAGCCTTAGTGTGCGACCCTGCAATTATTTTAGCGGATGAGCCAACGGGTAACTTGGATTCTAAAACAACAGATGAAGTGATGTCCATTCTGAAAGATTTAAATGCAATGGGGCATACGATTGTCGTCGTCACCCATGAGCCAGAAATCGCAGCACAAACGGATCGAGTCATCACAGTGAAAGACGGACTCATTATTAAAGATGAAAAGACGGTGAAAACGTGAATATAAAAGCAAGTATGAAAATGGCCTTTGCCGCCATTAAAGCGAACAAAATGAGAACTTTACTGACCATGCTAGGGATCATCATAGGGATATCCTCAGTGATTGCACTGGTCACTCTAGGGAATGGCAATAAAGCGATGATGACTAAAGAATTTTCAAGCTATGGGACCAACCGTGCAATGATCTACGTGGGCAGCAGCTATGAAGATGAAAGCAATGACGTAGATTATAGCACTTATTATATAACTGCTGAAGATATCCAAATGATCAGACGGATATATGGCGATAAGCTGGAAGGTATTTCTCCTGTAGAAAGTTTTAACGGTTCTATTGTAAAAGGAAAAAACACCTATAAAATCTCGTTTTCCGCTGTGAATGAAACTTATCAACATATTGAAAATATGAACATCGTTCAAGGTAGATTCTTTAATCAGAAAGACATCGCGAATGAGAGTCAACAAATTGTCATTGCTCAAAAGATGGTTAAAAACTATTTTGGTAATGAAGACCCGTTAGGCCAGATGCTGTTAGTCGATGTAAATGGTCAAACGGAACCCTTTAGAGTTATTGGTGTATTTTCAAAAGATTCAAAAGCGTTATCGAGAGCTTCGGAAAGTACATTCGATGCCTATACTTTGTTGCCCATTGGGGCTAGAATCAACGAAAATGAAAGTTTTACCAGTCTAGAACTCAATGTGAAAAAAGAGGCCAATGTCCAGAATACCGTTGAGGGGATTGCCAACATTTTAGAGAAAAAGCACGATGCCGTTGGCAAGCGATATTATCAGGTTCAAACGATGGAAAGCCAGATGAAGATGATGAACAAGTTTACTGGCACGATCACGACTTTTGTGGCTGCAATTGCAGGGATATCCCTAATCGTTGGCGGTATTGGCATTATGAACATCATGCTCGTCTCGGTGACAGAAAGAACACGAGAAATTGGCATAAGGAAAGCCATAGGCGCTAAAAAGAAGGCAATTTTAGCTCAATTTATGATTGAATCCATTATCGTATCTGGTATCGGCGGGTTAATCGGCATCGTACTGGGTATTGGGTTTGCATTTATAGGCACAAAACTCATGAATGTGCCTTTAGTCATTGACATCAAAGTCGTCTGTGGCGCATTCCTCTTCTCAGCTCTAATTGGCATTTTCTTTGGCCTTTATCCAGCCAATAAAGCGGCTAAGCTGAACACGATTGATGCTTTGAGATATGAATAAAATTTACAAATTTACGCTTTAAGCCGCATTTTCCTTTAAACTTTCGGCGGATACACTCTCATCTTCAGGTAAGATGATGTTTAGAAAAATGGCGATAAGACCTGTAACCACGATGCCTGAACCACCAAAAATCAATTTTAATGTCTCAGGTAAATTGACCAGTGCTTCTGGAACGGAACCTAAACCAAATCCAAGGCCAAGTGCAACCGCAACAACGATGCTGTTTTTACCCTTAAGCGCATCTTTAGTAATCAAGTTGATCCCACTGATGGCAATCATAGAGAACATGACGATTCCTGCGCCACCTAAAACACTTGAAGGCATAATCGCAACAACCGCACCAATTTTAGGGAACAAACCTGCAACAATTAAGAAAACGGCACCCATCGCAACGACGAAACGACTCATGATACCTGTTAAAGTAACGATCCCGACGTTTTGGCTGTAAGAAGTATTGGGGAGCACATTAAAAACAGCGGCAATAGAACTCGCAAGACCATCTGCCATAACCCCGCCAGAAAGTTCTTTGTCAGTGGCCTCACGATTGTCGCCCCCCATGGTGATCCCAGAAATATCGCCCACCGTTTCAACAGCAGTTACAATATACATCAAGAGCATCGCAATAATCGCATCTAAATGAAAGGTCATCCCAAACTTAAGAGGCGTTGGAAATGCAAACCATGCAGCAGTACTAACAGCAGTAAAATCTATTTTTCCCATGGGAATTGCCACAAGATAGCCGACGAATAAGCCGATGAGTATAGAAGACATACTCGTGATGCCCTTAGTAAATTGTTTAAAAAATAAGATCGTAACGAGCACAATAGTGCCCAGTAGCAGATTAGAAAGCGAACCAAAATCGGGTGCGCCAGCACCACCCGCAAAGTATTTGATACCAGTAGGCAGTAAAGAAAGACCGATGGATAATAGAACAGTGCCTGTAACAACGGGTGGAAAGTACTTTCTAAGTGGCTTTAAAAAAACACCTAGGCCCATTTCAAAAAATCCACCGATAAAAGTTGCCCCTAAGATACCCGCAAGACCGTATTTCGCTGAAATGGCAATACAGGTAGGCAAGAAACCAAAACTAGTGCCTTGAACGATTGGCAGACGTGCGCCAATTGGACCTATAGGATAGAGCTGTATCAAAGTGGTAAGGCCTGCCACGAACATAGCCGCTTGGATGAGAAATGATCTTTCCTCGACGGGTAACCCGAGCACGTTAGCAAGGATAATAAGGGGTGCCACATTTCCTGTAAACATGGCCAATACATGTTGCAAACCGAGTGGGATCGCCGTCCTTAACGGGGGTATACCGTCGATATCATAGATCTGAGCATCTTTTTTCATTTTGCCTCCTAGGGTTAAATTCATCAATTCAAAGCGATTGAAAATGAATCGTATTTTTTATAATACCTTACAGTAAAATATTTTAATGATTTAATGTCCGTTAGTCAATAGAACGAAGCAAAAAAAATATAAAAAAATGTTCGTGATTTTATAGACGCCTTTTTCTCATCTGTATTTCGTAATAAAACGGATACTTGACAAAACTTTAAGTGTATTTTATGATGAAGAAGTAGCATTATTCTAGTGTGTTGCTATGAACACGAAGAAAGGAGCATTATTATGAGAAAATCGTTAATTGAGGTCTTAAAACATTAACTGAATAAAGGGTTCTGTGTCCTACAGAGGGGTGCAGTACCAAAAATTGAGCAATCTATAACGTGGAAAATGTGCGCGCGAAGAAGGCGTGTTTTTTTATGCCCTTTTTTAGCCGAAAAAGTAATTGATCCGTACAACCCGCAGAAGAGCGTTCTGCGGGTTTTTTACACCTACAACAATCCATATTTTGGAAAATTATTTATACTGCCAAGGAGGCAAATTTGAAAAAACAAAATGATATAGAAATAATGACTTTAAACGCATATGGCTGGAACATGCAATTGGAATCACGATGGACAGAAATCTTAAATAAGTCTCAAAATTCACAAAAAAAATTACACCGTGGGCGAATTCTACTGGATTATGGTCAACGCTTTAAAGTCATCACAGAACACGGGGAGAAATGGTTAGGGCGACCTACACAAAGTGATGTCCAGCTCGCTGTTGGCGATTGGGTTTTAATGACGGCAGATGATTATCAGGAAGACGAAGCCCATTTTGAAAGTCTTATGAATCGAAAGACAAAGTTTTCGAGGATGGCTGCTGGCGTCGAGGTTAAAGAACAAATCGTGGCAACAAATGTGGATATTGTATTTTTAGTGCAGTCGCTCAACAAAGACTTTAATCCTAGAAGACTTGAACGCTATTTGATCGCCACATGGGAAAGCGGTGCAACACCCGTTGTTGTTTTGACAAAGAGTGATCTTTGCGATGACTTTGCTGAAAATATTCAGAAGGTCAACGAGATTGCGGTGGGTGTGGATGTCCATGCGATCAGCGCCCTCACAGGTGAGGGTATCGCTGCCATAAGACCTTATTTTAAAGCGGGGGTCACAGTGGCACTCTTAGGATCATCCGGCGTTGGAAAATCAACACTGGTAAATACTCTAATGGGCTCTGAAATTTTAGAGACACAAGATATCCGCGAATACGATAGCAAGGGCCGTCACACCACCACTCATCGAGAGTTGGTTCTTCTGCCGGAGGGGGGTCTGATACTGGATACGCCTGGAATGCGGTCATTGGCGCTTTGGGATGCAGAAGAGGGGATGTCTCATTTTTTTGGAGACATAGAGCAGTTGTTAATGTCATGTCGTTTTAGCAACTGTGGTCATAGACATGAACCGGGCTGTGCGATTCAAGAGGCTTTAAAATCAGGTCAACTGAAGCAGGCGCATTGGGAAAGTTGGAAAAAACTCCAAAACGAACAAAAGCATCTGGATCAAAAGCTTAAACAAAAGACAAGGGCAATGGATAAAGCGCAGAGTCACTATCATACCAAGAAAGAACATAAAAATACGATTATAAAACGTGCAAGGGAGGACTATTAAAATGATTCAATGTAAAAAGTGTGAATGGTCGGATATTGAACTAGAGGTAAGAGCGTATATATCGCAAAATAATATTACGATTGACTCTTATTGGGAAGATCACATATTGGCGAGTCGCCATTATCAGTTTGTGAGTGAAGATCAGCCCGTGGGCTTTTTCGCCATTCATAACGAATCCATGATTACGCTTTTCCATGTGGTAGAAGCATATGCCAATCAGGGACAAGAACTCTTTGAAAGGATTAAACATTTTGAACAGGTGACGAATGCTTTCGTAGTAACAGGGGATGAATTCTTCTTGAGTCACTGTATCGACCATTTTACCAAAGTAGAAAAACAAGCCTACTTTTCAGTTTATACAGATAAACCATTAACTTAAAGCACTTGCAAGGGATTGTTGAAAATAATGGCCGAAAGGCACGTTCAGGGTGTTGGTACTACAATCACAACTCGAAAAAGAGCATGGAAAGTGCTGGGGCGTATTCTAAGACAAGATTGCTTAGATTTTATTTTTAGGTGATAAGAATAATTAACTTTAGTTATAAGCTTAAGTGATCAACTCAAATAGGGCATTATAATTCAAGCAGTCAAATGCTATAATCTGTTTTCCTGTTTGGTATGGCAGGGCTGTTTGCTAAATTTATCATATTGCCTGCAATTGCGATCTTTCCTCTATTTATTACATTTCTTAAGCCGCTTTTTTTTAAAGAGCAGTTAAAAAGCAGAAACGTGATTATGACGTTTCTGCTTTTTATTCAAGTAAAGCCCATCTTAACGGATATCGTTTCATCATTAGAGACCGTCTATGGGATTGTACTGGCTTTTCTGATACTTGGGGAAATCCCAACTATTCGCGAGATTGTTGGGGGATTATTATTGTAAGTGTTGCAATTGTGGGATAGATGAAAGGAAAAAGGGACGTATAATCGAGATGTAGAATGATACTATGCTGAAAGACAGTTTCTAATTTTGAACCAAAATCCCCTTAACCACCTCAACATCTAAAACCTTCCCAAACCGCTTATCCCAAATGCTCTCATGATAAAACTCATAGAGTTTTTCACTAGATAAATAGTCATTATCAAAAGTCGTAGTTGTCCCCCTAGGAATTAAAATATCATAGCCCAAAGAAAACGCTTGCTTGAGAGCAGTCCGCCGAGTATCATAAGTTATAGATTGATTAATAATCTGCGCATGACATCAGATGCTGTGAAGTGTTGGATGGCTGAATTTGAATAACCAAGTTATTAGCAGATAATGATTAAATAAATGGGAGATTAATACAAATGACACGTTTAAAAGCACAAGAGATGCATTTGCTGAAAGCTTACTTTTTACCAGAAGCTTTTGTAATGGATGAAATTGAAAATCAATCAGATGAAAACATTAAAAAATGGACTGATGCATTTGAAAATGATAAATACAGTGCCTTATTTCACTTGGGATTTTTAGAAAAAGAGAGTTGGTTTTCACCTTCAATTGAATATCTTTACCATATTACAGCACTTTTGATCAAAAAACTCAGTCAGCAATCGGAAATTGAGTTCAATAGAGATTTGGTTCAAGTTGAGCTCATGGCAGATGAGCTAGAAAAATTAAAAGAGGAAATCCCCTTTGTAATTGGCATGGAATATGTGGATGAGCACTGGATTAAAGGCTTATGGGAACACTTGCTGGATGTTTTTAAAGTAGAAATTAAAACATATGAAGGGACTGTAGCCCGTTATTTTGCAGAACACAATGCTAATATAAATGTGGCGGGAAGAATCTTTTTTCATCTGGTGGAAAATAAAGAAGGTGACTATCCGTTTGCCTTTATGGCCACTTATTCGACAAAGCCTGTTAAAAGCAAGCGTGCGGTACATACGCCTCTTAAAAATGCATTAGCAGAATTCGATGGTGATGAAAAAAAATTGTTTTCGCTTATTTCAACGGTAATTAAGGCTGCTGAAAAAAGTGCTTATATTTCAAATTTGCTCGAAAGTGGCGAGTTGTTTTCACCTTTAAAAATCACAGCGGAAGAGGCCTATACCCTTTTGAAAGAAATAGAAATTTACGAAGAAGCGGGCATCATGTGTAGAGTTCCAGATTGGTGGAAGAAGAAATACAATGCAGTTGGGGTATCCGTTGCAGTAGGTGCTAAAGAACCTTCAAAGGTCGGACTCGATGCCATTATGGATTTTGAACCCACGCTTCGCATGGGTGATGAGCAGATCACGGCGCAAGAATTACGTGCCTTTTTAGAAATGGGCGAAGGTCTTGTTCAATATAAAGGCAAATGGGTTGAAATCAATAAAAGTAAACTGGAAGCTGTACTTCATGCTTTTAATAAAATAAAGGGTTTAAAACAGGATAAGTTTTTATCTCTTGGTGAAGCCATGAGACTGGAATTAAATGTACACGCGCTTTTGGAGATTCCAGAAGATGAACTCGATATCACAGTATCCAACGGACAATGGCTCAGATCGGTGAAGGAGGGGCTTAACAATCCCACTAAAATCGAAAAAGTCGCTACGGCACCCTCATTTCATGCGGATTTAAGAGCGTATCAAGAAACAGGTTATCACTGGCTTAATCAGATGTCACAGCTTGGATTTGGGGCTTGTTTAGCAGATGATATGGGACTTGGAAAAACCGTCCAAATGATTGCGTTTTTAGAGTATCAAAGAAATCGTAATGCCAAATCCGCACTTCTTGTGTTACCCGCATCATTAATCGGCAATTGGAAGAATGAAATTGAGAAATTTGCACCTGAAATGCCATATCAGATCCTTCATAAAAGTGATTTGAAAAACGCTGAAACGATTCAAATTAGAGAAGAAGCTTTTTTATATATCACCACTTATGGGATGGCGGTTCGATTAGAAGCGCTCAAGGAGATACAGTGGGACTATTTGATTTTAGATGAAGCGCAAGCCATAAAGAATCCAGGAACCAAACAGACAAAAGCGATTAAAGCAATTCCATCTAAAATGAGAATCGCGATGACGGGCACTCCGATTGAAAATAAATTAGGTGATCTTTGGTCCCTGTTTGATTTTTTAAATCAAGGGTTACTGGGTACCACGAAAGAGTTCACAAACTTTACGAAAGAACTTGCGGATAATATGACAGGTTATGCAAAGCTTCGCAAAATGATTCAACCCTTTATATTGAGGCGGTTAAAAACGGATAAGCGCATCATAGCAGATTTACCAGATAAACTGGAAATGAATGCATATACGACTTTATCTAAAAAGCAGATTGCACTTTATAAACAGTTATTAGAACAAATTTCTGAGAAACTTGAAGAAGCGGAAGGCATTGAGCGAAAGGGACTTGTTTTATCTAGTATTATGAAGTTTAAACAGATTTGCAATCATCCAGATCAGTATTTGGGCAGAGAAGAGTACAAAGAGGCGTATAGTGGTAAGTTTGAGCAATTGAGAGCCATCTGTGAAACCATACATGAAAAAAGAGAACGCGTTCTTGTCTTTACACAGTTTAGAGAAATGACAGAACCTATTGCAGACTTATTAAGTGAAATCTTTTCAAAAGAGGGATTTGTACTTCACGGAGGGACACCCGTAAAAAAACGCAATGAAATGGTGGCAAAGTTCAACAGTGAACATTACATCCCTTACATGGTGCTTTCGCTTAAAGCAGGTGGGGTAGGCCTCAATTTAACAGCGGCAAATCATGTGATACACTTTGACCGTTGGTGGAATCCAGCAGTTGAAAATCAAGCAACAGATAGAGCTTTTCGAATTGGGCAGACTAAAAATGTCATGGTTCACAAATTTGTCACTAAGGGCACGATTGAAGAAAAAATTGATGCAATCATTGAAGAAAAACAAAAATTATCGGGAGACATCTTGAGTTCAAATGGGGAACAATGGCTTACAGAGTATAGTAATGCCGAATTGATGCAGATGTTTGCGCTAGGTGGTGATGTATAATGGGATACTATGGATTTCCAAAATATGAATCTGTGGCAGAAAAGAAAGAAAAAGCCATTCGGGCTTATGAAAAATTAAAAAAGAAAAATCCAGATATTGAGCCTATTATCATCGAGGGGAGAACGATTGCTAAAAACTGGTGGGGCAAATCCTGGAACTCGAATCTTGAAAGTTATGCCGATTACAGCAATCGAATTGCAAGAGGCAAAAGTTATGTGCGCAACAATAGTGTTTTAGACTTAAAAATAACCAAGGGCATTGTGAAGGCAAAAGTTCAAGGCAGTGGTTCAAAACCTTATGAGGTGAACATAACCATTGATGCGCTCAGCAGTCAAAAGTGGGCGCGTGTGGTAGAACTCTGCAATCACAGAATAGATTCTCTGGAACAACTCTTTGAGGGCAAGTTTCCAAAAGCGTTAGAGGTCCTATTTATCGATAAACAATATGGCATGTTTCCATCCCCTAATGAAATTCACTTTAATTGCAGTTGTCCCGATTGGGCTTACATGTGCAAGCATGTGGCAGCGGTACTGTATGGCATTGGCGCCAAATTAGATCAAGACCCCATGCTCTTTTTTGAACTCAGAAACTTAGACGGACAAGCACTCATCCAGAAATCCATGGAGAGCAGGCTTGAAAATATGCTTAA
Organism: Fusibacter sp. 3D3; assembly: GCF_001748365.1. Lineage (GTDB taxonomy): Bacteria > Bacillota > Clostridia > Peptostreptococcales > Acidaminobacteraceae > Fusibacter_A. Next base: position 183,491 of record NZ_BDHH01000001.1, on the reverse strand, counting down.
AAATGCAGGCAAGAAAAGCGACCGTGAAATTGCTGAAGCAGATTTATCTGAGTTATTTGGACTGGAATAAGAAGTATATATCACGATGACAGTATAAGTATATAAAAGTTAGACGATAGGAATGGAGGCTATTCAATGGATAAAAATGGGTTCAAAATTATTGACACCTTAGAATTAGAGGATTCTGATATGGATGAACTTCTGGAAACCATGAGTGATCATGATTACTTTCTTGGCGTGGATATGCTTGATGAAGATGAATGTGATGCTATTCTAAATGAATTTTACAAAAAAGCAGCGGCTGTTTACAAGGAAAAACCATGGTCATATCTCTCAGAGACTGATATTTTCGAACTTGCACTGGAAAGTTTTGGGCATAAGGATAAAGACAATTATTATGTCAGCGTTATGGGCCACGGAGAGATAAGTCGAGGGGTGATATTTTATCAAGGGCTTCAGGGACTTCAAGCTTCTTTCAAAATGTTTGTTGAACCCAATGAAGACATTCATCAGATCGCTACGAGCCAATCTTATATTGCACTTCATTTTGATCAAGAGGATCAATTAAATGAAATTGATATGACATTTGTTACGAGGTCTGGGGTTTCTTTTAAGGGGGTTAAAGAACTGCCTTATTTAAGAGTTCAAGATTCAGGTATGTTGCCATGTCCACTTGAAGTGATTGAACTCATTGACATGACGGAACTCCTTGATGCGGCACTTGGTATGTTTAAATATTTGAAGAAAAATAAACAATTGAGAGATTGGCTTGAGAAAGATCAACTTTTTTCGATGTCGATTTCTGAAAATGGCAAAGTAAATTATGAGTTCAAGCAGATAGAAGCACTGTTAAATCAGTCCCTATATATTGCGTGTTATTATGACGAGCTTTCTATGAGAAAACTCAAGAAAAAAGTCAAATTGAGTCAAGCACACTGGGAAGTCGACCAGTTCTATTTGCCAAATCCTATTTTTGAAGAAGATAGCGATTACTTAGGCTATTTTCCTTCTGTTCTGGTGGTTGTTGATCGAGAAAGTGAACAAATCATCGGGCATCATATTTCGGAGCCTATGGCATCTGAACTCGAATTTCAAACTTACTTTTATGAACTCTTAATGACATTAGAAAAGAAACCTAAAAACATCTTTTTTAAGAATCAAGAAGTGATTCAATTTATTTTTCCAATTCTCGAAGAACTGGAAATTGAATTTGAGTATGATGAACATCTTTTATCGGCATCAAAAGTTGTTGAGGGTATTTTTAATCCTATTTTAACCTAAAAGCCGAGAAGTCTCCTTCCTCTTAGCCTTCCTTGCTCAGGGAGTGAGAGCGTAGGTGGGAGATGAATCGGTGGTTTTTGCCTTTGAAATATGCTGCAGAAAATGCTATAATGTAATCAGTAGTAGTATACAAAGGAGGCTGGAAATAAATGAAAATGGATAATAATAATCATTCAGTGTTTTTGATGTATTATCATCTTGTGCTAGTAATCAAATATAGACGAATGGTCCTTGACGATGCAGTATCTGAAAGAGCTAAAGAAATATTCGAATATATCGCAAAAAATTACAATATAACATTGTTAGAGTGGAATCACGACAGTGACCATATTCACATACTGTTCAAGGCACACCCAAATAGTGAATTATCGAAGTTTATTAATGCTTATAAAAGTGCGAGYTCAAGRCTACTCAAAAATGAATTTCAGTCAATTCGTAAAAAATTATGGAAAGAATATTTTTGGTCAAGAAGTTATTGTTTACTTACAACTGGTGGCGCACCCCTTGAAGTCATCAAGAAATATATAGAAAGTCAAGGTGAAAAGCATTGAATAAAGCGTTCAAATTTAGAATATATCCAAATTCAGAACAAGAAGTGCTCATAGGTAAGACTTTTGGTTGTGTGCGTTTTATCTACAATAAAATGCTAGGCGATAAAATAGAATATTACAAGAGGACAAATCAAAAACTGAAAAATACCCCCGCACAATATAAAGCAGAATTTGAATGGCTAAGAGAAGTCGACAGTCTAGCACTTGCTAATGCGCAAATGAATTTGCAAACAGCCTATAACAACTTTTTTAGAAAGCCTAAAACAGGATTTCCTAAATTCAAGTCAAAACGAAATAATAACAAAAGTTATACAACTAATTTTGTAAATGGAAATATCAAGTTAGAAAATGGTTGTATTGTTTTACCAAAGCTTAAAGCTGTGAAAATCAAACAGCACCGAGCTATTCCTAAAGAATACAAACTTAAAGCTGTAACGGTAAGTCAAACTGCAACTGGGAAGTATTTTGCAAGTATCTTATATGAATATGAAGTGACTATAGAAACAGTTCAGCCTAAAACATTCTTAGGGTTAGATTTTTCCATGAAAGCACTTTTTCTATCTTCCGATGGCATATCAGCAGAGTATCCTAGATATTACAGACAGTTGCTAGAACAACTCAAACGCGAACAAAAAAAGCTATCTCTGTGCCAAAAGGGCAGTAAAAATCGTAACAAACAAAGAATAAAAGTAGCGAAAATTCATGAGAAAGTGACGAACCAACGAAAAGACTTTTTACACAAGCAGTCAAAGCAGATCGCCGATGCTGTTGATGCGGTGTGTATTGAAGATTTGGACATGAAGGTGATGTCACAAGCGTTGAATTTTGGTAAAAGTGTTATGGATAATGGGTTTGGGATGTTCGTGTCTATGCTTAATTACAAGTTGATGGAACAAGGRAAACACCTCGTCAAAATTGACAAATGGTTTCCAAGTTCTAAAAAGTGTAGTGTTTGCGGGATAGTGAAGAAAACATTATTGCTTTCAGAGCGGACATATCATTGCGAAGATTGTGGCATGACAATGGATAGGGATTACAATGCAAGTATAAATATCAAAACTGAAGGTATACGCTTATTATTAGGGTAAACGAACTCATCGAACCGTGGGGCACACGGGGATAGCTTGCTTATGCTGTAGCCGTTAGGCTACTCGAACAAGAAGCCCCCACACTTCAAGTGGTGGGAGTATGTCACGTGGTGAGCACTGATCTAAAATGCTTTTTCTATTCATAGCGGGTTAAATAAATAGAAAAACCTTACAAACTTTGCATTAGAAGTCTGTAAGGTTTTTTAAATTTTTTTACAATACGTATGAACTGATGATTTTATTAAATTTAACAATATCAAAATTACCTTTGATTTCAAATTTAACTTTCCCCACTGCACTTATATAAAGCTCTATTTCACAGTCAAGGTCTAAAGTGCCAGCCGTTTCAACCGAAAAAGTTTGAATTTTACTGTAAGGAATTGAAGTGTAATCTACTTTTTTACCAGTAAGGCCCTGTACATTAGCGGCAATAACACGTTTGTTTGTAAATACGACTTGATCTCTTATGGTTTGAAATACAGACAGAACAGATTCTCCATCAATTAAAAATTCGTTTATTGTAGGTAATATTTTGCCATCTTTAACGGGAGATAGCTTAAATATAGTGTTACTGTTAAAATCAATCATTTTCATTCTCCTTTGAAATAGTATTTATATCAGCAGATTGAATCAATCTAAAGATGAAGTGCGAAAAATGGTGCAAATAATGATCGGAGTTGTCTACTAGAATATAGCATAAATATAGTTTAAAGTCTTTAGAAAAATTGACTATAAATGCATTAATGTTGTTTGAAGAAAGCAGTGGCCGCATCAACTCTTGTACGGTATAATTATGTACAAGTAAATAAAACTTAAAAGAGTTCCAAGCACTGAGTTAAAATTGACATCATTAGAAATTCGACTTAACAAAATCAGGAGGTCACATGAAACCAAAACATTATCTAACCTCTATAGCACTTTTAATCTGTTTGCTATCGATTACAGCTTGTGGAAAACTAACAACAGTGGATAAGACATCGCCGGCGCCAGAGGTGCCCTCAAATGCATCTGAACAGACAGATTCACAGGCACCACAAGAAACTGAAACAACAACGCTTGAAGACGCTTCAACCACAGCAAATTCGTCTTCGCTTGCTCCACCTTCGGGCTATTTATTTGAAAACAGCGATCAGATCAAGTTGAAATTAGAAGACGTTGCTGGCTATGATCATCTCATGTTACGCGTTGGCGTTAACGAAATCTATGCACGAAGAGGCTATACCTTTAACGATGCATATTGGAAACGGTATTTTGAAAGTCAATCCTGGTATAAAGCCGATGAGCACTTTAGTGAAAATAACTTTTCGGATATTGAAAAAGCGAACATAGAGTTTCTAAAGAAACAAAAGGCGATGTTATCCATAGGAGAGATCCATGTAGATTTTGATGGGGATGGCATTAAGGAAAACATAACAGTGGATGAGTCCATATTGACTCAAATAATTGACAGAGAAAGCAAATGGGCACCTTGGGACGATTCTTACATGGGGGCACTTGTAACAGATATTGATATCACCGATGGTGAAAGAGAATTGATTCTCTACGATGCTGGTCCCAGTGCAGATTTTACCAGTGCGTTATGTCGCTATAATCCTAAAACCCAAGACTGGACATGTATAAGCATTCAGACCTCACAATATTTTGATCACGAGTCAGAGGGTAAGGGGCACATTGAACTAGAGGTTTTGCAGTATGACATTTTTGCGACGGGCTTATATGAATACAAGCAGGGAGAGCTCATTTTAAAAGAGATCACTTACCCAAATTACACGTTGTCAAAAACACTCGGTACTTTGCAAAAAGGGACAATGGTTACGCTAGAACCGATTCCAGAAAAAAGCGAGAAAGCTGCTCTGAGAATTATTGAAGCCGCACATCCAGAAAATTCAGAAATCGTATATGTAAGAGAAGAAAATGCCGTAGAGTTTGGCGTGTATTTTGGACTCATGCAAGAATACTTTGACGAAGTTACAGAAATGTACTATGGCGACTAACTTGCCTTGATCTACCTGCAATAATATACTATGAAGATTGTTGGAAGTTTTTATATGTTTTATTTGGCGTATAAAGTTTATCATATGAATTCAAATACAACAGAAAATTCGGAAGTAGTTTCTCTCAAATCAGGGTTTATCAGGCAATTTGTTAATCCTAAAGTTACTTTATTCACATTGACAGTGATTCCAAATTTTGTTTTGCTGTATTATAGTAGGCCAGTTCAAATATTGGGGAAAAAAGAACTCATTTTATTTAAAGAGCTGATCGGTTACAATTCGCAATTGAAAAGAAACATTCTTAATCTTTCAAAGGCCATTCTCAATCATGAAGACGATGTGCTTTGCAGTGAATTGCGCATACAAGTTGCAGAGAGTGTCTCTTAGACAGAAATGTGTTATAAATAAAAGAAAGATCCATTGAGGATAAAAAAATCTAAAGAAATCATTGCGTCAAAATCAAAGCGTATACTCAGTTCGCTATGCTACCTTCGTAACCCTTGCGCAATCCGTTAGGATTGCATTCAGTGGGAGTTCGGACTCCCACTGAATTAGGAATATGAACCCCCATTTTGAGAAGTGGGGGACATCTCCCTGAGGGTTATAATCATGTTTTGAAATTAGAAGTGTTAAGTAATGAATTTAACATGTCCAAATTCCAGTTTATCAGAGCATTTAAAGAAGCAACTGGTATTTCACCCTATGGGTATTATTTAAACAGTAAAATAGAATTTGCGCGGAGACTGATTGAGGAGAAAAAAGACGTTTATGCAGCCATAGAAGCTGGATAGACTACAGACCTGAATGTTAAGGGACATCTATAGACCTGAATTTTCATTCCTATATTGGCTTGGGGATAACCCTGTATGTTGCTTAAAAACAAAAGAGAAATAAGCGGAATCTTCAAAGCCAACATCTTCTGCTATGGTGTAAGTTTTGGTTGTTGTTTCACTCAATAATTTTTTGGCCTGATCAATTCGGACTTCTCTCAAATGTTGGGAAATGGTCTTGGTGGTCTTATTTTTATAGACACGGCTTAAATAAGAGCTGTTTACATGAATATGTTTTGCGATGTCCATGAGTTTTATGGGGTGATTATAATGTTTATCGATATACTTATTGGCCTTAATGATAATATAGTTGTTGTTGCTTTCGGAGAGATAAGCGATGATCTTCTCTATTAAAATACATAATATAGAAGATAAATCATCCACAGAATGTGCCGATATTATTTCTTGATAGGGTTTAGTATCTAAGAAAATATCATCTATATTCAAAGAATTCTTGTTCACCGTATCCATACAAATAGAGTAAATCGCTACGGCAATAGAACGAATATAGTCGATGGGCTCTGTATTTTCTTTTAAAGTTTGGAATAAAGTTTGAATAGATTGAAGCGCTTGAACCTGTTTATCTTTTGAAAGATAGCACTTTATATTATCAAGGTTAAGGTCAACGTATGAAGGTTTAATTTTGAAGTCCTCAATGGTGCTAAAAAGCACAAGGGGGCTTTTATCATAGAATGTGTAACTCAGACATCTTTGAGCTTCTTGAAAGGCTATGGGGGCCTGAATAAGAGCATGATGTACATTGCTGATACCAATAGAGATTTCTACACCGACAAATTTATGTACAAAATCATAAATTTCTTCGCATTTACGCTGTAACGTCTCGATCTCATGAACATTGTCTTTTTTTAGTAAAGCACCATATAGGCGCACATCAAATGAAATAAAATCTTGTGAAAAATCATCGAGCAATTGTTCTATAAAACTACATGATTGTGCATAGGTAGATTCATGCTGGCTTTGAATTTTAAAGAGCATAATGCGATAATTGGATGCAAAAAAAACAAGGAGGTGCGGTTTTTTGCTAGATTCTTCAGGATTAATTTGGCCCATTAATACATTTTTGATCAAATCGTTATGCTCTTGCAAATTGATGATTTTAAGCTTAGATTCAAGCTTTTGTAAATGCAATTTGTTTTGAGTAAGTGATTCTAGTTTTAGAATCGTTTCTTGGATTGCCTGAGTGATATTTTCTATAGAAGATGGTTTCACAATAAAATCAGAAACATTATACCTAATGGCAGACTGTGCATATTTAAAATCAGAATAACCAGAATATAAGATGATTTTTATTTGAGGCGCATTTATAGAAATATATTTGGCAACATCAATGCCATCGGCACCAGGCATCCTGATATCGCTGAAGATAAGATCTACTTGGCTATTTTTTATATATTCAATGGCCTCTAGTCCATTTTCAAAATCTGCAACAACCTCAATTTTAAGTGCTTGCCAATCGATAAACTCTATAAGGCCTTTTCGAATGGTCTCTTCATCATCAATAACAATGAGCTTGTACATAAATCAAACCTCCATATCTTTTGGGATGATTATTCTGGCGAGTGTACCAACACCCGCTTCACTAGTGATGGTAATGCCATATGGGCTACCGTAAAGTAATCGGATTCTGTTGTTAATATTGTTAAGCCCCACATGGCTTCCAACAGAGGTTTTAGCTTCTTTAAAAGAAAGCCAGTTAAGCTGACTTACGTCAAAACCAACACCATCATCTTGAACCGTAATGATAAGATCACTGTCGTTTTCTTTGACATTAATTGAAATAAAACTGGACGTCATCTTACACTCAATACCATGAATAATAGCATTTTCAATGAGCGTTTGGATCGAAAACTTTGGAAGTTTATATTTGAGTAAGTCATCCGAACACAAATTAGTTTTAGTTTTCAATCGATTGCTAAAGCGAAGGGTCTGTAGATAAAGATAGAAATTGACATAATCTAATTCTTGTTCAAGTGTGACTTTATCTTGATTGCTGAACGTTAAATTATTGCGCAATAGTTGACTTAAAGCAGTGATCATTTGCTCAATCTTTTCATTTTCACTTTGGCGAGCTTCCCAAATGATGGATTCTAGGACGTTGAACATAAAGTGCGGATTAATTTGCGCGTGAAGTGCTTTTAATTCGCTCTCGCGGACCAGTATTTGTTTTTCATAGACTTCGCTGAAAAGATACTGGATTTGGTCAATCATATCGTTGTAAGCGCAGCTCAGTTCATTTAGTTCCTTGTATTTGTAAGTTGGCATTTTTGTCTTGAAATGACTTGAAATCGTTTCTTCTATATGTTCAGTTATTTTTTTTAGTGGCACGGTCATATAGCTTACAGCATAGATGCCTACGATGACGGCGATAAGGATGCTGAATAAAACAAAGTAAATATAATCAGGGAGTGCTCTCCAAATTTCGGATTGAAATAGTGATTTTGGCACATAAGTAATCGCTTTAAAGTTTAAATCCCTAATTTCTTCGGTGATGGCGAGATAATCGCCTTCCAAATCAATGAGTTGATTGATACTTGACATTTTAGAAAGCGTGAAAATATCATCGGGGATTGTGATGCCAATTTGATTTGGATCTGTATGAAATCTGTAAATATTTTGATTATCAAATATGGCAGTTGTCCATTCTTTATGGTCGCTTTGATCAAAAAAACCTTTGAGTGCCTTATAATCTACGCCGATGATCAGCATTCCAAGAACAGAATCCGTAACATAATCGGTGATTGTCTTGGAAAAGTAGATTTTGCCATGGGTTGGGTAATAGCGAATGACTTCTTTGCTATCATTAGTATAGTTTGTGTGGAACTCCTGTGCTTCTTTTAAAATGGTATCATTAGGCAAATAGTCACTCAACAAATAAAAGTAAGTATGACTAGAGCAGACAAACACAGAATCAATGAGATCATGGTTAAAAGCATAGTCGTTACTGAGAATGTATTTTAATTCGTTTTCGATATTAAGTTTCACTTTTTGGGTCAAATAGTATGACTTTTCGGCGTGATTTAATTCATACAAACTTGTTCGAATCGTCTGGCTTGAGAGTAAAATATGCTGTGTGTTATCCAGTGTTCTGAGATTGTTAATAACACTGTCTCCGAGGTGATTCAATGTTTGCTTAATAGAACCTTCCACATAAATAGAATAAAAATAATCCTTAAAAATGGAGTAAGTATAGAACATAAACATGATGGATGGGATTAGGATAGCAATAAGAACGATGACGATAATGCGCGTCCTCAAATATTGTCTTTGCCTTTGAAATTTCAAAAAATGCGGGTTCTTTTTTAAAACAGACATTTTAACCTCTTATGAAAAGTAAAGCATTATCAAAGCGTATACTCAGTCCGCTTTGAACCCTTGCGCAAAACGTTAGGATTGCATTTCGTGGGAGTTTGGACGCCCATGGAACTGGGGAGATGTCGCCAAAGGATTATATTAATTATAGAACAAAATTCACTTAGGTTAAATTATATTGATTGAAAAGGTAAAAAAAATCATTAAAAGGTAAAAAAAATTACATTTTACAAACCTAAAAATAACATTGGGTTAAATTTGACATAAGAATAGTGAAGGTGTCAAACTTTTCATGTCAATATTATGCCTATGAATAGGCGGGACATTTTTAATATAATCATACCTACAAGATCTAATGAATATTCGCAAAGATTTATCGAGGGCATGGCTTTAGAACAAATGAAGGCGAACACTAAAAAAATGATTATTGTAGGAGGCGTTTATGTTGAAGAGATTAATGAGTGTGGGGTTAATGTTGGTACTAATGTTATCACTATTGGCAGGGTGTGGCAAATCAGTAACGGACAAAGGCACAAATGAAAACGCAGAGTCAGCTGCAAATTTCCCTGAAAAAGGCATTACAGCGATTTGTCCTTGGTCAGCAGGTGGGGGAACAGATACTGTTTTAAGAGGCTTAACACAAGCAACGGAAAAGGAACTTGGTCAAACGATCACGGTAGCTAATCAAACAGGTGGTGGTGGTGCTATAGGGCATGCGGCTATTATATCAGCACCAAATGATGGTTATACAGTTGGAATGATTACTTTCGAGTTGAATTCATTGCCACCACAAGGATTGGTGCCATTTACAAGTGCAGATCTTGATCCGCTTTTGAGAGTGAATATGGATGCTGCGGCGGTTACAGTTAAAGCAGATGCACCCTATAATACAATGGATGAGTTTATAGAATATGCAAAGGCACACCCTGCGGAACTCAATATTGGGAACTCTGGCGCTGGTGCAGTATGGCACATCGCTGCGGGTTTATTAGCAGAACAAGCTGATGTAGAATTTTCATATGTACCTTTTGAAGGCGCAGCACCTGCTATCACAGCTTTAGTAGGCGGACACATCGATGCTGTATCTGTAAGTGCAGCGGAAGTTCAAGGTCAAGTACAGGCTGGAGATCTTAAAATTCTAGGGGTTATGTCAGATGAACGGTTAGAACTTTTCCCTGATGTACCAACTATGAAAGAACAAGGTTATGCGGTTTCTTTTGGAACTTGGAGAGGTATAGCTATTCCAACAGGAACCCCAGAAAGCATAAAGACAATTTTAGCGGAGGCTTTTAAAAAAGGTTTAGAATCAGAAGAATTTGTTGCGTATGCTAAAAACTCAGGTTTAGTGGTTGCTTACCAAAATTCTGACGATTTTAAAGCATTTATTGCAACAAATGCTGAAGAGGTTGCAACCGTAATGAAAAGCCTTGGATTGGCGGCAAAGTAAAAAATATAAGCTGCTGGTCTAGAGAGACGAGCAGCTTCAACCCTTTTTGGAGGCTATATGAAAAAAAACGACTTCGCCATGGGCATAATAGGCCTAATACTGAGTAGTTATGTATTTTTTACTGCACGATTATTTCCCGAATCACCCTCTACATTAGTGGGGCCAAGCTATTTTCCGATTATACTCTCGTTAGGACTGTTTGCGTTGTGTATTATATTAATTATTCAGTCATTGGTGAGTAAAACTGAAGATAAAACAGAATCCATAGATTTAAAATCACCTGGTATTATGCGTTCGTTTGCTTCATTCCTTGCAACAATTGTGTACGTGTCTTTACTGCAGATTTTAGGATTTATGATCTCATCCGTGCTCTATTTATTCTTTTTGATGTTGCTTCTAAAGAATAAAGAATACGTAAAAATGTCAATCATATCTGTAGTGGTATCCGTTGCGGTGTACTTTATATTTAAGTCTGTTTTACACATTACATTACCGACAGGTATATTCTTCTAGGAGGTTGTATGAATTTTGATTTATTACTAAATGGATTTGCAAATATATTACAACCATCAGTCCTAATACTTGTTTTTTTAGGTGTGACAGGTGGGATCATGGTAGGTTCTTTACCAGGTTTAACAGCGACAATGGGCATTGCCTTGTTGATTCCCTTTACATTTGGAATGCCTATAGAAAGTAGCATGGCAATGCTACTGGGGATCTTCAGTGGCGCCATCTATGGGGGGTCTATATCAGCAATACTGATCCGGACCCCAGGCACACCAGCTGCTGCTGCAACACTTTTGGATGGATATCCATTGACACTGAGAGGTGAAGCAGGAAGAGCGCTGAGCATGTCTGTTTTTTCTTCGTTTGTAGGCGGTTTTACAGGGGCTTTAATCATGACTTTTTTATCGCCTCAAATTTCTAAGCTAGCACTCGAATTCGGTCCTGCAGAATATTTTGCGCTTTCAATATTTGGACTTAGCATTATCATTTCTGTTTCGGGAGGCTCTATTCTAAAAGGATTGATTGCGGGTGTGTTTGGCTTGCTTATTGCCACAGTAGGACTTGATCCAATTAGTGCTTATCCTAGATTTACATTTGGAATAATGGATCTTTTTGAAGGCCCAAGTTTTATTCCCACTTTAATTGGCTTATTTGCACTTGCAGAAGTATTTAAAGGTGTGGAGAACATCGTTACACAGCCTAAAATTGAATCTAAAATCACGCAGCTGTTACCAAGTAGAGCTGATATAAAAATATCTGCGAAAACCATTATAAAATCTAGCATTATGGGAACTTTTATTGGTGCAATTCCAGGTGCAGGGAGTGATATAGCGGCTTTTGTTGGGTATGGAGAGGCAAAGAGAACCTCAAAACACCCTGAAGAATTTGGAAAAGGTGCCATTGAAGGTATTGCAGCAGCAGAAGCTTCTAACAATGCCTGTACAGGTGGTGCTATGATCCCACTTTTATCACTTGGGGTTCCTGGAGATGCAGTTACCGCGGTTTTACTCGGTGCATTTATCATGCAAGGGTTAAGACCAGGGCCATTGCTTTATAGAGATCATTTAGATGTGGTTTATAGTGTATTTGCATCTATGATGGTGGCAAATGTAGTGATGTTCATCGTTGGGACATTTGGTGTAAAATTTTTTGCAAAAGTGATTACAATTAATCGAAACATTTTATTACCTGTGATCTTTTTACTTTCTTTGGTAGGCGCATATTCTATGAGAAATAGTATGTTCGATGTAGGCTTAGCGATTGGATTTGGAGTCTTGGGATACTTTTTACAACGTTTTGAATTTCCCGTATCCCCTATTCTTCTAGCGCTTATATTAGGGCCTATGGCAGAAGGTAATTTGAGAAGAGCTTTAGTTATCTCTAAAGGCAGTATGGACATATTTTTTATGAGACCTATTAGTGCCATACTACTTTTAGCAGCAGTCATATCAATAGCAACATCTGTTATTAAACAAAGGAAATTAGATGAGAAAATGAAAATGAGTGAATAATGGATCATCTTTACTTTGAGATTAAGGTTTGCTACGATAAAGGTGAACAAAAGTCTTAAATGATGAGGATAATAGTATGAAAAGTAAATGGCTCAGAATTGCTCATATAAGTATGTTAGTAGCACTAACAATCTTCTTGTGTTCATGCTCTAAGTCTACAACCGAGAGTCGCATTAAACTGGATGTGGAGGAGAATACTTCACGGATTGGTTTAGAAGGACCTTTAAGCCCTCAAGCAGATGAAGTCGTTTTCCCAAGTAAATCTATTTATTTAGTAGTACCTTATGCACCAGGTGGAGGTACCGATAGTATTGCAAGAGCATTTGCCAGAGTTGCTAAGAAATATTTAGATTACCCGATCATCATCGTCAATAAAGTCGGTGAGGGCGGTGGTCGTGGCATGCGAGAAGGCATTTTTGCTTTAAATGATGGGTACACGCTTACAATGGTGACCTCTGAACTCAATACACTTGCTGTATTTGACTTCATAGATTTTAGTTATGAAGATGTTGACCCGTTAACCTTGCTCAATTCAGAGCAGGGCATAGTTGTTGTATCCAAAGATTCTCTGGTGCATACAATTGATGAACTTATAGAAAGTGCTAGAGATTCTAAAAAAAAGTATTCTATTGGGAGTGCTGGAGAAGGTAGCGTATGGCATCTTGCAGCCAAAGGGATTGAAAACAGCGCACAGATTCAATTTGACTATAAATACTATGATGGAACTTCAATTGCTTTAGTAGATCTTTTAGGTGGCAAAACGGATATTGTGATCGCAGGACTTTCAGAAGTCAAAGCGCATATTGATGCAGGCGAGGTGAAAGTTTTATCCGTTCTTTCGGATTCAAGATTATCTGAGTTTCCAGAGGTTGAGACTTTTAGTGAAGCGGGTTATGATTTTAGCATCGGAACATGGCGTGGACTGGGTATTCCGAAGCATGTGGATGAGAATATAAAAGGAAAGCTACTGGATATTGCTCAAAAAGTATCTCAGGATGAAGAATTTATAGCGACGTTAAAAGTATTGAATTTAAACTATGACTATAAATCAAAATCAGAATTTGAAACTTTTATTAAAGCTGATTTTAATACACTGGAGCTTTTAAATCAAAAATTGGACGCGCAAAGATGAGCATTTATGATTCATGAATTCACTCGAGAGAGGTGTTCTAATGAATGTAATAAATTGGGTAGAAAAGTATAAAATAATTGCTATATTTAGAGATGTTGACCGATCAAATTTGATTGAAACCTGTAAGGCACTTTATGAAGGCGGTATCAGGTTGATGGAGATCACTTTCAATCAGTCCAGTGAAAATGGCAAAGAGGAGACTTATGAGTCTATAAAAATGTTAGATCAAGCTTTAGGCAATAAAGTTTGTATTGGTGCAGGTACAGTGATGACCCTAGAACAAGTAGATTTAGCGGTTAAAGCAGGGGCAAAATATATCATATCACCTAATTTTGACAAGAGTGTTGTGGAGAGAAGCGTCGAGTTAGGCGTGGTTGCAATTCCTGGTGTGATGACACCCTCAGAGATTACAAATGCATATCAGGCGGGAGCATCATTTGCAAAGGTTTTCCCAGCAGGTAATTTTGGTGCAGATTATATCAAAGCGATCAAATCGCCAATGAGTCATATTCCGTTACTGGCTGTTGGCGGTATTGATGAAAAAAACGCTAAATCTTTTATAGAAGCTGGCTGTCTTGGTGTGGGTATTGGCTCAAGTTTAGTTAATAAAGAATTGATCAAAGATAAGCAATTTGATGCATTGAAAGCACTGGCTGTTCGGCTTGTTGAAAGCATTGATGGAGAAGTCGAAAGTATTTGTGAAAAATAGGAGTAGCTCATTATGAAGAAAGTGATTTGTTTCGGTGAAATCATGGGGAGATTATGCCCTGTGGGGTATAAAAAAGTTGTTCAAGCCACTCATTTCGAAGTGACCTATGCAGGTGGAGAAGCTAATGTAGCAGTTTCTCTCGCGAATTATGGTATCAGAACGGGGTTTGTTTCAAAATTGCCAGATAATGATCTCGGAAAATCTGTTTTGCGGGTCTTAAAAGGCTATGATGTTGAGACTTCTGATATCGTTATTGGTGGCGAACGATTAGGGATGTACTATTTGGAAAAGGGCGCTTCGCAAAGACCTTCAAAAGTCATCTATGATCGAATGTACAGTGCGATTTCAATGGCTAATCCAAAAGAATTCGATTGGGATCGGATTCTTGAGGGGGCCACTTGGTTTCATACAACGGGAATAACCCCAGCATTATCAGAGCAATGTATCGCAATAACAAGAGAAGCCTTAAAGAAATGCAAAGAAAAAAATATTTCGGTGAGTTGTGATCTCAATTATAGAAAGAATTTATGGTCAACTGAAAAAGCAAAGGTTGTCATGACTGAATTTATGCAGTATGTAGATGTCTGTATTGCCAATGAAGAGGATGCTGAAAAAGTGCTTGGTATAGTGGCAAAGAATACAAATGTTACAGCTGGAGAATTGAATAAGTCAGGATACGAAGCAGTAGCAAGAGAAATCAGTGAAAAATATGGTTGTCATACAGTGGCGATCACTTTGAGAGAGAGTTACTCGGCAAGTCTAAATGGCTGGTCAGCGCTTCTATATACGGATCAAAAAAGTTATTTCTCTAAAAAATATGAGATTCAACTGGTGGACCGTGTAGGTGGGGGCGATAGCTTCGTAGGTGCTTTGCTCTATGCTTTGATGGAAAGAGAAACGCCTCAAGAGCAAGTTGAGTTTGCAGTAGCAGCAAGTTGCCTTAAACATACGATTGAAGGTGATTTCAATCAAGTGAGTATAAAAGATGTTGAAACTTTAATGGCTGGGGATGGTTCTGGCAGAGTTCAAAGATGAAATAAACTTAATGTATTGCAGATAAGATTAACGCATAATTTTAGAATACACATGTTATCAAAAAGGGGCAATCGGATAAATCGCGATTTAGCCACTAAAAATGTAAACTAACAAAAACCTGAAGAAGCAAGGATTTCATAATTCTTTTTTGACTGTTGAGTATCCCTTTTTCACTATGGATGTTTTCATGCGACTCGCTCTTGAGACTATCCCAGTTTTCGTTAACAAACATGATGATAACGTTCTAAAAGCCTTGAAAAATCTAATTCTCCTATCATTTTTTTTGCTGTATGAACAGGGCCGACATTGGGAATCTTTAATTGATATAAATTAAAATGAATTACCTGTTGCCCTAATTTGAAAAATTCGATCAAAGCGTATACTCAGTCCGCTTCACGACCTTCGTAACACTTGAACAATCCTATCGGATTGCATTTAGAAGGAGTTTGGACTCCCTCTGAATTAGGAATATGTACCCCCCCACTTTGAGAAGTCGGGGACATCTCCTCAAGGGTTATAATAATCATACAATTTTTGGTTATTTGTACAAATGTCGCAAGACAAAGTTCAACGAGATTAAGGGGGTGTCTAGACCCTCTTTTTTTCGTACAAAAATCCTCCCACTATTTTTATTCGGCATTGGTGGGAGGATTTCCTTTTTGAATTTCAAAATTTTTAATTTTTTGGCTATCTATTTCTCGACAGCCCCTTTCTTTAGACAACAAAATCATCTTGTTATTGATTTTACAAAAAAAATGGATTAAAATTTATTTATACCGACCGGTCAGAATAAATACAGAATCAAAGAGGTGCCCAGTGAAAACTCAAAGAACAACCCTGTACTATTTTTCTGGAACAGGTAATAGTAAAATTGTTTCAGAACTACTGACAAAAGAAATGGCTAAAGCTCAAGGGTGTATAATTGTAGTGAGATCAAAGATGAGCCTCTTATTGAAACCAAATTAAATGGCAATTCAAAACACTTTAGGGCCTATCTCAAAGAGGATACGATGTGAGTTAAGTAAAGGAGAAATCAATGCCAAAAGTAGGAATGGAACCCATACGGAGAAGGGAACTGATCCGTGCAGTGCTTTGGATTATAGCCAATAAAGGGTTTGAAGAGGTCACACTGGATAAAGTTGCTTTGCGTGCAGGGGTCTCTAAAGGGGTAGTTGCGTATTATTTTAAAAACAAAGAGATGCTCATCAATGAATCCTGTAAAGCTTTTTTGGTGCAGTTTTCTAGTGGGATAACACAACTGATAGAGCGTGAAATGGATGCGTATACAATCCTGAGCGTGATTGGTTTGACCAGTATTGGGCACTTAGAAGAGGCCTATGAACTGTGTGCAGAATTACCTGAAGGTGAAAATGAGCTTGAATATATGGATTCATTTTCGATTGCAGAGAGCCAAAGCATTATGATGCAGATGTTCGGCAGGATGGGGACCAATCCGGATTTTAAAAACCTTTTAAAAGAGGTTTACCAAGTTTACCATTCTGCGATATCGGCCATTTTTAAGAAGGGGTTGCCAAACAGTGATTGGAATGCATGCCAAGGGGATGCACTGCAATATATGGCGTTGATTGATGGATTGGCGATCTATGGGACGATGCAACTCCCTTTAAATAGGGCTTTAGAGATCAATCGATATTTGGATATGGTATTTCAACGCCCCAGCCGAATCAATCGGTTCAATGAGCGTTCTATAGAAGTCTATACAGAGCGTATTAACCTCGTGCAGGATTATATCGAGACACATTTAGAGGCTGAACTTACCGTTGCAATGTTGGCAGAAATAGCCTCTTTTTCAAAGTTTCACTTTCAGAGGCTATTCAGGCTTGTCACGGGTGAAAGTCTCTATGGTTATATAAAGCGGTTAAGGCTTGAAAAAGCCGTGTTTTTGCTTAAGACAGATCTCAAAAGAACCATTCAGGATATCGCTCTTACAAGTGGCTTTTCCAACCAAGCTTCATTTGCAAAAGCACTGAAAGAATGTTATGGGATGAGTGCCTCTGCAATGAGAAAAAGTTCTGAATTAGAAACCGTCGATGAAATGCGCAATAATGGAAAAGTGTTAAACTCAGAGTTGTCATATAATGAGCCCATGGATTTCAGAATTGAGGTTATGAGCCCTGTTCGGGTCTTATATATCAGACATGTAGGGCGCTATAAAGGCGACAGCAGGTTGTTCGGGAATTTGTTTAATGAATTGTATACTTATGCGAAGCATCTGGGGGTGCTCGATGGTAAAAACCGATGGTTTGTACTGTATCATGATTTCAGCGAACTCACTGAGGACGAAAAACTGAGGATGAGCATTTGTGTTTCTATTGAACAAGAAATCAAGCCCGATGGTAAATTTGGATTGATGCAAATTGAAGGCGGGAAATATGCAATAGGACGTTTTAATGTCAAACCAGATGCATATCAAGCTGCATGGAACACGATGTTGCTGAGATGTATTCCGGATCATCACTTAACACCAGATGATCGCATGAACTTTGAACACTATCCACCTCATGATGAAATCCAAAATGAAAGCAGGGTTGTTGAAATTTATGTACCAATAGCTTGATGCTAAAGGCGGGAGTGTGTATGAAAAAAATTGAGTTATTACCAATAGGTGTTGTTCGTGAAAGCGTGTTATCGCCATTGAAGGCCAAAAGACAATTGAAAATAGAAATTGAGGAAGGCTATAAGATGGCATTAAATCATCTGGATCTTTTTAGCAATTGTTTGATATTTTGGATGACGGATGATGGCATTCACATGGAAGGTGCTGAAGTTCTAGCGTGTGCACCCAAAAGGGGTTCTTTAAATGTGGCACTCAATACGGCATGGATGCCAGAAGGTCTACTAATTGATATTAAACCTTATTTTCCATGTGAAGATCAGATTAGAGAGCCTAATTCCGGCAAAAATGATTCTAATTTACCCCATATCATTCAAAATCCCTCTGCGTATATCCGCTTTACTCATGAACCCATCGGAAAGTTCGTAAGGCATGACAATGTGGAGTCATTAAAGATCTGTAGCATAGGTGCGGTAGATTTTAAGACTATAGAAAAAAAAGTGCGTCGAGGGGATCATTTGAGCGTGATTTGGTGGTTTGATCGATTTGATAAGTCTGAGTACAGAAAGCTGACAATGTGTAATCCACCGTATCCCAACAGTCCCAGATGCGGAATATTTGCCACGAGATCACCTGTTAGACCGAATCCAATTGCATCTACAGTGGTAAAAGTCGTGGCTGTGGATGTAGAAGGACAAAAGATAGATGTGTTGGGATTTGATGGCTTTGATAATTCTCATATTTTACAGATTTCGCCGTATGTCGCCTGTGATTTTTTAGAAAATAGAGTCCCAAAATGGGTGGACCACTGGACGCCCTATAAGGTGTTCCAAACCTATGAAGCGGTGCAGATTTCTCTGGAGAGTGCTCAAGAAAATTTGGATACACTGAGCACTCTAGTGGCATCGGATCTCTACGTTGAAGCACTTGAACCCAAAGTGCTGCTAAATGAAATGAAAGCAAGTGATTATCCTTTGAATCAAATTGTACTAGAAGGGGTTAAAACCCATAATCTAAAAGGGATATCACTCAGCATCCCTAAGGAAAAGATCACCACAATAACAGGTGTGAGTGGCAGTGGTAAATCGAGCTTAGCCTTTGATACGCTATTTGCAGAAAGTCAAAAACAGTACATGGATCTATTAATGTCAAATGCGCCGTCACAATTGGCAAAGATTCACTCCCATGTTTCTAAAATTCATGGCTTGCAGCCAGCAATCGCCATTGAGCAAAAGAGTATAGGGAGAAATCCCAGATCCACAGTGGGAAGTGTTTCTAAAGCCAGTGATTTTCTAAAACAACTCTATGTGACCATTGGAGAACGCGTTTGTCCGCAGTGCCAAAGAGTGATTCCAGAGGATTTAATTTGTGAAACCTGTGGCAGTGTATTTTTTTCAATGACACCTTCCGATTTCAGTGCCAATAATCCAGAGTATATGTGTCCAAACTGCAAAGGGCTAGGTTATGATTTTCAAATCGATGTGGAACGGATCATAACGCACCCAGAACGGTCTATTTTAGAGGGTGCTTCGGAGTGGTGGGGCAATTTAAGAAAGCATCGCGAAAAACCCAATGCCAATTGGATGCGCGGTGAAGCTTTGGCCTTGGCAGCAGATATGAATGAAGATCTCGAAGTGCCTTTTAAAGATTTATCAGAGGCATATAAAGCACAGCTGTTTTATGGGAGCAATGGGCGGGTCGTGAGTTTGACTTATGAGAATTCAAATGGCAGAAAGGGCACGATTTCAAGACCGGTAGAGGGTGTTTTCAATACGATATGGCGGTTGTTAAAGGATAGTACCCTAGATAATACCATGCGTCATATGGAGCGTTTTTTGAAAAAGGAGACCTGTAAAAGATGTCATGGTGAAAAGCTTATTGAGGCATCAAGACTTGTGAATATTGAGCACATCAGATACCCTCAAGCTTTAAATTTGTCTGTGGCTGATTTAAAGCGTTGGTGTCATGCGGTCTATTTTAATCTCTCTGAAGAAAAAAAAATTAAAACGAAATCCATTTTTATAGAATTGCTTCAGAAGCTAAAGCGACTTGAAGAGGTAGGGCTGGGTTATTTAGGCCTTGATAGAAGTGTAGTCACTCTATCAGGGGGTGAACTGCAAAGATTGAAAATTGCAAGCCAATTTGGATCGGATCTTTCCAATATTTTGTATATCATGGATGAACCTTCAAAAGGGCTTCATCCAAAGGATTACAAGTTCCTTATAGAGTCGATAGAATCACTCAAAGCTTCTGGAAATACAGTGGTCATAGTGGAGCATAAAAAAGCATTTATAGATCGGGCAGATTATATTGTGGAGATCGGACCAGGGGCTGGACATTATGGTGGCGAGCTGATAAGGGCGGAATCTCAAAATCGTGAACGCGTATCAGATGAAGGCGCAATTGAAGAAGCGGTTCAAGGATCGGTTGAAGGATCGGTTGAAGGATCGGTTGAAGGTTTGGTTGAATCTGAAAATGAGTTTAAATTCGAACTTACAGTAGCCACCCCTCATGAGCAAAAGGCAAAAATAGACTGGATTGAAATGAACGGCGCTAAAACGTATAATCTTAAATCGGTGGATTTCCAAATACCACGCTCTAAAATGACTGCTGTTATCGGGGTGAGCGGTTCAGGCAAGAGCAGCTTAGTGTCTAAAACACTTTACCCTGCATTGTGTAAAAAAATAGGTATAATGGATGTGGAGCAGGGGCAGTTCAACGCTTTAAAAGGGGTGGACCATATTGAGTCGGTGGACCTTATGAACCAACAAGCCATTGGCAGGAACTCGAGATCAACACCAGCGACTTATACGGGGGTATTGGATTTGATGAGAGTCTTTTATGCCAAATTAGATCATGCCAAGGCGATGCAATTAACAAAGGAACATTTTAGCTTTAACAGCTCAAAGGGACAATGCGATAAATGTAAGGGGATTGGCGAGATTATAACACCGATGCATTTTATGCCCGATCTCTATAGCGTGTGTGAGAGCTGTCATGGAAAGCGCTATAAGCCAGAGATTCTCGAGGTATTTTATAAAGGGCATTCGATTGCAGATGTGCTGGATATGGAGATTGGAGATGCGAAAATAGCCTTTGAAGATGTACCTCAAATCTTTAGTATTTTGAAAATGCTTGATAGAGTAGGTCTAGGTTATTTGAAATTGGGGCAAAGTGCTTCTACACTTTCAGGCGGAGAGGCTCAAAGAATAAGACTTGCGAAGACTTTGGTTGAAGGCAAACTTAAAGGCGCTGTCTATATACTAGATGAGCCAACCACTGGACTACAGGATACGGATGTCAAACGGTTACTTCCTATTTTTAAAGAAATGACGGATCATGGGGCGACGATTATTGCCATTGAGCACAATCCACTGTTGATTTCAGCTTCAGATTATATTGTGGAACTAGGCCCAGAAGGTGGGCATAATGGCGGGTATATTATGCGAGAGGGATGGATGGCGTAATCATTTTGTGTTTCTTTTATGTTATAATAATGCTAACTAAAAGCAGATTATAGACAATGAGGAAGGAATTCGAAGATGGAGACGGTTGATTTAAATGACACTCATGGACATATACTTGGGCATGGAGACATCAGTCGTGTGATTTTAGATGCGATTTATGATGGTGTATTGATTATAGATAAAAATGCCATTGTTCAGTATATCAATCCCGCGTATACCCGTATAACTGGCGTCAAATATGACGAGATCGTAGGGAATGATATTTTATCCGTAAGACCAGGTGCAAGACTGCCTAATGTCATAGCCAGTGGTGAAAAAATTCTGAGAGCTTTGAGGATGGAAGATGGCGTGGAGTATATGGTCAATATGTCGCCTATAATGTCAAATGGCGAAGTGATTGGAGGGATTTCTCTGGTGAAAGCCATTGGAGATGTCTATGAGCTCTCAAATGAGATCAGCCATTATAAAAAGGAAATCGATATTCTGAGAAAACAAATGAATGCCATTCAAAGAGCGAAGTATACCTATGACGATATTATTTCAGAAGATCCTAAATCACAAATGATCAAGAATTTGGCTAAAAAAATAGCAAAGAAAGAGACGACTGTTCTGATTAGCGGTGAGAGTGGCACTGGAAAAGAACTCTATGCACAGGCGATTCACAACGATTCCCTCAGAAAAGAAGGGCCTTTTATCGTCATTAATTGTGCGACGATGAGTCATAGTTTGCTGGAAAGTGAACTCTTTGGTTATTCAGAAGGTGCGTTTACTGGGGCGACTAGAGAAGGTAAAATTGGACTGTTTGAGGCGGCCAATACAGGGACCATTTTCTTAGATGAAATCTCGGAGATGGACATCAGTTTGCAGTCCAAACTTCTCAGAACTTTGCAGGAAAGTACGGTGAGACGTATTGGAAGCGTTAAAGAAATACCCATTGATGTCAGAGTGATTGTGGCGACGAATAAAGAGCTAGAGATACTTGTGCAGAAAGGCTTGTTTAAAGAAGACCTTTACTATAGAATTGCTGTTTTCCCGATAGAATTAATGCCTTTAAGAGAGCGTAAAGGCGATATTGAGCCTTTGATTAGAATGACTTTAAAGCGTAAAGAAAATGAGGCAAAGAGAAGAATTGATTTGACGGAAGAAGCTCAGAAAATGCTTTGTGGTTATAATTGGCCGGGGAATATCCGCGAACTCGTCAACGCAGTTGAATTTGCCTATAACATGATGACGGATTATCAAATTGACTACACACATCTTCCAAGCAGAATACAAAAATACTATTTAGAGAATCATCCTGAAACTGTAAAATTCGAAAAACTTTCAGTTACATTAAAAAACATTGAGATTCAAAGTATCCATAATGCACTTGACCTGTTTGGACATGATATGGATGGAAAAAGGCTTGCAGCAGAAGCTTTAGACATATCCTTAGCGACCTTATATAATAAATTAAAAGATGTTTCTAAATAATTAGAAACGTCTTGCTCTGGTTTCTAATTATTTAGAAACCAGAGGATAACTCTAATGATAGCGGGTATTGACGTCCCCTTAGATGATATTGGATTAATATTCTAAAATATTAGAAACGCTCTTGATGAATCCCTATAATTTAGGGATTTTTTCTTTGGCATGTAAATTGCGTTAATAAAAAAGTGTCTAGATGAATAAATATTTGGGAGGTTTTTATGTTAGCACTTTTAGGTTTTTTAACCATCGTCGTTTTGTTAGCTTTGGTTATGACGAAAAAGGCATCACCAGTAGTGGCTTTGATTGTTGTACCTGTATTGGCAGCGATTATTGGAGGTTTTTCTGCTGATGTCGGTACGTTTATGACCGATGGTATCAAGTCGATTGCACCAACAGGGGTCATGTTTATTTTTGCAATCTTATTTTTTGGAATTTTAACAGATGCAGGTACTTTTAAACCCATCATCAACAAGATATTAAAACTGGTGGGTAAGGATCCTGTAAAAATTGCAATTGGGACAGCGATTCTAGCCATGCTTGTCCACTTAGATGGATCAGGTGCGGTGACGTTCTTAGTGACCATACCTGCGATGCTGCCGCTTTATGATGCACTTGGCATGAGACGGACGACGCTTGCGACCATTGTGGCGTTATCAGCTGGGACTATGAACATCTTACCTTGGGGAGGACCAACGTTAAGAGCTGCATCTGCACTTAATATTGATGTTATGATGCTCTTTAAACCTTTATTGTTGCCTGTGGCTTGTGGTTTGGTTTTCGTTATTTTTGTGGCTTATCTTCTAGGGAAACAAGAACGCAAACACATGAAAGAAGTTAATGGTGAAATTGAAGTTGGATTTGAAGTAGATGCTCAAAAATTAGCACTTGAAAGACCTAAATTATTCATTTTCAATATACTTTCTATCGTTGTGGCCATTGCGGTTTTGATTACAGGCAAATTGCCACCACACATTGTATTTATGTTGGCGTTTACAGTGGCACTCATCGTGAACTATCCTAACGTGAAAGATCAAAGAGATAGAGTTGATGCACATGCAAAGGAAGCCTTGATGATGGCCTCAATCCTATTTGCAGCGGGCACTTTTACAGGAATCTTAAAGGGTACTGGGATGATTACAGCGATGGCAACAGTTGCAGTATCTGCTATTCCAGAAGCATTAGGCGCAAGAATTCCACTACTCACAGGTATAATTGCTATGCCAGCCAGTTTGCTATTTGATCCAGATTCATTTTACTTTGGCGTTATGCCTGTGCTTTCATCGACGGCTGCTCAGTTTGGTGCGGACCCTATAAGCGTTGGTAGAGCGGCTATTTTAGGACAAATGACGACAGGATTCCCAGTGAGTCCACTTACAGGATCAACATTCCTTTTAATTGGATTAACAGGCATTGACCTAGGGGATCATCAAAAGAAGACGATTCCATATGCATTTTTAACAACACTGGTCATGCTTTTCGTTGCAATCATCACAGGGGTTATCGGGATATAACCCGAAGGAAGTGGTTACCACTTCCTAAAGCCTTGGGGTCATTTTCCCAAGGCTTGCAAGCCTTTAGGCTTGCAGTCGGGTTACGAAGGAAGCGAAGCGGACTGAGTATCTCTGTTAGTCAGACGGAAAGTCCAAGGCTTGCAGTCGGGTTACGAAGGAAGCGAAGCGGACTGAGTATCCCCGTTAGTCAGACGGAAAGTCTAAGGCTTGCAGTCGGGTTACGAAGGAAGCGAAGCGGACTGAGTATCTTCTTTTAAACAGAATCAAGGAGGCGTAAAAATAGTGAAGAAAATAAGAATCGGCGGCGGCGCAGGCTATTCAGGCGATAGAGTTGAACCTTCTATTGAACTTTTAGAAAAAGGTCAATTAGATTATATTGCTTATGAATGCTTGGCTGAGAGAACCATTGCGATTGCTCAACAAATTAAGATGTCAGATCCTTCAAAGGGCTATGATGGTCTTTTGGAATATAGAATGGAAAGGGCATTACCTGTAGCATATAAGAACAAAGTTAAGATTATCACCAACATGGGCGCTGCAAATCCAATTGGTGCTTTAGAAGTGGTCAAAAGAATTGCAGAAGAAAAGAACCTTAAAGGGCTCAAGATCGCTGCAGTTATCGGAGATGATGTTATGGATCACTTAGACCGATATCAAGAGGCAGTGGTATGGGAGACGGGAAAACCGCTTAAAGAGCTTGATGGCACTGTGATATCGGCAAATGCTTATTTAGGAATAGCGGGTATTTTAAAAGCTTTAGAGCAAGGTGCAGACGTGGTTATCACTGGAAGGGTATCCGACCCAGCACTCTACCTTGCACCACTTGTGCATGAATTTGGTTGGAATCTTGAAGATTTTGAAAAAATGGGTAAAGGTACACTTGTGGGACATTTGCTAGAATGCGGTGCTCAAGTTACAGGGGGGTATTATGCTGACCCTGGTAAAAAAGATGTTTTTGAACCTTGGAATATTGGTTTTCCAATTGCAGAAGTAGATGAACTTGGAGATGTAACGATTTCTAAACTCGAAGGTACGGGTGGCATGGTGACCGTGGATACTTGTAAAGAGCAGATGATTTATGAGATTCACGATCCAGAAAATTATTTTACACCGGATTGTGTTGCAGATTTTTCACAAGTTTCTATTCAAGAAATTGCGCCAGATTTAGTTGCCGTTAAAGGCGGTAAAGGCAAGGCAAAGACAGACACATACAAAGTCAGCTTAGGCTATAAAGACTGTTTTATAGGTGAAGGCGAAATGAGTTATGGCGGCCCTAACTGTGTAGCGCGTGCTGAACTCGCACTTGAAATTGTGAAAAAAAGACTCGAAATGACGGCGGTTCAATACGATGAAATCAGATTTGATATCATCGGTATAAATGCTTTATTTGCAGGACCTGTTTCAAATGCGCCATCAAGTCCAAATGAAGTTAGGCTAAGAGTTGCTGCAAGAACAAAGACAAAAGGAGAGGCTGAGAGAGTGGCGAATGAAGTGGAGACCCTCTATACCAATGGCCCTGCTGGTGGCGGTGGTGCGACTAAAAAAGTATCCGAGGTTGTTTCAGTCGCTTCTATCTTGGTACCAAAGAAAGACATCGCTGTAGAGATCGTGCTCAAGGAGGTGATGTCATGAAACTTTGGGAGATTGCACATTCAAGAACAGGCGATAAAGGCAACATTTCTAACATTTCATTAATTGCATATGATGAAAAAGATTATGCGCTTATTAAAGAGAAGGTTACTGCAGAAGTGGTCAAAGCACATTTTAAGCATGTGGTTAAGGGTAAAGTGGTGCGTTATGAGCTTCCAAATATAGGTGCACTTAACTTTGTGATGTATGAAGCGCTTGGTGGTGGCGTTACAAGATCACTTGCCATAGATAAGCATGGCAAATGTTTGAGTTCTTCTATATTAGAGATAGAGATATAAATTAAAGATAGCGTTTTTAGCATCAGGGAATGATTTAAACCATAGTCAGTAAAGAAAAGGGCATTATTATAGAAAAGCACTCTCCGATACAGCATAAGGAGAGTGCTTTTTTGAGCATTTAGTTACTGTTGGAGTGGGAAAACCAGTTTATAAATCGAGCACATTACCCAAGTTGATTATAACTAATAAGCCGATGAATATGGACTGCCAAATAAGTGAGCTCTTCGTTTGGAATGTACTTGCCGTATACTTGTTGGATGTACTCTTTGATTTTAAAAGCACCATTCATGGCTTGAGGGTATAGATTTGCAATCTGTTCAAAGAGGGCGTCATCCTTATCATCGATCATTTGATCATCAAAATAGCGTTCTACAAAAAACTTAACATGTGTGATGAACCGTGTATAATGGACATTTTCCGTATCCAGATTGATGTTGAGCGTGTACCTTACTAAATTCACGATACTGCCGATCATCTTGGCATATTTCATACCGTCACGAGATTCGCTTTTTTCAGTTTGAGAGTTGACGATATGGAATGCAATGTTTGCCGCTTCCTCTTTTGGCAAGCGAATATCAAAAGTTTGATTCATAAGCTCAATGGCATAAAGACCAATTTCAAATTCCTCTGTATAATAATTTTTAATTTCCCAGTAGACTCTATTGGTGATGTTGATGTTTTTTCTGTAACGTTCAACTGCAAAATTCATATGGTCCATTAAGGTAAAGTAGATGCCTGAAATGAGTTTTGTGTTGAGCTTCTTTTCTGCGTGACTGACAATTTTCTGAGTTAAATCTATAAATTCAGGTGGCATGGCATCTAATAAATCCAGCAATTCTTTTGCTTTAAAATTATCCACAGGCATAAATATTTGATCTGCTTGGTGATCTGCTATGAGTGCGCCAATTTTTTGCCCGTATCCGATCCCTTTTCCAAAGAGCACAAATTCTTTGCCTTGGTCATCAACGCCTAAGACAACACTTGAATTCAAAACTTTCTTAATCTTAATCACTACATACCCCTTTCTGCTTGAAAGAAGAAGCGTTAATCCAAGTCGGCCCCGTTACTTTCAATGACTTTTTTATACCAATAGAAAGAATCTTTACGGCTTCGCTTTAGAGTGCCATCGCCATCATCATCTTGATCCACATAGATAAAACCGTATCTTTTAGACATCTGAGAAGTCCCTGCACTGATGATATCAATCGGCCCCCAGCTCGTATAGCCAAAGAGTTCAACGCCTTCGTCTATTGCGGCTTTCATTTGCTTAAAATGTGCACTAAAATACTTAATTCGGTACGGATCGTGAATAGACCCATCGGCTTCAACCACATCCTTGGCGCCAACGCCGTTTTCCACGATGATCATGGGCTTTTTATAGCGGTCATAGAGTTCAATCAGTGAAATTTTAATACCGAGTGGATCAATTTGCCATCCCCATTCAGAAGAGGGCAGATAGGGGTTTTTAACGCCCATAATGGTGTTGCCAGACGCTTTTTCAAGTTCTGGATCCACAGACTCTGTAAGGGACATATAATAGCTAAAGGACAGGTAGTCGACAGTATTTTCTTTTAAAATGGCTTTGTCCTCAGGTGCCATAACGATTTGAATGCCTTTGCGCTCAAACCATTTTTCAATCATGACAGGGTATTCGCCAAAGATCTGAACATCCGCATAAAAATAATTGTGAAGGTTTTTCTTGAGCGTGGCTTCCACATCCAGAGGATTACAGGTGTTCGGATAAGTGGTCAATTTAGTGAGCATACAGCCCACTTGGCTACCGGGAATCATTTCATGACAGTCTTTAGTCACTAGAGCAGATGCCACAAACTGGTGATGAAGCGCTTGATAAATAGCCTGTTCTTCATTGCCGCCGTCACATAATTCGGGAATGATTCCCGCTGTGATAAAGGGATGTCTGTCTATGCTGTCGATTTCGTTGAAGGTAAGCCAGTATTTGACCAAATCTTTATAGGCATTAAAGCAAACCTTACAAAATCTAACAAAGTGATCCATGACTTTACGCGCCACCCAGCCGTTGTATTTCATACTGAGTGCTAGCGGCATCTCATAATGCGAAAGGGTGACAATGGGTTCAATATGAAGGCGTTTCATTTCAGTGAGCAAATCTCTATAATACTTTACACCAGCAACGTTGGGTTCAGTTTCCTCACCCGTTGGGAAAAGCCGTGTCCATGCGATTGAAATCCGAAGGACTTTAAAACCCATCTCGGCAAATAGAGCCAAGTCTTCTTTGTAGTATTCGTAGAAATTAACCCCTCTGCGCTTGGGATATTTCTTAATGTCATCATCTTGCATGGCATTTTCAATGAGCGCTTTTGAGATTTCTAAATGACCTTTATAGTCATCTACACTTACTTTTGAGCGATACATTGCCACATCGGCCACGGACATGCCCTTACCATCGGCATTCCATGCCCCTTCTACTTGATTGGCAGCAAGCGCGCCACCCCATAGAAAATTTTCTGGAAATTTAGGATTCATAAATTACACTCCTCTTGTGATCATATCTATTTTATCATATCATGCCAGAGCAATCGTCATAATATGATCTGTTGGATTGACGGTGTCTTTTGATTTTATATCCAATTTATAAACTTCTTGATTCGTTACAACAGCAATGGTTACAGGATCAAATCCAGCTTCTTTAATTTTCTCAAGGTCAAATTTTAAAAGAAGATCACCTTTTTTAACCCTATCGCCTACTTTGACTTTAGATTCGAAATATTGGCCTTTAAGTCTAACCGTATCAATGCCCACGTGAAATAAAATTTCTGCGCCGTTATCCGCTTTTAAGCCAATGGCATGTTGAGTATCCAAAACCGTTTCGATTCTACCGTCAAGAGGTGCGTATAACTCACCTTTATGAGGCATCACAGCGATGCCATCTCCAACGACTTTTGAAGAAAAAATGTCATCGTTGACTTTTGAAAGTGAAATCATTTGACCAATAATTGGACTGTTAAAGAGGACGTCTTCGATCGTTTTAGCGCTTACAGTATCCTCTTCTTTGCCGAGCACAAATGAGCTGATAAAAGCAACAACAAAGGAGATAATCATACCAATAACAGCGTGAACAAAGTTTTTTGGTGCTGTTTCAGAAATAAACATGGACATACTTGCAAGACCAGGCCCTACAAGAACAAATGATTCTACAGCAGTGATGCCGATATATGCGCCTCCGATAAAGGACCCAGCAATAACGCTGCCTAAAACTTTTTTATTTAGGAGTGTAATACCGTAGAGTGCGGGTTCAGTGATGCCAAAGAGTGCAGAGATACCAGCAGAAATGGCGACAGATTTTTTTGTTTTGTCTTTTGTTCTAATGGCAACAGCGAAACAAGCGCCACTTTCTGAGATGTTGTGAGCAAGTGAAGCCGGTAAATAGAGAATTTCTTTGCCCAGTTCACCCATAGTGGTTACAGCATATGGAATCATAGCTTTATGCATACCTGTTGCAACCATGAAAGGTAAGACTGCGGCAAGAAGTGCAGTTGCAATCCAACCTACTTTAGCAAACAAGAAGAGAATAATGTGTGTAAAGCCTTGTCCAAGATTAAATCCTAAAGGGCCTAAAAAGAGTAGAGTCAATGGGACTGTAACCAGTAGAGACATCATAGGGACAAAGAAAATTCGAATGGGTTTTGGAGATACTTTAGTAAAGAATTTTTCTGCAAATGAATACAAGATGATTGCAAGGATTGCAGGCAAAACTTGATAGGGATATGAAATGTTTTGAAGTGTGATCCCAAAGAGCACAGCACCTTCACCCAAGGTAGATAGCATCTTAGGTAAGAGCAATGCACCTGCGGCAGAAATGGCCACGAGATAATTGACTTTGAGTTTATTTGCTGTTGTGGCAGCGACCAAAATAGGTAAAAAATAAAGAGGCGCATCTCCAATAAAGGAGAGGAGCATATAGGTTTGACCTGTGGCATCCATGATGCCAAGCAAAGATAAGAGCAGTAATAGAGATTTTAATATACCACCACCAGCAATTGCGGGCACTAATGGCTGAAAAATACCAACAATAAAATCTAATATATAAGCACCCGGTTTGAGCTTTTCTCCAGATGCTTTAGACGTATTTGATGCAGAAAGCGAATGACCTACCAAGTTCATGATTTCGTCATAGACTTCTACAACTTCATTGCCAACGACCACTTGGCATTGACCGGTCATTTTAACAGCAATAACACCGTCGATTTTTTCGAGCATTTTCACATTGGCTTTAGAGGTATCTAGCAGTGAAAATCTAAGTCTTGTGGAACAATGCTCTAAATGAGCAATGTTAGCCTTTCCACCAATGTTTTCAAGTATTTCTTTTGCAGTACTTTTGTAATTCATAGTCTTTCCCCCTTCAATTTTTTAAACAAAAAAAGGACCTAAACCAATAAATGATATTCATCATTCATCGATTAGATCCTGCCTGCTCAACCAGTCACATGTCTAATAGTACTTGTTTTATGTTTAATTTACGTCCATTATATAATCGAAAGAGATCCATGTCAAGGCAAAATGTTTTGAAATGTAAACAAAAATTAGTATAGCGCTATAACGCTATAACGGCTCATCTGCACAGAGATAACGTCCCAGATGTGTAGAGCATTAGAACTAGTTTTTAAACCTGTAAGAGCATTGAATTGACGGGAGGGACCTTTGATTGATATAATCGTAGAAGGGTATTTTATGAATAGGGCATTTAGGACAAATAAGGACGGTTTAGAGAATGACAACGATGCTACGTGAGAAGAGGGGGCTGTTTTATGAATGAGATCAAAGTAAAACGCAGTTTGAGAAAATCCATTTTGATGATTTTTGTATTTGTGATTGTATTATCACAGGTGATTGTAGGAACAGGAACAGCTCTAAAGGTGAAATCGATGTTCATGGAAAAACAAAAGGACTCGGTCAATAATCTTGGAAAGCAAATTGGTATTTCAGTTGAAAACTATCTTAAAGGTTACGAGACTATTATCAGAGCACTGGCAGATCAACCCATTGCGAAAGAGATGATGTCCTCACCAACAGCAGAGCGGGATTTATTAAAGATACTGGAAACTTATGTGGATGCCAATCCGGATATTTTATTTATTTACTTAGGCACAGAAGACAACCGGACAATCATGAGACCTGATGGTGATCTTGGCGCAGACTATGATCCGAGAACTAGGGATTGGTATATCGCAGCGAAAGCGGCGGGGAAATTTATGTGGACAGATCCTTATTTTGACGATACGGTGGACAAAATGATGGTAACGGCATGTCAACCTATTTACGATAATAGCAATAAGTTTATAGGCGTTGTGGCGGCAGATATTGCGCTGAGCACTCTAAATGAACAGACCAAAAATATCAAAATCGGTGATAAGGGATACCCTATTATTATCGCATCGAATAATATTATTATGACACACCAAGCTGTCGAAAAAATAGGAACAGAACTTGTGACTACCGAAATCAAGGAATCTTTAAAGGATCTGAATAGCACTGGAGTTGAATATAGTTATGATGAAAATGGCGTTCAAAAGAAAAAATATGCTGCCATTTATAGGCTTAAGGATGTAAACTGGTCCGTAGTGTCGACACTTTATTATGACGAAATTCAAGCTGATATTTTGATGATTATATTGCTTATTATAATTGTATCTGTGGTGGCAATTGTCATTGCAATTGTCATTATTATATTTTTCACCTCTAAAATCAATAAAAATATTAAAAAATTAATCCAGTCAATGCAGAAAGCCAGAACGGGAGATTTGGGATCACTTTCTAAAGTGACTTCTAAGGATGAAATGGGTATTTTGAGCCAATATTTCGACGAAACACTAGAAGATTTAGGAAAACTGGTTCAAAATATTCAAAATGTTTCAGGACATTTGACCATTTCTTCTCAAAGTCTTGCGGCTACAAGTGAAGAGGTCAGTGCCTCTGCTGATGAAGTGGCTAAAACCGTCGAAGATATCGCCAAAGGGGCGCAAGACCAGGCGAGAGATGCTGAGAACAGTGCAACGATTGCCAGATCTTTATCTGAGAAATTTGAAGAGCTGAACAAGTACACTGCGGATATGGTTAAATCGGCACAAAAAACAGGTGAGGCTTATGATGATGGCGTTGCTTCAGTAAATGAACTTGGAAAGCGCAATAACGATTCGATTAATGCAAATAATGATATTGAAAAGGTGATTTTGCAATTAAATGAGAGAACCATTGAAATCGGCGCGATTCTAGACTCAATTTCTGCGATATCTGTTCAGACCAATTTATTAGCACTTAACGCTTCAATAGAAGCGGCACGTGCAGGAGAACACGGTAGAGGGTTCGCAGTTGTTGCAGAAGAAATCCGAAAACTGGCAGAACAATCTGCAAATGCTGCAGATCAAGTTAAGGGCATCGTACTCAATATACAGGCAGATGGTTCGAAATCTGTTGAGAGCATGACTTCTTTAAAAGCTATTTCAACAAAACAAAATGATGCCGTTGTGAAAGTAATTGATGCCTTTGAGACGATTAGACAAGCTTATGAATTGATCAACCACAACATTAAGGCGATTGGCACTTCTGTCGATGGTGTCAATGAAGACAAAGAACAAATCGTCAACAGCATCGAAAATATTTCAGCAGTTTCAGAAGAAACTGCGGCTGCTTCTGAAGAGGTTACGGCATCCATGGATCAACAGACCTTTGCAGTTGAAGAGGTGGCGAAAGCAGCTCAAGAGTTAAATCAAATTTCGATTGAACTCAACCAAGAAATTAGCAAATTTAAAATGTAACAGGGATGGTTAGGGTGTCAAATCCAAAAGTTGAGCAACCCTCTACCCTATGATGTCGTTTACGAGAAGCACGCGATACAGCATAGGGTAGAGGGTTAATGCAAAACTGACTTTTGACACCCTAACCATGGATTGGACTTCTAAAAGAACAGCAAGTATTGGATTTGCTGTTCTTTTTTATCGTGGTTCAATAGGGTTTATAGCATTGAAATATAAAAGGAAGTGAGTTACAATAGACTTAAATGTTATAAAAAATTAATATTTGTAATAGAGGGAAACTATGAAATTTAAAAGTATTAGGGGTAGATTAACATTTTATATTGTAATTGTTATTTTAATAGTGACTTCATTGAGAATAGGGATGATCTATTTTGTAAAAAGTCAGAATATGATCGCAGAGATGACTAATAATATAAATGCCTTGGTAGATATCGGCTCAAGTGCAGTCAAAAGACCTCTTTGGGATTTTGATATTGGCAACATTGAAGATATTGCAGGGACTTTGATATTAGATATAAATGTTGCAGAGGTTGCCATTAAAGATCAAAATGGAACGGTGATTGTTCAAAAGACAAAGCTTTATGCAGAGCAAACAAAAACCTTTCTGAGCCGTTCAAGACAAATCTTTTTCAATGATCAATATATTGGGGATATCACGATATCTTTCACAGATCAGTTTTACAAACAGCAAAAGTATGAGGCTATTTTGTATGAAATTTTTCTGGGCTTTTTAGAAATCTCGGTTTTGGGATGGATTGTGTTATGGCTTTCTTCAATGATTACCAAACCACTATTAAATTTGGCTCAAGTTGCGGATAATATAGCGAGCGGAAATCTGGATAATCAGTTGAGGATCAATACTACAGATGAAATAGGAACACTGGAAAACACAATATTGAGTATGCAAAATCAGCTCAAAGCTCATATCAATGAGATTGAATTGAATCATGATGAGATTCAAGCACTCTATGAAGAAACAACGGCTATGAATGAGGAACTTGAAAATTTGGTCAGTACATTAGACCAGAACTATCAAGAGACGATCATGGCACTTGCCAATGCCATAGAAGCAAGTGATTCTTATACAAGAGGGCACTGTGATCGCGTTCAAAAATATGCAATACTCATTGCGGACAAAATAGGTATGAGCGTGCGTGATAAAAGAAATCTGCATATGGCAGCGATTCTTCACGATATTGGTAAGATTGGCGTTCCTATGGAAATTTTAAACAAAGAGACGCCATTAACTGCAGATGAGTTTGATTATATTAAGCGTCACAGCGATATCGGTTATCAGATTATGAAAGATATTGAGTTTTTATCAGAAAGTGCTCAAATCGTCCTTCAACACCACGAACGTTATGATGGCAAGGGCTATAATAATGGCGTATCTGGAGAGTCTATTTTACTATCTGCACGCATTATTGGCATAGCGGATGCCTATGATGCAATGACCAGTTCAAGAGCATATCGAAAAACACCCCTAACGCGTCAACAGGCTATCGATGAAATCATCCTAGGAAAAGGGACTCAATTTGACAGCAAGCTCGTCGAAGCTTTTTTGGAGGTGCTCACTTTTGAACAATAGAAAGCACTTAAACGTAGCGCCTAATATGCTCCTCATAATTTTGAGCTTGATGACGATCGTCATAGGGTTATGGCTGAACACAGCAGAAGAGGTTGCTCATACTATAATTCCCATAAAAACGATTCAATATAGTTTAGCGGATAAAGTGGAGTTTGAGCCTAATCTGGATCATTATACCATTGTAACGGGAGATTATGAACCGTATGTTTATACAGAAAATGGCGAGACTAAAGGTTTCGAATATGAGATCATGGTTAAGATCTTAGAGGAGATGGAAGTTGATTATGAAGTGCAGATTATGTCATGGTCAAGAGGGGTATACGCTTTAAACTCAGGGAGTGCTTTTGGCATATTCCCCTATTTTAAAACGGCAGAAAGAGAAGAACAGTATTTTTTCTCAGATAGCCTGATTGATGCGACCAACAGAAAACTGTATTTCTATTATTATCAAAAGGAGGATGCACCCTTTGAACTCAACAGTGATGAAGATTTAAAACAATATAAAGTCGGAGCCATATACGGCTATTATTATACCCAGATATATGATGAACTCGGGCTTGAATATGACCTGTCTATAGATGAACTCGAGTGCTTTAGAAAGCTAAAAGAGGGTAGAATTCAAACGGTACCGATAGATCCCGTAGTGGCCTCAGCCCTTATAAACAGATATTTTTCAGAAGATATGAACGCCTTTAAAAGAAGTGAATTTTCGTTTTCTGAGCCTTCGTATGGCGATCATCTGATGATTAATAAAGCAGATCCAAGAGCAGAATCTTTTGTTGTTCGGTTCAATCAAGCCTTCCATAAATTGAAATCTTCAGGCCAATTGGATTCATATTATGATAAAAATTGACCTTAAAATCTAACAAATTGTAAATAATGTTTTAATTTTTAATTTATCTATACTAATTTACTCGGAATTATAATATAATGTCATTAATGGAGGTGATTATAATGTATATTGCTACAAATGATGAGACTTGCGTAAAAATTCAAGAAGTTTTAGCAGCTCAAGCAGATAAGCCACAAAACATCAGAATCTTTATTGCTGGGATGGGATGCAGTGGTCCAAGTTTTGGTCTTGGTTTAGATAATCAAAATGAAGGTGATTTAGTTGAAGAAATCAGCGGCATTAACTTTGTTCTTGAGAAATCTGTATTTGATTCAGTTGGAGAAGTCAAAGTAGAGTGGGTAGGAAATGGTTATTCAGTTCAACCCGTTAACGTTCAACCTTCTGCTTGTGGTTCATGCTCAAGCTGTGGTTAAATAATAGCATTGACTTATAAACGACTCAGATGAGTCGTTTTGTTCACAAAAAATTAACCCCCTGCTTAGGGGGTTTTTCTTTTTATGTGATCTGACTTAAGGTATAATAAGAGAGAAGAACAATTCTATTTTACGGAGGCGTGTTATGATTTTTAAAGTAAATCAAGACACCTGTGAAAGGATTCAAGAGGTTTTGAAAAAACAGGCGGATAAACCTCAAGCAGTAAGAATCTATATTGCAGGTATGGGCTGAGGTGGCCCCACATTTGGTCTAGGTTTAGACCAAGCAACAGAAGAAGATTTAAAAGAAACGGTTCATGGGGTTACTTTTATCATAGAGAAGTACTTATATGAATCCATGGGTGAAATTTCTGTGAGCTGGAATGGGTATAGCTACTCTGTCTATGCGACAGGAATAGGGGCATCGAATTGTGGTTAAATGCAAAGTGAATTAAAAACAGGTTTATCTATCGCATTAAAACGCGATAAATGAACCTGTTTTTTTAATTGAGAGATGCACTAACTTTTGACACTCAAACTTTCTATCAATATGAAAATTTAGTAATACTGGCTTGCATATCTTCTGCTAAATGAGCCAATGCATCACATGCATCTGCGATCTCTGCAAGTGATGCCGTTTGTTGTTCTACAGAAGCAGAAGCTTGCTGAGTGCTGGCAGCGTTTTCTTCTGAAATAGCAGACAGGTTATTGATAATACCGATGATCTCATCTTTCTTGATGGAAATTCCTTTGGATGAATGGTCTAAATTGAGAATAACGGCACGCATTTTTTCAATGGCAATGGAGATCCCTTCAAATTTGGATTTGGTATCATTGACCCCTATGTTTTGTTCTTCTACACTTACCTTGACCGTTTGGACTGTATTAACTGCCTGCGTAATCATTTCAGTCAATTGCCCTATAATCGCTGAAATCTCCTTTGTAAAAGCATTTGATTGTTCAGCGAGGTGTCTGATCTCATCTGCGACAACAGCAAAGCCACGCCCGCTCTCGCCCGCTCTTGCAGCTTCAATAGCAGCATTGAGTGCCAATAGATTCGTCTGCCCCGCAATATTTTCAATCATACTGCTGGCTTGATCAATCTTGGTAGCACTTTCATGGGTTAACTTGATAATACTTTCAATCGATAAGGTTGCGTGTTTAGTTTCTTCAGCTTTTAAGAGAAGTGCATTTACAGTAATCGTACCTTCTTCCTTCAATTGATTGACGACTCTTGCAGCTTCATTGAGTTCATGCATCTGTGTAAAGTCTTTTTCAAGAAGTATGCCCATATCGTTTATATTGAGAGCGCCTTTTTCGGTTTCCATAGCTTGATCTGTAGCACCAAGCGCAATTTCTTCTATGGTTTTGGAAATTTCGCTCGCCGTATCGGCAGAGAGTTGACTTGTGGAGGAGAGTTCCTCAGAAGATGCTGCTACTTGCTGTGAGGCGGTGGACACTTCTTTTATCAGATGGACTAAATTGCTCTGCATTTCAATCAAGGCATTGGCAATTTGACCGATTTCATCTGTTCTTTTCTTGAGATGGTGCACCTTATGGTTTTCATCTAGGCTAAGTCGATAATGTGCGAACTCAGTAATGAGAACGGACAGTGTTACAATAGGCGTTGCAATGCTTTTCCCAAGCATATAGGATGCCACGATGCCCAAAACGATGAATAGTGCACCTATGAGCACTAGAAACAGTGTTAGCGTATCGACACCAGACAAGACGCTATCTCTAAGTGTACCAATTCCCAAGATCCAATCCGTTCCTGGAATGGTTGTAATGGCAGTAAGACGATGACTTCCACTGAGCTCGTAGTTGGCCATACCGTAGGGAGATTCTCCTAGTTTTTTAAGGGCTTCTCCAAAGGGCTTAAGATCACCATTGGAATCAATTTCAGCAAAGGCATTGCGCTGATCTGTTACAAAGTCTAGGTTTGGATGGGCATAAATCGTTGAATCTGGTCCCAGAATAAAGGCATAACCCGTCTCACCAAATTTGATGCCATTTGTAAATTCTGATAGAGAGACCCCATCTCTGCGGCCAATTAGAGCACCGACTATTTTTTCTTTATCCATAATTGGAACGGCTTCCATAACCACAAGACCGCCAGTGACTTTACTGACTAAGACTTTAGAGATCGTAGGGACACCAGAAAGCGCTGATTTTACATAATCTCGATCTGCAAGGCTCGTCGTTTCATCGCTTAATATATAATGGGCTTCGCCGTTTGGTGTGACAACAGCCATATCTAGATAACCGAGGCGCTCTATTTCATCTTTTATCTCGTTTTTTTGAATGCTAAAGAGCATCGGTTGAACGTTATCGCGCATTGCAAGTTCTACAAGGGATGTCAATCGAAGATCCATATTTGTTTTTAAATGTGCCGCACTCTCTTTGGCGTATTCAAGCATTGCTTTTTCAACTTCTGTGACAACGGCATGCTTGCTCTTGGTAATGGCAATACCGCTAATGCCTAGGACCATTACTAGGACAAGCAGCATTGCATTTAAAATTATTTTTGCTGATAAGTTTAATTTCATTATAATCTCCCCGAAAAAATTAGTTTACAGCTATATGAGTCAAATCCATTCGAACTTCGCGTAAGCGCCCCACGCAACGCGTTCTCATCGCATCATTAAATGCATACCTATATTATAACGCTTATTCGAGACTGTAGTGGATAAAAGAAAGTACTTTTAGATAAAAAACCGTACTAAATTGAAATATATTGAATTTATGATAGAATTGTAATTAGCTAGGATTTTAGAAATATAGAGACACCCAGGAGAATCTGAAAATGCAGAGGATAAAAAACATGAAAGCATGCTTACGGGCTCATGCGGAAGATAACGCCTATATCGTGGAAACTTTAAAAAGAAAATACGGCAACATTGATATATATGATCGTAAAAAGGACATCAACTATATCAGATTTCCTTATGATTATTTTGTGGATTTAAAGTTTTTTTTAGGGCGTCAAAATGCACCCGCTGTCCGCACTTTGCTGGTAGTGATTTATGAGATACCCTTAAAAAAAATTGTCGGCAAGTCTGACTTAAGAGAATTTAAAAATGCGTTGATTGTTTTTATGACACTCTTTCTCAATGTGATGATTGAAGTGTATGGCAATAGAGAGAATCAAATCGTTAATTTTAGCAATGTAATTGCAAAGATAGAAGATAATGATGGCTGTGAAGTGTTAAAAACATTAGTTCTAGATGAGATGGCAGAGATGATCAGAAACCAAAATGAAATTAAATCATCCGTGAGACATGGTATTTTAGTGCAAGAGGCATTGACGATCATACAGCGGCAATTCAGAAGGAAAATAAGTTTAAAATCTTTGGCCCAAGAACTATCGATCTCAGAAAGCTACCTTTCAAGATGTCTCAAGCAGGAAACGGGGAAGACGCTATCAGAGCATGTTCTCAAGCTTAGGATTGATGAAGCAAGACAGCTTCTAATAAAAACAGATGCATCTGTGTATGATATCTCAATCGCTGTTGGATTTAACTATCAAAATCACTTTGCATCTGTTTTTAAAAAATATGCGGGCATAGCGCCTTTAGAATATAGAAATCGTCATCATCAGTAAAGCAATGCATTCTAAGTCGCTTATGAGAAGGCATTGTGTTATTTTAATTTTTTAAAAGTGTAAATTGCGGAACTGTATGGATTTACACCAACGACATGTTTTGCCACATCTGGAATGACAAGTGGATTATGAAGTAGACCACTTTCATTGAAGATTTGTTTAATTTCGACATCGGTGGTCTTGTAAGTGACATCCAGTTCAAGTTCGCAGCACATAGATCTAAGAACATCGGAGATAGACAGTTTGAAAATTTCGTAATGTGCATTGTGAACGATCAACAGGCAATCATAAGCCATCTCATTATCCACATGGATGGTATACACGATTGCATTGTGTCCAGGACCTTCTATATCTACAAAGTGAATATTATTTTTGATCTGCTCAGTATCTTTTAATCTGAAACAGCCGTAGGTTTTTCTGAGCTCAATAAGATCCTTTACATAGAGAAAAAAAGCGTAGTGATTTTTTTTATCCTGCCAGTTGATGCCGTTTATTGAAAGCGGTGCATTATACGAATTATGATTGCCTTTTTTACTCCTTAGGAACTCATTCCCAGCATGAAAAAAGGGAATCCCCTGAGACAACATCATAATGTTAAAACAGAGTTTGTTCATCTTAATCCAGTCTTCATAAGCGTTTCCGGACATGGATTTGGAAATTTTATCGAATATGATTAAATTATCGTGCGCATTAAAGTAGTTCACGGTTTCGCAGGGATTCATGGCAAAGCCAATATAAGCTTGATCATAGGGAACAGAACCCAAAATACCGACTTTGACCCCATGCTCCGCATCTTTGTTGCCTTGAATGAAACCATGACCAGTACCATCGTTATCACCTTTAATTGCGTTTCTAAAATCATCGTTAAAAAGTGAAAAACATTGGTTGCACTGAACCCCCTTATAAACACGCTTGATATCGGGAAGTAGTGACAGGCCTCCGGTCCAAGGTTCACCGTAAATCATGATTTCAGGATTTATTTTTTTAAGTTCGCTAATCGCAATTTTAATCGTATCAATATCAATCAGCGCCATGAGATCAAATCTGAACCCATCCACTTTGTATTCTCTTACCCAATAGCATAAGGAGTCTATGATAAATTTTCTTGCCATGGGTCTTTCAGACGCGAATTCATTGCCACACCCAGAGCCATTGGAAAATATGCCGTCGTCAGTGACGCGATAATAATAGTTCGGAACAAGAGCGTTAAAATTGGATTGTGCCCCTCTAAAAGTATGGTTATAGACCACATCTAAAATGACCTTTAACCCCTTTTCATGGAGGGCTTGAATCGCTAGTTTAAGTTCTTTAACGCGAGTTACAGGGTCGTTAGGGTTTGTTGCATAGCTGCCTTCAGGGATGTTAAAATGTTCGGGATCATAACCCCAGTTGTATTCATCTGGGGCATTTGAGAGTTCATCCACCGATAAATAATCATTTATAGGCATGAGATGTACATGTGTAATCCCAAGATCCACAAGATGATCTAGTCCAGTGACGTAACCGTCTAGTTGACTTCCTTTTTCAGTAAGTCCTAAAAACTTGCCTTTATGCTGAACACCAGAGCTTTGATCGCCCGTAAAATCTTTTATATGCAGTTCATATAAAATGGCATCGCAGTTTTGGTTACCGCGTGGAATAGCATGATGCGCGAAATTCTCGGGGTCTGTTTGCTTTAAATCAATAACAGCTGTTCTCAAACTGTTGGCGCATGCTGAAACGCCGTAGGGGTCTGTGACTTCAAGTTCGTGTTCAATAATATAAGTGTAAAAGTTCCCATGCAAATCACCAGGTATCTTCACTGTATGAACGCCATCCTCTAACTTGGTCATAGTATACAAGGTTCTATTAAGTGCATTAGGATGATCGTAAAGGGCCACCTCTATATGATTGCGTGTAGGAGCCCAAACATTAAATTCGGTTTCGGCCGAGGCATATTGATACCCCAGTTTTCGTCCTGTTACTGGATATTCCATAGAATCACCTTCATTTAGTTTATTATAATTTAAAGTCTAAGGGTTTGCGGTTGACATTCCATATGCCTGAAGCATACTTGTCAATGGTATAATCTGCCGAAAATGCGCCGGAGCAGGCAATATTGGTAAGTGACATTTTCATCCAGTGTGGTTTATTGCGATAGTAGAGTCCAATGCGTTCTTGCGCATCGCGATACGCTTCAAAATCTTTTAAAATAAAGTACTCATCATTGAATCTCAATAGGCGATCGACAATTGGAATGAATTCATCTCTAGGCACGGGTAAAAAATGATTCACCAATTGATCGATGACTTTTTTAAGAGCAGGGTCCGTATTGTATACTTCAAAAGCATTATAGTTACCGTTTTTGTAGTAGTTGTAGACATCTTCATCACGCAGGCCAAAAATGACGATATTGTTTTCACCGACTTCTTTCATGATCTCGATATTGGCACCATCAAGCGTGGCAAGCGTTATTGCCCCATTCATCATGAATTTCATGTTACCTGTGCCTGAGGCTTCTTTGGATGCTGTTGAAATCTGCTCGCTGATATCTGCAGCAGGGATCATTCTGCCTGCCAGAGAGACACCGTAATTGGGCAAGAAGACAACTTTGAGTTTATTCTTGATGGTTTTATCGTTGTTGATTACATTGCCGACGGTGTTTATGAGTTTAATGATTTGTTTCGCCACATAATAGCTTGGAGCTGATTTGCCTGCAAAGATGAAGGTTCTTGGAGGCATATCTAAATTTGGATTCTCTTTAAGTTGGTTATAGAGATGCATTACATGAAGTATGTTCATATGTTGTCTTTTATACTCATGAATTCTCTTCGCTTGCATGTCGAATATAGAGTAGGGATCCACGGCGATATCCAATTTTTCTTTAATAAATTTAGTGAGGTTTTCCTTGTTTTGATGTTTGATATCGTAGAGCTTATCTAAAAAGGCTTTATCATCTCTATGTTTTAACAAGTCTCTCAGGACAATCGGATTCTTTTTAAAGCCATCACCAATAGTTTCTTCAATTAAGTCTGTAAGTTTAGGATTGGCATTGAGAAGCCAATGGCGATGCATAATGCCGTTGGTTTTGTTGTTAAATTTCGTCGGATAAATGTTGTTAAAATCTTTCAGCTCTCTTGTTTTTAGAATTTCTGTGTGAAGTTTCGCCACGCCGTTTACACTATGTGAACCAACGATGGCAAGATGTGCCATTTTAACAATGCCGTCATTAATAATAGCCATTTGGTTTATTTTATACTCATCTGTATACTGATAGATATTTCTAAGTGAATCCACAAAGCGATGGTTGATCTCTTCTATGACCATGGTCACACGAGGTAATAAATCTTTCATCATGTATAGGGGCCATTTTTCCAGTGCTTCGGCCATAATGGTATGGTTGGTGTAAGAAATACAGTTGGTTGTGATCCGCCATGCTGTATCCCAGTCTATAGATTCCTCATCTATGAGGATTCTCATGAGTTCTGGGACGGCAAGTGCGGGATGCGTATCGTTAATATGAATTGCAACCCGATTGCTGAATTCTGTGATTGGCAATTTTAATTTTTTAAAAGAAGTAAAAATGCTTTGAATGCCTGCAGATACAAAGAAATATTCTTGTTTGAGCCTGAGGAGTTTGCCTTCGTCGTAGGCATCGTTAGGGTATAGAATTTGTGTGATGATTTCCACGGAGTGCTTCTTCTCAAAAGCACTTAAATAATTACCCCTAGAGAAATATTCAAAGTTGAAAATATCTTCGATTTCTTCTGCGGACCACAATCGCAAGGTGTTTACGGTGTTATTTCCATAACCTAAAATAGGCGTATCATAGGGAACCGCTCTCACGGCATCATAACCCGTGTGCTTAAAACAGAGTTTGTCTTCTTCCATGTAGGTTTCAACGTGTCCGTTAAATTTCACCTCGACGGCTTTGTTAGGGCGTTTGTATTCCCAAACGTTGTTGTTGACAAGCCATCTATCTGGGAATTCTACTTGGTTGCCATCGATGATTTTTTGCTCAAAGAGACCGTTTTTATAACGAATACCGCAACCGTGTCCAGGAATAGAAATCGAACTCATCGCGTCTAAAAAGCACGCCGCTAGCCTGCCGAGGCCTCCATTCCCAAGACCTTGATCCATTTCCACTTCTATGAGATCCTCTAAATCAATGCCTAATGCCTTTAAACCCGTTCGGGTGACATCATAAATGCCGAGATAGTGTAGATTGTTTGCTAAAAATTTCCCCGTCAAGAATTCCATTGAAAAATAGTAGACTTGCTTAACTTCATCGGCACGATAGGTGGCATTGGTATTTGCCCACAAACTGCCTATATAGTCTTTGATCATTTGACCAAGCGCATTATATCGTTCAAGCGAGGAAGTATCTTCAATCTGTCTTGCTGTTGTGGCCTTTATAGCCGCCATGTAATCCATTTTAAAGTTATCTTCTGTAAG
This sequence comes from Fusibacter sp. 3D3, assembly GCF_001748365.1. GTDB lineage: Bacteria > Bacillota > Clostridia > Peptostreptococcales > Acidaminobacteraceae > Fusibacter_A. The sequence continues at coordinate 139,439 of NZ_BDHH01000001.1, read as the reverse complement.
TTTCATTTTCTCACCCCATAAATTTAAATTATGAATGCCTTATACCCAATATTTTATAATATATCTCAAGGTATTCTTTAGATGAGGTTTTCCAGCTATGATCTGCAGACATAGCGTGTTTCATCATCAAATGCCAATTGGACTTATCCTTATAGTGTTGGAGCGCTTCTTTTATGGTGAATAAGAATTCATGTGCATTATAATTGACAAAGCAAAAACCATTGCCTTCGCCCGTAAACTTGTTATAAGGAATTACGGTATCTTTTAAGCCTCCAATTTGACGCACTACAGGAATAGAACCGTATCGCAGGGCTATAAGTTGACTGAGGCCACAGGGTTCAAAGAGTGACGGCATCAGAAATAAATCGGTGCCTGCATAGATTGCATGAGACTCATATTGATCAAAGTAAATACGCGCAGATAGCTTGTGTGGATAGCGATATTGATAGTATTTAAACAGATCTTCATATTTTTTCTCGCCAGTACCTAGGACGACTAATTGGATGTCCTCTTGCAAGAGTTCTTCTAAAATATGGTCCACTAAATCAAGCCCTTTCATATCTACTAATCTTGAAACAATTGCAATCATAGGAATGTTAGGATCAACAGGAAGCCCAAATTTTATTTGGAGATGCATTTTGAGTTCGTTTTTTCTTTTGAGAGAACGTTTATCAAAATGAATGACGATATTGGGATCTGTACTGGGATTATAAACCTCGTAATCAATCCCATTGACAATGCCAGTCAATTTATGTTGATACTTCTGGATAATGCCATCCAGATTTTCACCAAAGTAGGGATAGGTTATTTCCTGCGCGTAACTCTTAGACACTGTAGTGATGTGATCGGCATATACAATACCGCCTTTTAAAAGGTTGATGCCATCATAGAATTTTAACGCATCTTCATGAAAGTATTCTTGTGGCAAGTTGAGCATGTCCCCAAGTACAAAGGGATCAAAGACACCTTGATATCTTAAGTTGTGAATTGTAAAAACCGTTTTGATATGATCGTAAAAGGGATCATGCTTTTTATAATAATCAAGCAAGACGTTGACCGCAGCCGTATGCCAGTCATGCGTGTGTATGATGTCGGGTTTAATATCCATCAGTTTTAATGCCGCTAAGACTGCTTTGGAAAAATAGATATAGCGCTCTGCATCATCCCCATCGCCATAGAGCATGTGTCTTTTGAAATAGAATTCATTGTCTATAAAGTAATAGGTCACGCTGTCATAATGCATCTTAAAGATGCCGACGTATTGGTGACGCCATCCCAGCGTGACTTCGGTTTCGCCGACAAATGACATTTCCTTTCTGAATTCAGTACTGATTTTAGCGTGAAGCGGCAAGAAAACGTCCACGGTAACATCTGTAGAACAAAGTGCTTTGGGCAATGACCCAGCGACGTCAGCGAGTCCCCCTGTTTTAGCAAAGGGGGCAGCTTCAGAAGCCACGAAGATAACTTTCATTTAGAGGACCTCCTTATCAATAGAGGCTTTTTTGCCTGCCATATAAGGATTATTGGGTTCACCAATTAATGTGACACCTGCACCGATCTTGGCACGCTTATCGAGAATGACATGATTCAGATGAGCATTCTTTTGAATATCAGCCTTTTGCATGATGATTGAGTTTTTGACGATGGCGCCTTTTTCGATTTTGACACCACGGAAAATGATGGAATTTTCAACATAGCCATCAATTTGGCAACCATTTGCGATAAAAGAGTTTTTAACTTTTGCGTGTGACTTATAATACGTGGAGGGCTCATCTTTAACTTTTGTGAAGATTTGTCCGTGTTTAAAAAAGAGATCATTGGATACTTCAGAATCCAAAATTGCAAAATTTGCATCCGCATAATTTTTAATGTTGTTGATACAGGAGACATGTCCATCAAATTGATAGGTGCTTACACTGTATTTATGGAGATTATTGAAAAGTGCTTGTTTTAAAAAATTTGCTGACCCTTTTTCAATGGCATCAAACAAGATGTCAAAGTAGATCTCTTTTTTTATAAAATACATCTCAAGAGATAAATTGAATTTTTTGTTCTTCCCAAGATTTGTACCCACACTTTCAAAGTGCCCCTTTTGATCAAGATGAATCATATCACAGCCGATATAAGCCTGATTGATATCTTCAACAGGCTTGTAGATCATACAAATATCTGCCCCCGATTCCACAAATTCTTCATAGGCCTCATTGAGATCGATATTGGCCAACATATAAGTTTTGGATAAAAACAAATGCTCTTGCTTAGCATATTTAATAAAAGAATTGTTTTGATAAAATAAGTCGAGGTCCCCTACGCGTTTATAAGTGGCAGTATAATCATAAGTAGGTGTGAATAAAAACAGGCCGTTTATTTTACGGTCGAGATCCCAAGAACTTCCTGACCCTAGATGATCCATGACAGAGCGCACTTTATTCCCTGTAAAAATGCCAATACCTGTAATGCCACTGTTAACCATGTTGGATAGAATGAAGTCGATCACACGATATCTGCCAGCGAAGGGGAGCATTGAAGTGGGTCTGCTTTGGCACAATACGCCAAAATTATTATCTATTTCACTTAAATTTACAATTCCTAAACAGTTTTTCATGTTGTCACCTCTTTCTAAGATTCGATAATTTTATTTTTGGAAACAAGATAGACGATTGTATCGTCTTTTGTGCCTATTTTAGTGCCCGATTTAACGATGACGTTTTCCATGACAACAGCATTATAAACTTCAGCACCCTCCTCAATGACAGCACCTGACAAGATAACACTATTGACAATTTTAGCGTTTTTACCAACCCTAATTTCGTTAAAAAGGATCGTATTATATAAGCTGCCTTCTATGCGACAACCTTCATTTATGAGTGAGTTCACAACAGAGGCGTCTTTGGAGATATAATGAGGTGGCAAATGTCTATTTTTAGAATATATTTTCCAATCGCGATCGTAGAGGTCTAACGTATTGCTTTCAGCCAAGAGATCCATGTTAGATTCCCAGTAGCTTTTAATGGTGCCCACATCTTTCCAGTATCCTTCAAATTGATAAGCAAAAAGTTTTTTACCATCGTTCATCATTTTAGGGATGATATCATGTCCGAAGTCATTGCTTGAATTAGAGTCTTTTTCATCCGCAACCAAATATTTTCTAAGTGCCTTCCAGTCGAAAATATAAATACCCATTGAAGCTAGGTTGGATTTGGGTTTTTTGGGTTTTTCTTCAAATTCTATGACGGACATATCTGGATTGACATGCATGAGCCCAAAGCGCGAAGCTTCATCCCAAGGCACTTCCACAACCGAAATGGTAACATCCGCTTTTTTTTCTTGGTGATATTCGAGCATCACGGAGTAATCCATTTTGTAGATATGGTCTCCTGAGAGAATGAGTACAAATTCAGGGCTGAGTTCATCGATAAAGGAAATATTTTCATAGATAGCATTGGCAGTGCCTTTATACCAACGGCCACCTTGTTCATTGGTGTAAGGGGGCAGTACTCTGACGCCACCAGTTCTTCTATCTAAATCCCATGAACTACCGATGCCTATGTGAGAATTTAACTGATAAGGTTTATACTGTGTTAAAATACCCACATCAAATATGCCTGAATTGGAACAATTGCTGAGCGGAAAATCGATAATCCGATATTTGCCACCAAAGGGAACTGCAGGTTTAGCGACTTCTTTTGTCAACAGTTTTAGTCTTGATCCTTGACCACCTGCAAGGAGCATTGCAATCATTTTGCCTTCTTTCATAAGTTAGTCCTCCTTTAATTTAAAATATAAGCCACCATAAGGGGGGAGTGTGATTCTCAGTGCGTGGAATCGGTGATGCATAAGTTCTTCTTTAGAAGTGTACGTTTTGGAACTGTTAGAGGCCGTACCACCATATTTAGCAGAAGCAGAGTTTAAAATGACTTCATATTGCCCAGGAATGGTAACGCCAACAGGATAATTTTTACGTTCAATTGGCGTAAAGTTGAGGACGATGACTAATCGTTCCCCTTGTCTGTTAACACGCTCAAAGGAAATAATACTCTCGTTTGAATTATCAGCTTCAATCCAGTCATAGCCGTCATAACTGGTATCCAGTTCGTAAAAGCAATTATTATGACGATAGGTCCAGTTGAGGTCTTTCACGAAATGTTTTAATTTTTGATGCAACTCATAATCAAGCAGGTGAAAATCAAGTGCTTGCCATTCATTCCATTCTATAAATTGACCAAATTCACCTCCCATAAAGAGCAATTTCTTACCAGGATGTGCCATCATATAGGTATAGAGCAATCTTAACCCCGCGAATTTTTCTTCATAGCTACCCGGCATTTTGTTGAGCAGAGATTTTTTACCATGAACAACTTCATCGTGGCTCAGAGGTAAGACGAAGTTTTCTGAAAAGGCATAAGTGAGTGAAAAAGTCAGTGCCTTGTGGAATCCTTTTCTAAAGACCGGATCAAGCTTCATATATTCAAGGATATCGTTCATCCAGCCCATATTCCATTTGTAATTGAAGCCTAAACCGCCATCTGAAATAGGGCGTGAAACCATAGGCCATGAAGTGGATTCTTCTGCCATCATCAAGGTGTTTGGGAAGTATTGAAATACAATTTGATTCATTTTTTTGATAAAGTCAAGGGCTTCTAAATTTTCAACGCCTCCATATTTGTTTTTGAGAAGTTGTCCCCCGAAGTTGAGGTAGAGCATATAGGCAACTGCATCAATTCGGATGCCATCCACATGGTAAAATTCATGCCAGTAGAATATATTCGAGATTAGAAAGGTATTTACTTCAGGTTTGCTGTAATCAAAGTTTACAGTGCCCCATTGATCATTGTGCGCACGCTCGTAATCACTGGATTCGAAGCATGAGCCCCCATCGAAGTGATAAAGTCCATGCGCATCCTTGCAAAAGTGTCCTGGAACCCAGTCTAAAATGACGCCAATATCGTTTTGATGACATTGGTCAATGAAGAACATGAGGTCTTTAGGCGTTCCATATCTGGAAGTTGGGGCAAAGTAACCCGTTAGCTGATATCCCCAAGAACCATCATACGGATGTTCCATAATAGGCATGAGTTCAATATGTGTGTACCCCATCTCTTTAACATAGGGGATTAATTCGTGTGCGAGGTCTTGGTAAGCGTATTGTTTGCCATCGTGTTTTTGACGCCAAGATAAAAAATTGACTTCATAAATGTTCAGAGGACCGTGATAATGATCTACTTGGTCGCGGTTACTGAGCCAAGCGTCATCATGCCATTGATAACCGGACAGATCATAGTATTTAGAAGCAGTCTTTGGGCGTTCTTCAGCATGGAATGCATAGGGATCTGCCTTGTAGTGAATGCTGTGATCAGGACCAATGATATGGTATTTATAACTGTCAAAAGGTTGAACGTTTACCACACAGATTTGCCATAGACCACTTTTTTGGATGCGTTGCATAGGGTGTCTAGATGTATCCCAATCGTTGAAATCGCCTATGAGATTCACTTGATGCGCGTTAGGTGCCCAGACGACGAAACGCACGGCACTTACATCAAATCGATTGATGGCATGTGCACCTAAGAATTCGTAGCTTTTGTAAAATGTGCCTTCGTGAAAAAGATGGACATCTAATTCACCCTCATTCAAATAAAAAAAACCTTTTTCTTGAATGTATTGATTGATTTCATGTGGCTGCATTTGATCACCTAACTTTCTTTTTCAAGGAGTATATTCAAAAACTTTTGAGTGGCTAAGGAAAGGGGTTTACTCTTGTTGGTTAATATACCCACATTTATCTGAGGAATCTCTTCTATAATCTGAACTTCTCTAATGATTGCCGTGTTCAAGTCCTGTTCTGCTACATTTTTTGAAACAAAACCAATGCCCATATTGGATTTTACAGCTTCTAAGATGACCTCTAAAGAACCAAATTCAAACGATGGATGAACTTTGAGTTGATTCGCTTTATAAAATTCTTCAAGAATTTTTCGCGTCGTTGATTTTTCTTCAAGACAAATAAGTGGGTGTGCGCTGACCTCCTTTAATGAAAGTTTAGTAAAGGGTATCATGGGAAGATAAGTATGCGTTGCGATGAATATATTGTCGATGGTACTAAAAGGTGTAACCTCAAGGCCCTCATAGTCTACATTTGGATTGAGATTGATAATGGCGATATCAATTTCACCATTTTTTAAGCGTTCCACGGATCTTGGAGAAGGTCTGTTGTTAATGGATAGTTTTACCTTTGGATAAATTGCATTGAAACTTTTGATTTTCGAGAGGAGTAAATAACGTGTAATGGTATCGCTGGCACCGATAAAAACGGTGCCTTCATCGAGTGATTTGATGCTATTAAGAGAATTTTCTGCAGATCTGATAAAGTTAAAGGCTTTTTCAATGTGTTTGAAGAGCACTTCCCCTTCAAAGGTCAAACGAATATTACGACCCTGCCTAAAAAATAAAGTCACTTCAAGTTGCGATTCTAAAGACTTTATAGATTGGCTGACCGCAGACTGAGTGACATGGAGATTTTGTGCAGCTTTAGAAAAATTGAGTTCATCTGCGGCAAAGTAAAAAAATTTGTAGAGTTCGAAGTTGATATTGGGATAGAGCTCCATTCAAATACTCCTTTTTCTATATTATAATCAGGTTATGATTATGTAAAACGAATGAGAAGTTTAAGTTATGTTTATTTAAAAATTGATTAGTAGGACTTATGAATATTATATCAAATATTTTTGAAAATGTAATATTTTCATGATGAAAATGTATTTTTTATTTAAAATAGAATGCATAATGCGTAAAATAGAATATAATGAAAGCAAAACAAAAATATTTAGAGAGAAATATCACAGGAATTGGGTATAAACCCACGGTGATCAATGAGCGGAATTGGATGTTAAGGGTAGGTAATAATCAAAGCACCACTCAAAGGGTACTGGAAAGGTAGACAATAAAATAAGGGGGGCAAAAGAATGAAACAAAAAGTTTTTGCAGTTACTTTGGCAATGCTGATAATCTTTGTGGGCATACCACTTGATTTTGCGGTGAAATACAAAACAGCTTCAGTTGTGGAAGTAACGGGAATCGTTTCCGTTTTAAAAGCAGGAGGCGAGAAGGCTTTTACGCCTGAAGTGAATACGGTACTAGAACATGGCGATCGCATTATAACGGGAAAGGGTGCTTCTATAGCACTTCAAATTGACAAGGACAAGTATATAAAGGTCGGCGAAAAAACATATATGAGTTTAAGTGAACTCATGTCAGAAGCTGAGTCTGGAGGCGATTCGACCAACATCAAGCTATTCACAGGAAAAGTTTGGGCATCTCTTAGCAAACCACTTGCAGGTGATGATTCCTTTGAAATCGAAACACCTACGGCTGTTATGGGGGCAAAAGGCACAAAATTCTATGTCAAATATGTGATTTCACCCACACCAGAGCAAAAGGAAAAAAGCAGTACTGAACTGGTGGTTCTAGAAGGTAAAGTCAGCATGAAGACACAAGTGGCAAAGCAAGGTGAATCAGGTGAGACACCTGCTACACAAGATGTTGAACTCTTTGCAAATGCAAACGAAACGTTGTTACTTGATCCAGCATTCATCCAAGGTATTTCTGATGAAATTACGAGTAGATTAAATGCGGGTGAAGCGATTGAGCAAATTAATATTCAAGAAGTGGTCAGCAAAGTCGGAAAAGCTCAAAAAATTGAAGTGAAAAACTTGGATTTGTTTGTACTTGAAATTGTAGCGGACGAACCCGATGCTTACGATCCAAGCATCACGGATGGCTTAGACCAACTCATTGAACAGAAAAGACAAGAACCTCAAAATGATGTGGATTTAGGAGAAAAACCTCCAAGCATTATTTATGATTTAATATCAGATGCAGGGGGTGCAGGGGGTGCAGGTGGTAACGCGGTGGTGCCTCGAGTACCTCAAGTGCCTCAAATACCTCAAGTGCCTCAAATACCTCAACTTCCAGGTTCAGGTGGTGGCAATGGTTCCGGAGGCAATGATGATGGTGATGCTGATAACGGTGGTGTTGAAACCTTAGCGCTGGAAGTGACAAAAGTTGAAATCGTCGATGCAACTTTAAGTGATGGCATCGCAGATCATATTGTCGTGACTTTTAATCAAGATGTGAGTGATTCAACTTATGTCTCATCAAGTGGCGCTTATATAGAATCAGGCGGGACGCTGGGCGCCATTGATTTGTCAAAAATTTCGACAGATCACATTTCTGGCATACCCCATGTAAGCAATGATTCCGTTCTTGTGTTCAACCTTGATACAACTGGGAAATCAATTAATACAATTCCAATGGGCTATTTTAATGTACCTCATGTGGGCATGATTCAATCAAAGACAGGTGAATCCCTTGGAACTGTCACTAACTTGATCACAACAGATAAGATCGCACCAGTGGTTTTAGGTGCAATGATTTCTTTGGAAGGTACTGCAAAAGATAAATATATTAGACTGGTCTATTCAGAGCCTATTTCTAATTTGAGTTCAAATCTTTGGGAAAACGTTAGAATTGCAGCCACTACGGGGACTTCTTATGGTGAAGCACAGGCAATTGGCTATGAAAAGAGCTCAACTGCAGCGCTTTATGTTGAAGCTCAGAAGTTGAATTATCCAACGGTTCACTATGTAAAAAATGCAGCTTTAGACGGTCACGAAAGCATTCGCTTGAAGATGAACAGTGAAGTGTCTACCTACGTCTCAGATATAAATGGAAATCAAAGAGTGCTTCAAAATGACATCAGTCTCTTAGGACTTGAGACGGATAGTCAGAAAACGATGGTTTCAGATGTAACGGTACAAACCTTAACGCCAAATACAGATTATTTATTCACGGTTAAATTGGATGATTATTTATCTGCGGCACAAATGGAGACGTTGACCAGCACGCCTGAAATTTTCTTGCATGGCTCTTTTTCAAACGCAAACGCAGAGTTTGTTGACGTTCAATATTTATTCGGAAGTACAGGTCAAATCAATATCAATTTCCATGTGACTGTTTTCGGAGGTGCACTTGCGAACAATGACGCAGTAACCATTAGCTACAGTCATCTCTACGATCTGTTCGGATATCCTGTAACGGATTATTTTGATAGTGCAGAGCAAACCACACGAACTTACCAATACGATGCTTCGGCAGATGCTTGGACGATGGATATGGCACCTGTAGGTGATTTTTATGCAACGCGGGCTGCAACCCTAGATGCAGATGGTGATGGCTTGGTGGATCATCTAGAAGTGACATTCAATAATCCTGTGGATGATTCGACTTTCACAGCAGAAAATGGGATTGTTTTACAATCAGGCGCGTCATTAGACCCAGTAGATGATTCGGCGATTGTCACCAATCTCACAGGCACTTATGCTGACGTTGTGGATGATACCGTGATCTATTTAAAACTGGACCACACTTCTAGCAGTATTTCATATAACACAGGTGGGGTAGGGACACTGACAATTCCTTCTGGAACGATCAAAGATTTAGACGGTTTTTCAAATGATGCTATCATAAACTTGGCGACAACAGATCATGCAGCACCTGTGATTGTTGCTGGAATCCATTCGTTTGCTGGGACAGCGGATGATAAAATGATCAAACTCATCGCATCAGAACCACTTGATTCAAGCAGTTTTGAAACGCCTGATTTGAGAATCATCAATGCCAGTGCGAGTACGCATAATGATGCAAATCCAATCGCATTTGGCATGATGAATATGAATGCGGGTGATCTCGGAAATGAACTCAGAATAGAGCGGCTAGATTATAATACGATCCAAAATATCACGCAGTATGTCGTTGCAGAAGAGAGCACTTATCTCTATTACAGTGATGGCTTGACGATTGCAGATGAAATTGGCAATCAAACGGTTTTAACGGGTCAAAAGATAGCTTTGCAGGGCAATATATTGGATTCGGTTAAAACAACCCTTAAGACGGTTGATTTGACAGACCTTGGATCCAATCAATACCGCATTAGCCTCATATTTGACGACTATTTAGATAACAGTAGTGCGACAGATTATATGGGAATGCTTAGTGATATGGTAGGCTTCGTTGGTGGCAATAACAATAGAACAATTATGAGCTATAGCTATAACGCGGGTGTCTTCGATGAGATCTCTCTGAGCTTTGTCGTTCAAATGCAGGCCCCTTTGCTTACGACTGATATGTTTGTAATCGACATTTTAAGTTTATTGGATTATCAAAGTATCCAAACTTTGGTTACAAATGAAAGTGTAGAGAGAACTCAATTTAATCTCGTTTACGATTCGGGTTGGACTATGGATTCGCCTTATTTAAATCTATTAGAGGCTAACACGGTGGATTATGATGAAAATGGAAAAATCGATTTCATTCAATTGGTCTTTGACAAAGCGGTTAAAGATGCTTCCTTTGTGGATGTAGGGGCAATCGTAAATTCAACTCTAATTTCGCCAAGTGCTGTGGATACCAGTATGCTCATAAGCCCTGTTGGACTAGATTTGACAGATGATGCAACTGTTTATTTTGCTGTTGCTGAAGGTGATATTGGAAACACAGCGGCAGAAGGGACACTTGACATACTCTCTTCTGGAATGATCAAAAGTCTTTATGACCATTCGCTTTCAGCGACGAATGGCATTCATGTCAACGATAAAGCAGGACCAGTTTTGATGGATTCCACACTGGATTTATCACTGCCTTATGACGAAAAATTCATTTCAGTGAAGTTTTCAGAGCCGATGAATGAAAGTGATGTAGTCGATGTATCTAAATTGAAACTCATGAGTTCTGGGATCTATGCAAGTGTCCCTATGGATCTATATGGGACGACAAGTGTTTTAGGAGATCAAATCTTTATTAAACCTTTGGAACTTGGCGATGTAGAAGATACAATACCTTCTTTTATCAGCAGGCTATCTAAATACCTCTACAATTCGGCTACTCCAGAAAGTGGTATTGCTGCGTTAAGGGTAGAAAGTGGCTTCGCAATTTCATCGGATCATGGAGAAAATTATGTATTACCAGCGGAGCATTCATACCCTTATGATGCGATTGCACTGAGTTCCATTGTGAGAATAAATAGCACAACAAGCGTTTCCTGTGTGGAGACGACATCCAGCACGAGCGTTAAGATAACCTATACAGACTATATAGAGTCTTGGAATCATCTCGATAATGCTTATAAGCCTGCACAAATTGACGTTTTGAGTGGTAATATTACAGTCATATCAGAGGCCGTTGGCACCGATCACAAATCATTGGAACTTGTATTGAATAGCCCGCCTCAAATAGAGGATAAAATTACAATTAGCCATGTGAGAAACATAACGAACAGTTATGGTGATGATGCCCATACAGCGCCAATATATGCTCAAGAGGTAATTCTTGTATTTGATGGTATTGAATGGGTAATTGAGCTACCTTAAAGGAGGAAACGATGAAAGCGATTAGAAAAACAGCACTTTTTATGATGATCATGATCGTCGCGACACAGTTTTCCCTTGTGTTTGCAGTGGACGTAAAACCGATTACGCCAGTGGATCCAGAAATAAAAAGTGATTTAACCTTGGGTCTAAATCAGCCTTATGGATTGGCGACGGATTATCTCGGCAATGTATATGTGGCCGACACCTATAATAATATGATAAAGAAAGTAACGGCCACTGGTCTTGAACTGGTGGCAGGTGGCTTCGATGGGAAGAACAATATGGATTTACCTAGGGGAGGCCTCTTAGATGGAAAGGCACTTGAGGCGCGATTTAATAAACCCAGAGGTCTTTTGGTCACCCAATCGGGCGTCATCTATGTGGCGGATACAGGCAATCATGTCATTCGAAAGATTGAAGCCAGTGCGGTGTCCACAATCGCTGGGACTGGAACAGCTGGCTTTACAGATGGCGCTGCCAGTGTCGCACAGTTTAACTTGCCTTCAGCTTTGGCGATGAGTTCGGAGGGCAAACTTTATGTGGCGGACACTTTAAACAGTTGCATACGGGTTATCCGTAAAGAGGGTTCTGTTGAAACGCTTTCATTTACGCCAGATGGAAAGACGTTGACTTCAGGCAAGCTCAATGAACCGAGCGATTTGTTATTTGATGCTCAAGGCGTGCTCTATATATTAGATAGTGGCAATCAAGCCGTTAAACGCGTTAAGGATGGAGTCATCTCTCTCGTTGCAGGCAGCGTGGGCGATTTCAATTTAGAAACAGGATACGTCAATACTGGACTTGTCAACGGCATGGCCGGCGAGGCAAAGTTTAATTTTCCAAAGGGATTTGCTCTAGATGAGAAAGGCAACCTATTTGTGGCCGATTCCTGGAATCACGTAATTAGAGTGATTACAGATGATGGCATGGTTAGAACTTACTCAGGCGTGCTCTTTAGTGGGAATGTCAATGGCGATATAAAAACCGCAAGGTATAATACGCCAACGGGACTGACGATTAAGAACAATACTTTGATCGTTTCAGATATGTGGAATAATGAAATCAAAGAAATACCCATTGATTACAATGATGTGAGTTTTGGATATTCTGAGGCAGATTTAAAAGCACTCATTGATCCAAGTCAATCCTCTGAAGTGTGGACGTTCTGGGAAGCAAAGCAAAAGGTTAACCTTGATAAAACAATTATCAATGACAAAGGCACTTATTACTTGCCGTTTAAAGCGACGATGCTGCATTATGGGTATGCCATTTCTTGGGATGCTGTAAACAGACGTGTCCTTTACACGAAAGGGGATGTAAAGGGGTTTATAGACGATTCGACTGGGATGGCGATCTATGAGGCCAATAGCTATTTAGCGATAGATCATTTTGAAAGGATCGTCAATAAAAAATTTGGAGTCCTTGAAGCTTACAAAGCGATCGTCACAATAGAGTGATTAAGATAAGATCATCATGAATAAAATAGCCAAGGTCCTCTTAAAAGTTAAGAGATGGCCTTGGCTATTTTTATTCAAACGCGATACAATTATTGAGCTGAAAGCAAGTTGTAATAAGCTTGATCGTATTCAGCTCGTTTTTGAAGTTGAGTGATCATAGTTGCTAAAGCTGTTTTGATAGCAGCTTCATCTTCATCGGCTATAGCCGTTTTAAGTGTTGTCATCAATGTCTTTTGAGAATCTCTGTCAATGCCATAAGTTGTTTTAAGAGCATCTCGTTCGGCTTTTAGAGCTTCTCGATCTGTTGGATCGTTTGCTTTAAATGTTTCAATTTGAGTTTGAGCTTCTGTTCTTGTCAACGTACCGGCTTCAAGACGGGATTTAAGTGTATTTAATAATGCTTTATAATCCGCTTCTTTGACTTCGTTTTTAGATTTCTGAAGTGCCATTATAGAATCTCGAATTGATTTTTGTAAGTCAGAAGCGGCTTCGAAGCTGTCTAAAAGCTCTGGAGCGTATAAGATGACAAGCTCAAGTGAACGGTCACCCATTTGTGAGCCTCTTTCGCCATTTCTTGGCATATACTTATTATCAGTTTCAGGTCTGTCTTTTAAATCGCCTTTAACTGGACGTTCAGTAGTGGTGGTGTCTGCGGGAACCGCTGTGACGGTATTTGCCGTATTATCAGCAAAAGCCATTGTTGGCATGAGCATTGCACCAATTAAAGCAAATACGGCTATTTTTTTTATAAATTCTTTTTTCATTTTAAGTTCTCCTTTCATCTCGGTTGTTAAGCAAACTGATTTTAGCTGCTCTATAGGGATAGTTTAACAGAGGCGTATGGTCATATCAAAGGTGAAACTGTGGCAAATTAGAGGTAAAGCACATTTCAATATTTTTACTAAAGTCGCGTTATGGTATGATAAATCTAAAGAATGGAGTGAGTTTCATGCAAAAAAAAATCTATGTGGCAGATGATGAAAAAAACATTAGAGAGCTGATCATGAGTTTTCTAAAAAATGACGGCTTTGAAGTAAAGACCTTCGAAGATGGAGAAGCGCTCTATGATGCCTTTATGATAGAACCCGCAGATATGATCATAATTGATATTATGATGCCCAAAATGGATGGCCTCTCTTTATGTAGTAAGATTAGAGAAAAACACAATGTCCCTATTATTATAGTGTCTGCAAGGGATAGTGAGCTGGATCGCATTACTGGGATCACCATAGGAAGTGACGATTATTTGGTAAAACCCTTTTCACCAATAGAACTTGTGGCACGCGTTAATGCCATCTTTAGGCGCATGCAGTTTGATCAGGGGCATTATGAAGCCAATCCGCTGTTAAGTTATGGCGATTTAACGATTTCTGTAGATCAGAGAGTCGTCTATTGTAAAGAAGCGCCTTTGGATTTAACGCCAACTGAATTTGCACTTATGGTCTATTTATTTGAAAACCAAGAGCGTGCTATCTCTAGAGATGAACTGCTTAAAAATGTCTGGAAATTTGATTTTGATGTGGATACACGTGCCACCGATGACGTGGTCAAGAGGCTTAGAAAAAAACTCAGTTTTTCAAATGTGAAAATTGGTGCGGTATGGGGGTTTGGATTTAAGCTTGAGTTAGAGCGTCAGGTCAAAGGAGAGTAGGCTCATATGAATAAAACTAAAAAACTATGGACTATTGAACGCAAAATTATGATGCCTTATATTGGGTTTATGATCGCATTGCCCTTAGTCATTTTAATCGTATTTAATATTGCCATGCGGCTGTATACGGAGAAAAATGCACGCGATGAGATTCGCAATACACTTGTGGCGACAAATTTGATGCTTAAACAACAACTGATAAAGCGGCCATTAGACTTTTCGGATGAGACGGATCGAAAGCGTTTCAGTGACCAGATCGATTTTGTCAATGAAATTTTTAAGGTTTCAAGGATGGCCAACAATACGGATATTTTTATCTTCTCCAAAACAGGTGAGTTAATATTCCCTTCAAATAGAGCAGAAACGGACCCCGTCATTTTAGCGGCGAAAGAGGCCGTGCTCATGCAGGAAATTGACGGTATTCAGCGTGTAACGGTCAATCAAATGACGTATTTAATCGCAGGCGCAAAAATTGAGATTAATCAACCCACATCTGAAAGTACGCCAGATAACGCACCTAAAAATACATCAGGGAATTTATCTGCAATTAGGCCTACGAGTAAAACATTCCATGCCGTTTACGTGTCTTCCCTTAACGCTGCAAATCTTTTGTTAAGGCGTATTAACTTAATCTTATTGAGTATTGTCGGTGTAACGCTCTTGATCAGTAGTATCCTTTTTAAAAAAATAGCAGCGAGTATTTCCAAACCCATCATGGAAGCCTCTTCTTATGCGGACGCAATATCCAGTGGCAAATACGACAAGCTTTCTGTACATCAAGATACAGCAGAGATTTATCAACTGATGCACAGCCTTAATCAAATGAGCCTTAAGTTAGAAGTACAAGATCAAACTCAACGTAATTTTCTACAAAACGTTTCACATGAACTCAGGACACCACTCATGTCGATACAGGGCTATGCAGAAGGCCTTGTAGGGGGTGTCTTTAAAGAGGTTACACATCCTGCTCAGATTATTGCAGATGAGAGTATTCGATTAAAAGGGTTAGTAGATGAGCTCATTACGCTTTCAAGGCTTGAGAGTACCTCAGTCAGTGTTCAAAAGTCTGATGTCGAGCTTAAGCAATTCTTGCTTGATGTTGTAGAGAGAGCTGCGGGTGCTGCGCTTAAAGCCCATAAACAAGTCAAGTTAGTCTGTGAAGATTCTCTAAAGCTATACCTAGACGAAGCCTTACTTGAAAAAACCATTTCAAATCTTTTGAGCAATGCCATAAGACATGCCCAGTATTGGATTGAAATCAAGGTTGAAAAAATGACGGAAGTTGTAAAAATCAGTATATCAGATGATGGCAAGGGGTTTAAAGCGAGTGAAATTGAATTTCTCTTTGATCGTTTTTTTAAAGGCAGTGAGGGCAATCATGGATTGGGACTTGCTATTGTTAAGAGTGCAGTTCATTTAAATGAGGGCACAATAAAGGCTTACAATGGTGTAAAAGGGGCTGTTTTTGAGATTGAGTTTAGAGTATGAAGCAAAAGGGTTCCTACTTCTGGGCCCTTTTTTTATACCTAAAAAGAATGAGTTAATTCATGATTAGCACTGCTAATTAAAGTCATTAATAATATTAATTTTATTTATAAATAGCCCTGTGATAAAATGAGAGAGCAAGAAAATGTGATTATGATGCATACCAAGGGGGACAATATGAGTTTAGTAAAGCGGATTTTGGTTCAAAAAAAGGTGAATTTTGATGTAGAAGCACAGGCAATCGGGCATGATCTTAAACAGACACTTCATGTCAATACACTCGAAAAGGTAAGCATCATCAATGTCTATGATATGGAAGGCGTCAACGCAAATAAACTTGCAGAAATCAAAGCCTTAATCTTGTCGGAGCCAAATGTGGATAATGTCACTGAAACAACTTTCAAATTGCCTGAAAACAGTAGGGCTTTTAGGATTGAACTTCTTCCAGGACAATATGATCAAAGAGCAGATTCCGCTGCGCAATGCATAGAGATCGTGACACTTGAGAATAGACCCGAAATTGTGACTTCACGCATTATCGTTTTAGAAGGTATAATATCAGACGCTGAATTCGAAAGGATTAAAACGTACCTTATCAATCCTGTGGAATCTAGAGAAGTGCCACTTACACGCCCAGAAACCGTTAAAATGAAAACACAAGAACCACAACCGGTTAAAACAGTTGAAAATTTTATAGAGATGTCATTTGAGGAAATTGTAGTGTTTAAAAGCACAATGGGATTTGCAATGACTGTGGCAGATGTGGCCTTTATTCAAAATTATTTTAGAGAGACTGAACATCGAAATCCAACGATTACGGAACTTAGAGTGATTGACACTTACTGGTCAGATCACTGTAGACATACCACTTTTTTAACTGAAATTGAGTCGGTTGAATTTGAAGAAGGTGCATTTGCACCTGTTTTGAATAAGGCTTACAAAGCTTATCTTGAAGCGCGCAAAGTGGTTTATGAAGATCGTAAAAGAGACATCACACTGATGGACCTTGCCACGATCAATATGAAAACGCTTAGAAAAGTAGGGGGCCTTGAAGATTTGGATGTATCCGATGAAATCAACGCCTGTAGCATAGAAGTAGATGTTAAAATAGACGACAAAAAAGAACCATGGCTCTTGATGTTTAAAAATGAAACGCATAATCACCCGACTGAAATTGAACCTTTTGGGGGTGCCGCAACTTGCCTTGGAGGAGCGATTAGAGACCCTCTTTCAGGGCGAAGCTATGTCTATCACTCAATGCGTGTAACGGGTGCAGCTGATCCTACGGTACCTTTTGAAGCCACGCTTGAAGGCAAACTGCCGCAGAAGATCATCACTCAAAAAGCAGCAGCAGGTTTCAGCGCTTATGGCAATCAAATTGGACTTGCAACGGGGATGGTATCCGAAGTCTATGATGATGGTTTTTTAGCAAAGCGCATGGAAGTTGGCGCAGTGGTTGGTGCTGTCCCAAAAGCAAATGTGGTTAGAGAAAAGCCAGTTGAGGGCGACATCATATTATTAGTTGGGGGTAGAACGGGAAGAGATGGTATAGGCGGCGCTACGGGATCTTCTAAGGAGCACGACGAGGAGAGCTTACTCACCTGTGGGGCAGAAGTGCAAAAGGGCAATCCACCTGTAGAACGCAAAATTCAAAGACTTTTTAGAAATCCGAAGCTTTCTAGGCTCATTAAAAGATGCAATGATTTTGGAGCAGGCGGCGTATCTGTTGCCATTGGAGAATTGGCAGACAGTTTAAGGATTAACTTGGATGCAGTTAAGAAAAAATATGACGGTCTTGATGGTACTGAACTTGCAATTTCTGAATCTCAAGAGCGTATGGCTGTGGTCGTCTCACCTGAAAATGTTGAAACTTTTATCATTTATTGTGATCATGAAAATCTAGAAGTTTCAGAGGTTGCCAAGGTTACCGATGATGGCAGACTCGTTATGACATGGAGCGGGCAGGAAGTTTTAAACCTATCGAGAGCTTTTCTAGATACAAATGGTGTAAAAGGCAAGACTTCAGTGATCGTGTCTGCGCCTTCGGATGAGACCTTTTTTAATGCCAATAGAGCGGATTTATCTCATAAGACAGTAGAGCTTAAAAACAAGTGGATTGAAACCGTAAAAGACCTCAACAACTGTTCACAAAAGGGCTTGGTAGAGCGTTTTGACAACACGATTGGTGCGGGCACAGTGTTAATGCCTTTTGGCGGTAGAACTTACAATACGCCAATTCAAACCATGGTGGCAAAATTTCCAGTGCTTTCGGGTGAAACCGATACGGTTTCTATGATGGCTCATGGTTATGATCCGCGCATTGGGAAGTGGTCTCCTTTCCATGGTGGCATTTATTCTGTGGTGGATTCCATTGCAAAACTGGTTGCAAGTGGTGGGGCTTATGAGAAGGTAAGACTTTCCTTACAAGAGTACTTTGAAAAATTAGGGAATGACCCTGTCAAATGGGGCAAGCCGTTTTCTGCACTACTGGGTGCAAGTTATGCACAGAGCCAAATGGGCACAGCAGCTATCGGTGGTAAAGATTCTATGTCAGGCACTTTTAAAGACATCAATGTCCCGCCTACTCTGATCTCATTTGCAGTGAATACAGCAGAAGGCTGTGAAATTATATCACCAGAATTAAAATCTGGTGGCAATGCGATCGGGTATTTTTACGCAGAGAGAGATGCAACTGAAATCGTGGATTTTAGCAACTTGAAAAAGGCTTACAGCGAAATTCATAAAGCCATTTTAGAAGGACAAATTATATCTGCATATGCAGTTGGCAAGGGTGGCATTGCACTTGCGCTCACCAAAATGGCCTTTGGAAACGAAATTGGGTTTACGCTTGAAACGGATTTGGATTTGTTTGAAGAGGCCTATGGCAGTATTGTTTTTGAGATCAAAGAAGGGACGGTTTTAAGCGGATTATCATTTGCAAAAATCATTGGAAAAACCACTGAAACGCCAACCATTACCGTCAATGAAGTGGCACTGGAGCTGGATAGACTCATGGCAGAGTGGGAAAGACCACTGGAGGCAATATTCCCTAAAATTCATGAGGATCAAGGCAACTGCGAGACCATTACTTGTTTAGAGCGCTCTATATATGTGCCTAAAGCACAATTTTCAAAACCAAGAGTGCTCGTCCCTGCATTCCCAGGCACAAATTGCGAATGGGATACACAACGTGCTTTTGAAAAAGCTGGCGCAGTGGCAGACCCATTTTTATTCAGAAATTTGACACCAGAGGCGACAATGGCATCCATTGATGAACTGGTTGAAAAAATCAATAAGAGTCAAATGCTTGCAATTCCGGGTGGATTTAGTGCTGGGGATGAGCCAGAAGGCTCTGGTAAATTTATCGCATCGGTTTTCAGAAATCCAAAAGTTGCAGAAGCACTTATGAAACTCTTAAATGAGCGTGATGGCCTAGTAATCGGTATTTGCAATGGCTTTCAAGCACTTGTGAAGCTTGGCCTCTTACCATACGGTGAAATCAGGACTTTAGATGAGAACGCGCCGACATTGACTTTTAATAAAATCGGGCGTCACGTGGCGAGAATGGCTCATGTGAGAGTATCCTCTGTCAAATCACCTTGGTTTGCAAATGTAGAAGCGGGCGATGTCTTTGAAACGGCGTTTTCTCATGGAGAGGGCAGATTCTATGCGGATGAAAAAACACTGGAGACCCTTAAACAAAACGGTCAAATCGCGACTCAATATGTGGATTCGAAGCATCAAGCCACTTATGACGGCAATTTTAACATCAATGGATCTGTCATGGCGATAGAAGGCATTACTTCGGCAGATGGTCGTATTCTAGGTAAAATGGGACATGTTGAACGTGTGGGAAAACATCTTTACAAGAATATCTATGGGCAGTCAGATCTGAAAATATTCGAAGCAGGCGTCAACTACTTCAAATTGTAATAAAAGCTGTGTGCATTGATATGAGAAGCGTTTGATTGATCATGAAAACTGAGATAAAGACCAAAGGGTTGAATTAAACCCCGAATGTGATAAAATAGGTCATATTCAAAAAAACAATTCAGGAGGTCTTATGAGGTTGAAATGGCAGATGACCATGTTGCTGTTGTGTATAATGTTACTTTCTTCGGTGACATTTGCAAGTGAAGTGACTTTGATCATTAATGATCAACCGATTGGCAATGATGATTTGATTATTGTCCAAAATGATCAGTTGTATGCATGTGTAGCAGATTTTTCCTTGCGGTATGGAGGCGAAACCCATTGGTTCGATAATGCAAAATTAGCGGTGGTAAACTATCAAGAAAAATATATGAGTTTTGAATTAGAGTCCTCTCAAGTGATTATCAACAATGAAACTTTGACGATGGAAGCACCAACAATTAATGTAAACAATCGCGTTTATGCCCCTTTAAATTTTCTGATTGAGCAGCTGTCAGGTACTTTTATTTGGAATGATCGCAATTTAACGCTTACGATTCAAAGTGATCAGTTTAAGCTAGATGAGGCAGATAAAGTGGTTTTGACTTATACCGATGAGGATTTGCTTTGGTTGTCTAGAATCATTGATGTTGAAGGGCGTTCGACTTCACCAGCGATGAAACTTGCCATAGCAAATGTGGTTTTAAATCGTGTAAAGAGCGCTAGTTTTCCCGCTACAGTGTACGACGTTATTTATCAGGAAGGTAATTACAAACAATTCCCCCCTGCGCACAAGAGTAGTTTTTTAACGCTTGAGCCTTCAAAATCCAGTATTGTTGCAGCAAAGAAAGCTTTGACAGGTGAGAACAATGTCGGAGATTGTCTCTACTTCAACAACAGACCGTTTTCAAGCAAAGCAGATGATCTGTATACCATCATTGACGGAGAATATTTTTACAAGTAAAGCATTTTACAATGGAATCCAAAAATACAAATGAAATAAAAAAACAAGTGCTTTCAATGGTTAAAGCACTTGTTTTTTTTATGTATGAATTCAGTACTTGGTTTTTGACACTCTATACTTGCAATATGAAACAGATATGATATAATCGAACAAGAACACACGTTCTATTTGGAGGATGTCATGGAAATTTATGAAAAACTTGAAATATTAGCCGATGCTGCCAAGTATGATGTATCATGTTCATCTAGTGGCAGTGAAAGGGCCAATACGGGTGGCCTTGGCAATGCCACTAAAGCGGGCATTTGCCATAGTTGGGGTGATGATGGAAGATGTATTTCACTTCTAAAAATTTTGATGTCCAATAAATGTGCCTACGATTGTGCCTATTGCGTCAATCGGTTGTCAAATGACTTTCCACGTGCTGAATTTGAACCAGAAGAAATTGTGGCTTTAACCATTAACTTCTACAGACGGAATTACATAGAAGGTTTATTTTTGAGTTCAGCCGTAACACGGAATCCCAACTATACCATGGAAAGGCTTTTAATGGTCGTGAAGCGGTTGCGAACAGAGGAAAATTTTCAAGGCTATATCCATTTAAAAGGCATTCCTGGCGCTGATGATAAACTGATCAAAGAAGCGGGACTCTATGTAGATCGTATGAGCATTAACATCGAATTACCTACAACCAGTGGACTTAAATTATTAGCCCCTCAAAAGGATCGTCAATCCATACTGGGGCCGATGAAACTCATAAAAAATCAGATTGATCAGCATAAATTTGAAAAGCGTCATAAAGAATTGTTTGTACCAGCAGGTCAATCGACGCAGCTTATCGTAGGTTCTACAAATGAGACAGACTATCACATCGTCAAGCTCTCAGAAGCGCTATACGATAAGATGGCACTCAAAAGGGTCTATTATTCAGCTTATGTTCCTGTGAACAACCATCCCGATATAGTGCCTCATAAAGTGCCACCACTTCAAAGAGAACATCGTATTTATCAAGCGGATTGGCTCTTGAGATATTATGGCTTTAAAGCGGATGAAATCGTGAATGAAGCACATCCAAATTTAGATATGCTGGTGGATCCCAAATGTCAGTGGGCGCTCCGAAATATGCACTTGTTTCCGATGGAAGTAAATCAAGTGAGCTTTCTAGAATTATTAAGAATACCAGGCATTGGGAATACTTCTGCAAGACGCATTATGGCGGCGAGGCGTTTTGGATTTGTTTCCTATGAGTCGCTTAAAAAAATGGGTGTCGTTTTAAAACGTGCAAAGTACTTTATTACATGCAAAGGGCAATATTTCGGTGCTGGGGATTTAGAACCTTTTAGGCTCAAACAAATATTACTGGATAAACCTAAGCAGAGCCAGATGAGCCTCAGTGACTTATATCCAGAGGCATTTGGCATAAAGACACCCATAATCACAACTGGGGGTGACACTTATGGATTACTTACATGATGGCAGCTTCGAGGGCGTTTTGACTGGAATCTACCTGATGTTTCACAATAAAGCCAGTGTTGAAAAGGATCAGCTCTTGTACGCTAAGACATACCAAATGAAACTCTGGTGTTCCTATCAAATGGTGATCTGTGACCGCGATCAAGCATATAAAGTAGCAAGATCAATCATGGATACTTTTGGAGAAGAGGGCTTCAAAGTGGTGCTTTACAGTTATCTTTATGAATCGCCTGATTATGGCACCCTACTGTTTAAATTTTTAAAAAGAGCTTATAAACTTGGGTGTAACGCCATAGAGTGTTTAAGTGATGAAGCTATTTTTAATCTCTATAAATGCTATAGAGCCGTTGCAAGAGAATCACACTTGATGCTTGGACTTTTGAGATTTGCACAGCTCGATCAAGACATCTACTACGCGCAGTATGAGCCTACCTACGATTTGACGGGGATACTCGCGCCACATTTCGCCGAACGCCTTAAGGACCAACTGTGGGTCATTCATGACACCAAGAGGGGAATAGGGGCTTTCTATGATGGTATCAAATGGTTCTTACAGTCAATAGAGGCTTATGAGCAGCTCAAATTTTCAGAAGAGGAAGCAAAGTATCAGGAACTTTGGAAGCGATACTTTGATCATATTGCCATAACGGAGAGAAAGAACCCAAAATGCCAAATGAATTTTATGCCGAAAAAGTATTGGAAATTTTTAACTGAAAAGACGTTTAAAAACGATTAAAAGCTATTAAAAGCCATCTGACTTGAATTTAGAGTCAAATGGCTTTTGTTTTATTTAAGTAAATATTTATTAAATTCCAGATAAATATTTACTTGACGATATTGAAATAATTTTTGGTTGTGATATGATATTTTTAGAAATACGCTTTGATTTAAAAAAGGAGACTGTGATGATACTAGTTTTAGGTGGCGCAGGCTATATTGGAAGCCATGCGGTAAAAATGTTAATTGAAAATGGCGAGTCCGTTGTGGTGGTGGACAATTTGGAGACCGGACATTTGGGATCTGTTAATGAAAATGCGCTTTTTCATCAGGTGGATATTAGAAACGAAGAGGCACTTGCCGCAGTATTTAAAGCACATGAAATAGAGGCTGTCATGCATTTTAGTGCCAATTCACTGGTGGGAGAATCCTGTGAAAATCCGCTTAAGTACTTTGAAAACAATGTTTATGGTGCAAATGTTTTATTAAAGGTTATGAGAGATTATAATGTAAAAAAAATCATTTTTTCATCTACGGCTGCAGTTTACGGAGAACCTCAAATCGTACCGATCACGGAAGCCAATGAAACGCTTCCTACTAATCCATATGGGGAATCCAAGCTTATGATGGAAAAAATGTTCAAATGGGCAGATATTGCTCACGGTATAAAATTTGTTTCGCTACGGTATTTCAATGTTGCTGGAGCCGATAAATCAGGTGATATTGGCGAAGCACATACCGTTGAAACACATCTCATTCCGCTTGTTTTGCAAGTACCTTTAGGCAAGAGAGAGGCAATTTCCATTTATGGAGATGATTATCCCACAAAGGATGGGACTTGTATTAGGGACTATATTCATGTGATTGACTTAGTTCATGCACATTTATTGGCACTAAATTATCTCAGAGCAGGGCATGAGAGCAATATTTTTAATCTTGGCAGCGGAGAGGGCTTCTCAGTAAAAGAAGTCATTGAAGTCGCGATGGAAGTTACGGGAAAACCCATTAAAACCATAATAGCACCTAGAAGAACTGGGGATCCATCAGTCCTTATTGCATCGCCCGATAAAGCGAAGACTATTTTGAAATGGGCACCAAAGCACACAAATGTCAGAGAAATAATTGAAGACGCTTGGCGTTTTCATGTCAGCAAGCCAAATGGCTATCCAAAATAGAGGTGATTGAATGGAATTGAGCACATTAAAATATAAGTTTTATAATATTTATAAAGAAGATCTTTCGCAGTCTAAAACACAAGTAGCCGTTAAGACTTATTTTTCACCAGGACGCGTGAATCTGATTGGTGAGCATATCGATTATAATGGGGGGATGGTTTTACCTTGTGCGATTAATTTGGGGACATACGCTGTGGTTTCTAGAAGACAGGATTCAAGCGTTAAAGTCATGTCGATGAACTTTGAAGAGATGGGGATTCTATCTTTTGAACTTGATCAAATTGAAAATGAACCCGCAATGGATTGGGCAAATTATCCTATGGGGATATTCAATGAATTTATAAAACGGGGTCATGCGATCGAAAACGGGTTCAATATACTATTTTATGGTGATTTACCAAACGGGGCAGGACTTTCATCCTCTGCTTCAATTGAAGTTTTGACGGCGACTCTGATCAATGATTACTTATCTTTTGGGCTCACTAAAACTGAAATTGCACTTTTGTGTCAGAAATCTGAAAATGAATTCAACGGCGTCAACTGTGGGATTATGGATCAGTTTTCGATTGCTCAAGGGGCAAAAGATCACGCGGTTTTCTTGAATTGTGACACCTTGACCTATGAACTCGTGCCAGCGGCATTAAAGGACTATTGTTTGATGATTATCAACACCAATAAAAAACGCGGTCTTGTGGATTCAGAATATAATACAAGAAGAAAAGAATGCGAAATTGCGTTTAAGTTAATTCAAAAAGGATTCCATAAAAGACCCATCAAATATCTTTGTGATCTTACCCCCATCGAATTTTTAGAAGTTGCAGAGCTTTTGAGTGATGATGCAGTTTACAAGCGCGCGTATCATTCGGTCGTGGAGAATTTTAGAACGCATGAAAGTAAAAAAGCGCTGAGCAGTGGGAATCTCATAGAGTTTGGCGAGTGGATGTACAGTTCTCACGAATCCCTTAAAAATTATTTTCAGGTGAGCTGTAAAGAGCTTGACATCATCGTAGACCTTAGTCGGAACATTAGGGGTGTTTTAGGCGCAAGAATGACAGGTGCTGGATTTGGAGGCTGTGCCATCGCACTTGTTGAAAAAGACAAATGTGATTATTATATTGAGAAAGTGGGTAGATCTTATAATGATAAGACTGGGTTAAAAGCTGACTTTTATATAGCTGAAATTTCGGATGGAACAGGAGCAATACATGAAAGTTTTTAAGCATATTGAGACGCTGTTGGATTATGGCGTTGCTCACGAATTGATTCAAAAGACAGATATTTTTGTGGCTCGGAATGAGCTGTGGAAGTTACTCGGCATAGAGGCTGATTTGGATGCCGTTCTTGCGGCATCACAAGATAAAGAACCATGGCACTTTGAAGATTTATTTGAAATTTATAAACTTTTGGATTTGATTACAGAAGATGCGAAAGCACTCGGTCGTTCATTGGAGTTTTTGTATGAAGTCGAGAGTTTTCAAGCTGAAATCATGTCAAAGCTCATGCCGAGAATGTCAGAAGTCAACAGGCTATTTTATGAAAAGCATAGGCAGTCTCCTCAAGCTGCATCAAAGTATTTTTATGCGCTATCGAATGCGTCAACTTACATCAGAATGGATCGAGTATCCAAAAATGTAAACTGGAAGGCAACCTCTCCGTATGGTGCCTTAGATATCACGATCAATTTATCGAAACCCGAAAAAGATCCCAAAGAAATTGCACTGCAAAAAAATGTAAAGGCCTCTAAATATCCGAAGTGCTTATTGTGCGTTGAAAATGCAGGCTATCAAGGCAATATCAACCATCCCGCTAGGCAAAATCACCGTGTTGTTGAGATGGCACTTGATCACGAACCTTGGTACCTCCAATATTCACCATATGTGTATTATAACGAACATGCAATTGTGCTCTGTCACGAACATCGAAGCATGAAAATTGATCGACATACGTTTATAAGACTCTGTGATTTTGTGGACGTCATGCCGCATTACTTTATTGGTTCAAATGCGGACTTACACACCGTTGGGGGATCTATTCTCACACATGATCACTATCAAGCGGGATGCTATGAAATGCCTATGATGCGTGCCCAAACACTGCATGTCCATAAACCCAAAACTTATGAAAATGTAGTGATTGAAGTCCTCAATTGGCCACTTTCTGTATTAAAAGTTTGCTCGAAGTCTAGAGCACAAATTATTGAAATCTCGGATCTTATTTTAAAATCATGGATCGATTACAGTGACGAAAGTGTAGCGCTTTTCGCATATACAGACGAACGCCATAACACCATTACGCCGATTCTTAGAAAAAATGGCGAGATATATGAAATGTATCTCGCACTTAGAAATAATAGAAAGACAGAGGCGCATCCAGAGGGCCTTTTTCACCCGCATAGAGCACATCACCACATAAAGAGAGAGAACATTGGTCTGATTGAGGTCATGGGACTTGCCGTATTGCCAAGTCGATTGGTTCAGGAAATGGACGAGATTATAAACATGGCTATAAAGGCGGGTCAATTGGATATTGAGGCGTGTACGGCGCATTCTGAAATTGAAAAGCATGTGGTTTGGCTTATGCAGTTAAGGCCTGAAATAGATGCGATCCTTGCCGATCAGACTAAAAACATATCTGAAAAGCGCATTGCAATGGAGTTGTACTTAAAAGATCAGATTGGCCATAAATTTGCTTTGGTTTTAAGGGATGCAGGTGTGTATAAATCAAAATCTGAGGGCATGTTAACTTTCTTGAAAAGAGGCTGTGGCCTATAGCGCTAAAGGGTTGTATCATATGAATAAACGGAGGTGACAGTATGAGTGTTGAAGTGATAAAAGAGGCGCAATTAAGTGAACATTTTGGAAAAGAAATCCATCGCATAAAACTTAAAAATCAAAATGATATTTCTGTGGAATTATTGACGCTCGGGGGGACTCTACTGAGTATTGTGACACCAGATCGAACTGGAAAACTCGAGAATATTTTGTTGACTTATGATCATATTGAAGACTATATCGAAAATCCATATTATTTAAATGCCAGTATTGGACTGACAGCTGGACGTATAAGAGATGGGGCATTTATAATGGATGACATTTCATATAAAGTGCCAGTCAATAATGATATCAACTGTCTTCATGGCGGGCCCAATGGTCTTCACGCAAAGATTTGGAAACTTGAATCTTTTAGGGCCACTTGCGAGTTTGAAGAAGTTATTCTCAAAACACACCATTGTCATCTCGAAGATGGTTTTCCAGGCAATATTAACATAAGAGCGATTTATCGATTGAGCAATGAGGACACCTTAAAGATCATCTATGAAGCGGAGACGGATAGAAGTTGTACCCTGAACCTTACCAATCATAATTATTACAACTTGTCTGGAGCCGTGTTAGATGAGATTGGACAACATGAACTCTTTGTCAATGCGGAATACTATAAAGCAATAGACGCACATGGTCTGCCTATCGAAGATTTAGTGAGTTGTTTAGATTCTGACTTTGACTTTACGCACAGTGCAACCCTTGAAAAAGCACTTGAAAAGGGTTTAGATCACCCGTTTTGTATAGAGTTTAAAGTGGATGAAGAGATGCCCGATGTGGTTTATAAAGATCCAAAGTCTGGTCGTGTTATGAGCATTACGACGAATCAAGAAGCTGTGGTGATCTATTCCAATAACGGCCCATACAGGACACATAAAGCCATTTGTTTTGAAACGCAAGGCTATCCAAATCAAATTTATGTTTTGGATGCTGATGAAGCTTACTTAAATGAGACAAGCATTGCATTTGGTGTGGAGGCGTAAGGCGAGCAGGTGTAAAGTGTGCTGGCGTAAACCCAAAGATTTAAAGTAGAATTTTAGATTAGAGTGTCAAAACCAAAAGTTGAGCAACAATCTCCCCTATGATGCGTTTACGGAATGTATACGATAGAACATAAGGGTAGATTATTCGAGCGAAACTGGATTTTGACACTCTTTTTTTAATAGTTTGGCAGATCGTGATCTTAAGAAATTTGTAAGAATATTGTGAAGCAGTTTGTCATAATATTTTGGTATGATATCTCTAGAGTGCGCAATCTTAATAAATGAAGGGGGAAATAAAGTGAAGCATACCATATTGATCTGTGATGACGACATGGCCATTGTCAACTCAGTAGAGATTTTTTTAGAAAATGAAGGTTATCATGTTTTAAAGGCATATAATGGGAGGGAAGCTCTAAAATACATAGAGTCAAGTGAAATTCACTTGCTTCTTCTTGATATTATGATGCCTGAAATGGATGGATTTGAGGTTATGAGAAAAATGCGGATGGACTACAATTTCCCGATTATCATGGTCACTGCAAAATCAGAGGATTTAGATAAGATTATGGGTCTTAACTTGGGGGCGGATGATTATTTAACCAAACCCTATAACCCTTTAGAGCTCATCGCTAGGGTGCGCTCTCAAGTGAGGCGTTATACGAAACTCGGCGGACAAAGTCAAACGATAGAAACTTACGGGAATATTTACAAAACAGGAGAATTAATTCTAAATCCAATCAAGAGGGAAGTCACAGTGGATGGCGACATCATCTCACTGACGGCCACAGAATTCGGTATTCTAGAACTCTTACTCAAAAATAAGGGGAGAGTATATACCATAAATGAAATCTACGAAAAGGTTTGGAAAGATCATGCAATTGCTGCAGACAATACGATAGCGGTTCACATTAGGCGTATCAGAGAAAAAATAGAAATTGATCCTAAAAATCCAAAATACTTAAAGGTGGTGTGGGGCATTGGCTACAAAATTGAAGACATTGGTTAGAAGTTCGCTTACGCAAACAGTGGTTAAAATTATATTGACCATATTGGTACTTGTGGTAAGCCTTAGTTTCTTGTTTATTGGGCATTATGAAGACCTTTATTATTCGGGGTTATATGAATCGGAGGATTTTAGTTATGAATTTCAAAGACGTGTCCATAATGTGATTGAAAAAGAACTGGTTTTAAAGTCTACTGAAGCCATAGAAAAAATGGCCGCAGAAAATCAATCATATGATTACAATGATTTAATTTCAAGATGGTATCAGATTCAGAGCAATTTATTGGACGCGTCCAGCTTCAGATATTATATTGAAAACAATAGTACAGGGGAACAATATAGCAATTTAAGTGCTCTTAAAAATAAGGAAAGCTTATCTGATTACGCTTTTCGGTTGACAATAGATCGCAATAAGATAGAGGCTACAGAGATCAGGAATGGGAAGATTATCTATCTTGAAAGCTATTCCAGAAGTACTATTTTAGACAATGCGAAAGCTATTGGAAATTGGGAAGGGGTATTTGTTCTACAAGTGCCTGTTGAATCCAATGATGTCTTTAAAGAATTGACGGATCAATACAAAGCAATTGTCCCTTTTCTTGAGAGTAGAAGCAGTCTTTACGCAGGGATAATGGGTGTGATTATTTTAGGCATTTTCCTGTTCATTTATTTGGTCATAAGCGCGATTAAAAGCCAAAACTCAAAGAAAAGTATTTCAGATCATATTCCAAATGATATAAAGAGCGTTATGATTTTAGGCTCATTTCCTATTATGATTGAAGTTTTAGAATTTTTTACTTTTGATCCTTTTATCATGGTGGCGCATCAAAGAGAACAATGGATAGAAATCGCAAATATAGCGATGGTTTTCCTCTGGGTATTTATAGGATTACAGTTTACGCTTTCTCTAATAAGGGCCTTATCAGAAGGCAGTTTGTTAAAAAATACAATGGTCTATATGATTTTTCAAAAAGGTTTTCAGGGTGTTACGAGAATTTTAAAGCGTTTATCGCGCAGTAAAACGTTTAGGCGACGTGTAATTGTTTATGCTTTTGTTTATGGGTTTGGCAATTATGTATTGGGGATGATTTTTGCCCTAGATTATGAGATTCTAAGTCTATTTTTATGGATTCTGTTCAATGCTTTGTGTTTCTATTTAGTCTATAGAAATCTTCAAAGTCTTCAAATTATAATGCGGTATGTTTCCGACGGTGATGTTTCAGAGCCGATGGAGTCAGAATCCATTTCGCCCTTATTTTATAATTTTGCAAATCAAATCAATGGCCTTCAACAAAATTTAAAAAAGGCAATTCAAGAAGCGATAAAAGGTGAACGCTTGAAAACAGAGCTCATCACGAATGTATCGCACGATTTAAAAACGCCACTCACTGCAATTGTAAATTACACATCTCTTCTTAAAAATAAGGAGATTGAAGATGCAGAAACAGTAAAATACATTCAAGTGATTGATGAAAAAGCGGGTGTTTTGAAACGGTTAATCGATGACGTCCTCGAGGTGAGCAAAGTAAGTTCTGGCAATGTTGAGATCAATATGGAAGTATTAGATATCAATCAATTGATTCAACAGGTTCTTGGCGAGTTTGAAGAAGAACTTAAAAATCATCGATTAAATTTAATTACCACTGAACTTACTGTACCCCTCTATGTGGAAGCAGATTCTTTAAAGCTTTGGCGTGTGGTTCAAAATTTGGTGTCGAACATCGCTAAGTACGCATTGCCCGATTCTAGAGTTTTCATTCTGGTTAAAAATACAGACAAACATGCGGTTGCAGAATTTAAAAACATTTCAAAAGACATGCTTTTGACTGGGAACAATGAACTGATGGAAAGATTTGTGAGAGGAGATGTTTCCAGAACACAGGAAGGCTTCGGACTTGGACTCGCCATAGCAGGTGATCTTATGAAACTTCAAAAAGGCCGCCTTGACATCGTCGTTGACGGTGATTTGTTTAAAGTGACTTTAGTGTTAAATGTTTGTGAAAACTCGCAAAAAGACGTATAAAGTAGAAGAACTAATAGTAAATATTAGCGTTCCTAATATCAAACGTGAATATTAAGAAAATTTACAAGAAAATAATTCGTTATCCCCTTGACGCCAAGGGGATATTTTTATATGATGAATCTAACCCGAGGGAAGATGGCCCCCACTTTTTCAAAGTGGGGGATCCTCTTCCTAACTCAACGGAGTTTCTTCCGTTGAGTTGCAAGCCAGCGGCTTGTGCGAGGGTTACGAAGGTAGCGAAGCGGACTGAGTACACTGTTGCGGCATAGGTCTCTGTATCATTGAGGCGAGGGTTACGAAGGTAGCGAAGCGGACTGAGTACACTGTTGCGGCATAGGTCTCTGTATCATTGAGGCGAGGGTTACGAAGGTAGCGAAGCGGACTGAGTACACTGTTGCGGCATAGGTCTCTGTATCATTGAGGCGAGGGTTACGAAGGTAGCGAAGCGGACTGAGTACACTGTTGCGGCATAGTCTCTGTATCATTGAGGCGAGGGTTACGAAGGTAGCGAAGCGGACTGAGTATCGGTTTTTAGG
Source organism: Fusibacter sp. 3D3 (assembly GCF_001748365.1). Lineage (GTDB taxonomy): Bacteria > Bacillota > Clostridia > Peptostreptococcales > Acidaminobacteraceae > Fusibacter_A. The sequence goes on along the minus strand of NZ_BDHH01000001.1, from coordinate 107,821 downwards.
AGGCAAAGAACGTGAAAACTTTAAATCAATTCGGTAAAGTGAATCCAATTAGTGTTCAATGCCAATTCCAAGATGGTTTCATTTAGTATGTCTAAAACCTTTTAACGAAAGTTAGAAGGTTTTTTTAATCATAAAAAGTTTAAGCGTTGGAGGCGAATATGAAAGTAGCAATTTTAATGGGTAGCGACTCAGATTTTCAAGTGGTTGAAAAGAGCATTCAAGTTTTAAAGGCGTTTGATGTTGAAGTTGTGGCGAGAGTTTTATCCGCTCATAGAACACCGCATTTGGCCGTGTCATTTGCGATGGAAGCTGAGGCAAATGGTTTTGAAGTTATCATTGGTGCAGCTGGAAAAGCGGCACATCTACCAGGCGTTATAGCAGGTGTAACGCCGTTACCTGTCATTGGATTACCAATTAAATCTTCTACAATGGACGGTCTTGATTCTCTACTGTCTATCGTGCAGATGCCGAGTGGCATACCGGTGGCAACAGTTGCCATCAACGGCGCAGAGAACGCAGCGCTTTTAGCAATTCAAATGCTATCCATTAAATACCCAGAATTAAGGGCGAAAATGAAAGCTTATAGACTCACTATGGCAGATCAAGTCATCGAAAAAGATGCAGGCATTCAGTCACTTTACTAGAAACTTAACAGTGAACTACATTTGGAGATCAACATTTGGAGATCAACATTTGGAGATCAACATAAAGATATATAACACATGAATATAAGGCATATAATCAGATAATATGGATATATAAATAAGATCGATGGATCAATTAGGAGGATGAAGATGGAAAAGTTAGAAATGTTATACGAAGGTAAAGCAAAGAAAGTTTATAAAACAGAAAATCCAGATTACTATATAGTAGAATACAAAGACGATGCGACGGCTTTTAATGGGGTAAAAAAAGGCACAATTCACGACAAAGGAATCGTCAATAATAAAATGAGTGCATTGCTCTTTAAAATGCTTGAAGAAAAAGGAATCCCAACACATTTTGAAACCTTGATGAATGAGCGTGAGCAGTATGTAAAAGCAGTCAAAATATTGCCACTTGAAGTTATTGTGAGAAATGTTGCAGCAGGTTCACTTTCTAAGCGATTAGGCCTTGAAGAAGGCGTTCCAATGAAACAAACTGTTTTAGAATTTTGCTATAAAGATGATGCACTTGGTGATCCGATGATCAATGAATACCACATCGCTGCGATTGAACTTGCAACAGAAGCGCAAGTTGAAGTGATAAAAGCGTATTCATTTAAGATTAATGAGATCTTAAAAGCATTTTTCTTTGAAAGAGACCTTAAACTCATCGATTTTAAACTCGAATTTGGTGTTTTCAAAGGTGAAGTTATATTGGCAGATGAGATCAGTCCTGATACTTGCCGTCTATGGGATGTTCATACGAACGAGAAGATGGATAAAGATCGTTTTAGAAGAGATTTAGGCAATGTTGAAGATACCTATCAGCAAGTATTAGGTAGACTTGAAAAGTAATACCTGTCATGAGGAGGATGAAATGACTGATTTTTTAGAGCTGGATAAATTGAAAGAAGAGTGTGGTGTTATTGGCGTGTATGCGCCCGGCATGGAAAACATTTCACAGATGTTGTGTTTTGGGCTGATTGCACTTCAACATAGAGGTCAAGAAAGTGCTGGAATTGCAGTGCTTAAAGATAGAAAGATGCAGTATTATAAAGAAATGGGCCTTGTCCAAGAAGTTTTTTCCAGTGAGATATTAGATCGATTGCCAGCGGATATTGGGATTGGTCATGTCAGGTATTCAACGACGGGTGAAAGTTATGTCTCAAATGCACAGCCTCTTGTGGTGAGATACAAAGGGGGCAGTATTGCGCTTGCACATAATGGCAACTTGGTGAATGCAGGCGAAATAAGAGATCGTCTTGAAGACGAAGGGTCTATTTTTCAAACGTCGATTGACTCTGAAGTCATTGCAAATTTAATTGCTAAGAATTATCATTTAGGCATGAAAGAAGCTGTTATAGAAGCTGTAAAAGAAATAAAGGGTTCCTTTGCCCTTGTGATTATTATAGATAATATGCTCGTTGGCGTAAGAGATCCGTATGGTTTGCGTCCGCTTTCACTTGCTAAAATGGATGGCGGTTATGTGCTTGCATCAGAAACCTGCGCACATGACGTCGTTGGTGCTGAATTTGTAAGGGACATTGAACCGGGTGAAATCGTAGTAATCGATGAAAATGGAATAGAGTCTATTATGTATGATGTGACCAAACGCAAAGCGGTTTGCTGTTTTGAATACGTTTACTTTGCAAGACCCGACAGCATTATCGATGGGAAAAATGTGTTCATCACGCGTAAAAAAGCGGGCAAGATTTTAGCTCAGGAAAGCCCAGTTGAAGCTGATATGGTTATCGCCGTACCAGATTCAGGGATTGCCGCTGCCATTGGCTATGCAGAGGAATCAGGAATTCCCTTTGATATTGGATTAATTAAGAACAAATATATGGGGAGAACCTTCATTCAACCCGATCAAAAATCTAGAGAACTCGCCGTGAGATTAAAACTCAATACCATGCGCGAAAATATAGAAGGCAAAAGATTGATCCTCATTGATGATTCCATCGTGAGAGGTACAACGAGCAGAAGACTTGTCAATATGCTCAAGGAAGCAGGGGCTACAGAAGTTCATATTAGAGTGAGTTCACCACCAGTTTCACATTCATGCTATTTTGGAATCGATACACCAAACCGTGCCCAGCTTATCGGCGCAACACATACAGTCGAAGGCATTAGAGAAATGACTGAGGCAGATAGTTTGGCATATCTAAGCGTTGAAGGCCTTGTAGAATCCATTGGCATGAGAAAAGACGAACTTTGTACAGCTTGTTTTAATGGCGACTATCCGATGGATGTCCCAAAAGAAGGCGACAAAAACATGTTTGAAAAATGCTAGTGAGAAATAACGGATAAATGAAGGAGTTTGTGATGAGTCATAATAAATTAACTTATCAAGAGGCGGGCGTTGATGTAAAAGAAGGCGCAAGAGCTGTAGAATTGATGAAGAAACATGTTAAAGAGACCTTTAACGCAGATGTCATAGGGGATCTCGGAAGCTTCGGGGGATTGCTCCGATTAAGTGGTCAATTTGAAAGCCCCGTGCTCGTGGCGGGGACGGATGGTGTGGGAACTAAACTTAAAATTGCGTTTATGATGGACAAGCACGACACGGTAGGTCAAGATTTAGTGGCGATGTGCGTGAATGATATCTTATGTCAAGGCGCGACGCCCTTATTTTTCCTCGATTATTTGGCAACGGGCCATTTGGATGCTGAAAAAGCGGCTGCGATTGTAAAAGGGATTACCGATGGTTGCAAATTATCGGCGATGCCTTTACTGGGTGGTGAAACGGCTGAAATGCCTGGATTCTATCAAGCTGGCGAATATGATATGGCAGGCTTTGCAGTGGGTGTTGTGGACGAAGCTAAAATCATCACAGGTGCCCATATTAAATCGGATGATGTTCTCATTGGCTTAGCTTCATCGGGTATTCATTCCAATGGCTACAGTCTTGTGAGAAAGCTCTTCTTTGATAAACTGAATTTAAAATTAGAAGACCCCATAGAAGCATTAGGCGACACACTTGGCAATGTGTTGATCAAACCTACAAAAATATATGTTAAAAGTATCTTGAAAGTCCTTGAAAAAGCAACTGTCAAAGGCATGGTTCACATGACAGGCGGCGGTTTCTTTGAAAATATTCCTAGAATAATCCCAAAAGGATTGGGTGTTGACATCCATCTGGGCACTTGGCCAATTTTACCTGTCTTCGATTATATGATGACACAAGGCAATATCGATTTGGAAGAAATGTTTGCCACTTTCAATATGGGCATTGGCTATATCTTGGTGGTTTCAAAAGAAGATGAAGCGTCTACTCTAGCGCTTTTAGAATCGCTTGGAGAAACAGGCTATTCAATCGGAACCGTCACAGACAGTCATGAAGGCGTTCTGTTATGTCAAGGCTAAAAATAGCGGTTTTGATATCCGGTGGGGGTTCAAATCTCCAAGCGATTATAGATGCCATTGAAAGTCGTGAACTTGATGCAGAAATCAAAGTGGTTGTTTCCAATCGCAAAAATGCATTTGGTCTTGAACGTGCCCAAAAGCACAATATTAAAACAGCTTATATTGGCGTGGGGAATTATAAAGAGATCTCATTGAGGCATCGTGCACTGCTAGAAGTCCTTGTAAGTGAATCGATTGATCTCATTGTTTTAGCAGGCTATTTGAGCATCTTATCACCTGAAATAATCAAGCAATTTGAAAAGAGGATTATCAACATTCACCCTTCACTGATTCCCAAATATTGCGGTGAGGGGTTTTATGGCGAGCATGTGCATGAGGCCGTAATGCTCAATCAAGAAAAGGAATCGGGTGCAACGACACACTTTGTAGATGAAGGTGTCGATACAGGTGAGATTATTAAGCAAGAACGTGTCGCTGTTTTCAAAGAGGACACAGCTAAAACGTTAGCAGCGCGCATTCTGAAAGTGGAACATCATCTTCTTGTGAGTACAATTAAAGCAATACAAATGGGACAAGTGAAAATTGGTCTTGAGGAGGCAAAAAATGATTAAGAGAGCACTTTTAAGCGTTTCGGATAAAACCGGTATTATAGAGTTTGCGAGAGCGCTTGATGCACTGGGCATAGAGCTTATTTCAACAGGTGGCACTGAAAAAGCCATTAAAGATGCTGGCATCCCCGTTAAAAATATCAGTGAGATTACAAATTTTCCAGAGTGTTTAGATGGCAGAGTGAAGACTTTACATCCTGTGGTTCATGGTGGCATCTTGGCCATGAGAGATAATCCAGATCATATGAAGCAACTGGCATCACTGGACATTCAAACGATAGATTTAGTGGCGATTAATCTCTACCCGTTCAAAGAGACAATTTCAAAGCCTCATGTTGCGCTTAAAGACGCTATAGAGCACATCGATATCGGTGGACCGACCATGCTCAGATCAGCGGCTAAAAATCATCAAGATGTGGTGGTTCTCGTTGATCCAAGTGATTATGACAAAGCTATAGAAGCGATAAAAGCCAATGGGGACGCAGACTATGAGACTAAGTATGATTTAGCCCTTAAAGTTTTTGCGCATACGGCACATTATGATGCGATGATTGCAGAATACTTGAGAAAAAAAGGCAATCGCGAGAAATTTCCTGAGACATTAACCGTTACTTTTGAAAAAGTACAAGATCTTCGATATGGCGAAAATCCGCATCAGCAAGGTGCATTTTATAAAGAGGCTATTTCAACAGGAGGTACTTTAGCACAGGCGGTTCAATTGCATGGCAAAGAACTCTCGTTTAACAACATAAATGATACAAATGGCGCACTAGCACTCTTAAAAGAATTTGAACAACCTGCGGTAGTGGCAGTGAAGCATTCAAACCCTTGCGGTGTAGGTGTTGGGTTTGACATCTTACACGCTTATCAAAAAGCATATGACTGTGATCCTCAGTCTATTTATGGCGGTATCGTTGCAGCGAATAGACCGATTGATCATAAAACAGCGGTTAAAATTAATGAAATCTTTGTTGAGATTGTCATTGCACCCGATTTTGATGAAGAAGCCATCAAAGTGCTCACGACGAAGAAAAACATTCGACTTTTAAAACTTGAAAATATCAGCAAGCCCATTTCTGAATTCAGTTTCGATATGAAAAAAATTCATGGTGGCATGATCATACAGGATTCAGACCGTTCGATGTTCGATGGAGACCTTGAAATTGTAACCGATCGCATTCCAACCAAAAAAGAAATTGAAGAACTAAAATTTGCAATGAAAGTCTGTAAACATGCTAAATCAAACGGGATTGTGATTACGAGAGATGGTCAAACCCTTGGAATAGGACAGGGACAAGTCAGTCGCGTATGGGCAGCGGAAAATGCCATAAGACAATCCAATTTTCCAACCAAAGCGGCGGTTCTTGCATCAGATGCCTATTTCCCATTTGGAGATTCCATTGTTGCGGCTGCGAAAGCAGGTATTTCAGCGATTATTCAACCTGGGGGGTCCATAAGAGACCAAGAAGTGATTGATATGGCGAATCAATATGGGATCGCAATGGTCTTCACAGGCATGCGTCATTTTAAACACTAAAAAAAGAGGCTTTAGTAAATTGAAAGTAGGTGATCACATGAAGGTATTCATTATCGGCAGTGGTGGCAGAGAACATGCCATTTGTCATAAAATTTTAGAGAGCCCAAAGGTTGAAAAAATATTTGTAGCGCCAGGGAATGCAGGAATTTCGGAAATCGCCGAATGTGTCAATATTCATATGGAAGATACGAGGTCACTCTTGGCTTTTGCTCAAAAAGAGCAGATTGATTTGACCATTGTTGGACCGGAAGCACCGCTTGTTGCAGGTATTGTGGATGCTTTTGAAGCTGAAGGGTTAAAGATTTTTGGCCCTAATAAAAAAGCGGCGCAATTCGAAGGCAGTAAAGCTTTTACGAAGGATTTTTTGATCAGACACGGGATTCCAACAGCACCTTATAAAGAATACCTCGATGTGGAAAAGGCGATTGAGGAACTGGACCAATTTGGATTTCCAGTTGTCATTAAAGCGGATGGACTCGCCGCAGGTAAAGGTGTGATCATCGCACAAAACAAAGCGGAAGCTCAAAAGGCACTTCGAGAAATTATGTCAGATAAAATTTTTGGAGATTCAGGCAATAAAGTGGTCCTCGAAGCCTTTTTAACAGGTATAGAAGCCTCTATTCTTTGCTTTGTTGATGGAGAGACGATTTTACCTATGGCACCCGCACAAGACTATAAAAAGGCTTTTAACCATGATTTAGGCCCTAACACAGGCGGTATGGGCACTTATTCACCAAGTCAGATTATTGATGATGAAATGATGCTTAAAATCAAAACGAGATTACTGGACCCGTTCATCAAGGGGATTCATGAAGATGGGATTGATTTCAAGGGTATTTTATTTATAGGCATTATGATCAAAGGCGATGAGATCAACGTCATTGAGTACAATGTGAGGTTTGGGGATCCTGAAACAGAGGTCACTCTACCGAGACTTGAAAATGATTTGATGGAAGTCTTTGAGGCTGTTGTGGCGGGACGATTAGATCAAATTGAACTCAAATGGAAGCCAGAACATGCGGTATGCGTGATCATAGCTTCTGAAGGCTACCCAGATGCTTATGAGAAGGGCATTGAAATAAAAGGCACGCATGAGGTTGAAAATGCAACGGTTTATCATTGTGGAACAAAGTCGAGTGAGGATAAACTGCTTTCTAATGGCGGGCGTGTTTTGGGTGTTACAGCACTGGGCAATACCTTAGAGCAAGCCCAAAAGAGTGCTTATGAAGCTGCAAAATGCATTGATTTTCCTAAGTCATTTTACAGGACTGATATTGGCGATAAAATAGAGCTGTAATTTCAGATAAAATTTCAAATAAAATCAGCCCCCTATATGAGATGGTGCGACAAGAAGTTCTAGGCTTTGCCTGCGGATTGTCGAACCATCTCATATAGGGGGCCTTTTTAGTCAGAAAAAATGCTCTGAGGTTAAATCCTCTGCGTCACTTTTTCAAGATAACTGATTTCAGATTTTATAGAGAGATGTGCACGCAATGCATGATGAACTTCCTGATGATAATCGTTTAACCAATTGATTTCTGCTTCCGTTAAAAGTTCTTTTAGAATTGGGCGTGTATCTATAGGTGTCTTCGTCAAAGTCTCAAATTGATAAAATGCCCCGAATTCAGTCGTCGTAAAGGGTACGATCAACAAAGTGTTTTCTATACGAATGCCATGACGACCTGATTTGTAGATGCCAGGCTCATTTGTAAGAATCATGCCAGGTTTTAATGGGATTGTATTTGAAACCATAGAAAGTCCCTGTGGACCCTCATGAACCCCCATGAAGAAGCCAACACCATGTCCTGTGCCACATTTATAGTCTATGCCACGATCCCACATGGGTTTTCGAGCGAGAATATCTAGATTTGTACCAGTAGTGCCTTCGAGGAAGATGGCTTTACTGAGCTGAATCATGCCCTTTAAAACCAAAGTATAGTCTGTTCTTTCTTCATCGGTTAGGGGGCCCAGTGCAAATGTTCTTGTGATATCAGTGGTGCCGTTGAAGTATTGGCCTCCAGAGTCCACCAAGAAAAGAGCACTCGGCTCAAGGGTATATTCGGTTTCTTTTTTTGCTTTGTAATGCATCAATGCGGCATGATCTTTATAGCCTGCAATGGTATCGAAACTCTGGCTGAAAAATGTAGAGATGTCCATTCTGTATTGTGTGAGTTTTTCATCAGCAAGTGTTTCGGTTACTGCACCCGTGGGCACTGTTTCTTCAAGCCATTTCATAAAACGAAGCATTGCGACACCGTCGTGGATATGACATGTCCTAAGATGATTGCACTCAATTTCATTTTTAATAGACTTTAAAGCGGTACTGTGATTGGGCTGATCTAAAACTTGACAGCGTCTATCAATATCGTGATAAAACTGATACGGAATTGCTTTTTTATCCAAAGCAATGCGCTTGCCCTCTTTTAATTCTTGAAGATCATCCCAAATATCTTCATATATTTTGACTCTCACATTATTTTCGTGTAAATAGTGGATAATCTTATCATTTAGCTTCAAGATGTCGATGTACAGGTACGTTGTTTCTTTGTCAATCAGAACGTAGGACAAGAAATAGGGATTGTTTTTGATATCACTGCCTCTCAAGTTGAGTAACCATGCGATGTCATCTAATTTGTTGATCAAATGATATTCACAGTCATTTTTCAGCATATTTGCACGTATGTGCTCTATTTTTTGCTTTGCTGACTCACCCGCATAGAGCTCATCATGTATGAACACTTTTTCACTGGGGAGATAAGGTCTGTTGAGCCAAATTTTATCCACAATGTTCGTTCTGAAATCAAGTTTGATCTTTTTATCCTTAAGTTCACTTTTTATCAGTTCGGCATCATAAGCAGAATATTGAAATCCATTGAAACCAACCGTTGATCCATGTGATATGGTTTGATTTAGCCATTCGTGAATGGTTGGGACATTTGGCATGCGCATTTTGTAAAGTACAATTTCGGAACCTTTAAGTTCATCTTCAGCTTGTAAAAAATAGCGCCCATCCGTCCATAAACCACAATGTGTTTGGGTGATGACGATTGTTCCTGCAGATCCCGTAAATCCCGATAACCACTGTCTGGTCTTATAGTATTCAGGTAAATACTCGCTGTTATGCGGATCGTTGGAGGGGATAATGTATGCATCTATACCCGATTGCACCATTTCCGCTCGTATTAATCTAAGTTTATCATTGGTATTCATTTGACACCTCCACCCATCCATTGTATTACTTGTGCAGTGGGGTTTCAAGACTCTATAGGCGTTAAATTAATTTAACAAAAACGAATTGTTAAATTCGTGTTATTTTGTTGAAAAGTTACAAGGAATTTTATCCTATATATGATATTATTATTAATGTTGGTTTCTTATTTGTCAATAAAATTTTATACGAATGTATACAAGTGTACAAATAGAGTTGAGCACAAATAATTCAATACATTTTAGAAAGGACTCAAACTATTATATGAAATTTGAAGAAAAAAGTACAGCGTTAAAAACTCTAAAAAGTTTATTAGTCTTAGGAAACTTAAACAAGGTTAACATGGATTTAGATCAGATATCACATCAATTTGGACTTGAAGGTGAAGTCAGTGAAAAGGATTTATTATTGATCTGTAAAAAATATGGACTAAAAGCTAAAATTCATCAATATAAGACCACTAGACTAGAAAAAATACCGTTACCTGCGATGGTTCAAATGAAAGAAGGGTATTTTATGGTCCTTGCTCAAATTAGAGAAGATAAGATACTCTATATGGACCCAGATGAGCAAATCCCCAAATTGATGTTGATGGAAGAATTTAGAAATGAGTATACTGGGATAACACTTTTAGCAGTTGACAGAAAATTCATTAGCAAAGAGGTAACCTTTGGATTGAAGTGGTTTATTCCTTCAATTGTTAAATTTAAAAAAGCGTTTATTGAAGTTTTAGTGGGTGCATTAGCATTACAATTGTTAGGACTTGGTGCTCCTTTGGTAACGCAAGTTATTGTGGATAAAGTCCTTATGCATAAAAGTTTTTCAACTTTGAATGTGCTAATGATAGGGTTAATGATTATCGCATTTTTTGAAATGATTTTGGGGATGGCAAAAAATTATGTTTTTACACATACCACCAATCGGATTGATGTCATACTTAGCTCAAGGTTATTTGATCACTTATTTAGGTTACCACTTAGATATTTTGAAAGTAGACGTGTTGGAGATACTATTGCAAGAGTAAGAGAAGTCGAAAATATTAGAAGATTTTTAACGGGAGCACCGTTATCGAGTGTCTTAGATATTATGTTTATAGTGGTCTATTTAGCGGTTATGTGGCTGTATAGCTCAGCATTGACTAAAATTGTTTTGTTTGTTTTACCGCTGTTTGTATTACTTTCTCTTATTGTTACGCCACTTTTCAAAGCGAGACTTGAGGATAAATTTACATATGGTGCTGAATCCCAGTCATTTCTAGTGGAAGCCGTATCTGGCGTTCAGACTATAAAGTCGTTTGCTCTGGAGCCTTTATCGCAAAAAAGATGGGAAGATAAAATTTCTGAGTATACTACAGCTTCGTTCAAGACTTCTATACTGGGTGGAAATGCAAATGCTATTGGTCAATTTATTCAACGCTCTATGGATTTAGCGATACTTTGGACAGGTGCACATTTGGTGATGGCAAATGCGATTAGTATAGGACAATTAATAGCCTTTAGAATGTTGTCAAGTCATGTAAGTGGTCCAATTCTTAGAATTGTACAGATGTGGCAAGATTTTCAGCAAACGAGTGTATCGTTAGAGAGACTAGGCGATATATTTAACACTAAACCAGAACCGAGTACTGACGGGCAAAAAATTAAATTGCCAGCAATCATTGGTGAGATTAGCTTTCAAAATGTGTGCTTTAGATATAGACTGGATGGTTCAGAAATTATTAGAGATTTATCTGTAGATATAAAAGCTGGAACTACAGTTGGAATTGTTGGTAGAAGTGGCTCAGGGAAGAGTACTCTATCAAAGTTAGTACAGAGACTCTACATTCCTGAACGCGGAAAAATACTTATAGATGGCGTAGACATTGCTATGGCAGATCCCTCTTGGCTTAGAAGACAAATAGGTGTTGTTTTACAAGAGAACTTTCTGTTTTCAGGAACAGTAAAAGACAATATTTGTATTCACCATCCAACAGCTTCAATGGAATCGATTATAGAAGCTGCTAAAATTGCAGGGGCTCATGAGTTTATATTGGAATTACAAGAAGGTTACGATGCACAAGTAGGAGAAAAAGGGACCTCACTTTCAGGCGGTCAACGACAGAGAATCGCCATAGCAAGAGCGTTGCTGACAAATCCAAGAATATTGATATTTGATGAGGCAACATCAGCACTTGATTATGAATCAGAACGGATTATTCAAAAGAACTTAACCCGTATATGCAAGGGGCGTACAGTGCTTATTATTGCCCATAGACTATCAACAATTCAAGGTGCTGATGGTATTATGGTCATGGATAAAGGCAAAATCATAGAGATGGGCAATCACAAAAATCTTATGAGGAAGCAAGGTTTATATCATTATTTATTTAGTCAGCAATCAATAGAAGAAAAGGAGGTACCACTTTGTGAAAAAAAGGGAAGCACAATTGCATAGAGCTTTTTTACCCTCTGCCATAGAAATTATTGAAACTCCATCTTCCCCTATAGGCTGGCTAACCATTTGGATTATATTCGCTATAATTGTTCTGGCAATTGGATGGTCAATTATTGGAAAAGTTGATGAAGTAGCCATAGCAAGAGGTCAAGTCATTCCAGATGGTAAAGTGAAAATTATTCAAACACCAGAAAGTGGGATTATCGTAAATATAACTGTTGATGAAGGTGATCAAGTAGAAGAAGGACAAATATTGATAGAACTTGACAATACCCTTTCAAATATTGATCAAGAAATTTCAGTACAATCCTATGATAATTTGAAACTTGAGAAAATGGTCCTTGAAAGAGAGCTAAATGGAGAAACACCTGCCGAGATGGACATTGTGGCAGAAGCAGTTTATGAGCCCTTTTTAGGATATTTAATTGATTTTAGAATGCAAGCGATTAATAATCTAGACAATAGAATAAAAATTCTTGAACTTGAAAAAGCATCTTTAGAAAGCACCTATGATGCTTCTAACTCAAACTATAATATCACGGTAAAAAAAATAAGTATATTAAAAAGGGATGTTAGCAACCTTGAAGTATTATGTGCATCAGGCAGTATTCCTAATAATGATTTGCAGCTTAAAAAAGATGAATTGGAAATGACTCAAGATGAATTAGCTGGGTTAAAGTATAACATGGATGGCACACTTGAAAGAACCGAGCAAATTGAACAAAATATCATTTCTGAAAGGAAAAAATACAGAGAAGAATTGCTAAATCTTATTGTTCAAAAAGAAAAAGATATTTTAGAAGCTGAAGGCAGAATGAATAAAGCTAAGAACATCTCAAAAATGAATACGATTATTGCTCCTGTGAGTGGTCAAGTTAATGGACTTGGAGGTAATGCAATTGGAAGTGTCGTCTCGGCATCAACGCCCATAATGACCCTTGTACCAAGTAATACGCCAATGGTGATAGAAGCCAGCGTGGCAAACATGGATATTGGATTTATCAATGAAGGACAACCTGTAGATATTAAAGTAGATACTTTTCCATTTCAAAAATACGGTGTTATAGAAGGCGTTATCACTTTTGTGAGTCCAGATGCTTATCAAGACGAAAATCAAGGTTCTTTTTATAAAATTAAGGTAGAACCCTCAAAGGAAACACTTAATATTCAAGGGAAAGAGATGAAAATCAGTTCAGGGATGACTGTCACAGTGGAGGTGAAAACAGGTAAAAGACGGATTATTGAGTTTTTTCTTCCAGCGGCAGATTACATCAAAGAGAGTTTTGAATTAAGGTAGCAAAGATTTAAACCATAAAATCAGGAGGTATACATGTCACAAAAGAGTTATTTAAGTACAAAGAGTAAAGTTCAATTAATCATCATACTATTCGTAGTCATCGGCACATTTTTCTATCTAGGGTCAAATCGTCCAAATTCCGCTGGAACAGTTATCGCTGCAAGTGACTTGATAGATCATGCTGATGAGCAAGCAAAGGCAAATGTTGAAAATGTCGTTGCAACTATGAAAGCCGAGTTTGATAAGGAATACAGTGATCCAAGTCTTTACTTTGAAGATTTCAGTGAAGAAATTGCAGTACTAGATGTAGCTTGCAATAAAAGTCTAGAAGCCTATTTTTCAGATAAGATTGAGATTCCTTATTTTACAAAGTCCTATAATCAATATTATTTACCAACACTTAAGAAATTTAGAGATGGTGAGATAAGTGTCTCAGAGGTTGCAGATGATCCAGCGGAGTATATTAGAGTATTGAAATTTGATATTTATACAATGGTATCAGAAAATTATAATGGAGAAACTGGAAATCAGTTATTAGATTATGTGAGTTATTTAGAGGAAAATGGTGTGAAGCATTTTATGTATCAAGAAATTCAGTTAAAGACTTCTGAAATAACCGAAATTGAACTCAGTAAATTAAGGCATTTTGATAATCCTTTTGAAAAAATTAAGGACAAAAATGTGATTAAAAGACGAAATTTTATGAGTGATTTAGGATCAAACTCTACACGTTGGGATAAGGAAGACGAGCGGGTGAAACAGCTTGAAAAGAAATATAACGTAGCCCTTGTAAAAGCAGATCTAGATTATAGTTTAAAAGAACGATCATGTACTTATTATGCACCTGAAAATGATCCAACAATGAAATTTCCAGCAACAGAGATAGAAAGTAGATGTATTCAAATATATGCCCAGAGAGCATTATATGAGGAAATTGAAAAGATAGTAGATGAAGAAGGGTATGGCGGAAAGATTGTCCATATTGCTATTCCTAGGAATAGAGATGTCGTTATTTATGATGAAAATGGAAGGGGGCGCGATCCAGATGTCTTTGATTTTGATCTGTCTCTAAATCCAGATAATATGAGCATTATAAATGAGGGTTATAAAGGTTGCTATGACATAACTTTAAATCTGTTACTTGAAGAAGGAGAAGAAATAGATTATGAAAAACTTCAAAAAATAACGGCTAGAATAACAGATCTACTCAAAATGAATTATGTAGAAGGGGATGAACCTTGGGAGAGAGAACGATTATTTGTTTTCTTTTATGTGTTGCCAGAAGCAGAACAAAAGATAGTTATAGACCTTTTTCAAAGAGATATGATCACTGAAACGTATTTTAGAGAGCGCACTACTTTATCCAATATATACTCAGATATGTATTACGTAAGAGAAGAGACGGAAGGATTTCACTATTTAGATACAAGAGCTAAAAAAAAGGATTTCCTATTATGGGTTACAGGTGACTATAAAAGTATTATAAATGCGACTGTAGAGAGTTTCTTTGAAAAAGCAAAGCAAAATAAACTTATAGAATAAGGAGAATAAAGTCATGAGTGTAAAATTAGGAAAATTAGAGGATGCATTAAATGAGATTAATTTAGAACTGAAAAATAACCCTAATAACATAAACACATACGACAGCCAAAGTATAAGCATCATAGTGTATGAGGAAGGCTACACAGATTTAGATGCGAGAAATAAAGACTACAAAGAAAGTGGTCTATTTATTGAGGCGTATCGTGACGCTAAATTTGCATTATATGAAGAAAAAGTAAGAGACTCAGATAATGCTTTAGTTCAAGCGCTAAAAAACACATATGGACATTCTTCTGAAGATGCGATGTTGACAATAAAAGAAATGATGCAGGATATAGTAGACCCAATCATGAGAAATACATCGTATACGGATAAAGAAAAAGCAAATCAAATAAAGATGGCATACGAAAATAAGATAGCTGTAGACACAATTACTGATTTTTACAATGACTACTACAAAGAATACAAAACAGCTCAAATAGATTTTGATGCTACTACAGGAAAACTAGTAGGCATCTATAAGAACAATGGTGAAAGCCACAGTGTTGTCTCAGACGGCGATAAAGTGCCCGAAAATCTAATTGGTTTTGCATATGTACCTCAAAATGAGATTGATTTCCCCATTGATATTTTAGAATCGGCTAAAACGGCATTACTTGCTGGTGGTCTTTCGGGTATAGCGGAGAGGCTACATGGGATGCCATTTAAGGGTTTATCAAAGGAAATGCGAAATTTAGTGAAATCAAGTGCTCAGTCTTGTTTAGGCATTTATGACAAAATAGCTGGAAATTTAGTGGATACAACAACAGGCGGAACGGGTATAGTGCTGAATTTTGAAGCAGATAAGCACATGTTAAATGAAAATATTAAAAATTTATATGGTGAGGCATTATTGAATGGTGCAACAGAAGATGAAAAAAATGCAATGAATATGCTTAAAGCAGCAGTGGGTCTGTTGACGATAGCATTTCCGCCAAGCATACCTGCTAGTATGGCAATTGCAGGGGGAATGGATTTTTTTTGCCGCTTAGTTGTAGCTCAAACATCTAAACAAATTGCAAACATAGAATTGGACAAGTATAAGCTGTTAACTAAAGATAAAGAAATCAATATTTTTGTTGATAGAATTGAAAAGATCGAAGGCACATTAGATTATAACATGAATAATGTGATAGCAGACAGCTACACACAAAACATAATTAAGGGCAATAATGCTGATAATAGAATCACAGCAAGAGGTGGTTCGAAGAACGAACTTTATGGGCTTGATGGAAATGATACTTTAACGGGAAGCGATAGAGGGAGTTCAAGCGGTAATGACTCAACTAAAATTTATTATGATGGAGATGATACTCTTGACGGTGGTTTAGGAAATGATCAATTATATGGTGGCTCTGGAGAGGATACTCTAATAGGTGGTTTAGGAAACGATACCTACATATATAAATCAGGTGATGGAAATGATACAATCATCGAGGAAAACTATCCAAGAGACACGATTTTGGGACTTGTTAATAATGATGTGGTTAATCTAAATGATATTAATGCAGAAGATATTTTATTATTAAAATCAGGCGCTGATTTACTTTTGAAATTCATAGGAAAACCAGATGATTCATTAAGAATATCAAAATACTTTAGAGGAATGAGTGAAAATGGAAAGGGAAATGAAATCTATAAACAAAATTCTGTGGAAAAAATTATTGTTGGTAATAAGGAGTATGATGTCCGCAGAGGATTAGAAAAAATACTGCCAGATGTTGATTCATTTGGATATTATAGTAAAGAAACGTTGGTTAATGATGCAATTTACAGTTCAGATGGATATGAAGCGCTCTATTTAGAAGGACTCAATCGTAGTGATGTGCGTCAGTTTAGAGAGATCGATCAAAATGGCAATTCAACAAACAGTTTGGTTATTGCCATGATGAATCAAAATAAAATTGGAAAAATTGTCATAAAAGATTATTTTGACGATAAAGTTGTGAACAATATTAAAAGAATTATATTCAAAGATTCTGTAATCAATTTAAAAGACACCCCTGTGCGCTATCTGCAGAGAATTAATGTTACAGAAAAAGTGGATGTAGGTAGAGATCGGGGCACAGCAGTTATAATTTCAAAGGGTACAAATACTGAAACAGTCGATGATGCAATCCGTAGAGCTTTTGAATCTGGTAGCGGCAAAGAAGATATGCCTGTAGAAGGTGGAAGCATGATGATGTCTCAACCAGTCTACAACCAAACTGTAAAGATGTCGGCGGGACCAATTTCTAAGCAAGAAGATACAATTCTAATGAGAGATTATGATCTCACTCAGATTAAAACGCAACAATCAGGCGTTAACTTGATTATAAGAGCTCATGACGGTGATGGTATATGGTATGACAAGGTTACTATAGAAGGTTATTTTGAAAGTGATGATAATAAAGTTGAACGTATTAGCCTAATGAGTTCAGATCAGACTGCAGGGGGGGACTATCTAATCAGCGATTTGCTTCTTGGAAATCAAGGCGTAAAACCAGTCGTTGATTCTGAAAATTTAAAATACTACATCATAGAAGAGAATGGGATGAAGAGACTTTTAGATTATCCCTCTGTGCATGTTAAAATAAATGGCAGAAATTTTGATGCACTTTATAATGCATATAATAAAAATGGAAATACTATGGTTTCGGTTAAAGAATTTGTAAACACCATGGGGGAAGGTGCAAACATCACTTGGAATACGGCTGAAAAAAGAGCATATATTACGTGGAATGGAAAGACGAGTTGGATAGATTATAATGATCATAAAAAAGGGACTGGTATTAAAGATGCATCTATTCATGGAAATCTGATTACAATGCCAGTTGAACCTGAAATTATTGAAATTGCTAATAAAAGTGACAATACCATGATGGCATCTTTAAAAGTGTTGGCACAAATATTTAATCTCAATGTCAGTTGGGATGCTATAAATAATACAGCTTTACTGGAGACCGCAAGCTCATATGATTCAGGTTCTGGAAGTATAAATAATTCAAATGAAGTTGTTGAAATTGGAAATGCAAATAACGTTATAATCGATTTTAATGGTGCTAAATTTGATATGCAAAAAGATGCTTATATCAAACCAGAGACGAATAGAGCGATGGTATGTGCCAAAGAATTTATGGATATATTTAACAGCAAAAGTCAAATTAAATTAAGTTATAGTATGCCGAATCGAAATACGATTATAATCACTTATCCTAATGGAAAAACAAGCACTGCAGTAGTTGGAAATAGTACTTATACACTTAAAAGCGTATTATCCAATTCTTTAGAAACAGCGCCAGAACTTAAAAATGGAGAAATGATGGTTCCTTTAAAATTTTTTACAGATGCGTTGGATGCAAATTTATCTTGGAACGCGTCAACTTACACCGCAAGTTTTAAAAGTGATTATTATAATCTAGGGGAAGTCTTTGCATCGGATCAAAATGTGCCTGTAATAAACGCGCCAACAGTATATTATGGTGCAAAAACAGGCACAGTAGGCAATCCTGTTATTATTAAAAACGGAAATACAATTGTGGATAATAGTAAAACAGATATTGTTTATGGTAGAGCAAGAGTTCAAATAAATGATTTATTGAGATACATGGGGAATGGTACAGTTGCTTGGAATGACACATCTAACATAGGTGTTTTTGGTCTACCTAACGGTAAAAGATTAGAATATTGTGCAGATTTTACGAATCAAAGAGTATCTTGGTATCAAATTCTTGAATCCAATGGTAAAGTCGCTCAAGTATCAACTTCAGTTGCAGAGGATGAGATAGATGTCAAAAGATTTTCTTTCTTTAAATCTTTCAATAACGTTGTAAGCAATGTAAGAGAGCGCTATTTTGATCGATATGGTGTAGAAGCAAATACCAAATGGCATGTTGAATCCAATTTTAACTTTCCTGGATATAGTGGCAGTATTTTACCATCAGAAATTAGTTTCAAGGACATTGAAGGTTATGAAGGTATTTTAAGAAAGGGCAGTTATTCAAATGAGAGTTCTACGCCTATGGAATATTGGCCTGGAACAAATATCCGAAAATATCAAAAAACCACATGGACAATTGGATATAGTGGATCTCTCCAAAAGGATGAATCTAAAACTTATATTGGGGCTCAATTTGCGGCTGATATATTTGGTTATGCACTTAGATGGTATAGTGATGGTCAACAAGTCGAATTTTTATCGAGAAACGGATCTGATCGAAACAGTATTGTTTTAAATCTAAATAATTATAATTCTATAGGTGTCGGTGAATCTGGGGATGATATCATTTTTGGCTCTAGTCAAAACGATAGAATTGCAGGTAGGGATGGTAATGATTTTTTATACGGAAACAATGGAAAAGATATTATTATCGGAGAGGCTGGAAGAGATACAATCTTTGGCGGAACAGATGATGATATGATTTATGGTGGTTCAGAAAATGACTTGCTATATGGAGATAGCGGCAATGATCAATTATATGGTGGTAGCGGTAATGATATGTTGACTGGTGGAGATGGTATAGATTATCTCTATGGTAATGAGGGAAATGATACATTCGATGGTGGTAATGGTAGCGATGTAATATACGGTGACTCTGGAGATGATGTTCTTCAAGGTGGCTTTGATAACGATATCCTTCATGGCGGTAGTGAAAACGATACCTTATTTGGAGGTAGTGGTAATGATAGTCTATATGGCGAAAATGGTGCAGACCAATTGTATGGAGGGTCAGGAAATGACGTTTTAGATGGCGGTAGTGGCAATAATAATCTTTATGGTGATGATGGAGATGATTCAATTTATGGTGGAGATTCGAACGATTTATTAAACGGCGGTACTGGAAGTGATTATCTCAGCGGTGGTCAAGGAAGCGATGTTTATGAATTTAACACTAATTTTGGAAGGGATACAGTTGCTGATGTAAATGGAAACAGTCAATTCAAATTTAATAATCACACTTCAGATGCATTCAATTTCATAAGAGAAATAAATAACGATGATTTGCAAATTAAATTGAAAAACAGTCAAGATATGATAACCATTAAAGATTACTTTAAGGCATCTATTGAGCCTGGTTATATGCAATTCCAGAACAATGTAATTTTTAATCGACAACAGGTTTCATCAATGGTGTTGAGAACAGGATCAGATTCTTTTGACAGGGTTTCTTTAAAGGTAAATGAAACCGAATTTAAGGCGTATGGGGGTAATGATACTGTAATCGCTTCAAATAGGGCTACTCAAATATATGGAGGCTCTGGTCAAGATACTTTAATTGGTGGATCCGATTCAGACGTTCTATATGGTGAAACATCTGATGATGTTCTAAGAGGAAATTCTGGAAACGATCGATTATATGGCGGTTCTGGTAATGATTATCTATATGGTGGACTGGGAGAGGATACTTTAGTCGGTGATAGTGGAGACAATTATCTTGAGGGTAATCAAGGATCGGATTTATATGTAATCGGGTCAGAAAATTCTAATTCAATCATCGTTGAAGATGGCACTTCACTCGCTGAAAAGGACATTGTAAAAATTGATTTTCTTTATGAGGATGCCACAATAAGCAGAGATAATTTTGATTTGATTATTTCGCATAGAAATTTAGAGTCTGTAACTTGTATCAGAGATTATTTCTCAAATAAAAATACAATTGAAGAGATCAATTTTCTGAAAAGCAACGGTCAATATGAAATTTTGAAAAAAGAAAATTTTGAAAATATCATCAATTTTGGTGGTGGTACTGACAGATCAGAAATGCTTGTCGGAACTTCAGAAGATGATTTGATAACTGGTTTTGGCGGAAACGACACTTTATATGGTGGAAATGGGAATGATGTCTACGTATTTGGATCCGATTTCGGGCAAAATTCAGTAATTGATAATGATCATAATAATACGATTTGGTTTAAAGATAATTTATCTTCAGATTTTACATTTGAAAAAATGCACAATAATGGGGATTTATATATAAAACAAAAAAATACCCCAAATCAAGTTTTTATAAAAGATTATTTTAAGACTTCTGGTACGATCGGGTCAATAATATTTAGAAATCAAGAAAATTTTGGTTTGCAACAAATATTGGATAAAATTATGATATATGGGACAGGATCAGCTGATACAATTTTCGGAACAGAAAATGTGGATCGAATTTATGCAGGAAATGGTAACGATATCATACATGCAAGCAAAGGTGATGATTATTTAGTAGGAGGTGCGGGTGCCGATACCTATAAGTTTGTGGGTGATTTTGGGAAAGATACTATAATTGATTTTAATATCAATCAAGAGATGGACGTTATTGAACTTATTGATATTTCATCCGAAGATTTAGAGGTGACGAGAGAAAATGGCTCAATAATTATGAAGCAGTTAAAGACGGCGAATCAGATTATATTAAAAGATTTTTTAAATAATGGGAATCTAGATTCAGTTGTATTTAAGAATGGAGCTACAGTTGTTGAGACTTGGGGAAAAGATGTATTGTTGAGAAAATCAATTTCTAAAATTTTGAAAGGCGATGCGTTTAATAATCAATTGACAGGTAGTTCGGATTTATCAATAGTTGATGAAATTCATGGTAAAGGTGGCAATGATGTCGTTCATGGTCTTCAAGGAAATGATTATCTTTATGGAGATGAAGGCGATGACTATCTTTATGGAGATGAAGGCGATGATCAACTCTATGGTGGAACAGGGAATGATTATATTGAGAGTGGTGCAGGCGATGATAAAATTTATGGAGAAGGCGGGGGCGGTTATTTTGACGGTGGATCTGGAAATGATTATATTGAGTGCGGAGATGGTGAAAATGAAATTCATGGTGGAGATGGAGATGATCAAATATATGGTGGAAATGATTATGATGAAATCACTGCGGGAGCTGGAAATGATATAATTTATGGTGGCGCAGATTATGACGAAATTGATGGTGGAGATGGTAGAGATCAACTATACGGAGGAAGTGGCAATGATCACCTTTATGGTGGAAATGATAGAGATGGTCTTTATGGAGGATTTGGTGATGATCACCTTTATGGTGGTTCTAATGATGATATTCTTTTTGGAGAAGAAGGATCAGATGAATTACATGGTGATTCAGGAGATGATGAACTTTGTGGTGAAGCTGGCAACGATGTGTTATACGGTAACTCTGGAGAGGATATATTAAGAGGTGGAGCTGGTGACGACTTACTATATGGTGGAGAAGATAACGATACGTTAGCTGGTGAATGGGGAAATGACACATTACATGCTGGTGATGGCAATGACAGACTTGCTGGCGGTATAGGTGATGACTATCTTTATGGTGGTTTTGGTGATGATGTATTATATGGAGAATCAGGGAATGATCATCTATTCGGAGAATCTGGAAATGATATTCTTGAGGGTGGTACAGGGGCTGATAGATATTATTTTCAAGATGGATTCGGAAAGGATATCATCTCAGATAACAATGTGGATCTAACGGATTCGAGTAGAACTTCAGATGCTATAATAATAGCACAACGAGATTTAAATGAGGTAAGTTTAGTTAGAGAAAAAAAGTATGGACAACTTTCCAAAGTGGCTTCATCTGAGATAAATGTTGTTGCCAACACTTTTAGAGTAAGTGCATTGAACACCAAAAGTGCTTTATCAGGAGGGCATCCAGACAATTGTTTATATATATCTGCAAACGATGGTAATTCAGTGGTAAGTTCATCAGGATATGATCCCCTTGTTGATACTGAGATAAATAAGTGGACAGTTGAAACAAGTGACGGGGATGTTGAAGTTGTCCAAAGTATTAGCTCTAGTGAAGTTATGACAAGAGGACATGCAAAGATAGCAATGGTCTATGATACTGGTAAATTTTCTAGTAAAGATCCATCAAAGGTTCAATTTACACTTGAATGCCTTGATACTGATGCTGAAGGTAAAAGTTCATTTAGAGCAGATTTAGTGTATGGTAATGAAGTTTTAGATTCTATCACCTACAAAGGTAATCGTCAAAGAGATAGAATTATTGAACTAGGTGCAGATTTGAGCGCATTAGCTAAGAAGTATGGGAATATATATTATTCAAATTTATCAGTTAACCTTTATGCAGAAACGACAAGTGCAAATGGCGTGATGTTCAAAAATGCAAATGCAGAATTATGTTTTGATGGTCTTTTAAATGAACAAAGTAACGACTTGATAATAACAGATAATAAATCTAATGACATGATCACAATTCAATCACAATTTAATTCGAAATCTAATGCCATAGAAAAATTGGAACTTGAACACGGAACCTTTGATATTGCATCTCAAAATTATAAAAATGGCATTTTGGGAAAAAATACAAACGATATATTATATGGAACTAGAGCAGATGATGTGCTGATGGGCGGAGAAGGCAATGATACTTTATCAGGAAGTCTTGGTGATGATGTACTTTATGGCGGGACAGGTGATGACCGATATTTATTTGATAGAAAAGATGGACGCGACCTGATCTATGATGTTAGCGGAAATGATGTGGCTGTTTTTAATGAATATATGGATAGGATCATGTTTAGACGTGCTAATTCAGATTTGATCATATCCACATTTGGAACAGGCGATAAAGTTACAGTGAGCTCTTGGTTTAGTGATAGCAATGCGAAGCTATCAGAAATTCAACTTAATGATGGGATGTCAATAAATAGTAGTAACATAGAAAAATTGATTGAAGTGATGTCAACTTATTCAAATAAAAATGGAATTTCATGGTCTGATGCTATTGATCATGATGCTGCAAGTATAAAGTATATGATCAGCAGTTATTACAGTAAAAAATGATTAAAACAGAAGAGGACTGAGTATGAGTAATAAATCATATAAGACACTGACTAATCCAAAATACCTTAAAAGAAAAGTTAGAGTTGGAGAATCTATTGGAATACTGAGAACAAATAATGAAAGCGTAAAGGAAATTTTAAGGATATTTAGCAATAAAGATAAATCGTTTTATATTCATTTCCTAGATGGGGATAATTGGAAAGAAAGAGATAATTGGAAAAATAATAAATTCATTGATAGGTATGATTTTGAAACATCTTTTGAACTGTTTTCGATCTCGCCATATAAAGATTGTGTTTTTCAATGGGCTGATGAGTTCTTTCTAATTAGTCCGTACGATTTAACATCTAAGATTGATCAGTTTTTAGAAAACAAAGATTTCACAATGACTAGATTAGTTTTTAAAACGATTCATGCTGATTTTAATACAATAGCAAGATTGAGTCATATTGTTCGCGATAAAAAGTTAATAGGAAGAGGATGTTCTTACTTTATAGAGCCATCAGAGATGAAGTCATTAGAGTAAAATAGAGGGATAAAAACTTTGTATTAATGGTAAAAACCATTAAAGGCGTAGTGTGGGGATGATTATATCTCTACACTACGCCTTTAATAGTTTTAAAATGAAATTCTATAATTTTTTTAGTCTGATGTCCACTGCGTTCGCATGTGCATGAAGGCCTTCGGATTTCGCCATTCGATAGGCAGAAGGGCCAATCTTCCTCAGTGCATCTGGCTTAATCGTCTGATGTGTCAATGTTTTAAGAAAAGTGCCCACATAGACACCCCCTGTATACCTTGCGGCTTTTAAGGTCGGTAAAGTGTGATTTGTACCAGAAATGTAATCGCCTAGGACTTCAGCAGACCATTCTCCAATAAAGAGGGAACCATAATTATAGAGCTGATCTATAATGGCTTCTGGCGTCTGGATGACAAGTTCGAGATGTTCTGGTGCGAGTTGGTTACAGAGCTGTATGCCCTCTTCTAAACGATCGATCACTATGATTTCACCGAAAACTTCCCAAGACTTTCGTGCTATATCAGCCGTTTCCAGTGTTTCGAGTTGACTTTCAACAGCTTGCAAGGTCTGTACGGCAATTGTTTCACTTGTAGTGACTAAGATGCCCTTCGCCAAAAGGTCATGCTCGGACTGGCCCAATAGGTCAGCTGCAAGAATTTCTGGATCAGCATGTTCATCTGCCAAAATCATGACTTCGCTGGGACCCGCCACAAAATCAATACCGATTTGACCATAGCATTGACGCTTGGCCTCTGTGACATACTGGTTACCAGGACCCACGATGAGGTCAACGGGTTTGATACGCTCTGTGCCATAGGAAAACGCAGCTATGGCATGTGCGCCGCCCACCACGTAAATTTCATCAACACCTGCAATATCCAGTGCAACAAGTGTTTCAGGTGCGATTTGTTCGGTTCCTTTTACAGCGGGAGAACAGGCAACGACACGTTTTACACCAGCGACTTTAGCTGGAATAACCAGCATCAGTGCCGATGAAAACAAGGGATAATTGCCTCCAGGGACGTAACAGAGACAAGACTCAATAGGCACGACACGATGTCCAAGTTCTATACCAGGCGCCACAGTAAAAGTAGGCAGATCACTGATCGTAGATTTCTGAGCTTTGGCAAAACGGGTTATGTGATCACTGGCAATTTTAAGATCGTTAATGAGAACCTCTGAAACTTGCTCATAAGCATTTTGGATTTCAGCGGCTGTTACTTTAAGTGATTTTCTTGTGTTTAAATCAAATTTGGCATTGTATCTCAATAGAGCATCATCGCCATCTTGCTTGACTTGCTCGATAATGTTTGCGACATTCATCTTAAGATCTTTTAAATCTGTGGCGGGTCTTTCAATCGATTTCTTAATATATTTCATATAATCATAGGCTCCTTTTGATGTCATTTCCATAGGACTCGGACAAGCAACTGTAGGTTCGATACTAGAGTCGCCTTAGTCATATTAGTGTCTCAAATAAACACTATTTATGACCTTTGACAGGAACAATGCAGATAAATTTTAACGGACTTGGACCTGTATTAGAAAACTGATGTAACGTATTGGAAGGGACGAAAGCATAACTTCCAGCTTTTAGTTCATGTAAGGTATCTTCTATCAGTAACGTACCTTCACCTTCAATGACGTAATTGATATGAGGCCAATCGTGTTGATGCTTTGGCGAAAAACCTTCTGCTTCGAGCTCGATAACACGCATAACATGGTCTTCCCAACCTTCAGAAGGTGATACTAAAACCTTCATAGCAGCATTTTTTGCTTCATTACTTGTGATTTCTGAAGCTGTTAAATCCTTAAAATTTCCAACAATCATTGGACCCTCCTTTTTATCTTGAGTTTTGAGTTATAGTGTCAAAAGCTAGTTATAGATATTATAACAGAAATTTAATAGGTTTAAAGAGCGTATCTATTAATAATTTGAAAATAATTAGTGACACGAAATGTTTGAGTCGCGAATGATCCTGTGCTATACTATTTGTATATGACGGAGGGACGCTATGAACTATTCAGAAAAAAGAGAATTGATCTTAAAAGGTGATATGAAAAAAGTCATATGGGCTTTGTCTGTGCCTGTTATGATCAACAATTTCATCCAAACGGTTTATAATCTTACGGACACATTTTTTGTCGGCCGATTAGGGGGCAATGAGGTGGCTGCCATACAGTTGGTATGGCCGATTAATTTTATGGTAATGGCATTTGGAATAGGGATGTCCATTGCAGCAAGTGCTTTAATTTCCCAATATATTGGAGCGGATAAGCATGAAAAAGCAAGGCTTATTTCAGGGCAAGTGGTGAGCTTTTTATTTGCTATGGCAGTGATTCTTGCTATGATAGGCGTTGGACTTAGTGGTCATATTGTAAAGTGGATGGGGGCTACTGGATCGCTTTATGATAATGCAACCACCTACCTTTCGATTACATTTTTAGGGATGCCTGCGATTTTTTTATTACAAGCCTATAACAGTATCAAGCAGGGGCAGGGGGACACCATTTCACCAATGATTATCGGAGGGAGTGCGGTTCTTTTAAACATGATACTGGATCCGATTTTTATATTCAAGTTTCAAATGGGGATTTCCGGAGCTGCTCTTGCAACGATTATTGCGCAAACTGTTTTTGCACTTTATGCGGTGAGCACGCTCTTTGTAAAAGATAAAGGCATTAAAATTACGCTGAAAGAGCTCAAATGGGATATGGAGATTATATGGAAAATTATAAGCGTAGGACTGCCTTCTTCAATTGGCCAGGCCACAACGGCTTTTGGTTTTGCAATTTTAAATGTCTTTCTCATTTCCTTTGGAGAAGTGACGCTAACAGCATTTGCCATTGGTAACCGTATTAATTCATTGATCATGATGCCTGCAATGGGGATAGGCAGCGCACTTGCCACTGTGGTGGGCCAAAACTTGGGGGCAGATAATAAGCAGAGGGCGAAAGAGGCGGTTCGAACAAGTGCAATTCTATCCACGTTTATTTTGGTGACCAGTGGGTTGATCATGTGGCCGTTTGCCAGAAATATCGTTGAAGCTTTTGCCACTAATGAGGCCATCATTCAAAATAGTACGGAATACTTAAGAATTCTTATTATGTCAGTCCCACTTATGGGTGTATTCCAAATACTTGTAGGGACATTTCAAGGGTCAGGGCATACCCTTTCAGCGATGATCATTATGATGGGAAGGCTGTGGGGCATTCGGATTCCAATGGTGTTTTTTCTCAGAATATGCCCTGGATTTGGACCTTCCTCTATTTGGTATGCAATGGTTTCAAGCAACTTACTGATATGTTTGATTGGCTACGGCATTTATCTTACAGGCAACTGGCAACATCAAATCATCAAGACTAAACCACAAGTATCCGTGGATTTATAAACCCAAAAAAGAGCCCTTTCAAAATAGCAAATCCTCTATTTTGAAAGGGCTTTCTTGCGCAAGGGTTATGAAGGTAGAGAAGCGGGCTTTGCTATGGCTTAAAAAAGTGACTTTGTTTTAATGAGTTTTGCAAAGAAAAAGCAAGAGCTGCTGACAATAATAATGGTAATACCTGAGGGTATATTCAAACTGTAGGAGATTAATAATCCCGAAATAATAAAGCCAATACTGATGATCACAGCAGCGATCATGACCTGATTGAACTTTTTAAAAAACAGTTTAGCAAGCATGGGTGGGATTGTCAAAAGGGCGATGATCAGAATAATACCCGCAAGTTTAATCAACGAGACAATGGCAAGTGAAATCAGTGCAAAGAGTACAATCGTATAACGATCAACGTTGATGCCTAAAACAGAGGCATATTCTTCATCAAACAAGAAATACTTCCAGTAGTTAAATTGTGAAAGAATCACCACTAAAGTTACCACAAGTGCAAAAGCAATAAATTTTAAATTGCTATTGGACACCGTTAATATGTCGCCAAATAAAAAACCGTTTATGTCTGGCGGAAATCCTGGCTTTAAATAGATGAAGAGCAAGCCGACGGCCATACTAAAGGACCAAATCATCCCGATGATCGTGTCCGTATAGGCTTTTTCTTTTTTCCTAGAAGCCGATATGACCAGTGAGGACAAAAAGGAAAAGGACAAAGCCCCTATTAAATAATCAAAATTAAAAAAATGGGCAATGCCAATACCGCCTAGACTGGCATGAGCGATACCGCCACTCATCATAACCAGTTTCTTCTCTATAATAATCGTTCCGATAATACCGCATAAAATACTGGCTAAAATGCCCCCTAACAAAGCATTTCTCAAAAAGTCATACTGGATAAAATCTGCTAAGATCATTGAGGCCTCCCAGTGGTTAAGTCTACAATATCATGTTGTTCTAAAACGCGATGCGGCGCTCCGTGAGCAATTAAATCGATTGGGCAATCAAAAGTACGCTCAATTTCTGGTCCTGTAAATGCACGTTCGGGGTGATAATGAAGGGTTTGATTTAAGCAAGCCACAGATTTTACATACGCAGAAATAGCACCGATATCGTGACTGATCAGCAAAACGGTTGTGTCTTGAGTTTTGTTGATATCACGTAAAATATCATA
Source organism: Fusibacter sp. 3D3 (assembly GCF_001748365.1). Lineage (GTDB taxonomy): Bacteria > Bacillota > Clostridia > Peptostreptococcales > Acidaminobacteraceae > Fusibacter_A. The sequence continues at coordinate 79,273 of NZ_BDHH01000001.1, read as the reverse complement.
GATTTCATTTCGTGAATTATTGTCTACGTTAGAAGTGGGTTCGTCTAAAATCAGAATATCTGGAGACTGTATCATAGCACGTGCAATCATTGATTTTTGCATTTGCCCGCCAGAGACATTGTTGATATTCTTGTGAAGGCAATCTTCAATATGCAAAAATTCGGCAAGAGCGACAGCCTTTTCTTTTTCTGATTTGGAATGTCTATGGAAAAATTCGGAATTTGGTGTAATGGAACCCATCAAAATAGTGTCCATAACAGTGATGGGGAAATTCTTTTCAAACTGAGAATATTGAGGCACGTAGCCAATGCGTAAGGTGTTCGATTTTTGAATAGCCCCTTTTTGAAGAGGGATTAAGCCCAAAATGGCTTTAATCAAGGTGGATTTCCCAGCACCATTTGGACCGATGATGCCGATATAATCCCCTTTAAAGATATCAATTGAAATATGGTTCAAAATCACATTGCGCCCATAGGAGACACTGATATCTTGGAGTTTTAGTTGTAAGTCTTTTGTGACGCGTTCGTTTGGCATTTTAAACCTCTCTAGTTTAAGTGTTCAATTAAGAGCGCCATTGAATCAAAGTATTTTTCAGATAATGGCTCAAGGGGAACTGCATTGCCCTCTATTTCTTCGGAGATAGATTTTGCTTGTTCTACCGAGAATTCGTTTTGATAAAAAAGCGTACTGATGCGATTCTCCTTTGCAATGTCTATGGCATTTTGAATGTCTTGAATTGTAGGCGATTTACCTTCATTTTCTATTGAAATAAAAGATAGACCATAATCAAATGCAAAATAATTATAGGAAGAATGATAGATCAGGTAGGTCTTTTGATCAAGCGTTGAAACTTTATCCAGAATGGTCTGATCAAGTTCAGATAATTTTTGAATCAATGCATCGGCATTGGCTTGATAATCGGCTTCATGATCGGGATCCATTTGGATCAAGGTATCTCTAATGCTACCAGCCATTGTAATCGCTCTTTTAGGGGATACCCAAGTATGAGGATCGTAATCAGCATACGCGCCAATTTCTGAACTAGGGTCTAACATTTGAGATTCAAATTCAATCATTTCGGGGTGATCTTCAACATGGGCTTCATCTTCAGCTTCGTGGTCATGCGCTTCGCCTGTTAAAAAGGGATGAACCTCTGCAAGTGCTTCTTGTAAATTGAGGACTTCGATTTGAGTGTTAAAATCCTTAATTTTAGGCATGATGTTCTCATTTTCTGTAGGCACGCCCACATAGATATAAAGTTTAGCGTCGGATAAAAATTTCATGGCGCTTGGAGAAGGCTGATAATTATGCGGATTGGCGCCCACTGGGATCAGTGCTTCAACTTCCACATATGATCCACCAATCGCTGCTGTAAAAGCTTTAATGGGTAAGATTCCTGTGGAAATTTTAAGTTTTGGAGAATCGCTTGTGTCTGTGGCGCAACCCGTATATAAAATGACTGAAAGCGTTAGAATAAACAGCAAGGCGATGCGTTTGTAGTTAAATGTCATGTTTTACCTCCGAATAATGATCATAATGATATAGTATATCATATCGTGGGTGGGGATATATGATAAACATTTTAAAAACCATTTTAGTTGAACTAAACCTTATATGCCCTTTTTCTGAATATTGGAGCAACACTAAAATTAGATTTAAGAGTATCTTTAAAATAGCTTTTACTTGACCTAGAAGGTTCAAAAGCATTCATGTAATATCTGAGGTCAGAAAATTATAAATGGACATCCAGTAAAAGAGGTCTTCAAAAATGAAAAGCAATGGTAAGAAGATTCTCACCATTGCTTAGTTAGGTTACGACTTTTCTGACTCCATATGTTTACACAGTATATCATACATACCATATTCGTCAAAACACAGTCTATAATGGATGATTTTTGAGGGTTCTCCTCCGAAAGCATCATCTCTACTTCTTTCTCTAAGTTCCCATGCATTTAAAAAAGATTCTATCCATAAAGAGTTCTCAATTTCTACACAACCAAAAATATATTCTAAAGTATCAATATATTCTGTTTCAGTATACTTAAATCCATATACGTCCTTAAAATTAATAACAATTTGTTCTTCATATTCACTATTTTCATACTTTAATATCACATCCCCATTTATCATTTCAACACGAGGAGATTCATCGCATTGACTAACAGGCCTCGGTAATTGTATTGGTTTCATATAACCTCCATTTTTTTATTGTAAATATGCGATTGTTCCTGTCTTTCTAATTTGCATCGATTCACCCGGTATTCCACCCATTTCAGCTAATCTTTCAGTTAACTGTTTTTCTAAATAAACATTCCCGGTTCTGTCAATTAGATTTGTTGGTTTTAAGCCTGCAAGTGTTAAGGCTGTTAATGAGCGATTATTTAATGTTATTTTTACACCATCACGTAGAATGTATTCAATGGGGAGCTCATCAGGAGAACGTTTTTTTGATTTTAATTCTTCTGCAACAAGGGTTAGTTCAACACCTTTAAACTTTCCTTGAGTGCTAAAAAATTTAGAAACACCTTGTTGTCCAAATTTCACATCATTTTCTTCTGCTTCTTTTTCTTTAGGTTTTTTCCATTCAGTTGATTTAGGAAGAGTTTTTACCTGATCACTCTGTCCAATTTCATCGGTTTTTGCTGTGGTAACCGGTTTTTTCTTAAAATGTTCTTTCCAATCCATCGAACTATCCCACATGTTACACCCCTTCTTAATCATTTAAGTGGATGGTGCAGGGTAAAGTTCATACATACAAAACGAATCATGTAATCAATTAAACGAAGATTGTGATAAGTATGAAGAAGCAACAATTAATTAGGGAAGATATTTAAAATTGATTTCAATTAAAGTCTAAACATGTAATCTTTAAAGTATGTAGCTTTAATTGTTATGTGATGTATAAACTGCTCTACACTGTAATGAAATACATATGCTATATATTACCACGATTTATGAATTTAAACACTAATACGAGTTGTTTTCAAAATATATTAGTGAAAATTAAAATTTGTTGCCTCAAAAGCCATATTGACATCCCCCCCTCAGTGGTGCTATACTAAACATGTAATAATCTTCAGGGCGGGGTGTAAGTCCCCACCGGCGGTAAAGCCCGCGAGCCGAAAGGTTGATCTGGTTAGATTCCAGAGCCGACAGTATAGTCTGGATGAAAGAAGAGGTTTATTATTATAATGCTATTTTACCCTGAAGTGCATGCTTTAGGGTTTTTTTATGCCCGTAAAGCCAATAATATTTATGGGAGGTCTATATATGACGACAACGACAGCAAAAAGAATATCTGTTAAAATGATGACCAAAATTGCAATGCTCAGTGTTATTTCTTTTATTCTCTATTTTATAGAGATTCAAGTTCCAATTTTCCCAGGGTTTTTAAAGATAGATCTCAGTGATCTACCCGCGCTTATTGGTGCTTTTGCACTTGGCCCAGTGGCTGGAATTGCAATCGAAGCGATTAAAAACACCTTGCATTTACTCAGAACATCTACTGGTGGTGTGGGTGAAATCGCTAACTTTTTAATTGGTATTGCCATGGTGATACCAGCAGCGCTTATTTATAAAAAAGCGAAATCAAAAGCGGGTGCTGTGATTGGATTGCTTGTGGGCACACTAGCAATGGCCATTATGGGCGCATTTGCCAATTACTTCGTCTTGATCCCTTTTTACACCAACTTTATGCCGATTGATGCGATCGTTGGTATGGGCACAATTATAAATCCTAATATCAACAGCATATTGACATTGGTGTTATATGGGATTGTTCCTTTTAACCTCTTTAAAGGATTGGTTGTTTCACTGGTGACCATGATGCTTTACAAACGTATATCACCGATTTTAACACGTTAATCTACAGAATACTTGTTTAGTAAGTCGTAAATCTCTGAAATAAGAAGGGCTCATAGCCGATCTCATTTCAGAGATTTTTTATTTTACCTCTTGCATCACAGGAAAAAATATGATAAAGTCAATGTACAATATATTGTATAATGTAATTTGGAGGGTGAATCAGTGGATTTAAGTACAAACAGATTAATGTCAAAGAATGGGTTAGCGATAAAGATGCTTTCACAAGAGCTTTTTTCTTATGAGGTAGGGGATCGCATTCGTACGATTACGGAATATGTGGATCTATTAGAGAGCTCGCGTGGCACTGTTCAATCGGCTATGAAGTTTTTACAAGATGACGGCTGTATTTCACTGGAATCTAGAGGACATTTAGGCACTTTTCTCGTTAAAACGAATCACAAAAAACTTTGGGAGTACTCTGACTTTGGTGTTATTATAGGCGCAATGCCATTACCGTATTCTAAGCGATATGAAGGATTGGCAACGGGACTTTACAAGGTCTTTGAAAATAAAGAAATTCCCTTTAGTTTATCTTTTATGAGGGGTGCAGAGAAAAGAATTCAAGCACTTAACTTTGGGAAGTACAGCTTTGCTATTATCTCTAAGCTCGCTGCTGAGATTCATCAAAATGAAAATCCGAACTTATCGATTGTCCATGAGTTTAAATCGGAAAGTTATGTGGGGAAACATGTGGTGATTTTTAGAGATCCAAAACACAAGCGCATTACAAATGGTATGCGAGTAGGATTTGACAGTGTTTCTCTAGATCAATCTAAATTGACTGAAGTAGAGTGCAAATCCCTAAAGGTAACTTATGTGGCAACACCTTATAATCAAATCATACAAAAGCTTGAAATGAATGAAATTGATGCAGCCATTTGGAATGGAGATGAAATTTTCGAAAAAAAATTAGAGGTGTACATTCAGCCTTTAAAAAATCCTGTGGCGATTGAGATGGATAAAAAAGGAAATGTTGCAGTTATCGTTGTAAGCAATGAAACAAAAGTGATCGGAAGAATCATGGAAAGATTGCTTGATCTAGAAATGGTAGAAGAGGTTCAAAAAAAAGTGATGAATAATGATATGATACCGATCTATTAATTTTTTTAAAACGAATATACGGAAAAACGTATATTGAAAGGGGCGTTATGGAAAATTCAATTTATGAAAGACTTGAAATTTTAAAGAATGCGGGGCAGATCACAGGAAAAATGGAAAGTGCTATTGTGGCGTTTGCAAAGAAAATGGAATCTGAATACCATTTAAACTTTGATGAAGAGAATGGTGCTATGTTAGTGACGCATTTTGCAACAGCACTTTCGAGAATTGAAAGAGGCGAAACCGTTGAAAAAATGGATGATTTTCTGTTGGAGCAGATTGCTCAAACACCAAGTTATAAAGCGTTATCCAAGTATCTTGAAGTCGTAGAGGCTCATATGGGATGGTGCATTCCCGAAGCAGAAATTGGCTATATTGCAGCGCATTTTTGTACAGTAATTGAAAAAGGAGGTATGAAATGATTCGATTTGTAGTGGGTGGTGCAATTCGCAAGGATGATATTTCCAAGATCATCAAAGAAATGGGAGGTGATGCTGTAGAAGTAAGCGTTATGTCGGATATGCAGGCCGCTTTAGCCATTCAGACTAAAAAAGCCGATTTCTATGTCGGCGCTTGTCACACCGGTGGCGGAGGCGCATTGAGTATGGCGATAGCCCTGTTGACAGTCAACAAATGTGCAACGGTTTCTATGCCAGGGCGACCGCCAAAGGAAGCTGATATTGTAAAGGCGGTGGAAGAGGGCAAAGTTGCATTTGGTTTCACAGGAGATCATGCAGAAGCAGCATTGGCTGTAATTGTGAGAGAAATTCTCAAGAAAAAATAATCGTAAAAGGGGGAACAAAAATGAACATCATTTTAATGGCTTTATTAGGTGCATTGGCATCAATCATGGCAAACAAAGGGATTGCGGTATTTAATGATGGTCTCAGACCGATTATGCCTGAGCACATTGAAGGTAGGATGACCAGAAAAGAGTTAGCTGCCACTACCTTTGCAATGAGTTTTGGTTTGGTAATCGGTTTTGGAATTCCATTTTCATTGGCAGCAAATATTATTCTAATTCACTGCATTTTACTTGGCACAGATATCATAGGCGCATCATCACCAGATGGGAAAAAAGGCTTAATCATTTCGGGTGTAATAGGTGCTTTATATGGCATTGGCATTTTACTTGGGCTTGAAAGCGTCGTTAAGGCTTTTGAATTGTTACCAGTGAATTTCTTGGGAAGCTTAGGCGAAGTCGGAACGCCTGTAGTTGTTGCATTCGCAGCGTTTCCAGCGCTTGCAACTGCGTATCAATACGGTGTAAAAAAAGGCATTATAAATCTATTCGTTTCTGTTATGGCTTATCAGGCCGCGGCTTTATTTGGAAGTATTAGCCTTGGCACTGCTACAATCAAATTAAACCCTCAAGGAAGTGCTTTAATTATCGGTATGACCATTCTGCTGATTTTCGCAATGCGAGAAAAACAGGAAGGAGAAACCGTTGATTTGGTCTCGATTTTTGCAGAGCGCGTCAAGCGTATTCGAAAAAATCTGCCGATATTGATGCTTATGGGGGGCTTGGTTGCCGCAGCAACTGCTTCCAATCTGATTGCAGGAGATCCGATTTCATTAAATCTTATGAAAGAAAGTCAATTCATTGATGCCGGATTTGCTTCACTTGCACGTGGTATTGGTTTTATTCCACTGGTAGCATCCACTGCAATCGTCACAGGGGTCTATGGACCTGTTGGAATGACTTTTGTATTTGCTGTGGGTCTATTTGTTAGAAATCCGATTTTAGCAGGTTTAATAGGCGCTGTGGTTATCGGCTGTGAAGTTTTATTATTAGATCGAATCGCACATTTTATCGATAAATTCCCTGGCATTAGAAAATCAGGTGATAATATTCGAATGGCAATGACTAAATTACTTGAAATTGCCTTGTTAGTTGGTGGTATGAATGCTGCAAATGCCATGGCACCAGGAATTGGATATTTCCTAGTAGTAGGCCTTTATATATTAAATGAAATTGCAGGAAAGCCTTTTGTTCGAATGGCAGTAGGACCTATTGCAGCGATTTTAGTCGGTATTTTTGTAAATCTATTGGCACTGATAGGATTGTTTGTTGTTGCGTAGTTTAGAGCCTTGAAGGAAGTGATCCCAGCTTCCTTCAAGATTTTAAAGTCATCCATAAATGTGTTTATAGCGTCAAAGGAGAATTCAAATGCAAGCTTGTGATTGAAAAAAGCTTGAAATTTAGGAGGTGAGCATGTGCAAAAAAGCGAATTAAATCGCATTATGAATGCCATGATAAGAGCAAAGGAAGAAGAGGGGGGAACGGTTGTCTCTTTTCAAAAGAACATGATAGAGGCTGTGGCAAGTGCTTTAATTGAAGGGCAGGAGCCTGTCACCTTATTTGGTGTAAAAAATACGAATCAAATTTCTAGAGATTTGGTGAAAAAATTGACTAAAGAAAAACAGTTTATTTTTCATACAGTGGACTCGATGTCAGATCGAGGACGTGCAGTGGATATAAGTTGTATCAATCCTTTGACTGGGAAATTGATGACGGGTTCTTCAAGTGGTGGCTGCATTAATATATTGAAAGGTATAAATGATTTGGCGATTGGCACGGACGGCGGTGGCTCTGTATTGGCACCTGCCATTAGTACTCAACTCTATTCCATTATGGGAAAAGGCCTTGGTCTTATGGGCCATGATAAGAAAGTATCCACAGAGGGTTTATCTTTTGTACCTGGGATTGGAGTCATTTCGCATACTTATTCACAATGCGTTCAGGCCATTCGAATTTTATGCGATATCACTGATGCGGAATGGGCTGATGAGCTAGCCTCAATCTCAGTTTCAGCCTCAGTTTCAGTTTCAGCACTCATGCCCCTGCGCGTAGCCATTCCAGTTGAAGGCAGTATTATTTTGCCAAATGGAAGAGATATGACAGATTCCCTTGAACCTCTCATCCGTAATTTTTCAGAGTATATTTCGATTGAAAAGGTAAGGGTTCCAAATCTTCAAAATCGTCATGAAAGCATTTCTTTTATGAATCAATTGTTTGAGGATGGGGTCGATGTTATGATGACGCTTGAAGGTCCAATAGATCTATATGGTTATGGGGATTCAATCATGGGGGTGTGGGGAGAAACAGGGCAAAATGAAGTTTCTAAATCGGGCAAGTATTTGGTTAAATCTGCAAATATGATAAACGCCACAGCGATTACGATTCCAACCGGTGAACTCGCAACAGGACTTGTAATGCTCAGCAAAACGGGCAGAGCAACTGGCATAAGATTGATGAAACTCGGTATGCAGATTGCGGCGTGTTTTAAGAGACCAGCGCTGTATGAAAACTATTTTCTAGGGCATGAGCAGTCTAGGGATAATGCTTTTGGAAGGGAGGTATGATATGTCAATTTACGGTGTTCAGGGTATAATCACACCTGAAAATTTAGGAAAAACTTATTTTCATGAGCATTTGTACTTGGACTTATCAAGGGTCAAAGGCGATCCAGATACCCAGTACAATGCTGTAGATCAAGTTATCGATGAGATGAAAACTTTAAAGGAATTAGGGATTTCGACCCTTGTAGAGATGACTAATCACGGGATGGGCAGAGATCTCATGCAGATCATGCGTATTTCCAATGCATCTGAAATGCAGATTATCATGAGCACGGGGTTTTATAAGGAGCCCTTCTTGCCAGAGCGTGTAACCCAAAGCACAGTCACAGAACTTGTTAAGCAGTTGGTTCGTGAAATAATAACGGGCATAGAGGACACCTCTGTGAGGGCTCAGGTTATCGGTGAAATCGGTACGAGTAAGGATCAGATGATGCCTCTAGAGGAGAAAGTCTTTGAAATTGCAGCAAGAACGCATTTGGAGACAGGTGCTCCCATTGCAACACATACCACACTTGGCACCTATGGCGTTGAGCAATTAGAGTATTTGAGTCAATTTGGTGTTGATTTATCAAAAGTGGTCATTGGCCATGTGGATTTAAATTGTGAAAAGGCATACCATTTAAAAATTGCAGATAAGGGCGCTGTTTTGGCATTTGATACGATCGGAAAGTTGAATTATGGTTCAGATGAAATCAGAGCTAAACACATCGCCCATTTGATAGAGCGGGGACATGTCGATCAGATTGTTTTGTCCCAAGATATGACGAGAAAATCTCATTTAAAGGCTAATGGCGGCATTGGATACGGCTATTTGGTGGAGGTATTTTTACCTTTATTGATGGCTGAAGGTGTTGATGATGAAGCCGTTAGGAAAATGTTAGTGGAGAATCCAAAGAGAATATTGATGCGAAAGGAATGATAATAATATGAAGACATATCCCATTGTGCCTATGACAATCGATCAAGCTATGGAAATGCAATTTCACCTTGTCAGTTGTATTCAGGAGACGATTCCAGGAAGCGAGATGTTAACACAGGGAGATTTAGGGGTTTCTCTAGAAGAAGGTGCTCCGAAGATGACTCGAAAAGTGGAGGCTGTTCTTGCAAAATGCTTTGATGCAGAAGCCGCAATTTTAGTTCGGGGTTCAGGGACGGGTGCTATCAGAAATGTTTTTAATGTCTTAAATAAACCTCTTGATAAGATAGTCATACACGATGCCCCAATTTACCCGACCACAAAAGTCATCATTGAAAGTATGGGCTTGACGCCCGTCGTGATCGATTTTAATTTGGAGAATGAAGATCAGTGGCAGTCATGTAAGGATGCGTCCTTTGCACTGGTTCAGCATTCGAGACAGCGCATAGAAGATTCTTATGAGCTTCAAGCAGTTGTCGAGAAACTAAAGCAAATCAATCCAGAAATCAATATTCTTGTAGATGACAATTATGCTGTAATGAAAGCACCTAAGATCGGGATACAAGTGGGCGCTGATGCCAGTGCTTTTTCGATGTTCAAATTATTAGGGCCTGAGGGTGTTGGTTGTGTTTTGGGGCAGAAAACGCTTATCGAAAGCATTAGAAAGATAAATTATTCAGGTGGCAGTCAGGTTCAGGGACATGAAGCTTTAGAAGCACTTAGGGCGTTGGTATATACACCCGTAGCGCTGGCGATTCAAGCGGAACAGGTCGACAAGATCTATCAGAGATTATTCAAAGGTGAAATTGAAGGCATTAAAAATGTCTATATTGCCAATGCACAATCTCGGGTATTGCTCGTTGAGTTTGAAAAGCCTATTGCAAAAGCAGTGTTGAAGCAATGCGAGCAATTAGGAGGTGCACCCTATCCAGTAGGGGCTGAATCTAAATATGAAGTGGTTGCTCAATTTTATAGGGTTTCGGCAACTTTTAGAAATGCGGACCCTGCACTTGAACATTCCATGATTCGTATAAATCCAATGAGAGCAGGGGCGGATTCTGTGATAAATGTATTAAAAAAAGCAATTGAACAGGCAGAAAAATAGGAGGTCATATGTTTTTAGAGAAGACAATTGCCAGAAATAAAGCCTTGATTGATGCTGCTTTAATGCTTCGCAAAGAAAAGCAAATTACACCAGATACTTATGTAATTGATCTGGATACTGTGGAAAACAATGCGAGATTATTAGTTGAAGAAGCTAAAAAACAAGGTGTTCACCTTTATTTGATGACAAAGCAAATTGGGCGCAATTCAGAAATAGCAAGAAGAGTAATGGCTCAGGGCATTGATCATATCGTTGCCGTTGATGCTTGGGAAGCATTGGCATTGGCGAAGGAAGGGATACCACTTGGCCATGTGGGGCATCTGGTTCAAATTCCAGAGGACATGATTGCTGAAATTTTAAATTATAGACCTGAGGTGATTACTGTATTTTCACTCGAGAAGGCCAGAAGTATTTCTAGGGAAGCTGAAAAGATAGGTATTACTCAAAAATTGCTCATGAGAGTTGTTGGCAATAAGGATCACCTTTACGAAGGCCAAAAGGGTGGTTTTTTAGAGGCAGAGTGGCTGAGCAGTGCTAAAGCCATTGGTGAAATGTCAAATGTGTCACTGGTTGGTCTAACGGCATTTCCCTGTTTTTTATACAGTGAAGGGGAAGTGGTGGCAACAGAAAATGTAAAGACAGTACTAAAAGCGGCAAATTTAATTCAAACGCATCTATCCATAAAACTCGAGCAGATTAACTTACCCAGTGCAAATTCAGTTAATACCCTCGAAATGCTCGCAAAACTAGGCGGCACACATGCTGAACCGGGTCATGCTTTGACGGGCACCACACCTTTACATGCTATTATGGATTTACCTGAAAAACCAGCGATGATTTATCTCACTGAAATATCGCATTATGTGGACCAATCGGCGTATGTATTTGGGGGTGGATTTTACCAAAGATCGGGTGTCAATCAAGCTTATGTGGTTCCTAGAGACGATTTATCAAAAGGAATAGTGGTTAAGGCAAAAGAGCCCTCACCTTTAATGATTGATTACTATGCAGAGGTAGATGTAAAAGATATTCAGAGTCATATAGGAGATGCGGTTATTTATGCTTTTAGAACACAAATTTTTATGACGCGGAGTAACGTCGCTTTAGTTGAAGGCATTCAGAGTGGCGCCCCTAAACTTATTGGCATTTACGATGCGCTCGGCAGAAAAAAGGATTGATGCAAAATGAAGAAACGTGCGATCTTATTAATTATAGATAGTTTAGGCATAGGAGCCATGGCAGATGTGGCAGATGTGAGACCTCAGGATTTAGGTGCCAATACATTTGGCCATATTCTGGATTATAGGCCGAATCTTAAAATACCAAATTTAAAGAAAATGGGCATAGGCTCTGTGCTTTCACATGACGCTATCATTGAAACGCACCCTATTGCAAGCTACGGACGCTGTGCATTGCTTCATGAAGGGGCAGATAGTTATTTAGGTCACCAAGAAATTATGGGAACGAAACCTCTGCCCGCAAAAAAAATGCCCTTTGTAGGTGTCATTGAGGCGGTTAAACAGGGATTAGAGGATTCAGGGTATAAAGTGGTCATTCCAGATCAAACGATGCCATTTCTTTTAGTAGAGGATGCTGTCATTGTGGCGGACAATATTGAAACGGATTATGGTCAGATTTATAATGTGACAGGTGCAATTGATGTGATTTCATTTGAAAAAATTCAGGCGATCGGCAAAATCGTACGTGAACTCACGAAAGTAAATCGCGTGATTGCGCTGGGTGGAGAAGGTATTTCAGTGGAGTGGATATTGTCCTGTGTTGAGCGCAGAGCAGATGGGTTGATTGGTGTTAATTCACCAAAATCAGGTGTTTACCATCAGGGTTACCAAGTAAGACATCTGGGGTTGGGGCTCAATCCGGAAGAACAAGTTCAAAGTGCTGCCATTCGTGCAGGAAAAGAGGTCGTTTTAATCGGTAAAATGCAAGATGTGATTATTGGTGAAAGGGCAAAGCGGATTGTGGCAATTGAGACTTCTTTGGTATTGACAAGTATTTTAGAGGCTTTGGAGACCACTTCATCAGGTTTAATCGCAGCAACTGTACAAGAAACCGATTTGGCTGGACATGCTCAAGATGTGAATTTGTACGCCAATCTGATAGAGCAAGTAGATGAAGGCATTGGAAAGATTATAGAGAAAATGACCTGTGAGGATTTACTCATAATAAGTGCAGATCACGGCAACGATCCTTGTGCCTTACACAGTCAACACACAAGAGAAAATACTTTTTTACTCGCTTACCAAAAAGGACGTAGTGCTCGAAATTTAGGAGACCGAAAAACACTTTCCGATATGGCGGCTTCCATTGCTGATTTTTTAGAAGTGGATGCCTGCAAAAACGGTGTGAGTTTTATAGAATGAAATGAATGAGATTATAAAACCCGAGAGCTATAAAATGCTTTGCATGATGTATTAAATTTTAGACATAATGCAGAGCATTTTTTATTTTTTGCTTTATGTTTGCATGAAAAAGCGTTACTATTTAGTGAGGCGAATTAAATGTGAGGGTATATCCGTGGAAATTGTAGAAAATAAAAAAATGAGAAAATCGATAAGAGTTGACATTGCCAAGATGATCTTACCCATTATGATGGCGAATATCTTAGAGATGTTGGTGGGACTTGTTTCTATGGCGTTGATTGGAAATTTAGGATTCATCGCCATTGGTGCAATGGGGTTGAGTACAAGAGTTCGTGGGATCGTCTGGGCGATCTATAAAGGAATTGCTATAGGCGCACAAGTGGTTATCGCACAGGCTTTAGGGCGCAAAGACCATGTGAGGATTCGAGAAGCTTCTAGACAGACACTGGTGTCTATTTTTATCGTCTCAATCGCCTTTAGCATATCCATGTGGGCTTTTCCAGAATCTTGGCTTCAAATATTTGGCGCCAAAGATGCACTCTTAAAAGTGGGGAGTGAAATTCTCAAAATTGTGGCTTGTGGCTTGCCATTTTTAGGTCTTGTCATTGTCATTTCAGGTGCTATGCAGGGAAAGGGCGATGCGATAACGCCATTGATTATAAGCGGTGTTATGAATGTGCTCAATCTCGTCTTTGGCATTATATTAGTGAATGGCTTGCTGGGCATGCCAAGGCTGGGGTTAAAAGGCGCTGCTTATGCCATGGTATTGGGTCAATTTTGGGCAGCGGTTTTAGGCATTGTATTAGCACTTAAAAAGTCGGGCATTCTATACGGTTTAAATTATAAAAATATATTCAAGTTTTCAAAAGATATTCTTAAAAGTGTCTACAGAACTGGAATTCCAAGTGCTTTAGAATCTCTTTTTTGGCAAATGAGCTCTATTTTACTCATAAGAGCTATTTTGACCTATGGAGACGACGTCTATGCAGCCTATCAGCTGGGATTACAGGCGGAAAGTATCGCCTATATGCCAGCCGCAGGATTTGGAATTGCAGCAACAGCCTATGTTGGAAGGTTTATCGGTGCAGAGGATATGGACTCTGCTAGAAATTACTTTAGAGAGATTACATGGGGTGTATTACTGATTTCAATTTTAGGTGGGGGGATCTTAATCTTATTGCCAAGTGCGTTGTTGGGGGTGATGACTTCTGATGCTAACTTAATTCAGATTGCGATCATTTACATGATTATATGCGGATTTGCGCAGATTCCTCAGAACCTAGCGGGTGTTATGGGCGGTGCACTTAGAGGCGCAGGCTACACTAAAATTCCAATGTATACAGCTGCAATAGGCTTATATGGTGTAAGGGTACCCATGGCATTATTATCAGCATATGTTTTTGACTTTTCAGTCAATATGGTATTTCTAGCCATTGGTCTGGATATGGCGATTAGACTTATTTTGAGCAGTTTCTTCTATTATAAAATAGATATTTACAACAATCCAAAACATGTATAAAGGGCCTCCGCGAAAATCAAATATGACTTTTGCAGAGGCCTTTGTTAGAGTGCTTTAGTCTAGAGCTTGTAGCGTTTGAGTTCGTCTTTAAGGAATAAGACGACTTTTTCAAGTTCATCTATATTCTCAGATAAGCTTACAATTTCAGTAGAGAAGTTTGTGACATTGGCACTCATCTCTTGTGAAGTCGCTGAATTCTCTTCGGCAATAGCCGCTAAAGTATGCATGTTTTCAAAAACTTTATTGATTTTAGCAGTCTCCAGTGAAAGCTTAGATGAAATTTCTGCAATAGAACTGGATACGGTATGAATTCTGGTTGAAGCCACTTTACTATCCGAAGCAACAGTAGCCATGGTTTGAGTGCCGTTTTCCAGTTCAATAAATTGATCGTTGACTTGCTTCACCATGTTGTTAACACCCGTTGTAAATTCATGCAAACTACTGTTTATGGTGTTGACTGCATTTTTAGAATCTTCCGCAAGTTTCCTGATTTCTTCGGCGACAACGCTGAAGCCTCTGCCCATTTCTCCAGCACGTGCAGCTTCGATAGAGGCATTGAGCGCCAAGAGGTTTGTTTGCTCCGCAATGCTTTCAACCGTGCTTACAATTTCAATAATATCTTTGATTTTTTTGCTGATTTCAGTGCCTTGGACATTGACACCTGCAAAGTTGTTTTTAACTTGATTGAGATTTTCAGATACTTTTTCAAGGTCATTCACTGAAATTTCAATTTGTTTCACAGCAGATTCTAAACTTTCCTTACCTTCAAGTTCTTTAGCGCTGATTTCATTTAAAATATCAATATTATCGGCTAAGATGCTGACAGAACTTTCGGTTTCAGTAGCTTGATGAATTGCGCCTTCTGCAACTTCTTGTACAGCTCTAGAGATAAGATCGGATACTTCCCCCATGTTTTTTGCAACTTGTGCAAATTTATCTGTAAAGGAATAGACATCATCCATGCCACCTTTAAAATAAGTGAATTCTTCACGGAGTTTGTCTTTTGTAGTGGAGAGCGCACTGAAAATGGCTTCATGGTAGTCATTTGTTCGAACGACTAGATCATCTCTCAAATTGAGATCACCAACTTTTTCAAGTTCTTCGGAAATATCCATAGAAGGTTTAAGAATGACACTGCCTATAAGAACACCTGAAATGAGCACTGAAAGAGGGGTTGCAATCAAAAGAGGGATATTAGACAATCCATCTAGACCAAGCACCAATCCCAATGACAAAAGTGTTGGCATCAAAGCAATTTTAAAAGGCGCGCTCTTTATAAATCCAAGCGAAAATAATTTGGAAAGGCCATAATGCCGAACCGTCTTTGTCCCTTTTTCAAAGGTTATGTGAACTCTAACGGTATGCACACCATCTGAACCCACGGATTTATCCAGTATTTTGGCTTCTATTTTTTCGTTAAAGTGCTTACCAGCGCCTTCAATAAGCCCCATGAGATAATCCACAAGTCCACGTTTGGATTTATAGGTGATGATGACGTTTTTATCATCAATTTCTTCAGGCATTAATCTCGGTGGCTTAGCACCAGGAATCATCTTTGTCAATTGAGTATGCACTTTATCCATGAGCATCATAAAGCTTTTAGCGGAGCTTTTATCAAAGTACGAGGGAAACCATTTGTAAAATGATTCGATGTTGTTTTGCCCGAGTTTGCGCCACATATCCTCTGTTTTCATGCCCTTGCTCGTGGCAAAAGCCTTCATAAGCGAAAATACTTTGGCATCCTCAATTTCCTCTAAAGGCGTAATCATTCTCGATGGATTCCAGCCTTCCTTTTTCATAATTTCATTTCTATGGTTTTCTCCAAACATAGATGAAATCGTATTGAGCCAAATATTGACTACGGTTCCTTTCATAAAAACACCTCTCTCATAATTGAATAGACTGGTAAAACAAAGCATATATACCCCAAAAATATTTTGTTAAAACGATTTGTAATTGTAACCAGTTCAATTATACCAAACCCTTAGTGAAATAGGCAATTGTTATCACAAATTTGACGAAAATATTGTTAAACTATGTTAGAATAAATAAAAAAGAGAATGGAAAAAAATTATGAAAAAAAGTGTTGGGGTCGTTTTATTCGTATTCATCTTTTTAAATCTATGGATTTCTTTTGGTGATACGACGATTGAAAAACTCGAATTTGGGGAAAATCAAATTATAAGTTTGTCTGACGGATGGACTTACGTGGATGCGTTTTGGATTAAACCAGATGCTTTCGATTCAACCACAGGGAAAAGCAATTTTTCATTGGATCAATTCGGTGAAAGTAATCCGAAAAGTAAAGTTAGAGGGACGCTTTATAAGACTTTTACAATACCAGAGTCCTTTGTGGGAAAACCACTGGTAATTAACAATGCGTTTTTTGATGAAAGTTTTGACTTGTATATTAATGAAATGCATTATGAAAAATCACTCTCTATCTCAAAACATCAAAGCGTTAAAGACGGTTATCTCTTTATTCCTAACAGTTCGAAAATCACAATTATTATATATTTTGAACAAGATTCAAATCGGATTTCCAGTGCATCAAAACTTTATCTAGGTGCGCTCACGGCTTATGAAAGAAATCAATATTTAGTTTGGCTATTGGATAGCCTTGTATTGGCATTCGCACTTGTTTTTTTTATGTTTCTGATTTGGCAAAGGGTGTCAGGTCAAGTTAAAGTAAAAGGCATATTATTTGAATTGTTGGTTCTAGCTTTTATTCTTAATTTTACAATATCTGAAATTGAGAAAACGGTTGCTTTCTCTCATTTTGAATATATGCGTATTCAAATCTTTTTACTTGCATATATTTCGACTTTGTTTGCAACTTATGGATATAAAGGCAATGATCGATTTATGTCATTTGCAAAAGCATTTGGTAAAATATATTTGATCTTATTTGCAGCAGGCGTGACAATAGTCCCGATTCATTATATGCCTTTTATTGGGTACGGCCATTTGGCTCTGATCTTAGCTTCTGCGTTAATATGCAATCGGTATAAGATCCAGTGGAAAGTGAATCTTATATTTGCATATTTTTTAGGAATGGCTTATTTGAATTTGAGTGGTATTATGACTTCAAGTTTGGGGATGCTTCCGATTCTTGTTATATTGATTTATAGAAGCTTTTCCAGAACTGGTAGTAGCGAACAGACCTCTAAATCGGATAATATAGTGCCTTTAAAAGAAGCCTATGGATCGGATAAAACCGAAATACAATTCAAAGAGATGGTAAATGCCGTAGAAGAGGGCATGATGGTGCTTACATCGGATTTGTATATAGATCATGTCTACAATGAGGCGCTGCAAGCTTTTTTTGATGTCGATATCAAGCATAGAAAAATGACTGATGTGATCTACCAAGATGATTTTGAAAATAAATTGTATGCAGAAACGATTTTAGGGCGGTATTTTGAGGCGGAAACTGAAAGTGACAAACGACTTTATCTAGATTTGCTGTCAAGTAAAGTGAGCATAAACGGGCGTGTTTTGAGCCTAAAATACAAGATTACCAAAGATCCCAAGTATCTCGTGGCGGTTTTAGTAGACCAAACTGAATTTCAAAGCGTATTGGATGAGAAAGAAACATTTGATTTGGATGAAATTTTATCAAGTGATTTAGAACTGCTTGAAGGGGTTCTAAATGCAGATGTTATGAAGCAAGAACACTTCATTTTAGTTGAAGAATCCGATTTTATTGAGCTTGAAAAAATGTTATTGGGCCTGCCAGGACATGAAAAGGCGACAGCATTAGTGCTTAAGATGAAACATGAACAGAATCAAAAACGTATTAAAAAGTACGATCAGTATATTTCGGATTTGGCTAGGAAATTAGGTAAAAAAGTGAATCCAATTGTCGTAGAAGGTTATGAATCTGTTTTAAATCATGCAAATTGTAAAGAGATTCTTAAAAGTGTAGTCTATCTGATGGACAATGCCATTATTCATGGGATTGAAAAGCCAGGGGATCGCTTTAGAAAGAATAAAAGTGAATATGGCACTGTAAAAGTGAAATTTGAAAGTTTAGGTGCTTTTATCGAAATAACGGTTGAAGATGATGGACGAGGCATTGAGTACAATAATATTACAACAGATGTTGAAACCCACTTGGGCATGGGATTGACCCAAGTGAAAAAAGAAGTTAGCCTGCAAGAGGGCAGTCTCAAAATAGAATCAAAGTTGAATCAGTTCACTAGAATCATAATCAGGATACCAGAGTGATGTTTTTAACTTTTAACCGTTTAAAGCGAAGGCAAAAAAATAGAGAGGTCATGGGCTCTCTATTTTAAAAAGGTGTCTAGATATTGTATGCTCTTTGTTACAAAATGACGCGTTGTTTTTAGATTGAAGGCATCAGTCTGTTCAATCACTTGGTGTGGAGTGGGGAGTTCTTTTATGGGCTCTTCTTGAATTTTATAGAGTTCAAGTATTTTATGTGTCAGTAGTAAGAGTGCACTTTCTGGTAATTTTTCAAGATGGATAAGGGTTTGTCTTGGATCCTCTAGGGTGTGGTCAAGTGGAAGATTGAGACGCTGAGCAAGCGATTCAAGGGACATAAAGCCCTTTTCAGAATCGGTTAATAAATTAGGCGTTCCCGAAAAGACAAACATGCTGTGTGTCATTTCACCAGAAGTTGTTAAATCAATAAGATGCTTTAAATTATTATAAGCAAGTGTTCTGAGGTCGCTTCTTTCGGAGATGACCTGATCGAGTTCATCAATAAAGATGATTAAACCCTTATAACCTAAGAGATTTATTAATTTTGAAAATGCTTTTAAAAAATCAAGGGTATTTGTCTTATCGACATAGCCGACCAAATCGTATTTGTGTTTGAGTTCATAGGGAATATTCTTTTCACCTGTGAGCCAAGCGGTGGTTATATTTTGCATTTCTTGGTTGCGCTGAATTCGGCCGCGCATGAACATCAAAAATGCGCGTGCGAAGTTTGTATTGTACTTTGAGAGCTCTTGGCAGACCAAGTTTATTTCCACTCTCTTTCGATCTGGAAAGGGTGCTGTTTGAAGATTTTCAATCCACAGATCAAAAATTTCACTAAATGAAGTTTTTTCAAATTGTGTCCCTTTCATGTACAGATTGTGCATAATGGCATAGTAAAGATCGTCAATTTTATTTAATCTAAAGCCATCATTGACTTGGAATGAGGCAATGAGGTAATCATCCTTTAGCGCTAAATTCTTAACGGCATTAACAAGGTGTGATTTGCCGACGCCGTATTCACCCGTAATGATTTTGACAATGCTCTCGCCCTCTTTAAGAGCAGAAAAACAACGCTTAAATTCATTCAGTTCTTTTTCTCTGCCGAAAATTAAATGGTCTGTTAAACCTATGGGCGCTACGCCGTTTCTTAGAGCATTTATCATTTTAGAAGCTTCGGTTGCTTGGATATTCAGAATCAACACCTCCAATGCTACCATTATATCGTGTTACAAGGGCATTAGAAAAGCATTATCTAAAAAAGAGTGAGGAGATTTTATCAATGGTTTATGATTTGATCATAATCGGTGCTGGAGCAGCCGGTTTGTTTGCCGCTTCAAAAGCTGAAAACATAAATATTTTGCTTCTAGAGAAAAAGGATAGACCGGGCTTAAAGGTAATGGTATCCGGTGGGGGACAATGTAATCTCACGCATAGCGGTTATATGAGCCATTTTTTAGCCATGTATGGTGATCAAAAAAAATTTGTAAAGCCCGCACTTTTAAGTTTTGACAACAAGCAAACCGTCGCTTATTTTGAAAGTCTTGGCATTGAGTGCTTTGAAAGAGAAGATGGAAAGATTTTTCCAGTTTCATTGGATGCCAAAGCGGTTGTCAAAGCACTTAAAGAGGATATTGACTGCAAGGGGCATAAAAAAATGCTTCAAAAGACACCTGTGCTGGATCTTTATAAAAGTGAGGGCACTTTTAAAATCGTAACGGAGGGTCAGCTTTATGAAGCGTTAAATGTTATGATTGCAACGGGAGGGAGATCATACCCCGCACTTGGGACCGAAGGTGACGGCTATGCTTTTGCGCGTAAACTTGGGCATACTGTGGTTGAACCGAGGCCAGGTTTGACAGGGGTAGTGTCTGGCAAGATCAGTGCGCTTGAGTGGTCAGGTATTGCGCTCAAAGAAGTTGAGCTCGTACACAACATGTTAAAGGCGCGTGATGGCATGTACACTCAAAGAGCCGTTTATAAAGGCGATTTGTTATTTACCCATTTTGGCATAAGTGGCCCAGTTGTTTTGAACAAGAGCCGTTATCTTGAAAAGGATGATCTGCTCTATCTCAATTTGATTGGGATGTCCTCTGATGCAGCTGAAAAATTATTTTTAGAGACAGCAGGAGATCGACCATTGGCATTTTGGCTCAATCAAATTAAACTCTTGGATCGGTTTAAATCTGAGTTACTCAAAGCACTTGGATTGACAGGTCAAGAGAAAATGGGGACTCTTTCAAAGCCGAATCGAAAAGCGCTCATCAAATGGCTGACGCAGTTTGAAGTAAAAGTAGATGCACTACAGGGCTTTAAACAAGCGATGGTCACAGTTGGTGGTGTGGATACTACTGAGATAGATTCAAAGACGATGGCTTCTAAAATCGTTGAGGGTCTCTACTTTGTAGGTGAAGTGCTTAACGTGGACGGGGACACAGGCGGTTATAATTTACAATGGGCGTTTTCAAGTGCAGTTGCTGCGGTTCAGGCCATTGAAAAGAGATGTTTATAGCGTGTTTTTTTGCACACTTACATTGACAGTAATTATCACTCGTGCTACAATTAAGGTGTGAATGAGATTCATTATCAGCTTAAAGGAGAATATTATGGCTTTAACAAATGCGGTGATTGGTAAGCACGTTGTATTAAATACAATAAATGGTAGTGATAAATTAAAGCGCAAGTTAAGAGATATGGGCTTGACAGATGGCGTGCGTTTTATGCCTGTTTTAAAGACGAGAAATGGTCCGATGGTGGTTGAAATAAGAGGCACAAGACTTGCAATTTCTGATCAAATTGCTGCCATGTTAGATGTTACACCTGCGAGTGTATAATGAAGGATCGTGATGTCATGAAGCCTATCAATGTGGCAATAGCAGGTAATCCGAATTCAGGAAAAACCACTTTATTCAATACGCTAACGGGTGGGAACCACTATGTGGGAAACTGGCCAGGTGTGACGGTTGAAAAAAAAGAGGGCAAAAAGAAATATAAAGGGCATGAATGCAACTTGGTTGATTTGCCGGGTATTTACAGCTTGGAACCCTTTAGTATAGAAGAAATTGTCGCTAGAAAATATATATTAGATGAAAAACCAGATGTGATCATCAATGTAGTTGATGGCACTTTGTTAGAAAGAAACTTGTATTTGACCACTCAATTAATGGCGCTGAGTACCCCGATGGTACTTGCGATTAATATGATGGATGAACTCGAAAAAAAAGATATTCAAATTAATATTGAAAAAATGAGTAAACAATTGGGTTTCCCGGTTGTTTTAATTTCTGCTCAAAATAAGCTCAACATCGATGCTCTATTGGATCAAGCAATCGTGATGGCTCAATCCAAGCCCGTAAAATATTCAGATGGCAGTCCCCTTTTAAAAGAGATTGAAGCAGGGCATTATGCTGAAGGCTTGGTCTCAGCGAAGCGCTATGCGTATATAGATGCACTTTTAAAAGACGTCATGATGAAAGAACCAGTGGTTTATGATACCCAAACGGCTAAACTTGATAATTGGATTTTAAATGAATATATTGGATTTCCAGTATTTTTAGCCATTATGGCTTTTGTTTTTTATATGACATTCAAAGTGGGTGGCATTTTTTTAGATTCAATTGATGTGTTTTTTTCAGATCGTTTAGGGCCTGCGATCGATGCTTTATTATCCAGTGTCGGCGTGGCGGAGTGGATGAATAGACTTGTGGTGGACGGTATTATCGGTGGTGTAGGTGGCGTTTTGACCTTTGTGCCCAACATCGCGATTTTATTTTTCTTCATCTCGCTTTTAGAAGATAGCGGCTATATGGCTAGAGTGGCCTATATTATGGACAAGTGGATGTCCAAATTCGGTCTAAACGGTAGGACTTTTGTGCCTATGATTTTAGGCTTTGGATGTAACGTGCCTGCGATTATGGCTACAAGGACTATTGAAAATGAAAAAGATCGACTCTTGAGTATTTTGATCAATCCTTTTGTATCCTGTGGCGCTAGATTTCCTGTGTATGTGCTCTTTGCCTCTGTGTTCTTCAAAGGCTATGAGACATTGGTGACTTTTTCGCTGTATGTACTTGGCATTGTGGTCGCACTGTTGGTCGCGGTTATTTTTAGGAAAACCATATTCAGGGAAAATGAATCCCATTTCATTATGGAGCTGCCTGTATATAGGCTTCCAAACTTTAAATCGCTCCTTATTCATGTTTGGGAACGTGTAAAAGGGTATTTGGTAAAAGCAGGGACTATTATTTTTGCGGCGTCAGTGATCCTTTGGTTCACACTTAATTTTAATATGACAGGCATGGTTCCTATTCATGAAAGTTTTGGTGCGAGTATTGGTAAGGCTATGGCTCCTATTATGGCGCCACTTGGATTTGATTCTTGGCAAATTTCACTATCGTTACTCACTGGGATGCTTGCTAAGGAGATGATTATTTCCAACATGGCGATTGTTCTAGGCGTAACAGATGGCTCTGCTACTTTTTTGACCGCATTATCAAGTACTTTTGAACCGCTTACGGCTTATGTTTTCATGGTCTTCGTCTTACTTTACACGCCTTGTATCGCTGTGGTAGGGGTTATCAAAAGAGAGACGAATTCTTGGAAGTGGACGGGATTTTCGGTGGTTTACCAATTCGTAGTGGCTTGGGTCGTCGCTTTTGCATTTTACAGAGTGGGCTTGTTGCTCTTTTAACACAGTGTTGAGTTATGACAGGAGGTTGTCATGGGAACGTTTATTACCATAGTCATTGGCCTTTTAATTGCGCTCTATGCATTTAAGATTATTCGCAAATCTGTAAAGCAGATAAAAGCAGGGAAGTGTATGAGCTGTTCGGTTAAATCTGAGGATTGTCACTGTCACGATGTTCGTGATATAATTGACCTCGGAGAAGGTGACGCTAATGACAAGAAAAACTAAAGGTTTACTCAGCATTTTAGTCCCCGTGGTTGCGTGGGGCATTTCTTTTGTAAGTACCGAATTTTTATTAGCAGTTCTAGGCCCTATGACAATAGGTGCGATTAGATTTGTGATTGCTACAGCACTTTTGTATGTGGCGATGAAGGTGACTAAACAGCCCCTTAAAATTAAATCTGAAGATCGATTTCTTTTTTTGCTTGCAGGTGGTGTGGGCATAGGTCTCTATTTCTTTTTTGAAAATACGGGCATTAAATATATTTCAGCATCACCGGCAGCACTGATTATCGCTGCCATCCCTGTATTTACCTTGATATTTGAAGCGCTTATTTATAAACGAAAAATTGAAGGACTGGATTTGTTTGCGGTGTTGTTGTCGGTCTTTGGGGTAGTCTTTATTGTGGATATTAAGTTTAGTGAATTCTTTAAGATGCAAGAAAGCATCGGTTACTTGATGATGGTTGGTGCGGTTTTCGCGTGGGTGATCTATTCACTTGCCTCTAAGCCTTTGTTTGAAAAGTATTCTTATCTGACGATTATCTTCTATCAGTTTCTATACAGCATTCCATTTTTTATACCGTTGGTATTTTTTGAGTCGAATAGATGGCATGCGATTGGATTTGAAGTGATTGCGCATTTGATTTTTTTAAGTATTATTGCCTCAGTTTTGGGGTTTTATTGTTACGCCAAAGCGATGGATTTACTGGGGGTTACAGAATCCTCGATCTTTATTAATTTTTTGCCGATTGTTACGATTATTTTCAGTTATTTCTACCTCGGAACAGTGATTTCAGTGAGACAATTTATCGGTGGTGCACTTGTACTTGCCTCCGTTACCATAACCACACTGCATGGACAACATGTTCAGAGAAGGAAAGAGCAGCAAGTTGTTCAAACGGAATTAGAGGGATGAATTCAAATAGTGAAGAATGTAATATATTGAAAAGATAAAGTCTGCACAGGGTGTGGGCTTTTTTTTATATCTTCTCTGTTGTATATGACGAAATATACTTAAAGAAGTGAAAGCCTTACGGGCTGTTTATTAAACAACAACAAAACGGGTATTACATATGATTAACCAAACGGGGCTTATTGGGGTTTCGGAAAGCAAAAATCTCTCCGTTTGATCAGATGGTTGAATTGACAGGTGTTGTTACACTTGATAAGATCGCTGATAAACAAAGCAACTAAGAAGAAAAGCTGTTTACTCTTTTGGAAATATTGACAATAATGAGGTATAAAGGTATACTCTTGAAGTGCAAAAGACAAAAAGAACTTTGCACTCTAGTAGTGATAGAAAGAAAATATATAATATGTTAGGTCACCATTTAGTAAAAAATATTCTGTCCAGTTTTTCTATGTTTACGTTGAGGGAAAGCCGAAAGGCAAGTCCTCGGAAAAGTTTTAATCAAAATATTGGAGGTCATTATGGACAAAAAATTAATTATTCTTAGAGTTATATTAGTAATCGGTGTAATCTTGTACCCAATCTTTAGATATTTAAATATCAACAGTATCTTTCTGGCGCCTTTTCTCTATGCTCCTAGTGTGATTTTTAGGCCAAAGAAAATGAAGGCATTTGTACTTGATTTGATCGTTTTTCCATGTATAGCACTTTTTCTATTCTGTCACAAAACTGGAAACCGAGATATGGGAGCCAATATTTTAATTGCAATGGTAGTGGCAGTTTGTATTTGGATATGTTTTATTACTTATCAAAGATATCGAGGAATAGATCCTTTTAAATAACTAAATAGTAATAAAAAAAGATCTCAATAGAGTATTAATCTGTTGAGATCTTTGAATATGCTGTTTCAATATATGTTCACACTGTCTAACTGAATAAATTCATCGCATCTGCAACTTGCTCCACAAATACATCAATAATCTCATGCTCAAACTGATAAATATCTGTACAAGCTGGAATTTGAAAATGCGCTTAATCAAATGTTTGAAAAAGCATTGTAGAACACAAAAAAATAGATCTTTAATATTCTAGATACTCGTATTGAGGAGGCCAAAAATAATGAACTGGCGTAGAATTGTAATTTTTTTATTCGTATTAGTTTTGTTAATACCACTATTTTTTAGAGGATTTGACAACAAGAGTTCTTCTTTTGTTTTTAAGGCCACACCGGAAGCAATTGCTTTTGAGAGAATGCTCACCACAGAAGAAATGAATGCGGATTTGATTCAATTAGAAGAAAGTATAAAATATACTTATCCAATGGCTCTTGGAAGGATGCCCGAATATATTAGGCAAGCCATTGAAGAAGCAAAAGAGACGATCTCAAAACCAATGCCGTTGTATAAGTTCAGTGTTATCGTTGCTCAAATGTTGTCTCAACTTAATGATGGGCATACGTATCATTTCTATATGGCTCATGGACCTGAAATCCCCTATGTTATAAAAATAATAGACGATAAGTTCTATATACTTACAAGTCCTAAAAAAGCAAATGATGGGAAAGAAATTTTAGAGATCGGCGGTGTTTCAATGCAAACGATCTTCAATGCCTATAAGGCCCAATTTTCAGCTGAAAATACTTATTGGACCTATGAGTGTTTTGAAAGGCGTTATATTGAACTTGAAAAATTACAAGAACTAGGTGCAGAATTGACCTCCAAAGGGGGCATTGAAGTAAAAGTCAAAGATGACAAGGGCATAAAAACAATTAGGTTATCTCAAGAGGATTATATTTACGATCAATTTACAGATGCGCAAAGATTTAAAGTTTTATATCCTAAATATGATGCGTATGAAACGGTGACAGGGAGAGCAAATAGTTATAGTTTTAGCATTGACAAAAATACAAATACAGCACATTTTGTTTTAATTGAATGCCTATACGATGAGCAATATGCGTTATTTCTCAAAAAAATGTTTGACAGCATAAACCAAGCTAAAATAGACAATATAGTTGTTGATTTAAGGGGTAATGGTGGGGGCGATAATCAGGTTGCATATGCTTTCCTCGACTATCTCAGTGATTCTAAAGATCAAATGCCCGTATTTGATGGCAACGTATACGTCTTGATAGATCACGCCTCGTTTTCAGGAGCAGTGAATTTTGCAACATTAATTTCAGATCGGCATATTGGCATAGTAATAGGTCAGCCCTCAGGAGGAAAGCCAACTGCTAGCGGAGAAGTTAAAGCCTTTGTCCTCCCTAACACACAATTAGAATATAATATAGCGACTAAGTTCGCTCAAAGAGTTGATACCAGTAAAAATGAGGAAGATGCCTTATATCCAGATGATCAAACGCATTATGACATATGGGATTACATCAATCAACGCGATCGTGATATGGAAAAAGTAATGTTATTGATTAAAGAGAATGAAAATTAAAAATCATTTATGGTGTTGTGCTCATATAATCTCCATTTTGAACTGATGAGAATCCCTTTTTTTGCCGATAAACCTTATAGGAAAAAATAATGAAAAATATAGTAGGAATCCTATAAGGCTAAAAGGAGACTCCCATGAAAATAAATCAACTTTTACAGTCACTGAAATCAGATCCCAAATATGACTTGAAGTCAAAAGAACAAAATACCAGTGAAAAAGTATTAGAAGGCTTTAAAAGTAAAACACCGGGCGTCAATCAATTGGCATCCAAATATCAAGTGGATTTATCTGAGAAAGAAGTCAAAACGATTGATGATTTTGTAAAGAAAACAGATGGACCATTGAGTGATAAACTTAATACCGTTGAAATCGCCCTTTATAAAGGGATTGACATAGATGAAGAGCATTTAGAGACGATTCACAGTGCGCTCACGGAAAATCCAGATATGGACATAGAAATTTTAATCCCTAAAAGCGAGGAAGCTGGTGGCACGGAGGGTAAAAACCTAGACGATGTCATTGACCATTTAAAACTTCCGGAGAATCTAAAAGAGGCGCTTAAAGCTGCTATAAAAGGGGGGGCAAGTATCGAGGATGCTGTTAAAGCAGTGGCTAAACAGATCATTGACACACTTCCCGAACAATATAGAGACACACTTAAAGGTGTTTTGGAATCTGGTGGTCTAAAAGATTTATCAGATGCCATGACTTTACTTGTGAAGGATGCGGCGTTAACACCTACGCAAATCAAATCAATTTTGGCGATTGGTGTAAACCCAGATCAAGCTATGGCGTTAAGCAGCGGAACTTTGAATCTTCAAAATGATGCAGTGCGTATTCAGGATCTTATTGATGCCATTACATCATCTGAAAAGGGCGGCAGTAGCGAAACAGTAGATCAAGATGCTCTACTTTCTGCCTTAAAGAAGCTTGTATCAGGATTAGAAAATAATAAAGATTCAAATGTTTCAAACGCGTTAGCTACAATCGTGAATGGAGATCAATTGGTTAAAAATGTCATTAGCGAGTTCTTAAAAGGCGTACTTGGCGATCAAGTGCAATCTGGCAATACCAAGGTCACAGATGAAAGCGCACCGGATGGTGTTGATAGAGACTCTAAAAATGATGTGGGTGCCTCTGAATCAGATGTAAGTGCTCAGGTTGATACACCCGAATTGGATGAAGCGACAATCATTTCTGCCTTAGAACAAATGCTCGGCGCAATTTCACAAACAAGTCAAGACATTTTACAGTCATTTGATGTCAAAACCTTTATTGTTGAGACCATCACAGAAAAATCAACCGCATTACAGGCTGCTTTCGAAGCTACGAAAAACGATTTGATTGATTTAACAAATCCTGCCCAAGTACCTACACAAGAATCTGTGCAAAAGGCAATCAACCTCCTCGAAAAAACGATTATGAAAAGTGAAGTTTCTTTATATACAGATATGCCTACAGAAAAGAAGCTGTTGGTGATGTCAGGACAACTTGCGAATGCTCAGAAGTATCTTGCAAGTGGTGATATGGATAAAGCCATGAGCATTCTGAAAGAGACACACGAACAAATCCAAAAGATACAAATTAATATGAATCCTAAAAAAATTCAAAGCTTTGCCACTGAACGCGTCAAAGAAGCCCTTGAAATATTAAAACCGCAAGAGGAAAGAGCTCAATCTAAATCAACGACTATAAAAGATGAAGTGACTAAAATTTTAGATACCCAAAAAGATTTAAGTGGTGACCGCTCAGCACGTGATATCCTAGAGGTGTTAAGAAGCCTTGGTCTAAATCATGAGGTTGAAACGGCAGAGGCACTTTCTAAGAAACCAGATGCGACCAAAATGGATCATATTAATGAGAACATTAAAGAAATCCTGCTCAAGCTCATGAAAGAAGACAGTTCAAACCGGAATATTGAAGAGACTCTTATGAGCCTTACAGGTCAACAGATGATGAATGATTCTGGTCAGAACCAACAAGGTGGACAACGTTTTCAATTTTTCAATTTACCCTTTGAAGATGACCTTGAAATTAATAATATGAAAGTTTATATGACAGGCAATAATAACAATGAAACCTTGGATTATAAAAATTCTGAACTCTACTTTGGCATGACGCTGAAACATCTTGGAGAGACGGGCATTAAGATTCAGATTAAAGATGAAAAGGTAGCCATCACGGTAATGAATGACCATGTTGAAGCGTTTTCAAAGGCGTTTAGTGGTCTTGAACAAGAGGTTAACGCGATTGGTTATGAAGTTAACATCGCCAATTTTGAGTCTTATAAAGCAGAAAAACCATTTGCTTTAACCGGTGAAATCGCACCAAGTGAACCTTATCGATACGATGAAAAGAAAGGATTTGATTTTAAAATATGAATAAGTTCAAGCCGTTAAATTCGTATGAACGCAATTATAAAATGGATGATTTTACATCTGTCTCTGAAGCGCTTATAAAAGAAGCTCAGGCAGAAGGTAAACATATCGAAGAAGATCCTGGGAAGCTCAAACATATGATCAAAAACGATCTCAGAGATAACATACCGCCTCAGATCTATGCGCTTATTGGCTTGATCAGTTCAACCGTCGAAAAGCTCGAGAAGGAGCAGGGGCAGATTAAAAAACAATAGAATCTAATAAATAAGAATGATCGTCTTTTTAGCAGTGTGAAATTAAAAATCCTCAAATACTTATAATTGATATTGTAAAATCAAGTATAAGTATTTGAGGATTTTTTATGAAAAGAAATATTAAAATTACTCGAAGGACACGCAAATAGAACTTAAAGAACTTCCCATTTGACACCAGAGAATTTAGTAATCGAAGCAATCTTAATAGGTTCAGATACCGTACTAAGCTCATCAGAATTACTGTATTTGCTTCTGAAACAAGCGAATTTTAATAAGAATTCACTGATTTCTACTAGTTCGTGAAGTCGAAAACTTGAACCATGCTCAAGTATAGGGTTGCGATACTCATTTATAGAAAATGTATCAATATCATTGAGTAAGGTGTTTCGAAATAAAAAGGAGGAAGAGCTGTTGTGAGTATTTGCACTTTCAACAATATCGCCTAGTCGTTCCCGATACTTGGGACTGACGCCATTGAAAACTGAAAGTATCGCATCGCTTTGAGCGAATGGGACAGCGGCAAAACTTCTTGAATTATTGATGGCAATTCTTTCAATGATTCGGTATTTAATAAAGCCATTAATACTGCCTTCCAGTTCAAGAGACGTTAACTCAGGAAATGTACTCCCTGTACCGTATCCAGCAATCACAACACCGGTATACTTATACTTAAATGTTTCCGTGCAAAAATAAGTGGTGACAAAGTCAAAAATTTTTGGTAACTATTCAGTCACATGATCTAATATCAAGTAAAAATCATCATAATAAGTCACATCACAACTAGAAAAAACAACACTGATAACACTGTGAACCCCAATTCGTTATTAATAAAAAAATGGCTTCAATCCATTGAAAACACTGTATTTATCTGCTGATTAATGGTATAATTATAGTAGATAAAACAGAAAGGAAAGTCGTGAAAATGAGTGAAAATCTACATTCTAAAACAATTAAAGAGCTCATTGAGAAAATTGATGATTTAACATCAATTATTAGCACTCTCACGACTACAGTGGCGGCTCAAAGTAAAATGATTAAATCGCAAACTGAAAAGCTAAATGCTCAAACTGAAAAACTTAACGCTCAAAGCGAAACGATTTCAGAACAAGCTACTGTTAATGATAAACTTAAAGAAAAAATTAAAGTTCAACAAGAACGGTTGAATAAAAATAGTAACAACAGCTCTAAACCACCTTCAAGTGATGGTCTTAACAAGCCTAAGCCAAAGAGTTTAAGAAAACCTTCTGTTAAATCACCTGGTGGTCAGAAAGGGCACCAAGGGAATGGTTTTAAACTTATGAAAGAACCAGATGAAACAATACAATATCACTCTGACCAATGTGAGGGATGTCCCAGATTTGGTTTTTGCAAAGTATGTGGCGTTTCCGAAACCAAATATGATGTAGATATTTGCGTTGAAACTAAAGTGACTGCCCATCAGGTTTTATCCTATGAATGTCCAATTAAAACCTACATTCCCGAAATTTATAACGAGGGTGGTTCAACTCCTAATGCATGATAGAGTTCCGTCTGTTTTTCAGTAACTTCACCTAAGACTCTACCATGCGTGGGTGCCTCAAACAGTTCAATTACATCGAGTTCATCTAATAAGCCTTGAAGTGTCCACTTATCAAAAAGTCCTGCATCCTGCATTTTCTTTTTTACATAGGAAAGATAAATAAGGGCTATAAATCCAACAAAAAGCTTGCCATTTAAAGATAATTCGGATGAAACCTGCATTCTTCTAAAATTTAGTCTTTCTTTCAGGTTGCCAAACCCTTTCTCTACGATATCTTTGCTTCGGTAAATGGATAGTGCTTCAAACGGGTCATTGACTTCATTGGAGAGTAATGCAAAGTAACCATAGTTGTTAGCGGCTTCTCTCATGGCTTCTTCTTTTGGAACAACCTTTCGTCCTCGTTTTGGCGTTTCTGTTACGGTGAAATACTTGTCATAATCCCTGCCGCAATAATCCTTGCGCGTTCCATCTATCAGATCGTTATAGAGACGAGTGAGATAATCATTCATATCAGACTGATCTTTTGCTGCCTTTTCTGGATTATAGAAAAGCAATAGATAAGCACGACGGGTATCCTTAATGGTATCTCCCTTATAAGGACGTTCTTGTTCATAGTCCCAGTCGATTTGACGACATATGCCATAAGTACCAAATTGGGTTTTAAGATTTGACCAAAGCCTCAAATTTGCACGTTCTTCTTCAAGAACGCTTTTTATATAATTCAGTCCAAGTTTAACACCAACAAGAAATTTTTGATGGTTTTTGTAGAGCAAGTCAACATTTTTCTTGCTATAGAAACCTCTATCTAAAACGATGCGAACTTTTTTGTATCCCATGACATCAAATTCGCTCATCAATTGCTTGATAGTTTTAACATCTGTGATGTTACCAGCCAGCTTTCGGTAGTAAAATGGCAAGCCAGATTCTTCACCAAACAATAGCGCAAGATTGATTTGGGGCAATCGATCATGTTCYTTGTTTCGTCCTTTCTTCACTTGACTGAGCGTTTCAGAATAGCTAGATATTGAAGTAGTGTCAAAAGCCCAGTATTCCTTTTCAATACGTCGTTTTCCTTGCTTCTCGAAAAAACGCATTCTATTTTCTTCATTGATAGATTGAAATAATTCGCTGCTGCGCTGAGAAACTATATCCTCACCATATGGATGTATGTGGAGTTTTTGCCAATGAGAAAAACGACTCATGGAGTTATTTTCTTCTAGTATAAGATAATAAGCAATGGATTGAATCTTTTTATAATCATTAGGAAAGCAACTTTTGAGATCGGTTGTAATCCCGAGAGATTTTCCAATCTGGTCAAACAGATAAGTAGCGCCAAAAAAAGAGCGTTGATACTTTGTCATTGCAACAGGCCCAGGTTTAACAGATGACGATTCAACTGATTGACTCATCTTTTTGTAGGCACGAGTAGGAATGATTGTACCAGATGCAGAATCTACCTTGCCTAAAAGCTTTCTGTTTGCTCTTGACTGTTGTTTTTCCTTGTCCCAATACGATTCATTTTGATAGGCATATGTTATGCCAGTTTTCTTGTTTGTTTGATATATAATCCCCATAACGTAATCACCGCCCTCGTTATATATTATAATATATAACGAGGTAAATATCAAGACAAAAATGGCTTAAACCATTTATTTTACTAGATTTTATTCGTGTTTTATCGTTATACATTTAGGGAACCTAGGTTAAAAGTAATCGTGTGATTTCGGGTACCTTTCCTAGTAATGTAAAAAGCACTATGCAGTACGGAGATAATTTAGAAGCACTCGTTATTGCACTTAACACATCAGGCATGATGGGGGTTAAACGTACTCATGACATTTTAAGTGCAGTTTTTGGTATTCCAATCAGTACGGGTACTATCTTTTCAATGGTTAAAGAGTGTGGTCTGAAATTAAAGGATACTGTCGAGATAATACGCCAGACTATTTGCGATTTGCCTCACGTTCACTTTGACGAAACTGGATTACGTGTTAACCAAGAATTACACTGGGTTCACGGTGCTTCAAATGAATCGTTCACGTATTTATCAGTTGAAGAGAAACGAGGTACTATTGGTATGGACTCCAGTGGTGTTCTRCCTAACTTTTCTGGTATAGCAATACATGATTTTTGGAAGTCTTACTTCAAATACACAGATGCTTCRCATGCAATGTGTAATGCGCATTTGATCCGCGAGCTAACGGGAATTCTTGAAAATAATCCATGCCAATTGTGGGCTTTGGAAGCAATTGAACTGCTTCTTCAGATGAAGAAGGCTAAAGACATTGCAATTTCAAGAGCTAAAATTAGCTTGAGTGATGATTGTCTAAATTATTTTTCYGAAAAATATGATCGTATTTTTGAAAAAGCGATCATTCAAAATCCTATAAAATCAAAGTCAGGAAAACGCGGTCGACCTAAACAAGGAAAGATAGGCGCACTCATCAATCGCTTTGTTGAATACAAGGGTGAAGTCTGCCTATTTGTAGATGACTTCAGCATTCCATTTACAAATAATTTAGCTGAACAAGATATACGTATGATAAAAGTAAAACAAAAGGTAGCTGGATGTTTCAGAACTAAGACTGGAGCAGATACTTTTGCAACAATAATGTTCTTATATAGGGACTGCGAGTAAGCGAGGTATTCATGCTTATTCTGCGATTAAATCTGCATTAGCAAATCAGTCGAAAAATATTATATTTGGTTAGACGACTGAATAGTTACGAAATCATTAAATATGCCAAACAAAAAGAGATAAAGAACATAATTTTATGCATGGGGTATCGTTCGCGAACGGACTATCAACAATTTTATGATCTTGGTGCGAACAAGTATATCATGAAATTTGAGACAAGTAATAAACAGAATTATAGAACTATGAAAAATGGTGAGAGTATAAACACAAGATTAGAACACCTAAATACCTTGAGGAAAGTAGGCTATGATATTGGAAGTGGAAATATTTATGGACTTCCAGGTCAGTCAGAGGAGGATTTGTATAAAGATCTTGTGCTAATGAAAAAACTCGAGTGTAATCTTGCGAGTGTTTCCCCTTTTATTGTGCCTTCCCAATCTGTGCTAGAGGGTGTTTACAATGCCGAGATCAATAATGTACTTAATTATTTAGCAATAATGAGGCTAGAGTTGGAATCTGCGTTAATACCATCCGTAAGTGCATTTGAGCTATTAAAAGAAAATGGACAATTGGATGCTTTCAATGCAGGTGCAAATGTTATTACAATCAATATGACACCGGCTGTATTTCGAGAATCCTATCCGATATATAATTCGAAAAGAAATATAGTGAAGTTTGATTATGCAAAAAATGTTATCGAAAATGCAGGTCTTTCTTTAGCAGTTGAATTGTAAAAGGCGAAGGGATGTGAATTTTAAATGAGTAAGACTAAATTATTATCAGTAATAAGGTGGCAATTTAATCATTTTAAATTGTTTAAAGTCACATCTATAGTACTTTTTTTTGTCACGTGCTTTTTAACGGTCAGCGAATTGGTGATTCCAAAATTCATCAACATTATAATTGATAATGTGATTCCCGATAAAAATGTGGAACTACTTTTTCGCTGTATTATATTTTTGTCCATTTTTGTTGTTTTGATTGTGATAGCCACCTTTTTACAAAATAAATATGAACGCATTATAAAAGAAAGCGTTACGAGTGTTCTTATTCAGGAGATGATAGAACAGAACTACAAATTGGGTGTGGCATATTTCACCGATAACTCGGTGGGGAGAACTCTTTCTATGTTTACGACAGATATCCAAGCAACGACACGTACTTATGGCGAAATTGCGCCTTTCTTGCTGAAAGTGGTTGTGATCATATCTATTTGCGTTGTAATGCTATTAAAGTCAGATTTTAGGCTCATAATAATTGTGATGATTTGCTTTGCATTATATTCTGCAATAAGACCATCCATAAATAAGCAAATACTTAAATATTTAGAAGAACAAGCTAAATCAAAATATGACTTTGACCAAAAAGTCTATGATACTTTACATGCATTCGATGATATTAAAACAAATGGTCATAGAATTTGGTCCGTTGGTGGCACTATTGATAAATTCAAAATTTATAAAAAATACAAACTTTCATTTCTGTTTTGGAGATTTTTATCAATTGGAACAAATATTGTTTTTGGAGCACTTGCTAATATTTTATTTTATGTAGTTTGTTATTTTGCATTGCTGAAGGGAAGCATGACTCTGGGCTCATTTGTAGCGAACAGCTTTTACTTCATCATATTGTATCGATATGCAGTTATAGCAGTGGGTAGAATGAATGATTTGGTAAATGTATCCAAGCATGCTGAAAGGATATATGATTATCTTAAACTTGAAAAAGATCACAAGTACACAGATAATAGAAATCAATTACGATCTGGTGAAATTGAATTTAAGGATGTTGATTTTGGATATGACGGTAATAACTCGATATTCAATAAGTTTAGTATGAAAATTGAAGCCGGTGAACAAATAGCTATTGTTGGTTCAAGTGGTAGCGGAAAGTCGACGCTGTTTGCGCTTGCTTTAGCATTTTATGAGCCTTACGGCGGTAAAGTGATGCTTGATGGTGAGTGTGTCTCTAATATACCACCAGAAGAATTTAGAAATATAGTTGGTGTGGTGTTTTCCGATACCTATATGTTCAATACATCAATTAAAGAAAATATAAGAATGGGAAATCTTAAAATTGAAATGGATGACATAATAGAAGCTTGTAAAGTTGCGCATATTCATGATGAAATTAGTAAACTTTCAGATGGTTACGACACTATTTTAGGCAAAGATGGCATATCGTTTTCAGGAGGTCAAAAGCAAAGATTATCGATCGCCAGAATGATAGCACACAATCCTAAAGTGATATTCATGGATGAGCCAACATCTGCACTTGATAATATTATTGAGAAACATGTTTTAAAATCTTTGAAAAATTATATAAAGGGAAAAACAGTTTTAACGATAACACATAAAATATCAACAGCTAGGTATTCTGATAGAATTATTTTTCTTAAAAATGGGAAAATAGTAGAAACTAGTAAATACGAAGAACTTATTGAAAAAAAAAGTGAATTCTATCAGTGGATTAAAGAGGGGGTGGTTTGATGAGTCTTGCCTGGAGCATGAGATTTTTAAAAAAAGGAAAGGCTTATTACATCCTAGGCTTATTATTAATTATCCTCGATAGTTTCAGCAAAGTATATTTAGAGTGGGTGCAAAAGAAGGCCATAGATGTATTGTTTGTCGGCCAGCAAGAGGCCCTATTTTTTTCAATAATGATAGAATTAGCATTTGTCTGGCTTTTACCGTGTCTATTATTTTTTGGATTTTCTATGTTTTGTAATAAAGCAGCATTTGAATTGAATGAAAACTTAGTTAAAGAAACTTTAACGCATATTTTACGGCTCCCAAAGGAGCGATATGAAATGCGTAAAATTGGCGAATACACAAATATACTAAATTATGACATAGAGAAAGTTTCATCTAGTGTGGCATATACGGGCATACCTTTTCTTGTGGAAGGTGTTGTGGGCATACTATTTGTCGCTGTTGCTATGTACATAATCAGCCCTATGGCATTAATCACGGCTTTAGTGGTTTCGATGGTATATGTCGGGATCTCGATTAAATTTTCAAGTGCAATTAAAAACGAGTCGAGACAAGTCAGAGAATCACATAATAAATTACTCTCTTCTATTGAAGAGAGTGTATCAGGAACTAAAGAAATAATTGCATTCAATAAAAGTATTTGGATCAAAAATCTAATAGATATTAAATTTGAGAATTATTATAGAGCAAGTATGAAAGAATGTAAGGTGATAAATAACGCCATGTTAGTTGGATTACCTTTAAAATGGAGTTTAAGTTTAATCATATTATCAATAGGTGCATTTGGAATAATAGATGGAAGTGTATCCATAGGCGGATTTGTTATACTGTACCAATATACGAGTTTATTGCTGGCAAGTCTACAATCAGTGTATGATTCGATCGTAAAATTAGGATCAGCCAATGCATCTAGTGAAATATTGAATGAAATCCATGGTGAAGAGCAAGAAGGCTATGGACATTACACGCTAGAAAATATAGAGAATATTGTTCTAAAAAATGTCAACTTCAGATATAGTGGATCGGAACAGGACACTCTTAAAAATTTGAGCTTCAAATTAAAGGGAAGAGAGAAAATTGCTATAATTGGAGAAAGTGGGAGTGGTAAATCAACAGTTGCAAAACTGCTTGTTAGATTACTGAATCCGTGCAGTGGTGAAATTATGATAAATGGAAATGCGATAGAGAATTATTCAGAGAGTGACTTTATATCAGTTGTTAGATATGTAGCTCAGGAACCTCATATTTATCCAGATTCAATATATGATAATATCGTCTTAGGCAATATTAATATTCCTATACAAGATGTCGTAGCAATCAGTCAAGATATGAGAATATTAGATTATATTGATAATTTACCCAATGGGTTTGAAACAATATTAGGCGATAATGGTTCAACTATTTCAAGTGGACAACGGCAAAGGCTTGCAATTACAAGAGCAATGCTTCATAAACCGGAACTCTTGGTGTTTGATGAGTCTACGTCGGCACTAGATATTGAGAATGAAGCCAAAATAATCGAAACGATTGATCAATATAGACTGGATAAAACCACAATTTATATAGCTCATAGGCTGTCTACAATATTAAATGCAGATCAGATTATTGTAATGCACGATGGCGAATGTATAGCACAAGGAAAACATCACGAGTTGTATAGAACTAATGATATTTACAAAAGAATGATTGATGAAATCAGTTAATGTCTACAGATAAGTCGAGGGATGAGAAGGGGAATAGATTTTTTGAGAGCGTATGAAGATATTGAAATAGAAGGGACTTATAATACTCGTGATATTGGCGGTGTTATGAATAAGGATGATAATGTTCTTTCTAAAAGAAAATTCATTAGATCAGCTTCGTTAAGTGGGATAACAAAAAAAGGGTTTGAAACAGTGAAAAATCTTAATGTAGATTGTATTATTGATATAAGGACTAAGGCTGAAATGGAATTTGATCCAAATTCTTTTATTGGTTATGAAGGCATTGACTACTATGCGATCCCTATGAAAGATTATTATCATGATATCTATTTAAACGGACTCAATGATGATTTTCCAGATACTAAAGTTAAATTGTATATATGGATGATTGACCATAATCGTGTTGCAATCAGAAAGATATTCAAAATCCTTGCAGATGAAAAATACAGAACAATTATTCATCATTGTTCATCAGGTAAAGACAGAACAGGCATAATTACAATGCTGATTCTAAAACTGTTAGATGTCAGTAATGAGTTAATATTAGAGGACTTTATATATAGTAAAGAAAGGCTAACTAAAATTGTGAATACAATGGAAGTGAAAAGAGATACAAATATGCCTGAATATTACTTTAATATTGATGCTAATGATTTGCTTGGATTGATAGATTATATTGACAATCATTATAAGAACGTGTTGAGTTATCTTAAGAGTATTGGAATTAATGAGAGTGATGTTCAACGGTTAAGAAGAAAGCTTATATAGTTTGAATGAGATTTGTTTTGTCAATCGGCATATAGAGTTCTAAGTATATAGTTGGGGCGGGGATTTACAGATTCCTGCTCTTTACTTTTTATGGTTATTAAGAAATAAAGAATAGTGGATGTATGTTGAAAAATTACATTTCAATCTATTCACTGCATTTTAAAGGACAGCCTTTTGTTTATGCTGAGAATCCTGTATAATATATGAGACTATAGAGAGTGTGAGGATCATATGAAAGTAAGCAAACCATCAAAAACATCTAAATCGACAAGTAGCAGCGCATCGAAGAAAATGGACAATACGTCTGTTGATGCAGTAAATAGAATCAGCTTCACAGAAATTTTAGCCCATAAAGATTATGACAGACAAAAAGAAGCCCTTCAGAAAGCCCTTGATGAAATTGATCGCAAAGGCCAAGCCCTTGTGGAAAACAGGACTGTGGAGACTTTATTTGAATACAAAAAGATGATTAAAGATTTTATTGAGGAAACCGTCCATAAGGGTTTTGAAATCAGGGAAAGAAGAGGCTTTTCAAGAACGGGTAGAAATAAAGTCATGAGAACCGTAGTCGAAGTAGATGCTAAATTGACAGAACTTACAGATTTGATCTTAAAGAGAGAACACAAAGAAATCAACATATTAAAAAAAGTGGGTGAAATACAGGGACTGCTCATTAATTTAATCATATAACCATAATTACGAAATGAGGATTGGAAATTAAGGCAGTCACTTGTGAACGGTTTCTAATCTAAAGGAAACAAGGGAGGTAACAAATGGATTTAAGCACCTTAAATGATGTGCAGCGGAAAGCCGTTGAGGTCGTGGATGGGCCCATACTGGTTGTGGCGGGCGCTGGTTCTGGAAAGACAAGGGTTCTGACACATCGGATTGCAAATTTAATAGAGAATCATGACATTTTTCCATCAGGGATTATGGCCATAACCTTTACCAATAAAGCGGCAAGTGAAATGAAAACAAGAATTGGATCACTTATAGGACCAGTGACTTCTCAAATGTGGGTTGGCACCTTTCACTCAATCTGTGTTAGGATTCTCAGACGAGATTCAGAGCGAATTGGTTATACAAGTGATTTTGTTATTTATGATACGCAAGATCAAAAGGCGCTTTTAAAAGTGTGCTATAAGGAACTTAATATTGATGATAAACAGACACCACTTAAGACCAGTCAATTTAAAATATCGGCTGCAAAAAATGATATGCTTACACCAGAGCTCTATGACATGCAAAATGCAAGTGATTATAGAGAAAAGGGTTTTATTAAGCTCTATTATTTATATCAAGCGAAACTCAAACAAAATCAAGCGATGGACTTCGATGATTTAATGCTGAAAACAATCGAATTATTCAAGCAAAATCAAGATGTGCTCAATTATTATCAAAATAAATTTAAGTACATTCATGTGGATGAGTACCAAGATACGAATAGAGCTCAGTATACGTTGATTCAATACCTTGCGGCCAAAAATAGAAATCTCTTTGTCGTGGGAGATGCGGATCAGTCGATTTACAAATGGCGTGGTGCTGATATTAGAAATATTAGAGAATTCGAAGAAGACTTTCCTGGGGCACAAATCTTTAAACTTGAACAGAATTACAGATCGAAGAAAAATATACTCGACCTTGCGAACAGTGTCATCGTGAAAAATCCAAACCGGAGAGATAAATCACTTTGGACAGACCAGGATGCAGGTGAAAAAGTAGGCTACTTTAGAGGTTATGATGAGAAAGATGAAGCGAAATTCATCATCGAACGCATTAGAACCTTTGTAAGAGAAAAAGAATATAAACTCTCTGATTTTGCGATTCTCTACAGAACCAATGCACAGTCTCGCTCTTTTGAGGATCAATTGATCCTGAGTGGCATGTCCTATAAAGTGATTGGCGGGTTAAAGTTCTATGAACGTAAAGAGATTAAGGACTTGCTGGCTTATATGAAACTCATCGTCAACCCGAGTGATGATGTGAGTTTTGTAAGGGTCATCAATGAACCCAAACGCAGCATTGGTGGCAAAACCATCGAAAAGATACAAGAGTTTCAGGCGGATAGAACACTTTCTTTGCTTGAATGTATACCACACTTATCTCAAATTGAAGGCATTGGCGCCAAGGCGCAAAAGGGCTTAGTGGAATTTTATGAGATTATAGCGAGTCTAAAAGCCAAACTTGATTCGGCACTTGTGTCACAAATTTTCGATGAGCTTTTAGAAAAACTCGATATCATTTCGCTCTATGAACGTGAAAGAAGCATCGAAGCAGATGCGAGAATCGACAATATTTACGAATTTAAAACCGTCATAGAAGAGTTCGAAAAACGGAGTGAATCCCCAAATTTAAGAGATTTTCTAGCCGAGACATCGCTCAGGAGTGACCAAGACAACATCGAAGAACAAGAAGATGGCGTTTTGTTGATGACTTTGCACGCTTCAAAAGGTCTAGAGTTTCCCGTGGTCTTTTTAGTCGGTCTTGAAGATAATTTATTTCCCTCTTTTAGAGCAATGGACGATCCAGAAGAACTTGAAGAAGAAAGACGCCTTTGTTATGTGGGGATTACGAGGGCTGAAGAGCGCTTATTCGTGACACATGCCAGAAATCGAAATCAGTATGGTCGATTTGAACCCAGACAACCCAGTCCTTTTTTAAGCGAAATGGATCAAAGCATACTTGAAAATCTCTCTGAGCAAAACGAGATGCCCATTTTTGATACCCCTCTAAAACCCAAAAAAGACAATTATTTTAGTCAAAATGTCCAAAAGAGCAAGCAGAGTTTTTTTGGAAAAACTTCTGGTGTGTCAAGTGCGGAAAAGCCCGTTGTAAGTGAAAGCAAATCTTCGACCTATTTTGCGGGTGCGAAAGTCAACCATAAAATATTCGGCATGGGTCTTGTCATAACTGTGGGTTCTGATGGTGAGACACTTACCATTGCATTTGACAGTTGTGGCATCAAGAAAATTCACTCTGGCCTAGCACCTATTAGAAAAGTGGATTAAAAAAAGCGAACTGAAAAGTAGAATAAGGAAATGAATTGAGGCATTTTTTATGAGAGAGCATTCAGAAATCCAAAGAGAAATTGAATCTTTGAGAAAACAGTTGGAGCAACACAATTACAATTATTATGTTCTAGATAAGCCTGAAATAACGGATGGCGAATATGATGTGCTTATGAAGTCCCTTAAAGCACTTGAAGCAGAATATCCAGAATTGGATTCGCCATTATCGCCGACCAAGCGTGTAGGGGGTGAAGTCCTCGCGGGATTTACTAAAATCATACATGACACGCCTTTGCTCAGTCTTGACAATGCTTTTAATGCAGAAGATTTGAGAGCGTTTGATAAGCGTGTGAAGAAGGAAGTTTCAGGTCCAGTTTCCTATGTTGTCGAATTCAAGATAGACGGGTTGACCGTTGCACTCAAATATGTCAACAGTACGTTGGTGACGGGGGCAACCAGAGGGAACGGTATAGAAGGTGAAGAGGTTACCCATAATATAAAAACGATAAAATCTATACCGATGAAACTCAATTCGGATTTACCCGTTGACCTTGTAGTAAGAGGTGAAGTTTTCATGCCTAAAAGTGGGTTTCAGAAATTAAATGAAACTCAGACGCTCTTGGGCAAAGAGGCGTTTGCAAATCCGAGAAATGCGGCGGCGGGATCGCTTAGGCAACTAGATTCCAAAATAGCAGCGGCAAGACCTCTGGATATATTTGTATTTGAGGTGATCGCAAGCAGTGAGAACCTTGCTCTTGCTTCTCATTTTGAAAGTTTTGAGCAGCTTAAAGCGATGGGTTTTAAAATGGTGACCCCAGTTAAGTTCGACGATATGGAATCCGTCATTCAGTATTGTGACAAAATGATTGATGAACGGCATCAGTTGTCTTATGAAATTGATGGTTTAGTGGTCAAGGTAGACGACTTTGAACAGAGAAGGCACCTTGGTGTCACTGTGAAAAGTCCCAAATGGGCAATCGCTTATAAATTCCCAGCAGAACTTGCAGAAACCGTCATCAACGAGATCAGAGTCCAAGTTGGCCGAACGGGTGTGTTAACGCCTCTTGCTGAATTCAACCCCGTAAAAGTGGCGGGCTCTGTGATCAGCAGAGCGACACTTCACAACAAAGCGTATATTGCTGAGAAAGATATCCGAGTAGGCGATACGGTTTACATCCAAAAGGCGGGTGACGTCATACCCGCAGTCGTCAGTGTTAAGCTAGATCGACGCCCTGATGATACAAAGGCATACGCATTTCCATCTCAATGTCCGATTTGTGAAACCGCTGTGATTCAGATCGAGGGCGAATCTGCGGTGAGATGTCCCAATGCGGAATGCCCAGCTAAAATTAAACGCAAATTGACACATTTTGTTTCAAGAAGTGCTATGAACATTGACGGTGTGGGCGAGTCTGTCATCGATCTGCTCA
This sequence comes from Fusibacter sp. 3D3, assembly GCF_001748365.1. Lineage (GTDB taxonomy): Bacteria > Bacillota > Clostridia > Peptostreptococcales > Acidaminobacteraceae > Fusibacter_A. Next base: position 36,349 of record NZ_BDHH01000001.1, on the reverse strand, counting down.
TTGAAAATGATTTGATTGAAACCATTCCAGATATCTATTGCCTAGATCAGAAGAGAGCGGCACTTGTGGCAATCGAACGCCTTGGCGAAAAATCCGTTGAAAATATGTTGGCAGCAATCGAACAGAGTAAACAAAATGATCTTTATCGCTTAATTCATGGTCTTGGGATTCCCCTAATTGGAGAAAAGGCGGCAAAATCACTTGCTCAATACTTTGGTTCACTAGAAGAACTGCTTAAAGCAGATTTTGAGACGCTTACCCATATTAGTGATTTTGGAGATAAAATGGCGAATAGTTTGCTCAGTACACTCTCGAATTCTGAATTTAGAAATCAAATCGAGCGATTGAGAGCACTTGGTGTCGATCTGAAAAGTGAGCAGAGAATAGATCAAGAAGGTGTCTTCGCAGGAAAGACAGTGGTGGTCACCGGAACGATGCAAAAATACACGAGAGATGAAATCAAAGGCATCATTGAATCTCAAGGTGGTAAAGCGAGTGGTAGCGTTTCTAAAAAAACCGATATTGTCGTCGCTGGAGAAAATGCAGGATCGAAAGCAGAAAAAGCCAAATCTCTGGGGATAAGAATCATCTCAGAAACAGAATTTGATGCTATTTTAAAGGCATTATAGAGCAATAGTCCTAATTTGAACCCTTAATTGAACCTCATCGTCATTCAAAAAAAGAACAATCTGTAGCCGATCTCATAGGTGAAGCATTTTGTTTTTTTTGAATGGTGCTGAGGTTTTTTTTAATCGTATTTATTTCGGAAAAGAAATCAGCAAATTAAATTAAATTAATATCTTTCGAAAATGAATAATGACATTGTCTTGAGATTCATTTATTTGAATAATGTATAAATTAATTTTTATGGGATGTTAAATGTCCTATCCCCTAGATGTAAACTTGTATGGCAGATTTGTTACAATATATTCACACTTGAAAATGCGTAGAAACATTGAAAAATAGAGCGATATAGGGTATCATTATTACAAACACATTACAGAAATACTTTTCTATTCACACACTGTTCATATTTTTCTATTCTAATGAGATGACATTTTTTACTCAGATAACTGCAATTATTATTATTTATTCAACTTAAAATGCAATTGAATAAAAAAAACGTGTCAAAGTAGATGGGATTAGTAAGATTGGCGAAGAGGGTGGCATTGTATTTTAAAACATGTGATTTTTTTTTGAAAATTCGAAAGGAGTGTAAGGGTTTGGGCAAATACATTATAAGAAGATTAATATCTATGGTTGTTACATTGTGGTTCGTAATTACAATCACATTCTTCTTGATGCATTCGATTCCAGGGGGGCCATTCTCAAGAGAGAAAGCATTACCTGAAAAAGTACTCGAGGCATTAAACGAAAAATATCATCTAAATGATCCTTTGTGGAAGCAGTATGTGGACTATCTTCAAGGCGTGGTTGTGTTAGACTTTGGTCCATCATTTGCAAGACCAGGTATTTTTGTATTCGATAAAATTAAAGAGGGTTTTCCGATATCTGCCAAAATAGGTGGTGTTGCTTCTTTACTCGTTATCCTGTTTGGGGTACCGGCAGGTATTATATCTGCTCTGTATCAGAATAAAGTCCCCGATTATATCGTGACGATACTGGCGACTTTGGGGGTAGCTGTGCCAAACTTTGTAGTGGGCACCATATTTATTTATGTATTCGCCGAGAAACTGGGGTGGGTACCCGCTTATGGTCTTGGAGAACCAACGGCCTATATCGGACCATGCTTGGCACTTGCTGGATTTTCACTATCTTTTGTAGCGAGACTTTCGAGATCAAGTCTTCTAGAAGTGATGCAACAAGATTATATCAGAACTGCGAGAGCAAAAGGCCTATCCGAATTCAGAGTTATTTTCAAGCATGCACTTAAAAATTCTCTCATTCCTGTTATCACTTACATGGGCCCTACTATTGCAGCGATTTTAACAGGTTCATTTGTTATTGAGAAGATATTTGCTATTCCTGGGATGGGTAAACTCTTCGTAGAAAGTGTTGGTAATCGTGATTATACGATGATCATGGGCACCACTATATTCTATGCAGCATTTGCAATCGTTATGATCTTCATCGTGGATATTGCATATGGTATTATCGATCCAAGAATAAAATTAGGCGATTAGGAGGGAACAGCAATGTCGAATAAATGGGATAAACTCTCAAAACAAGAAACCATGAAAGAAAGCATTCGCCCTAGTTTGACCTACTGGCAAGATGCGTGGAGACGTCTGAAAAAGAATGTCTTATCGATGTTAGGCCTTGGCGTTATTCTTTTATTGATTTTATATGCAGGTTTTGGAAATGCTTTTACAGATTGGCGTTATTCAGATCAAAAGTTGGATATGTCCAATTTACCACCTAAGTTAGAAGTGTTTGATGTTGGTGATGGGATCACTTTATATGTTCATAAAGAATATACGCTTTATCAAATTAAAGATAATGGTAAAATCATCGAAAAGCTAGAATTGCCCACAGCCAATAAAGATATGCTGAAAAAGCAAAACCATTATACGCTAGAGGGCAAAAATATCACTGTAGATTACAGTTTCGCAGCAAAAGCGAAAAAGTCAAACGATCCAAATGCCATTAAATTTCAACTGCTTGTAGATGACAAAGTCTACACCGTGCCAACGAGCAAAATCGGCAACGGCGTCTACAGATTTGGCACTGACGGACTCGGCAGAGATTTATTTGCAAGATTGGTATATGGCGCAAGGATTTCACTCCTCATTGCCTTTATTGCAACCATGGTCCAATTCTTCATCGGCGTTTTATACGGTGGTATTTCAGGCTACATTGGTGGTAAAGTAGACAACGTCATGATGCGGATTGTCGATATTATTTCCACAGTACCGCTGTTGCTATATGTCATCATGTTGATGGTCGTAATTGGTCCGGGGCTTAAAACCATTTGTATCGCACTGGGTTCAGTTTATTGGGTCAATATGGCGCGTATCGTTCGTGGACAGGTGCTCAGTATTAAAGAGCAAGAATTCGTGCTTGCAGCGAGAACCATTGGTGCGAGTACTTGGAGAATCATGGTGAGACACCTTATTCCAAATGCGCTTGGTCCAATTATCGTTTCGCTTGCTATGATGATTCCAAGTGCAATCTTTACGGAGGCATTCCTAAGCTTTATCGGTCTTGGTGTCAATGCACCGATGGCTTCTTGGGGAACACTTGCAAATGATGCAGTTCCTGGATTGAGATCTTATGCCTATCAATTAATGTATCCATCGTTATTTATCTCTTTAACAGTCCTTGCGTTTAACTTCTTAGGCGATGGCTTAAGAGATGCCCTTGACCCGAGATTACGTAAATAGGAAGGAGTCTTACAATGAGTGAAAAATTATTAGACGTAAAAGACCTGTATACTTCTTTCTATACGCATTTAGGTGAAGTACAGGCGATCAGAGGGGTGAGTTTTCACCTGAATAGAGGCGAAGCATTAGGCATCGTTGGAGAGTCAGGGAGTGGAAAATCAGTGACCTCACTTTCTGTCATGAAATTGCTACAACATCCTGGTAAAGTTAAATCTGGACAAATTATCTTCAAAGGGGAAGATATAGTCCCTAAATCCAATAAAGAAATGATGGCGATTCGAGGCGATCAAATCGCAATGATTTTCCAAGATCCGATGACTTCCCTTAATCCAGTTTACACTATCGGAAACCAAATTATGGAAGCTGTAATCAAACATCAAGGGTTATCTAAAACGGATGCGAGAGCAAAAGCGATAGAAATGCTTACGTTGGTTGGCATTCCATCACCTGATCAAAGGGTAGATAACTTTCCGCATGAATTTTCAGGTGGCATGAGACAGAGAGCAATGATTGCCATTGCACTTTCGTGCCAACCAGACCTACTCATCGCAGATGAACCTACAACGGCACTTGACGTTACGATCCAAGCACAAATTTTAGAACTTTTAAAAGAACTGAAAGATAAAGTGAACACCGCAATTATTTTAATCACACATGATTTAGGCGTTGTTGCGGATGTTTGTAGCCGAATTGTTGTTATGTACGGTGGGTTAATCATGGAAGAAGGCTCAGCTGAAGATGTATTCTATAATCCAAGTCATCCATACACCATGGGACTCATCAAATCTATACCAAGACTAGATCTCAATGAAAAGCATCGATTGATTCCGATTCCTGGGACACCACCAGATTTATTAAATCCACCGACAGGATGCCCTTTTGCCACAAGATGTCCATATGCAATGCAAGTGTGCATCAAAGAATTGCCAAAATTCTATACGACAAATGAGGGGCACCGTGCAGCATGTTGGTTATTAGATCCAGAGGCACCAACGGTTGAAACCACTGGTGGCGTAAAGAGAGGTGGCAAATAATGGCTGAAAGAGAAGTCTTATTGGAGGTCAAAAACCTCAAAAAATATTTTAAAGTAGATAAAGGCATTATTCGCAGAAATATCAAATATGTCAAAGCGGTTGATGATATCAGTTTTAAAATCTACAAAGGCGAAACACTTGGCTTGGTAGGTGAGTCCGGCTGTGGCAAATCCACAACGGGTAGAACCATCATCAGGCTTTATGATGTCACTGATGGCGAGGTCATCTTCGATGGTGCTGAAATTGGTCAAATGAGCGAACATGAACTTAAGCCTTTTAGAAAGAGAATTCAAATGATCTTTCAAGATCCATACGCTTCATTGAATACGAGAATGACGGTTTCGGATATCATTGGCGAGCCACTGGATATACACGGATTGGCTTCTGGGGATAATAGACAAGAAAAAATTTTTGAACTGCTTGAGCGCGTAGGCCTTAGTAAAATGCATGCGAGTCGATATCCACATGAATTTTCAGGTGGACAGAGACAGCGTATTGGTATTGCCAGAGCACTTGCTGTAAATCCAGATTTTATCATCTGTGATGAGCCTATTTCGGCGCTGGATGTTTCAATTCAAGCTCAAGTTGTGAATATGCTTGAAGACTTACAGACAGAATTTGGGTTGACTTATCTCTTCATTGCGCATGACCTTTCCATGGTTAAGCATATTTCTGACCGTATCGGCGTTATGTACCTCGGAAAAATGGCAGAGATCGCAGGCAGTAATGAACTCTATGAAAAACCGCTTCATCCTTATACTCAAGCCTTATTATCGGCGATTCCGATCCCAGATCCAGAAGTGACAAGAGCGAAACAACGGATTATTCTCGAAGGCGATGTGCCAAGTCCGATCAATCCGCCTTCTGGTTGTAGATTTAGAACGCGTTGTATTTATGCTTTTGATAAGTGTAAGGAGATTGAACCAGAACTCAAAGAAGTGTCGCCAGAACACTTTGTGGCCTGTCATTTAATGGATGAAAAAGTTTAAATGGAAGTTGTTTAATAATTAACAAAATTTTTACTGTGTTCAAACTGTTTTTTAGTTTGAAAAATCTAAAAATATATATTATAATATGGTTATGTTAAAAAAAGTTAACGATAGGATTAAAAATGTGTAACAAAGACAAAAGTGGTATAAATGTTGCTTAGAGCTAAGTCCAAGCACGTTTATATAGAATGTTAACAGTTTTAAGAAATTGTATGAGAGGAGATGCTCAGAGAGAATTTGCTCAGAGCATCATAAAGACGTGCTATAGAAGGCGCCTATCTTATGCAAAACTCAAAAAGACATTGGAGGGGATTATTTTGTTTAAAAGAAATTTAGCTTTATTGTTAGTTGTGATGTTAGTTGCAAGCATGTTTATCGGTTGTGGCTCTAAGCCAGCAGAACCAACAGAACCAGCAGCAACACCAACAGACGCTACACCAGCAGCAGAACCAGCAGCAACACCAGCGGCTGAAGTAGAGCAAGTGTTATACTGGAATATCAGTGGAGAACCTAAAACCATTGACCCAGGTTTAAATGCTGCTTCAGACGGCGGACATGTTATCAATAACATGTTTGAAGGTTTAATGAGAGAAATTAACGGTAAATTAGAACCCGCTATAGCAGAAAGCTATACTATGAGCGAAGACGGTTTGGTTTACACCTTTAAATTAAGAGATGCAAAATGGTCTGATGGTCAAGCCATTACAGCTCAAAATTTTGAGTGGTCTTGGAACAGAGTTTTAGCTGAAGAAACAGCATCGGAATACGCTTGGATCTTTGACGAAGCAAACGTAGATTCATTCAAAGCAATCGATGAAAAAACTTTTGAAGTTACTTTAAAAGCACCAACACCTTATTTCTTAGGTTTAACAGCATTCTACACATTCTTCCCAGTAAGAGAAGATGCAGTAGCTAAAGGTGCTGATGGTGCGTGGGCGATTGATCCAGCAGCTTCAATCGTAAATGGTCCTTTTATGCTTGAATCTTATATTGGTGGAGACAGATTAGTTCTTGTTAAAAACCCGAACTACTGGCAAGCAGATAAAGTGAAACTTGAAAGAATCGAAGCTCTTATGATCGTTGAGGCGTCAACTTACTTGACAGCTTACGAAAGTGGATCAATTGATGCGCTTTTAACACCTCCAACAGAAGAGATCCCAAGATTAATTGCTGAAGATCCAACGTTCTATATCTTACCTCAAGATGGTACTTACTACTATTCTTTAAATACTGAAAAAGTACCTATGGATAATATCAATGTGAGAAAAGCGTTATCGCTTGCAATTGATAGAAAAGCAATCTGCGAAACCGTAACTAAAGGCGGTCAAGTACCTGCTTTAAACATGGTATCGCCTGCTTCTTATGATGCAGATGGTAACTTGTTCAGTGAAAAATTAGGCGGATTTGGTTTAGCTGAAACAGCTCAAATCGAAGAAGCTCAAGCCTTGTTAGCTGAAGCTGGCTATCCTAATGGCGAAGGTTTCCCAAAAGTAGAACTTATGTACAATACTTCTGAAGGCCATAAGCAAATCGCAGAAGCTATTCAAGAGATGTGGAAACAAAACTTAAACATAGACATCACATTGACAAACCAAGAATGGGCTGTATTCCAAGATACAAGACGTGAAGGTAACTACGAAATCGCCAGAGCTGGATGGTTAGGCGACTATTCTGACCCAATGACATACCTTGGTATGTTCTTATCGGAATCACCAATGAACTACCCACGTTGGAAAAGTCCTGAATATGATGCTTTAATCGAATCTGCTAGAACAGCTCCAGGTCAAGAAAGATTTGAAATGTTATACAAAGCGGCTTCTTTAATGGAAGAGCAATATGTAAATATCCCTGTTTACACTTATACAAATACCTTGATGGTAAAAGAAAAAGTGGTTGGATGGGAAATGACAACAAGATCGACTTGGTTCTTCGGATTTGCTGAAATTACGGAGTAATCCAAATAAATCATGATTTAAAATTAAGAGTGTCTCAATTCATTTTGAGGCACTCTTTTTTAGTGCGTCCAGCATATCAAAAGGGTTGCATCTGAAATTCGATTGAAAATGTATTATAAATTCATGACATTCATTCGTCATTAGCAACCAGTGTGATATAATATAGGGGTTATCATAGTGCAATAGGACAAAAAAATGAGGTGTATATAATGAGTATTGGGAAATTGACAAATGAGGATTTAAAGCATTTTATAATAGATGAAATTAAACCCAAAAGGTCTGACATATTAATTAGACCTGGAGTGGGTGAGGATTGTGCGGCAATTCAGTTTGGAGAATATGCCTGTGTCGTGACGACTGATCCGATTACTGGTGCCACAGAGGAACTCGGTAAACTTGCAGTTCATGTGAGTGTCAATGATATTGCATCCAGTGGTGCGGAGCCTGTGGCATTGTTACTCACACTACTTTGTCCTGAGGGAACGGCTCTGGAGGATATACAAAAGATTGTAGCAGATGCCAATAAAACGGCTAATGCGATGAATATAGAAATTATAGGTGGTCACACTGAAATCACGAATGCGGTCAATCGAATCGTTGTTTCAGTAACAGCATTCGGACGTACAAAGGCGGAGGAACTCATTATGACAAGCGGTGCAAATTCGGGTGAATATTTGTATATGACAAAGACGGTGGGATTAGAAGGTGCTGCAATAATCGCGCGAGAAAAAGAAACGACTCTTAAAGAGGTTCTAACGAAACATGAAATCCAACTGGCGCAGTCCTTTATAGAACAGATCAGTGTGATGAGAGAAGGCGAGATTGGGAAACAACTAAAGGTATCTGCAATGCACGATGTCACAGAGGGTGGCATTTTAGGTGCTGTATATGAAATGTGTGAAGCGAGTAAATTGGGCTGTAAGATTTATAATGACAAATTTACAATCCATGAGGTCACTCAAAAGATTTGTGCGTTTTTCAACATAAACCCGTTAAAATTGATTTCTAGCGGGTCTATGCTCATGAGTATTAACAAGGAAATTGCGCCTGCCTTTGAACAGGCAATGATAGAGGCGGAAATACCCTATTCTAAAATTGGTATACTAACAGCGGCAACCGATCGCTTATTGATATTTGGTGAGGAAGCTGATGAAGCAATATGCGATGTAATAGAACCCCCTGTAGGGGATGAACTTTATGCTGTAGTTTAATGGTAGACTACAAAAATTGTGACAGAAGACGAGGGTTGATATGCGAATGAAAATAATGAGAAATTTAAAATTAAAAAAAATGAGTGTTTTAATGTTGGTTGTAGCCATCTTAGGCAGTATGATGCCGCTTACGTTTGCCAACAAATATTTTGAATCGGATCAAGTGGAGTTGGTGGATCCGATTTCTGGGACATCGGGGTCTTATTATCCTGTAAATATCATGTTCGCTGGTGAAGATGTCATCACAGACGTGCCCGCGATTGTATACGAGAAGAATGGAAGTTCAAGAACCATAGTGCCCATTAGCTTTATTACAGAGAAACTAGGTGCTCAGATTTCTTGGAAGCAAGAGACGCAGGAAGTCACAATTGTAAGTGCTGAAAAAACCATTGTTATGCAGATTGGGAATGCCAATGCCACTGTAAATGGCAAACAAACGAAATTACCAGATGGTATTCCGCCCATATTGCTTCAGTACGAAGGCAAGACAAAGACTTACGTTCCTGTTAATTTTATAAGTTCACAATTAGGGCTAGATGTAAGTTGGATTGCAGGGACCAGAACAGTGGCAATTAACAGACCTGTTCAGACTTTGACGGACATTAATCTAGATTATATGAAACAATTCCCTGAAATTAGAATGAAAGTAACGGGTGAAGTGGTTGCAACGAGCTTTAATATTTCAGGAGCGGATGTTGGGGCGCAAGATAAAATCATCATTGACCTTCAAAACACCAAGTTTGATTTAAAAGACAAATCATTGTTGAAAGATGGCATTGGCACCTATCGTGTGACAGATGGCATCTTTGGGATCGACAAAGTAGAGATCAGCAGTCAATCTTCTAATCCACCAACCACAAGGGTAGTGGTGTATTTGGATCAAAAGAAAGGGCATAATATCTTCTTTGACGAAAAGACAGGTGAGATGGTGATTCAACTTGTCAATACGGTTAATAATGTATCTGTAGATAAAATTTATTCAACAGATACGGTGGTGATCGATACCAGTGAAGACCCTATTTACAATATCAATGTTGTTGGCAATCAAATTATGGTAGATGTCATCAACAGTTATATGAAGATCAACGCGGGACAAATGCAAGTGGTTCCTGTCGATCAAGGCAAAATTGCCTCTTTGGGATATAGCCAGCTAGACACCAGCAAGTATACGGATTCGGATTTTTATACTTCTGAGGATAAAGTGTCAAGGGTCATTATTGAACTCAATGAAAAGGTCACTCATGATGATATTTATGTGGAGAACGACGGGACTCAGATATTAGTGTTCGTCAGCCAAAATCCACTTAATAATTTTGATTACGTAAAACTTAACAATTCTAGATCTACTCTGGATGTAAGGTTGCTTAAAGCGGGCAACTACGATATTGCCTATAATAAAGAAACCCGCGTCCTCAGAGTGGAAATTCCAAAGGCACTTTCGGACTTATCGGCATTTGAATACCCTGTTAGAGATCAACTTTTGGAAGCGATAGAAATGAAGGTATCTGGGGATCAATACCAAATGGATATCACGCTATCTCCAAATACGACTTATCAGCAAAATACAGTGGATGGTAAAATTTCTTTTGCCTTTTCGAATACAGCGATTCAAAATTCAATTTATAAAGATATGTTGATTGTACTTGACGCAGGCCACGGTGGTCATGATTCGGGCGCAACTGGAACGCAGGCCAAGGAAAAAGATTTAGCCCTCAAGGCAACCCTTTTACTTGAAAATCAATTAAAATCACTTGGTTTTAAAGTATATTTAACGCGATCGACGGATGAGTACATTGGATTATATGACCGTGCAGACATTGCCAATGATTTAAATGCAGATTTATTTGTGAGTATTCACATCAATGCAACAACAAATTCGACGGCATCAGGTGTGGAAGTGCTCTATGCATCTGATAGTATGAGCGGTGGAAAGGGGCTTGCAGACCTCATTCAAAAACAATTGGTTTCTACGCTTGGGGCTAAAAACAGAGGCATTGTTAAGCGACCAAACTTAGTTGTGATCAGAGAGACAAAAATGCCATCGGTGTTATGTGAACTCGGGTTTATCAGTAATCCAGAAGAGCAAGATAAAATGATGACCACAGCATATCTCGAAAAAGCGGCAAAAGCGATTGTGGAGGGTATTAAGCAGTTTATAAAATAGGAGGCAGAAATTTTGAGAATAGATTCAAGACGAAATGATCAATTGAGACCCGTCAAGTTCACTCGGCATTATGTTATGCATCCACAAGGCGCTGTCCTTGTGGAGATGGGGCACACCAAAGTGCTTTGTACGGCGATCGTAGAAGAAAAAGTACCCCATTTTTTAAAAGGAACAGGGCAGGGGTGGGTCACTGCAGAATACGGGATGCTTCCAGGCGCCACAGGGACGAGAAAATCCAGAAATACAAAAGGAATAGATGGGAGAAGTCAAGAAATACAAAGGCTGATTGGACGCTCTCTGAGATCTGTCGTAGATTTAAAAGCTTTAGGGGAACGGACCATATGGATCGATTGTGATGTCATTCAGGCAGATGGTGGGACGCGAACCGCTTCTATAACAGGGGCGTACGTGGCGCTTCAAGATGCCATTCAAACCCTTTTGGATAACGATGTGCTTAAATCTAATCCGATAAAGACAAGTGTGGCTGCTGTCAGCGTAGGGATTTATGAATCCAATATCGTATTGGATCTTTGTTACGAAGAGGATTCTAAAGCACATGTGGATATGAACCTCGTCATGACGGGTGAGGGAGAGCTTATTGAAATTCAGGGCACTGGTGAAGAAAAGCCCTTTACAAAAGCGCAGATGTTTGAGCTTTTAGAGCTTGGTGAAATGGGTATTAGAGCATTGACTGACTTGCAGTTACAAGCGTTAAAACAAGTATGATATTGAATTTTAGGCAAATAAAATCAAGGAGATTGCGTGATGAGGCAGAAAGCAATACTGGCTTCAAGTAATAAGCACAAACTTGAAGAAATTCAAGAAATATTAAAAGCGTTTGATTTCGAGCTTTTGACATTGGCAGATGTTGGTCTTGGTGATCTTGAAATCGTTGAAGACGGTGAAACTTTTGAGGCGAATTCCTATATAAAAGCGAAAGCGGTAATGGATTTGAAACAAATGATCACCATCGCAGATGACTCTGGACTTGAAGTGGACTATCTGGATGGCGCTCCTGGTGTCTATTCGGCACGTTATGCTGGAGATCATGTGAGTTATGCAGATAACAATAAAAAACTGTTAGAGGCGCTTGAGGACGTTCCTAGCGAAAGCAGAACGGCGCGGTTTGTCACTGTGATTACCATGCTCTTTGAAAATGGTGACCAACTTGTGGCCAGAGGTGAAGTCTCGGGTATAATCGGTACAGCGTTGAAAGGCAATGGCGGATTTGGCTATGATCCTCTTTTTTATGTCCCTGAAATCAATAAGACCTTCGCAGAGTGCACATCAGAGGAGAAAAATAAGTTAAGCCATAGAGCCAATGCGCTTGTAAAGCTAAAAGCACTTTTAAAAGAGAGACAAATTTAGGTGATGCTATGAAAATTTGCGTATTAAGCGATACTCATGGGCATATTTCTCATATTAAGGACAGATTAATCCACCTCGATCAAGAGGTGGATGCATTCTGGTTTTTAGGGGATTATGCCAAGGACGGAAAACTTTTAAAAAAATTTTTAAAGAAAGAGATTTATATTGTGAAGGGCAATTGTGATTTGCATGCACTCGAACCCGAAGATCAAATTTTAGTGGTGGAAGGTAAACGTGTCTTGCTGACACATGGACATCGTTATAACGTCAAAAATACTTTGACGACGATTTATCTCAAAGCAAAGTCGAGTGAAGTAGATTTGGTTTGTTTTGGCCATACGCATATGGCTTTGAATGTAAAAGAGGAAGGTATTGTGCTCTTCAATCCTGGTAGCCCTACGAGTCCAAGGGGACATGTAAGGCCTTCTATGGGGATAATAATCATTCGAGAAGAAAGTGTCTTGTGTGAGCATATATGGCTTTAATACGGGGGTGTTCTATCCGTTGGAATGACAGGGGAAATGAATCTCTTAGGCCATGTAAAGTAATTGTAATTTTCAGATTAATGCAACATTAAAAAAGTTTTGAAAAGGTGTTGACGTTTGATATAGAGTCATGTATAATAAAATTCGTTAGTGACCGACGGGGTGTAGCGCAGTTTGGTAGCGCATTTGGTTTGGGACCAAAGGGCCGCGGGTTCAAATCCTGCCACCCCGACCACTAATGCGTTCGTAGCTCAACCGGATAGAGCACCGCCCTTCTAAGGCGGGGGTTAGGGGTTCGAGTCCCTTCGGACGCACCACTTTTCAAAAGCAAAAGTGAAGCAACTCATTAAATATGGCGATTGTAGTCAAGTGGTTAAGACACAGGATTGTGGCTCCTGCATGCGTGGGTTCGAACCCCATCAGTCGCCCCACATTTTATTGGGGATTCGCCAAGCGGTAAGGCACCGGACTTTGACTCCGTTATGCACAGGTTCAAATCCTGTATCCCCAGCCATCAGGGTCCATTAGCTCAGTCGGTAGAGCATCTGACTTTTAATCAGGGTGTCCCGCGTTCGAGTCGCGGATGGATCACCATTCACAAAACCAGTTGATTGATTACAATCAGCTGGTTTTTACTATGTATAAGTTGGATATTATCAAATTAAGAAAGGTATGAAAAGGGGCGAGTGAAAATGAAGCGCAATAACCTTAAAATGCAACTTTGTCGGGAGAGAATTCTAAACTTTCAAGTTCAGGTATAAATGGACTTGATATCGCAATTGATGAAATAAATCACTCCGGCGGGATCAAGGGTAGACAAATAGAACTTGTAATCAAGGATACCGAAGACAGTGACGAAAAAGCAATGAAGCTGGATGAAACTTTTAATAAATAAATGTACATAGTGATTAACTTGTGGAGGCTGAAAATGAATAAAAGTTATCTATATAAGTTGAATTAAATTTTAATAATTTACAATTGGACACATAACCGATCTATAATAATATGTGGATGTTTTGCAATTTCTGTTAGAAAAGCAGAGACATTCTTTCTAATCTCATATGTCTTGTTATAAAAAACGTTGTTGATGACTTTTTCTTTAAGCCAACCCCAGAGACCTTCTATCAAGTTTAGATTTGGACTATATGGAGGTAGATACATTAACTCAAGTCGATGGGAATTTTCTAAAAGAAAAGGCTGAAGTAACTTGGCGTGGTGTATCCTTGCATTATCAAGAACCATAACAATTTTACCAGAATACCGTTCAAGTACATTGTTCAGAAAACCAAGAAATGTTTGTGCATCGTATGTTTCGTGCTCTTCACAATAGATATCTCCACTCTCATAATCTAAACAGCCCACTAGTTTTACGCCACGATGCTTTCCATACGTCTTTATGATTTTTTGTTTGCCGCGTTCAAACCATGTAGCTCCGATCGCTTGGTAATCTCGAATCATAGATTCATCCTCGAATAGTATGTGTTGGATTTCACCGTTTATCAATTTTTTTTAACATCAATAAATGCCTTGCGAAATTGCTCTTGCTTTAGGGGATCAGCTTTAGCTAACGTGTACGTAGGACGTGTGAATGATAAATTCAGTCTAGACAATATCAACGTGATACCTTTGATGCTGTATTGAACTTTGAATTCTCTCAAAATATATTCTGCTACAATTCCAGCTGTCCAATTGAAATTAGCTACAAAACCAACATCGGCGGGGGTTTTGTTTAAAATGAGGTCTTTTATTGTAGCCTCTTGCTCTTCGGTTAACCGACTTGGTCTACCTTTGCGTGGAGCATCTGGGATTGAACTAAGACCTATACTACGATACTTTGTATATAATCTTGAAATCGTAACAGGAGTCAACTGTGTTATTTCAGCGATTTCTCCGACCTCTTTTCCTGTTCCGTATAAATAGATAGCTTGAATTCGACGATATTCACGTTTTATTTTTGATGACCTCATTGCTTCTAAAAGTTCTTTTATTTGTTCTTGAGTTAGTGGCTTGCGTTTATTCATAGGGTTCATCCTCACATAGTAGTTTTGGTTATGATATATATCGGATGATTTTTATAAAATTTTAATTCAATTTATATAGCTATTAAAGTTTTAGTAATAATGTTTATAAGTGCGTTTCTTATATACCATATAAGTCAAATTGAAGGTATGTGGGGCGTGATTTTTTTTATTGGAGCGATTTTGTATATTGGGTACTTAAATACGAGTATAAGGGCATTAAAGAAAAGAGTTAAAGTACTTGAACAAGATCGAGAAAATGAAAAACATACAGAAGTTGATCACTTTGAATAACGAAAAGAATGAACTATTAAGAGAAGTTGACTCATCTGAAAAGACCAAAATAACAAGTTTGCACATATTCAAGAAGCTACGAATAGCGCAGTTTCTTTGGAAGTAGAGTATTGATAAAACTATAGGCATTAGTGCTTATGGAGTCTTTAAATTTCTCTTTATGTTGGTCTTTCAAAATAAAAATCTTTATCGTTTTTTGCACTCTAAACGAAAATAATAGATCGTTTCAAAGGATATCTATTATCGTTTTCTCAATGATCCAACGTTCAATTGGAGATGTTTTCTTTTGATGTTGTCTTCAAAACTCATCAGTTCAATAGTGATAAAGGCATAATCAATAAAAAAAGCTTCCTCAAAGATCATATCCAGTGACATACTCCCACCACTTGAAGAAGTGGGGGCTTCTTGTTCGAGTAGCCTAACGGCTACAGCATAAGCAAGCTATCCCCGTGTGCCCCACGGTTCGATGAGTTCGTTTACCCTAATAATAAGCGTATACCTTCCGTTTTGATATTTATACTTGCATTGTAATCCCTATCCATTGTCATGCCACAATCTTCGCAATGATATGTCCGCTCTGAAAGCAATAATGTTTTCTTCACTATCCCGCAAACACTACACTTTTTAGAACTTGGAAACCATTTGTCAATTTTGACGAGGTGTTTTCCTTGTTCCATCAACTTGTAATTAAGCATAGACACGAACATCCCAAACCCATTATCCATAACACTTTTACCAAAATTCAACGCTTGTGACATCACCTTCATGTCCAATTCTTCAATACACACCGCATCAACAGCATCGGCGATCTGCTTTGACTGCTTGTGTAAAAAGTCTTTTCGTTGGTTCGTCACTTTCTCATGAATTTTCGCTACTTTTATTCTTTGCTTGTTACGATTTTTACTGCCCTTTTGGCACAGAGATAGCTTTTTTTGTTCGCGTTTGAGTTGTTCTAGCAACTGTCTGTAATATCTAGGATACTCTGCTGATATGCCATCGGAAGATAGAAAAAGTGCTTTCATGGAAAAATCTAACCCTAAGAATGTTTTAGGCTGAACTGTTTCTATAGTCACTTCATATTCATATAAGATACTTGCAAAATACTTCCCAGTTGCAGTTTGACTTACCGTTACWGCTTTAAGTTTGTATTCTTTAGGAATAGCTCGGTGCTGTTTGATTTTCACAGCTTTAAGCTTTGGTAAAACAATACAACCATTTTCTAACTTGATATTTCCATTTACAAAATTAGTTGTATAACTTTTGTTATTATTTCGTTTTGACTTGAATTTAGGAAATCCTGTTTTAGGCTTTCTAAAAAAGTTGTTATAGGCTGTTTGCAAATTCATTTGCGCATTAGCAAGTGCTAGACTGTCGACTTCTCTTAGCCATTCAAATTCTGCTTTATATTGTGCGGGGGTATTTTTCAGTTTTTGATTTGTCCTCTTGTAATATTCTATTTTATCGCCTAGCATTTTATTGTAGATAAAACGCACACAACCAAAAGTCTTACCTATGAGCACTTCTTGTTCTGAATTTGGATATATTCTAAATTTGAACGCTTTATTCAATGCTTTTCACCTTGACTTTCTATATATTTCTTGATGACTTCAATAGGCGCGCCACCAGTTGTAAGTAAACAGTAACTTCTTGACCAAAAATATGCTTTCCATARTTTTTTACGAATTGACTGAAATTCATTTTTGAGTAGCCTTGAGCTCGCACTTTTATAAGCATTAATAAACTTYGATAATTCACTATTTGGGTGTGCCTTGAACAGTATATGAATATGGTCACTKTCGTGATTCCACTCTAGCAATGTTATATTGTAATTTTTTGCGATATATTCGAATATTTCTTTAGCTCTTTCAGATACTGCATCGTCAAGGACCATTCGTCTATATTTGATTACTAGCACAAGATGATAATACATCAAAAACACTGAATGATTATTATTATCCATTTTCATTTATTTCCAACCTCCTTTGTATACTACTACTGATTACATTATAGCATTTTCTGCAGCATATTTCAAAGGCAAAAACCACCGATTCATCTCCCACCTACGCTCTCACTCCCTGAGCAAGGAAGGCTAAGAGGAAGGAGACTTCTCGGCTTTTAGGTTAAAACTACTGAATATTCTTTTGCGGTATCATCATACTGCTCACATCTTTTTAGATGTTTTTGGTAGGCTTCATCACGAGATAATCTTGTGAGGCCACCCGTGAATTCAGTTACAGCCTCGTCGTTTCTCATTGCCCAAATTGAATCGAAATCCTCCGCTATAGGTTCTCTAATAATCAGTCTTTCTGTTTCAAAATATACCTTCATTTTAATTTCCTCCACCATCCCAATCATTTTAGCCATACCACATTTAATACAGATCATTTCTTATATGTTTTCGGGTACTATTTTCACCGACAAAATTAATCACATAATCAAAGTCATCCAATCTATTCTTGATAGGTATATCGCTATGATCCCCTTTAAATTTAACTGGCAGTTTGAATTCAAAATGTTTTCGCTCTCCAGCCATGATACGGTAAGGCTTCTCGTCATCATCTGCCTCTATAAACTCAATATAATCCAGCAATTCTTTGTCCAATTCAATATTAACTTTAAAAGTTTCATCCAATCTACGATGCCCTCTTATTCTAATATTGATATGGATATACTCATTGTCATCCACTTGAAGTAAACGAATATCACTTTCTTCAATCTCTATAGACCCAACATCATTATGTAAATAATAAATTGGATCGTTCACAAAATTTATTGTCCGAGTGCAAAATGGCAATACTATGAAAATGAATATGATAAATATAACCCCGTTTGAAGTTTGAAACTGTTTACTGGCTACGATTTCCTTGTATATCCAAATGACTATAATCAAACTAATAAGCCCCGACAAGAAAAAAGTGCTGCTATTAATGCGAAGCGGAGGCACTATATAGGTTAATAGAGATCTTTGTGTATAGGGCCATTGCATGATCAATAAACAGTATAAAAAGAGTATTCCCAATGCGCGTAAGTACCTTTTATTATTCAACTAATTTCTCTCCTTTTGTTTTGATACTCTAACGTTCTATTTGATCTTCCCCATATTTTTCAGCTTTATCCTCTGAGCAATCTACTCTATTTCTCTTAATTAATAACGCTAATGGCGCAAATAAACCATTTAAAAGCCCCAATATCAGTAAATTTTGAGGATTTTTTATGCCAAATCTAATCGGCCATAATAAAAAAATATATATATTGTAGGGTATCCATATCTCATTTTCTTGAAATACATCAAAGTAATCTATATGATATAAATACAAAATTAGCCAAATGATTACGCCCACAATAGCGACCAAAATACCCGATAAATAATCGTGCCTTCTGATCACTGAAATTTTTAAATATCGGATCAACGTCGCTTCATAAAGGATAAATATAATCAAATATAAAAGAATCATAATCATAAGACTGACACTTTTCACCTTATAAAGTGGTGATGCCAATACGAATATAAATATTCCAATCAAGAAAAATGGAATACTACAAAGATGGATTATAAGAGCCTTAAAATTATTTTTAACCAGTTCCATAAAAAATCTCCCTGCTCATAATCAATCGATCATGCCACACACTTAAAACATACACATACATTACCTACTCTTAATTCACGCTTCACACATCTACCTGCGAATGGATTGCTGCTTAAAAAATCATTACTACCAAAACTAATGAAGTCAATACACCTAAGCTGATTACTATCCAGTTTTTTTTTTATCATCTAATAGGTATGACATTGTTGATATATTTTGAAATTTATTTTTCACTTTAGCCTCTTTCTGACAGACAGAATCCAAACTATTACTCATTTTCAATATATTGCTTTAGCATCTTTAGGTAATAAGTAAACATCTTTTAAAAACTTCATGCTGTTACTCGCTTCATTTTTATTATAATCAATATCCATAGTACAAGATACCTCTTTGGCAACATCATCAAATAAATCACACATAATAAATACGGCTTCCCAAATATCTTTTATAACTCCAGCCGGATAGGTTTTCAAAAATGAAAGCCACTGATCCTCTTCCAACCATCTGTACATATACTTTCCAGACTTTCCCACACTGACTGTAAAATGAGTTTCAAATCCAATTTTCCATTCTAACAAACGGATTAATTGTGGACGGACTACATTGTTTAACATATCCATTACATAGGGGACTTCCTCTCGCCATAAACCTTTTGCAACATTATTAAGGCACCACCAAAACTCATTACATGTATCCCTAAATTGAATTTCTGACGGTTTCTTTATCCAAAAATCCTCATCTGTAGCTTCTGGCATATCCGGCAAGCACTTGTCTTTATCCAGCAGTATTCTACAAAGCCTGTCCGCCTTAATTTTTTTAAGCACATGAGTTAATGTGCATACATGCAAGTCCAAACGATTGCCATCCGTAAACTGAATAAGCCATCCGTAGCAGTTTTCAATGTCATTTTGATAATATGAGCTTTCTTCAGGATACTGCATATATAAGCGCTCACCAAATTGATCAATCCACGCTTTCTCCTCACGAAATGACTTTGTTTCCTCAACAACATATACAATATCATAATCCTGAAAAATATCTTTTATAGCATTTGGATTTGTTCTTGAACCATTCATAAACACTGCACGAATTCTTTTATCCTCTTTAGCGATTTTTAATATCAAATTTACCATTTTTTGTTCTGTGCGCATATAACCTCCAAGATAATGGTTGCATCATAACCGCCTTACGATGTGAGAAAAGATTGGAACCGAAACACATCGGAACTGGCAATGCAGAT
Organism: Fusibacter sp. 3D3; assembly: GCF_001748365.1. Taxonomy (GTDB): domain Bacteria; phylum Bacillota; class Clostridia; order Peptostreptococcales; family Acidaminobacteraceae; genus Fusibacter_A. The sequence continues at coordinate 16,660 of NZ_BDHH01000001.1, read as the reverse complement.
TGATAGTGTGGTGCGATTTTCATATTCATGGGCAATTTTTTTGCTATTATCATAGACATCGCCTTTGGTGTATAAAACATCGTAAAGTTGAATCAAAAATGCTCTGAATGCCAAAACGCCCTCATGTATGCTTTCTTCAACTGAAACATTTGTATATGCAGAATTGATCGCATATGCTTCGTGCGTTTCGGGCACCACAATTTCCTTTAAATAAATTGCTACATCCTGAAGCGTCTTTCTCATGTATTTCACCTCTTGTATTTACTTTGCATTATAGAGTGGAAAAATCTTTTTTGATCTCCATGTTTTCGATTAATTTCAATACAATATATGTACTATCATATTTTCGGTTTACAGCTTCGCTCCAACTGTCAGATAACGGAAAATAAATACCATCTTTCGTTTTAGATGTAAAATCCCACAGACCCTCTTCTTCTATATTTTCTATTAGCCACTCTTTAACAAAAGAGGATTTTGAAGAATATCCATCATACTCACTTAACAAACTGTGAGCCCTTATAAATTTAAAACTTGAATATATCACCTTCAAATCCAGCTGATATGACTTTTGCCCACTTTTGAGCTTCTAAATTTGCAATACTATTATTACTGTCAATTATACGTACCCAGGTGCTAACAAATAACCTCGTTAATAATTCCCAATCATGTTTTTTCTCTTTTCGATCACGGAGTTCAGTTTCGCCTAATAAAAATAATGCCATATACTTTAACGCTTTTTGTATTGGCACATCATTTTTATCTAAGCCAAGAATCAATAGCCTTCGCATTGAATCATCTATTCATTTAGAAAAAGTATCATAAAAAATTCATCTGCATAGGTCCCCTCAGCATATTTCATAGCGTGCTTCTTTGTTCCATAAATTTTGAATCCCAATTTTTCATAGACTGGGATAGCTCGACTATTTTCAGTAACTACTTCTAATTCCAATTGTTCAAGACCTTGGCTCTTACACCAATTTATACATTCATTCATCATCCTAGTTCCAATCCCATTATTCCAATAATTCTTACATATTGCAATTCCCATTGATGCTCTATGAAGATACCTTTTATTACTTGATATTAACCCAACTGAACAATTCCCTACAATTTTCGATTCAATTTCAGCCACCAAAAAAAATCGATTCTCGTCATCTAAACATGCGCTTATAAATTCTCGCTCTTGTTCCAATGTGAAATTAAACTCGCCTTCTCCACGCGCCAAAAATTTAGTTTCTTTGTCCACAATTTTCATTTGATCTATTAGACCTTGTTCATCGCCTAATTGGGGCGTTCTCAAAACAAGCTTTTTCCCATTGCTTAATGTATATTCTTGCGCGAATTTTTTCATAGTGAGTCTCCTTATTTATTTTATTATAATATAACACATTATTACTCAATTCGTGACATGAAAATCAAACTACAAATTGGAATTTATCGTTCTCGTTTCAGATAAACCATATCAACCAGTTGTTTTCCATCTTCAAACATGGGGTGGTCATAGTTATCTGTAAAAAAATTCTTTATTCTATGAGATTCTGTAAAACCGCAGATACTATAAAAAGAAAGAGTAGAATGACAGTCACCAGTTCCCACGAGCATGGTTTTGCAATCAGGGTAATGGGAAAATAAAAACTCTATCAATCTTTTTCCATAGCCTTTTCGGTGGCAATCAGGCACGACTGCAATATTCTTAAGCTCATAAATGCCATCCGATTCTCTGGTAATCACGCATTCAGCCTTTACGCCATTGTCATCCAGAACAAACATTTCGCCACGTTCAAGATAGTCGTCTATCATGCTTTCCTGCTCATCTGCCAGCAATAATAAGTCCATATACTCTTTTTTATCCCCTGTGATTTTTCTTATATTCATAATGCTTACCCCCTATAAAATAATGGTTTATTATAACCCTTGAGGAGATGCCCCCCACTTCTCAAAGTGGGGGTTCATATTCCTAATTCAGTGGGAGTCCAAACGCCCACTGAATGCAATCCGATAGGATTGTGCAAGTGTTACGAAGGTAGCGAAGCGGACTGAGTATACGCTTTGATTCCCTTCTTACGCCTTAATTTTGAAGCATTAAGGACTAAATTCTTATGCTCTAAATTTATCTTTTTACGAGATTCAACTTCTCTTTCAATTATATAAAATCCCGCTCCCACTAGTTGAGGCATATTTTTTTTTATATACGCTTTCAAACAATCTTTTTCTAGTTGTGTCGGTAATGCTACCGGTGTTGGTATAGGTAAAGGTTGGTCAGTTTCACTTAATGACTCAGGAGTATGATAAGCAAATTCAATAAAATTTCTTGAGCCCTCACGAATTTCATCATTTGTAAGCTCATACTGCCCATTATGATCTAAAGTGAGTCTTTGAAAAGATACTAAAACTAATTTACTAGGTTTTCTATTCTCTGTTTCATAATGCAAAATAACTTTTAGTACATCTTGATTGTGCAGTGATGGGATCGCCTTATATATATAATTTCTTGGCATAGGCACTTTATAAATTTGTAAATCTTTAGTAATAAACAAAAATCTGGTTCCTGACATATATGCCTCTTTTATACAAATAATCGCGTTGGAATGTTAGCTAACGTTTTCGTTGTTAGCGAAGTTCATCCTTTTGAGCCTTAGGGCAAAAGTGGCGCATATCCTCGCCTATCAAAAATAGTGACATTAGAACGATTTCCAGAAAGTGATAGGTTGGACGTTGTTGTTAACGGCATTCTAGATAATAAAACCTTTTTTATCTAATATGCTCTCTTCAGTTACTCACCAAAAAATAATTTTATGGTCTCTTCATCATTTTTTCTACCAAACATGGATCCTATTATGAAAGTAACTAGGGCAACTGCTAGTGTCGGTACGATCGGATGCATTCCAAATGGATTTATCTTATATATTGTAAAGATAAAAAATGATGCAAGGCCTGTAAGTATTGACATAATCGCACCATCAGTATTTGCTTTTCTCCAATAAAGGCCTAGAATTGTAGGCCAAAAGAAGACTGCTTCAAGACCGCCAAATGCGAATAAATTTATCCATACAATAACGGATGGTGGTTTAATCGCAAAAATAAAGACGACTATACCGATTACGCCAGTGGTCATAAAACTAATTCTATTGAGTTTCTTTTCATTAATATTGCCCTTGCCATAGTTCAAATAGAGGTCCTTAATGATAGAAGCAGATGCCAGTATAAGCATTGAGTCAACGGTTGACATGATTGCAGCTAATGGCCCTGCGATGAATATACCTGCAAGAATTGGCGGTAATACTTTTACAGTAATTCCAGGTATCGCGCCATCTCCAGCTAGTCCTGGTACCACATAGGCGCCTAAAGTGCCAACAAGATGCATCCCTAGCATTAAGAATCCTACGACTACTGTACCGATTACCATAGCTCTATGAAGTGATTTGGAGTCTTTAAATCCCATACATCTTACAGTGGTCTGCGGTAATCCAAGTACTGCAAATCCAACAAGCACCCAGAAAGACAACATAAATGGAATTGGAATTTGCCCACCTGCTGTAGGCGTAAGGGCACTTGGATTAGCCACAATCATTTTAGCTGTAATCGCTTCCATACCGCCACCTGCATGTATAATGGCAACAAGCAAGAATAAGGTTGCAAGAACCATTACAATACCCTGAATTGCATCTGTAATCGCAACCGCTTTAAAACCACCTATTGTTGTATAAATAACCACTGTAACTCCAAATATCACCAGTCCCGTAAAGTATGAGTATCCAGTAACCGCTTGAAATAGCTTTGCACCACCAATAAATTGAGCCACCATTGCAGCCGCAAAGAAAATAATCATCGCTATTGAAGTCGATATTACTATAAACTTATTGTTATATCTCGCTTTTAGATAATCCGTTACAGTTACTGCATTAATTTTTCTCGAAATAATTGCAAATTTCTTTCCCAAAACGCCAAGCGTAAAAAATGCTGTAGGCACCTGAATCGTGGCAAGAAGTATCCACCCATATCCTAAAGAATAGGCTACTCCAGGACCTCCAACAAAACTACTTGCACTAGAATAAGTCGCGATAAGAGTCATCGCAAGCACAAATCCGCCCATTGATCTACCGCCAATGAAGTATTCTTCCACAAACTTGCCACTACCAGAAGAGCATTTATGGGTGTAAATAGCAACCGCAAACATTAATACAAGATATATGATCATTGGTATCAGTATCATTGAATTACCCATTATTTTGTCTCCTTCTCATTTTCTTCAAAATCAATATCTTTGAAGTATTTTTTCACAACGAATGCTAATAGTACTGAAATCATCACATATCCCAGTATACAGCTGTAGAAAAACCAAGAAGGGAAACCAAGTATATATTTATACTCTGATACATCCTTTAAACCTATACCATAAGCAAAACCGAACCACCATATGAAAAAGAATACATATAGTCCCACTGTTATTTTTGCTTCTTTATTAATTTGCTTGTTTTTTTCTTTGAAATTCATATTCACACGCCTTTTTTTATTTTTTTCATTTGATAACAGTCGTTTAGAAAGTTCCTTGTACCTTTTGATCATCGGGTTTCAGTCATATTTCCCCGAGTCTTAAACCTTAAAGATCATTTTTCTCCAATAAGCCAATGTTTTGCCTCTTCGGGATCTTTGAAGTATCCTACTTGATCGAACAACTCAAAACCCATGGTTTTGATCCACCGGTTAATATTCCGCTTGTACTTGGGTACGCATCCCACAATACACAGCTTAAATATCTTGTGGCTAATGTTCTGCAAATGAACAACAAGTTTCTCAATGATTTCGTCATCAAGGTTTGTTTCATATAAATCAATCCAAATTCGCCATTCTTTCTTCCTGTTGAATTTAAAATAAATTGCTCTTCTTCCTCCATTATCGAAAGCAACAATTCTTTTTCATTGAAATAACTCCCGTATTTAAGCGGATGTAGTTCTCCTCCCATATAGTAGTAGGGGCAAAGACTACCGCTTGGTGACTTATTCAACATATAATTTACCACCCTTCAATTTTATTTTTTAAATCAGTATTCATGAGCAATTGCCTTCGGGGTTAATGCGTGATTTTTTTGATATTGTCTACCGCATTATTGAAATTGAGTAATATATTTCCTAATTGTGTTAACGTGCATCGGATAAAAACCTTCCGGTTTTGTATCTAGAAGATGTGATAGATCGCTAAGCAAAATCCATCTCAAAAATCTCGACTCATTGCTACTCGAAAGGGATAATATTTTTGCAGTTAATTTGCACAGCTTTTAAAGTATTCTTTTGAATTTTGTTATGCTTCTTTTCTTTATTGTTTTGATTTTTTAATACCATCATCCCATAAATTGTTGTTCTCAAAACAAATTCCCATAACTATTCCAGTGATAAATATAAATATTATGTACATAGGAATAAAAATACTCAGCTTTTTATGATTTCTTCCAAATTCATATATTTTATTATACATTTTTTACCTCCAAATTTCTGATATTCATTCAGATACAATGCGCATTCGCGTTAAAGATGGCAAAGGCAATAAGGAACGCTATACACTGCTTTCAAAAAGTGCACTTGATCTTTTAAGAATTTACTACAGGCAATATCACCCTAAAGATTACCTTTTTCAAAACTTCTCAAAAGGCAAACCATTGACGACTCGAAACATTCAGATCGTGTTTAGGACCAAGTGTGATCTCTTGGGATTTCCTAAAGAAGCCACGATTCACAGTTTAAGACATAACTTTTAGGCTCATTTACTGCTCTCTGGAACCCATATCCTCGTTATTCAGAAGCTGCTTAGTCATTCTAAACTTTCAACAACTATGGTCTACCTACATTTAACAACAGCTGACGTGACTAAAGCCATCAGTCCTTTTGACCCTTAGAGCAAAAGTGGCTCTGCCCTTGCCTCGAAAAGGGCTGTGACATCAGAATGATTTCCAGTGACGTGTTATAGGATGAATTTTAGCATTCATTTTATTTTTTGTATATTTTCACTTGATTTCAGGTATATACTTAGTATATACTATCTCTATAATTAACTTTGAAAGGAGACTTTTTATGCTTGCTAAAGTCCAAAAATGGGGTAATAGTCAAGGGATAAGAATTCCAAAATCTATTCTCGAAAACGCAAATATTTCTTCTGATGAAGACTTAGACATTAAAGTTGTTGATGGATGCATTATCCTTGAACCCTTTCACAGACATCAAACACTCAAAGAACGACTCAAAGATTACGATGGTAATTATCAATGCTCCGAGTGGGATACTGGAAATTCAATTGGTAGAGAGGTGCTATAATGTCTTATATACCTAATCAAGGCGATATCATATATTTAGATTTCGATCCACAAGCTGGACATGAGCAACGAGGAAGACGACCAGTACTTGTTGTAAGTAATCTAACATATAATAAATTAACAAAAATGGCTTTAGTCTGTCCAATAACAAATACTAACAGAAATTTTCCTCTTCATGTTCCGTTAGATTCCAAAACCTCAACTTCTGGTTTTATAATGTGTGAACAAGTTAAAGCCCTTGATATTAATTTTAGTAACGCCACTTTTCATGAACAATTGCCTTCTAGTTTAATGCGTGAAATTTTTGATATTATTTATGGTATTGTTGAAATCGAGTAATTCTCAGTTTCTTTTTTTTACATAAATCTTTTGCAAAAATTTTTCCTATAATGAGAGGCGTGTTCACGAAGTTGCCTGTTGTTCCTTAGAGCAACTTGGCGCTGGACTTGCGCACCGCAAACACTGTGCCAACTAGGCAATTTCAGCATTTTCCCTAATCAACTGCTTTACAAGCCCAAGCATCTATCTCTATTTTGATATCTTTACTTGCCAAACCAGCGACATATATCATAGTCATGCAGATTTCAACTCCATTTAGAAAACGACTTATACTTTCTCTACGTTTTTGAGCCTCAAATTCGCCTACCATATAGAACGTAAGCTTTGTTAAATCACAAATCTCCATATTTGCAGCTTCTAAGTTCCTTCTTATATTCAAAAATGCAAGCTCCATTTGTTCCATTGGATCATCTGGAAGCATACCGTTCAGGTCCATTCCAACTTGACCTGATAAATTAAGCCATCTGTAATTTCCGTTGATTTCAATTTGATGAACATATTTTGCTAATGGTGGATGAATATTCTCTGGGTTTCTAATAAATTTCATAATGACCTCGCTATATTAGTATTTTATGGTGAATAATCTCTATTTTAATAATGAATTAGAGCGTTTGAATTTATATTTTTAAATTGTAAGACAAAAAATTATGCCTATTTCAATAGCATGTTGATTAACATTTCCGTGATTACCGAAGTCGCTCCTTTTGACCCTTAGGGGAAAAGTGGCACTAGCATTGCATCATGCCAGTAACTTCCACACCGATGCTACCGCAAATGGTCGCATACCAATACTGTAATAAAACTGCTGTGATGAACCAACCAAAACATTCTTTGCACCTAACTCTCCGACGCGGCGAATCCCCTCAAAAACCGCAGCCTTTCCTAAACCCATTCTTCTATATTCAGGATCTGTTGCAACAGGTTCTATGACTGCAAAGCCAGCTTTTTCGTCATACCACATGCCACAATATGAAACAAAATGACCATCTGGCCCAACAACTGCTACCTTAAGATTTAAGTCAACATTTGGACGCTTCATTTCAGCATGAACACCTTGATTCTTTTCATCCGTGAAAGTGAAATTTCCTTCACCATTAAGTTCATGATTAAACCCCTTCCATAATACCCTTAAATACTCATAAGCATCATAGGTTTCTTTCATGGTTGTTATATGAAACCCATTTGGAAGTTGATACTCTACCGATGTTTTATCAAAATAAAAAATTGCATCCTCTTCTTTGTCCATTGTTGCAGTAAATCCAAGACTAGCGGCAATATCTTGAAAAGCTAGATCATTTGAAGAAATTACGACGCCAAATTCACCTGAGCCAGTAAGATGTTCTTTTGCATATATCAGCATATCTTTCTTTAAATAAGCGTAATTAGGAAAGGCCAAACAATATGTACTTCCAAGTCTTGTATCAAATGTTGCAATACCAACAAGTCTGTCCTCATCCTCCCATAGCCCGATTTTACCAACAGCATTTTTGTCCAGGTAACTATGTGTTGTCATCCAATCCCATCTTGCATAGCTAAACTCTGAATATCCTAATTGTAATAAAAAACTTCTTACCTTAAAATTGTCTCCTGTAATACCCACTTCAGTAGTATAGTTTCTAAATTGAATTGCCATAAAATCACATCCTTTGTTATCATTATAAACTTCAATACGACTACAGAAAAAAGTAATCAGTTTTCTGTATATGCAGCACAACGTCTAGAGAATTTAATCACCAAAACTTGGTCATTCCTAACTCTATACCCTCCTGAAATTATGTTCTTTGTTTGTGCAGTAGGCGGACTATACCCCTTTATTATAACAACTGCAGTTTCTAAACCAAAGCATCTTTTACAAAAAGTACAAAATTTATTTGCGATTAACCTACTCAACAAGATTGAAAAATAAGCCCTATTTATTGATAAATTCCATAGGGTTTGACCCTGTGATATAAAAAAGCTTAAACTCTTATTCTCTAAAACTAATTAGAGTGTCAAAAAACAGTTTCGCACGAACCCTCAAATATATGCGACATCACGTATTTTCCGTAAACGCATCATATGGTGTTAGCTGCTGAACTTTTTGTTTTTTGACACTCTAACCATAGATTACTTCGGCTGTAACCCCTGCCATATTCTTCAGTGAGTTTTTTGCTCAAGCTTCATTTTCTCATATATTAATGATATAATGTGTATAAGCATACCACATATAAAGAGGTGATATTATGTTAGTTAAAATAACAGCTATAATTCAAAAAGAAGAAGATTGGTACGTTGCTAAATGTATTGAAAATAATGTAGCTTCACAGGGAAAAACTATTGAAGATGCCATTTCAAATTTAACTGAAGCTGTCCAACTATATTATGAAGATGATGATGCAATCATTGAAAATCATCAAACACTAATAACTACATTGGAGGTTGCTATCTAATGGGTTCAAAGTATCCAATATTGGCTCCTAAAGAAATTATTCGAGCTTTAGAAAAAATCGGATTTCAAAAAGTTTCTCAAAGAGGAAGTCATACCAAATATAAAAATCAGTCATTCCCTGTTCGTGTTGTTATAATTCCAATTCATTCCGAAATTGCTAGAGGCACTTTAAAAAGTATCTTAGAACAAGTAAATATTTCATTAGAAGATTTTTTAAATCTTTTATAGATTTGTCTCTTTAATTTATGGAGACATTTTTTTATGTTCTGAAGTCGGGTAAGTCAGAGGGATTGCGCCCTCTTTCTCTGGGTAGAAGGGCTATGCAATTCATAGCCCAGACCCCCACAGAACCAGGCGTGCGGATTTCCCGCACCTAGCTCTTCAAAATATGACCTTGCTTCACAGCATCGCGTAAGTTTGCATATTCCTGTATGATATCTTAACTTTTGGTTGCAATAGCGGGAATATTTCGTGATTTTTTTCAAATAATTTCCACGTTATCTTGCCTTTCCAACTCCGCTTACTTAGCATTTTTCTCCAGTAAATTTTGACCTTGTCATACACTTTTCTTAACCCTTGATAATTACCGCCCATTCCGTAATAATTGTAGTGTCCTTGCAAAATTTGGTTTATTATAATCATCTGGTCTTTTATGCTCCAATGACGTATTACTTTTATTTTATCACATACTTTTCTGATGATTCTACTTAACCTTGTTTTCTCTGTTTTACGACCCACCATAAAATTTCCTTTCTGGTTTCTCGTACAGAAATGTGTGAACCCTAGAAAATATACAGTTTGTAACTTTTCCTTCCATCGCTTTGACTGCTTGGTAGCAAATCGTCCAAATTCAACCATTCTCGTTTTACTAGGTTCTAGTGTAAGTGAAAATTTTGCTAATCGGATTTCAAGTGATTTTGGGAATTGCAGTGCATCTTCTCGGTATTGAAAGCATATTATAAAATCGTCTATATACCGTATCAAATAACTTTCGCCTTTGAGTTTGGGTTTTACAATCTTTTCAAACCATAAGTCTAATACATAATGAAGATAAAGATTACTAAGCAAAACACTTATGGAACCACCTTGCGGAACCCCGGCTTCGCTTTCTGTAAAGTTATTATCTTCCATGACTCCAGCTTTCAACCATCTTTGTACTAAACTTATGATTCTTTTGTCCCCGACTCGATGTTGCAAAAATTGGAGTAACCATCCATGGTCTAAACTCCCAAACAACAATTATGTTCATTACATTTTTCTGCCTTACTATTGTATATACGACTCTAATCCCTATTCCTCTATATTTAATTTTAAAAAATCCTGTCAATTCAGTTGCATTATGGCTTCCTAGCGGTTTTCCATATCCGCCTTCACTTTGTCGTAATGGATTTTGGCTCACTTTTTTTATTCCCGCTAAAACTTGCTTTGCAATACTATTATCCAATTTTCTTTAATCTTTTGTCGCCTCTTCACAAAATTTTACTTCCCACATTATTCAATATCCACGCTTTCAACAAGATCATCTATCTCAGAATCAGCTATTCCAAGTTCTTCCATGACTACTTTTAAACTCGTATATTCATCATGATTATTTTCACTAATTCGTTTTGTTGCTATCAATAACAATTCCAATTCTTCACGAGTTTCCATCAAATTATTATATTCATCGACTGATAATATCACTGCTTGTGGTCTATTATTTTTTACAACAATGTATTGATCTTTGTTTCTTTCCACGTCTTGAATAACTTTTGAAGCCTTTCCTCTTCCTAAGTCCGATACCGATATAATATGGTCAAGGGCATTTCTTAAATCTAATTTTTTTGCAATCATAATTCTCACCTCTTCTAATACAATCATATCATATTTACATGTATATTTGCATGTAAATTGTGTGATGATATTATGGGCTTTATGTAACGGTTTGCTTATTAGAATTTATAAAGAAACCTGATCCACCCATTAATAATTCAAGGGTGGGTCAGATTTAAGTGAAAAAGTGGGTCAATTCTACGGTTTTTTCCAAAGTTAGTTGATTTGTGCTCAAAATTCAAGTCGCAATGATTTTTCTTTAAGCATATGGAAATATTTTCTATTTCCGAACTTTCTTTCGATTCATTTAAAGTTATTGCATTTATCAATATATTATAACACTTTAATGTGACGTAAAATCCCTAAATTTTAACAGTTATGAATTAAAAGACGCTTACCAGTAAGAAAACTGATGAGCGTCTTTTTTAAATTTAAGATTTGAAAAGCTCTAACCATCATAGGTGTGTAAAAAAATGTATGATATATCTGTAAATTATGAGCGTTACAAAAATCATTAACCAGCTATCAAAATATGCTGGAAAAGGTTTTATTAAATAGTCTAATCCTATCTCAGCGCCAGATTGTAAGAACATTATAAATAGAACTAAATTAAAAATAATCGTAAGTATAATGGATGCGATGAATAGCTTTATAATCCATCTTCTATTTTTTCGGGTCCAGTTTTGAATCATTTCAATTACCCTCATTAGAATCCAACTTTAATTGAAGATAGTGTAATTTTGTAAGGGCTTTCATATATATCTATGGATGCACGTGCTAGCATATCAGCTTTAGCGACTGCTTCAGCTTTAAGTATAACTTTGTATGCATGACCACTGATGAAATTAACAGGGATTCCTTTATTGATCGAGCCAGATCGGATTTCAATATCTGCCATGCCAGCAATACTACAAGAATCAATCGTTCTACTTCCAACCCTTGAACCATTTTCCATATCATAGACTTCTGCAACTAGGTTATATTGTGCAGTAGCTGACCCTGTAGCAGTTACGCCTAAATACGCATTATAATTTCCTGTAACATAAACAGTTGCATATGAGCTTGCACCAGAAAATATGAATTCATTTCCAATATAAATCCAGCTTTCATTTTCATTATTTAAACCAGTAGCTCCTGTTTTTAAGTACATATTATTTCCTATAACACGTTCTGCTGATTCATACAGTTGGCCTCCGCTTTCGCCATAATCAGAAATATTCTTAGTATAAAATGTTTTGTCTGTTCCTGAGTATACAAAATTTGAAGGTAGTTCTGACCTAAGTGTATACATCAAGTTTCCACCCAATATTGAATCCAGAAAACTTTGATTTGATTCATCAGAGAGTATTGAATCGTTTTGTGCTCGAGCAAAAGATAGAGATGAACCTACTACTAACATGCTTAGAATTAACATAAATGACATTACTTTTTTCATACTTATATTCTCCTTATTTTTTTTCCACATATGACGCGTGCGTCATATAACCTAGATTCCAGTAAATTTCACATCCATAATAGAGGAAAATCTACGAAGAATCGCAAGATCATTATACCATTAAACATAATGCTTTTAGCATATATGGCCTAATTGGAACAAAAAACGTCCTAATTGGAACAATAGCATGCTATCACATACTATAAAATTACTTAAATGTTAATTTAAATTCGTTCTCTTCCTATATTGTCAAGCCTAAAACAATTGATTTTTAAGGCTTTAGTTTAAATCTTAAATGAAAAATTAAGTTCCGCTTACGATGCTTAAACGGAAGTTAGTTTTGCAAGAAATGTAGTACAATAAAAAGAAATGTAGTACAATAAAAAAGATATCTATCCTGAAAACTCAGGAGATAAAATAATGAGAGCTCATCCGGGGTCTTTTGTTGTACAGTTTATTCTATCCATTAGTCCAAAAATGGATTACCTTCAACTCCATCAGTGAATCTTATATAGTTGATAGAACTGTCATCATACTCAACTACCCAATACATATAATCAATAATACTTTCTCCTCGTTATTTATAGTTAATATTGAAATCTTAGTTAACAATGGGGAGGGGGAAACTGTGTCCTTATGGCGTAAAATTTGATGATTCTACTGCAATGGCACGCTTGTATATCTCTAAAATGCTGCATGGGTGTTGAGATAATATAAAGAAGGAAATATTCAATACCCAAAGGTAATGGTACGCGGCTTCGTTCAACATGACGTTCCTGATGCGCTGAAAAGTGTGACTTGAGGCGTTATTTTTTTGTGCGCATCAGAAACATCAGTATATGTTAGCTGAAGTCAGTCTATATATTCTTCAATCCATTTAATCTGATTACATCTAATTCATCAGCACTGAATACCTTTTCTCTGAATAATGTCAAATATTCTTGACTCACTTCACTATCAAAAATTAATATGTCATCTGAATTTATTGTTAAATCTATTCCTTTATCAAACATTTTCCTAATTGGATGTTCCTTTATGCTCCCTACACGTCCCAATTTGACATTGCTCGTTGGGGTTATATTCATTCGGATATTGCGTTCTTTTATCATTTTTATTGCATATTCATCTTCTACAACAGATATTCCGTGTTGAACCTCATCTAACTCTAACAGTTCAACTGCTTGAATCACATCACTGGCTGTACCCCATTCTCCAACATGCGCCTTTAATCTTAATCCATTTAATTTTGCTTTTCTGTATATATTTTTGAAATTCTCAATTGGTTGAGAAAATTCATCTCCATATATATCGATGGAGTAAAACTCCGATCTTCCCCAAAATGGCTCAAGTACCTTCTCTAAATAGGATATGCTGCAGTGACGGGATAATCCAATTTGCAGTCTAAGTTCAGTATCAGGAGAAATTCTTCTATTTGCTTCTTTGAATGTTGATATAAGCTCATCAATATCATTATTAAAAAATTCATTTAGTCCCCATACATCTTCCCCTATTTCAAGTATCTTTATTCCATCTTCTTTTGCTTGTACAAATGTTGCTTCAACAAGCAGTTTTCTCATATCTGGAGTATTATAATCTTCACCTAAATTCTCTGAAACCCAATGATGCATTTCATTCATAGAGCCTAGAGTCTTTTTAATTGGAAGTATCAGCTTACCAGTCTTATTTTTTAAAAACTGTCTATTTCCACCTAATACAAAATGATTATGTAAATCTGATTTTGGAACGGTTCTTATTGTTTCAAGGTCTTGAGATATTAAAGCTTTTTCAAATTTTATTGAATCTGTATTTTTCAAATCATTACCCCCTTTCAGGACTGATTTCAGCTAACGTCCCGTGGATTCTCGAAGTGTCTCGGTCTCGGCGTTCGCTTGGCGACGTTTTTGATCCAAGTTCACAAAAACGGTGACAAGCGATTAGCTGAGAATTGGCGTGACTCTTGCCTCAGGCTTGCATGAGGCATGCCAATAAAGGCATTTTGAGAATCCTCTGTTGGACGAAACCGCTACCGCGGTGACTTTTTAAATCTTTTTGCCCTAGACATATAGTGCTTTCTTTAGATATTCTTATTCTGAATCTAAAAGAAAAGGCGCTATTTTTTATGTCTAAATTATTATCTAAAATGCAAATGGATATGGAACTCAGAGGTTTAAGTCCAAAGACCGTTGTTGTCTACCTTAAAGGGGTTAAGAAAATTTCAGGATTTCACAACTTGCCACCTGAGAATCTCACCTATGATCATGTGCGCGAATTTTTACATGATGCAATTACCAGTAGAAAGCTCAGTCGATCTTATGTAAATTCAAACTACAGTGCCATTAAATTCTTCTTCGAAACTACTCTTGGTCGTGAATGGAATATGGTCGATATTCCTAGAGTGAAACAGCCGTCTAAGCTTCCAATTGCTTTAACACCCGCACAAATTCACGCACTTTTTGACTCTGTCACAAATCTTAAGCATAAAACCATGCTTGTAGTCTGTTACTCTTCGGGTTTGCGCGTTGGGGAACTTATGAACCTCAAAGTCTCTGATATTCATTCAGATACGATGCGCATTCGCGTCAGAGATGGCAAAGGACTCAAAGAACGCTATACACTGCTTTCAAAAAGTGCTCTTGATCTTTTAAGAATTTACTACAAGCAATATCACCCTAAAGATTACCTTTTTCAAAGCTTCTCAAAAGGCAAACCATTGACGACGCGGAACATTCAAATGGTGTTTAGGACCAAGTGTGATCTCTTAGGATTTCCTAAAAAAGCCACGATTCACAGTTTAAGACACAGCTTTCAGGCACATCTGCTTCTTGCCGGAACCAATGTTGTCGTTATTCAAAAACTGCTTGGTCATTCTAAGCTTTCAACGACCACTGTCTACCTTCATTTAATGTTATCCCGCACATTATTTACTTTTGAATAACCCTATCTCAGTCAAAATAAAAGAAGTTAGTGGACATTTTAATCTGTTGCATGATGCATCAAATTATTTTATTCGCTAACTTCTTATGTTATCATGAATACATTAAGTTTCATTCATACAACAGAAGTCTCCCCGACCAAAGTTTGACTTCTGCTGAAACTCATTACAGAGAGGAGATAGACCTCGTCTATAACAATTCATATGATAACGATTTTAACGGATAATTGCAATCCTATTTCTCAAATTTTATACGATAATGTCCTAAATAATCTTCAGAATCATCAGTTGGGATGTATTTGTGGCCATTCGGGATGCATGTCTATTCATGGTTACTATAACCGTGATATTAAGTATGAAGATGCTTCAGTAACCTTACGCATCAGACGTGTCATCTGTTCATTTTGTAAAACAACTCATGCCATTCTATTAGCCTCCATAGTCCCTTATTCTCAGATCTCTCTCCATGACCAAGTTCGTATTATAAACTGCCATAAACGCTCTGATGACTTTACGCCTATCATGGAAGACACGCCCTCTATCGATGAGAGCAATATTCGGTATGTTATTAAACAATATCTCTGTCATTGGTTAAACCGCCTCCTTGCTGCTTCTTTACCTCTTTGCCCTTCAAACAATTTAGTAAAGCGCTCTTTTTCAAACTTCAATCGCCAGTTTATGCAGATTAAACGAACGCCTAATCTCCTTTTTCTAAAACCCACATAACCTAACACGACCAACTTTATATTTGCTCCTATAATGAAGATAATTCTAAAGGAGGAACATACTATGACTCACGATCAAACTCATGCAATCGCTTTGATGCGCTATTCTATCATCGCTCCACTTATTTCTGGTCTATCTGATCAATACGAATCTAAGGAGGCTTTCTTTCGTGATGCCTCAAGTAAAGGTGTCAGTACCCCAAAGGGCACCATTAAGCATTTTGCACCCGCTTCCATTAAACATTGGTATAACAGTTATCAACGTGGCGGTTTCGACGCACTACTACCTGCCTCTAGATCGGATACGGGAAAGTCTCGCAAACTTGATGATGAGCTTCAAGAACAGATTAAATACCTTAAATCCAACTACCCGCGTATGTCTTCTGCTGCAATTTTCAGGCAGCTTCGAGAAACTGGGAGTATAAAACCCTCTGAATTATCAGAATCAACGGTCAATCGCTTTATAAAGCACCTTGCGATCCATCAAAAGACCACTACCAATCAAGACATGCGACGTTATGAACGCCCTCATATCAATGAAGTTTGGTGTGGGGATACCAGTGTGGGACCTTATCTTAAAACGCAAGACGGTAAGAAACACAAAGTGTTCATTATTGCCCTTATTGATGATGCTAGCCGTTTCATTGTCGGCATCGATGTCTTTTTTAACGATAATTTTGTGAAC